>NZ_RHOC01000001.1 GCF_003946145.1 Levilactobacillus huananensis
TCCCATGCCGAACACGGAAGTTAAGCTTCAGCACGCTGATAGTAGTTGGGGGATCGCCCCCTGCGAGGATAGGACGTCGCTACGCGATTATTCCGGCATAGCTCAGTTGGTAGAGCACCTGACTGTTAATCAGGTTGTCGACGGTTCGAGCCCGCCTGCCGGAGCTTAATAATGGAGAGTTGTCCGAGTGGCTGAAGGAGCAGCATTGGAAATGCTGTAAACGGGTACTAACCTGTTTCGAGGGTTCGAATCCCTCACTCTCCGTTTTCAAAGTATGACCCGTTGGTCAAGTGGTTTAAGACACTGCCCTTTCACGGCAGTAACATGGGTTCGAATCCCGTACGGGTCATTTTGGAGGATTAGCTCAGTTGGGAGAGCGTCTGCCTTACAAGCAGAGGGTCACAGGTTCGAGCCCTGTATCCTCCATCAGTAACATAACTTATTATGGTCCGTTGGTCTAGTTGGTTAGGACGCCTCCCTGTCACGGAGGAGATCACGAGTTCGAGTCTCGTACGGACCGTTGTTATGTTATTATTAATTTAATACACAGCAAACATTATGATGGCAAAATGGCTCAGTAGCTCAGTTGGTAGAGCAATGGATTGAAGCTCCATGTGTCGGCGGTTCGATTCCGTCCTGCGCCATTTATGGTGGGGTAGCGAAGTCTGGCTAAACGCGGCGGACTGTAAATCCGCTCCTTCGGGTTCGGTGGTTCGAATCCACTCCCCACCATCATAGGGATATAGTTCAATGGTAGAACAACGGTCTCCAAAACCGTCGATGTGGGTTCAACTCCTACTATCCCTGTTTGTAATGTAATGGCGGTATTGGTGAAGTGGTTAACACACCGGATTGTGGTTCCGGCACGCGTGGGTTCGATTCCCACATACCGCCCTTAGGATTGGGCATCTTGATTTATTAGCTGATCCAATCAGATTGGATAGGCGATTATGGTGGTATAGCCAAGTGGTAAGGCAGAGGTCTGCAAAACCTTCATCGTCGGTTCAAATCCGATTACCACCTTTGACTGGGTGTATCCAATCAGTATTTTTTTGCCGGAGTGGCGGAATTGGCAGACGCGCTGGACTCAAAATCCAGTGACCGTTGAGGTCGTGTGGGTTCGAACCCCACCTCCGGTATCACAAGTAATACACGGCATATTTAAGAGGTCTCAGACGTTGATTTGTCAGCGTTTGAGGCTTTTTAGTTTGTATTCAGAATATCAATTCGGGTACAGCTTGATGGTGAGTGGTATGGTAAAATATGGGATGTAGCCCGTGGTGAGTGTATTTAAATCGATGCACCTGACAAATAACGATGAAGATCAGATATACAAATATCGGGATGTTAAAAATAGTGGCGATAAGATTGAAAAGAAATTGGTAGATAAATTTCAAAATCAACCTTAATTGGCTAAGATAATTAAGACAAAGAGGATTAAATAATGCGAATAGATTGCCGAGCGACAGATATTGAGATAGAACGTACACGCAGTATGACGGGGCAAATTGTCGCATTTGATTGTCCAGATATGCGATTGAAGGGGGATTTTCCGTCATATTTACGGTTAGCAGATTTTTTGTGGGATATTTTGTCTCAGCGAGCGTTACCATTAGGTATTAGGGACTTGGAAGACGCAGATTTTCAGGGTCCGTTCATTGAAGAGGGAGAGTATTTTCCGGCTACTATCACGACATTAGATGAGTTTACGGACGATTCCGCAGAATATTTAGTTACACGGATGTCTAAAGAAACCGGGACTATTTACCGGATCAGGTTCGATCTGGATAAAAATCGAGGAAGCCACTATGGGTTTATTCTTGATAATGCGACTGTCAGAATTAACGAAAAAGGTCAAATTCGCGAACTTAAACCCGAATGGGTTCAGGTCGATGGGTTTGAAATGTATGAAGACCTATCCAAAGTCATTCAATCCTTAGTTGACTGTGGTGTGACCTTAGAATTTTCCGGTACGGATGAAGAAGAGGATTCGATGGAGTATCTAATGCCATTATGGGTTGATAGAAGAAATCTACTGACAGACTTAAGAAAAGATGGGGAAGAGTATGAGCTATCGTACTGGTTGCCCGATGGTTCGTTCAGAGTGGATTTAACTTGTACGCTAAAGGAGATCACGGGTAAGGCTCTAAAAAGACTCTAGAAAGGAATTGTATCTTTACCATGGATAATCGAAATCTGTGCGTATTTAAGCATTTTACTCGAACTGTGGTTGGTCATTCCAGTTATAAATTGTCTGATTCCTTGGGGATTGGGCAATTTTTTTGAGTCTATAGGCAAATGGCTTCCAACTTTAAAGCTGGGGAACAGTCTAAATTCCCTGCAATTCGTTTGATGCGCCTTGATTACCAGCACGGCTAACTTATATAACAGTTTTAATACGATTTGGACGATTTCACTTGAGAGAAAGGCTATTTATCGTCTGAGTACCGTAAGTCACTGCGTAAAGTAGGTGACGCCAATTGATGGTTAAATTGGGGGGATTTTTGCAGCCGTCTGAGAGACTCCCTATACGGGCTGTATGAAGTAGGAGCAATGGCTATATGGTCGCCTCAACCGAAGCGCTATTCGCCGTCGTCGTTTTAACTTTTTTCTACATCGAATAACTTGAATGGATCTTGTAACGTTATTGGCAATAGCGATTTAACCGACGTGGGCACCATTGACTGCGCTATCAGGGACGGAGGAGAGATGCGCCAATAGTGAGTCAACTAGCCAGGTCAACGCCTAATATTTCAAATGTGCCAATTGGAGTGCCATAAAATGAACGTCTAAGGCGACTCTCGGGAATCGAGGATAGTTGATCATTCTAGGCCTCAGTAGACCGGCATGGTGGTTCGAGGGAGGAATGCGCCCAGTCCATTGACCACAGTCAGCAAAGTTAGACAAATAAAAAAACCTAGCTGGACTGGCTAGGCTTTTTGCAGGTTTTGTTCGAAAATTGTTTTAAAATGATTAGTCTTCGTAAGCTGATTGTAAACCGACTTTGTCTTGGTGGTCGATTGAAGCGTAACGGTCGGAAGCATACATCACGCTGTCTTCACTCTTGGAGTGGCTTAAACCAATGGCATGGCCAATTTCATGAGTGGCCACATTCGTCCGTTGGTTCTTGGAGTACTTGTACTTGGATAAGAGGCTCCGGTTAAGCGTAGACTTAGCAGAAACGATTTCGTTGTCGTTGCCACTCTTCTTTAAGTAAGAGTAGTTTGTGTAACCGGCAAGCTTACCGCTCTTGGTGCTCAATGACTTGGAAGAAGTTAATGTGATATCAGCTTTCTCGCCAGACTTGGCAGCTCTTAACTGAACCACACCGACCTTGTTCCAACGCTTAACGGCGTTCTTCCAAACACTCTTGTAATAGGAAGAAGTGTTTACGGTTTTGTATGTAATGGTGGTGTCGTCCCAATGACCCCAAGAAGGCGTCTTTGAAGCGGCGAGGATGGTGCTGGTAAAACTAGTGAGTGTTAAGACGATGGTTGCGATGACTAAGACTGTCCATTTAACAATTTTCTTTAACATGGTGATAACCTGCTTTCTTTTAATTCATTAATTTCCGAATAATCATTTTAAGTTGTTCGCTATCCTATTGACTATGGTTAGTATAAAACGAGTAGTGGATCAGTTGTTGAGACATATTGGTGAGTGTGGATAGTTTTCAGGGGACAATAGTGGCAATGTGGATATAAACAGGATATTTTAAAGAAGAAAGTCGTCTAAATGGTTACACAACAAGCTTTCTGGCTATACTGTTAAATCCGTGAAAAGCAGCGAAAACTCCGGAAAAGATCAAAAAAAGAGCCACACGAGTTGTCCGAAAATGGACGATTCATGTGACTCTTTTATGCTGTTGACGATCTAATCGGGTGATAGGCGACGAACGTTTATGGCGTTACACAACGTGAATGTTGTGGTAATTACCGAAATTTGACCGCGGTTCCATAGGCGGCTACGGATTGCATATCTGTGCCAATGGAACCGGAATCAAAACGCATCATGACGACGGCATCAGCACCCATTGTAACTGCATTTTGTCGGAGACGTTCGATAGCAATTTCACGTGATTCGTTAAGCATTTTCGTGTAATCCTTGATTTCACCGCCCACAACGTTCTTTAGTGAGGCACCAATATTTCGAAGAACGTTCTTGGACTGAGTGGTCAAACCAAAGACTTCGCCTAGAACCTCGTAGTCTTGACCGGGAATCTTTTCGGTAGTGGTAATTAAGATTTCTGACATGATGACTCCTCCTCTTGTGTTACCTTCTAATATACGCGACCTGATGAGAGAAGTACATCTGAGCGACGCGATAAAAAATACCAGCGGCATAATACTTATTTTTTAATATTAAAACCTGCATAAAGTGGCGATAAGTGGCTGATTATACGTTGCTTCAGCGTTGTATCCAGGAAACATTGTATGTTTTCAGTCGGGCATGCAACGACCACTGACCTATACCACACGGCTTATAAATAATACGGACTATGCATTTGATCGGCGATGTGCTAAGGTACCCTTGGATGGCCAACAAGGGCCACCAATAAGGAGACTTTAATGTCCGACAAAGAAAATGTGACGCCAACTTCAACAAAATGCCAACACGTTTTTCAAGAAGCAATGATGGATCCCTTGACGCGTAGTCAACGTGAACAGATTGCGAAGTTCCTGGTTTCCCACGAAAGTCACTTGGACATGACACATCATCTTGAAGATATTTTGGAAATGCCAGTCTATGATTATCGATTAAAACACTTGTTTTACAGTGATGTGAATGATTTGATTCATTTTCGACGTCAGTTCTTCTGCTCATTAGGAAACTTTTTGGTTCGAATGGCCGAGGCACGATACCAAATCGAGCTTTGGGACCGTGAGAGCCATCAGAAGCACAGTTTTCCAATCAACGAATTGAGTGAGGCTGACCACGTCACTGTCAGAAAAGGGACAGCTGTTGAGACATTAACCTATGAATTATATGGTCTCAAGTTACGCCGAAAGTTTGACATTGAACAGGGCAGGCTTTATCGGATTAAGACACAATTCTACGTGGCTGGCAAAGAAGTGGCTCTCATTGATGGCCTCATGTCACTGCAACAACGGTTGGATGAGAGTACCCCATGGCTTCAGGCAGGGCTGGTCGGCATTCAAGATTTTACGTAATTTACACCAAACAAAAAATCCAACCGCACTTAATGGGTTGGATTTTATTAATTTGGTGACGATTGAGCTGACAACACAGCCACCAGCTGCTCTTGAGTAGCACCTATTTGGCCGTGTAAGAGCTCAGCATGACTAACTGGAATCACGTTAGCTAATCGGTTTTGATGGCCACTGGCTGCCAGAATTTGCGAATCAATCACATAGACCTTTGTGGGATCGATGGTGAGGTCCCAGTGATGTTCCGCTTGTACGGAATTTGGAGTGAGTGCGAGCGCGGTGATGAGGCTTTGACAAAACCGATTGATGAGCGCCGCATCAACGATTGGGTTACCAGTGAGGGTGGGCTGAAACTTTCCGCTAAGAATATCGCCGATCACTCTGATTTCGGGCATATTTGAATTCCTCCATTGCTTGATGGGCCCATTCTAACACAGCCAAATCGTAGGATTTAACAATTGCTGGGAGTTTAGCGAAACTTTAAGTTTATATCAACAGATTAATCGAGAACCAGCAGTCCCAGAATGAGTTGGATCACGCTGGTGGTGACTAAACGGTAACGAACGTTGATACGTCGTTGTAACCACCAATAGCCAGCAACGAGTAGAATGGCGACAGCAATTTGCCAGGAGAAGGCCTGCGTGATCAGTAGCACTACGATCAAGAGTGCTGGGGTAATCAAAGTCAGACGCCAATCCCAGGTCTCGGGGATAAAGTGAAATTCATAAAATGCTAGGTAACTAAAAATAATAGGAAGTAATGGCAACATGAACTGCCATGCAAGGTAGTGATTCCTCAGATAAAATAGGATGACTGGCACCCCACAGCCACTGAGGGTACTGAAGACAATTAAGCCATACATAGACTGAAGTCCTAACTGGGGAACACAGACCAGAACGAGGAAGATACAGAGCAACAGGGCAAAGAGTTGGACCAGACGATTGTCTGGTGCCGCTAAGAAGCCCATCGTTGCGGCAGCCACGACCAAAATGGGACCGATGGTTGACCGGAAGTGATGATTGAGGACTAGGAAGCTTCCAGCTGCCAGAAACCCACCGTAGACTAATAGGTAGACTTTAACTGAGGTGGATAAGGGTGTTCCTGTAGCAGCGGTCGAACCAGCGACCCACCAGAGAATATTTTGAAAGACGGTATAAATAAACAATTGCTGGACCGTTCTGTTTTTTAAAAGGGCCATGAATTTAGTCATGGGATCGCTCCATTCGACGAATTATAGTATTGTCTTTAATCTTAGTAATTGTTGTACGCGGGGTCAATCATTCTTTCATATAAAGGGAAGCTTTCTTTTAAGGTTTAGGAATTTATGTTAGAATACTTGAGTTATGAGTCAATTCCCGATAGGATTCACGAACTCAGTGAAGCTGCCTTGTAACCGACTGGCGCGAGATTATCGGTCAACTCGTCGTCAACACTATCTAGGGGGAATATCCATTGCAAGAAAGACATTTATTTACGTCCGAATCCGTTTCGGAAGGCCATCCAGATAAAATTGCTGACCAGATCAGTGATGCGATTCTCGATGCGCTGTTAGCACAAGATCCAGACTCACGGGTAGCTTGTGAGACTTCTGTGACGACTGGGCTGGTCCTGGTCTTTGGGGAAATCTCAACGAAGGCTTACGTGGACATTCAAAAAGTGGTTCGTCAAACAATCAAGGATATTGGTTACACTGACGGTCAATACGGGTTCGACGGTGATAACTGCGCCGTATTGGTAGCGATCGACGAACAATCACCCGACATTGCCCAAGGGGTCGATGACTCCTTGGAAACGCGAAAGGGCGACGAAGATCCATTAGACAAGATTGGTGCCGGGGACCAAGGCCTGATGTTCGGATATGCCGTTGATGAGACGCCGGAACTCATGCCACTCCCAATCATGTTGAGTCATGCTTTAATGCAACGCATTGCCAGCCTGCGGAAGAATGGGGTCATTGATTACCTCCGTCCCGATGCCAAAGCAGAAGTCACTGTTGAATACGATGACGATGGCAAGCCAATGCGGGTCGACACGGTTGTCCTGAGTACGCAACACGATCCAGACGTTACACTGGACCGGATTCGTCAGGACGTCATCGACCAGGTGGTTAAGGATGTCATTCCTGCCAAATTCTTGGACGATAAGACCAAGTATTTCATTAATCCTACCGGCCGTTTCGTTATCGGGGGTCCTCAAGGGGATGCCGGATTGACGGGTCGGAAGATTATCGTGGACACTTATGGTGGGGCTGCTCACCATGGTGGTGGGGCCTTTTCTGGAAAGGACGCCACAAAGGTAGACCGTTCGGCTAGTTACGCCGCACGTTACATCGCAAAGAACATCGTGGCTGCTAAGTTGGCCACTGAATGTGAAGTTCAGATTGCCTACGCCATTGGGGTAGCGGAACCCGTTTCCGTTTCAATCAATACGTTTGGCACGGGGGTTGTGAAGGAAAGTAAGCTGGCTGAGGCTGTGCGTGCGATCTTTGACTTACGTCCAGCCGGTATCATTGAGATGCTGGATCTGAAGCGTCCGATTTACAAGCAAACAGCAGCATACGGTCACTTTGGCCGAACTGACGTCGACTTACCTTGGGAACATCTTGACAAGGTAGAGGCGTTGAAGGCTGCCTGCAAATAAACCCGATTAATGATAAAGATCCCGTTGCTGGAAATCTTCTGGCGGCGGGATTTTTGGGTTGGGGGTTGAAATTTAGACGCTCACCCTTGATAATATAAGGTATTACTGTTTTAATACAGACTTGGGAAGTAGCGCAATTGGCTACTCAGTTTCGTTGTGTGGTGGGGCCCAACGGTAGGAGGAAATTATGGTAAAGAAACAAACTAATGTCAAGGTTGTGACGGGGGCCGTCTTCGTCGCCACCTTTATGTCTGCGATCGAAGGGACTATCGTCTCAACTGCCATGCCCACTATCGTCGGTGATTTACAAGGGGTGGCCCTCATGAATTGGGTCTTCTCAATTTTCTTATTGACGAGCGCTATCGCAACACCCATCTACGGTAAGCTTGCTGATACTGTCGGTCGTAAGCTGGTTTTCTTAGTTGGTCTATTCATCTTTGTCGTGGGGTCGACGCTGTCGGGAATGTCTCATAGTATGGAGACATTGATTGCTTGGCGAGCCCTACAAGGGATTGGGGCCGGAGCCATTATGCCTGTGTCCTTCACGATTCTTGCGGATATCTATCCGGTAGAACAGCGAGCTCGGGTCATGGGACTTAATGGGTCCGCCTGGGGAATCGCCGCCGTTGTTGCGCCATTGTTAGGGGGCTTCATTGTTGATCATCTCAGTTGGCACTGGATTTTCTTCATTAACATTCCGATTGGAATTGTGACAATGGGGTTGATCTGGTTCTATCTGCAAGAGCGCACAGAACGAAAAAAGTTCAACATGGACTGGGCCGGTTGCTTCTGGTTGTCGCTGGGGCTGTTGGCTTTGATGCTGACGTTCCAACTATTGGGTGAAGGTCAATTGAATGTCCTATTCGTTGTCTTAGGTTTTTTAGTGTCTGCAGGTTCCTTCTGGGCTTTCTTACGCCAAGAGAAGCGGACGGACGATCCGTTGATTCCGTTATCTTTGTTTGCAAACCGAACGTTTGTCGTGCAAAATTTAATCGCCGCATTACTGAGTGGGTTTATTATGGGCTTTGAGGTCTACTTACCCACCTGGACGCAAGGCCTTCTAGGGTTAAAGGCTTCCGAAGCCGGGTTCGCGATTACACCTAGTTCATTGATGTGGATTGTCGGGTCGTTTATCGCCGGGAAGTTACTCTTGAGCCGATCACCTTATCAAATTGTGAATATCAGTTTAACGTTAGTTATGATTGGTGCCATTACAATGGCACTGTTACCGGCTACCACGCCGTTCTGGTGTTTCTTCGTCATTGCGGGGATTTGTGGGACTGGGTTTGGGATTACCATCACCACGACCACGGTAACTGTTCAGAGTCAAGTTGATGTTGACGAGATTGGAGTCGCGACTTCATTCAATACGTTGTCACGAACGCTCGGACAAACCATGATGGTGTCTATCTTGGGGATTATCATGAACCTTGCCATGACCCGCGGCGTGGCCAGTCATCATGGTACGAGTATGGCCATGATGAATAAGCTCATTAACCCGCAAACCGCATTGGGCTTGCCGGCTAACGTCTTGCCAACTTTACGTGGGATCTTGTATCAGGGCCTACACGCCATCTTTATTGCTGGGGTGATCCTGATTGTTATCTCATTTGCGGTTAACTTCTTTGACCGCCGTGAGACGCAACATCTGACCGACGACAAGGGGTAATTATTCCCGTTTTGAAAATAGTTACGGTATAATAGTTTTAAACGATCGAGAGTGGAGGCGAAGAAAATGTTTGAAAGTAATCATGCACGTTATGCCAGTTATGGTACCGTTGCGGTCCTACCCGGTGACATGATCGACGCCGTCTGGGATATCATTGACAATGACCTCCAGGGCCTCTTTCCGTTGGCAAACTTGCTAACGTTTAAGCTTCACAATAATCAGGGAATGACGACGTTTGAATATGTGCAGACGGACGATAAACGTGGGGCAGTCAGTGCCGGATTCGACACCGACTTTACCTACGCGCCTCAATTACCAGAAACCGTTCTGGCTTATGATGACGGTGATAGCCAAATCATTTTATTACCATCGGAAACGGCGGATCACTAAAAACCAAGGTGGCGAGAAGAGGGATGCGCTTAGGCATGCCTCTTTTTGTCGCTTCAAAGCACAATTAAAAACGCCACACCGCGCAATAGGGGGTGTGGCGTTTTTGATCGGTTAGATAGTGGCATCCGTCCGAATGTTCTTTAAGGCTTCATCAATTTGTTGGAGGACGAGTTCCGTGTTGCCGGGAACGTCCAGATCATATTTTTGTAAGTCGATCCGAACCTTAGGACTCACGTCGTAGTCTGCATACCAGCCTTGGTAAGCAGTCCACATCTTTTTGTAGTAAGCTTCCAAGCTTGGGTTATCGTCGAATTGTTCATAGTCACGACCACGCTTCTTGATACGGTGAAGAATAGTGTCAAAGTCGGCATCTGCATAGACTAATAAGTCAGGAGCCTTCTTTGGCAGTGCACTTAGTTCGTTCATCATATTATCCAGCAGGCTTAAGTAAACTTCCAACTCGGTATCCGTGATGTTCCCTTCAGCGTTATTTTCGCGCGTAAAGAGGGCATCTTCATAGATTGAACGGTCCAGAACGTTGTTGTCATCCGCCAACGCCCGCTTAATCATACTAAAACGTTTGTTGAGGAAGTAAATTTGCAATAAGAAACCATATTGTTTGGGATTTGCATAGTATAGTGGTAGAACCGGGTTGTCACCAACCGGTTCGAAAAATGCCTTTGTATCCAAGTGTGATGCAATCTTTCCAGTAAGAGTCGTCTTGCCGACGCCAATCATTCCAGCTGTAATTATCACCATGATAGCCCCTCTTTTATCAAATATACAAGATATAGTGTACCATAAAAAAGCTGGCTACTACATTTGCTTGACAGATATTTTTTCGCCATTTCGTGAAGTTTGGTCATTGTTGTATAATAGACTCGTTGGTATAAGTGGATTAGGAGGTTGAACGAGATGTATCAAGCAATCGTCTTTTTTGATTTGGATGGTACCTTATTTGACGATAACAAGAACGTTTTACCGACAAGTATCGCCGCCATTCACGAAATGCAACAACATCATATTCTACCAGTTATTGCCACTGGAAGAAACATTTTTGAAATTCAATATGTGCTCGATGCGACGAACATCGATGCTGTGGTCAGTGCCAATGGGAGTTACGTCCAGTATCAGGGGAAGCGGCTTACAGCCGCGGTGATTCCACAAGAGGAACTCGACGCGATTACCACCTTTGCAAACGAGCAGGGGGATCCGTTAGGTTACTTCAATAACCGGGGATTTCGGCTGAGTCAGGCTAACCAGGATACGAAGGATAACTTTAAGTTGTTACGGTTAGACGCACAAGTTGATCCAACCTGGTATCAGACCCAGGAGATTAATTTCCTCAATGTTTTCAATCGTGATAATGAAGCCCCATACCGGGAGAAATTTGCTGGGGAGCTGTCCTTTGTCCGCAACAACCCGCGGGCACTCGATACGATGGCAACAGGAATTAGCAAACAGACTGGGATCCGAACCTTCCTGAAGGAGGCTGGATTGCAGGATGTGAAGACCTATGCCTTTGGGGATGGGTTAAACGACTTGCAAATGTTTGATGAGGTCGACGTTCCAATTTCTATGGCTAACGGGGTTTTTCAGGCAAAGAACAAGGCAGCCTACGTGACGGGCAGCAACATGGACGATGGCATTGTCCAGGGGCTACGGCACTTTGGGCTCATTCAATAATTTTTACAGACTAAAAACGGCGTCACTACTTCAAAAAGTAGCGACGCCGTTTCGTTTTCACTGAGATTAACCTAATCTTTTTGCAATGTTTTCGAGAGTCACGCTGGCTGTGTCAGCAAAGACCATGTCAGCGGCGGCTAACTCGTGGGCATCCCCAATTCCAAGGGAGACCTCACCGGCGGCGTTGATGGCTTGGACACCGGCAGCAGCATCTTCAATGCCGATACATTGGGCGGGGTCCAGGCTGAGTAGCTGGGCACCCTTGGTATAGATTTCGGGATCCGGCTTGCCGTGAGTCAGGCTGGCTGGGTCAACAACTTGAGGAAAGTAGTCAGCCAATTGAAGCTTGTCGAGAACTCGTGGCGCATTCTTGGATGCTGAGGCAAGTGAGAGTTGGTAGCCTTTATCCCGGAGGTCATCTAAGAAAGCCTTCATGCCTGGCAAAATATTGGCAGGGGTCATCTTGTTAACCTCGGCAACATAATTGTCATTTTTCTGGGTAGCCAAGGCCACCTTCTGGTCTTGGCTATAGTCGTTTTCCTTGTGGCCCGCTTTAAGAATCATCTCGAGAGAATCCATGCGGCTGATTCCTTTGAGACCGTTGGCCAGGTCGTCACTCCAGCTCACGCCAAGAGAGTCAGCGAGTTGGTGCCAGGCATTACCGTGCAAGACGGAAGTGTCCGTGATGACACCGTCTAAGTCGAAGACAAAACCCTTAATATCCGCAAATTTAGTCATTGTTGAAAGCTCCTTAATATGAAATAGTTTGTGTTTGATTTGGTTTTAACGTGATCTCGTGATCGCCGATGGTTAAGACGGCGGTTTTATCTGCCGTGACCTGAACATGCTGGTGGTCAATCGTGAAGTGATACCGGATGCCACGAACCAACTGAGCGAAGTCTAATCGCTGCCATGTTGCTGGCAGATGGGGGTTAACCGATAGCGTCGGGGCTAAAATATCTACCCCTGCGTAATGCCGGGTCGTCATGAGGGTTACAGCCCCCATGACCCCCAGGTGAATCCCTTCGGCGGTAGTGCCGCCTTGAATGTCGTAATAGTCCGATAGGAGGGCCTGTGAGAAGAGTTTCCACGATTGGTCCATGTTACCCGCCATTGCCGTTAGAACAGCATAGACAATACGGGAGAGGGTAGATCCATGGGTGGTTCGGTCGAGGTAGAACTGAAGGTTCTTGTCGAAGGCGCCCTTCGGCAAATGATAACCCAGTTGGTCCAAGAGACCAAAGACTTGTTGTTCATCCAGACTGTAGAACGCCATTAAGGCATCCGCTTGTTTGGCAACCTGATAGGCGTCAGGCGTCTTGCCCTCGGCTTTTAAAATACGATCCATCCGGGAGATATCGCCGTACTTCTTCTGATACTTGGCGAAGTCGAGTCGAGGGAGCTTGAAGTACCCGTCAAACTGACCGATGATACCAGCTGAACTGATGTCAAGATGGAGATGATGACTGACGTCCGTCAGTTGATCGGTCGTCTTAGCCGTCCACCCTGTCTTTTGGTCACTTGCAGCGACCGCTTTAGCGGGGAGCTCATGGCGTAAAAGTTGCACTTGGTTGAAAAGCCAGGTGACCATGAGGTTTGTATACGCGTTGTCTGCTAGGCCGGTACTGTCAGCATTTGGGTAGTTTTCGTGAAATTCGTCAGGTCCCATGACCCGGTCAATCGTGTAGCGATGGGTTTGAGAATTTAGTTTGGCCCGGCTAAGCCAGAACTTGGAAATTTCACTCAACATTTCCAAGCCATAAGCGGTCATGAAGCTCTGATCACCCGTGATATGGGTGTACATGATGATGTTGTAGGCTACAGCTAGGGAAACGTGACGCTGGAGTGAGGAATAATCTGGATCCCAGGAATTCGTCAAAGGATTTAGGTGGACAACTTGTGATTGTTCGTCGCCAAATTCACCGGATTGCCAAGGGTACATAGCGCCGTCGTCACCATCAGCCTGAGCATTCTTTTTAGCTGCATCTAATCGACGATAACGATACATGAGGAGCTGCTTAGCCAACTCGGGGTCGTGAAGTGCGTAGATGGGAAGATCGAACATTTCATCCCAGAAAACGTGGCCACGATAGGCTTCTCCGTCGAGTCCTCGCGCATTGACTGAAGCATCGATTTTACCTGAGGCAATGGCTTGTGTCGCTGAGAAAAGATGGTACAGGTTGACTCGGGTTAGTTTCTGAGCGGTGATGTCGCCAGTGATTTGGATGTCGGCGCCGTGCCAACGTTTCTCCCAATAATGGCTATTGCTGGTGAGGGTGTCGGTGAAGGTTGCGGCATTAATTTCAGTCGTAGCCGCTTGATTCAAAGGACTAGTTGTTTCGCGCCCTGTGAAGAAGACCACGTTTTTTTCAAAGGTATAAGTCTGGTTTGGTTGAACTGCGACTGAACGCATCTGTTGAATATGCTGCTCGGCGTGAATTCGAGTGTCAATGGGGGCATCTAGCGCATCGCCAGGGCCAGTCAGTCGGGAACCGAAGATAAAAGGAACCTTTGACGACTGAGTCTGACCCTCTAAGAAGATCGTATCGGGTTGACGACTGGTACCGGTAACCTGAATGTGACGCTGATTGAAGGCCCGGTATCGTTCGACATTACCGTTAACGACGCTGCCATCGATTTCAGAATAGATCTGAAGCGACCCAGAAAAGTTGAGGGGGGTCACACTATAACGGATGGCCATGCGGTGCCAGTCTATCATATTGGCCAGCTTCGTGGTCTTGATTTGTAACGCATGGCCGGTGGAAAGTTGAACCAACATTGTTGTGGTTAACGCCCCGGTATGCAGATCAAGGCTACGATAGATGTCCTGGATGTCACTGGACCGAATTTGAAATGGATTTTGATGATCCACACCAAACGTTAAGGCCTGGGCATTTGGCAAATTGACCAAGTCTTCATTGACGACTTGACGGCCATTAATGTTGGTCGTCAGTTGGTCATACAGGCCCGCCGTGTACATGCCAGGATAGTTATCCTGGTCAGCGTGAGCCTCGGTATAGGCACCACGGAGGCCGAAGAACCCATTACCCACCGTTAACATTGCCTCTTGACCATAGTTTCGTTTACCCGCATATTGACCGTAGTAGTCCAAGTGCCAACTGAGGTACTCACGCTTGCTGGCGAGGGCATCTTCCAGGCCTTGTTCTGAGATAGCTTGGCTACTAACCACGGGAATATTCAGCATGTTGGTAATGGCTAAACCAATATCGATCCGTTGGTGATTAATCCCGACAACGGTGTCGGAGAAGGGATAACTCAGGGCGTTATCGACTACTGCGGCATCTACGTCGAGACCCACTAAGCGTACTCGTAAATTTTCAAGGTTTTCGCCGATGCTTTGGTCTGTGTTGTATGCGATAGTGAATTCGCGCTGTGCCTCCGGTTTTCCAGCAGGGGCATAGCTGACCTGCAGGGCGTCATCTGAAACGTGTAACGTAATAATTTTCAAACCCAATCGTCTTCCTTTCTATTAATTATTTGCACAATCATTCACTATTAATTTTAGGCTACCCCCTGGTAATTAGCAATTATTCTCCCCCTAGCAACGTAAAACAATCATCATTATAAATACCGATATTATGCAAATGCAAACGATTGCGCTTTTTGCTACTGGTTCGCTGAGTAACTATTCCAACGGGCGTGAAGAAAAGAGATTGTGAGAACGTATGAAAACGTGGTAAGATTTGACCAATGAGAACCGAGAGGGAGAGGCGACGTGGGAAAATTCATTCGAACGATGATTCTAATTGTGAGTTTGACTGTGGTGATTATTCTGGCGACGGTGTTGATCGCCGTGCACTGGGTCACCGGGATCTGGGCTCAGGCGGCCGTGAGCTTAGTGGGCTTTACTTTAGCAACGGCATGGGATTGCCGAATTCTCTTCAAACGTTGGGCAGTCATTGCACCGATTCTCCAACGCACCCCCAAGAAAAAAACGCCGACGGTTTCGGAAGAAAAAACGGCACAAAAAAAGCCATTACGATAAGTCGCAATGGCCAAAGAGTAAGGTTACAACATAATTGGGGGATTATGTTGTAAAGACTTCATCTACTTTGGGGGAGTAAAATGAAATCGTCTGTTGAATGAGGACAGAAGCCTCACGCGCAAGTCAAGTTTAACTCAAACTTGCCCGCAACCATATAGTAACTCATAATGAGAAAAAATGCCATTAAAAAATTAATATTGAAAAAAATGGCTTTTACTGACTAATTAAAAGTAACGGATCGTGAGATTCTGTGGGCTGTTCCACGGTTAGTTAAGCGAGCCAACAAAGGATGGGTATTGTGAATAGTGTGCAAAAACGAAACTTTATGAATATTGGGTGGTTTCTGGTCATGCTCATTCTGGTCACGATTGTCCAGATTCCATTGGCCTTCTTGAGTCGCGGCGCAAGCTGGCAACGCGGATTATGGGCCGTGGGTTATGTCGGCGGGTTCCTAGTGGCGATTGCTATCGGGTTGTGGATCTACCGCCGGCTGGTACCTGGTAGGTGGCAACGACTGACTGGCCAAGACTGGCGACTCATGGTGATAGGCTACGTCTTTATGGTGGTGGTTGAAATGAGTCTGAACATTGTGAATATGCTGCTTTTTAAGGAAACTAGTACGAAGAACAATGACCTCATTGCGACGGTTCTAGGCAGAAGTCCCTTATCCTTAATCATGTTGAGTCTGACAGCCGTGTTGGCATCACCCATTCTGGAGGAGTTGACCTTCCGAGGAATTTTGGTGAGCGGTTGTTTCTCTGAAGATCGCTTTTGGTTGCCAATTGTCGTGAGTGGGATCGTCTTCTCGTTAGTTCATCAAAGTGACAATCCGATTAGTTGGCTCATCTATGCCATCATGGGGGGGACCTTTGCCTACGTTTACCGGAAGACTGGCAAACTTCAAGCAACGATTTTTATGCATGGGTTTAATAATCTCATTGCCATGCTTCTGATGTTGACAACCATTCATTAAAAAAGGCTTAGCGGCTATCGACCGCTAAGCTTTTTTACTGGTGACTATCGATGTTCTTTGTAATCAGTCGCTGACGACTGACAGTATCTAATTGAGACTTAACAGTGGCCAATTCGGCCATTGTGTCGTCGATTTCCTTGTCGGTCATTCCCAATAAGTTTTGGCATTGGCCAATTCGAGCATAAACTTCTTCACGTTTGGCAGTAGCCATTTCGGTTAAGTGAATTAATACCTGACGTTCATCAGTTTGGCTACGAACACGACTCACCCAACCCTGTTTTTCCAGACGCTTCAACAGAGGTGTCAATGTGCCACTATCTAATTCTAAATGTTCACCGAGTTGATGAACGGTCAGGGGGGCATCCTCCCATAAAACCAACATCGCAATGTATTGCGGGTAGGTCAGGCCGAATGGGGCAAGGGCACTCTGATAGAAGTGATTAAACTTCTTACTAGCGGAGTAGATCGAGAAACAAAGTTGCTGATCGAGTAAGACTGGCGGAACCTTTGGCATGGCGCAGGCCTCCTTTCGAATGCTTTCAAAATATTGTATACAATTAAATTGTCATTATCAAGAAACTTACCTTGAAGAAGGACAATTAGGTCACGATCTGACCGTTAATCGACTAGAGATCGTCAGCTGCACGTCAGAATGATTATATAGCATGTAGACTGGTGAGTGCAATGATTATTGACGAATTGAGTTTTTTGCCCACCTAGAGGTTGGATAGAAAAACAACATGATTATGGGCTTAACTCGCTCAAGTATACCAGAAGACGTCTGTATAAAATGAAAAATTTTATGAGAATGATAATCGACAACTTAGAATTTGCTGAGTTTTCACTGGCAATGAAGAGGATTAGGTTCGAAAATCAGGTGTTACGGATTTGGTAAATTGCCTATAAGCTGGGACTCTTGTTGATGTCACAATAAGTATTGTCGCCGACGCCTAGAATCAGTATACTAAGGTTATCAAGGGGGCGATTCAATGGCACGGTGGTTACCATTTGTTCTGGTTAGCCTAGTTTGTTTAGGTCTAACGGTGCGGGATGGCCGTCGTCGGTCCTGGCCGCGAGTGGGTTGGTGGCTCGGATGTTGGAGCCTTGCAGCGCTAACTTGGATTCCCGTGACGGTGACGTTCGGATCACAGGTGGCAGGTATTCAGACCTTTCACTGGGCTAATGGTACCTGGGTCTTGTGGCCGCTTCAACCGGCGGGAATCGACGCCTCGTTTTGGTTGAATATTGTGATGACAATTCCGCAGGGGATGCTCTGGCAGTGGAACTTCAACGGTCGTTGGCCCCAATGGCTGAGTGCTGGACTCGTTACCGGGCTAACTTTGGAAACCGGACAGGCGATTGGCAACTATCTGGTTGGCCTGGGCCGTTGGGTTGATATTAATGATGTCTTGACGAATACATTGGGTGTCATCTTAGGGGCCCTTATCTTTGTATGGGGGCAGCGTCGAGCACAACTTAGGAGGTAAGTGTAATGTTTATGACAACTGGGGGGCTGAACCGGGCTCACGAGATTCAAGGGATTATGACGGCAACGCAACATGCGATGATGTGTTCTGAAAAACCGGATGAGTTTTCTTTGTTTGATGACTTATTTGATGCCGTTAAACAGAAACTAATGAAACAAGCCCAGGAAGCCGGCGCAGACGGTTTGATCGAAGTTCGTTTTAATACCGAAGTTGTTCGGATGAGCGTGGCTCCGAAATTTTTAGTCGTTCATGGCTATGGTACCGCGGTTAAATTCCCCAAGGCAAAAAAAACTGAATAAAAGGGTTCACATTTATTCACGGATAGTGTAATATATTACTTGTTGTTGAGTTGCCCCGATGGCGGAACTGGCAGACGCGCAGCGTTCAGGTCGCTGTTTGAGTGATCAAGTACAGGTTCGAATCCTGCTCGGGGCATAATTCAATAGTCTGGTTGACTCTAAAACCGTTTGAAACGTCTAGAAATAGACGTTTTTTGTTTTGAGCTAAATTAATTGTAATCAACTAAAATCATAGTTCGGTGAATAAATCAGGAACAAATCGACTTTTTTCGGTCTGTTTTTGACTGGTTCACCGAATTTTTTTGGCCCTGTATAAATGACGTCGTTTCCATTGCGTGGCACATGTAAAAGTAGATAGTCCTAGTCATCGTGTAATTGGCGTGACCTAATCGGTGAAAGACTAAAACGAGACGCTCTGATAGACGCAGTTGCATATCCAAGGTCGCAAGGCATGTGAAGATGACACGTTTGAGGTTGACTAATGGGGATGGCTATTACAGCGAATGAGGACCACGTCAAGAAATTGATGTAAGAAAGAGTCACCTCATCATTAGATGGAGTGGCTTTATTACGAGACGTGCTTGTGCGGAACATTAAGTGTTAATCGCGTCACTCGATGCCTTTAATCTTTAGAGGACGTTCCTTAGAGACGTGTTGCATCTTGGTCGTCAAATTACTGTAATCTGCCATGAGTGCCGATAGCCGTAATTTTCCAGTGGAATAGATGACATCTTGAAAAGTAAAAAATAATCATTAAATTGAAAAACTAATTGTATTATACTTACTAATACATAGGATGCGCGTTTTACTCAAAGTCGGGAGGAAATAAAATGCGATGGCAGCGTGGAATGATGGAAGTTGTTGCAACGATGTGTTTAGGAACTATAGTAGGGCTAACTGGTTCTGGAATGAAGGTAAAAGCTGATGATGGCGGACATGAATATAGTTTTCGCCTTGAACCAGTTGATGAAGCAACTGGTCAGCCATTTTATGTACCACTCGGTGATGATGGAAAACCATATATGGGAATTGGGACGGAAAATGGAATTTGGGCCAGTGATCATGGCACAATGGCAGACAGGAAAGCTATGATCTTACCATCCGGAATCGAGCCAACTTATCGAAATGCCCTGAAGGCAGAGGGGGATACCTTTGGCAATCGCATTGATTATGTTTGGGTTTATAAGTACTTATCTTTGGAAACGAATGATAGTCTCTCTGGGGGTAAATTGTCGGAGTTTGATTGGGAAGATTTAGGAGTTCCCGAAGGCAATGCGACTCAAAACCACGTTAATGATCTTTCAGGAAAGTTCGATGAGCTTGGTTCTACTTTTAATCAAGCCATCAGGTACACGTTGGATCTAGATAAATTTGAAGATAATTTGGATCAGACATTTAACTATGAGCCGACTTCGGATAAGGTCGATGTTATTCAAGTACCGTTTAAGCAAAGCACGGCGGCAATCAAACTAACGGTTGTTACTTATCCTGATAAGGGGGATAAGACAATACAAGCCGACTATGAAATGATTACCGGATTGAAAGGGAAAACAGTGCCATTTAAAGCAGACCTTGCCGATCAATACGATTTGAATCAATCATCAGTAACTTTCAATGGTTCCGCCGATCAGAAAGAAACGCTGGTCTTAATTGATAAGAATCGTCCAAGAACGGCCACCATTCATTTTGTTCATACCGATGGGACTCAGGCCGCTCCTGACCAAAAGGTAACGCGTGAAAATGGGCAAAAACAGACCGTTACATCACCAACTATCGCTGGAGAGACGCCTGATTCAAAAGAAACGTTCGTTGATTTTAGCGATGCTAAATTTAAAGAAGACCCTGACCAAGAAACGACGGTAACGTATACTAAGCCGACCGTACCGGCAACGAATACGGGGACAAGTCCAGTTCAAGGCTCATTTGTTCCTTTCCAGGTTTACGCTAAGCAGAAAATTTATCGGTATCAGCATATCGATTTTAAAAAGGGTGAACGCGTTCAAGGATACGTGAAAAAGCCACGAATCTATGCGCCTGTTTTCAAGGTGGTCGGAACCGCGACTTCTAAAGCTGGTAATCCGAGATATAAGTTAAGCGATGGCACTTATATTACGGCTAAAGAGTCACATATCGCTAAGCTGTTCTGGCAAGGTAAGACGTTCAAAAAACTTTATGTTGTCAATCCAAAGGGAATTTGGACGCATACGAAAACGACTTTTGATGACCAGTTAAAGCACTTGAACCAAGGAACAGTTATTTCAGTGGTTAAGCAAGTCAAGGATAAATCCATGACACGGTATCAATTATCAGATGGTACTTACATCACTGGTAATAAACGATATGTGACACCCAATAAGCCCAAGACTGTTACTAAAGTTCAGGCCAAGGGCGGTCGTAACCTATACAGCGACGTTAATTTGACCCGTCGACTTAAGCATTATAAAAGCGGACATGTTTTTGTCGTTGAAGGTTGGGATTATTCACATGGCAAGAACCCACAGATTTTTGGAACTAAACGTTATAAGGTTGCGGGTGGTTACATCACTGGTAATCAGGAGTTGGTCACTCTTGTTGAATAAATAGATGCGCTTTAGCCACTTAATCTTTTGACACAGGTGGTTTGGGGTTAAGGGGTGGTTGTGCTCAGAGTGGCTTAATATGATGAGCACTAAATTTTCTACACACCAGGGCTGTAAAAGCTACTGTGCCAGCATAATTCGTTAACAATTCGGAGAGGTTCGGTAAACATACTGTTTACTGAACTTTTTTTAGCTGCTATTGAAGAATACGGTATATCCGCTCCCTGAAATCTATGATGATCTGAGGTAAACTAGACCCATGACTCTTTGGAAGGGATTTGATTTTTCGTGACAACATTACCAACCAAGATTAAAGTTCGTGGCGCCAAGGTCAATAATTTAAAGGATCTGGACGTCGATATTCCCCTAAATAAATTCGTAGCGATTACCGGCCGGAGTGGTTCTGGTAAATCCTCACTGGCGATGGGGGTGCTCTACGCAGAGGGTGCGCGACGTTATTTAAATGCACTGTCGACCTTTACTCGTCGGCGAATTAACCAGATGGGGAAGGCCGCAGTCGATTCCGTTGCGTACTTGCCATCGGCTTTGGCCCTGCGTCAACGGCCACAGGTACCAGGTGTTCGGTCGACGGTGGGGACCATGTCCGAAAGTCTTAATGTCTTGCGGCTGGTCTTCTCACGGCTGGGATCGCCGGTATGTCCCAATGGTCACCGGATGACGCCAACTTTAGACGTCGCTGAAAATATGGGAAACCTGGTTTGTCCAGTCTGTGGCGTTCATTTTATGGCACCCGGTGCTGAGGATTTTGCTTTTAATTCCGGTGGTGCTTGTCCTGAATGTGGGGGATTAGGTGAGGTTCGCCAGCTCAATGCCAATCTTCTGATCGCAAATGAAGACCAGACCCTTGAAGAGGGCGCTGTGGGGTCCTGGCATCTTCCTGGACGAAGCTTTATGCCTTTAGTGGCTAACGCTATTGGTATTCCTATCGACGTGCCGTACAAAGATCTGAGCGATGCTGATAAAGAACGGGTACTCCATGGTCCCAAACAGACAGTGGAACTAAACATTGCTAGCAGCAAGGGTAAGATCTTCCATATGGATAACGCGGTTTATGAAAATGCTTTTGCTGCAGTGGAAGACAGTTTAGCCACCACAAAAAATGAACGAACGATTAAGCGGCTTAATCACTTTTACACTTTTACAACCTGTCCCACTTGTCACGGTACTCGGTTGAACCCAGAGCGTCTCAAACAGTTGTTAAATGGCCGAAATTTGGCGGAGGTTTGTGATCTACCGGTGGCGGAACTCCGTGAATTTGTCAAGACCATCGTGCCTTGGTTACCAAAGAAAATGAAGCATCTGGGTCAAGAATTAGTCGATGAGCTGGTGTTGAGTCTACAACCCATGATGGATCTGGGCTTGGATTATCTGACGCTGAGTCGACCGGGGGCAACTTTGTCCACCGGGGAACTTCAACGGATTCAACTTGGGCGAACGCTACGAAGTGCCACGACCGGCGTGCTCTATGTCCTTGATGAACCCTCGGTGGGGTTACACCCAGCTAACGTAGCGGGACTCATCAAGGCCTTCAGAGAACTGGTGTCCCAAGGGAATTCTGTAGTTGTTGTCGATCACGACACCAGCATTATTGGTGCCGCCGATGAGGTTATTGAGATTGGTCCTGGGGCTGGGAAGAATGGTGGAACTGTTGTCGATCAGGGTTCAGTCGCTGCCGTTGCGCAGAGTTCCCAGTCGCTGATTGCTCCATTTCTTAATGGAACGGCCACGTTACGCGAACGGCCCGTCCTTAGTGAGAAACAGTTGTGGGCCAAGGGCCAACTAGCGATTGAAGTTCAGCATCGATTTAATATTGATGATGTGAAGGTTCGTTTTCCGAAGAATCGGTTAACGACGGTGACGGGGATGAGTGGGGCCGGTAAGACGACCCTAGTGCTGGATAGCCTGATTCCCGGTATCGCGGCACAAGTGGCCCATCGACCCTTGCCAAATCACGTCACGTCATTGGACCGGGCCAAGATTCGCCACGTGGTTACCGTGGATTCCGTGCCAGTGGGGAAGAATGTGCGGTCAACTGTGGCCACGTATACGGATATCTTGAATCGTTTACGTAAGCTATTTGCTGCGACTCCTGAAGCCAAAGAACAGGGCTACACGTCTAGTCGTTTTTCTTATAATGTCACAGCGGGGGCTTGCCCGATGTGTAACGGAACGGGTCAGATCTCACTCGATGTTCAGTACTTACCAGATATCACCGAGGTTTGTCCCCAGTGTCACGGCCAGCGATACAATCGCGAAACGCTAGCTGTTAAATGGCATGACTATAGCATCGCAGATGTCTTAGCTTTATCAGTCGATGAAGCCTTACCGGTCTTTAACGATGAAAGTGGTATTGAAAGCACCCTACAAATCCTACACGATATGGGCCTCGGCTACCTCCTGTTAGGGGAGAGTACACCGGCCCTGTCTGGTGGTGAGGCACAACGGTTGAAGTTGGTTTCACGGATCGGCAAGCGTCAGACGGGGACGCTCTTCATCTTTGACGAACCAACCGTGGGCCTGCATCCGTTGGATATTCAACAATTGGTCAAGGTTTTTGATCGCCTGATTCAACAGGGCGCCACGGTCATTGCGATTGAACACGACCTCGATCTGATTGCTAACGCTGACTATGTCATTGACATGGGACCCGGCGGTGGGATTAACGGGGGCCATTTGGTGGCCACCGGGACACCACAGGAAATCAGTGAAACAGCAGATAGCGTCACGGGTCATTATCTTCATGACCATCTCACCCGATTTAAAAAGTAACAAAAAAGGAGGTCTGCCATTGGCAGACCTCCTTTTATAAGGATAAGTTTATTTCTAGTGGCGTGATTCCCTATAGTTTCTTAGAGATCGTGTAACGCTTGCTTGTGGACGGGTTCTTCTGTCCATTATCCAGCTGTCGCTCCGCTAAGAAAATATCGAAAGACGGCGCACCATTGTCGCTCTTAACAACGACGACATGACCGGATTCTGTATGGCGTTCTTGATAAATCTGCGCGGTCTGTACGGCCTCGTGATAATCGTGAAAATTCCCAATAGAGTCACCGGGATTGAAAAGTACAATTTCATCCATCATAACCATTCCTTTCGGGGCTAGCTGCTAAATTCATTATAGCGCATTTGTCTTTTGAGTGATACCAATTTACAGATTGGCGTCCATGGTAAAGGACAGATCTGAAAGGGCAGCGTTGGCCTGGACGAGTTTACCGGCCTGTGTCTGAATGGCTGTTGCGTAGACTGAGGCGGTTTCAACGTTCAGACTGCCAAGACTGGCAGGATTAGGTGTTGGTAGGGCATCCCCCGCGTGTAAACGCTGATAGCCTAAGGCCTGTGTTGACCCTAGAAAACTGTCAATGAGTTGGCGATTTTTGTGGTAGTGGTCTTCGCTGAGTACATCGAGCAGCTTGCTGGCCC
Organism: Levilactobacillus huananensis; assembly: GCF_003946145.1. Taxonomy (GTDB): domain Bacteria; phylum Bacillota; class Bacilli; order Lactobacillales; family Lactobacillaceae; genus Levilactobacillus; species Levilactobacillus huananensis. The sequence goes on from NZ_RHOC01000001.1 coordinate 24,339, forward strand.
AGTAGGGATTTTCACCCTGATAGTCGCTATTGTCGACGGCGTAATCGGCGGCAAGCTGGTCTCCCTGAGCATAGAAGGGGACGTAAGGATTGAAGGCAGGATTCCCGAAGCATTGCCAAACGATACCGGCTAACATTGGCACAACGTCGCGACGGAGTTGGAGAATGTGGGAGTTCTGTGTTCGTGACAAGCCCACTGCCCGGAACTGATGGCGTTCCGTATCGGTTCCGGTGCCCAGGGGATCGTAAGGTGTTTCCTGGTAATGGGATCCCAGAAAGTTGGCAATCTCAGGCAGGCTAATCTTCTTTTCGGCGTGTTGAATAAACGGCAATTCTTGGTCAGTTGGATTTTCAAAAGCACTTGGCGTAAAGAGCTTATGACCATACCAAACTCGTGGTGTGTTGTAGTGACTGTCCGTGGCGGTTGCCGTCCCAAAGATGTGTCGGGAGTTGAACCGATTGCCATCGGGATTGAGATGGTGGCCCTGGACGAATTGACGGATGTTAGTCGAGGTCATGAATTCTTGAGGGCGATCAAAGTCAATATCTTGAATAGCCAGTTGGTTAGCAACGACGGCATAGGCGTCATCTGGAATCCGCTGGGCAACCCAGTGGTGACCACTGACGATCTCCATGTACCAAACCTCGTTGGTATCGCCGAATAGGATACCGTTACTTTCTGCAGCGCCATTGGTTTCGACCAGGTGTCCTAGTCGTTGCACCCCAGCCTTAGCGGAGTCGATGTAGGGAAGCACGACAGTTAACATGGCATCTTCGGCGATCCCGTCCGCTACTAGGGGGTCGACGCCTAAGACGCGGCTATTGGCATACGCAGATTCAGTGGCACTCATGGCGACATTCTTGGCGTTGATCCCACTTTCCTCGTAGAAGCCAGCAGAGGGGTCGGTGTCGGGAACGGCCGTGTAGTGATAGGCCTTTTCGGGCAAGGTTGTTCTGAACTGATTGCCCTTCGAGATAAAGCTCAGGTTGCGTGGTTCATCGGCCACGTGGACCACGACACGTTTGGGCCAGATGGCGACGCCGTTATCCTCATTGCGGGCGATCACGGGGTTTCCATCAATCGTGGCGTTTTTACCGGCTAAAAATGAGGTACAAGCTTGATGTAGCATACGGGACATGAAAAATTCCTCCTTAATCGATTAGCGGTTTCATTATGGCAACTATAGCACAATCCGCTCGGGAAGGCTTTCTTTACCGGTTTTAGCCAGTAGTTTGCTAAAATAGAAGATATGAGAAAGGAAGATGTGGTCATGGAACAGGGACATCAGCATCAGCAACATTCAATCGAACGGGAACTGGAATGTGTGTCACAAGTGCCGATATTTCAGGGATTAGCGGATGATCAGATGACCTCTGTGGCCCAGGTTACTCGGCCGATCCATGCGGATAAGGGGGGTGCGATCTTCAGTACCGGTGAAGTTTCCCGGACGCTGTATATCGTGAACACTGGACAGGTTCGACTTTACCACTTGTCGGAGGATGGGCGAGAACAGATCTTACGGATTCTAAATCCTGGAGACTTTGTCGGGGAGATTGCGCTGTTCACGGATGAGATTCATACATCCTATGCACAGGCGACTCAGACGACTGAACTCTGCACTATTTCACGGGCAGCCTTGACCGATCTGATTACGGAACTGCCAACGTTATCGATGGCGTTATTGGGAGCCTTAGCCGATCGGTTGAAGACGGCCGAACGTCAGGCAACTCTGTTAGCGATTCCCGATGCTTTGCCACGCTTGGCAGGTTACCTGTTGGCGATCAGTGGGCATCGTGCGCAGTTACTAGAGTTACCGATGAGCAAACAAGATCTTGCCGCTTACTTAGGCATGACACCGGAGTCCATGAGTCGTAAGCTGCGTCAGTTGTCTAAACGGGGGGCCATTGAGACTGTCGGTCGCCGTCAGGTGCGCATTACCGATGTCGATCAACTGGCCGAGTTCGCCCCAGAATGATGGCAGTGTTTACTATCCGCTTAAGAATCTTTAATAATATGGTATTCACGAATTAAATTTGCTAAAATGATGGGTGTTGTGTTTCATTAAATATTAATGAACGTTCAAATCAAACTGACTATTAATGAGAAAAAGGGGATACGCACATGTGTGGATTCGTTGGCTATGTGAATCAAAAGGATGTTCCGTCTACCACGATTAACGATATGGCAGACCGGATTAAGCACCGGGGGCCGGACGACGAGGCATACTTTAAGGATGACCAAGCCGTTATGGGCTTCCGCCGGCTGTCAATCATTGACTTGGCCCACGGAAAGCAACCCATGTACAACCGGGACCAAACGAAAGTTTTGACTTTTAATGGAGAAATTTATAACTACCAAGAAATTCGGGCCGATTTACAAAAACTCGGTTACGAATTTCAAACGGACGTGGACTCTGAAGTCCTGATTCACGGTTATGACGCTTGGGGTCCTAAGTTACTGGACCGTCTGCGAGGCATGTATGCCTTTGTCATCTATGACAAGACCAAGAATGAAGTCTTTGGTGCTCGGGATCACTTCGGTATCAAACCGTTGTACTACTACGATGACAGCGAGACCTTCCTCTGGGCATCAGAGATCAAGGCTTTCTTGGAACACCCTAACTTCAAAAAGGAATTCAATGAAGCTCTGTTACCAATTCACTTGAGTTTTGAATTCATTCCTTCTAAGGAAACGATGTTCAAGAACGTCTACAAGGTTTTACCAGGGCAATATTTCATTCACCATGCAAATGGCGAAACGGAAACACACCGGTACTACAAGTTCAATTACGACCACATTGATAACAGCCAAACGGTTGAAGAAGATGCTAAGAAGATTCGTGGTATCGTCGACGAATCTGTTAAGACACATATGATTGCCGACGTTGAAGTTGGGAGTTTCTTATCCAGTGGAATCGACTCTTCTTACGTGTTGAACGAGGCGTCTAAGCTCCAACCTATCCAATCCTTCTCCCTCGGATTTAAGAATTCCAAGTACAGTGAATTGAGCTGGTCTACGGAATTTGCCAAGGAGATCAAACAAAAGAATACCCCACTTTACATGACCGGTGATGATTACTTTGATATCTTGCCAACCATCATGTACTACATGGATGAACCATTATCTAACCCATCTGCGATGCAACTTTACTACCTGTCTAAGGGAACGCGTAAGTCCGTGAAGGTTGCTTTGTCTGGTGAAGGGGCCGACGAATTCTTTGGGGGCTATAACACTTACCTCGAAGCAATTCCGTTCGAACGTTACCAGAAGTGGGTACCAAAGGGTATTCGCAAGATGATGGGTGGCATTGCTGAAAAGATGCCACGGTTCCATGGTCGCCGTTTCTTGGTTCGGGGGGCCCAACCTCTGAGCGAACGGTATTATCGGGTGAACTACGTCTTCGACTATCATGATCGTAACAAGATCTTGAAGAACCCAAGTCTCAATCAGGACGCGGGGGCTTACACCAAGCACCTGTTTGACGACGTTAAGGGCTTAGACGAAATGACGCAAATGCAGTATTTCGACATCAACACCTGGTTACCTTATGACATTTTACACAAGGCCGACCGGATGAGTATGGCGAACTCGTTGGAAGTTCGGACACCATTGGTTGATAAAGAAGTGGCCAAATTTGCGGCAACCATGCCGGTTAAGACGCGAATTCACGCGGACGAAACCAAAGTTTCTCTGCGGACCGCTGCCGAAGCCGAATTGCCAGAACGGGTTGCTAAGAAGGAAAAGATGGGCTTCCCCTCCCCAATCGCAACCTGGATCAAGACAGAACCTTACAAGTCACGGATTATTGAAGCTTTTAATTCCGACGTGGCCCACAAGTTCTTTAACACCGATGCGTTGATGGAGATTCTTCATGAACACATCAACGGTAAGTCCAGCATGCAAAAGATCTTTACGATCTACACCTTCATCCTCTGGTACGAAGTTTACTTCCCAGAAGACACGACGGCTAAGACCGTGGACCTTGTTCATCGGACGCAAATCTAACTGAATCCGGCCCCAGAAATGGTCGGCCGATAACGATCAAGGTTGCTATTGGACTCGTCCGCTAACAACCTTGATTGCGTTTACCCAGAAAAGCGAGCGAGGAAATTCGCTCAGTACTTAACCTAATTATTTAAATGTTGTGAAGGGACTTTAAGCCGTTATGGAAACCAAGGAAGTCAAGTTTACCCCTGTTCTCTTGGGGAGTGATTTTAACGTCTACGGCATGGCACGCTCATTCTATGATCTGTACCATCAACCCGTTCAGGCCTTTGCCAGCATTCAGTTGGCACCGACGCGTTACACCAAGATTGTGAATTTGGAATTGATCCCGGGATTTGATGAGGATCCCGTTTGGATTGAAACTATGCGTAAATTAAAGGAACGTTATGCCGATCATCCAGAACCTGTTATCTTAATCGGATGTGGGGATGGTTACGCTGAACTGATCAGTAAGCATAAGGCAGAGTTGGAAGACGTCTTCATCTGCCCGTACATTGATTACGATAAATTACGTCATCTGAATAATAAGGAAAACTTTTACAAGGTTTGTGACCAGTATGGCTTGCCATATCCGGCAACACGGATCATCACCAAGGACGAGGCCACGAGTGGTCAGCCCGTAGAGCAGCCCTTTGATTATCCAGTTGCATTGAAGCCAGCCAACAGTGTGGAATGGTTAGATGTTCACTTCGAAGGTCGTAAGAAGGCTTTTCGGATTCAGTCAGCAGCCGAATTCAAGGACATCGTCCAGAAGGTTTATGCCAACGGCTATACATCAGATCTGATTCTTCAGGACTTTGTGCCAGGGGATGACAGTAACATGCGCGTGCTCAATGCCTACGTTGATCGGAATCACAAGGTAAAGATGATGTGTTTGGGTCATCCTTTATTGGAAGATCCAGCACCATCGGCCATTGGAAACTATGTGGCCATCATTCCGGAATACAACGAAACGATTTACCAAAACATTCAAAAGTTCTTGGAAGCCATCGCATTTACCGGCTACGCCAACTTCGATATGAAGTATGATGTTCGAGATCACAGTTTCAAGTTGTTTGAAATTAACCTACGTCAAGGCCGGAGTAGCTTCTTCGTGACCTTGAATGGCTATAACTTGGCTGACTGGGTGGTTAAGGACTACGTGAAGGACAGTCTAAAGGATGCTTCTACGGTGTATGGTAACAAGGATGAGAACCAGCATGCGCTGTGGTTAGGTGTGCCAGTCAAGGTCTTCAAGCAGTACACGCGAGAAAATGCTGACAAGGATCGGGCACTGAAATTGATTGCCGCTGGTCAGTATGGCACCACCTATCACTATGATCAGGATATGAATCTGAAACGCTGGGCTTTGATTCAGTGGATGCAACACAATTACACGGTTAACTTTAAGAAATACTTCGCAGAAAATAAGGGGTAATCACCATGCAAAAATTCTTTACGATTATTGGCGGCATGGGCACCATGGCCACCGAAAGCTATATCCATCAGTTGAACTTACGGACGCCAGCGCACGCCGATCAGGAGTACTTGAATTATATTCTGGTGAATCACGCGACGGTTCCGGATCGGACAAACTATATCTTGGATCACAGTCAGCCTAATCCGTTACCCAGTCTGCTTGAAGATATTCGGCAACAGAGTCAGTTGAAACCAGCATTCTTTACATTACCTTGCAATACAGCGCACTATTTCTACGATGACCTGCAAGCGGCGACCGATGTGCCATTGTTGCACATGCCACGTGAGACGGTCAAAGAGATTCAGCGTCGCTATCCCAATGCTAAGCGTATTGGGATCACCGGAACGCAGGGAACCATTACGGATAAAGTTTATGAAGATGAGGTCGCGGCGGCCGGCCTCGAACCCGTCTTGCCAACGCAGGCGATCGAGGATGAGACCATGACGTTGATCTACAATCACATCAAGGAAAACAACGAAGTAGATGCTAAGCTGTACCATCACATTCTCAATGAGATGGTGACGGAACGTCACGCTGACGTGGTCATTCTGGGGTGCACGGAGCTTTCCTTAGCTCAGGAGCGCGAACCAGAACTCACCATTCCCGTGGCGGACAGTCAATCAATCTTGGTTGATCGGACGTTGGAGATGGCGTTGAAATTACGACAAGCTGATTAAGAGTGGGTTTAGTTGTCTGATAACGCACGATTTCAGTTGATTGGGATTGGAACCAAAAGAGAGGCACCTGGGATAATTACCCAGGTGCCTCTTTTTTGGACCAGAAAAGGTGTCGAGACACTTAGCCTCGACACCTTGTGAGTTTCTTATTTGAAAGCGAGGGTGAGTCCCAGGCCAACCGTAATCAGGGCAACGATGCCCAAGATCCAGTAAATCAAATGGGGCGTATCGCGTTCCATCTTCCGACCGAAACTAATTTCGATGAGGGCAATGGTTGCGATGCCTAGAATGAATTTCAGACTGATCAGAATTGGGGCGTGCACAAATGTCCGAATGGAGAGGACAACGCCACTGATGATCATGACCAAGTAGGCAATTCGGGCAATCAGTAGAAACTGCGTGACCCGTTTTTCAGAATGGCGTGTGAGCCCGAGAATAACGAGAATCGTCAGGACGATCCACGTCCAAAAATGTAAGGCCAACCACATAACTAGTGCCTCCTTAAAAGTTTCAACTAGTACCAGCCTACCATATTCGACCAGTTCAGTGGAACTAATTTTGTCGATGATAGACCATTTCGGCTAACGGCCCATACTGGTGAACTGCTTGGAGCTCGAAGGCCTGTGGCTTGGCAAGTTCACCAAATAGGCGTTTGCCATGGCCTAGCAGAGTAGGGGCCACTTGCAAGTAAAGGTCGTTCACTAGATTGGCGGCGAGGAGCGGCATCAAGACTTGTCGACCACCGATGATCCAGACATTGCCTCTAGCTTGCAAGCGTTGTGCTAAGTCCACGACTGGTTCTTGTGTGAAATGAATGGGGCCGTGATCGGGACGAGACTGGTGTGTCAGGACGTAGGCAGGCATCTGCGCATTAAAAGGGTTCAGTGTGAGGCCTTCGGTTACGTCGGCCGCAATGGTGTCATAGGTGACACGTCCTAGAATGGCACTGGCCATGTGACGCAAGACGTCTTGGCCGATGTCGGCGGGAAGCCCAGACAGACCCGTGAGCCAATCCAAGCGATCATCTTCGGTTGCTAGGAAGCCATCAAGTGAGATAGCACCGTAAAATTGAATTTTTCCCATTAAAAATCTCCTTAGGTGACATAAATGGGGCTGGAAAAGAGTCCAACCCCATTTATGATGTCATGTTAAATTTATTGTAGGCTCGTGGACTTCACCCAATAGGATTTACTGCCAATGGTTCCGCGATACCAAGTGGAGTTGTCAGAAGACTTCAGACCTTTTTTATTGAGTTTGATGGTTTGACCGGCCTGGAAATCTTGTGTGTGGGCCGTGATCGTACTCAGGTAGTCTGAGTACGATCACGTGGTTGTAAAGAGCTGAGTTAGAGGCCGTGTTCAGGGTCTTAGTTCCGCTGGCATCTTTATAGGTGACGTTGGGGAAGTTTAAGACATTGCTGCAGACCCAGTACTTGTAGCTAGAATTCTTAGCGAAGCGAATCCGATACCAGGTACCGCTCCAACCACCTTTTTTAACCCCACGGCTGTCAACATAAACCTTAGCGCCCCGGTAGTCAGCACTCAGGTTACCCCAACCGATCTTGCGGGCCTTAGCGGTGCCCTTAACGTGGTTATAGACGGTCCAGTTGGTATAGTTGTTCGCAAGAGTAGCCGTTTCGTTGTTGGTGCCAGCATAGTACTTGACCGTTTTGGGCTTGGCCGACGTGTGTTGATTGGAATCGTCGGTGGTGTTACCCGTGTTGTTATTATTACCTGTGATCTTGGCATACTGGGTGTTCACCAGACTCATGAAATCGGTCATCGTGTAGGTCGTGCCAAAGTAGGCCTTGGCATTAGCCTTCCAATAGCCATCTGGGTCGGTATGGTCTGTTCCACCTAAATTATTTGAAACATCGTGGTGAGAAAGAACCGTTGTATTACGTTTGGGTTTTAAGCCATACTTGTTGAGAATGTAGGCCGTGTAGTAGGCAGATTTGTTTAATTCGTTGGCAAATCCGGACTTGGAGTGCACCTCGACTTGTTCGAATTGAACGTAGCGTTGGTTGCCATAGTAACCAGAACCCCAACAGAGATACTTGGTGTTGGCCACGTTGATGATATTGCCGGCATCGATGAAGGTGTGGACAAAGGCGTTTTGGTAGTTATTTTTCATGTAGGCAATTTCATTGTAGATTGTGGAGTTTGGGTTGGCTGTTTCGTGAACCACGACGCCTTCGGGTTTTCCATAACGGTAACTATTCTTAGGAAAGCCACTCCAGATTTGCGTCTTAATCTTAGGTGTAGCATAGCCCTGGTTATTAATATAAGTATTAATTGAATTGGCGCTAGCCGGAGTGGTTGCCCATAACAAGCCCACCAGTCCTGCAGCAAAGGCGATTCCCCGAACCGCTCTAAGGTGCCATTTTTTCATAATTAAACGTCTCCTCCTCGTTTGTTTTGAGTCACTTGATTCGGCTGAAACACAACGACTTGATTATAACTTATTTTGAGAGAAAAGCGTACGGTTGGGAAAGTTAGATAAAGTAGGGGGGACGTTCGGGAAAACGCTATCTTGATGTGAATAGTGATAGTAATTGGGCACAACTATCGGTTTTTGGGGGAACGGCTCGAGATAAGTCACAGAGTGTTCGGAATTATCCGATTATTTCAAACTCCTTACAATTCATTTGCTTGCGATGACCCGTGAATTTGACTATAATGTTACTTTGCATACGAAAGGAGCGACGAACAATGGCTGAAGTTGAACTTAAAGTTGGCGATTACGTTGCGGCGAAAAAATTTGGTCCCCTGGAACACAGCTTTACTGGTGAAGTGACCAAAGTGTATGATAATTCAGTTTTAGTTGAGATCAAGGAATACGATCCAGCTGATAAGACGGCGGTTGGAGACATGAATAACCGCGCTGTCGTCCGTAAGTCGGCGGCAAAAATTACCGAGAAAAAAGTGGATAAAGACTAATTTTCTGTGGTGATTTTGAATTAATTTGCAAAAAAACAATGACAACTCACAAGAGGTATGCTATAATTTCTTGTGTTGTGCGGGTGTAGTTTAGTGGTAAAATTCAAGCTTCCCAAGCTTGCGTCGCGGGTCCGATTCCCGTCACCCGCTTTCGAATAGGCGGCCGATTGGTCGTCTTTCTTATTATTCGAAGGCTAAACTGATACGATTAGTAGGTTGTGCGTCTAAGTTAAGCGAGTCCGGAATGGTGTGAGCCGGATCACAGACTCTACCGAACGGACGTTGTCAGATCGAACATTTAAATGAATTTAAAGTGGACTTTCAAGTCAATCAGAGTGGTACCGCGGGTTTACCTCGTCTCTTACAATTTATTTTGTAAGGGGCGTTTTTTTGTCCCGGCGACTAGATGGTGTAGACTGAAAGTAGTTATCTGCGATGGACAATTGTTTAGGGAGGAAAATAAGGATGGATTACAAACAAAAAGTAACAGCAGCCTTGACGGCGGCATTAGACGGTCAGTTGACGGCCGACGAGATTCGTAACAAGATTGAACGGCCTAAGACGTCTGACAAAGGGGACTTAGCCTTCCCGACGTTCACGTTAGCAAAGGTCTTGCACCAAGCACCACAACAGATTGCCAAGGACGTGGCGGCTAAGCTCGACACGACTGGTTTCGAAAAGGTTGAAGTGGTTGGCCCATACTTAAATTTCTTTTTCGATAAGAACATGTTTAGTGAAGAGACGTTGAAGACAGTTCTGACCGAGGGCCCTGACTATGGTAAGAATGAAGAGGGTGCCGGCGGTAACGTCCCAATCGACATGTCCTCACCTAATATTGCCAAGCCAATGTCCATGGGTCACTTGCGATCAACGGTGATTGGAAACTCTATCGCCGAAATTCTCACGAAGAATGGTTACCACCCAATCAAAGATAATCATTTGGGTGATTGGGGAACACAATTCGGGAAACTCATCACGGCTTACAAGCTGTGGGGGAATGAAGCCGATGTTAAGCGCGACCCAATCAACAAGCTGGTGGAATACTACGTTCGTTTCCATAAGGAAGACGTAGAACACCCAGAATTGGATGACGAGGCTCGTGAATGGTTCCGTAAGCTCGAAGCCGGTGACCCCGAGGCACACAAGTTGTGGGCTTGGTTCCGGGAAGCTTCCCTTCAAGAATTTAGTGAAGTTTATGACGAATTAGGTGTGACCTTTGATACTTATAATGGGGAAGCCTTTTACAACGATAAGCTGGAAGAGGTTGTCCAGATCTTAAAGGACAAGAATCTGCTGGTTGAATCTCAAGGGGCCCAAGTGGTTGACTTGAGTAAGTACGACCTGAACCCGGCTTTAATCTTAAAGAGTGATGGTGCTTCACTGTACATTACGCGTGATATTGCCACGGCCCTTTACCGGGATCGGACCTACGCTCCAGCCAAGAATCTCTATGTGGTTGGGTCCGAACAAGCTTATTACTTTAAGCAATTGAAGGCTGTTCTGACTGAAATCGGATTGCCATCCGCTTCCAAGCTTCAGTATGTGCCATTCGGGTTGATCACGGTTGACGGGAAGAAGTTGTCGACTCGTTCCGGCCGGATTATCCTGTTGGCTAAGGTCCTTGAAGAATCCGTTAAATTAGCGGGTGAAGAAATCAACGAGAAGAACCCGGACCTGCCTAATAAGGAAGAGGTTGCTCACCAAGTTGGGGTTGGAGCCATTGTCTTCGGTGACTTGAAGAATGAACGGACTAATGCCATTGACTTCGTTCTGGCTGACCAATTGAAGTTTGAAGGGGAAACGGGTCCTTATGTCCAATACGCGCATGCCCGTGCCGAGAGTATCTTACGTAAGGCTGCTAGTGTCGACGTTAAGGCTGGCGGCAATGAAATCTCTGATCCCGAGGCCTGGGATACGATCAAGACCTTGGCAGACTTCCCAGCTACGGTTAAGATGGCCTGTGCCGAACTTGAACCATCCGTGATTGCCAAGTTTGCTATTCGCCTGTCCAAGACCTTTAACAAGTACTATGCGCACTCCAAGATTCTAGCTGATGATGCTGAGTTACCTGCACGTTTAGCTTTAGTCAAGGCTGTTTCCACGGTCCTGAAGGAAGCATTACGGCTCCTAGGGGTTCAAGCACCAGACGAAATGTAAATCAAAATCAAGCAAATCACCTCGCATATACGGGGTGATTTTTTTGCGTAAAAAAAGAATATTTGTTACACTTACTTTATAAATATGCAGAGACATGTGGCTTAATTCCGCATCCTTTGTTATACTTAATGCAATTTTATGCGGGAGGGTGGTCACAATGAAAAAGAGTATGCGACAGGCAAGAATCGAGCAGTTAATTAATCAGTATCCGATTGGTACGCAAGAGGAATTAATGGAGCACTTGGAGGAAGTCGGTATACAGGCTACTCAGGCCACCATCTCGCGGGATATCCGAGAAATGCAAATCGTGAAAGCTCAAGACGGTCACGGGCATCTCCGTTACACGATCTTTAAGGCGGGGAACCGGAGCGAAGAAGAACATCTCCGCGAAACCATTAACGAGGTAGTTACGGGCCTGACCCGCGTCGAATTCGTCAATATTTTGAAAACGCTGCCGAGCAACGGGAATCTACTGGCAGCTATCTTCGACGATTTGAATTTACCCGAAATTGCCGGAACCTTGGCGGGTCACGATACCATCTTTATCATCAGTCCGGATGCCAAGGTGGCTGCCCGACTTCATGATGAAATCGCGGCTGAGATGAATCCTGATATTATTCATTAATTCAATTATGAAAGCTCTGACACTCGGGAACCTATTTTCAACTGGTTTCCGGGTGTTTTTCATGGGCTTCAGCGAAGTTAAAGGTTCATAAAGTTTCAGTGAAAACGCGGCTAGACACAGTGTTTATGCTAAAATAGCCATAATATAACTGAGATAGAAGAGGCTATTGAATGAATACCCAACAACCTAATCAGACCAAGGGGTCAGGCTTTAAAGCCCACTTTAAACGGATCTGGCACCGGTATCAGTTGACTCGGTGGCTCATTGTGATCGTATTAAGTGGTTTTCTGGCGTTAAGTGGTTACATGACCTTTATGGCCAAGACCGCTAACGTGGGTAACCTGAAGGCGGCCCTGGAGAATCCCACCAAGATCTATGACCGGCACAATAAAAAAGCGGGGACGTTGTACTCGCAAAAAGGGACTTACGTGCCCTTAAAGCAGATTTCCTCGAACGTCCAAAGCGCCGTGGTCTCAACCGAAGATCGTAATTTCTACCACGAATATGGCTTTTCTTTTAAAGGCTATGCTCGCGCGTTTTTCCTGTACGCCAAGAATAAAGTACTGCGCCGTGATTACATTAGTGGTGGGGGGAGTACGTTAACCCAACAACTGGCGAAAAACGCTTATTTATCACAGGAACAAACCTTCACACGAAAGTTCAAAGAACTCTTTCTTTCTATCGAAATTGAGAATGTTTACAGTAAGAAGGACATTCTCTCGATGTACTTGAACAACGCCTATTTTGATAATGGGGTTTGGGGCGTTCAGGATGCCGCTGAGCGGTATTTCGGGACGACGGCAGATAAGTTGACCGTGCCGCAATCAGCCGTCCTGGCAGGAATGTTGACGTCACCGAGTGGCTATAATCCCATTAAACATCCGCAAGCCTCACGTGCCCGTCGGAATGTCGTTTTAGGGCTGATGGCCCAGACTGGTGCGATTACCTCGGAGCAGGCTAAGCAGTATCAGGCCACAGCTTTGACGACCAGTGACAATTACACCTATAAGAACACCTACAAATACCCTTATTTCTTTGATGCTGTGATTAATGAAGCCGTCAGCAAGTATGGCTTAACGGAATCTGAAATCATGAACCGGGGTTACAAGATCTATACAACCTTGGATCAGGGTAATCAGACGCAGATGCAGACACTCTTTAAGAATGACAGCTATTTCCCGGTTAATGCCAGTGATGGCACTAAGGTTCAGGCGGCCAGCATCGCCGTTGACCCCAATACCGGGGGCGTAGAGGCCGTTGTTGGGGGACGAGGCAAACACGTCTTTAGAGGATATAACCGTGCGACACAGATGCAACGGCAACCGGGGTCGACGATTAAGCCATTGGCCGTCTACACGCCGGCGTTGGAGAATGGCTACTACTATGATTCCGAATTGACGGATAAGAAGAAATCCTATGGGACGAACAATTACACGCCAGAAAACTATGGTCACCAGTATAGCGGGAAGATCCCAATGTATCAGGCGTTAGCACAGAGTACTAATGCGCCAGCTGTCTGGTTACTGAATAAGATTGGTGTGGATAAAGGGTACGACTCTGTGAAGAAGTTTGGCTTGCCGGTAACCAAGTCTGACAAGAACCTTGCGTTAGCATTGGGGGGCTTGAAGACGGGGGTTTCGCCGCAACAGTTAGCACAGGCCTACACTTCATTTGCGAATGGGGGAACCATGTCCTCGGCACACTATATTCGTAAGATTGTGGATGCCTCGGGGAATGTTATCGTGGATACTCAAGATAGCGCCCCAAAGACCACGAAGGTCATGTCGGCGAAGACCGCCAAACAAATGACCAGTATGATGATGGGGGTCTTCAACTACGGAACCGGGGCTTCAGCCAAACCATATGGCTACACGATTGCCGGAAAGACCGGGAGTACTGAAGCCGATGGGGATGCCGATGCCACCCGTGATAAGTGGATCGTTGGTTACACGCCTGACGTGGTCGTCACGACCTGGGAAGGTTTCGACAATACCAGTGATAAGCACCATTTAGAGAATGTAAGTGGGACGGGTGAAGGACCACTCTTCCAGGCTGAAATGCAGAGCATTTTGCCGAACACCAAGGGCACCTCATTTACTACGAAGGATGCATCGACCTTGGCTAAGGCCGAAAATTCCGGGTCTTCGTCGACTGACATTTGGGATCAGGTTCAACAGGGGATCGACAACGCCGGCAAAACATTTAACAATGCTGCCGACAAGGTGAAGTCCTGGTGGGAAAAGGCGAAGTCCGTCGTCAATTAACAAATGACGTTGGGTCAGTCCCTAAAGCATGGTACAATAGTTAATGGTTATTACCTAATGCGGGCCACGGCCCATCGAGGAGGAAACATTCATGGCTGACGACATGCACACGCTGGGCGAAAAGACTGCCCAAGTTCTGCAAGATACGCAAGAATTTAAGGATTTAAAGGCTGCTTTTGCAACAATGAAGGCAGACGAGGAAACCTTCCAACTGTTTAAGGAATTTGAACAAGTTCAATTGAACTTACAACAGAAGCAGATGACGGGCCAACAACCAACTGAGGATGAAATGAAACATGTCCAAGAAGTTGCAGGACGCGTCTCCAAGAAGGATGCCATCAAGGCTTTGATGGAAAAAGAACGGGGCTTAAACGACCTGTTAACCGAGTTAAACAAGACTATTACGGAGCCTATTCAAGATATTTACAAGGGCTAAGGACGAGATCGTCGGCGCAACCACTCACTTTGGAGGGTCGGTGCCGGCGATTTTTTTTACCAAGTGTTTGGGGAGGGAGCAGACATTATGAAATTTATTCACGCGGCGGATCTTCATTTAGACAGTCCCTTTCTGGGATTACAGGATCTACCCACGTCACTATTGACCCAGATTCGAGAATCTACCTTTACCGCGGCGACCCGGGTCTTTGACCGTGCACTGGCTGAACAGGTGGATTTTGTGCTCTTGGCGGGTGACCTCTTTGATCGCGCGGAACAGAGTGTGGCTGCCCAGGCCTATCTGATTGAGCAGTTCGATCGCCTGAATCAGGCAAAAATTCCAGTTGTTGTAGGTTTTGGGAATCACGACTATCTAGCCGATCAACACCTGTCGATTACTTATCCGGATAACGTCACGGTCATGGGACCACAGGTGACGACTGTAACGCTGAATCTACGGGATGGCCAGACAGTGGCTATAAGTGGTTTTAGCTATGACCAACGGTGGGTGACCCATGACCCTCTGGCGGCGTTTCCAGAACATGCTGAGACCGATTGGCATTTGGGAATGCTACATGGAGCCGTAGCCACGGGGAGTGGTGATCACTATGCACCATTTACGGTAGCTGAATTACTAGCAAAACGCTACGATTACTGGGCACTCGGGCACATCCACCAACGTCAGTTCTTAAATGAGAACCCCCCAATTCTATACGCCGGGAATACTCAGGGACGCGATCGCACAGAGACTGGAGAACGGGGAGCCTACCTGGTGACCAGTCAGGATCACCGGCTAGTCCCAGTGTTTTTTCCAACGTCTGCGTTGGTGTGGACCAACCCAGCCTTAACCATTGAGACGCCCAACCCGACGTTGGCCGAGATTAGCGATCAACTAGCCACTTGGCTGACACAGAATTTTGCAGCGACGCCTGAACTGGTCGTGCCAACCCTGGCATTATCAAAGTCGTTGTCGGCCGCTGACCAGGCTCAGATGGCGAATGGTGATTGGCTAGCCTTATTTCAGCGGACACATCGGCGTACGATGCAAACGGCACAACGAGTCGTGGTGGCTGTGCGTTGGAAATTACCGGTCGCCACCGCTGAGACACCGCAGTTGGACACACGGTACTGGGCCACCAGTGCGGACCAGATTTTCACACCGGGAAATTTACAAGATTTATTTGGCAAATTAGTTCAGGAGCCAGCCTTGGCAGAGTGGTTTGCTGACCCCACGACGGCGCCGGAACTCCGCGAAGGCGCCGCGAAGCTGTTAGCCGCTTTGGCGGGAGAGGAGGATGATCATGCGTCTTAATCGGTTAACGATTTATGGATTCGGTCAGTTTCATGATCGCACCTTTGACTTACGTCCTGGGCTCACCGTTTTTTTAGGGGCCAATGAGGCTGGAAAGTCGACACTGACACAATTCATTAGTGCCATCCTCTTTGGGTTTCCCACGAAGAAACATCCCACACTGCGCTATGAACCACTAGACGGTAGTCGTTTTGGCGGGGAGATTTCGTTTACACAGGATGGGCAAGACTATCTTGTGACGCGCGTGGATGGTCCCCATGGGGGCAAAGTAACCTTACATAATGTGACCAGTGGTCTCAAGCTTCCCGCGACGAGTCTGTCCCATCTGTTGGCACCCATGGATGCCACGCTTTTCCAGCAGGTCTATGCGATTAATGAACCCCGTTTAGCTGCAGTCTTTGCGACCTCGAAACGGGAACTAGTGGATCACCTGCGGCATGTGGGAGCGGTAGGGAGTGACTTCTGGTTAGCGCAAGCTAGTCAATTGGATGAAGCCGCTAACGCTCGTTACAAGCCACAGGGGAGAAATCCTGAACTGAATCGCTGGTTACTGGACTATCGTGAACTGCGGGCCAAATTGGAGCGGGCTAATGCAGCTTATCCCAAGTATTGGGAGCTACTCGATCAACGACAACAGCTTACCCAAGAGCAGGCCACATTACGGGCGACGCTACAGGCAGCACGCCAACGGGTCACGACTAGTGAACAACGCCTGGCCAAATGGCCCATTTATCAGCAATGGAGAGCCTTGACCACGGCAGATGTTCCAGTGACGACAGGGTTTGATCCACAGGATGCGGCTACCTTGGAACACCTGGTTAATCAAAAAAAAGTGACGCAGGAGAGTTTGAACCACGATCAACAAGAATTGACGACGCAGCGACAAGCGGCCCAATTGACGCCCTTGTTTCAGCATTATCTGGAAACAACCGATCAGCTGGCGTCAACTTTGGCAGGTATTCCGGACACCTTGGTTGCAGCACATACGGTCGAACAAGCACGTTCTCAGCAAGCCGATCTTGAGGAGCGTGCAGGGAATCTGGAACGACAGTATGCCCATCAAGGGCAGATGCCTCAAGCCTTCTCCTTGGCGACGCTACAGGAGGTTACTCAGCTACGAGAGGAGCTGACCACGGCGAACCAGAAGCGGCGACGGCTCCAGCAGAATTTAAATGACCTGAATGAACAGTTCCGCCAACAACAACCGTCACGGCAACAACGGCGCAATCCTTTGGCAGACAAGCAGATCGGCTGGCTGGCTGCAGGACTAATTGTACTGATTGGCTCACTATTTTTGCCCTCAGCCTTTCTGAAGTTAGGCGGGGCCTTGGTAGGGGTGGCCGTTGGGTATTATGGGGCGTTTATTGTGTCTAGTGGAACGCCAGCGTCGCAGCAGACCGACGAACTGGAGGCAGAGATTCGTGATCTTCAGGCGCAGCTGCGTGAGGGGACAGGTGCTACGACCGAGTTGACGAATCGGTTGGATGCCATTGGTGAGAGTCATGGCATGGCCGATGTTCCGCTGGCAGAGTGGGCCACGGCACAGGGAGCAATCGCGGAATGGGAACGGCTGACACGGCAATTAGAAGTCGTGACCACGGATCTTCAGGCGGCTCAGCAGGCGGTTACTGACTTTCAAAAGAAAGTCGGGGCGATTTTGCCCGAATTGGGTGATCGTGATTTGCAAGACCAAGTTAACCAGTTGATGGATCTGCAACGCCAACAACAGCGTTTGGCCACTCGTGACAGCGATCTCAGTGCGCTAAGCGAACGAGTTAAACGTGATCACACCTCACTAGAACAGGCGACCAAAGCCGTGATGACCTTTCTCCAGACGCGCAATGTGCCGGATTCACAGGCTTTCTATCAGCAGTATCACGCGGTTCAAGAACGTGATCAGAGACAGCAACGTCGAGCCGATCTGGCCCATCAACTGGGTGAATCTGATTTAGCGGCTCTCAAGGGGGTGGCCAATGAGGCCGCTTTGCAGGCTACATTCGCGCAGGACAAACAGCAGTTGACGGCGATACAAGCCCAGATAGATTCTGGGAATAAACGGTTAGCCACGTTAGCTGGTCAGATTGACCAGCTAACAGCGAGTGGGACCCAGGCGATGTTGCGGCAGAAGCTAGCCGACCTGGAAACTCGGATGATTGCGACGACGCAGCGATGGCTGGTTGATCGGCTGGCAAGCCAGTGGATTGAAGCTGCCTTGGCCGCGGCGTCCAGTGATCGGTTACCACAGATCGTCGCTAAAGCTAGTGAATTTTATGGTAAATTAACTGAAAACCGGTATACTGAAATTGAGTTAACGGAAACAACGTTACGTGTTCGCCGGCAAGACGGTGAGTGGCGGACTGTCAGTCAGCTGTCACGAGGAACCGCAGAACAACTCGACTTTGCCGTCAAGTTGGCATTTGCCATTGTGATGACCCAACAGGTTCAGATGCCAGTGGTCATCGATGATGGGTTAGTGAACTTTGATGTGCAACGGCGTCATCAGGCCTATCGCTTACTCAATGAGATTAGTCGTGACACCCAGGTGATTCTGCTGACGGCCGACACCGCCATTGCTGCTGACATCGACGAACAACAGATTAGCCAATTAGTAGACTAGGAGGGGTATTATGGCAGCAGTCAAACAATTGATGGACTACGCCGTCGACGAGGCGGTTGATTTATTCGTTCTTCTGAAGTCGGCCGACGTTCGGACGGCCAAAAATGGGAAGCAGTACATTGCCATCGTATTTGAGGATCGTTCCGGTGAAATTTCTGGTAAATACTGGGATGCCTCTGATGAAGATGTCTCCAACTATGTCGCCGGACGAGTGGTCCATCTGCAAGGGAAGCGGGAGAATTATCAAACCCATCCCCAAATTAAGATTTTCCATCTGCGTCTCAGCAAGGCGGGTGAGCCAACCGATCCCGAAGCCTTTATCGAGCAGGCCCCTATGTCGCGTAAAGAGATGGAAGACTACATCAACCAAACAATTTTTGAAATTACGCAACCAACTTGGAACCGATTGGTCCGCAAGCTTCTTGGTGAATACCAGGAACAATTTTTCACCTACCCGGCGGCGAAGAGTAACCACCATGCATTTAAGGGGGGCTTGGCCTTCCATACCATTTCTATCCTGAAGTTAGCCCATTCAGTGGTTAACCAGTATCCTGACCTCAATGGGCCGCTGTTATATGCCGGAGCTATCCTGCATGACTTGGGAAAGACGATTGAATTGTCGGGCCCAAAGTCAACGGTTTATACGTTAGCAGGGAATCTGATTGGGCATATCGTTCTCATTGACGGCGAATTGGTTCGGGCTTGTGATCCGCTGAAGTTGGATCCACAAGCCGAAGATGTGTTACTTTTGCGTCATATGATTCTTAGTCACCATGGCTTGCTGGAATACGGGTCACCCGTTCGTCCAGCCTTACGTGAGGCGGACGTCTTGCATCAACTCGATGAACTCGATGCCTCAATCATGATGCTGGACACAGTGGTCGAGCACACCGAGCCTGGCGAGTTCTCCGAACGAGTCTTTGCCATGGATGGTCGGCGTTTCTATCGGCCATCGACGGACAAGCCCGAAGAATAGGGCGTTACGAAAATAACGAAAAAAGGCATCCGATTTCCAACTGAAATCGGATGCCTTTTAAGTTGTGACGATTACTTAGATGAAGATGATGAAGTCGTCGAAGTGCTGGAACTTGATGACAAGTAGTCAGCCAGGATGTTCTTCATATCCTTGTCCTTGATAGAAACGTCACCCTTCTTTAAGACCTTAGCAACCACGTTGTGCAGAATAGTTGAATCATTCATGTCATTGTCGATGATTTGCTTCGTCAATTCGGCCTTGTGTTCCTTGATAGTTCCCTTACCAGGGTTCTTTAACATCAAGATAACATGGTAACCGTATTGTGTCTTAACAGGTGTTGCAGTGTATTCGTTTGTGTTCAGCTTGAAGGCAGCTTTCTTAAAGGTTGAGTCTAAGGAAGTGTCGGTACTGTCGAAGGCACTTAACTTACCACCCTTGTTCTTGGTAGCAGTATCAGTGGAGTACTTCTTAGCTAACGTGGTAAATTCGCTAGTCAAGTCGCTCTTCTTTGTGCTCTTCAACTTGTCGATAACGGTGTTAGCGGTCGACTTCTTGGAAACCAAGATGTGTGCAACCGTAACTTCTGGTTCGTAGCTCTTGAATTGCTTCTGGAGTTGCGCATCGGTTACCTTCACGTTGTCCTTTACGGCTTGCTTCAAGAGTAAGTTCGAACGGATTTCAGTCTTTAAGCTGGATTCCGTCATCCCACTCTGGGAAAGAACACTCTTAAAGGATGAGCCATATTGTGCCTTGTATTGGTTGAATTGCTTGGTAACTTGGGACTTCTTAACCTTGTCACCGTATTGCTTTTCCAAGACCTTGTTTAAGATCATTTGTTGCAGAACTTGCTTACCAGAAGAAGTCCCTTTAAGACTGCTATAGTAAGCACTTTCTGTGACCTTACCACCACTAGTAGTGGCAACGGTTTGGTTCCCACAACCAGCAAGCGTTACAGTCAGTAACACACCAGCGAGGGCGATTAACCATTTCTTCATATTGCTCAACACATCCATTCATCAAGATTGGTGTAAACACCATACTCAGACATCATAACACAAAAAAACGCAAACCCAAAAAGGTACGAGAAGCTTTACAAAAAGTTCAAATTTAGTCCTGTTCCCAGCGATCCAACGTTTCCTGAATCACGGCAACTCGAGGGGCAATCTTGAATTGAAACTTCTCAATATCCTTTTGGATATCTTCTAGAGCGGGGGTACTGGCGTCGACAGCTGCTCCAAGCTTTTGAACACTTTGCGTGAGGCGTTCCTGCGCGCTCTGCGCCTCACCAATCTTGGTGGCAGTATGCTGGGCTTGGTCTTTCAGGTGTTTTGACCAGGTGATTGGGTCCTGTTTGGTTAAGGTAAGGTAAGCGGCCAAACCAACGCCGGTGGCAAGGGTGAGACCGCCAATGAATCGGCTAATTCTCATGGTTAATCCTCCAATTGTTCCTTGATTTTAGCTTGAATGACGCCATATGAGGCAGGTGTGAAGTTCGCGGCGTTGTCCTTGAAGATCATCTTGAAGTCATCCTGATCTGTGTAACGTGGAATCAAATGGAAGTGGGAGTGAAGGACAGATTGGTAGGCCACTTCACCATTGTTATTGACGATGTTCATTCCCATGATAGTTGGATCGGCTGCCTTGATAGCCCGAGCAATTTTGGGAATTCGGGTGAAGACTGCCGCGGCGAGGTCTTCATCATAGGCGAAGATGTCTTGCACGTGGGTCTTGGGAATGACCAGCGTGTGGCCAGGGGTGCCTTGGGAGATATCCAGGAAGGCCTTCACAATGTTGTCCTCATAAACGGTATAACTAGGAATATCGCCCTTTAAGATTTTGCAAAAAACACAATCATCATCGTAATGTGGTTCTAACGTCATAGTCGCCATTAAATCTCCTTCTTTCACTATAGTTTCTTCATTATACACCAGCATTCACTGCTGTTTCACCTCAACCGTTCGTTTGTCGAGTCGCCTATGGTATAATGGTGCGGTTAAATTATGAAGAAATGAAGGGATGTTTATGGCTTTAGAAGTCAGCCATGTTGTCGGAGGTTACTCCCAAATTCCCGTCTTAAAAGATATTAGTTTTGATGTTAAGGACGGCGAATTGGTAGGATTGATCGGACTGAACGGTGCCGGGAAGTCCACCACGATTAATCATGTCATTGGCCTGTTAACGCCTCACCAGGGGACGATTACCTTGAATGGGGTGACGATTGATCAGGATAGTCAGGCTTATAAACAGCAGATTGCTTATATTCCGGAAACACCGGTTCTGTATCAGGAACTCACCTTGCGAGAACACCTCGAGGTGACGATGATGGCCTATGACTTGGACCACGAGAAAGCCTGGACCACAGCCCACAAACTTTTGAAGACGTTCCGCTTAGACAATAAGCTTGACTGGTTCCCCGCAAACTTTTCTAAGGGGATGAAGCAAAAGGTCATGATCGTCTGTGCCTTTCTGACACCAGCGAAACTTTTTATCATTGATGAACCTTTCTTAGGGCTTGACCCATTGGCTGTCAACGATCTGTTGACTCTGATTGAGGAACGCAAGCGGCAGGGTGCCAGCATTCTGATGTCCACTCACGTCTTGGATACCGCCCAACGATATTGCGATCGCTTTGTGTTACTCCACGACGGTCAGGTGAAGACAGAAGGAACCCTCAGCGAATTACAAGCCGCTCTTCCGGAAGCGGGGGAATCGTTGAACGATATCTATCTTTCGATGACGAAGGTTGATCGCTCATGACCGGTTTATTTAAGACCCGATTGCAGCGCCATCTCCGGGAAATGGCGAAGTACCTGCGGTTGGTTTTCAATGACTTCTTTGTTTTTGCCTTACTGTTCTTCCTTGGTGGATTAGGACTGGGTTACTCGAATGTGTTGAAACAACTTCGTGGGCATGAATGGTGGGCGCCACTGGTGGCCTTATTGGTTCTGACCATTGTGGCCCAGATTGGGCGGTTGGCGACCCTTATCGAGGATGCTGACCGAGTCTTCTTGCTTCCCAAGGAGCGGGCCATGCATGCTTACCTGATCGCCGCTCGACGGTACAGTCAGGTGATTGCACAGGCTACGCAGGTTATTGCCATTTTCCTCTTGTCACCATTCTTAGCGGTGACCCTTGGCTGGTCCGTGACGCCTGTACTGTTTCTGTTAGTTGCCCAAGTGGTCTTGAAGGACACGCTGTTACGGTTAGATCTCGCCAGTGCCTATCAGGTGACGGGCCAGGGTCGGATGAATCGCTGGCCGATCAAATGGGGCCTGAGTCTGATTATTCTGGCTTGTGGACTGTGGATCACGCCCATCGTGGCCGTTATTCTGGCGATTGTGGCTGATGTTGCCGTGGTTGTTTGGTTCCAACAACATTGGCAGACGCAACAGATTCGTTGGCGTGAACAGATTAAGATTGAGGATAATCGAATGCTGGGAATTTATCGATTCTTCAATATGTTTACCGAAGTGCCCATGTTATCTGGAACCATTAAACGGCGCCGTTATCTTGATGGAATTTTCCATCTGATCAAGCCAACTCACGAGCAGACTTATCTCTATCTGTTCAGCCGGGGGATGGCGCGGGGCACTGAATTCAGTGGCCTGATTGTCCGCTTGACGGTGATTGGCATGTTGTTGTTGTACTTTATTCGGGGGAAATGGTTGCCTGTGATTCTAGCGGCACTTTTCATCTATCTGATCGGGTTTCAACTATTACCATTCTTCCATCAGTATGACGATATTGTTTTTACGCACGTCTATCCGGTCGCGGCTGTACAACGGTTGAAGAGTTTTGTAACGTTGATGACATTGATTCTCAGTGTCACAGCAGTGTTGCTGTGGCTTGTGGTGGTTTTCGCTAACCAACAACTCTTGCCAGCGGTGGTAACCTTGATTGTTGAAGCGCTGGAAGTTTGGTATCTGGCACGAATCTATACACCGCAACGTTTGAAGCGTTCGGCTGAAAATAGGGCTTGACGCGGCCTCGATTTCCCAATAGAATTAATAATAGCTGACAAATCGAGGAGGAGTGGACATGGCACTGGACATCAGTGATGGCTGGAGCTTGTATCCGCTGGGCGGTAATACCGGCACAGCGTATATGGGCACTAAAGCCTCACAAAAAGTGTTTCTAAAACAGAATGCATCACCATTTCTGGCTGCACTCTCCATGGAAGGCATTACACCGCGGTTAGTGTGGACGAAACGCTTGGCATCTGGGGACGTCATGACCGCTCAGGAATGGTTGAATGGCCGGACACTGCATCGCGAGGAAATGCGCGAGCAACGTGTGGCACGGTTATTACATCGCGTTCATCATTCTCATTTATTGCATGATATGTTATTAAAAGTCGGCGGACGTTTCACCACGCCCGCCCAGCTATTGACGCGCTTGCAACCGGCGCTGGCTTCGGATTTACGGCGTCATCCGTTAATCCAGTCGGCATTTGCCACATTGCAGAGTGAACAGCCACAGCTGCCCAAGACCCGTTATGAAGTTTGTCATGGTGATTTGAATCATAAGAATTGGCTGTTGTCCGACCGTAGTCGCCTTTACCTGGTGGACTGGGATGCGGCAACCTTTGCTGATCCAGCGTTTGATCTCGGTGCTTTACTCTGCGAGTATGTGCCCGTCGAGGAGTGGCAACGTTGGTTACAGGATTACGGTGAACGCGTGACCCCGGACTTAACGGCTCGAGTGAACTGGTATGCCAGGGTTCACTGCTTGACCGTAATTGCGGAAAGCTATCACCAACAACGGTTTCAAATTATGAATCAACATTTAATTTTACTCGAACGACTGACCCGAGAGGCAGTCACAGACTGATTTTTTTGGCGGGAGCGAGGATAACCTTGCGCCCGCCGTTGTCATTAAAGGAGGATATACGATGCGTGTACGTAACAAGCCATGGGCGAAGGATTATTTGGCTGATCACCCCGATCAAATGGTAGAGACCCCAGAAGCATTGATGGGTAACTGGCAAAGCCGTTTTCCCAAGGACCAACCCCTGAGTGTTGAAATTGGGACGGGAAAGGGGCAATTCATTGTTGAAATGGCCCGGCAACACCCTGACTGTAACTTTATTGGGATTGAAATCCAGATGTCGGTCATTGCTGCGGCCCTGAAGAAGGTTGTCGCCAGTGAACTGACGAATATTCAAATGGTTCGGACGGATGGTGAGGCGATCAATACCTTTTTTGCCAAGGGTGAAGTTTCAAATATTTACCTCAACTTTTCCGATCCATGGCCAAAGTCACGTCACGCTAAGCGTCGTTTGACGTCTCCCGTCTTTCTGGCCCATTATGCGGATGTTTTGGCTCAGGAGGGTCGGATTCAGTTCAAGACCGACAATCGTGGTCTGTTCGAATATTCCCTGTGGAGTCTTAATAACTACCCAATGATTTTTGATGGTGTCTGGTTGGACCTGCATGCTGCAACCGATGGTGTCGAAGATATTCAAACTGAATACGAACAAAAGTTTTCGGCCAAAGGGCCTATCTACCAAGTGATCGCCCATTTTCCAACCGAAGCTTAATTGCCAAAGTTAGGTCATCCAGGCCTAACTTTTTTATTTTGGTTGAAATTTTTGACCCGTAACCACGGAGTTAGTTGGTGAGGGGGTGAGGTCATGTTGATTGCGTGGCTCGCAGGAAGACTAATCGATGCGAGTGGGGCGGATCGACACCCGGGGTATCAGTGCCCGGCTTGTCATGAGCGGGTGGTCTTGCATCATGGCCGGGTAGTACCGCCGTACTTTGCCCATCATACACTGGGGGATTGTGTCGTGGCGACGGAGGGCGAGTCGGCACAACACATTTGTGGAAAACGGCAATTAGCGACATTCTTCGCCCCTTGGGGTGTCGGCAGGCTTGAAAAAATCTTGCCAGAGATTGATCAGCGTGCGGATTGTTGGCTTGACCGTCATGATCATCAACCGGTAGCCATCGAGTTTCAGTGTAGTCCCATTGGTCGCGATCAAGTGGCCGTACGCACAGCAGGTTATCAGAAGATCAAAGTCTTTCCGTGCTGGATTCTTGGTGAACGATATCATCGTCAACAGTTAAATTGGGGGCTTGTTGATCGGTTTGCTTGGGAGATGCCAGGCTGGGGACTGTGCCTTCTGTTCTGGGATGTGAACCGCCAGCGATTACGGTTAGACCACCATTTACAGCAGATGGCGACCGGAAAAATTATGGCGACTACCAATTGGCTAACTGCGATAGATGACTTGCGTCGACCGCAACCTGCCTCACGACTGCCATCGATATCTCTACCAGCCTATCGGCAACGATTGACGCTGGATTTATTGCGAGGCAATACCGGTCTTCGTGACCTACAAGAGACACTCTACCGATTGGGAAAGAACCTACCGGGGTTTCCACAAGTTTTTGGGACGACCCGTAGTTATTTGCCGATCTTTGGTCGCGGACCGATTCCATGGCGAATTGTCGTGGGGGTGTGGATTTTTTCACGGAAAACACAGTGGACGGTTCCCGAGCTCTGGCAATTGGCACAAGAGGGCCTAGTATTAGTTGGCGGCCATAGCGAGGGTGGCATTCGGTTTGCCGGAGAGAAAACGCTGCGCTTAGCTCTGGCAGACCTCGTGACAGATTTGGCGACGGGCCATTATCTGCAGCGAACGGAAACCGGGTGGCAAATTCTAGTGATACCGGCGTGGGCGCGTGATGGTCATGAATGGTTAGAAAATAATGAGAGAAAATAACTTGTGGTCGCCAAACGTCGCGGTAAAAGTGTTAAACTATCTATATGTAAAATTAAAGGAGGATGAGGATAGTGAAACAAATTCCCGAACGTTCAGCGGTTCCAACGGCATTGACCTGGGACCTGACCACGATTTATCCCGATGATAGTGGGTTTGACCAGGCGGTAGCCACGGTCAAAGCGCAAGCCAAAAAGGTGGCACAATTGCAAGGTAAACTTGCCACGAGTGGTGAACAACTGTACCAGGTGACGACGGCCATTTTCGATCTCAATCGACAATTAGAGCGGCTTGACGTTTACGCCTCCCTTAAGAATGACCAAGATACCAGTAATGCTCACGCGCAAGACCTTTCTGGTCAAGCTGAGAGTCTGGTCGCGACAGTGGCTGCGGCTACGGCTTGGTTCGAACCGGAAGTTCTGAGCTTGGAACCTAAAACCTTGCAGAGCCTGATTGATGCTGAACCACGGTTAGCTGATTACCAGCATGTCTTCGATGTGTTGAGTGAACGTCGTGACCATACCTTATCAGCACCAGAAGAAAAATTGTTAGCTGGCGCGGGTGATATCTTCGGAGCCTCCGCCAAGACCTATAGCGTTTTGAGCGATGCTGATCTTCAATTCCCAGTCGTCAAGGATGAGGAAGGTAACGATGTCCGCCTGTCCGAGGGCCTCTACGGGGTCTTGTTACAATCGACGGCACCTGAAGTTCGTGAACAAGCTTTTAAGGCCCTTTATAGCGTTTATCAGCAGTTCCGTCATACCTTTGCTTCAACCTTAGCTAGCGAGGTTAAAACTCACAATTATATGGCGCAGGTCCGGCATTACGGGTCTGCTCGTGATGCGGCCATGAGTAGTAATGAGATCCCCGCTGTTGTCTACGACACGCTGGTGAAAACCGTTAACCAACATTTAGATTCCTTACAAAAGTATGTTGGGTTACGTAAGGAAATTCTGGGCTTACCAGAGCTCCACATGTATGATCTCTATACGCCGATTACCGGAGAACCTAGCTTAAAATACACTTACGCTGAAGCCCAACAAGAAGCTTTAAAGGCCTTGTCCGTGTTAGGACCAGACTATGTGGCTAATGTGCAGAAGATGTTCGATACCCGAGCTATCGATGTGGTTGAAAACAAGGGTAAGCGAACTGGCGCATACTCCGGTGGGATGTATGACACGAAGCCATATATTCTTCTTAACTGGCAGGACAGCCTGGAGAGTCTTTACACCTTGGTTCACGAAATGGGTCACAGCATGCACACACATTACACCCAATCTAACCAGCCTTACCAGTACGGCTACTATTCCATTTTCGTGGCTGAAATCGCCTCGACAACTAATGAAAATCTGTTAACAGATTATCTGTTGAAGACACAGACCGATCCGCAGGTTCGGGCTTACGTCTTGAATCATTATTTGGATGGCTTCAAGGGAACCGTTTATCGTCAGACTCAGTTTGCCGAATTCGAAGATTACATTCATACGCAGGCCGCAGCTGGACAGTCGCTTACGGCTGACTTCATGAGCAAGTTCTATGGCGACTTGAATGCCCGTTACTATGGCGGCAATGTCATTACCGATCCACAGATCGCTGATGAGTGGACACGGATTCCACACTTCTACTACAATTATTATGTTTACCAGTACGCCACTGGTTTCGCGGCAGCGACTACCTTGTCACAACGTATTTTGAGTGGTGACTCTGCTAAGCGCAATGCCTACTTAACCTATCTCAAGTCCGGCAATTCCGCCGCACCACTTGAAGTGATGAAGCGTGCCGGGGTCGACATGGCCCAATCCGACTATCTCGATCGGGCTTTCCAGACCTTCGACGAACGACTAGCTGAGTTTACTCAGCTCGCGCGTGAGCTGAAAAAATAAGTTCGATTGATCTCAAACAGCACTTTGACCCTCGCGGCCAAGGTGCTGTTTATTTCGTTTGTTGCGGACTTTGTCTACTTTCTTAACAAACTTAGACGGCTTGTAAGTGCTTCTTCATGAATAATTCACGATTGCTTTCTATACTTCAAATCAAATGAGGTGAGGAAAGTGAAAAAAATTACGCAAGCCTGTTTGGCCTTAATTGTTACCGTTGCGATTGTCATTGACGGGTACCTCCTCTTCTTTAAGAATCGATCTGGCACAGTCCAGACGGTTTTATCCAGTGCTTCATCATCTTCTACGGTATCTGCAACGAGTCAAAGTAGTGCCACTTCTAAGCGGCAGTCCTATCAAAATGGAACCTATACTGGTAAGGCTACCGCAACACGGTGGGGTGATGTTCAAGTTCAGGCAGTGATCAAGGCCGGCAAGATTACCACGGTAAACGTTCTCAAATATCCGAATGAAAATGCGCATGACAAGGAGGTTAACAGCCAAGCATTGCCGGTTTACAAGTCGGAGACTTTGACAAAACAAAGTGCCAAGATTCAATTGGTTTCTGGGGCGAGTGAGACTTACAAAGGGTTCAAGGGCTCCTTACAGGATGCCTTGGATCAAGCGGAGGCATAGGCTATGACAAATTCAAAGCTGTTGACGCATCATATTAAAGCCATGGGCATGCCTTTTTTAGTGAAGATCGTGGTCCCAGTTGGTCGTAATTTTCGAGCTGAGAGGCTGTTACAGGAGCTGACACAGTATCTGCAGCGTATCGATCGCGACTTCTCGCCGTTTAGGCCCAGTTCGCTGGTTTGCCAGTTTCAACGTGGTGAACTCGCAGCAATGGATTTTACCTCAGAATTTCAAGAGGTCTATGGCATTGCTAGCCAAGCACAGAAGATTACAGGTGGGGCTTTTGATCCGTTCTTTGACGGCACTTATGATCCGACGGGAATTGTCAAAGGGTGGGCCATTCAACGGGCGTTTACCCGCTATCTTCAGCCATTGTTGACGAATGAAACGTTAGCAGCTGCGGCAATTAATGGGGCAGGGGACATGCAGGTTGGCATTTCAGAAACGACTGATTTTCGTTGGCAGGTTGGTGTGGAAGATCCGCAAGACCGACAGCAGCTATTAGCCCGTTATCAGCTGGGTAACGGGGCTATGGCAACTTCTGGGACCAGTCAACACGGTGAACACATTGTCCGACAAGGGTCGCAATGTCAGTTACAACAGGCCACAGTTCTGGCCGATGAGTTGATTACGGCCGACGTTTGGGCCACAGCGGCTATCGCATTGGGGGCAGCGAGGTTCAATCGGTTGACCAACAATCAGTTTTCAACGATCTTGGTCGATCAAACCGACCGAATCGTTCACGAATAAAGGAGAAATGACTATGCTCAAGAGAATGTCCT
Organism: Levilactobacillus huananensis; assembly: GCF_003946145.1. Classification (GTDB taxonomy): domain Bacteria; phylum Bacillota; class Bacilli; order Lactobacillales; family Lactobacillaceae; genus Levilactobacillus; species Levilactobacillus huananensis. The sequence continues at coordinate 53,824 of NZ_RHOC01000001.1, forward strand.
ACGCGCAGGGTGTGATATGGCTCATCCTCCTCTTTGTGGTGCCGTTACCCTTGATCCAAGCTCTCGCACTGGGCTTGCCTTCAGCATATGCGAGCGAGTCTTTGGCGATTCAGTGGGGGTCGATTGCTTATGTTTGGTTTCTAGTTGTAATCTATCTGAGCACCCGGCCAAAATGGCTGGATCGATTGATTGGTTTACCCAACATCTACTTCATTCATGGCACCCTGAGTCTGTTGGCGATTGGCATGGCCTATCTGCATAAGACGGGAACCCAGTCATTTGGTCTAATCAGACAGACTGGGGACTGGGCCTTCGATCTCTTTATCGGGTTGATGGGCTACTCGTTAATTTTTATGGCAGGATGGCTAACCAATCGTAGTCGTCTGCTGCGACAACTCAAACACACTTTGGAGCGTTTTTTCCATCATGAGCTGTCCATATGGCTTCATCGTTTGAACCTGGTCGCTGTTTTATTAGTCTTTGTCCACGTTCAGCTGATCAGTTATATCACGGCCATTACGGGCTATATTTGGCTATTTAACGGTTATACAGGGGTGGTGATCGTGCTCTATCTTTGGCAGAAATACTGTCAGGTCTGGCGTTTGCCTCGAGCCAAGCTGGTGGCAAGTCGGCAACTAGCACCGAATTTTATGGAATTTACCTTTCAGATGCGGCAGCCACACCAGCTCACGGTGTTACCGGGAGACTACGTGTTTCTCAAGTTTCCAACCATTCGCGGTCTAGGAGAACTACATCCATTCTCTGTGGTTAATACAGTCGATGATTCGGGAAAAATTGTCTTGGCGATTCGCGGTGATGGTGATTTCACGCTTCAGGTGCAGGACGTGGCAGTGGGCAGTCAGGCACGATTGATTGGCGGGTATGGTCGTTTCTCCACTCTCCTAGAGAGCCATCCAGATCGGCCGTTGGTCTTAATTGGTGGCGGGAGTGGTGTGGTTCCCCTGCTGGCCGTAACGGCGGCTTTTCCTGAGGTTCCAATTGACTTGTTTTATACAGCTCACAAGCAGGAACAGTTTATTTATTTACCGGAATTACAGGCGTGGGCGGCTCGCCAATCCCAACTTAGATTACATGTCCAAACTACTCGTTTCGATGTAGCCCAAACGGTAGCAGAGTTGACGATGACCCCGGCGTTATACTTGATCTCTGGGCCACCGGCCATGGGACGTGCCTGGCGTCAGGCCTTGATACAGCACGGGGTAGCAGTCGATGATGTTTACTATGAAGAATTTAATTGGTGAGACTTAAGCTTAATAAAAAGGCCAGTGCTTTGAGAGCACTGGCCTTTACTAGATTCAAGTTAAATGGATTGCCAATCTTGTTGCCATAGGATACCCATCGTTTTCTCACCTGTGTGGACACTGATTGCGGGGCCGAGCTGACTCTGGCTCACACGAATCTGTGGAAAGAGGGTGTGGAGGTCAGTGACCCACTGGTGGGCAAGTTCAGGGTCGTTGGCATCAATGACTGTCGCATGCATCGGATAGTCGTTCGCTGCCAGGTCCTTAGCCAGAGCCGAGGTCATGTAGTGAAAGGCCTTCTTCATCGTCCGTTCCTTGCCAATCGCGACGATCTTACCAGCTTCGTCGAAGGTGAGGAGGGGTTTGATATTGAGGAGATTTCCAATCATGGCGGACCGATTACTCAAGCGGCCGGTTCGAGCCAGGTGACTGAGGTTATCAACAGCGAAGAATACTTGTTGCGTATCACGAAGGTGTTCAAGTTGAGGCACGATCGTTTCGCCGGTCTGGCCAGACTGAATGAGCTTACCTGCGAGGAGACAAAGGTTTGCCTCACCAGCGCTGGCTACCAGAGAGTCAACCGGGAAGATCTTGGCCTTAGTGTAGTCTTTACAGAAGACCCGCAGGTTATTCATGAAGGAAGTGATGCCACTCGAGAGGTGAATTGAGATGATCTCGTCAAATCCGGCTGCTGCCAAACGGTCGTAAGCCTCTTCGATCTGTCCCAAGGAAACCTGTGCGGTCGTTGGTAATTCCTGATCACTCTTGAGATAATCGTAGAAAGTCTGGCGACTTAGCTGTGATTCCGGGTACTGATGACCACCTAAAATGACCGTGATTGGAAGTACGGTGATGGGGTTGGCCGCAATTTGGTCGGCGGTGAGGTACGCCGCGGTATCGGTGACAATGGCTGTTGGCATAGGAATTGCTCCTTTTTCCAAAAATTAATGGCTCAATCATACCATAATCCAGGCATAATGCCAGTTATTCGAGATCAAAAAAACCAAGTCAAATTGACTTGGTCTATGGGGTAAAACGATTTATAGCACTCGCAAATGAGGATGCAGTCCTCCAGTAAGTGATGAGGATGCTTGGCCATTGGCTGGGTAATTAGGTTCACCCATTAACATCTCTTTCGTTGCAACTCCCTGACTCTCACAAACGTCACAGAGAGAGTCATAGGTGACATCATTCAATAGCAAGCCATATTGAGAGACGTCGCAGTTGAAGATGACAGCGGAAGAAGACTGTTGAATCTTCATTTCGGCAGCTAATTTCTGATCGGTCTTAAACGCTTGTTTGGCAAGGTCAGACTGACAATCTTCGTTGAACATGTCGAGATCGAGGCGGCAGTCCTTGGCTAATTCAAGGGCCAATTCTTGAGAGAAGGACTCGTGGTGGTTAACCACCGCTGTTTGCATGTTTAAGAGAAAGTCACGGCCTTTGTGCTTCCCTTGGAACAAGGCAGCTTTGTAGGCTAGAATCGCCTGGTAGTAAACACCAAAGTAGGCATTCCGTTCGGCCAAAGTTGGTCGTTTAGGCAGAGCCTGCTCAATAATCTGCTGATTGAGTAAGGGCACAAACTGAAATGAGACCTTGCTATTAAGATGATCGGCCAACTTCATGATGTTACGCTCGGAACGCATGCAGCGAGCGCCTAATGGGTTGACGAACAAATAGACTTCTAACACATTGCTTCCTCCTATAATCTGTCCTTATTGGCAATCAGCAAGGGTTGCCAAACAAAAAGTAACAATAGCACTACTTTAGCAAAATTTCAAAAAATAGCAATCCGGAACATTTGTTTGAGATAATAATCGTCCATTTAAAACGCACCCTAATCATGCAACATTTTTCGACTTAGGTAAAGCTAAACGCCTCGTGACCGGGAACCTAGTGGCAGAAAAAATTACGTGTCTCAAATAAAACGTAATTAGTCTCGGTAAACTGTGAAATATGGTAAAATTTAAGGATGAGACGTGCAAACAAGGTTGGGGGAAAGTCATCATGATAGCAAATTGGGATCAATTTTTATTACCCTATCAACAAGCTGTAAGTGAGTTGAAAGTTAAACTCCGTGGCATTCGGAAACAATTTGAAAATCAAAATCAACGGCCACCCATTGAATTTGTGACAGGGCGGGTGAAGCCAGTTCCGAGTATCGAAGAAAAGATGACGCGCCGGCACGTCGCTGAGGAACGTCTTGAGAAGGACATGCAAGACATTGCAGGTTTACGAATTATGTGCCAATTTGTTGAGGATATCTATCAGGTCGTTGATTTACTGCGCCAGCGAACCGACCTCACGATTCTTGAGGAACGAGATTACATTCATAATGAAAAGCCTAGTGGCTATCGGTCCTATCACATTGTGATTGAGTACCCGGTACAATTGGTCACGGGAGAAAAGAAAATTTTAGCTGAGATTCAAGTGCGGACGTTGGCGATGAACTTCTGGGCCACCATCGAGCATTCATTAAATTATAAGTATCAAGGTGCCTTTCCGGAACAACTCAGCCAGCGTTTACAGCGGGCTGCGGAGGCCGCATTTAAGTTGGACACGGAAATGTCAGAAATTCGAGAAGAAATTCAGGAAGCCCAGCACTATACCCCTAAGAGTGGGGGACAGCCAGGGATGTCACCAGAAACTTCTCATGATAAGGAAGATTAGCGCATGAAGGTTTCAATTTTTGGAAATAATGGTCCGGCTTCGATGAAGGTTTCACGGGCTCTAAGGGCCGGGCTTGAAGCGGCCGACATCACTATTGATAGTCTTGATCCCGACATTGTCGTGACCGTCGGCGGAGATGGGACGCTACTTTCAGCCTTTCATCACTACAACGATCGCCTGGACCGTGTGCGCTTTGTTGGGATTCATACTGGTCATCTAGGATTCTATACAGATTGGCGGGATTACGAGGTTCAAGAGCTTATTAAGAGTCTAATTAAGGACAATGGACAAAGTGTCAGTTATCCTTTATTGAACATTAAGGTTGAGTATGCGGATGGCACGCATCCAGACGAGGCCCTTGCATTGAATGAGTCCACTATCAAGAAAGTTTCCGGAACCATGGTTGCTGACGTCTATATTAAAGATGAACTTTTTGAAAGCTTTCGAGGGGACGGTCTGTGTTTGTCAACGCCGACCGGTTCTACTGCGTACAATAAGTCAGTCGGAGGCGCCGTGTTAAGCCCGCACTTCGATGCCGTTCAAATGGCGGAGATTGCGTCGATTAACAATCTCGTCTTCCGGACACTGGGATCACCACTGATTATCCCCGCCGACGAGTGGGTTCGAATCGAACCGGCTGCTGCATCGGATAATATTTTAATGTGCGATCAGTTAGCTATTGAAGGTCGGCCAATCAAAGCCATTACCTATCAGATCGCTAAGCAGCGAATTTCCTTTGCGGAGTATCGGCACACGCATTTTTGGCAACGTGTTGAGTCTTCCTTTATTGGGAGGGACGCTGATGACTAGTTTTGCGTGGCGGGTTGCGGGAACGTCGCCAGTTCACGTACGAACGGTTCTGATGGCTCACGGTGTTACTCGGACTTTTCTAAAACGAATCAAGTTTCATGGCGGCATCGTGAGTTTGGATGGTCGCGAAGTTCGAGTGATTGCGATGGCTCAGCCAGGTCAGGTTGTGGGGCTGACGTTACCGCCAGAACCTACTAATCCGCATGTCTCACCGTCATTCAAGCCATTAGCCATTTTATATGAAGACGATCACTTCCTGGTAGTCAATAAGCCGGCTGGAATGGCCTCAGTGCCGTCTCATATCTATTCGGATGATACTCTGGCTAACCGTGTGAAAGGGCACTTGATGACAATTCATGCCCCTAGTACGGTAACTCATATCGTGACGCGATTGGACCGGGAAACCAGTGGCGTTGTGATCTTTGCCAAACATCACTTTGCCCATTCAGTGTTGGATAAGCAATTGAAACTAAAAACATTGGATAAACGTTATATTGCGGTGGCCACTGGTAACTTTTCCACGGATCATTTGGTCATTGAGGCCCCAATCGGTCGGGCTGACGATTCTTTTGTCAAAAGAGCCATACGGCCTGATGGTCGACAAGCCAAGACAGAACTTTGGGTACGTGCCCAGTCTAAGACAGCTAGTTTATTGGCCCTCAAGTTACATACTGGACGTACACACCAGATTCGGGTTCACTGCGAGGCGGTAGGACATCCCTTGATTGGGGACTGGTTATATGGCCAGCAAACCAATCCTTGGATCCATCGACAGGCCTTGCACTGTGCCCGGGTGAGTTTCTATGATCCCTTCATTGAACGTCAGATTACTTGCTTTGCCCCGCTACCAAGTGACATGGCAAGCGTGATTGAACATGAAATCTTAAAGTGAACTGATTAATCGTAGCCACCATCGTGAATTGACACGATGGTGGCTTTTTTTAGTTGAAATCGGTGTTACACATTCCGGTTTGTGTGGTGAATTAATAATTATAAACTAATTGTTTATATAATTATAAACAAATTTATTGTGAAAATGAGTTCCATTCATCGTAATTAACACTGCACATATTAGCAATGGTGTGAGTAAAGTCTCATTAAAAACAAATTTTATAAAAAATTGACATCCTCAAATTTAGAATTCATAAAAATGATAGCAACGGAAAGAGTGAGCAAACCGGTTTTGATCATAAAATTTACAAATGGAGACTAAGTGCTGATATAACAACGCTTTTAAACCTGATCAGAGCAGTTGGAAAGGCTGTTTTGACAAGTGAAATGTGTGTGTTAAACAGATTGATGGTGGACATTAAACATAATTTGAACCTTCTAATCTTTGCGTGCTGGATAGTCAATTATAAGTTTATGTTAAGCTTTCAAATAGTACGCATAGTAAAACTGTGCTATGATGGTTCCTGAATGAGAAGTGGTTTATAGGGGGCCTCCATTTTTGGAGATATAGGTATAAACCATATACGGATATTTTTGTTGAGTGACGTTGAAATCGCTTACAATTTTGACCCTCTTCTCGTTATTTAAAGTTAGGAACTGAGCCACAGTTGAAGGAGGACGACTTAAAAGTGAAATTTATGCGGAAACAAGCTTTTAGAGACGATCCTAAATTACGTTATAAGATGTTTAAGGCAGGGAAGACTTGGGTCTTCGCCGCTATGGCATCCTTTTCGCTTTTAGGAGCGGGTCAATTAACTGCCAGTGCGGATACAACGAGTGCGGCTGATAAGACCCAGAGTGCCCAAGTTGCGACAACCAGTTCAGAGTCATCGGCAACCTCGGCGGCAGGAACGTCGGCCGCGGATGCTACGGACGATAATAGTCGTGTTACTGATGAACAGACATCGGCAGCTAAAAAGGCTGTTGCGGAAGCAACGAGTGCTAGTGACGATCTCGATACTTCAGATGATTCAAGCTCAAGTACAGACACTAGTTCGACTGCCAGCAGTTCAGCACAAAAATCAGAAAAGGCCACGAGTACTAGTGCTGTTGTAACTAGCAGTGCAGAAGCGACGAGTGCCAGTACCGACATTTCAGCAAGCCAGGTTAACAAATTGGCTGAAACTGCTGGAACAGATATTACGTTAAACGTTGCTGTAACCTCCTCAGTTACTAAGGTTGCGACAACCAAGAAGGCGAACGTCTCACGGATGACCTTCTATACGTCATCAGATGAAGTTTCCAATTCAGCCGGTGATAGTAGTGCAGCTGCGGCTGCTGCCTCTGCTGCTGCCGCGGCCGCAAAAGCCGCCAGTGCAGCTTCCAGTTATGACAAACTTGTCTCGACAGCGGCAACCAAGGCAGCAAACAATGCTGCAAAGAGTGCCTATGCTGAAACGGACCAAGCTTACAAATTTGCCGATTACTATAATAGTTTAGCCAACATGTATTTAGATGCCCTGAACTCATCAATTGGGGGCGCGGATGCTGGAATTAAATACGGTGAAGCCAGTTCATCAGCGAACTACTTTGCTCAAGAAGCCCAGTCCTATGCAGAGATAACGTCAAGTTACGCTAGCATGGGGAGTTCTGCCGCAGCCATTGGGATCAAGGACATGGTGAGTTCATATGCTAGCATGGTTCACAGTCTTGCTAGCGCGGCGTCAAATGCCGCAGCCGAAGCTTCAGCAGCGGCTAGTGAAGCTTACTTAGCGACACAATATGATAAAAATAACTCCGCCGCGTTGTCTGCCGCTTCATCGGCCAACGTTGCCTTCGAAAATTCTAAATCAGCAGCCGCAACGGCCGTTAATCTAGCTAAGGACGCTGATTCCTACTATGCAACAGCAACTTCAGCAGCGGCTGCTGGAAATTATGAAGCTGCAAGTACGGCACTAGTGGCTTCGACCACACTAGCAGAAGACACCGCCACGGCGAACAACAATGCTGCGACTGCTTTCCGTGATAGTGCAAAGTCGTATGCCAGTGCTGCAGTTGGTATCTCTATTGGGGATGCCGCTTCAGATGCCGCTACTAAGGCTAGTGCCGCGGCTTCATCCGCGAGTGTTGCTGCAAGTTATGCCAAGGCTGCTTCTGGTTATCATGGGGACCAATCGAGTTCCTACGCCGCTGCAGCCAGTAGTGCAGCAGTCACGGCAGCCAATGCCGCTTCAACCGCTGATTCAGCTGCCCAGGCCGCCAAGACAGCTGCAACGCCTAAGGAAGCCAATTCGTTATCCGTTCAGGCTTCTTCAGCCGCGGTAGTCGCCGCAACGGCTGCTAGTAGCGCTGCCAAGGCAGCTTCGTTAGCCGTTCAATTCGATACTAACGTGGAAAATAACGCAACTGATGATACCGGTGATATCTCAACTGATTTCGATGTTGATAAGTCAGCGATTGATGTTGGTCAAAGTATCACGTTGACTGCTACAATCGGGGACTTCACCCTACTTTATGGGAATGCAACCTATGTCTGGTACGTCTCGACTGATGGGAAGACGTGGACACAAGCTACGGCTTCAACGTCAGTTTCGGATAAAAAAGCTTCCGTAACCTTGACGCCAAATGCTGCCGGAACATATTACTACCAATATGTTGCTTCTGGTAAAAAAGGTGTGTTGGGCGCTGGGGGATCATTTAAGAAGGCAAGTAACGTTCTGACGGTTGTGGTAACCGATGCGAATGGAACTTATACGGACCAAGCTAAGAAGGCCGCTAGTTTAGCTGCAAATTACGCTAAGCAAGCCGGTAGTCAGGCCACTGCGGTCAGTGAAGCCGTGATTACCATGAACTCCTTAGCAGACTTCGAACCCGATGAGATGGTTTCCGGAAAGGTTTACGCGACTGCTGCCGCTGCAGCATCTAAGAGCGCCGCTTCGTATGCCGCTGCTGCAGCTACTGAAGCGCAATCAACCGCTGCTGCACAGAGTGCCGCAGCAACCTTGGAAGCAGCTGGGGACTACAGTGGGGCTAGTTCAGCCGCCTTAGTTGCAGCCGCAAGTGCCGAAAAGGTTTCTTCTTACAGTGTATTGGCTAGCTCAGCCGCGGCCTTAGCCCGTGAAAACGTGGATAACGCGCTGTCAGAAGCTGCTCGGATTACGCAGGACGCTACTATCGGCAGTTACTTGAAGGATAGTTACGCCGCGACTGCCGCATCAACGGCCAGTTTAGCCGCATCATTAGCAACAGAAGCAGCAACGCATGCTCAAGATGCTAACAATGCTTACAACAACGTGCCACAATTTAATTCTGGTGCAACGGTTGCCAACTCAATGGCCGCCAGTGCAGCTGCCAAGACCGCGTCATATGCAGCTAAGGCACAACAATACGCAACATCGGCAGCCAATGCCAAAGATTATACAGCAGCTTCTGGAGCAGCTAAGGATGCGGCGTCAAACCTGATCCTAGCTGAATCTGAATCCGTAGAAGCTTCTAGTGCTGCTAGTGATGCTACGAAGATTATCGTTGACGCACAGTCGTCTTATGTTTCTGGTGTTGCATCCGCGGCTCACGAAGCCAATTCTTTAGCAAACCAAGCAGCTATTCTGGCCGCTAGTGTTGCCAACTCATTATCAAGCAGCATTAAGGCTAACACGAGTTTAGGAGCCTCATATGTTTCTGACACCCAGGAATACGCACAGGCTGCAGAATTAGCCGCAGCTTCTGGGGATGCCGCAGCAATGACTGCCAACAGTTACATGACGCAAGCGTCTTCAGCTGTTAGTGCCGGAAACTTTATCGCTGCCAGTTCCTTTGCCGCAGCTGCTAGTTCGGCCTTAGCTGATGCTAACTCATATGCTGCTGCCGCGACGGTTTCAGCTTCATCTGGGACAGAAGCAGCCTCGTATGCAGTCAACTATTCTAACGATACAAGTTCTTACAAAAAGAAGCCTTCCGGTAATGCCACGATGATTTGGGGGATTCCAATCACCAACGGCTACACGCAACAACCGGCAACGATGACGTCAACGAAGCAAGGCCAAACGTTTACTTTAACGGGGACTTCACGGCTGGGGATTATCAACCTGGCAGCGATTACGACCAGTGTGACCTGGTATGTTCAAGTTAACGGTAAGTGGATGACGACTGACGATGCCGTTAAACAAGGTTATTTGGAAAGTGCCACCGCGGAAAACAACACTGGGTGGGGGATGAAGATGTCCACCGCTAGCACGTTGACCGTAAAGACTAATGATTCCTTTAAGGGAACGTTACTATTCCAGATGTACTCTGATTATGGAATTTTAATCGGGGCTCAGCTATACAGTGACCTAGCCGAAGTTGATGTTTATGATAAAGAAATCCCAGCCACTGGGATCACGATCAGTGGGAACGATTATCTGTTGAATTCCGATCCAGGGACCTACGTCGCGACGACTAATCCAACGAACTCTACCAGTACCATTACTTGGAGTAGTAGTGATGAAAGCATTGCAACTGTTAATAATGCCGGGGTTGTTAGTGCAACTTCTGCAAATGCACGGGGAACAGTGACGATTACCGCTACGGTCACGAATGCCGACGGATCAACTTATTCTGACTCCAAGGTTATCCAAGTTGGTAATGGACTTGAGGACCAGGCTGTTGATGCTGGAAACTCTGTTATTTTCCAACCAGATGCTGGTGCCGGTAATACTGGGGATGCTTCCAAGATTACCTACCAGTGGTATTATTCAGCAACTGCTGATGGTACTGATATTGTGAAGTTAGACGGTCAAACAGGAGATACGCTGAATTTATCTGATGTGAAGACCTCGCAAGCTGGTTATTACTTCCTGAGAATTACGGCGAAGACGACGCTCGGACAGACTGTTACTGTCGATTTAGGACGGGCTTACCTGACGGTTAACGCCGTGGACAGTGATGATGCTTCTAATGCGGCATTAGCCGCAGCCTCTGAGGCAGCAGATGCTGAAGAGTATGCAAAATTAGCTAGCTCATATGCTGATGTTGCCAACAAGTATGCTAATGCAAATACGTCGAATGCTGAGATTGCTGAAGCAGCCTCTAATGCTGCTTCAGCCGCCTCAGCAGCTAGTTCAGCAGCTGCCGCAGCTTCGACGGCACAAGCTAATGCCGAAGCAGCCCAGTCAGAAGCCAATGCAGCACAAAATGTTGCCGGTGATAACGCTGCAGCTAAGTCTGCCGCTGAAAAAGCTAAATCTGCGGCTGATGAAGCTAAGGCAGCTAAAGATAGTGCAGCAGCTGCCGCCAGTGACGCCAAGTACTGGGCAGGTGTAGCTGCAGCAGTTGATGACAACTCTGATTCAGACAGTGACTCAGACTCCGACAGTGATTCAGATTCCGATAGCGACTCTGATTCAGACAGTGACTCAGACTCCGACAGTGATTCAGATTCCGATAGTGATTCCGACTCTGATAGTGATTCCGACTCCGACAGCGATTCCGACTCAGACAGTGATTCCGACTCGGATAGCGACTCAGACTCTGATAGTGATTCCGACTCCGACAGTGATTCAGATTCCGACAGTGATTCGGATTCAGATAGTGACTCAGATTCTGATAGTGACTCGGACTCCGACAGTGACTCGGATTCCGATAGCGATTCCGACTCGGATAGTGACTCAGACTCAGATAGTGACTCAGATTCCGATAGTGATTCAGACTCGGATTCCGATAGCGATTCCGACTCGGATAGTGACTCAGACTCCGACAGTGATTCAGACTCCGACAGTGACTCGGATTCCGATAGTGACTCGGACTCCGACAGTGATTCGGATTCCGACAGTGATTCGGATTCCGACAGTGACTCGGATTCCGATAGTGATTCAGACTCCGACAGTGACTCGGATTCCGATAGTGATTCAGACTCCGACAGTGAATCCGACTCGGATAGCGACTCGGATTCCGATAGCGACTCAGACTCAGATAGTGATTCGGATTCTGATAGTGATTCCGACTCGGATAGCGACAGCGACTCAGACTCAGATAGTGATTCGGATTCTGATAGTGATTCCGACTCAGATAGTGACTCGGATTCCGATAGTGATTCCGACTCGGATAGCGACTCAGACTCAGATAGTGATTCGGATTCTGACAGTGATTCCGACTCGGATAGTGACTCGGATTCCGACAGCGATTCAGACTCAGATAGCGATTCCGACTCGGACAGTGACTCGGATTCCGACAGCGATTCCGACTCCGACAGTGATTCCGACTCCGACAGTGATTCAGATTCCGATAGTGACTCCGACTCGGATAGTGACTCCGATTCCGACAGTGACTCGGATTCCGACAGCGATTCCGACTCAGATAGTGATTCGGATTCTGACAGTGATTCCGATTCCGATAGTGATTCCGATAGCGATTCGGACTCCGACAGTGATTCCGATTCCGATAGTGACTCAGACTCGGACAGTGACTCGGATTCCGATAGCGACTCCGACTCCGACAGTGATTCGGATTCTGACAGTGACTCCGATTCTGACAGTGACTCGGACTCCGACAGTGATTCGGATTCCGATAGTGATTCCGACAGCGACTCAGACTCAGATAGTGATTCCGACAGTGACTCGGATTCCGATAGCGATTCCGACTCAGACAGTGATTCCGACAGTGACTCGGATTCCGATAGCGATTCCGATAGTGACTCGGACTCCGATAGCGATTCCGACTCAGATAGTGATTCCGACTCCGATAGTGACTCGGACTCCGATAGCGATTCGGATTCCGACAGCGATTCAGACTCGGACAGTGACTCGGATTCCGATAGCGACTCCGACAGTGACTCAGACTCCGACAGTGATTCGGATTCTGACAGTGATTCGGACTCTGACAGTGATTCAGACTCGGACAGTGACTCGGATTCCGATAGTGATTCTGATAGCGACAGCGACTCAGACTCAGATAGTGATTCGGATTCTGACAGCGACTCCGACTCCGATAGTGATTCGGATTCTGACAGTGATTCCGACTCGGATAGCGACTCCGACTCAGATAGTGATTCCGACTCCGACAGTGATTCGGATTCCGATAGTGATTCAGACTCTGATAGTGACTCGGACTCCGATAGCGATTCTGATAGCGACAGCGATTCCGACTCCGACAGTGACTCAGATTCCGATAGTGATTCTGATAGCGACAGCGACTCAGACTCAGATAGTGATTCGGATTCTGACAGCGACTCAGACTCGGATAGTGACTCGGATTCCGACAGCGATTCCGACTCAGATAGTGATTCCGATTCGGATAACGACTCGGATTCCGACAGTGACTCAGACTCGGATAGTGACTCAGACTCGGATAGTGACTCAGACTCGGATAGTGACTCGGATTCCGACAGCGATTCCGACTCAGATAGCGATTCCGACTCGGACAGTGACTCGGATTCCGACAGCGATTCAGACTCCGACAGTGATTCAGATTCCGATAGCGACTCGGATTCCGACAGTGACTCAGACTCCGACAGTGATTCAGATTCTGATAGTGATTCAGACTCTGATAGTGACTCAGATTCCGACAGTGACTCAGACTCAGACAGCGACTCAGACAGCGACTCGGATAGTGACTCCGATTCCGACAGTGATTCCGACTCAGACAGTGACTCGGATTCCGATAGTGATTCCGACTCAGACAGTGATTCCGACTCGGATAGCGACTCAGACTCAGATAGTGATAGCGACTCCGACAGTGATTCAGATTCCGACAGTGATTCAGATTCCGATAGCGACTCTGATTCCGACAGTGACTCCGACTCCGACAGTGATTCGGATTCCGATAGTGATTCAGATTCTGACAGTGACTCCGACTCAGATAGTGGCTCAGACGCTGATGGTGATTCAGATTCCGACAGCGACGCAGGCTCTGACAGTGATGCCAACTCCGACAGTGATTCCGACGGAAGTGCCGGAGATGGTGGAAACAGTGGTTCAGGCTCAGGTTCAGGTTCAGGCTCAGGTTCAGGTATCAGCGGTGGCACAAATGGTGGTTCAAACAGTGGCGCCGCTTCTGGTACCAATGTATCGGGCGCTGCAGGTGGCACAGCAACAACGTTAGGTTACGCTGGTGATACCGGTCAAGGTCAAGAAACACCAGTGGACTTAACAGCAGCTGGGACGACTGGAATTTCTGACAATGCTAATCAGGATAGTTCGGATAAGCAGAGTAAGTCAGGAGATTCAAAGGATTCAAAGACTAGTGATGGTAACAATGTCAAGAATTCTGGGAATTCTGCTGATGCAACTTCGGCACCTGATAACAATGAAAACAATCACACCACGTTCTGGGGAGCAATTGTCGCAGCGATTGCTGCCGCAACAGGTGGTTCATGGTGGTTCTTCGGTCGTAAGCATGGGCAAGATAACAGTGATGATGATCACACAGTTTAGTGACACAATATCAAAAGTGTAACAGAGATGTTACATGACCGGATCTCCGCAGGTCAAACTGCGGAGATTCATACATAAGTCGATGCTATTAATCGACAATACGCGAAAGAAATAGTATCATTAGTTTATAATAAATGAGCTTTAGATAAACTGATCTTCTATTTGGCTTTCTCGTAAAATACTAAAGATTTATGGGAGGCGTGAAATTAGATGAAAAAGGCGTTAATTAAGCGTTTGAAAGGGGAACTAATCAACCAAGGAAATTTGCAGGATCCTGTGACAGGGCAGGCCACGTTGGTCGTTTCAATTTCCGATAAACGGCATCGTGCAGGCGTCACATTTGTGCGGGCTGAGTCGTTCAAAAAGGCCTGGATTCGGATCGAACATCAGTTAAATCAAATAGCGTTTCCTTCATGGGTTCGAGTTGAAACGATTCACTCTATTCAACAAATTAGTCGAGAAAAATTTGCAATAGCGTTGGCTAAAATTACGAGAGCTAATTTCTGGCGTCGGGGAGTGAGTTTCGATGAGGACTTTCAAACGGCCTTGTTAGAAATGGAAATTAATGGTCATGAATTCTTTGAATCAGACCAAGCCTACAAAGTGGGAAAGACGACAGCCAAGGCAACGGTGAATTATGCGGCAATTACAGAATATCTCACAAAACGTGATGGAAATGTCTCGATGGACATCCAAGCTGGTGATAGTGTCTGGGTCTTTGCAACCAGTGGTGTTTTTACCGATGGCAATCGGGTTTGGAGATTAGAGGATAACGATCCACAATTACTAGGAGTTCGCCAATTGGCCGATCCTAAACAAGAGCTCGCGGATTATGTGGGGTTAGGTGAAACCTATCTGAAAAAGCAAATCAAAGACGATGGTCAGTTTGTCTATGGCTACTTTCCAAGTATTAAGCGGGTTCTCAGTAATTATAATAGTGTGCGGCATTTCTCTTCGATTTATGCTTTATTGGAAGCGATTACCTTCACTAAACGGCCAGCAGATCTTAAGCAAGCCAGACATGCACTCCAATGGGGTCTTGACCATTTAACATTGGTGAAAGATGAAGCACTATTTGTAGTCGAGCAACCCAAAGAAGGTGAGGCAGAGTTGAAGCTTGGGGCGCAGGCAATGCTAATACTGGCACTGTGTAAATACCAAGAGGTGACTCACGAGAAGCGATACGAGAAACAAGCCATGCAAGCCTTCAGAGGAATCGAAGCCTTCCGACAGCCAGACGGCCGGTTCAATCATGTGCTACGGTCTGATCTGAGTGTCAAGAATGCTTTTCGAATTATCTACTATGAGGGTGAAATTGCTTTCGCCATGTCACGGCTATATGCTCTGACTCATGATGACCAGGTGAAGATCCGGATTCAGGAAACGTTAGATTTCATGGTGGCCCACGATTATGGTAAGAATCATGATCACTGGATTGCATACGCAATCAACGAGGCTCTTGGGATCTTCGGAAATAACCGAGATTATATGATTATGGGCCTGAAAAATGCTTTTGAGGACTTAGAGAACATTGAGCATAAAGTAATGCCCTACCCAACACGGTTGGAGTTATTGACGGCTGCCGTTAAGATGACGGATACCATCCGGGCCACAGGTAATGGCGACTTGCTGGAACCTTATGATGTTGCTACGCTTCGCTCTGTTTGGCAGTATCGAGCCGAGTATGAGTTACTATCAGGCAGTTTCTTTCCTGAAGTGGCAATGTATTTCTATCATCCAGCTAAATTGGTCGGGGGGTTCTATGCCCGCAATGACCACTTCCGAACACGGATCGATGACTGTGAACATTTCTTATCCGGATTGATTAATTACTATGACTATAAGTACTAGAGAGGAGTTACTTGCATGCTAGCGTTAACCAGTATCTTTGCCTACAAGAAGATTCAGTTCTTTCTACGGTTGTCCATCTATATTGTCTTGGGAATCGTGGTGTTGGTTTTCCGATCCATAAATAAGCGGAAGACTCGTAAACGGTTGGATGAACGAACGGAATACATGATGAAACACACGGAAAAAAATGATGAAGGTAAGTATCCCTGGGAAGAGTAACGGGAATAACTAGTCGAGAAGAATGAGGTGGCAGTCGTGTATTACTTTATTAATGAATACATTTTGCAAAAGAATTCGAGTGTGGAACATACCGCAATGAACCGAGTAAAACTGTTTAACCATTACCAGGAACCCGCAAAAATTGTGACGAAAATCTATGATCGATTATTACATCGAACATTGACGACTTTTGGTCTTGCCGATAACGAAGTGGTGAACATGTTCGACTTCTTCCAACAGGCAGCAAATGTACCAACGAAGGTTATGCGGACTGATGATTTACGCTTGCCAGTAGAAACCGAAGTGGTTGTGGGGGCCAACTTCAGTCAAGTACTCAATGGCGATGACAATCTCGGACGGGTGGGATTCATCCCGGGAACCATTGGTCGGGTGTTCTATCATGAACACGCGGACAATCAGGGTAATTTGATCGAAACAGATCTGTGGGACTGGCGAGGATTTCGCTCAGCTACCCAGTACTTTGGTCAGAATGGCAAGTTAGTCTTAGAACGTTACTACACGCCAACTGGTCAGACAGCCCTTGAAATTTATAGTGTACCCGATACGAATGGCAACCCACTAGTATCTCGGGTAATTCTGAAGGATTATCAAGGTCAAGGTGACCGCTTCTTCCAGAATCAGGATGACTTATTTGAATTTTTCCTGGCAGAACTCAGTAAACAAGATACCGGGACAACAACTTTTATCAGCGATCGTCCTGGTACTGGGGTACGTCCGCTACTTAACTTAGATGATGGGTCGCGGAAGTATATTTACCTTCCAATCAATCATGCAGTCGCACCAGATGATCCGCTTCATGGTGACCTGGATGGTTTCTTGAAACCGGCTTTTGAACACTTTCGGCACTTTGATGGCTTCATTACTGGGACCGAACAACAGGCAGAACATCTTCGGACACGCTTCCCTGAGGCCAACGTCTTTGATATGCCGGCTGTTACGATGGCCCCACTAGCCAAGGATGGCAGCGATGAGGTTGCGCCAACGGAACGTCGGGCCAACAGCTTGCTATACGTCGGACGGATTGCCCAAGACAAGCAGATCGACCAGCTCTTACGGATGTTTGCCTTAGTTCATGATCGCGTTCCTGGTGCGACCTTTGATCTCTACGGTTACGGTGATCATGAGTATCAGAAGAAAATGACCGATCTGGTCAGTGAACTTCATCTTGAACACAATGTGACCTTCAAAGACTATGATCCAGAACTGATTCAGAAGTACGATACTTATCAGGTCTTAGTCAATATGTCGATTGCAGATGGTGGGCCAATGGGGATGCTGGAAGCGATGAGTCACGGGATTCCAGTTGTCAGCTATCCGTTCAATTACGGACCCAAGGATTTGATTGTAGATGGCGACAATGGTTACTTGGTTAACCGAGGTAATTCATTGGCGATGGCAGAACACGTTGTCGAACTTTTCAGCAAGCCTAAGGCACTTCAGACCATGAGTCACGCCGCTTATCAGACAACCAATGCGACCTGGACACAACGCCGGGTCTGGAACCGTTGGCAACGTTTCTTACAGGCATAGAAGGGAGGACGCCTCATGTATTATTTCTTAAATGACAACATGCAGTATTCTAAATCAGGGATTGAACACGCGGAGATTAACCGGCTCCATCTCTTCCGTAAAAACGGTATTCCAGCTAAGATCGTGACGCGAATCTTCTCAATGGACCTGACTAATATTTTGAAACAGGCTGGTATTCCTCGCGAGAATTTCGTGAACTTATTTGAATTTTTTTGCGGAAGCCAAGATGTGATCACCAAGCCGTTGACGCGCAACGACTTTTCATTACCGAGCAACACCACCAGTACCAGGAAGGATAATCAACTTCAGGTGTTCTCGCAAGGGAAGATGCTTATGATTATCTACTTGCGAAAGGGAACTGAGGATGAGATTAGCAACATCCAGTATTTTGACGTGAATGGACGGACCCTCAAGATGGTTTGGTGGGATACCCGTGGCTTTAAATGTCTGGAACAGCTCTTCGATTGGGATGGTAAGATTGTCCAGGAACAGTACTTCGGACCAGATGGCTTGGTACACATTGAGAAGTGTCATCTGATTGATCATGCTGGCAAGGAACATCTTTCCTGGCGTGTCTTGAATTATGGGGATGGTAGTAGCCGGACCTTTAATGGAATGAACGGCCTGACACGATTCTTCTATGACGAATTGAACGCCAATGGGGAAACAAACGTCTATATTTGTGACCGAACTGTGGAATGCGACTGGGCGCTCTTCAATATGCAGACGCCAGCCTACAAGGTTTTACACCTGCACAATGACCACGTGGCCGATCCAACAGATATGATTCACTCGCCACTTAACAACAACTATCAAAATGCTTTAATGAACTGGCACAAGTGGGATGCCGTGATCTCCGCTACACCGGAACAGTCACAAGACGTGGTCGACCGTTTTGGCACTGACATTCCAGCATTTACGATTCCAGTTGGTTATGTGACGGACGAGCGGATGGCGGCCCCACAAAAACCATTCAGCAAACGGCAGAAGCATCTTGTGGTTCACGTCGCGCGGTTGGCTCCTGAAAAACAACAGAATCATTCGATTCAAGCCTTTGCACAGGTTCACGAGAAGTTTCCAGATGCTCGACTTGAACTTTGGGGTTACGCTAACGGCGACGTCGAGAAGACCCTCAAGCGGCAAGTGGCCGACAGCGGCTTGAGTGATGTGATTTCGTTTAAGGGTTACACTCACGACATCGCCTCAGTCTATGACCGCGCACAGCTTGGCCTACTGCCGAGTCGTGCTGAAGGATTCTCACTGATGTTACTGGAAGCCCAGTCCCATGGGGTCCCAATGATTGCCAACGATGTGAAATATGGGCCTAGTGACATCATTGCCAATGGCAAGAGTGGCCTATTGACAACTGATGGTGACGTTCAAGGGTTAGCCGACGATATGATAGCCTTATTGGGTGATCAAGATCGGTTGGCTAACTTCAGTGCGGCAGCTTATCAGAATGCACAGCGCTATTCAGAAGATGCGGTTTTTGCTAAATGGCAAGTTCTGCTGGACTACTTTGATCACCAGACGCAAGACCAAGGCGCTGTGACTGAGGAGGCCTAAGCATGAATTATTTTGTTGCGGTGTACTTTAACGCAAAGTTAACTGGAATTGAGCAAGGCCAAGTTAACCGCTTGAAACTCTTTAAGGCGGCTAATCTTCCGGCTAAATGTGTGTACACGCGATACAATCCTGGTATTCATGCCAATGCCGAGCGCTTTGGTATTGGTCCTGACTGTTTTAGCCTCTATGACTATTTTCAGAATACGGTGAGTGTGCCGGTTAAAGCGATTGACTGGTGCAAATATTGGGAAGAAACGTGTCATTATCGGATTCAGAAGGTGGCTTCGGCACCCGATGTTCGGGTCTTTACCACCGAGGGCCGTTTTCTCATGTATGCGCATTTTAGAGATGAATCATTGAAACAATTGGTTTACCTAAACTATTTCGATGCGAAACGGATGAAGGTTAAGCGGGAACATTACGACAACCGGGGCTTCTTAAGCCGGGTGAGTTACCTACACGATAATCAAAAGGTTCAAAATGAGGTGTACTTGGATACCGAGGGACACGTCAAAATGGAAAAGTATTACACTAATGACCCTGGCGAACCGAAGCTACATCAGATTATCTTGAATGATTATCGCGGTCAGCAATGGTTTTTTGATACGGAACGCGAGCTTCAGACGTTCTTCTTCAATGAACTCTATCAGGCGGGAGATGTGTACTTTAGCGATAAGAATGGGCCATTGGCGCCAGCATTTGGTGCGACACGTCCGGATGTGACTGTGTGTGCGGTTCTTCACAGTACACATGCCCGTGACCAAGCGAATGTGATCGAAGGGCCCCTGAAGGGAACGTATCGGTACGTCTTGGATCATCCCGAACAGTTTGATCGAATCATTGTTTCGACTGAATTACAGCGAACTGATCTGAGGGAACGTTTCCCAGAGTTGCCACCCATTGTGGTGATTCCGGTTGGGTATACGACGAAGCAACGAGTCAATCTGCGAAAGAAACAGCCCCACCGAATTATTGGGGTCGCGCGACTCTCACCAGAAAAGCAAGTGATGGAACAGGTCCAAGTGGTTGGTCGACTCGTTGATGAATTCCCAAATGTCGAGTTACATCTCTTTGGATTCGGAAGCCGGGTTGAGGAACAACGTCTACGAGATTACGTGACAGAACACCAGCTAGAGGATCATGTTTTCTTCAGAGGCTATCTGCCTGATCTGACGGCTGAATACGAGCAAGCTTCATTAGAAATGGTGACAAGTGTCGAGGAAGGTTTCTCCCTGACGACTCTCGAAGCGCTAAGCTTTGGCGTACCTGTCATTAGTTATGATATTCGGTATGGACCAAATGAAATGGTTATCGACGGTGAAAATGGAAATCTCGTCGAACGAAACAATCAAGACCTTTTGTACTGGAAGGTTCGCGATTACTTAAGGGATCCCAAGCGTCAGCGTCGTTACATGAAAAACAGTCTCAAGCGCGCCAAAGATTATTCGGCTACGGCAACTCGCCAGAAATGGCAGATGTTGTTAGCTGATTTGGCTGATTAAGGCTGTGGGCAGTGAATAAATGGGTTGATTGGGGGTTAACGAAAGTCGTTGAAAATGCGGTTTCGACGGTTCGAGTTAACGGCCAAGGGGTTCACTAAAAAAGGCTCCGTACGTCATTTGCTGACGTGCGGAGCCTTTCGTTTGGCATGTTTAGTTAAGGACGTCAGTACCAAAGAAGAAATTTGTCCCGAGCTCTTTGGCGACGGGGTCAATCTCCTGGGATGTGAGGTCAACGGCAACCAGTGTCAAGTTAACGGAGTCTAAAAGCCGCTTGGTGGCGGTCCAATCAGCCAATCGATCGTCACTAGCAGCACCAGTACTCAAGACGTAATCAAAGCCCTGGTTGCTAAGCCAATCCACAGCAGTTCCTCGGTCTTGAGGCCGGATATCATCGAAGGCTGTACTGAAGGCGATGGTCATGCCACCAGCTGCTGCGACAAGGAGGCTGAGGGCTTCGACATCCAACGTGTGTTGGGTGGTCAGTGCGCCAAAGATGGCACCGTCGACCCCGAGTTGTTGTGCCTCGAGTAAATCGGCCTCCATCATCTTAATTTCGACATCATTATAAGGACTGTGACCGCCTCTAGGGGCGATTAAGACATCAAGGGTTACCTGATGATCATGGGCGTAGCGCACGGCTTCTCCCATGACTCCCTTACTAATAGTTGTGCCACCAACGGCAAGGTTGTCGGCGAGGGCAATACGCTTAGCACCTGCCTCAATAGCGTTGGGTAGGTCAGCATAGTTTTCTAATAATGGTTCAATAATTCGCAAATGTCTCATTCCTTTCCCTCTTCAGGAGTCGTCACTAGTCATCGTGGTATGGTACAATATACCCACTTTAATAACGGAAGTGAAACCTTTGAAGACAGAGTCTCATAAAAATCGTTCGTGGTTCTGGAACTGGGTGGTTAATAACCGCCTGGTATCTGGATTAACAATCACGCTTCTCATTTTACTCATTTTGTTAGTCCTAAGTAAAGTGCCATGGCTCGCAACACCCATCGTTTTAGTCTGGCAGATCGTGGGACTTCCCGTCATCATTGCGGGCGTCTGCTTCTATCTTTTAAATCCTGTGGTGGATCGGCTGGAAAAACGGGGAATTGGTCGAACTTGGACGATCACGGGATTGTTTGTGATTGTGGCCGCACTCCTAGTTTGGGGAATCGGCGGCTTGATTCCGATGGTGCAAAAGCAATTGGCGACCCTGATTACGGAATGGCCGCACTATTGGCGTCAAGTGACCGGGACCATGTCACTTTGGCTACAAGATGACCGCCTGAGTGGACTAAAGTCGCAACTGGATCAGTTCAATCAACAGCTTTCGGATAGTTCCTCTACGGCAGCCTCAAGTCTGGCGAAGACAACCTTTTCATCGGTGGGGAGTATTGTCAGTCGGGTGGCCTCAGTAGTTGTGGCCATTGTGACCGCACCATTCATCCTCTTTTACCTCCTACGGGATGGTCACCAGTTACCGGATTACTTGGTTAAGATTCTTCCGATCAAGTATCGGAAGACAACCAAACACTTGTTGGTGGAAATGAATCGTCAAGTTAGTAACTATGTTCGCGGACAGTTAATTGTGGCATTTTTTGTAGCGGTGTTATTCTATGTGGGCTTCCTAATTGTGGGGTTGAAATTTGCCCTTCTACTGGGGGTCATGGCCGGAATCCTAAACCTAGTGCCATATCTTGGATCGTTTCTCGCGATGATTCCCGCCGTTGTGGTAGCGGCATTCATGTCACCTTGGATGTTGGTTAAGGTGCTGATTGTCTTTGTGGTGGAACAAACCGTTGAAGGTCGTTTTATCTCACCATTGGTATTGGGGAGTTCGTTAAAGATTCACCCATTAACGATTATCTTTATCCTGTTACTCGCCGGGAAGGCCTTTGGGGTCCTCGGGGTAGTTCTGGGAATTCCAGGCTATGCCGTGATTCGCGTCGTGGCTACGGAAGGATTCCACTGGTATCAAAATTTTGCAGGCGGCTACGTTGACGTCCCGCCAGTTACGGAAAAGGAAGCAAATTCAGATGAAGAAAATTGATGAGGCGGCGGCCTTTTTAACCGCCAATACCGGTTTGTTTCGGTGTCCGGTTTGTCTGACCCCATATGATGCGGTTGATGGTCATAGTCTCGTGTGTCCAAATGGACATCGCGTGGATCTTTCTAAAAAGGGGACACTGTACTTCATGCAGCGATCGGTCGCTAGCGAATATGACAATGACATGTTAGCTGCTCGCAGGCGTTTGCTGCAAGCGGGGCTCTTTGCGGGGATTACCCAAGAGTTTGCTGCTAATATGCCTGCGGCCCCACAGACCATTCTCGACGTTGGCTGTGGGGAAGGTACGCCACTAGGGGATGTATTGGCTCAGCGTGGTCAACGCGACACAGCCATTGGGTTTGACCTCTCGAAGGCCGGAATTAACCTTGGGACGCAATTGGACAGCTCAGCTTTCTTCTGTGTCGCCGACCTAGCCAAGATGCCCTTTAGTGATGGGGCCTTTACCACGGTTCTGGATCTTTTCTCACCCTCGGCTTATCAAGAATTCAATCGAGTACTGGCACCGGGTGGGCAATTGCTCAAGGTGATTCCGAATTCGGACTACCTGATTGAGTTGCGCCACAGCATCTTTCCAGCGGGGAGTGCCCACGCAACCTACGATAATAGCAAGGTGTTGCGGCTCTTTGAACAGCATTATCCAAATGCGACGACAAAGCGTATTTGCTACCAATTTCCGGTCTCAACGGCACTGTTTAGTGATTTGACTGTGATGACCCCAATGCATTGGGGGGCAACGCCGGAACGTTTGGCGGCTATTCAAGCTAAGCCATTTGACAGCATCACTGTCGATGTTACCTTATTGATCGCACAGAAAACCGCTGAATAAGGGGCGTTGTGCTCGAAGTAGGGCACTTGCACGGCTCACAAAGCGGTGTTATATTGAATATGAGAAATCGTTTGGCAGTCGACATCAGTGAATTACTGTTGGTGGCTGACAAGTAGCACTTCACTAAAGCAGCCCCTCGCCGTTTCAACACCGAGGAACTGCTTTTTTCTATGACATGGGATGTTAGGTAAGTGAAATTCGTAAAAATTCCCCGTCAGATAAGGGGGCACTCACCATTAAAATAGTCGGGTCGTCCCTTGTCAAAGCGTGTCAGACGTGACTATAATAATGAGACGGCGCGAGGGACGTTACCTCGCAAATCGGAAGACAGACTTTAACTAGCAGAACGGAGAAGAGAGTTATGACGAATCATATTGCCTTATTCGAACCATTGTTTCCAGCTAATACAGGAAACATCGCCCGGACCTGTGCGGGAACCGATACTATCTTAGATTTAATCAAGCCTTTAGGCTTTTCCGTGGATGATGCGCACTTGAAACGGGCTGGCCTCGACTACTGGGATAAGGTGGATGTTCGGTACCATGAGAACTTGCCAGCCTTTATGGATTCGATTCCGGACCCGTCCCAGCTCTACTTAGTGTCAAAGTTTGCGGATCAAGATTATACGGATCCCGACTACCAGCTTAACGACAACGATCATTACTTTCTTTTTGGAAAGGAAACGACGGGGTTACCCGAACCCTTCATGCGGAAAAATATGGGAAAATGTATTCGAATTCCACAAGATGACAGCCACATTCGTGCGCTTAATCTGTCGAACTCGGCCGCTATTGTCATTTACGAAGTCTTGCGTCAGCAGAGCTTCCCAGGATTGGAACGGGTTCACCAATATCCTCATGACAAACTGAAATAATTTGATTGAAAGGAGGCCGTTCTTTGGCGACCAAACGAAAAACAACACGCCGCAAGCCTACTAAACGGCGTCCAACCAAGCGGAGACGTGCCAGTCACCAACCGTTTCCGTACACCAGGAATGTCATTGGTCTCATATTAATTGCGTTGGTGGCGTTGGGACTCTTTCATCTTGGACTACTGGGTGTCCTTTGTGCCAATTTGGTGCGCTTATTCCTTGGGGACAGCTACCAGTTCGGTTTGGTCGTTCTGGGAGCTTTAGGGGCAGCCTTATTGATTACGGGAACTTGGCCCCACCTTCAACGTCACTATCTGTGGGGCGGTGGTCTGATCTATGCAGGCTGGTTACTGTGGATTACGGCGACACACTTTGTGACGGTTAATCAGCATGCTCAGTTTCTCTCAACAATTTGGCACGCAGGGTTAGCCGATCTCTTTACCGGTGGGCTAACGAGTCAGCTCGGTGGCGGGGTGATTGGCGCCTTGGAACTGAGCATTGTGGCGTGGTTAATCGCGCTTGTGGGGGCTCAGGTTGCTGCTTGGATCATCATGGCAGGTGGGGTTGTCGTGTTTTTCCAGATTCCCTTTGCCGACCTACAACGGTGGACAAGTACGGCCTGGGGCTGGCTGTCCCGAGGGGTGCATGCTAGTGGTCAAGCCCTTAAACGTGGGGGTGCGGCGGCCAAGCGGAAGCACCAGGAGCGGGCACGCAAGCCGCAACCAGCGGCCATTGTCGAACCTGAGAAGAAAGATTTGCCCGAACCGAAGCCACAGCCGAAAGAAGAACCAAGCTACCACATTACGGTAGCCAATGATCGGCCGGTAATGAAGCCTAAAACTAAACCGGTTGAGGAGGAGCCAGAGCATGGGGTCGATCCCAGCTTAACTAGCGGGACACCAGTGGATCCGAATTACAAATTACCAACAGCTGATCTGTTGAAACAAGTTCCACCAACCGACCAAACGGATGAGGTTAATGCTATTGATGCCAATACCAAGATTTTGAAACAGACACTCGATAGTTTTGGTGTCGATGCCGAGGTCAAGAACGTCAGCCTAGGGCCGTCGGTGACGGAATATGAACTTCATCCCGCTATTGGGGTGAAGGTCTCCCGGATTGTTAATTTAGCCGATGATTTGGCCTTGGCCTTAGCGGCTAAGGGGATTCGGATTCAGGCACCCATTCCTGGGAAGTCTCTAATTGGGATTGAAGTTCCTAATAAGGAAGTCTCGACTGTTGCCTTCCGTGATGTGGTCGAAGCCCAACCAGCACATCCGAACAAACCACTCGAAGTGCCATTAGGGCGTAACGTGACGGGTGAAGTTGTCACAATGGACCTCACCAAGATGCCACACTTGCTGATTGCCGGGGCAACCGGGAGTGGGAAGTCCGTGGCCATTAACGGCATTATTACCAGTCTATTGATGAATGCCCGTCCGGACCAAGTGAAGCTGATGTTGATTGATCCCAAAAAGGTTGAACTGAGTGTCTACAATGGGATTCCTCACCTGTTAACGCCGGTGGTTTCGGAACCTAAAAAAGCCGCTCGGGCCCTTCACAAGGTCGTGGCGGAAATGGAACGGCGCTATGAACTGTTCTCTCAGTTTGGTCAACGGAAGATTTCCGGTTACAATGCCTTTGTTCGTAAGGCTAATGCACAGGATGACCAGGTACGGCCAACGTTACCATATATCGTGGTTGTCGTGGATGAATTGGCCGATCTGATGATGACGGTGTCAAATGAAGTTGAAGATGCCATCATTCGTCTTGCTCAGATGGGTCGAGCTGCTGGAGTGCACATGATTCTGGCAACGCAACGACCGTCTGTGGATGTGATTACCGGATTGATTAAGGCCAACGTGCCATCCCGGATTGCTTTTGCAGTGTCCAGTGGGATTGACTCGCGGACGATTCTTGATACGAATGGGGCTGAAAAACTGTTGGGTCGAGGAGACATGCTGTATCAACCTGTTGATGCTAATTCACCAGTTCGTATCCAAGGGGCTTTTATCCCGGATGAGGACGTGGCGAATGTCGTCGACTTCATCAAGCAGCAACAGTCTGCGGATTACGACGAGGACATGATGGTGACCGATGAGGAACTCAAACAGGAAGAAGCTGGCGACAGCGATGATGATCTGTTTGACGATGCCTTATCCTTTGTCGTGGACCAGCAGAAGGCCAGCACATCGCTACTGCAACGTCGATTCCGCATTGGCTACAATCGTGCTGCTCGAATCATGGATGATCTGGAACAGCGGGGCTACATTGGACCGCAAGAAGGTAGCAAGCCACGACAAGTTTATAAGCAACCAGATCAACCTAAGCCTTCAGAATAATGAGATCGTAATAAACTTAGTTTACTTAGTCTCTCCTTTGCCACCAAAATTCTTGGTGATAAGTAACCACGGGAATATCCTTAGTGGGACTTAATGTGAAGGGGAGGCTTTTTTTATGGCGTTAGGGACCTGGTCAGATTGGTTTGAAGCGGTCGGTGAACTATTAGCTGTTGTGGTGGCGCTCTTTCTCCCGTTTGTTCAAGAGCGTCGGCGAAAGCGGTTGACACGACAACGAATCAGTCAGAGTGTTCGCCGGCTCACACTGATACTGGTGAAGGAAGCAAGTGGTAGTCCACAGTGGCAGTCGGATTATCATAATTTACAAACATTGATAAATTTGTACGCAGCGCTACTAACAGATCCCCGGGGAACGACTCTGGTCAGTATCGGCGAGCAGGTTTTATTAGCCCTCGATGCGGTGCCGATTAACTATGACGAGATCGACCGGCAATTGGCATTGTTACAGCAGTCGGCATGATGGCGAAACACTGAATCACGGAAAATCAGCCATCAATTTGTTTAGTGAACTTGCAATCAGGGCAATAAAAAAGCCACCTGATAAGGTGGCGATCGAGAGGATTAGCCCATCCAACCGAGGGATGCAATTGCCCCGAAGACTAAGGAGCCGATAGTTGCGATAATCATGATCCAAACGAAAACGTTGGTAATTTTTTGAAACGTTGATTTCTTTTTCTTTTCCATGCGCGAATAGCCACCTCTTTGCGTCCCAATTTACTCAATTAGTTTACCGTGGGTGAGGGTGAAATGCAACAGTCACGGCAAAGTTGTCAACGAGTTGTTACAAAAGTGAATTGCAACCGATGAAGGAAATCCCTATAATATAACGAAGAGTCGCCGGCGCATATCTGCCTAGGGTAGCGTGTCAGCGAGGTGATTAGAACAGAAGTCGTGGGGGGAAGTTGCATGTCGTTTTGGGTGTCACCAGCCGGGAAACTGGTCATACTGGTCATTGGCTACATCATTTTTCGTGGGGGAAAACGGTTGCTCGGACACCGTTGGCCGACAGGCTTGAGTGTCTGGGATCTCATGGCACCGTTATTTTTGTTCTGTGCTGTAGCTCTGATCCCACATGGGGCGGGCATTGTGTTCCCCTGGTTGGTTATTGGTTGGATGGCGATTGGCATCTTGGTCACCATCATTCAAGCAGTTCAGGACCACGAAATCATCTACCCGACGTTCTTTAAAACTTTCTGGCGATTAACTGACTTATATTGGGTGCTAGGGTTTATGGTTTGTTTCCTGTTAGCTATTAGCTAATTTTATGCATAAATATAAATAAACTTGACTAAGAACCCAGTTTTTTAGGGTCCTGGTAAAGGGCTTTCAGCCACGGTGAACAAGTGTTCGCTGTGGCTTTTTTAGTGCAAGTGGGGAAATTTATAAAAATTCGGAAACGTTGTGGTAGAAAGTGGGGGGGTGTGGTAAACTTGACAATAGTTACAAATAGGGGGTAATGGTCATGTTCATGGGTGAATTCGAGCATTCAATTGATACCAAGGGCAGACTTATTATTCCCGCTAAATTTCGGGATCAACTCGGAGAACAATTTGTGGTTACTCGGGGGATGGATGGTTGTTTATTCGGCTATCCAATGACCGAGTGGTCGGCGTTGCAAGAGAAATTGAAAGCCTTGCCAGTAAACCGTAAGGATGCCCGGGCCTTTGTCCGGTTCTTCTACTCCGCGGCTACTGAATGTGAGCTCGACAAACAAGGTCGAATTAACTTACCAAAATCGTTACGAGATCATGCCGCTTTGGCTAAACAATGTGTCATTGTGGGTGTGGCTAATCGTTTTGAAATTTGGAGTCAGGAACGGTGGGATACATTCTCCGCCGCGGCCGAAGAAGACTTCGATGATATCGCCGAAAACCTTATTGATTTCGGCATGTAGCTAAAGGAGAGTGTTTATGGAAGACTTTCATCATGTAACGGTACTGCTCAAGGAAGCGGTGGCTGGTTTAGCCATTAAGCCAACGGGAATCTATGTTGACTGCACTCTCGGCGGCGGCGGTCATAGCCAACGCATCCTGGAGCAACTGACAACAGGTCACTTATACGCGTTTGATCAGGATCAGACCGCAATTACATACAATCAAGAACATCTTAAAAAGTATCTCGACAGTGGAAATTTAACGTTTATTAAGAGTAATTTCCGGGACATCAAGACCGAGTTAAATGCTCGGGGTGTGACTGAAGTTGATGGCATTCTTTATGATTTAGGGGTTTCCTCACCACAGTTTGATGAGGCCGACCGGGGCTTCAGTTATCAGCACGATGCACCACTGGATATGCGTATGGACCAGAGTGCTGAGCTTACCGCTTGGATCGTAGTTAACGAATGGAAGTTCAACGACCTTATGCGGATCTTTCACCGATACGGTGAAGAGAAGTTTGCCAAGCCGATTGCCAGAGCCATCGAGCGGCATCGCGCAGAGGCTCCGATTGACACGACAGGTCAGTTGGTGGACATCATTAAGGAAGGTATTCCTGCGGCGGCACGTCGCCACGGGGGCCATCCTGCAAAGAAGGTCTTTCAGGCTATCCGAATCGCTGTCAACGACGAATTAGGTGCCTTAGAAGATTCACTCGAACAAGCTGTCGGCTTATTAGCCCTCCATGGTCGAATCAGTGCGATTACCTTCCAGTCTCTCGAAGACCGGTTAGTGAAGACCATGTTTCGCGAAGAATCATCATTGCCAGAACTCCCCCACGGAATTCCGGTAATTCCCGACAACTTGCAGCCAGATTACAAGTTGGTTAACCGTAAGCCAATCTTACCGTCTGAGGAAGAATTGGCGGCCAACCATCGTGCCCACAGTGCAAAATTACGAATTTTAGAAAAAATTAAGTAGTTTATACAATCACTAAATATTGACATAGGAAGATGATCAATTATGGCGCAAAATAACTTAGCTGAAGCAGTTCCCCTAACAGCAGAACCCCAACAACGCCCAAACATAGAACAACCTCAACGACAGGCCCAGACCGTCAGCGATCCCACACCGTCGGGCAAACGGCTGCCATTTTCCAAATTCGAAAAGTGTTTAATGTCCGTTTGTGGCCTGATTTTGGCCTTACTAATGGTTAGCGTGGTATCCACTAAAATCGCGATGTCCAATACGGTTCACGACCTTCAAAGCATCAATAATTCTGTCACGACGTATCAAAATCGCAATACCAACGCGCAACAAGAAATAAATGAGTTGCAGAGTCGTAGCCGGCTTGATAAAATTGCCAAAAAGCAGGGCTTGACCTTGGAAAATGACAGAATAAGGAATGTTAACAAATAATGAATGATTCTCAAAAGCGACAAATGACAAATAAGCATCCGCGCAGAAATCGGAAGAAATTCGGTATTTTTCTGTTTTGCCTTTTCCTTGGTGTGTTTATCTTGATCGTTGGTCGCTTTTCGTATATCTCCATTGGAAAAAAGGTTCAAAACGTGAATCTCAGTGCCTCTGCTCAGAAGCTTTACACTGCCAATGAAACGCTGAAAGCTAGACGGGGAACGATATACGATGCTAACGGCCAAGCGATCGCAGAGGATACGAGTGTGTACTCTCTCTACGTTGTGCTGGACAAGCGACAGAAGAGTGTCGATGGTCGGAAACTCTATGTGACAAACAAGGAAAAAGTAGCTGATGTTCTGGCTAAGTATCTGCCGATCAGTCGGAAGAAGGCTCTGGCAACCTTGAATCCGAGTTCCGGGCATCCATTCCAAGTTGAATTTGGGACCGCTGGTCAGAATATCTCACTAACGACCAAACAAAAGATTCAGGCTGAACATCTCAGTGGCGTGAACTTCATTCAACAGGAGTCTCGCTTATATCCAAATGGGGTCTTTGCCTCTCACCTGATTGGGCTGGCACAAGCACAGACGAATAAGGCCGGCCAAACGACTTTGACAGGGTCGATGGGGCTGGAACAAGCCTTCAATAAGGAATTAACAGGAACGAATGGGTCCCAAAAGATTAAAAAAGATATGTATGGTTATCAGTTGCCAGGCACTAAGCAGAAGGCCAAGAAGGCCAAGAATGGGGATAACGTCTATACGACATTGGATACCCGTTTGCAGACGCTTCTGGAGACTGAAATGAGTCAGGTTCAGGGGCAGGTTAAGGCCAACTCGATGAATGCTGTGCTTATGAACGCCAAGACCGGCGCAATCTTGGCTGCTACACAGCGGCCAACGTTTAACGCCACAACCAAGTCAGGACTCGATAAGGTTTGGCGAAACACGCTGGTTCAAGACGCTTATGAGCCTGGATCGACTATGAAGATCTTCACACTGGCTTCATCTATCGACAGTGGGAACTACAATGGTAATGCCACATATCAGTCTGGTAAATACACTATTGGTAATCAAGTGGTGCCTGACTGGAATACGTCTGGCTGGGGGACGATCACCTATAATAAGGGGTTTGCTGTTTCCAGTAATGTTGCCATGGCCCATTTGGAACAACAGATGGGTCACAAGACGTGGAAGAAGTATATCGATCGTTTCCACTTTCTAAAGAGTACCAAGTCCGGACTTCCCGGTGAATTGACTGGGAGTATTGCCTTTCAACGGCCAATTGAGCAGGCTGATACCGCGTTTGGACAAGGGATTCAGGTCACAGTCTTTCAAATGATGCAGGCGCTTAGTGCCGTCAGCAATGATGGGAAGATGATGAAGCCTTACGTGATTAGTAAGGTTGTTGATCCGAACACCAATAAGACGGTCAGAGCCTATGGGCCACAATCCGTGGCCAACCCGATCTCGGCATCGACTGCAAGAGCTGTTCGAAAACATATGGAAGATGTCGTTTACAAGAGTTACGGTATCGGGGCCGACTACAAGATGAGTGGGGAGCGGGTTGCTGTCAAGACGGGGACTGCCCAGGTGAGTTCCGGGAAGTCAGGCTACCTCTCCGGAGATGACAACTATCTGTACTCCGTGGCGGCCATGGTTCCGGCCAGTCATCCAAAATACGTGATGTATATTACGATGAAGCAACCCCATTTGGGTAGCAAAACCGCAACGCAACTACTGGCTTCTATCATGAAACCCGTGATGGCTCGGGCCTTACAGGAGGATACTGAGACCACCAATGCGAAAGAAAATAAGATGCCATCGGTTACCGGACAATCGGTAGCGAGCGCCACCCAGGCCCTAACCAAGGCTGGGGCGATCGTAACAACCCTGGGCACCGGACAAAAAGTTCAAAAACAGTCAGTAACGGCTGGAACCACGTTATATCGGGATCAACGGGTCTTCATCAGCACGGGTGGTACTGTCGCTCTGCCAAGTTTGACCGGCTGGTCGAAGGGTGATGTGGTAAAATTAGCACAGATTGAAGGCTTAAAGCTGAACGTGAGTGGTGATGGCTACGTCACTAAGCAGAGTATCAAGGCTGGAACTACAGTGGGGTCTGACGCCACGTTAGCGGTCACTTTACGCCAAAATAAATGAGAATGAGGATTGATTGGAACAATGATGACTATTTTGTTACCCCTGGTGGGTAGTTTTCTAATTACCGTGGCATTTATGCCCGCTTTAATTCGTTACTTTCGTGCCCGACATGAAGGCCAAATGATTCGTGAAGAAGGCCCGAGCTGGCACGAAAAGAAGTCCGGGACACCAACCATGGGTGGGTTGCTCTACATGATTGCGATTGTGGTCATGACCTTGGCAACGAGCTGGATAGTCCAGCCACATCACGTCTTACCAACCACGTGGATCTTGTTATTTATTCTCGTGTTGTATGGAGGCCTAGGCGCCTGGGATGACAGTATCAAGTTGTTTCATCGCCAAAATGAAGGCCTCAAGGCTTGGCAGAAGATGCTTGGCCAGATCGTCGGCGCCCTCATCTTGTTCTGGGTTTATACCCATGAACAGTTACCAATGGCGCTTCACATTCCCGGATTTGGGGACTGGACGATGAGCGGTTGGTATGCGCTCTTTATCATTGTGTGGTTGGTCGGCTTTTCCAATGCAGTGAACCTCTCTGATGGACTGGATGGTTTAGTGAGTGGGTTAGCTAGTATTGCCTTCGCGGCATACGGGGTCGTGGCCTTTCAACAACATCAATTAAACATTGCAATTTTTTGTTTCGCCGTAGTCGGCGGTCTTCTCGGTTTTCTCATCTTTAATCACAAACCAGCTAAGATATTTATGGGAGATACGGGATCTTTGGCTTTAGGCGGCGCCCTAGCGGCAGTTGCCATCCTGTTGCACCACGAATTGTCTCTATTGTGGATCGGGTTGGTCTTTGTGATTGAGACGGCGAGTGTTATTTTGCAGGTAGCCTCATTCAAACTAACAGGTAAGCGGATTTTCCTCATGAGTCCCATTCATCACCACTTTGAAATGTTGGGGTGGAGCGAATGGAAGATTGATTTTACCTTCTGGGGAATTGGATTAATCACCGCGGTTAGTGGCGTTTGGGTTATGTTAGCAAACTAACGACTGAAGACTAATGGGCTAGCTTGCTCGTTAGAGTCAAGCTAGCTTTTTTATTGTCAGGTATAAGAAAGAAATGGAGAGCGAACGGAGTTATGAAGCAGATTAAGCGATATGAGGGTAAGAAGGTCTTGGTGCTAGGACTCGCAAAGAGTGGAACCAATGCCGCCAAATTACTGAAACGGTTGGGTGCCGTGGTCACGGTAAGTGATGTTCAGCCATTAGACCAGAATAAAGACGCCCAGGAGCTCGAACAAGCAGGGTTTAAGGTCATCTTAGGGTCACAGACCCCAGATCTCTTAGACGCTGGCTACGACCTCATGGTGAAGAATCCTGGTATTTCTTATGATGTGCCAATCGTCAAGAAAGCCTTAGAGCTCAAGCTGCCGATTATCACTGAAATGGAATTGACAGGCGAAGTGGCAGATGCCGAGTTGGTGGCGGTGACCGGGAGTAACGGAAAAACCACGACGACCACGATGATTCAAAAGATGTTAGATCATGATCGCCAGGCCGGTCATGCACGCTACGCCGGGAACATCGGCGTGCCAGCCAGCATGGTAGCCCAAGAGGTGACGACTGACGATACGTTAGTTCTCGAAGTCTCCAGTTTCATGTTAGTGGGGACCACTGAATTTCATCCCCACATTGCTGTCTTGACGAACATCTTCTCCAATCACTTGGATTACCACAAGACGCGAGCTAACTATGTCGCCGCCAAGATGAAGATCACCGCCAACCAAACAGCTGACGATTACTTCGTCGTCAACTTTGATAATCCGGAATGGCGGGAATTGAGTACGCATTCAGCCGCTAAGGTTGTGCCTTTCACGCGGCAAGATCAGTCCGAAGATGGGGCTTACGAACGCGAGGGTATTCTGTATTTCCGTGGCGAAGAGATCATGGCAGCGGCCGACATCAAGGTTCCCGGCGATCATAATGTCGAGAACGCCTTGGCAGCGATTGCGGTTGCCAAGATTAAGGGTGTTAGCACGGCAGCCATTGTGAGTGTCCTCAAGAGCTTTGGTGGTGTTCGCCATCGGACACAGTACGTATTAGAGGCTGAGGGTCGGCAGTATTATAATGATTCCAAAGCAACCGACATGGAAGCTACTGAAATGGCCTTGAAGGGCTTTAAAGCACCGGTAGTGCTCTTAGCTGGTGGCCTCGATCGCGGCTATACCTTCGAAAAACTGGTGCCTTCCTTCAAGGACCATGTGAAGGCGATCATCCTCTTTGGCCAGACAGCTAAATTATTGGAAGACACGGCCAAGCAGGCGGGCATTCCGACGATTCGTTTGACCGAGAATGTTGAAACGGCCGTCCCATTGGCTTATGAACTTAGCAAACCGGGAGATATTGTCTTACTCTCACCGGCGAACGCAAGCTGGGATCAATACCCGAATTTTGAAGTCCGGGGGGACCGATTTATCAAAGCCGTTGAGCAGTTGACGGGTAAGCAGGAGGAGAAATAGCATGCGATTAATTGTATCTGGTGGAGGGACCGGGGGTCATATTTACCCAGCACTCGCCCTAATTAAAGCTTTAAAGAAGCGTGACCCTGACGCAGAGGTACTCTACGTGGGTTCTGAACGCGGATTGGAAAGTTCCATCGTGCCGGCTAAGGGAATTCCCTTCAAGTCGACTAAGATTCAAGGATTTAAACGCTCACTTTCACTTGAAAACTTCAAGACGGTTTACCTGTTTTTGAAGAGTGTTCACGAGACCAAGAAGATGATTCGGGAATTCAAGCCCGATGTCGTGGTTGGTACCGGTGGTTATGTTTCCGGTGCGGTTGTGTACGCCGCCAGTCGTCTACATATTCCCACAATGATTCATGAACAAAACAGTGTGGTTGGGATTACCAACCGTTTCCTAAGCCGTTACGTTGACCGGATTGCCTACGTCTTTGATGCGGCTGTCGATCAGCTGCCGGCTAATAAGATGGTTAAGACGGGGAATCCACGTGCCCAAGAAGCCGCCGAAGTGACCAGCCACTTCAGCTGGTCAGAATATCATTTACAGGATAAGCGGCCAACCTTATTGATTTTTGGCGGATCTCAAGGTGCTTTGAAGATTAATGCGGCGACTGTGGCGGCTATTCCAGCTTTTAATCAACGGGATTATCAAGTCGTTTTCGTAACGGGTCAGAAACGTTACGATGGTGTGATGGATCAGTTAAAAGAGACACCGTTAAACGATAATGTTGTCGTCAAGCCTTACATTCCGAATATGCCGGAAGTTTTGCCTAAGGTGGCAGCCATCGTGGGCCGAGCCGGAGCAACCAGTTTGGCCGAAATCACGGCTGATGGCATTCCCTCGATTCTGATTCCTAGTCCATATGTCACGGCAGACCATCAAACCAAGAACGCTCAGTCGTTGGTCAACGTGGGAGCTGCTGAGATCATTAAGGAAGCTGACTTGACGGGAGAAACCTTGGTTGCCAAGGCCGACCAATTGATGAACGATAATGCACTGCGTCAGGATATGGCACAGGCTTCGAAACAGTTGGGGGTACCAGATGCCGCCGATCGTGTCTTAGATGTGGTGTTGGCCCTCAAGCACGATTAACCTAAATCTCATGAAGCGGGAGGTGACCAGCCATGAAGTTTCGCCTTAACCGGCATGATGAAAAACAACAACAGGCGTTGACGCCATGGGAAGATTACCAGCGCCAAGCGGCCGCTAAGAAAAAACAGCGGCAGATGCCAAACTGGATTCACCAGGCCAAGCGTATTGGGGACAAATTACCACGGTTGAAACATCAACGGAATCGTCAGTTAGTTCGGCGACTGACGATTCTCCTGACCAGCTTCACGGCGGTCATTTTGGTCATGATTTACCTGCTCTGTCCACTGAGTCACTTTCAGAAGGTGACGGTTACTGGTGCACATGCACTGACGGTCAGGGAGGTCGAAGATGCTGTCCAGGTTCGTTCCGGGGCCTCCATCTATTCATTATTCGGGCACACGACGACATTTGAGCGTCAGGCACCGAAACGAAATTCACGAATCAAGCAGGCCAAGATTACTTTTCATCAGCCCAATCACGTAACGATAGCTATCGTCGAATATGATACGGCAGGATACGTGATGCGAGGGAGCAAGTATGATGAAATTCTAGAAAATGGCGTGGTGAGTGAGCAATCGGTCTCCCAGCCGAAGAGTGGAACGCCGGTTTACAGTCAGTTTAAGCAGTCGAAAACACTGCATCGGATGATTCTGCAGTATGCCCGCTTAAATGCCGAAATCAAACGTAGTATCAGTGAAATTCAGGCGGCACCCACGAAGGACAATCCAAACCGGATTCATTTATTCATGAATGATGGGAATGAGGTCTACGCAAGTATCCCGTCATTTGCGAAAAAAATGGCGTATTATCCAGGGATTGCGGCGAAGATGAAACAAAAAGGTGTTGTCAATTTGGAAGTTGGAGCATACTCATATCCCTTCAAGAAATAATTCATTTTGATTGCAGTGATGAAAAAGCGTCAATAAGGCTTTTTCAACCCCTAGTAAATGTGGTAAACTGAAAAATAATTAGGGGAAAAAGCGAATTCATGCAGTGTTGATAGTAGATTAACTTAGGAGGTTCCTTTTTCTATGGATAATTCAGGGATGTACGTTGGTCTCGATATAGGAACCACCTCAATAAAAGTCATTGTTGCTGAGAATGTTAAAGGGCAAATGAACGTTATTGGTGTGGGGAATGAACGTTCGAATGGTGTCAGTCGCGGGGTTATCGTTGATATTGACAAGGCTGCTGAAGCGATTCAGCGCGCCATTCGGCAAGCCGAAGAGAAGGCCAGCATCGAGATTCATGATGTGATTGTGGGAATTCCCGCAAACATGTTAAAAATTGAACCATGTAGCGGGATGATCGCCATTGACGACCAATCTCGTGAGATCACCGGACGGGACGTTCGGAGTGTGGCGGGGGCCGCACTCATTCAGAGCCTCCCACCGGAACGTGAAGTGGTTGAAGTTCTTGCCGATGAGTTTGTGGTCGACGGCTTCGATGGTATCAAGGATCCTCGTGGGATGGTTGGGGTTCGTCTTGAACTCCATGGCACCCTGTTTACGGGACCTAAGACGATTATGCACAATACGCGTAAAGCAGTTGAACAGGCTGGTTTACACGTTCGGGGCACCGTTATCAACCCGATGGCCCAAGGCATGATGGTTATGAACGATGGTGAACAAGACTTTGGGACCGTCCTGATCGATCTGGGTGGGGGCCAAGCGACTGCTGCTGTTATTCACGATCACCAGTTAAAGTATATTGACGTTGACCAAGAAGGGGGTCAATTCATCACCAAGGATATTTCCGTGGTCTTGAATACCTCGATCGACAGTGCTGAGAAGTTGAAGCGTGACTATGGTTATGCCGATTCGAGCCAGGCTAGTGATGAAGACGAGTTTCCTGTCGACGTCGTTGGTCAGAGTCAGCCCACACCGATCTCAGAGAAGTATTTGGCTGAGATCATTGAGGCTCGGTTGGACCAGGTCTTTCAGCGTTTACGGACGAATCTTGATAAGGTTCAGGCGTTAGAGTTGCCTGGTGGTATTATCCTGACTGGAGGGGTTGCCGCACTGCCTGGAATTACAGATTTGGCTACAGCTGAATTTGGAACCAATGTGCGCGTTTATATTCCAGATCAAATGGGATTGCGTCACCCATCATTTACCTTAGCTTTGGCATTAGTGAAATACTTTGGGGGCCTCAGTGAGATTGACTTGCTTATTAAGAGCGCTTTAACGGGCTCAACCCAACTCGCTGATGAGACCGATGAGATTCGGCATCGTGAGACTGTAGAAGATGCAGCTAACGATGTGTCGAGTCAATCAGCACCGCGTCCAAAGGTAAAACCGAAAGTGAAGAAAAAAAGGGGCGAAGGGTTCCGGAAGTTCTTCAGCGACTTCTTTGACTAACGCGAGATGGAGGAAAAGATAAACATGGAATACTCACTAGATTCTGCTCAAAATCACGGCGCTAACATTAAAGTTATCGGGGTCGGTGGCGGTGGTAACAATGCCGTTAACCGGATGATCACCGAAGATGTTAAAGGTGTCGAATTTATCGTTGCTAACACTGACGTTCAGGCCTTAGAAGCTTCCAAGGCTGAAACTAAAATCCAACTCGGGCCGAAATTAACTAAGGGTCTGGGTGCCGGTGCCAACCCTGAGGTTGGGGCCAAAGCCGCTGAGGAAAGTGAAGAACAGATCACGGAAGCACTTCAAGGGGCTGACATGGTCTTCGTCACTGCCGGAATGGGTGGGGGTACCGGTAACGGTGCCGCCCCAATCGTGGCCAAGATCGCCAAGGATAGCGGAGCCTTAACGGTCGGTGTTGTGACGCGACCATTTAGTTTCGAAGGCCCTCGTCGTGCGCGTTTTGCGGCTGAAGGGGTCGCTGCCATGAAAGAGAACGTGGACACACTAATT
The DNA here is from genome assembly GCF_003946145.1 of Levilactobacillus huananensis. Lineage (GTDB taxonomy): Bacteria > Bacillota > Bacilli > Lactobacillales > Lactobacillaceae > Levilactobacillus > Levilactobacillus huananensis. The sequence continues at coordinate 92,562 of NZ_RHOC01000001.1, forward strand.
ATTCTGGCTAACAACCGTCTGTTAGAGATTGTCGACAAGAAGACCCCAATGATGGAGGCCTTCCAAGAAGCCGACAACGTCCTACGTCAAGGAGTTCAAGGGATTTCTGACTTGATCACGAGTCCCGGTTACGTGAACTTGGATTTTGCTGATGTGAAGACGGTTATGAAAGACCAAGGCTCTGCCTTAATGGGTATCGGTTCTGCTAGCGGTGAAAACCGGACGGAAGATGCCACTAAGAAGGCCATTTCATCACCATTGCTGGAAGTTTCTATCGACGGAGCTGAACAAGTTCTGTTGAACATCACGGGTGGTCCTGATCTGTCTCTGTTTGAAGCCCAAGCTGCTTCACAGATCGTGTCAGATGCTGCAACTAGTGATGTGAACATCATCTTCGGAACGTCAATTGATGAAGAACTCGGTGATGAAGTTCGAGTTACGGTAATTGCCACGGGGATCGACAAGAAGCGTGAGGAACGCGAAGCTTCCCACAGCCGTGTGGCTCGTCGAAGCGAACAACAAGGGACTAGCGGCCAGCAGAGTCAACCAACCAAGGAAAACGAACAGGATCCATTCGGTAACTGGGATATTCGTGAACCAGCACACCGTCCAGAACCTAAGAGTTCTACCCAGGGTCATGATGAATTTGCTGGGGTCGACAAGCCCGACTTTAACATCTTTAATCCAAGCTCTGACGATGCCAACAATGATGATGGCAATCGGGGAGAGGACACACCGCCATTCTTCAAGCGTCGGCGGAAGTAGTCATTAAAAATTCGTTGTGAGAGGAGTGGCCAACCATGGCGGAAAAGTTTAGTCTTAGTAAGTTTTTTGGAATGGACGATGATTATGACGAAGACTATCAAGAATCGACAACTCCCGTAGTTAAGCCGAAACCAACTGCCCAAACCCGGCCGGTTGATAGTCGAAAGGTGGTTGCTATGCGGTCTGCAAAACCTAATTCGAGTCATATTGCGATCTGTGAGCCACGAATTTATTCCGATGCCAAGTCGATTGCCAAGCAACTTACGACTGGCGACGCGGTTATCGTAAATTTTGCAAGGGTGGACGAAGCCCAAGCACAGCGGATCGTTGACTTTCTAAATGGGACTGCCTATGCTGTCGGTGGCGAAATCAAGCGGGTTGGTGAACAGATTTTTCTGTGTACCCCACATAATTTCGAAGTCAGTGGCGACGTGGCAGCTAATCTCGGAAATCAGTTCAAACCATAAAGGAGCGATGTTGTGCTGTCGATCGTAAGTTTGATTTTTACGGCGTTAGACTGGCTGGTACGGGCGTACATACTCCTAATCGTGGTGTACGCGCTACTCAGCTGGTTGCCTGGTGCCTACCAATCTAAATTGGGTCAGGTCATTACGCGTCTAGTAGAACCATTTCTGAGTTACTTCAACTTCGCCTCGGTGGGGCCCTTGGGTTTTGGTCCAGTTGTGGGAATCATCGTGTTAACCTTGGTTCAGTATGGGTTACGTGCGGTTGAAATCATGTTATTCAGATTAATGTTATAAGGTCATTAAGTGAGGAGGGGAAGCTTTGGATGAGAATATAACGCAACATTTTCGGCCGGATGAAGCGCCGTTCATCGATGCCATTGGTGAATGGCTACAACAGGTTGCGGACGAGTATCGTCCGGTTCTCACCCATTTCTTGAATCCTCGTCAGGTATACATTGCCACCACCTTAGCCCGCCGAGCGGATGTTAAGGTTCAGTTCCGCGGTGGTCATGAGCATGCAGAGATGCAGCGAGCCCTGTTCTTTCCCGACTATTTCGAACCCACTGAGGCCGACTTCGAGTTGCGTCTATTGCGGGTCGATTACCCGGTCAAGTTCGCCACGCTCCATCACAGTCAGATTCTGGGGACCTTGTTAGGTGCCGGAATTGAACGTGAAATTCTTGGTGACATTTTAACGGATGGCCAAGTCTGGCAAGTGGTGACGGAGAAGTCCATGCGGGATTATCTCGTGGGTCAGGTGGACCATATCGGTCGCGTGAAGGCGCGACTGGCGCCAGCTGACTTCAACGAGTTGATTGCGCCGTTGAACGAGTGGGAGTCCGAGTCAGCAACGCTGTCCTCCTTACGGTTGGATAACATTGTTGGGACCGGGTTCCATCTCTCCCGACATCGGGCGAAAGAAATGATTGAGGCGGATCACGTTCGGGTTAATTGGACGGAAACGACCAAACCAGATTATGAACTCGATGTCGCAGATATCGTGTCCGTACGAGGTTTTGGACGGGTGCGCTTGGATGAAGTTGCCGGGAAAACCAAGAAAGAAAAGATTCGGGTCACCCTAGCGGTGCTGAAGAAATAGATGCGGAGGGAACAACAAGATGGTATTAAGTCCACTAGACATTCATAATAAAGAATTCGGTACGAAGATGCGTGGTTACAACGTTGATGAGGTCAATGATTTTTTGGACCAAATCATCAAGGATTACCAAATCACGTTGAATCACAACAAGGAATTAGAGGAACAGCTCGACTCTGCCAATGGCAAACTCAAGTACTTTAACGACTTGAAAGATTCCTTGAATCAATCCATTCTAGTTGCGCAGGAGGCCGCCGACAAGGTTAAGGCCAACTCACAAAAAGAATCCGAGATTATTATTCGCGAGGCTCAAAAGCAGAGCTCCGACATCGTTTCAGAGGCTACCAACAAAGGGAATCAAATTATGACGGAGGCCTCAAAACGCGCCAAGAAGTTAGCTGTTGAGACCGATGACTTGAAGAAGAGTACCCGGGTCTTCCGTCAACGTCTCCAGGTTATGCTGGAAAGTCAGTTGGAAGTTGTAAAGTCCAACGACTGGGACAGCTTACTTAAGGAAGGGTCAATGTCGAGCTATGAAGAGATCAAAAAGGTCGTCGGTGATCGACTTGACAACGGGGCAGCTCAGGGCGTAAACTCAACTGCACCGCAAGCAACGGAAGACGCTCCCGTTCAGGAAGCTCCTGTTACCGATACGGATAGTGACCAAGGGGAAACCGTTGTGATTTTCCCAGACAACGATCAGGAACATTACGACCAGAATTAAATAAAAAATGACAGAGAAATAAGCAGTCTAAACAGATGGTTTTAGCGAGTTGGCGATGGTGAGAGGCCGACACCCGCTCTTTTAGACGGTATCATTCTCCAAGTTCCGTGGCTGAACCTTGAGTAAGCGACGGCGGTTTGCCCCGATATGGCACGCTGAGGGAAGGCAACTGTGGTTGTCTTCTAAAATTTGGGTGGTACCACGAACGATCTCGTCCCTTTTGGGCGGGGTCGTTTTTTGTTTGTTATGAAGTCGGTTAATTCACGGCAATGGTTGATCGGTGAGCTGAGGTCAGTGACAGGCTTGAGCTCACCGGTTCACCAACCGTGAGAAATGATTTGAAGGAGGAAATGACGGTATGCGAGTGAAAGACACGTTGAACTTGGGTAAGACCAAGTTCAAAATGCGCGGCAATTTGCCGGTCAAGGAAGTTGACCGACAAAAGGCTTGGGCTGAAAACAAGATTTATGAAGCCCGCCAGAAATTAAACGAGGGGAAGCCAACGTTTATTCTGCATGATGGCCCCCCATACGCCAACGGCCCAATCCATATGGGTCACGCAATGAACAAGATTTCTAAAGACATCATTGTTCGTTACAAGTCTATGAGTGGTTTCCGGGCCCCTTACGTTCCCGGTTGGGATACCCATGGATTACCAATTGAACAACAGTTGACGAAGGCCGGTTACGACCGGAAGAAGATGTCGACTGCCGAATTCCGTGATCTTTGTCGTGAGTATGCCTTGAAGCAAGTTGACTTACAACGCGATGGTTTCAAGCGTCTAGGGGTCGCTGCCGAATGGGATAACCCATACTTGACGTTGAATCCAGAATTCGAAGCTGCTGAAGTGCGGGTCTTTGGTGAATTTGCCAAACGCGGCCTGATCTATAAGGGAAAGAAGCCTGTGTACTGGTCATGGTCATCAGAATCGGCCATGGCTGAAGCCGAAGTGGAATATCACGATGTGACGTCACCTTCCGCCTTTTACGGTGAAAAGGTTATCGATGGTAAGGGTGTCTTAGATGACGATACCTACCTCGTTGTGTGGACTACGACGCCTTGGACGATTCCTGGTTCCGAAGGGATCACCATTGACGCGGGGATCGAATATGCTGTGGTTCAACCCGCTGGGGAAGATCGCAAGTTCGTTCTGGCCAGTGACTTGGTTGCTGAAAATGCCGACCGTTTTGGTTGGGAAGACGTCAAGGTCTTGAAGACCGTCATGGGTCAAGACATGGACAACATCATTGCCCAACACCCATTTATCACCGATCGTAAGCTGGTTGTGATGTTAGGGGACTTCGTGACGACTGAAACCGGGACTGGTTTGGTTCATACTGCCCCAGGTTTAGGGGAAGATGATTTTAATGTGGGTAAGCTCTACAACTTACCTGTGCTGGTTCCCGTCGACGACCAAGGGTATATGACTGCTGAAGCCGGCGAGGATTTCGATGGCGTTTTCTATGAAGATGCTAACCAGATTGCCCTCGACAAGCTGAAGGAAAACAAGGCTTTACTGAATTACATGCCATACAAACACAGTTACCCATTTGACTGGCGGACGAAGAAGCCCGTCATCTTCCGGGCAACGCCACAGTGGTTCGCTTCTGTGGATAAGATTCGTGATGAAATTCTGGATAGTTTGAAGGACGTCAGCTTCCAACCTGATTGGGGTAAGCGTCGTTTGGAAAACATGATCAAAGACCGTGGCGACTGGGTTATCTCCCGGCAACGGGTCTGGGGTGTGCCGCTACCTATCTTTTATGGTGAAGATGGGGAAGCCATCATCACACCAGAAACAGTCAACCACGTGGCCGATCTTTTTGGTAAGTACGGCTCGAACATCTGGTTCAAGCGCGACGCCAAGGATCTTCTGCCAGAAGGCTTCACGAGTGAACACTCACCAAATGGTGAATTTACCAAGGAAACTGATATCATGGATGTTTGGTTTGATTCTGGTTCCTCACACCAAGGTGTGCTGGCCGAACGTGATTATCTTGAATTTCCTGCCGATCTGTACCTGGAAGGTTCCGACCAATATCGTGGGTGGTTCAACTCTAGTCTGATTGCGAGTGTTGCCGCTACCGGCAAGGCACCATACAAGCAAGTTGTTTCCCAAGGGTTTACCTTGGACAAGGATGGTCACAAGATGTCCAAGTCTATCGGGAACACAATTGCACCAGATGAAATCATCAAGAAGATGGGGGCCGACATCGTTCGTCTCTGGGTAACCTCCGTGGACACCTCAGCCGACGTGCGAGTCTCGACAGAATCCTTCGTGAAGATTTCCGACAGCTACAAAAAGCTACGGAATACGATGCGTTACCTGTTAGCCAACACCAGTGATTTTGATCCCGAAACAAATGGTGTGGCTTTCGACCAGTTGACGGCCGTTGACCGCCATATGTTATACCGGTTGAATGCCTTTACCAAGAACGTTCGTGACCACTACGAAAGCTATGACTTCCTGAACATTTACAAGGAACTCATCAATTTCGTGGTCAGTGATTTGTCTGCTTTCTATCTCGATTTTGCCAAGGATATCCTGTATATTGAAGCTGAAGACAGTGCTGCTCGTCGGTCAATGCAAACGGTCTTCTACCAGATTGCCGTGACCTTAACCAAGTTAATCACGCCAATCTTGCCACATACGGCTGAAGAAATCTGGGGCTTCTTAAAAGAACCCGAAGAATTCGTGCAATTAGCTGAAATGCCGGTTGTTATGGATATGGATGATGCCAACGAAATCAAGGTCGATGGCGTTTCTGCCTGGGATACCTTTATGACATTGCGGAGCCATGTACTGAAGGCGTTGGAAGAAGCACGTGATGCCAAGTTGATCGGGAAGGCTGCTGAAGCTCATCTGGATCTCTACCTCGATGACGAGACGCAGAATACGTTGGACCAATTAAACATTGATGTGCAACAGATCCTGTTGGTTTCTGGTTTAGACGTTGCTAAGTTGGACCAGGCCCCAGCCGACGCCTTAACCTTCGACCATATGGCCGTTAAGGTGACGGCCGCTGCCGGCGAGGTCTGTGATCGTTGTCGTCTGACTAAGGAAGATGTTGGCAGTGATTCTGACTACCCACACTTCTGTGCGCGGTGTGCCGCTATTGTTCGGGCGAACTACCCTGAAACGGCAACTGACGGCTTTGAAGAAAAGTAATCGTTAAATAATTGAACTCTCCGTTTTGACTTTGGTCAAGACGGGGAGTTTTTGTGATCGCGGCCGCGTAAGAACCATTGTTTGCGGTGGGGCGGGCAAGCGAGTATAATTTGTGCTATGTATGGGAGGGATACCATGTTAACCGGAAAAGTAAAGAGTTATAGTGAACAACGCGGCTTTGGCTTCATTACCACGCCTGCCGATGGTGACGTTTTTGTGTATTACACGGCAATTATTGGCGAAGGCTTCCGTAAATTGGAAGAGGGCCAAACCGTTCAATTTGTCATCGTCCAAGGGAGTCGTGGCCCACAAGCAGCCAAAGTTACCCCCGTTGTTACGGAGAGCGCTGAGGAGGCTTAACATGGATTTAGAAGAACACGTTGAATCCACCGAGGACTTATATGACGGTGTGATTGTGAAGTTAGAACGGCAACAGGTTCGTCTGCCAAATGGTGATATGGCGACCAGAGAAATTGTTCGTCATGCCGGTGCTGTAGGTGTCTTGGCCCTAACAGCCGACAACAAGATGATTTTAGAACGGCAGTGGCGGGCACCGATCGCGGCGGCCACCTTGGAAATCCCGGCAGGAAAACTCGATAGCCGAGATGCCGATAATGTGGAACACGCGGTCATGCGAGAACTCAATGAAGAGATTCGTTATCAACCGGGTCATCTTGAAAAGATCACGGGTTTTTATTCCAGTGTGGGCTTTTCTGATGAATACATGACCCTTTTTTTGGCGACTGATCTCAAGCCCGTCACGACCGAGTTACCTCGAGATCAAGGGGAAAACTTGGAACTATTGACTGTTTCAAAGGATGAAGCCCAGGCGATGGTTGCCAGTGGTGAAATCAACGATGCCAAAACAATTACGGCCATTTACTACTGGCTGCTACAAAAGTAGGTGACAGCGGTGCCTTCAAATGACTGGCAAGACCCTAATGATCGTCCGAAAACTCGGGCGGATTACCGTAAAGAACAGGAACAAGCTGAACGGGACTTTCAGGAACGAGACCGCAAGCGAGTCCAGGTTGAGCGGGACTACGCACGACAACATGGAAATCCTAGCGATGATGATCCGGAAGACCCGGACATGGCCCAGCGTGTCAAACCGGTCGACAACAAGCAAAAACGCTTGGGTCGGCGCTTGAACTGGGCAATTTTTTGGCTCATCCTGTTAATTTTAGTGGTCTATGGAATTTTATTCTTTTTGTAAATTAGATTAAGGAGTGGGAAACACGACATGACATTCGGAATTATTTGCGCCATGGAAGAAGAAATTAAAGAACTACATGAGGCTTTGGCAGATGCCAAGACAACTGATATTCACGGCCTGGAATTCTACGAAGGCCAGATCAGCGGTCAGTCCGTTGTTCTCGTTCGTTCCGGTATTGGTAAAGTTGAAGCTGGGTTAACGACTGCTTTATTGATTACCCAATTTAACGTTGATCTGGTGATTAATTCTGGTTCAGCTGGCGCATTGGCACCAGACTTGAATATTGGGGATGTGGTGGTTTCGACCGAAACGGCTTACCATGATGCCGATGCTCGTGCCTTTGGTTATGAGTATGGTCAATTGCCACAACAGCCAGCTCGGTTTGAAGCGTCGAAAGAATGGGGTAAGAAGATCGTGGCAGCCGCTGCAAACACTGGTTTGAAGACCAAACTAGGTCTGATTGTTTCTGGTGATCAATTCTTAAACAGTCCCGAGACGATTAAGACCATCATGGGTCACTTCCCAGATGCTTTATCCGGTGAAATGGAAGGTGCTGCAGTGGGCCAAGTTGCTCACCAATTCGACGTGCCTTACGTCGTTGTTCGGGCAATGTCCGACAACGCCGACAATGATTCTGGTGTTAACTTTGATGATTTTATTATTGACGCGGGCCACCGTTCCGCACAAATGTTACTGGCCTTGTTAGCCGCACAGGACTAACCTGGCCCTCAGGAGGTTTTTAGGGTGCAAGAGATTCACATTGATAACAGTAATGCCGTCCGAGAAATCTACTTGGACAACGCCGCCACCACACCGATGGCGCCGGAAGTTTTAAATGAAATGGTTGATAAGATGGCGAACGTCTACGGAAATGCGTCGACTTTGTATGGTCTAGGTCGGCAGGCGCACACCGTGATGGAAAACAGCCGTCAGGTCATTGCCAACAGCATCAATGCTGCCAGTGATGAAGAGATTATTTTTACCAGTGGTGGGAGTGAAAGTGACAACACTGCTGTGACGCAAACGGCTATCGCCCGTCAGAGCCTGGGAAAGCACATCATCACGACGTGTATCGAGCACGAGGCGATTTTGAAGCCACTACATGCGCTGGAGGAACAGGGGTTTGACGTGACTTATTTACCCGTTGATGCGCACGGTCGAATTAGTCTGGATGACTTCAAGGCGGCCCTACGTGATGATACGATCCTCGTAACTATCATGATGGGGAATAATGAGGTTGGAAGCCGGATGCCAATTCATGAGATCGGTGAGATCTTGAAGGACCATCAAGCCTGGTTCCACACTGATGCTGTTCAGGCTTATGGGTCATTGGATATCGACGTACAACGTGATCATATTGACCTGTTGTCAACGTCTGCCCACAAGATTAATGGTCCTAAGATGATTGGTTTCCTTTATAAGCGTGAAGGAATCAACTTCCCAAGCCTGATTAAGGGTGGGGATCAAGAAGAGAAACGGCGTGCTGGTACCGAAAATGTTCCGGCAATCGCGGGGATGGCAACGGCTGCCAAGCTGTTGACGGCTGATGTTAAGGCCGAGAAACGGACGCGTTTCCATGGCTTCAAGGATCAAGTCGTGGCTGGATTAACTGCTAACGGCGTGGACTTTGCTATCAATGGTTCCCTCGAGGGTGATAATCTGGAGCATGTCTTAAATATTTGGATTAAGGGTGTCTCTACCTATGTCATGCAGACTAACTTAGATTTGGCCGGAATTGCCGTTTCTGGGGGTTCAGCCTGCACTGCGGGGTCAATCGAACCCTCACACGTGCTGACTGCCATGTTTGGTGCTGACAGCCCACGGATTGCCGAATCCATTCGGTTATCCTTCGGCGCACAAACGACGAGTGCAGACATTGAGGCCTTTATCGAAAACGTCAGTGCAATCGTCAAGCGACTTTCAAAGAACGAGGTGAAGTAACATGTTATTTAAGAATGAAATGCAAGTTGATGGGGATACGGATGTCTACGAATTACATCCCAATATCAAGGCCTATGCCTTAAAGGACGTGGGCTTCCAAGTGTCCAATGCTGGTAACTACACATTGGAGCGGTCGGTTGATCCAACCTCACCCTACAACAAAAACCAAATGCTCAAGGTCGTTGTGTCGAAGGACTTGACCGGGTTCAAGATGTCGACGACTAATGCTTCCGGTAATGCACGGGTTAACATTTTCAAGGGAGCCCATGCCGAAGGGAACGTCGAGCAGTATCACTTCATTATCCAGAACTTGCTCGACCGTGAAATTTTACAAAAAAAGGCGTAGAACACTGCAAAATGACGTTTCCATGTGTTGGGAGCGTCATTCTTTATGTGATTGGGACCAGTCAAGATGACGGGACCTGTGAAAAGATACGCCAGGCTTGCAATCGCCGGACAAAATAGGTAAACTAGGCAATACTGGATTTATGCGACCTTCAAATCGTAGATTCTCCAGAATCTGATAGAAATGATGGTGATACCATGCAGGACAACAGCCAAACACGGGTTGTCGTTGGTATGAGTGGCGGGGTCGATTCCTCCGTTGTCGCCTTGCGGTTAAAGCAGCAAGGTTACGATGTGATCGGCGTCTTCATGAAGAACTGGGACGATACGGACGAGAATGGTGTCTGTACCGCAACCGAGGACTACAAGGACGTAGCAAAGGTTGCCGCTAAGATTGGCATTCCTTACTATTCCGTTAACTTTGAAAAGGAGTACTGGGACCGCGTGTTCACGTACTTCTTGGACGAGTACAAGAAGGGGAGAACGCCCAACCCCGATGTTATTTGTAACAAGGAGATCAAGTTCAAGGCATTTCTGGACTATGCCTTAGAATTAGGTGCGGACTACATCGCAACGGGTCACTATGCACAATTGACTCGTGACGAGGATGGTCATGCCCACTTGATGCGGGCCGTTGACCAGAACAAGGATCAGACCTACTTCCTGAGTCAGCTTTCCACGGAGCAGTTGGATCGTGTGATGTTTCCAATCGGGGATCTCGTGAAGCCACAGGTTCGTGAGATCGCTAAGGAGGCTGGATTGGCTACTGCTGATAAGAAGGATTCCATGGGGATCTGCTTTATCGGTGAAAAGGGTCACTTCAAGGACTTTTTGAACACCTATTTGCCAGCTAAGCCCGGCAAGATGATGACCGTTGATGGTGAGATCAAGGGCGATCATGCTGGCTTGATGTACTATACCATTGGTCAGCGTCGTGGCCTGGGTATCGGTGGTGACGGTGAGGATAACGAGCCTTGGTTCGTGATTGGCAAGGACCTGACGAAGAATATTCTCTACGTCGGGAAGGGTTACCACAACGAGCACTTGTACGCGACCCACCTGTCTGCCTCCGACATTCACTGGGTGAACACGATTGATCGTGGTGCTGATTTCCATTGCACGGCCAAGTTCCGGTACCGTCAAAAGGATACTGGTGTGACCGTTCACTTGAGCGATGACGGTCAGCAGGTCACCGTTGAATTCGATGACCCAGCCCGAGCAATTACGCCAGGCCAGGCTGTCGTCTTCTACAATGGCGACGAGTGTTTAGGGAGTGCCATTATTGACGCTGCCTACAACAAGGACCGCGAGTTACAGTTAATCTAATTTCTAGAAGGGACCTCCGGCATCGCAACGATGGTGGGGGTCTTTTTGATTTGGTGAGATTTTCGCAGGGTTGAGTCTTTGAAAATTCCGTGAAAACTGGCATAATAGAACCTGTGTGTGCTGATGACTGGAAAACGAGTCAGTCGTTGGTACGAGAACGGTGATCGATTAGTCCCCAAGGGGGTTGGTTCAACCAACCGACACGGTTAATCAGAACTTTTACCAAAATAAATCATGTGATCAGAGAAAGTGAGGCACCAAAGTTTGAAATTATACTTCGTGCGACACGGTAAGACCCAGTGGAATCTAGAGGGGCGGTTTCAGGGCGCTGGCGGTGATTCTGAACTGCTAACGGCGAGCTACCAACAAATGATTCAGGTGGGGCGCTACCTACGTCCTGTTGCCTTTCAGCATGCCTACGCGAGCCCCATCAAGCGGGCACGGGTGACTGCACAGCGTGTGATTAAGGCGGCGCATCAACGTGTACCGCTGACTTTGCTGAGTCAACTGGAGGAATTTCATTTGGGCAAACTCGAGGGGATGGCCTTTACGGATGCACAACAGCAATTCCCAGAGGAACTCGCGGCATTTCACGAGCATCCTGATCAGTATCGAACCGATCGGATCGGTGGTGAGACTTTTGAGGAAGTTATTGCCCGCATGACACCGGCAATTCATCGGATTGTTGCGGCAAATGATGACCCGCAGGCTAACGTCTTGGTCGTTAGCCACGGTGCGGCACTGAATGCGGAAATCAATGCCTTATTGGGCACGCCGATCGCAGATTTAAGAAAACGCGGTGGGCTACGGAATACTAGTCTAACGATCCTTGAAACCACAGATGGTGGTCAAACCTTTAATCTGTTGGACTGGAATAATACAAGTTTTCTGACGGCGGAAGCTACGCCGACGGATACAATTTAGGTGGCAGTATGACTGAAAAAAAGCAGGGTCGGGAACGTGACCTTAAAAAAGAACGTTCGGAACAAATGGTTCACAAATTGGTTCAACACATTGACGGTCATCCTGGGGATGCCGATGCTTACTATGAACTGGCAACGGTCTTGGTTGATCTGAATTCGTTTGATCAGGCCGAGGAGTTACTGATGAAGGCACTGGGGCTATTTGCGACCCAACCAGAAACGGTCGAGAAACTCCATTATGGACTGGGCAACGTGTACTACGCCGCTCAGGAATATCCTAAGGCTATTGCGCAATTTGATCAGTTGGGTCAACAACTCAAGGGAGCTGGCTATCTGATGCTGGCTCAGAGTTATATGGCAAGTGGGGATCACAAGCGGGCTTTGGCCTTTGCTTTGACGGCGCTAGCGAGTCAGCCTAAGGATGCAGCGACACTTCAACTCGTGGCCGAGAACCTGTTGGCTCTAGGGAACATGGCCCAGGCAGCTACATACTACGACCAGTTGTTGGCAATTGTACCTGACAGTGGTCGGGCCAACTTTGACCGCGGTCTCGTCGCTATGGTTCAGGGTGAGCCCTATCAAGCCTTTTTTGATCGGGCCAAACGGGAAGATCCAACCTATTATGAAAAGGGACAGCAACGGCTGGCCGACATTGAACGATTTGTCCAAACCCAACGAGGTGCGGACCAAGACAAGTAGCGTAAGGAGGCTGACAGCATGACCACCGAATCAATGGACTTATTAGCGGACGACCAGGGAATACAGGCCGACTATGTGGTGGGCACCGTCAGCGCTGTCTTCTTCACTAGCCAGGACAGTTTTTACAAAGTCATGTTGGTGAAAGTTTCAGAGACCAGTCTGGACTGGCACGAGGATGAGATCGTGGTGACGGGAAACTTTGCCGATATCAAGGATGATGTGACCTATCGCTTCACGGGTAAACGGGTCGAACATCCCAAGTATGGGGTTCAATTTCAGGCAGATAATTATCAGAATGAAACACCAACTTCCCGCAGTGGGGTGATCGCCTATCTCAGTGGTCCAGACTTCCCGGGATTAGGGAAGAAAACCGCCGAGAAGATTGTAGATGCTTTGGGGACTAATGCGATCGAACTTATTTTAGATGATAGCAACGTATTGGCTCCCTTAGGGTTGTCACCGAAAATCGTGGCGACATTGGTGAGTCAACTCCAAACGAACAATGGGATGGAACAGATCATCATTGGCCTCAATAGCTATGGTTTTGGAAGCACTCTGGCAGCGGCTATCTATGATCGCTACCAGGAAAAGACTCTCGACGTTATTCACGAGAATCCATACCGGTTAGCCGAGGAGATTACTGGGGTCAGCTTCAAACGGGCTGATCAGATCGCCACGCAGTTGGGTTATGCACCCGCTCGACCGGAACGATTGCAGGCCGGGCTTCTTCAGACACTGACAGACTTGTCCGTGGCCAATGGGGACACCTTTACCACGGCGAAGCCACTCTTGAATCAGGCGTTGAGTCTATTAGAAAATTCTCGCAACGTACGGCTGAATCCCCAGGTCTTGGCAGATCAGCTCTTAGAATTGGCCAAGCAGCAGAAGGTTGTAGGTGATGACCAACGCATTTACCTCAAGTCCTTGTACGATACAGAATGGCAGGTTGCTGAGCATCTACAACGCCTCTTACAGGCGGATACACCACAACACGACTATGATGAGAAGAGCATTGCCAAGCAGATTCGACTTGTGGAGAAGCAGTTAGACATCGTTTATGACGAGTCACAAACGGCAGCCCTAGCAGCGGCTGTGCAGGCTAAGATTCTACTGTTAACCGGGGGGCCCGGAACCGGGAAAACGACGATTATTCGGGGCTTGGTTCAGTTATATGCTCGGCTTAATGATTACTCTCTAGACATTAACGATTACAAGGACCAGCCGTTTCCGATTCTATTAGCGGCCCCGACCGGTCGCGCAGCTAAACGAATGAGTGAGTCCACCGGACTGCCGGCCAGCACGATTCACCGGTTGCTCGGACTGACTGGTCGTGAGGCCGATCTGGATGCTGCAGCCACTAAGGATCTTGAGGGGGGGCTCTTGATTGTCGACGAAGTGTCGATGGTCGACGTCTACCTGATGAAGACACTTCTGCGGGCGGTGCCCGTGGGGATGCAGGTTATCTTGGTTGGTGATAAGGACCAACTGCCCTCAGTAGGACCCGGGCAGGTTTTTCATGACCTATTAGCCAGCCAACAATTGAAAAAGATTCAACTGGACACCATTTATCGGCAAGGAGATGGGTCGTCGATTATTCCTTTGGCCCATGCCATCAAGGACGGACGCTTACCGACAGACTTCACCCAAAACCAAAAGGATCGATCGTTCATCGCCTGTCGCACGAACCAAGTTGAAGGCGTCATCGATCAGATCGTTGCCAAGGCCCACGATAAGGGATTCACGGCTAGCGATATTCAAGTTCTCGCCCCAATGTATCGCGGGGCGGCCGGGATTGATCGGCTGAATGTGGTGCTTCAGGATATCTTGAATCCACGTAAGTCGGAGCGACAAAAGCAAGTGGAATTTCGGCAGCAACAGTTTCGAATTGGGGACAAGGTATTACACCTGGTGAATAGTCCTGAAAACAATGTCTTCAATGGTGATATTGGAACGATTACCGGAATTGATCTGGCGAGTGACAAGCACAGCAAGGTTAAGTCCGATCAACTCACGATTGCCTTTGAACAGACGGAAGTGACCTATGCCCGCAATGACTGGAACCGTCTAACACTGGCTTACTGTATGTCAATTCATAAAGCGCAGGGGTCAGAATTCAAAATGGTTATCTTGCCCATGGTAGCTCAGTATAACCGTATGCTTCAGCGCAATCTGTTGTATACGGCGGTGACTCGGGCCGCAGATATGCTGATTTTACTAGGAGAACCGCAGGCCTTTGAAACTTGCGTGAAGAATCTCTCGGTGAACCGGCATACCACGTTGCGTGAACGAGTAGCGACGGTCTTGGATCCTGACGGGGACCATGCACAGACACCGGCACCGAGTGTGGCAGCAGAACCACAGGCAGCCAAATCTGAAAAGACTGATGAGCCGGGTGCAAGTGCTGAACCAACGGCGACACCGGAGGAGAACGCCGAACCGGTGTCAAACCGGTTAACACTCGCGATGATTACGGGCCGTCAGGTTGATCCCATGATTGGGATGGCCGGTGTGACCCCGCAACAATTTATGGCAAAGCCCTAAAAGTCTGGCTTAAGCGTTGCGTTTACGGAAAAAGATTGCGATAATATAGGCAGTAAAATATAAACGAATTGTGGTGAACCCACTGGGAGGCTGTTATGGCAGAACATGTCGAAGCTGGTAAAATGAAAGTCTTTGCGTTGAATTCAAACCGGCCACTCGCTGAAAAGATTGCGAAGGCCGCTGGCGTAACGCTCGGCAAAGCAACAATCAAACACTTTAGTGATGGCGAAATCCAGATTAGTATCGACGAAAGTATTCGCGGCGATAAACTCTTTATTATTCAATCGGTCTCAGATCCGGTGAACACCAACCTGATGGAACTGTTAATCATGGTGGATGCCGCTCGTCGGGCAAGTGCTGCTAAGATTAACGTCGTTATCCCGTATTATGGCTATTCACGTGCCGACCGTAAGGCCCGTTCACGTGAACCCATTACCGCCAAGCTAATTGCGTCATTACTTCAAATGGATGGGGTCGATCGTGTGATTGCCTTGGATCTCCATGCAGCGCAATTACAAGGTTTCTTCGATATTCCCGTTGACCACTTACAGAGTGACCGGTTATTGACAAGTTACTTTGAAAAGAATCCAGAACTCGTCGACGAAGACATCGTGGTCGTTGCACCGGACCATGCGGGTGTCAGTCGTGCCCGGAGACTAGCCGAGTTGTTAGGCGCGCCGATTGCCATCATCGACAACCGGACGGATACCGAGAATGCGGCTCATCCGGATGCAGTGATTGGGGATGTCCGTGGCAAGCATGCCATCCTGGTTGATGATATTATCGACACCGCTTTGCGAATCACCGTGTCGGCAGAAGCCCTCATGGCAGCAGGGGCAGCAGATGTTTACGCCTGCGCCACCCATGCCGTGTTGTCTGGCGATGCAACGAAACGAATCAATGACTCTTCATTGAAAAAAGTGGTCTTTACCGATTCGATTCAGTTGCCAGCAGAGAAACAAAGTGATAAGTTTGTGATCTTGTCAGTTGGCGACCTGTTTGGTCAAGCCATCGACTTGATTTACCATCAGGAACCGGTTGATTCCCTATTTCACCGAGTTCCCTAGACCTAAAATGATAGTGAGCTAGGACGAGAACCGTCACTCTGGTGATGGTTCTTGTTTTGTGATGATCTGGAATTTTGCAGATTTACTAAATATTGAGGAGTGACCAAGATTTTGAAGGGTAAAAGAATTGTGGCCTTAATTGGCCTAACACTGGTTATGATCGGTGCACTTAGCGCTTGCGGCCAGTCGTCGTCATCCAAGTCAACGGGAAAGCTGGCAAGCAAGCAAGTCGTGAAGCTAGCCACTAAATCAGAAGTGACCACATTGGATGTGTCCAAGGCCTCGGACTCGACGAGCTTGACGCAGCTGTATCACACGCAAGAAGGGCTGTATCGTCTCGGCAAAAATGAAAAGGTCATTAATGCCATGGCAACGAAGACTACGGTCAGCAAGGATGGTACGCAGTATACCTTTGACTTACGGCACAATAACCGTTGGAACGACGGTAGTCTCGTGACTGCCAAGGACTTTGTCTACTCCTGGCAACGGACGGTTAACCCTAAGACGGCAGCTGAATATGCTTACCTGATGGCTGGGATCAAGAACTATGACCAGGTCCAGAACGGTAAATTAGCACCAAGTCAATTGGGGGTTAAGGCAACGGGAAAGTATCAACTTCAAGTTACTCTGAGCAAGCCCGTGGCTTACTTCAAGCTACTACTAGCCTTTCCAACCTTCTTCCCACAAGAACAAAGCATGGTTGAGAAGTACGGTAAGGACTACGGGCATGGGAGCGAGAAGACGGCCTATGATGGGCCATTTACGATGACCAAGTGGCAAGGGACTGATCAGAATTGGACCCTGGTGAAAAACCGCCATTTCTGGGATAAAAAACAAATCACCTTGCAGCAGATGAAGTTCCAAGTGGTCGCTGATCCGTCCACTGGACTGAGTCTTTACCAGAAACACGAACTGGATGCGACAACGTTGGACGGCACGCAGGTAGCCAACATGAAAAATAGTCCAGAGATGAAGACCTTCGTCGGGGGCACCATGTACTACATGCAGATGAACCAGAAGCGAGTGAAGGCTTTGAAGAATGTTAAGGTTCGTCGATCACTGTCTTTGGCCATCAATAAGCAACAACTGGCCAAGAAGGTTCTACGGGATGGCTCACAGGCCCCTCAAGGGTTTGTCTCAAACAATCTGAGTCATAATCCCAAGACCAAGGCAGACTTCGCTAAGGATGCTTACGTGAAGGATGGCGTGGCCTATGATCTGAAACAGGCCAAGACCTTGATGAAAGCAGGCTTGAAGGAGAGCAAGACCGCAACGTTGAGCCTCAGTCTGATGACTGATGATACCTCAGTAAGTAAGACGGTGGCCCAATACATTCAGGCCGAATTACAGAAGGTACCCAACGTGAAGATCAGTATCCGTACATTGCCTTACAAGACACGGCTGAGCCGTTCAGCTGCGGGTGACTTCGACCTGGTACTGACGAACTGGGGTGCCGACTTTGCCGACCCCATTAATTTCTTATCACTGATGCAAACGGGGAATACCAACAATAATGGTGGGTTTTCGGATGCCACGTACGACAATGACTTGAAGCGTTCTGAAAATCAAGATGCCAATCAGCCAGAGGCACGTTACCAAGATTTGGTGCATGCTGAGAAACGCTTGATGAACCAGCAAGGCGTCATTCCTTTGTATCAACCCGCAACTGTTGAAATGTGGAACACGAAAGTTTCCGGTTATGTTTGGAATCCAGCCGGTATGAGTCGCGGCTATCAATGGATGAAAGTTGAACAATAAAAACGAGTGACATGAAAGAAAGTTGAATGATTGAAAGTCCGGGAGAATGTTCCTGGGCTTTTTTTTGTAAATTCGAGTCAAAATCAGGGGGAATTGAAATGGTCGTTGAAATTATCTGGAAAACATGTTATACCTAACATAGTAATCATGAAAGCGAATACATTATTTGTCATACATAGTGAAAGTTGGAGGTCTACACGATGCATTTTGATGACTTGCTCACGGAACAACGAAATCACCGCTCAACCCATATTGATCGGGAATCGACTTTGGAAATGGTGGCAACCATTAATCGCGAGGACCACCGAGTGGCGCGTGCGGTACAAAAGCAATTACCTGAAATCGCCGCTGCGATCGATGCTGCATTTCCTAAGTTCGATGACGGTGGCCGATTGATCTACGTCGGTGCCGGGACGTCAGGCCGATTAGGGGTTATTGACGCAACGGAGCTACAACCAACCTATGGCTTGACGGCCGATCAAACCTTTGGCCTGATTGCCGGGGGAGCCGAGGCGTTGACCCATACGATTCAAGCGGTTGAGGATTCGCCAGAATTGGCGCAGGATGATTTAGCGGCCGTTAACCTGGGGCCTAAGGACGTGGTGATTGCCAGTGCTGCATCCGGACAAACGCCGTATACGGTGAGTGCCTTGCAATTTGCGCAGGACCAGGGTGCCTTGGGGATTGGGTTCTCGTGTATTGAGGATAGTCCGCTGGCTAAGCTTGCCGACTACCCAATCACCCCAGTTGTGGGACCGGAAGTCATTACGGGGGCCACGTTATTGAAGGCCGGGACCGCTGAAAAAATGGTCTTGAACATGTTGTCTACGGGCATTATGATTAAATCTGGGAAGGTTTATCAGAACCTGATGATTAACGTGGTACCTTCAAATGGGAAGACCTTTGAACGGGCCAAGAAAATCATTGCTGAGGCTACCCAGACCTCAACTTTGGCCGCGGAACGTGCCTTAGATCGTGCCGGCAATAATGTTCCATTGGCGATTGTCTTAATTGAGACCAAGGGAACGATTGCTGAGGCCAAGGCTTTGTTAGGGGCTACCAATGGTCATGTTTCACAGGCTGTTAAGTTAAGTGACAGTCACCAAGATTAACTCGTCTTTTAGCCATTAGGGGCTCCCGTGCTTAGTGTACGGCCAGTTGCTAGTGGTTTTAGAGTTAAATGCCAAATGAAACTGAAAAGAGAAACCTTGAGAATACCTAAACGGTGTGGAGGGCGCTATGACACGAAAAGTAACGATTCGAGACCTTGCGGAAGCCGCTGGGGTATCAGTCACAACAGTTTCACAAATTTTAAATGGCAAAGGCGAGCGATTCAGCCTGGAGACTCGGCGACGTGTACACCATTTGCAAGAAGAGTTGGGCTATGTGCCTGACTTTAATGCGCGCAACCTTATCATGAAGTCTGCTCAAACTATCGGCGTTCTCGTGCCTAATCTGGGTAACCCATTCTTTAGCATGTTCATTCGAGGGGTTCAATCGGCGAGCCGTGAACGGCGGTTCATTCCACTGATTTTCGGGGCCGACCACGATGAAGATTTGGAAAGTTACTACCTGCAGGAACTGATTAAACGGGCGGTAGACGGGTTAATCATTGCAAGTGCGTCCATTACGGCGGAAGCCATTGATAACATTTTGAAGAAAAATGGGATTCCGTACCTCCTGATTGATCAAAACGGGGGGCCAAGTATGGACCGAGTGCGCATCGATGAGGATCATGGCGGTCGGTTAGCAGCAGAACATTTGCTGGCGCTAGGGCATCGTAAGATTGCCGTTGTTATGCCGGAACATGCCACGGAAAACTTGCAGATTCGATTAGCCGGATTCAAGGACCGGTTAGCTCAAGATGGCGTGGATTTACCGGATGAATCGATTATCTTATCCGCAATGTCTAAGCTCGGTGGTTACCAGGCATCGGCCAAGGTGCTCGCACTTTCCGCTACGGCTGTCTTCGCGATTAACGATGAAACGGCCATGGGTCTGATTCGAGGGCTTCACGAAGAGGGCAAACGGGTTCCAGAGGATGTTTCGGTGATGGGGTACGATGATATCGACTTTGACGAATATATCGTGCCGAAACTCAGCACCATTCATCAACCGGTAGTCACGATGGGACGACAGGCGACAATGCTCCTGATTAACCGTATCCAAAATAGCCGCCAAGCCCCGCAAGCCGTGGAGTTACCGGTTGATCTAAAACAACGTGAAAGTACTGGGCCAGCCTCGTCCTGATTTTTTTAAATTGGGACTTGTAAGCCCTTTCGAAAAATGATACGCTAGTGACAAGAAAACGACTTGCTGCGCGTGTCGGTAGTGAGTAAAACGTTTTACGAACGGAATTTGGTTAAGGAGTGGAATTTATTTATGGCAAATAAAGTAACTGTTCTTGGAAGTCTTAATGTGGATACAACTTTACGGGTACCTCGTATGCCGTTACCTGGTGAAACTTTATCAACTGAAAACAAGAGTAGCGCTGCCGGTGGTAAGGGTGCGAATCAAGCTGTTGCCGCTGCCCGCGCCGGTGCTGAAACACGGTTCATCGGTAAGGTAGGAAACGACGAGGCTGGTCGTTTCATGGTTGAATCTCTTCAAAACGATGGCATTGATACCAGTGCTATCGTGACGGACCAAACCGTTGGGACTGGTTCTGCTTTCATTCTCTTGGATGAAGCCGGTCAAAACAGTATTTTGGTTTATGGTGGGTCTAACCAACAGATTGAAGAAAAAGAAGTGTTGGCTGATGAAGATGACATTGCCAACGAAGACTTTTTGATCACTCAATTCGAAACACCACAAGCCGCTGCTTTAACTGCCTTTAAGGTGGCAAAGAAGCATGGTGTGACGACGATCCTGAATCCAGCACCAGCTGCTGAAATCAGCCCTGAATTGTTGACTTTCACCGATTTGGTTGTGCCTAATGAGACTGAAAGTGCCGATCTGACTGGAATTAAAGTGACTGATGTTGCCTCAATGGACGCCAATGCTAAGAAATTCCGTGAAATGGGCGTTAAGAACCTGATTATCACGGTTGGGAGCAAAGGTGCTTACTATGCGACTGAAAAGGCATCTGGCTTCGTGCCAGCCTTCAAGGTTAAGGCTGTTGATACAACCGCTGCTGGTGATACCTTTATTGGTGCCTTGAGTTCACAATTGAAGCCAGATCTGAGCAATATTGAAACGGCTTTGGTCTTCGCACAACGTGCTAGTTCATTGACGGTTCAAGGATTAGGTGCTATGCCTTCAATTCCAACCTACGATCAAGTGATCGAAGCTAGCAAATAGGGTGTACTGAAAACTAATTTGTAAGTTAAACGATCCTTTCCAATCTTGTTGGAAAGGGATCGTTTTTTTGTGACCAAATAAGACAACCGGTTGCAACGTCATCGAAGCGGTCTATCTGAATATTAAAGATTAACTTAATTATAAACCGCCCTGTAATAACTTTCTGCAAGATAGTTGCATTGCTTGTGATGAATTGGTATAGTTATGAAAGCCAGGGAGAATTCCTTGCGTGTTTTGGACACCTATCTATAAATTTCCGTTGACCGTGACCCGTCCGGTTGACTAAAGTGAGGTTAATTAACAAATGTTGAATGAACAATCAACACCAATCAAATTTGATGATGTGGATACCCAAGCCGTTACGGCCGTGCGAATGTTAAGTATGGATATGATTTCTCGGGCACACTCTGGGCATCCGGGCTTACCGTTAGGCGCAGCTCCAATGGCCTATGTGCTATTTTCACGGCACTTACGCGTTGACCCATCTTTCCCACAATGGTTCAACCGCGATCGCTTTGTGTTATCTGCCGGTCATGGCTCAGCCATGTTCTATAGTTTACTTCACTTGAGTGGTTTTGCAATTACGCGTGAAGACCTGATGAGCTTCCGCCAATTAGGCAGCAAGACCCCCGGGCATCCTGAATATGGGGTGACACCTGGTGTTGATGCTACCACGGGTCCACTGGGTCAGGGGATTGGGATGGCTGTTGGGATGGCCATTGCCGAAAGTCATTTACGTGGCGTATACAATCGTCCCGATTACGACGTGGTCGACCACTATACTTATGCCCTCTGTGGTGACGGGGATCTACTTGAAGGGGTTGCGGCTGAATCTGCGAGTTTAGCCGGACAACTTCAATTGAATCGTCTGATCGTTTTATATGATTCAAATGATATTTCCTTGGATGGTCCATTGATTAACGCTAGCCATGACAACGTTGGTGAACGTTTCCAGAGTTACGGGTGGAACTACGCTCGTGTTGAAGACGGTAACGATCTTGAGGCGATTGACGCGGCCATTCGGTCCGCTAAGCAAAACACGGGCGGCCCAACCTTGATTGAGGTGAAGACACAGATTGGGGCCGGGAGCCCTAAGGCTGGAACTAACAAGGTTCATGGCGCACCACTCAGTGATGATGAGCTTGCAGCAACCCGCGACTTCTATCACTGGACTGAAGATCCTTTCACGGTACCCGAAGCTGTTACAGAACGCTTTATGAGTACGATCAAGGCACGTGGTTGGGCGAACCATCAGTCATGGTCTAGTCTAATCGCTCAGTACTCGAAGGCTGAGCCCGACTTGTCACGGCAATTTGCTCAGGGGGTTAGTCAGACACTTCCCGCTAACTATGCCGAAAGTGTGCCAACATATTACAAGAAGGATGCTTTGGCTACGCGAGCTAGTGGGTCACAGGTTCTGCAACAGTTGAGTAAGGCTTGCCCGAACTTGTGGGGTGGATCTGCCGACCTGTTTAGTTCTAACAAGACGGCGGTGGCTGATGAGGAACGGTTCAGTCCGACAAATCGGCAGGGCCGTAATCTCTGGTTTGGGGTCCGAGAATTTGCTGAAGCCGCAGCCATGAACGGAATTGCGTTACATGGTGGGACTCGCGTTTATGGGTCAACATTCTTCGTCTTCTCAGATTACATGAAACCCGCTCTGCGGTTGGCTGCCATTCAACAATTGCCGGTAATCTATGTCTTCACGCATGATTCTCTGGCAGTCGGTGAAGATGGTCCAACCCACGAACCTGTGGAACAGTTGGCTGCCTTGCGTTCCATTCCGAATCTGACCGTTTTCCGGCCAGCCGATGGTAATGAAACGGCCGCTGCTTGGGAAGCCGCACTTGAGACAACGGATCATCCGGTAGCTTTAGTGTTGACACGACAAGCCTTGCCAACCTTACCATTGCCAGCAGCCAAGGTTCACACTGGGGTTAACCAGGGTGGCTACGTGGTTCGCGATGCTAAGGATGAGGCCGAAGGAATTTTGATGGCTTCCGGGTCTGAAGTGCAATTGGCTTTAAACGCACAGGAACGTTTAGCAGAGTTAGGTCACGACGTTCGCGTTGTCTCAATTCCAAGTTTCGAAGCCTTTAATGACCAGAGTCGTGACTACCAAGAATCTGTCTTGCCAATGAAGCTTCGTCGTCGAGTGGCGATCGAAATGGCCAGTGGATCTAGCTGGTATCAGTTCGTTGGTCTCGATGGGGTAGCCCTCACGCAGAATGACTTTGGGGCCAGTGGTAAGGGCGAAGAAGTCATTGCCATGGCTGGGTTTACGCCGGACAAGGTCTTGCAAGCCTACTTGCAACTTAAATAATTTCACGTGATGTCCTCTTGACCGGGTTAGCCTTCCGCAGCTAACTCGGTCTTTTTCATTGGGGCGGGCCTAGTAAGTTAGCCCATTTATTGGTATATTGGGGGTAAAGAAACTGGAGGCGGTTTTTAATGGAAATTAGACGGATCAAGGTGCCGACGGCGTTGGTATGGTCATCGCCAAAGGCAGTTGGTAAGGGCGACCAGGCGTATCTCAAATCAGGCGATCTCACGACCTGGTTGGCCACTCGTAAGCCGACGGACTTGCAGCGCTTGTCGGATGACGAGGCGCTCGTGACCGAAGCCCTGTTTAATGACCGCGTCGTTTTGGACCAACAGGTCGATGGCTGGGCAAAGGTCTTTGTGACCCGACAACCCAATCGTTTGGAACGACGTGGTTATCCCGGTTGGATTCCGCTCTCACAGTTAACTGAAAGTGATGCCGAATTGGATTACCCCACGACAACGGTGCGTTTGGTTCAACCAAACACGACACTGTTGGGGCCTGACAAACAACCCCGTTTAGAGTTACCAATGGGAACCATGCTCACAACAACTGGTCAAGACGATCAATGGATTGATGTGCTGACGCCACTTGGGGCGGGAAAGATTGCGACTCGGGCCGCCAAAATTGGCGTGAGTGGTGTGAATGATGGGAGTCGGCTTCTCTCCTTGGCCGAACAATTTCTAGGAACACCTTACCTATGGGGAGGATTGACCCCGGCCGGGTTTGACTGTTCTGGATTAATCTACAGCTTACATCGCGTGTTGGGCTATACGATTCCTCGGGATGCCAGTGATCAGTTCGCCAATGGCTATCCAGTGGCTCCGGAAGAATTGACCGCTGGAGACCTGGTTTTCTTTGCGAAGAATCATGGAACTGGTGACATTCATCACGTCGGTCTCTACGCCGGATCGGGCTGTCTCTTGCATGCGCCAAAGCCAGGAGAACCTGTTCAGAAGATTAAGATGGCGGCGTCAAAATTAGCCTCAGAATATGCGGGTTCACGGCGTTTCTGGCAATAATCGAGATGTTTGAAGAATTCTCTAAGCTCATGGGCGTTTCGTCAGGATAGACTTGGACCGTGCTATACTGAGGTCACAGGGAAGTCAATCAAGTGAGAAGAGAGGCAAACTAATGAAGTTAAAACGTTTATTAATTGGTCTGACAGTGGCAACACTGGGACTGGGAATCGGTTTCAGTGATCGGACGCTCGTAGTTCATGCGGACGCGACGGACGCTAGCAGTTCTTCAGCTTCGAGTGGCAGTACTGTTCAGACTAAGGCTTTATCGAAGGCTTACGTGGTTTACGGCGCTGGGTTAGCCAGTGAGGACAAAAGTAAGGTGAGTGAAGCCCTAGGGGCCAAATCCAACTATTCTGAACTCACGGTTAACGGGAGCGACTATGCACAGTATCTGAATTCAGCAGGAACGACGGATGCTAGTATGATTAGTTCTGTTTCGTTAGCGCCTGCCGATCCAGGAAGTGGTGTTAAGGTCAATATCGCTAACTATGATGGTCAGAACAACATCACTGAAGTAACCTCGCAACAATACGCCATGGTTGCCACGATGGCCGGGGTGAAGGATGTCATTATCACTGTTACCGCTGACAAATCAGTTTCCGGCGAGTCAGCACTAACTGGGGTTTACAAGGCCCTGGCGGCGGATGGGTTAACTTTGAATGCTGAAAATACACAAGCGGCTAATGGCGTGCTCGATGCCACACAACCGGCTATTGATAGCAACAGTAAGGATAACAAGTATCCTGGTAAGTTGATGTCAGCGGTTGGGGATGTCTCATCCGACCTGGCCAAACAACGTCAGAATGGCAACGACCTTGCCACTAAGTCGGATATCGAGGCTATGCTACAAAAGGCCTTGGCTAAGAAGGGGATTGCGGATCAAACCAGTTCAACGCAGATTACCAATATTGCGATTGCTCTGAGCAAGGTTCAATCAGCTCCAGTTTCAACCAGTAAGACTTATATTAAAAACGTCACGAATGTGGCTGACAACCTAGCTAATAGTATTGGGAATAAAATGGCTAGCGTGAAGGATTTCGCCAACAGTGCGGATGCCCAAAAAGCCGAAAACTTCTTTGTCCAGATTTGGCATAAGGTAGTTTCGTTCTTCAGTGGCATCTTTGGTGGAAATGCGTAAGATTAGTGAGATAACAAATTAACGGGGGAAATTCTCCCGTTTTTTTGTGTCCAAATTTTAATTTCACAATCTTTAGGCAAATCGAAACGATTGTAACTTACATAAAGCGTCTTCAACGGGAACTTGTAGGATGCAATTGAAATCAAATTACGGAAGTTTATGCATTACCAATCATTTTAAACAAGATAGTTCGCTAATGAAAATGAACGTGAGTTCGCCAAATGTAACCGCTTTTTACCGTGGTATCAAGGCTTTCAACGATCGATTGGTAATTGATTGAAGAATTAGGGAACGTCAGTTCAATGAGTAAAACTAGTTATGAAATTCTTAATTATTCACAAGGAACTGGGAAAACGTGTGGTAATATTAATTTGTGATTCGTATTTACTATGAACGAACATCACCTGTTTTCTTTTCGACAGGTTGGGTTCACAAGTTTTGAAAATCTAAAGTCATAAAAGGACGTGTTGGTGAAGATGAGTACAGGACAACGAAAAACCAAAGCAGTTGTTGGAGTCGTTAGTGCCATTGGGGCGTTAGCAGCAGGTGCGACCATTACTGCGAATGCGGATACCGTTCAAGTTAAAGCTGGGGACACTGTTTGGGCGCTTTCACAAAAATTGGGTGTGTCCATTCAAGACCTTGAAAAGCAGAATTCAATTGACAGTTCAACAGATATGATTTTTGTCGGTCAGAAATTACAAGTTAAGTCATCACAGAGCAAAAAGACGATTACGGTTAAGTCCGGGGATACGTTATGGGATCTTGCGCAAGCCTACCACGTTTCCGTGGCGCAGTTGCAAGCCGCTAACCACTTATCAGGGGATATGTTGAGCGTCGGTCAGCAATTGACCTTGCCTACCGGGGCTGCCAAGGCAGCCACCGATACCACGACCACACCAGCAGCAACATCAACCACGCAACAGAAACAGAGTACCGCTAAGGCCAATGCTGTTCAGGCCCAAATCGTTGCCGAACAACAGGCCGCAGCGGCTAAGCAGCAGAAGCAACAAGCAGCTAGTGTAAGCCAATCATCATCAAGCACAGCCACGACGAGTTCTTCAACCAGTGCTCGTACTGAAAATCATACACGCGCCGCAGTTGCTGAAACGACGCCTGTGTCACAATCATCTGCTAGTCAAAACAGTCAATCACAGACTAGTCAAGCATCATCTAACGTTGCCAGTCAGTCTAGTGTGAGCCAGCAGTCACGTTCTAGTCAGGTTCAACAAGCTCAGCCTAGCCAACAACAAAGCCAGACGAGTCAACAGACTAGTGTGAGCCAACCAGCTAGCTCTAGTCAAACACAACAGACCACACAAACTGGTAGCCAGAATGCTACGGCAACCAGTCAGACAAAGCGGATCAAGACGACCACGCAATCAGCCGTTAAGAAGCAAGCTTCACAGGCGAGTCAATCGACGACTACGACAAGTTCATCTTCATCATCGAGTGCTCAGACCAACACGAACTTATCCAGTGGTTCTGTGACTGGATTAGCTTTGAAGTTAGCCTCTGCCAATATTCCATATGTTTGGGGTGGGTCCTCACTCAGTGGGATGGACTGTTCTGGTTTAGTGGCTTACGTTTACAAGAACGCATTGGGTGTGAACTTACCACATAACACAGTCTCTCAAGAAGCCTTCGTTACGAAGCATTCCGTTGGGACTGCTAAGCCTGGGGATATCCTCTTCTGGGGGAATTCTGGGGCGACGTATCATGATGCGATCTACTTAGGGAATAACCAATTCGTTGCCGCACCCGAACCAGGGGACAACGTGAAGGTTCAACAGATTAGTAAGTACTTTATGCCGTCATTTGCTGGGACATTGAAGTAGACTGTTGCGGCCATTTGCCGGTTGTTTAGCCAGTTTTACCTTTTCGTGAACAAAAGTTAAGAAAATCGTTAACAAATCGACAGGCAAGTGGTATGATTCCTTTTAGTCATTTATAGACGTGTTAAAAAATTCTATAGTTGGTTAAAGGAGTTGTTGAAGGATGAGTAATCGAGTAGAGATTCTGGAAGAATATCGGCAAGCTAACAACCAGTTGGCGACATTAAAACGGAAGGAATCGGAGAGCATTTGTCCCAGTGAGGATACCGTACGGATTGAACCCCATTATGGTGAAGAAATGAACTCACTGTCGGATAAATGTGCTCAGCTGGACATGATTCTGGAAGCAATGGCTGCTTCGGAAGATTAAACAAACAAATAATGGTTTAGATAGCCACGAAAAGAGGCCAGGACGTTATGTCCTGACCTTTTTTCGTGGCTATCGTTAAATCGTGGTGTCGAACCAGAAGGGGTACTGTGTGACGCCGACGTAAACATCGAAGAAGCGTCCCCCCATCTCCTCACCGTCTAATTGTCCGTATTCGATGGACGGAACGGTGAGGTGGATATTGGATGCCTGATAGTAGTGAACGGCCTTAGACGTCAAATGACGCTTAAATACGAGCCGTAGGGCTAACCAGATTAACTTAAAGAAATTAGGTTTCTCAATGACGACTAAGTGAAGCTGATGATCGTGAACCGTGGCTCCTGGAGCGATACCCACGCCACCCCCAAAGTAGGGATGGTTGGTGGTGGTGACCAGGAAAGCATTCGGGTAGATGTCCCGTTGGTTGCCGACATGTACCGTCAAAGTGAATCCCGTCTGATTGTAGTAGACGCTCAGTGCCGAAGCCAGATAGGAAAGAGAACCCAGGTGATGCTTGTTCAGCCACACCTTGGCCTTCGACTGATTGGCCTGGGAGATAATCGCGGCATCAAACCCGATCCCCAGGTTGTTGGTAAAGACACCGCGTTCCTGTTTAATGGTTTCGTCGTAGCTGCCGATATCGATATCAGTTGCATGCGTACACTGGATCACTTGTTTAAGGGCCGTTTGCCAATCCATGGCCATGCCGACGCCTCTAGCGAAGTCGTTCCCCGAACCGATCGGAATATAAGCGACTGGGATTCGGTAATGACGGGGTAAACGGGTGAGCCCATTGATGGCTTGATGAAGAGTCCCGTCACCGCCGACAGCGAGAACCACTCGGTCTTGGTGAGGGGTGTCGGGGAGTTGTTTAGCAAATTGTTCGCTAAGTAAAATCGCATGGTTAGGGTACTCTGAGACCGCCACTTCGTAGGGGACCGCAGCGGCGTCGAGTTGTTGCTTGATAGCTGGCCAAACCTCTTTGGCGTGGCCACTACCCGCGTGTTCATTTAGGATGATATAGAACTGGACACTCACCGTACTTCTCCTCTCAATGATTAATCTTAACCATTATAAACGAAAACCGTTTGACTGCCTAGTCATTCCCCTGGAACTTTCCATTGTCGTAAGAAACGCGGTCAGATTAACCACAAAAAAGACACCGGAGAACGAGTCTCAGGTGTCGTTTGTAGATTACTTAGTCATAATGAACATTGGTAAAATCATTGGGTGACGTTCAGTCTTCGCAAAGAGGAAGTTTTGAAGGTCATCAATGACGGCGTTACGGATGGAAGCCTCGGTTGCCTTTGGATTTCGCATGGCTCTGCGAATCGTCTGGAAGACGCGACGACGACCTTCATTGAGTAACTCACCAGATTCCCGCATATAAACAAATCCACGGGAGAGGAGGTCAGGACCGGCCTTGATTTCTTGATTCTTCAGGTCGATAGTGGCTACGACAACCACGAGTCCTTCTTCGGAAAGTAATTGACGGTCGCGCAAGACGACGTTGCCAATGTCACCGATTCCGGAACCGTCGATGTAGACGTCACCAGCACTGAAGTGGCCAGCAACACGGGCAGAATCCTTAGTCAGAGCCAAAACATCTCCATTTTGGAGGATAAAGCTGTGATCGAGAGGAACGCCACATTGTTCAGCTAATTCAGTATGAATCTTTAACATCCGGTATTCCCCATGAATTGGCATAAAGAATTTCGGTTGCATCAGCCGAAGCATCAGTTTTTGTTCCTCTTGGCCACCATGTCCAGAGGTATGGATGTTGTTAACCTTCCCATGAATGACGGTAGCGCCGGCTTCTTCCAGTTCATTAATCACCCGGTTCACAGAAATCGTGTTACCAGGGATTGGATTACTAGAGAAGACAACAGTATCACCGGGTTGGATTGAAATCTGACGGTGGGTGCCATTAGCGATCCGTGAAAGGGCCGCCATGGGTTCACCCTGAGAACCGGTACAAAGAATCATGACTTTGTTAGCTGGTAGGGAGCGAATGGCGTTGGCATCGACTAATGCTTCGTCAGGGATGTTCAAGTAGCCTAATTCGCGACCATTAACGATTGCCGCTTCCATGGAACGACCGAAGACCGCGATCTTACGACCGTGAGCCAGAGCAGTTTCACAGGCGGTTTCAATCCGGGAGATATTTGAAGCGAAGGTGGCAAAGATAACCCGGCCTTCGACTTGGTCAAAGATCTTACGGATTGACTTACCGACCCATTTTTCAGACTTGGTCCAGATTGGACGTTCAGCGTTTGTACTATCAGACATCAAGCACAAAACACCGTCGGCTCCCAACTTGGCCATCTTTTGAAGATCAGGCGGCTGGTTGGTAACGGGTGTCAGATCGAACTTATAATCCCCGGTTTCCACGATGGTTCCGACCGGAGTATGCACGGCAATCCCTAAAGTGTCGGGAATGGAGTGGGTTGTCCGGAAGAAAGTCACGATCATCTTCCGAAACTTCAGCACAGTATCATCGTCAATTGTGTGTAACTCAGTCGATTTAAGTAATCCGTGTTCTTCAAGCTTGTTCTTAATCAACGCTAAGGCCAACGGACCGGCGTAAACCGGAACGTTAAGGGCCTTGAGTAGGTACGGGATACCGCCAATATGGTCTTCATGGCCGTGGGTGATCACTAGCGCCTTGATCTTGGATTGGTTTTCAACGAGATATTGATAATCGGGGATGACATAATCGATCCCTAATAGTTCGTCTTCAGGAAATTTGATTCCGGCATCGATCAGAACAATCTCATCCTGAAATTGGATACCGTAAGTATTTTTCCCGATTTCACCAAGTCCACCCACGCCAAAGATAGCAGTCTCGTTATTTTTGACGTTTAACTTGTTCATTCAGTGAACTCCGTTAATTTGAAATTCGGATTCTCTTGTTCGTAAGCCAGGGTCTTACCTTCCATGGCTTCAATGAATTCGATGTTATGGTCTGTATGGGCCTCAACTTGGGCACGGGCTTCAACTTCGGTGTCCGCTTCCAAGTAGAGAGAATGGGTTTCCTCGCGCTTAGGATTCCGTTTCTTATCGTTTTGATAATAAACTTTATAAATCACTGACAAAACTCCTTTAAAAAATAATTTAATTCACCACTAGAGAGGTGAATCATTTATGTCCTTCCGAACTGCGGGTTGCTTACACAACAATTAGCACAATTTTAGCATAGTTTCAGGTGATTGTATAGAATTACCCCTAGACCGAAAAACATGCTATGATTAAGCTAACGCGAAGTGAACGGAGGAGACACCATGGCATTAATAATAGAAATAATCATTGGGATTATCATTGCCATTGTCGTTTACGAAATGATTCACCGGATGATTGTCCAACGCGCAACAAGGATTGTCCGGCGGTCGGCTCAAGATGATACCGATATGGCAGTTAAAGCGGCCTTGCAACGGCTGGTCAATGATCAGGTTCTCAGCGAAGATGAGGCACAAATTCAACGTGCCGAGACTGTCGCTGATGTGTGGGGGAGAGGGGTTATGGCATTTGAGTACAGCTTACCCGCTGCCATGGATACTGAACGACGTTTGCCAGAGCTAGAGCAAGCTTTGAATCTGGCCCTGGCTAGTTACAGTGCCGATCATCAAATTAAATCCGTGGGAACAGGATCAGCATTTATCGTTAGCGATATTTGGGAATATGAAAATCATCTCCATTTAGACGTTGCCTACTTAATGAATGAATCCACAGTCGAGTATTTAAAAGATTTAAAAAAATTGAATGATCCAGCAGTCTAAAATTAGGTCACAAAAAAGCTCTGAGGATGTGAAATCTTCAGAGCTTTTGATTTAATCAATCATAATTGTATCTTCATCACGACCGAAAGGCTGGTCCTTGTCGATATGATCGTAGAAGAGCATCCCGTGAAGATGGTCGATTTCATGTTGGCAAACAATGGCCGGATAGTTTTTCAAACGTACCTGGTGTTTTTCACCATTCACGTCGTAATAACGCAGAGTAATGCGATCGTGGCGAGGAACAAAGCCTGGAACATCCTTATCCACGGAGAGGCACCCTTCACCCTCTGTCAAGGCACCCTGTTGAACAGATTCTGACACGATGACCGGATTAATGATGACATCTGTGAAAGGTGACTTGCCGTTTTCTTCGGCGGCAGGAACAAGGACAGAGGCCATTTTCTTGGAAACCCCGACCTGAGGCGCTGCCAGACCTACGCCGGCCCGCAAGCCATATTTTTTACATTGTTCAGGATCTTGAGATACCACGAGGTATTCCATGAGGTCCTTAGCGAGTTGTTGGTCTTCTTCAGAGAGGGGGAACACAACGTCTGCGGCTTCTTGACGTAGAACAGGATCACCGTCTCTAACAATATCTTTCATGAGAAACACGAGCATTACCTCCGAAATTTAATCATAATTACCTTGTATTTTAACATACAACCTACTGAAAATGAAACGGTTAGAAAATGGTTTCTTGAGTTAAAAAACCAAGAAAACGGACGATCACAATCAAAATGTGAAAAGTAGCACAAACCCTTTATTCACATGAATGAAAGGGCTTGCAAGAGGTGTGAAAAAATGGTACTTTATAACTGTAGTCAGGAAACGCACAGTTAACTCACTCTTGTTAACAATTTCATATCAAGTGAAAGGAAAGTGTTACTTATGGCTAATGGAAGCAAACAGATTGTAGACTTTGCCAAAATCAAAGCTACGATGGCCGATCCGTATAAGCACCCGGTACAAGTCATTGACCGGGAAGGTACGGTGGTTGATCCGGAGATTCTTGCGAAGTATTCAGATGATCAACTGGTAGACTTTATGAAGAAAATGGTTTGGGAACGGACATTACACGAACAAACCATGAACTTTTCTCGTCAGGGCCGCCTCGGTTTCTATGCGCCAACCGCTGGTGAAGAAGCCAGTGAGATGGGGAGTGTAACTGCCTTTAAGGAACAAGACTTCCTGTTACCTGCCTACCGGGATTTACCACAAATGATTCAGCACGGTACAACCGTTGCCAAAGGGTTCCTGTGGTCCAAGGGTCATGTTGAAGGAAGTCAACACCCGAATCCAAATATGATTTTCCCTCAGATCATCATCGGGGCACAATATGTTGAAACTGCCGGTGTTGCTTTGGGTATTAAGAAGAATAAAGATGAAGACCGTGTGGCCTTTGCTTACACCGGTGATGGTGGGACTTCTCAAGGGGACTGGTATGAAGGGGTTAACTTCGCCAGTGCTTTCCAAGCACCCGCAGTCTTCTTTGTTCAAAACAATGGGTGGGCCATCTCAGTGCCTCGTTACAAACAAACCGCAGCGGAAACGTTGGCTCAAAAGGCGGTTGCCATGGGTGTTCCTTCCGTTCAAGTTGATGGGATGGATATCGTCGCGGTTCACGAAGTGGCTAAGGCTGCCAGAGACTTTGCTGTTGCTGGCAATGGCCCCGTTGTGATTGAAACCCTAACTTATCGTTACGGCGCGCACTCCTCAGCAGGGGACGATCCATCGCGCTACCGGACTAAAGAAGAAGAAAAGCCTTGGTTTGATGCCGACCCACTGATTCGGTTACGTAAAGTGTTAACTGATAAGGGTATCTGGTCACAGGATCAAGAAGACAAATTAGTTGCCGATTATAAAGATGACTTCAAACAAGCAATGAAGGAAGCAGAAGCTGCACCTGCACAGAAGGTCTCCGATTTCTTGAAGTGGACGTATAACGTGCCAACGCCGGCTGTTAAGAAGCAAATTGCAGAATTCGAAGCAAAGGAGTCGAAGTAATCATGGCTAAAATGACATATATTAAAGCGATCACTTCCGGTTTGGATCAAGTTTTGAACGACGATCCGAAGACTTTGATTTTTGGTGAAGACGTGGGTAAGAACGGTGGGGTTTTCCGGACCACTGTTGGCCTGCAAGACAAGTATGGTGAAGACCGAGTTTTCGATACGCCATTAGCTGAATCTGGAATTCTCGGATTGGCTATTGGATTGTCACTGACTGGTTGGCGGCCAATTCCAGAAATTCAATTCATGGGCTTCACGTTCGAAGCAATGGATGGAATTGTGGGTCAATTAGCTCGTGACCACTATCGTTTCGGGGGACAGAAGAACTTTCCTGTGACGGTACGAACACCATTTGGTGGCGGAACTCATACCGCCGAAATGCATGCTGATAATTTGGAAAATTACTTCACGAGTACCCCAGGACTACGAGTTGTGACGCCAGCCAACCCCTATGACGCTAAAGGGATGATTATCTCAGCTGTTGAAAGTGACGATCCCGTTCTCTTCATGGAAAACTTGAAGCTTTACCGGTCGATGAAGGCTGAAGTTCCAGATGAAAAGTATACCGTTCCATTAGACTCTGCTAAGGTCGTTCGCGAGGGGACCGATATCACGATCGTGGCCTACAGTGCCGAAGTGAATGAATCCTTGAAGGCGGCCGATGCTTTGGCTAAGGATAATATCTCAGCTGAAGTCATTGACTTACGCTCCTTGTCACCGATTGACACCGATACCATCTTTGCTTCCATCGACAAGACCCACAAAGTGGTTATTGTTCAAGAGGCCCAACGGATGGCTGGGGTTGGAGCCACAGTTGCGGCTGATATTGCCGAAGAAAAGATCATGTCCTTGGATGCACCAATTGGCCGGGTAGCAGCCCCAGATAGTGTCTATCCATTTGCCCAGGCTGAAAACGATTGGATTCCAAATGCGGACGATGTTGAAGCGAAAGCACGTGAAATCTTTACCTATTAAAATTCCCGTTTAAAAATAAATTAATGTGGGATTATTCGTATTCTAATGAAAGAAAGGAAGTTTTCCCATGGCTTATACGTTCAAACTCCCTGAGCTTGGTGAAGGAATGGCCGAAGGTGAAATTTCTTCATGGCTTGTTAAAGAAGGAGATACCGTCAAGGAAGACGATACATTAGTCGAAATCCAAAACGATAAGTCGGTTTCAGAATTACCGTCCCCAGTTAACGGGAAGGTTGCTCAGATCGTTGCCCAGGAAGGGGACACCGTTGAAATTGGTGACCCACTCATCGTGATCGACGATGGCACTGACACCCCAGCTGACTTGGGTAAGGGCGCTGATGCTCCAGCTGCAGATGCTGCCCCAGCAGAACCAACACCAGAAGCACCAGCTGCGAGTCCCGCACCGGTTGCCGCTGCCCCAACGGGTGTGCCAGCCGCGTCCGATCCCAATAAGCTCGTGATGGCGATGCCTTCGGTTCGGCAGTATGCCCGCGACAAGGGCGTCGACATTACGCAAGTTGCCCCAACCGGGAACCATGGCCAAGTGCTGAAGGCTGACATCGATAACTTTAACGGTGCCGTCGCACCAGCCGCAGCTCCTGCCAAGGCCGCTACTAGTGCCCCGGCCACAGCTAAGGCTACGGGCCAGGCTATCAAGCCTTGGAATGCCGACCGTCCTGAATTGGAGACGCGTGAACCAATGTCCCCAATGCGGAAGATCATTGCCAAAAGTATGCGGGCTTCTAAAGACATCGCGCCACATGTCACGTCATTTGACGAGGTCGAAGTGTCTAAGCTCATGGCTAACCGGAAGAAGTACAAGCAAGTTGCCGCCGACCGCGATATTCACTTAACCTTCTTGCCATACATCGTGAAGGCCTTGGTCGCCGTTATGAAGGACTTCCCAGAATTGAATGCCTCGATTGATGACACGACGCAAGAGATTGTCACGAAGCATTACTACAATATTGGGATTGCCACGAATACAGAACACGGTTTGTACGTCCCAAACATCAAGAACGCGGATGCTAAGGGAATGTTCCAGATTGCTAAGGAAATCACCGAGAATAGTCAAGCGGCTTACGATAACAAGTTGTCACCTGCTTCAATGGCCGGTGGATCGATTACAATCAGTAACGTTGGCTCAATTGGTGGGGGCTGGTTCACACCAGTCATCAACCAACCTGAAGTAGCTATCTTAGGGGTTGGTCGAATTGAGAAGGCACCATACGTCAATGAGGATGATCAAATCGTAATTGGTCGTATGTTGAAGTTATCATTGAGTTATGACCACCGATTAATCGATGGGGCCTTGGCTCAGAATATCTTAAATGAATTGAAAGCCTTGCTTCATGATCCAGAAATGCTTTTAATGGAAGGATGACAGGAATATGGCAGATGTTGAAAAAAAGGATACCGTCATTGTTGGTGCCGGCCCCGGCGGTTACGTTGCCGCGATTCGCGCTTCTGAATTAGGCCAAAAGGTCACATTGATTGAAAAGTCTGATACGCTGGGCGGTGTCTGCCTCAACGTTGGTTGTGTGCCTTCCAAGGCGTTGATTCAAGCGGGTCACCGTTTGGAACAAGCTAAGGATGGGTCTACTTACGGTATTTCAACCCAAGCAGCGACGATTGATTTCAAACAAACGCAACAGTGGAAGCAAACCAAGGTTGTTGATCGGATGACCAGCGGGGTTAAAATGCTGATGAAGAAACACCACGTCGACGTCGTTAATGGTGAAGCGGTGTTCCTCAGTGACACCCAACTTCGTGTCATGCCAACTGGCGAAAAACAATTCATGTCGACGGATACCGGCCAGACGTTTGAATTTAATAACATCATTATCGCTACCGGAAGTCATCCTATCGAAATTCCTGGATTTAAATTCGAAGGTCGTGTGGTGGATTCTACCGGTGGCCTGAACCTGCCAGAAGTTCCTAAAGAATTTGTAGTTATTGGTGGGGGGTACGTCGGGACTGAATTGGCTGGTGCTTATGCTAGTCTTGGCGCCCATGTCACCATTATCGAAGGAACAGGTTCAATTCTACCTAACTTTGAAAAGGACATGGTTGCCGTTGTCCTCAAGAAGCTAAAGGAGAAGGGCATCGATGTTATTACTAACGCGATGGCCAAGAGTTCTAGCCAAGATGATCAGAGCGTTGCGGTCACCTATGCGGTTGACGGTAAGGAAACGACGATTAAGGCGGATTACTGTATGGTTACCGTTGGTCGTCGGCCAAATACTGATACGCTGGGTCTCGAGTACACCAACGTCAAATTAGACAAGCGTGGTTTGATCGAGGTTGACCAACAAGGTCGCACTGCGTCAGAGCACATTTGGGCGGTCGGTGACGTCGTTCCGGGTGCCGCATTGGCTCACAAGGCCTTCGCGGAAGGAAAGACGGCTGCTGGTGCCATTTCTGGTAAGAAGACGGCAAACGACTGGACTAGTGTGCCAGCAGTTTGTTTCGCCGATCCAGAATTGGCTACGGTGGGTTACACCCAAGCTGAAGCTAAGGACAAGGGCTTGAAGGTAAAGACCTCAAAGTTCCCATTTGCTGGGAATGCGCGAGCCGTCTCATTGGATGCACCCGATGGCTTCGTTCGGTTTGTCTATACTGATGACGAGAATCAAAACGTTGTTGGGGCTCAGGTTGTAGGACCGGAAGCCAGCACCTTGGCTGGTGAATTATCCTTAATCGTTAATGGGGGAATGAATGTCGAGGATGTTGCCTTGACGATTCACCCACACCCAACATTAAATGAACCAATTCAGGAAGCTGCCGATATTGCGTTAGGCTTTCCAACCCACATTTAGTGGGCGCACGACAACTCTATTTTTGCAGAAAAGCGAGGGGCTTAGGTTCCTCGTTTTTTGTGTGGCAGAGATGTTACGGTGAGGGCACTTCGCAAAGTAGTTGCGCTTGCTATCCGGGACCCATTATTTATAATGGAACTATGTGGTTTAAATATGACGATTTAAAGGAGGGTCACCATGAACCCAACGTTACTGATTCAAGGGAATTTTGATCAAGCCAGTCAGTTGCTACAGCAGCTTCTGATCACTGACCTGCCACTTGATTGTGTGGTTATGCCGAATACGACAACGGACACCCCACGATATCAGTCGCTGGTGGTGGCCAGTGCCTTGTGTCCACATTTGAGTATTCGAGTGGGCACATCCAGCGACTATGGCCAGGCGACCTGGATGGTCGTGCTTGACCGTAATTTAAAGGACGCTACCTTACAGTCGCGAGTTGATGATTTACGATTATTGATCAAACGAATTGTTGAAAATGGTTTTGCTGGTCAACTTGTTTTTTCAGGAGAACAAGACGAACTCTTGGCCTACTTTGCCTGGAAATTTTCTGGATTGCCGGCCAGTCAAATCTGGGGACTTGGTACCTATCCCTTAACCCGACTTTTAACCTACCGTCTGGCAGAACGATTGGGTGTGGGGGCAGCCGTGATTCAAGCGGCTGTGGTTGGCACAGCTAGTCAGCCCATCGCGGCCTGGAGTCGAACTTATGTGGGCCCGGCCCCAATTCTCATGTATCTGGCGAACGCTGACGCCAACTTTGATGCTGATGATTTGGGTAAAATGAGTAGTTGGCTAGAACGTGAAGCAGCTGGCGATCAGGCCATCTTGCGTGATATGGCGCTGATTCGTCTCCTACAAGCGAACTTTGCGGACCAACCATTGATTGCCTCTGTCACCAATATTCATCAAGAAGCTCCCGTTTATGCGGCGGCTACCCCAGTATTAGTGGGGAAGAAGGGGGTCAAACACCTGACTAATCTCGTACTTTCTGAAGATGAAGAGCAGGCGTTTGCGGTTCAGATTAAAACGATCCGTACGGAAATTGAACAAATTGAAGGACAACAAACGGAGGGAAATAACCGGTGAAGTCGAATAGTAATTATGAATACCCATTGCAAGTGGATTGGTCTACGACCGATATCGTAGCGGTCACGTCGCTCTATCAGTGCGTGGAGGATGCGTATGAATTGAGCCAGGGCGTCTCAGCAACAGATATTATCGCGGCCTATCGGGCATTCCAAACGGTTGTTCCTCAGAAGTTTGAGGAAAAGCAGCTTGGTCGAGATTTTGAAAGGGTGTCCGGTTATAGCATCTACCAGACGGTTAAGCAGGCTAGAGAACATGGTGGCAAGGTCAAGATGAAGGAGGCCCGGGGGTAATGACGCAGGATTGGCAACAACTGGATCGTGACGTGGTGGCCGTGCTTCAAACAGCCCGACAACGGGTCATCGATCGCATGGCGTCTCCTTTAACCGTAGCCGAGAAGACTAACCGCAAAGATCTCGTGACTAATGTGGACCGCGAGAATGAACAGTTTTTGGTTCGTGAGATTCGGCGGATCGATCCTGAGGCTCGCATTTTGGGCGAAGAAGGCTTTGGAGATCACCCGACCAGCCTAAAGGGACGGGTCTGGATCGTCGATCCCATTGATGGCACGATGAATTTCGTCAAGCAACATGATAATTTTGCCATGATGATTGGTATATACCAAGATGGTGTTGGTCAGCTTGGCTTTATCTATGATGTCATGAAGGATGTTTTGTATCATGGTGGGTTGACCGTAGGTGGTGTTTGGGCTAATCAAGATCAGCTGGCAGATCCAATGGATTTACCACTGGCCGAGGGCCTCATGGGAGCCAGTTCACCCATCGTGATTCACGATATTGCCCACATGCAAGCCATTGTTCATGCTAGTTCGGGAATGCGGATTTACGGCAGTGCGGGGATCGAAATCATCAACTGCTTGTTAGGAAAGACGGTGGGGTATATTTCTCACCTGAAGCCTTGGGATATCGCAGCTGGTCAGATTCTCTTGAATTGTTTAGACGTTCGGGTCTCAACTATTGACGGGCGGCCGCTCAATATGCTATCATCTAACCTTGTACTAGTAGCGACGAAAAAAGCGCAACGTGATATTCTCCAAATTGAAGAAGATGACGTCTCACTGTGACACTGTCACAGTTTTTTTATGCGGCCGGCCGGTATGGATGGACTTTGCCGACCATTGACGCTACAATAAAGCGTACTTACTGATGTAAGCATGCCGTGATCCATCTAATTCACCAAGCACGAAAGGAAGAAATACACTTGAAAATCAGAGATGATATCCGCAACATTGCCATCATTGCCCACGTTGACCACGGGAAGACGACCCTGGTTAACGAAATGCTGAAACAATCCGATACGTTGGACGAACACGCGTCAATCGAGGACCGTGCTCTTGATACCAATGCAATCGAAAAGGAACGGGGAATCACGATCCTGTCCAAGAACACTGCCGTTCGTTATGGCGACAAGCAAATTAACATCTTGGATACCCCAGGACATGCCGATTTTGGTGGTGAAGTTGAACGGATCATGCGCATGGTTGACGGCGTTCTGTTAGTCGTTGACGCTTACGAAGGAACGATGCCACAAACGCGTTTCGTTTTGAAGAAGGCATTAGACCAACACTTGACGCCAATCGTTGTTATTAACAAGGTTGACCGTCCAGGTGCCCGTCCTTCTGAAGTTGTAGACGAAGTTTTGGATCTCTTTATTGAATTAGGGGCCGATGAAGACCAATTGGACTTCCCAGTGGTTTACGCCTCTGCAATGAACGGAACTTCCAGCTACGATCCAGAACTAGATACCCAAGAGCACACGATGAAGCCTATCTTTGACACTATCGTTAAGCACATTCCAGCTCCAATTGACAACACCGACGAACCTTTACAGTTCCAAGTTGCCATGCTGGATTACAACGACTTCGTTGGTCGTATCGGAATTGGCCGTATCTTCCGTGGGAAGATCAAGGTCGGCGATAGCGTCTCAGTTATGAAGTTGGATGGCTCGAAGCAAAACTTCCGGGTTACCAAGTTGTTTGGTTTCTTCGGATTGAAGCGTTTGGAAATCAAGGAAGCCCAAGCTGGTGACTTGATTGCTGTTTCTGGGATGGATGAAATCAACGTTGGTGAAACGGTGGTTGATCCTAATACGCCAGAACCACTTCCAATCTTGCGGATTGATGAACCTACGTTACAAATGACTTTCCGGACGAACGACTCTCCATTTGCCGGTCGTGAAGGTAAGTTCGTAACGTCTCGTCAAATCGAAGAACGTTTGAAGCGTGAATTGCATACCGATGTTTCCTTACGTGTTGATGACACCGATAATCCTGGTGCCTGGGTCGTTTCTGGTCGTGGTGAACTTCACTTGTCCATCTTGATCGAAACGATGCGTCGTGAAGGTTACGAATTGCAAGCTTCCCGTCCTGAAGTTATCTACAGAACAGTCGACAACGTTCGTTGCGAACCATTCGAATCTGTTCAGATCGATACACCTGACGAATACACTGGTTCAATCATCGATACGCTTTCACAACGTAAGGGTGAGATGA
This sequence comes from Levilactobacillus huananensis, assembly GCF_003946145.1. Taxonomy (GTDB): domain Bacteria; phylum Bacillota; class Bacilli; order Lactobacillales; family Lactobacillaceae; genus Levilactobacillus; species Levilactobacillus huananensis. Next base: position 133,764 of record NZ_RHOC01000001.1, read on the forward strand.
AGAATATGGAAGCCGTTGGTAACGGTCAAACTCGTTTGACTTTCTTAGCCCCATCTCGTGGGTTAATCGGTTACTCAACTGAATTCTTATCCTTAACCCGTGGTTACGGGATCATGAACCATACCTTCTCCAAGTACTTGCCAGTTATCAAGAACTGGAACCCAGGTCGTCACAACGGGACTTTGGTTTCAATTAACTCTGGTAAGGTAACGACTTACGCTATCATGGCCGTTCAAGACCGTGGAACGATCTTTACCGACGCTGGGACTGAAGTCTACGAAGGGATGATTATTGGTCAAAACAGTCGTGACAATGACATTTCTGTCAACATCACGCGTGGCCGTAACCAAACCAACGTCCGGGCTGCCGGTTCTGAGGATATTGCCAAGGTTAAGTCACCATTGAAGATGTCTCTGGAAGAATCATTGGAATTCATCAATGAAGATGAATACTGTGAAATCACCCCAGAACACGTTCGTCTGCGGAAGCAAATTCTGAACACGAGCGAACGGGAAAAGGCTGCTAAGAAGCGGAAGACTGCTTCACGGAAGTAATTTCTAAACTAAAATTTTAAAAACGGTAAGAATCGCGACTTAAATGCGGTTCTTACCGTTTTTTTATCGAAAAAATTAGAGTGAGCTATGCTATAATGTAAACATTCGATTGCCGTTTTAAAACGGTGGACTTGGAGCGAACAAAAGGTATGCGAAAGTTAAAATATTTAGATTATTTCATCGTGGTCCCCTATCTTATTCTTAGTCTTTTTGGAATTGTGATGGTGTACTCAGCCAGTGCAGACATTGGCTCACAGAATGGGGGAAGTCCCGCTAGTTATTTGATTAAGCAGGCTATCTACGTGTTTATGGGTCTCTTAATCGTAGCCTTCATGCTTTCATTAAATATCAATAAGCTCCGAAATCGATCGGTTCTCAAATGGGCTGGTTACCTGGCCTTTGGATCGTTATTTTTATTGATTGCGATGGGTCAGACGATTAACGGAGCGGCCGGTTGGTTTCATTTGGGGCCCATCAGTATCCAACCCGCTGAGTTTGTGAAGTTTTACGTGATTATCTGGTTGGCCAATACCATTGATCATCGACAGGATGAATTACAGGTGGAAAATTGGTGGGTCCCTATGTGGCGGCCTGTGCTGATCTGTTGTATCATTGTGACTTTAATTTTTGTCCAACCTGATATGGGGGGGGCTGCGATTAATGCTGCAATTATGTTGATTATGTGCCTGGCAAGTGGGTTTAACTATCGACGGGCTGTCTTCTACTTCTGGCTTTCTTTTGTGGCGATTGCGGGGGTTATTTTTCCAATTCTCATTAAGCTTTCTGAAAGTTGGGCGAAAAGTTCCTATAAATTGCAACGAATCGTGGCTTTCATCAATCCATTTGAACATGCGCAAACGGTTGGACAACAACTGGTTAATTCTTACTATGCCCTGAGCAATGGGGGAATCTTTGGCGTGGGTTGGGGGAACAGTATCCAAAAGACCGGGTATCTCCCCGAGCCCAATACTGATTTTATCATGGCGATTGTGGCCGAAGAGTTGGGGTTAGTGACGGCACTTGTCGTGATTGCCCTGTTATTCACGATTATTATTCGGACGGTATTAGTAGGTATTCGGAGTCACTCGGCTTATCAGACCTTGGTGTGTTATGGATCGGCAACTTATTTAACCATTCAGACCCTCTTTAATCTAGGTGGGGTTCTGGGGATGTTGCCAATTACCGGGGTAACTTTCCCCTTCATTAGTTATGGGGGGTCGAGTACCTGGACGCTGGCATTAGTGTTGGGAGTTGTTCTGAACATTAGTGCCCGTCAGAATAGAGAACGGCAAGCCTGATAGCACAAAGGAGGATTAATTATGGCATTTGAAATTCAGCCACGGCAGAGCTTAATTGTTTATACGTATAGTTTAAAACAGACGCGTCAGTTAAAGCGTTACGGTACCGTGATGTATGTTTCTAAGAAGATGCGGTATGTCGTGCTATATGTCAATCGAGACCAAGTGGCGTCTTTGACCGATCAACTCAGTCACTTGCGTTTTGTCAAACGCGTGGTGGCCTCACACCGCCCAGAAATTAATGAGACATTCAATGGGGTTGCTGAAGAAGTGGCGACGCCTGGAGCAAAGGATGATGACCAATGAGAATCGTAGCAGGTGAATTTGGTGGCCGAAGATTGAAGGCCGTTCCTGGGATGGCAACCCGTCCCACCACAGATAAGGTAAAGGAAGCCTTATTCAATATTATTGGACCGTATTTTGATGGTGGCAGGAGTTTGGATCTGTTCGCTGGATCTGGCGGGTTGAGTATCGAAGGTGTCTCTCGTGGTATTGAGGAGGCTGTCCTGATTGATCGCCAATATGCAGCGATTCAAACCATTCGTGATAATGTCGCGGTGACCAAGGCACCCGAAAAGTTTGATATCATCAAACGAGATGCCAATCGGGCACTGAAAGAATTGGCAACACGGGGCGATCAGTTTAATCTGGTTTATTTTGATCCGCCTTATGCCCAACAGAAGATTGTAGAACAGATGGCCACGTTGCGAGATTTGAATCTGCTAAAGCCGCACGCACGAATTGTCTGTGAAACCGATCAAAAGGCAAAATTACCGGATGATGTTCCAGGCTATGTGTTTATCGAACGGCGAGACTACGGCATTACTGAACTGACAATTTATGCTTTAGGAAGTGAAGTCTAATGACGACCGCTGTTTTTCCAGGGAGTTTTGATCCATTGACAAATGGTCACTTGGATCTGATTACCCGAGCCAGTAAGATTTTTGACCACGTGATCGTTGCCGTGGGGCAAAACACTGCCAAACGTGGGGTGTTCACGCCGGCAGAACGAGTGGCTTTTATCACGACGAGTACGCAGAACTTGGCTAATGTCAGTGTACAAATTGAGAGTGGGTTAACTGTGGATTTTTTGCGCGATAATCAAGCCACAGTTTTGATTCGTGGTCTGCGGAATAGTACAGACTTTGAATTTGAACAAGGGATTGCGGGCATGAACCGTTCGCTGGCCCCCGAGATCGAAACGGTCTTTTTGAATGCCGATCCCCAATATCAATTCGTATCCTCTAGCCTTTTAAAGGAGGTCGCCCAATTTGGAGGTGACCTGTCCGCTTTAGTACCGCCCGCAGTTGCACAGGGGCTCCGTGACCGATTGGAGCGTGGCTGAGTATGTTCAAATTAACGCGTAAACAGTGGCGTCAGGTGATTTTAACTGCGGTCATTGCGATTTTGGTGTTGGCGTTCTTCTTCCTCCCACTCCCAAAGTATATCGAGGGGCCCGGCGAAGCGGATGATCTCAAGAGTTTCGTGAAGATGCCTGGTCATCCCGATAAGAACCAGGGAAAGTATATGATTACCGCCGTTGCGGTGGCGCAAGCTCGGCCGGTGTCTTATGTCTATGCTAAATTTAATCCATATTACAGTATTGAAGACGTCGCTGACGTGACTGGGGGACAAGATAACGCTACCTATGACCGTGTTCAGGACTTCTACATGCAAAGTGCGATTAATGAGTCAATTTACACGGCTTATCGCGCAGCAAAGAAACCGGTGACGCGCCAGTACTTAGGAATCTATGTACTCAGTATCGCGAAGAATTCTCCATTTGCAGGGAAGATCAAGGTCGGTGATACAGTAACCAAGGTTAATGGTCGGCACTTTGATTCGATGACGGGTTATCAACATTACATTCAGAAACAACGAGTCGGCCAGCGTGCGACGATTACCTATGAACGTCAGGGCAAGTCTCGTGAGGCGACCGCTAAGCTGATGGCGTTGCCAACCAAGAAGGCCGGAATTGGTATCACACTGACGGACAATGTTAAAGTGAAGCCGAATCCCAAGGTGACAGTCGATCCTGGAAACATCGGGGGACCTTCTGGTGGTCTAATGTTTAGTTTGCAGATCTATACCCAGTTGATGGGGCAGAATCTGCGTCATGGTCAGAACATCGCGGGGACTGGGACCATTGATGCCAATGGTAATGTTGGTGAGATTGGTGGGATTGATAAGAAGATTGTGACGGCTAAGCGAGCCGGAGCAACAGTTTTCTTTGCGCCATACGTCAAGCCTTCTAAGTTGCTCCTCAAATATGAAGAACATCATATGACGAACTATCAATTAGCGAAGGCAACTGCCAAAAAATATGCACCGAATATGAAAGTGGTGCCAGTCCAGACCTTTGATGATGCTTTGAAATATCTTAAAACGCATTCGTAGAATTTAGTGAAGTTTCACTCGAAATGAGTGAAACTTTTTTGCTGTAAGAAATTATCTGCTTCTTTTTACGGAATTAACCGGTAAAGGGGGCAGAGAGATGGAACAAGTAATGATGTGGTGGCAGGAACTGCGTATGCGGACTCGGGTGGCAATGGCAGGGTGTTTAGCCGTGACGGTTGTGTTACTGGTCGGATGGGGATTATTGCATCGGACGCCAACGGCAACTTTACCCGCGAAGATTCCACCCGCAACACAAGCTATAAGTGAGTCTGGAAGTCATAAGGCTGTCGCGGGGGTCGAAAGTCGTGTGTCCAGCAGTCATGACACTCGGGTTTTTGTAGACGTTCAAGGCGCGGTTCGTAAGCCCGGACTTTACCAATTCACTGCGGAAATGCGGGTCGCAGATGCTATTCAAACGGCCGGTGGGTTAGCGCCTCGGGCCGATCGACAACAGATTAACCTAGCGACTCGTCTGACCGATCAACAGAAGCTTTATATTCCACTGAAGGGAGAAAAAGTGCCGCAAGTAGCTACGAGTGGGATGGCCGCGGGGGAAGCTTCCGGGACTCAGGGGAGCAGTGGCCCCACAACTGTGGTCAACCTCAATACGGCGACTGTGGCGGATTTGCAACAGTTAACAGGTATTGGTGAGAAGAAAGCGCAGAAGATCGTGGCGTATCGCGAGGAACATGGTTCCTTTAAGTCGGTGAAGGACTTGGCTCAAGTTTCTGGTTTTGGAGACAAAACGGTGGCTAAGCTGCAGGACCAATTGACGACGTGATATACTAAATCAAACAAATGAGAAAGAGGGATTTCTGATGGCAAGTGAACGAATTTCTTGGGATGATTATTTCATGTTACAGGCCTTGGTGATTTCGACTCGTAGCACCTGTAATCGGCTGTCAGTGGGTGCGACGATTGTCCGGGATAAGCGACTGATAGCAGCTGGGTATAACGGATCGGTTTCCGGCGACAGTCACTGCCTCGATGTGGGTTGCAAGCTGGTCGACGGTCACTGTGTGCGAACCATTCATGCTGAAATGAATGCCATTTTACAGTGTGCTAAGTTTGGTGAGGCCACCGATGGTGCTGAGATTTATGTGACGGATTTTCCTTGTCTCCAATGTACAAAGATGCTACTCCAAGCGGGAATTAAAAAGATTACGTACATGCGGAATTATCACAACAGTGATTATGCGCGGGAACTCATTGCGATGAAACACGTCGATTTAAACCAAGTGACGGTTGATCCAGCTTTATTGAGTCAACTGGTGGATCAACATCCCACAGAGTAGCGATGGGTGGTCGTTGGTTGTTTGTGGCGTTACCGCTGGCTGCACTGAGTGTGGCGTGGGGTGGTCATCCGTGGGCCGGGGTGATATTGATCCTGTTGGCCTGGGGTCGGGTCTTAGCCCTACGCTCGGCCCAAACATTGGTAATAACGGGGATCGTCTTCGTCGTCATTGGTGGTGTGTGGTGGGGTCGTCAACGCCAGTTAGCCGGAAGACGGGTCTCACCTTTTACGGAGAGATCAGTGGGTCTTACTGTTCGCTTCCAACCAGATGCCCTAAGTATTCGCGGTGCCACCTATTCTTTTGTAGGGCAAGTCGTATCCACGGGTGAACGGTCAATTTTTCACGGTCGAATTGGCTCCGCCGCAGAACTTCACCGTCTTCAAACTGTCACTCAGGTTCAATCTTGGCGCGTTCAGGGAACGGAATCTGGAATTTTACCAGCAACCAACTTTAGTCAATTCGATGGGGCAGCCTATTGGTCGCGGCGAGGCATTATGAAGCAAGTGAGAATTTCCCAAGTGACGTCGTTAGTGGCCACAACGGGCCCGTTAACATGGTGGCCTGACTGGTGGCATGGTCTACGAGCTCACCTAATCCAGGCCTGTCAACGGCTTCCGGGGGCACTTAAGGTCTATGCTTTGGGCCTCTTTCCAGGTTATCGCGCGTTAGAAGCGACCCAGGAGCTTGAAGGGATGCAGCGATTGGGGTTACTGCATTTGTTCTCGATCTCTGGATTGCATGTTTCACTCGTTTTATTAGTGGTGGAATGGCTCTGCGTCCATTGTCGCCTGCCCAGAAATCTCTGGGAGCGAGGGATGATTGTCGGTCTCCCTGGTTACTTTATTTTGGCTGGCGGTGGTGGAAGTATTCTGCGGGCCAGCCTCATGCGTGGTTTGCAGTTGTCGGGCCGACAGTTGGGCTTACGGATTAGCGGACTGGATGCATGGTCTCTGGCCCTGATGGCGGCGTTAGTTGGTAATATGGGTCTGCTATTCGAGTTGGGAAGCCAATTGAGCTTTGGTCTGTCGTTGGTCTTGATTCTACTGGAACAAGAGTCGTTTGTTTGGCGGCAGGTCGGTCTGGCCCTGGTCAGTCTACCGAGTCTACTTAACGGTTTGTTTCAATGGCATCTCCTAACGCTACTGGCAAATTGGATCGTCGTTCCCTTATTTTCGATCCTATTACTGCCATTGACCGTTGTTGGCACAGTCATTTTTCCTTGGGTACCCGAGGTGAGCCTCGGGTGTGCGACCCTGTTAGGGTGGTTCGACCAGACGATGACTTGGCTGGGGACGTTACCTGGTAATCTTGTTTTTGGAAAACCTTGGTGGTGGGTGTGCTGGTTGTGGATTTGGTTAGCGGGTAGCGTGTTCAGTTGTGCCATGAGTCAGCGACGAAGGCTCTTGCGGTTGTTGATGATAAGTTATGTCTTGATGTACGGGGCGATTCATTTACCATGGCATGGCGAGGTTGCCTACTTTGACGTCGGTCAAGGAGATAGTATCTTAGTTCGTGAACGCTTTAATCGGCATGTTTCGATGATTGATACTGGTGGTCACCTGGGTTTTCAGCAACCGCGTTGGGTTCCCAAAGTTCCGGTAACCTACGCCGCCGATAGAACCAGTGTGACCTATCTTCGAAGTCGGGGAATTACGACTATTGATGACCTGTACCTGACACATCACGACGCCGACCATATTGGAGACTTACCAGCAGTGCTCAAGGCTTTTCGTGTTAAACGGTTATTGGTACCGGCGGGGATGGAACAGGAACCAGCCTGGCAACATTTGTTGGCCAATCGTCAGGGCACGACAGAGCTGATTCCAATCAAAACGACAAGTGAGCTGCCCTTAACTGTTCGGCATCCATTCGAGGCGGCACCGGCCGAAAATAGCAATTCTTTGGCCTTACAGGGGCAATATGGCGGTTTGAATTTTCTATTTATGGGGGACCTCGACCAGGCCGGTGAACAAAAAATGTTAGAAGTCGATCCGCAATTAAGAACGGACGTGTTAAAATTAGGACATCACGGGAGCAAAACGGCGAGCAGTGTTGCGTTCCTACATCAAGTCAGGCCACGCTGGGGGATTATCTCAGCAGGCCGTCATAATCGCTACGGACACCCTAATCAGGAGACCCTGGCGCGGCTGAGAGCCGACCAGATACCGACAGTGAGTACGCAGACGAGTGGGATGATTCGCTACGTCTTTGCGGGACAATATGGGGAATGGCAGACTAAATTAAAAGGGGACTAAGGTTTTGACGATTAACGAACTCTTAAATAAATTACATACGGGAAAAGATCTCGCACCGGTTTACTTGGTCCTGGGTCAGGGGGATTACTTGCAGCGGCGGCTGAAACGTGCTTTTCGCGCGGTTGTTCCAGCTGGGGAGCAAACCATGAACTTTGCCAGCTACGATATGGACACGGTACCACTGGCTGTTGCGTTGGACGATGCCATGGCGGCACCGTTTTTTGGCGAACGTCGAGTCGTGTGTATCGACAGTCCTGCCTTTTTAACGGGAGAGACAAAAAAACAGAAGGTGGAGCATGATTTGGATAGCTTGCAAACCTATCTCTCATCACCAATGGAGAGTACAGTGTTAGTTTTCTTCGCCCCTTATGACAAACTGGATGGTCGTAAGAAAGTTTCAAAACTCTTGAAAAAAGTGGCGGTGACCGCTGATATTGGTCATTTTACTGAACGGGATGTTCAGAAATTTGTGACGGATCAGGTGAAGCAAGATGGCTATACGATTGATCCCCAGGCGTTGCAAGAGTTGATTCAACGGACTGATGCTGATTTGACACTCATGATGAGTGAACTCCCTAAATTGGAGTTGTTCACTGTGCCGGCGAAGACAATTACCATTGATGCGGTGAATGGCTTGGTGACGCAGACGCTAACGCAAAATGTCTTTGACCTGGTCAATAAAGTTTTAGCAAGGGATACTGCAGGTGCCGTCACGTTATATCGGGAATTGATTCTAGCTAAAGAGGAACCTTTAAAAATCAATGCTATTCTACAAGGGCAATTTCGATTGTTGATTCAATCGAAGGTCTTGGCCAAGCAGGGATACAGTCAAGGCAAACTGGCGAGCCTGTTGAAGGTGCATCCATACCGAATAAAACTAGCTTTGCAAAGCCAGCGGCGTTTCCAGTTAACTGATCTCAATCAGGCCTATCTGGGGTTGTTTCGGGTCGAACAACAAATGAAATCGACTACAGAGGAACCAGAACTGTTATTTTCACTGTTCATGACGCAGTTCGCCAATCAACGTCCAGCCTAGAGGACACAAAAAAGGGGATCGACCAAAAGGTCGACCCCCTTATTGCATCATCTAATCAGGTTGATTAATTGATTACTTGGCAAGGCGTGCAGCCATCCGTGACTTGTCACGGGAAGCCTTGTTACGCTTGATCAAGCCCTTTGAAGCGGCATGGTCAACAGCAGCACTTGCTTGACGGTATAAGTCTTCAACGTTGTCGGCACCGGCCGTCTTGGCCTGTTCGAAACGCTTTACGGCAGTCCGCATTGCGCTCATTTGAGCGGCGTTACGTTCGTTGGCCTTGACGTTGGTCTTGGCACGTTCGATTGCTGATTTAATAATTGGCATGAAAATTTCACCTCCGAATGAGAAATCCTGTACCGGAAATCTTAATTTCAACGTATGTAATTATACAGAATCCACAGACTGATTGCAATAGGTTGTGTCGATAAATGTAAAGTAATTTTACTTGATAGGCATTGCACGGAAAAAACTTGCTATTTAACCGACAATTAAGTATGATAGGTAACTGTGCTAAGCACAAACCCTTAACTTAGTTGATTCGCCGGCCACCGACGGTTTACTCAGTTTTGGGCACTTATTTTGAAGGGTGGTACATTTACCATGGCTATTAGTCAAGCAAAGAAAAACGAAATTATCAAGCAATACGCACGTCACGAAGGCGACACTGGTTCTACTGAAGTTCAAGTTGCCGTTTTAACCGCTGATATCAACGAAATCAACGTGCACATGCAAAATCACCGTAAGGATTACCATTCCCAACGTGGTTTGATGAAGAAGATTGGTCACCGTCGTAACTTAATCAGTTACTTACGTAAGACTGATGTTCAACGTTACCGTGAATTAATCAAGAGCTTGGGCTTACGTCGTTAATTCGATGCGCCTTGGAGGTTCGTTTCCTAATTATTGGGAAACGAACCTTTTTTGATCGGGTTTGGCGACATAGTTCTGTAATCGCACAAAGTATGGTAAACTGAAAGAAGTTTAATCACGGACGAATCTGGGCTAAACGGCCCATATGAAAATAGTAATTACGAGTTAATCGTAAATAAATTAGATTATAGTAGAGAAACTTACTTGAGGTGAACTTATGAGTGCAAAGATCAAAATTATTCCGTTCGGCGGTGTCCGCGAGAACGGGAAGAACATGTATGCCGTCGACGTTAACGGTAGTATTTATATTTTAGATTGTGGGTTAAAGTACCCCGAAAATGAATTGTTAGGAATTGACGTGGTGATTCCCGATTGGAATTACCTACGGGAGAATAAGGATCGTATTGTGGCGGTCTTCTTAACTCACGGCCATGCCGATGCAATCGGGGCGTTACCGTACTTCCTGACGGAATTCAATGTGCCTGTCTTCGGTTCTGAAATGACCGTGGCTTTGGCCAAAATTGATGTCGCAACTGAACCCAAACTTAAGAATTACGATGATTTTCATGTGGTTGACGAAAAGACTGAGATTGACTTCGGTGACGTTGTCGTTTCCTTCTTCTCAACAACGCATTCAATTCCTGAATCCATGGGAATTGTCTTGAAGACTGATGAAGGTCAGATTGTCTATACGGGTGACTTTAAGTTTGACCAGACGGCCAAGCCAGGTTATCAAACGGACTACGCACGCTTAGGGGCTATCGGTCAGGCCGGTGTTTTAGCCTTGCTGAGTGACTCCGCTAATGCGGAAAATCCGGCTATGAACGCCTCTGAACAGACTATTGCGGAAGACATTGAAGAAACCTTTAACTACCGTGAGGGTCGGATTGTGGTGGCCTGTGTTGCCTCCAACATTCTCCGGATTCAACAAGTCTTCGATGCTGCGGCTAAAACCGGTCGTAAGGTTTGCCTGACGGGCCAAGATTTGGAAAAAATTGTCCACACGGCAATGAAGCTCGGCAAGTTGTCCTTTGATGACGACCTGCTGGTGACGCCAGAACAATTGGGTAGCTTGAAGCCTGATGAAACGGTTGTGCTCCAAACGGGTAAGATGGGTGAGCCTATCAAGGCCATTCAACGTATGGCAAACAAGCAAGAAAAGACGTTCAATATTCAAGAGGGTGATTTGGTCTACATCACCACGACGCCTTCTCACGCCATGGACACGACAGTTGCCCAGACCCGTGATATGATTTATCGTGCCGGGGGGGAAGTTAAGGCCATTTCTGATGACTTAAACTCCTCTGGACACGCTTATAAGCGCGACCTTCAACTGATGCTGAACTTGATGAAACCGAAGTATTTGGTTCCGATTCAAGGGGAGTACCGGTTACTGAACGCCCATGCTAACGCTGCCATGGAGCTGGGAATTCCAGCTGAACACATCTTTATCCTGGCCAAGGGGGATGTGCTGACTTATAGCAACGGCAAGATTGGTCTAGGCGAAGGTATCGACGTTAGCGATACCATGATTGATGGGATCGGAGTCGGTGATATTGGAAATATCGTCTTACGTGATCGAAAAGTTCTGGCCGATGATGGTATCTTCATCGCGGTTGTGACAATTGATCGTAAGAAGAAACAGATTGTGGCGGAACCTAAGATTACCTCGCGTGGATTTGTCTACGTTAAGGCCAACAAGGACTTAATGCAGGAGAGTGCCAACATCATTAGCAAGGCGGTTCAAAACAACTTGGATAACAAGGAGTTTGATTGGGGCCACTTAAAACAAGATGTTCGGGAACACTTGAGTCACTATCTCTTTGAACAAACGCATCGTCGTCCAGTAATCTTACCAGTTATTATGGAAGTGAACCAACACCATCGGCGGAGTGGAAACAAGGAGAAGACCGGCGCTAAGCCTAAGCAGCAGCCAAAGGCTAAGAAGGCTCCGGTCAGTGTGAAATCCGATTCAGCAACGAAGGCACAGAAGCCAAATCACAAGGCACATCGCAATCGTAAGCGTCGGCGGGCGGCTAAACCAGCTGAGACGACGGACAACAAGTAAATAAATGACGGACCGAGACCGCTAAGGCGTCGGTCCGTTTTGGATCACAAAAAATAATTGGGAGGAAACCGAGATGGGAGATTTTTCTAGTCCGGCGGCCAAAGAGCAGGCTCTAAAAGCGGCCAGGGCAGCTGCTAAGGCGGAACATTGGTCAATAGCAGCGAGTCAGTTTGAAGCCGTCTACGCCGAAGAACAGACACCAGAATTGAATCGTGAGCTGGTTGACAGCCTCTATCACAATGAGCAATATTTAAGGGCGGAACAGTATGCCGCGGAAATGGACGCCGCCTACCTGTCTTCACAAGCCGATTTTAATCTGCGACTGGTTGTGGCCTTGAAGAACCGGCAATTTATCTTCGCTCGTGAGTTCTGCGCGTTATCAGCTGCGGCGGATTGGCGAGACCAAGGATTGTCCCAGATCATTCAGGCAGAGGATGAGTCCCGAACGACATTGGCGACGACGCAACGGTTGCTAGCTAAGCAGTTTGCCCATTTAGGGGATGTTTCCTTTGGTGAACAGCGTCAACGACTAGAACAGGCACGTCAATTGCCACTCAAAGAATTTATGCAGAGTGTTCAATATTTGCTGGTTGATCCATTTCTTCATCCACTGATCCGTGCAACGTTGTTGGAAGAACTCTTACGCTTGCGGGTCAAGGCAACAGTTAAGCTCCAGTGGCTGGATGAGCAGATGTACACGATCGATACGGCAGACCTGCAACCGGTGAACGCTAGTCGGGCTGCTGCGGGAATTCGATCGTATTTTCAGGAAGATCTCGGCCAACGGGACCCTATGATGGCAGCCAACGCTCAACAGACAGTGACCTTGCAACTCATGATGCTGTATCCGTTTATTGATAAGGTTGTGACCCAGCCCACGAGTTGGGCTCGTCTGGTAGCGGGGGAGGATCTACCACCAGAGGTTACAGCGGACGAAAAAAACGACATGATCGCTTGGCAGCAGCGTCTTAACCGCTTTATGGCTGAACTGTTTGGGCCACTTAACGGTGAAAATGCTGAAAAACCGTAAATTCACGCAGATTTTAGTTTACAAATAATTCTGCAGCATATATACTAGTCAAGGATTCTTTTTTGGGAGGGTTCCAGCTTTCCCTTTCTGAAAAGAAGTAGTATAATTTTACGCAAAGGGTGATTGATTTTCGAGAGAGAGTCAAGCGTTCTTAGCGATAAAATACAGGAGGGTTTCATTAATGGCTGAAAAAGAACATTATGAAAGAACTAAACCCCATGTAAATATTGGTACTATTGGCCATATTGACCATGGGAAAACGACGTTAACTGCTGCAATCACTAAGGTACTTGCTAGCAAAGGTTTAGCAAAGGCCGAAGATTACGCTGATATCGATGCAGCTCCAGAAGAACGTGAACGTGGTATCACGATCAACACTGCTCACGTTGAATATGAAACTGAAAAGCGTCACTATGCGCATATCGATGCCCCAGGACACGCTGACTACATCAAGAACATGATTACTGGTGCTGCCCAAATGGACGGTGCTATCTTGGTTGTTGCCGCAACTGATGGTCCTATGCCACAAACGCGTGAACACATTTTGCTTGCCCGCCAAGTGGGTGTTGACTACATCGTTGTCTTCTTAAACAAGACTGACCTTGTTGACGATGACGAATTGGTTGACTTAGTTGAAATGGAAGTTCGTGAGTTACTTTCAGAATACGATTACCCTGGTGACGACATTCCAGTTGTCCGCGGTTCTGCTTTGAAGGCACTCGAAGGCGACGAAGAACAAGAAAAGGTTATCCTTCACTTGATGGACATTGTGGATGATTACATCCCAACTCCAGAACGTGAAAACGACAAGCCATTCTTGATGCCAGTTGAAGACGTCTTCACGATCACTGGTCGTGGGACTGTTGCTTCTGGTCGTATCGACCGTGGGATGGTCAAGGTCGGTGACGAAGTTGAAATCGTTGGTTTACATGACGACGTATTGAAGACGACTGTTACTGGTCTTGAAATGTTCCGTAAGACGTTGGACCTTGGTGAAGCCGGGGATAACGTTGGTGCCTTGCTTCGTGGTGTTAACCGCGACCAAGTTGTGCGTGGACAAGTTTTGGCAAAGCCAGGCTCGATCCAAACCCACAAGAAGTTCAAGGGTGAAGTCTACATCTTGAGCAAAGAAGAAGGTGGCCGTCATACGCCATTCTTCTCAAACTACCGTCCACAATTCTACTTCCACACCACTGATATCACTGGTGTTATTGAATTGCCTGATGGCGTTGAAATGGTTATGCCTGGTGATAACGTGACGTTCACTGTTGAACTGATCCAACCAGCTGCCATTGAAAAGGGTACTAAGTTCACTGTCCGTGAAGGTGGCCACACTGTTGGTGCCGGTACTGTTACGGAAATTGACGACTAATTTTAATTAGTTCTATCCTGAAAAAGGTTGAAAAGTCTGACTTTTCAACCTTTTTTGTTGTCCTGAGAAATTCTAAAAAGATTTGATAGTAATCGGTTTCACCATAAATTGTGGCATCTGTGACGGCCTAAACCGGTTTTCACGAGACGCCAGCTACAATTTGCGGTAAAATGTTTAAGGAACGCCCGTCATTTGCGGGCTTTCGACAAAAACCATTTTACAATTTGGGTAGCATAAGGTACACTTATACAGTATGCAATTGATAGAATTGTAAATAGTAATATCTTCATTTCGGAGGGAAAATAATGGCTGCAAAGTTTGAAAAAAAGGGCACTAATCAAGGCGAACTAACCTTTGAAATTGCTCCTGATAAGATTAACGAAGGCTTGGACAAAGCTTTCCAACGGACTAAGAAGAACTTATCCATTCCTGGTTTCCGTAAGGGCCGGGTTCCACGTCAGGTCTTCAACCAAATGTATGGTGAAGAAGCCCTCTACCAAGACGCTTTAAACATCGTCTTGCCAGAAGCTTATGACGAAGCTATCAAAGAAGTTAACATCGAACCAGTGGACCAACCACAAATCGATGTACAATCGATGCAAAAGGGTCAAACTTGGGTTCTGAAGGCCGTTGTTACGGTTAAGCCAGATGTTAAGTTGGGCGAATACAAGGGCTTGAGCGTAACTAAGCAAAACACCCGTGTTTACCAAAAAGACATCGATGCTGAAATCGAAAAGCAACGTCAACAACAAGCTGAATTAGTACTTAAGGAAGATGAAGCCGCTGCTAAGGGCGACACTGTTGTAATTGACTTCGACGGTTACGTTGATGGCAAACAATTCGATGGTGGTAAGGCTGACAACTACTCCCTGGAATTAGGTTCTAACTCCTTCATCCCTGGCTTCGAAGACCAATTAGTTGGTCACAAGGCTGGCGAAGATGTTGATGTTAAGGTAACCTTCCCTAAGGATTACCAAGCCGAAGACTTACGTGACAAGGAAGCCACTTTCAAGGTTACTATCCACGAAGTTAAGGAAAAGCAATTACCAGAATTAGATGATGAATTCGCTAAGGATGTTGACGAAGATGTTGACAGCCTTGAAGAACTTCAAGCTAAGACTAAGGACCAACTGAAGGAACAAAAGACTTCAGCTGCTCACAATGCAATTGAAGACGAAGCCATCAGCGAAGCTGTTGACAACGCTGAAATTGCTGACGTCCCAGAGGCTATGCTGAAGGATGACGTTAACCGTCAAATGGACCAATACCTTGCCAACATGCAACAACAAGGTATTGAACCTAAGATGTACTTCCAGTTAACTGGAACGACTGAAGATGACTTGCGTAAGCAATTCACTGACGGTGCTGAAAAGCGGGTTAAGACTAACTTGGTTCTTGAAGCCGTCGTTGAAGCTGAAAAGATCGAACCTTCAGAAGACGAAGTTGCTGCTGAAGTTAAGGACTTGGCTAGCCAATACGGTATGGAAGAAAGCGCCGTTCGTAACGCTCTGTCTGACGACATGTTAAAGCATGATATCGCCATCAAGAGCGCCGTTGACTTGATTGCCGACTCTGCTAAGCAAGACAAGAAGAAAGACGACGACAAGGACTAATTAGTCTGTAAGTATATGTCTTGACCGGGATGACAGTCATTGTTGTCCCGGTTTTTGTCTCTAGAGACCGAAGGCAGGGTCACCTGAGGCGAATTGATTTTCTATCATCGTAAACTGTGGTATAGTACCCAAATGATAGGAATTCTGGTTAGTTCATCAGGTTTACTGACCAAGGTAGGCAAACTGATTTAGGCTTAAGCCTGGAGAGAAAGGGTGAGTTGATTGTTTGAAAACACCGAAACAGAAGGCCCAGTGACCTGCTCGTTTTGTGGTAAGTCACAGGATCAAGTCAAGAAGATCGTTGCGGGCCCAGGTGTTTACATCTGTAACGAATGTATTGACCTTTGTAAGGAAATCATTGACGAAGAATTTAGCCAAGATACAGCGGCAACGACTCTCGAAGTTCCAACGCCAGCTGATATTGTAAACACACTCGACCAGTATGTCATCGGTCAGAATGAAGCCAAGCGGACTCTCTCCGTAGCGGTTTACAACCACTACAAGCGGGTTAACGAAATGGCTCAGGCTGAAGATGATGGTCCCGAACTGCAGAAGAGTAATATCGCGGTTATCGGACCTACTGGATCTGGGAAGACTTATCTGGCTCAGAGCCTGGCAAAGATCTTAAATGTGCCATTCGCCATTGCCGACGCCACGACATTAACCGAAGCTGGTTACGTGGGTGAAGACGTCGAAAACATCCTATTGAAGCTTCTCCAAAGCGCCGACTATGACGTGGAACGGGCCGAAAAGGGAATTATTTACATTGATGAAATTGATAAGATTGCCAAGAAGTCGGAAAATGTTTCCATCACGCGCGATGTTTCCGGTGAAGGGGTCCAACAGGCTCTTTTGAAGATCTTGGAAGGGACCATTGCGAATGTGCCACCTCAGGGTGGACGTAAGCATCCTCAACAGGAATTCATTCAAATCGATACAACGAACATTTTGTTCATCGTTGGTGGGGCATTTGATGGCATTGATGGTATTGTTAAGCGTCGTTTGGGTGATCAGACGATTGGCTTCGGTGCTGACAGTAAGGAACAGACGGTCTTGGCTTCGGGCGACAGCTTGATGCAACACGTTATTCCTGAAGACCTTTTGCAATTCGGATTGATTCCTGAATTTATTGGTCGTCTGCCAATCCTGACAGCGCTCGAAAAGCTTGATGAAAGTGACTTGGTTCGTATCTTAACGGAACCTAAGAACGCCCTGGTTAAACAGTACGAAAAGTTACTGTCACTCGATGGTGTTCAACTGGAATTCCAACCAGCAGCCTTGCGTGAAATGGCGAAGTTAGCCATTGCTCGTAATACTGGGGCTCGTGGATTGCGGTCAATCATCGAAGATGTCATGCGTGACATCATGTTTGATTTGCCAAGTCGTGATGACGTTGCCAAAGTGATTATTACTGCCAAGACGGTGACGGACCATGCCGAACCAGAGATTGAATTAAAGGATCAAAAGGCGTCATAAGGTTAGAAGCCACGTCATGTGGTGTGAGCGATCAGTCCCCGCGGGCTGACCGCTTTTTTATGGTGTCATGGAAGCCGCGTCAGGGACGGGTTTAACCCGTCTGAGGGCATCGTCGTTGCCAGAAACTTTCCCAGTCGGACGACGTTCTGTGTTAGAATGATGAGAGATATTTGGAGAGGATGACAGTAACCAATGGAAGTCAATCACGTAGAATTAGTCATGAGTGCGGTTGATCCCGCCCAGTATCCCACGACAGGATACCCTGAGATTGCGTTTGTCGGTCGATCAAACGTAGGGAAATCGTCATTGACCAATGTGTTGATCAATCGACGCTCGTACGCTCGGACGTCGAGCCAACCCGGGAAGACCCAGACCCTGAATTTTTATAATGTCGAGGATCAGTTATATTTCGTCGACGTTCCCGGGTATGGTTACGCGAAAGTTTCAAAGGCTGCGCGTGAAAAGTGGGGACACATGATCGAGACTTACTTGACGCAACGCGATCAATTACGTGGTGTCGTCTCTCTTGTTGACGCACGTCACGAGCCAACTGAAGCCGATGTTCAGATGTATCAGTGGTTAGCCTACTATGGTCTGCCGACGCTGATTGTTGCCACGAAGAGTGATAAGATCGCTCGAGGAAAGTGGAATCAGACAGTAAGCCAGATTAAGAAAGCCTTGAATTTACCTAGTACTGATAATATTGTGATGTTCTCCGCACCAAAGAAGATTGGCCAAGACACAATTTGGCAATGGATCGAAGAACAAGCCTTTGGGGAGGACGAATAGTATGGAATTTAATGACTATCAAAAAGCAGCTAATCGAACGTTGTATGGTAACGAACAGGTTCTAACAAACTGTGCCTTAGGTCTCGCCGGTGAGACTGGACAAGTCGTCGACCTCGTGAAAAACTATACCTTCCATGGCCAAGACTTGGACCACGATGCCATCGTTAAGGAAATGGGCGACGTCCTCTGGTATCTGAGTCAGATTGCACAATGGTCTGACATTGATTTCGATGAAGTAGCCCAAGATAATATCAAACGGCTGAATGCCCGTTATCCACACGGCTATCAACCTAATCGGTAAATAAAAAGGACCCACGGGGTAAACTCCCGTGAGTCCTTTAACTTACCTAGTCCTGGTGATGTTCCCGTTCGTACTTGGATTTATCGTTCTTGATTAAACCCTTAGCCCGCTTGTTATCCTTGTGGGCGTCCTGGCGTTTCAGAAACTTATCCCGCTTAACATCAGTGGGATCCATTTGTGCAAACTTACCGAACATGGAGTCCAGGTCATCTTGGCGCTTGACTTTCAGAGCCAATCCAGCCACCTCCTTGTCTTTAGCAGTATCATAGCAGAAACCAGGCAGCTTGTCATTTATTGTGCGGAGATGGTGAGGGTGGATTACTTGCACCAAACACGTATTCGGCTTATACTTTATAAGCTAAATTCTAGAAAGTAGGGAGGTTAGGCCGTTGGCGTCGGAATATTTGGAACATAAATTAGCATTATTACCAGGACTACCTGGCTGTTATTTAATGAAGAATATCAATAGCCAGATCATCTATGTGGGGAAGGCGAAGAACCTGAAGAACCGGGTCCGCTCGTACTTTAAGAGTAGCCATACCGGGAAAACAGCACAGTTGGTCAGTGAGATCGTGGATTTTGAAACGATTATCACGTCGACCGATAAGGAAGCCTTCCTGCTAGAAATTACGCTGATTCAGAAGCATCAACCTTACTTCAACATTAAGCTGAAGCGAGGGACGGGGTATCCCTACATCAAGATTACCAATGAACGTGATCCCCAATTGTTGTTAGTGAATGATATTAAAAAGGACGGGGCCTATTATTTTGGACCGTACCCCAACGTTTATGCGGCCGAGGAAACAATTCACTTTTTACAGAAAGTTTACCCGCTCCGTCGGTGTACTGGTTACCAGGGACGCCCGTGTCTGTATTATCATATGGGCCAGTGTCTGGGGGCGTGCTTCAAGGAAGTGCCTGAGGAAAAATACGAGACCCAGGTCAAGAAGATTAAGTCCTTCTTGAATGGCAATGTGGGGCACGCTGAGAAGGAATTGAATGACCGGATGACGGCTGCCGCTGCCGATATGGAATACGAACGGGCCGCAGATTTGCGGGACCAGATTCGGTACATTGAAGCTACGGTTGAAAAGCAGAAGATTATTTCTAATGACAGCACGCCACGAGATATCTTTAATTTTTATCTCGATAAGGGGTGGCTGTCGATTCAGGTCTTCTTCATTCGGCAAGCACGCTTGATGAAACGTGAGAAGCGTCTTTTTCCCGTGGTTAGCACGGCGGAGGAAGAAATTGCGAGCTTCATTGTCCAGTTCTATCAACGAAAGAATACGGTCCTGCCACGTGAAATTTTGGTGCCTGCCTCGATTGACAAGGAGGTCATCGAATCGATGCTCCAGGTTCCCGTTAGAACGCCGCAACGCGGCACCAAACGGGATTTGTTGGAGATGGCCGGGAAAAATGCCAAACTGGTCTTAGAAGAGAAATTTCGGCTGTTAGAGCTTGACGAGGGTAAGACGACCGGTGCCATGAAGGAGATCACGGATGCTTTAGGCATTGCTCCAGGACATCGGATCGAAGCATTTGACCATTCTCATATTCAGGGGGCTGATTTGGTCTCTGCCATGGTTGTGTTCGTCGATGGTCAACCGAACAAGAAGCTTTACCGAAAGTATAAACTTCGTACCGTGGACCATGCGGATGAAACGGCTAGCACCCTCGAGGTTGTTCGCCGGCGTTATGGTCGGCTTCTCAAGGAACACGGGACGATGCCGGATCTCATCTTAATGGATGGGGGCGACATTCAAATGAATGCCGTTAAAGAAGTGTTGGAGGACGAATTTGACCTGCACATTCCGGTTGCTGGGATGGTTAAGAATGACCATCATAAGACGGCGGACTTGCTGTTTGGACCGGATGACCATCACGTGCATTTGGATCCTAAGAGTCAAGGCTTCTATCTGGTGCAACGAATTCAAGATGAGGTTCACCGGTTTGCTATTACGTTCCACCGACAGGTTCACAGCAAACATTCGCTGAGCTCACGGTTAGATCGCATCCCAGGTGTTGGTCCTAAGACGCGAAACAAATTACTGCGAAAGTTCGGTTCTATGAAGAAGATTGGCACCGCAAGTGTTGATGATTTACGGGCCCTGGGCATCAGTGAAACGGTTGCCCAGACCATCCGGCTGACGCTTCAGGCGGATACGGCCGAAATTAAAAGTCCCCGCACACCAACTCAGCTTTGACGGAATGGTGGTTTGCCGGTATACTGGCTAGCAGGAGACGACGAAAAGCAGCGTTGGCTGGTTTAGAAAACGAGGAAAACAATTATGTTTGTAGATCAAGTAAAAATTAGCGTAAAAGCCGGTAAGGGTGGCGACGGGATGGTCGCTTTCCGCCGGGAAAAATTTGTGCCGAACGGGGGACCAGCCGGCGGTGATGGCGGACGCGGTGGCGACATCGTGTTTAAAGTCGACGAAGGTTTGCGGACCCTGATGGATTTCCGTTACCAACGGAAGTTCAAGGCAAAGAACGGTGGCAACGGGGCGATCAAGTCCATGACTGGCCGTGGCGCCGAGGATACCATTATTAGTGTGCCCCAAGGAACCACGATCATGAATGATGAGACTGGTGCCGTGATGGGTGACCTGGTTGCCAGTGATGATTCTATAATCATTGCGCATGGTGGTCGTGGTGGCCGTGGGAATATCCACTTTGCTTCGCCTAAGAATCCGGCCCCAGAAATTGCCGAAAATGGTGAACCAGGACAAGAGTTCGACATCCGACTGGAGTTAAAAGTCCTGGCCGATGTTGGACTAGTTGGCTTCCCATCTGTTGGGAAGTCGACCCTATTGTCGACGGTTACCAGTGCCAAACCCAAAATTGCTGAATATCACTTTACCACGTTGGTCCCTAACCTGGGAATGGTTCGGTTACCCGATGGTCGTGACTTTGTGATGGCCGATTTACCTGGTCTGATCGAAGGCGCTGCTAAGGGTGTCGGTTTGGGCTTCCAGTTTCTTCGCCACGTTGAACGGACGCGGGTTATCCTGCATCTGATCGACATGAGTGGTTTGGAAGGGCGTAACCCTTACGACGATTTTGAGAAGATTAACGAAGAATTGAAGGCATACGATCCAGATATCTTGAAACGTCCACAAATTGTCGTGGCTAACAAGATGGATATGCCTGATTCTGAAGATAACTTGGCTCAGTTCAAAGAAGATTTGGCCCAAGATAAGTTGTTGGCGAACAAGCCTGAAATCTACGCGGTTTCGGCTCTGACGCATAAGGGCTTAACGCCACTTCTTCAACGGACGGCGGATATTTTGGCGGAAACACCGAAGTTCCCAGTTAAGCAGGAAGAAACGGTCAAGACGGTCGAATACGACTTCCAACCGGAACCAGAATTCAAGATTACCCAAGATGCCGATGGAACTTGGATCTTGAGTGGGGCCAAGTTGGAGAAGCTCTTCCAGATGACCGATATCAATCACGACGAAAGTCTCTTACGCTTTGCACGGCAAATGCGGGGGATGGGTGTCGATGACAGTCTCCGTGAACACGGTGCCAAGAATGGTGATAGTGTTCAAATCGATGATTTTGTCTTTGAATACATGGCTTAATTTAGTCGATAAAAAAGGCCTCAGGAATTTTGATCCTGGGGTCTTTCTTTGTGGGTAATTTTAAAGTGCAACCTTGAGCCAGTTTGTTGGGGCCACGACTTGCTTTTGATCAATATAAGCCCCGTTAAAAGCGATCTTTACGGACTTAAAAGTTGGTTTTTGTTTTTCACTAGCTAAGCCTGTGGCGAAGGTATCGAGCTTGCCGCCAGCTGGAATTGTTTTGCCAGCACTAGCATCGCTGAGCTGAGCCATTGCAGTCAACTGTTGGGTCTTGGTCAGCCGAATGGCTTTGATGCCATCAGTGGTCACGGCCTGTTTTCCTCGGTTAGAAATGGTAAACTTAACCTGAAGTGTGTAATAGGGACTCTTAAGATTGGGAACATCGAGTGCGTCGGCCGCCATTTGTTTCGCAGCGGCGGTCTTAGCGGTATTCTTGATGATTCGAATTGTGGTGATACGGTAGGTCAGCTTGCCTGACTTAATTGTCGTCTGGGGATGTTTTACCTGACGAAGGTTGAGTTCCGTGCCGACCTTGTCAAAGGTGTACTGCCCGGTTGCCTTGAGATTGCCAGACTTGACGTAGTTCGGACTCTTGGTCTGACTAGCTGAGGGATGGTAAGTGGCGACTTTCTTGGACTTGGAAGAGGACACAGCCGCATCCGGTTCAGGGGCACTGTATTTTTTACTAGAGGCACTGGAATTCTTGAAACTCGCGGTGCTTTTCTGATCTGTCGAGTGACACGCGGTTAGCCCTAAGGTAATGATGGCCAAACCAATGATCAGTGGTAATTTGACGTGACGCATAGGTGAAAACTCCTTTCAACCGAATAAGATTTGATGGGGGACTAGTCGATACCCATAGAGGCGCGTGGGTGGGGTTGCCTGCACGAAAAGACCAACGTTTGGGGCGACCTGCTGGGTTCGAGTACGAAATTGGTCCAGGGTCAGCGGCCGACCTTTTCCTGTGATCAGGAAAAGGTTGTGGTCACGCGTTTGCAGATCGCAGACGGGGAGGTTCCGATCGGCTTGTTCCCAGTAAAGCGTTAGTGCTGGATGCAAATCGATGGTGGAAAGATTAAAATCGTTGAGTCGCATCGAGAGAGCCCCCTTGTCCAAAACTTACCTTGATTATACCGAATTTAAGCACAGAACCCTAGCAAAAATAGTCGTTAGTCACCGTGACGAGGTATTGAGAGTTGCGGTTTGGGTGAAAATCCCCTAAAATAGTGGACGGACTTTAATTATAGAATAGGAACGAAAAAAATATGGAAATTCAATTTTTAGGAACGGGTGCTGGGTCGCCAGGTAAGTTCCGCAATGTCACGAGTACGGCATTGCGTTTACTCGATGAGCGTAATTCAGTATGGCTGTTCGACGTGGGAGAAGCCACGCAGCATCAGATCTTACGGACGACACTGAAACCGCGCAAGATCGATAAGATTTTTATCACGCATTTGCATGGCGACCATATCTTTGGATTACCAGGACTCCTGAGCAGTCGGTCGTTTCAAGGTGGCGATGGCCCATTAACCATCTACGGCCCAAATGGAATTCGGCAATACGTCGAGACTAGCCTGCGGGTTTCTGAGACCAAGCTGTCGTACAAAATTCATTATCAAGAGCTCACAACGGATGGGTTAGTTTTTGAAGACTCTAAGTTCCGGGTATCCGCGCAACGGTTGGACCACAAGATTCTTTGTTTCGGCTATCGTGTCGAAGAAAAGGATCATGCGGGGGAACTTAACGTGGAGAAGTTACGTGCCGACCAAATTCCGGCAGGCCCGGTCTATGGTCAGCTGAAGTCTGGTGAGACGGTGACATTACCAGATGGTCGGACCATCAATGGGCAGGACTATCTGGGACCAAGCCAACCAGGACGGATCGTGGCACTACTAGGCGATACACGCCAGACACCGAACGCCGCCAAATTGGCTGAAAACGCCGATGTTTTGGTTCATGAGAGCACATTTGCCAAGGGTGAGAGTAAGCTCGCTCGGGCCTACTACCACTCGACGAATATCCAAGCGGCCGAGCTGGCTAAACGAATGCACGTCAAGATGCTCCTGTTGAACCATATCTCCGCCCGTTATACCGGAAAAATGGCGTTGGAACTTCAGAATCAGGCACGTGACGTGTTCCATAACACGCGGGTTGTTAAGGACTTTGACGAAATCAATGTGCCATTCCAGAAGGTCGCACCAGAAGGGACGCACTCATGAAAAATCAATGGCGAATTGTTGTTAGTCTCTTATTAGTGATTATTGTGGCGGTTTTTGCCCTCCTCAATCGGGGCAGTGTGCCCGTTTCCTTCGGGTTTGCTACGGTGCGTTGGCCGCTTATTTTACTCTTGTTGGTTTCCATCCTAATTGGTGCCGTCTTGATGATCTTATTTTCAACTATCTCATCGGTCCAACGGAAGCGGGCTTACAAGGACCTCGAACAGCGCACGACCGAACAGATTACCAAGTTGCAGGCTGAAAATGCTCAACTTAACAAACGAATTCAAAACTCACAGAGTAAACAAGCTTCTGGCCAACAGGCTAAAGAAATTGAGGCCCTTCAGACTGAAATTACTGATTTGAAGGCCCAGTTAGCAGTTAAATAAGAGCAGATAGGGAGAAGAGTGGTGCTAGTGACACCGCTCTTTAACCATTTAGAAAGGATGATTTGCTGGTGATTCCTGCACAATACCAATGGCAGATTAAGAACGTGGATCAACCGTCGGCCGAAGCTTTAGAGCTGGCCGCGACTGAGAAGATCTCACCGATTGTGGCACAGATTCTTTGGAATCGAGGGTATCAGACCACGGAAACCGCGCACGCCTTCCTGAACCCTGGTCCGGAACAACTGCATGATCCCTTTGCATTGCATGACATGCAGCGGGGGATCGATCGGATTGAAGATGCAATTGGGGCTGATCAGCAAATTACCATATATGGTGATTATGATGCTGATGGGGTCACCAGTACCTCGATTCTATACGAAACCTTGAATGAAATGGGCGCAAAGGTTAATTACTATATTCCGAATCGGTTTAAGGATGGTTACGGTCCTAATGTTGACGCCTTCAAGCGTCTGATTGCAGCCGGGACGGAATTAGTCGTCACCGTTGATAATGGGGTAGCGGGTAACGACGCTATCGCGGCGGCTAAGGCGGCTGGGGTGGATGTCGTGGTTACCGATCACCACGAGTTGCCGGAGACATTACCGGAAGCCTATGCTATCATTCATCCTCGGTACCCGGGAGCTGAATACCCCTTTGGCGGACTGTCCGGTGCCGGCGTAGCTTTTAAAGTTGCTCAGGCCTTGCGCGAAGAAATTCCACAAGATCTCTTGGACTTGGCGGCCATTGGAACCGTTGCTGACTTGGTTCCATTGGTAGATGAGAACCGAGTACTGGTACATTTTGGGTTGCAACTCTTGAAACAAGACGAGCGACCGGGATTACAGGCTCTGATGAAGACGGCAGGCTTGAAGCCGGACGATCTAACTGAGCAATCGATTGGCTTTGGTATTGCCCCACGGCTCAATGCTTTAGGTCGTTTAGAAGATGCGGCACCAGCCGTTGAACTCCTGACGACACTAGATGAGTCGCAGGCCAGTCAATTGGCGCAACAGACCGAGTCACAAAATCAGAAGCGGCAAGGATTGGTTCGTCAGATCAGTTCAGAAGCCTTAGCACAGGCGACCGATGAAGCCCATCAGAATCGACCAACGCTGATTATTAGTGGTCATGGTTGGCATGAAGGGGTTCTTGGTATCGTGGCTAGCAAGGTGGTTGAAACGACAGGAAAGCCAACCTTGGTTCTAAACGTGGCCGATGATGGTCATGCTAAGGGTTCGGGTCGAAGCGTTGCGGCATTCAACTTATTTGCTGCCTTAGATGGCCATAGAGACCTGATGACAGCTTTTGGTGGTCATCACATGGCTGTTGGGCTAACGGTCCCAGCGGATAAGCTAGACGCCTTAGCCGACGCGCTAGATGTCGAAGCCCAGAATCAGAAGTTGGCCGAGAGTGGTCCTAGTGAGGTGGCTGTTGCTGCTAGTCTTGATGTGGCCACAGTGACACCGGATTTGTATCATGAATTGGCACAATTGGCCCCGTTTGGTACGGATAACCAGCAACCGCTTTTTGCCTTTGAATCTGCAACATTGACGCAAATTAAGGCAATTGGTAAGGACCATAGTCACTTGAAGTTCCAGCTACAGGAAGGCCAACATCAGTTGAATGCCATTCAGTTTGGGGCAGGAAATGAGGTTGCGGCATTGACTGCGGCTCCGGACCAGGCTGACGTGCTGGGAGCTATTGAAGATAATGTTTGGCAAGGGCGCCATTCACTTCAGTTGATGGTGAAAGATCTCCGGCTGGCCGCACAACCCGTCGTCGATGAGCGGACGACGCGACTGCATCAAGCCATGTTTAAGGAGGCAGGCGTCTACCTATTCTTCCATCGGGGGATTTATGACCAATTGTTAAGCCAACTCCCAAAGGACTCGACAGCGGTGCTGTATGACGGGTCCGTTCAGTCAACCTTACCCCCGGATTCCCGGGTATTTGTGGTGGATTGTCCGGACGCAACGGCCGATTTAGAGACAGTTCTGGGGCAACTTAAACCAGCGACAGTGACGGCTTATCTCTATAAGAAAGAAAGTCTTTCACAATTAGGGATGCCAACTCGCCCGCAATATGCTAAACTATTTAAGTTCATTGCGATGCACCAGCAAGTCGATGTGGGGCACCAGCTGGCTCAGCTCGTCACGTTTTTGGAGATTCCACGGACCCAATTGATCTTTATGATTCAGGTCTTCTTTGAATGTGGGTTCATCACGATTGACCATGGGATCATGAATGGCGTTCCTCATCCGGAGGCCAAGGATCTCTCAACCGCACCGAGTTATCAGCTACGCCTGCAGCAGATTCAGACGGAGGAAGATCTCCTTAGCTGCTCGACTGCAGCACTGACGACGCGTCTTCACGCCCCATTGATATAAAATAAAGGAGCTACTTACAATTATGGCAACTGATTTTACGAAATATATCGCAACGGTTCCCGACTACCCTGAAAAGGGTGTCATGTTTCGGGACATCTCCCCGCTGATGGCGGACGGTGAGGCCTTTCATGCGGCAACGGATGAGATCGTCGCATACGCTCAAAACAAGGGGGTTGAAATGGTCGTTGGTCCGGAAGCCCGTGGATTCATTGTAGGCTGTCCAGTTGCCTACCAAATGGGCATTGGCTTTGCGCCAGCTCGTAAGGAAGGTAAATTGCCACGGCCAACCGTTAAGGCGTCTTATGATCTGGAATATGGTACCTCAGCACTCTACCTGCACAAGGACGCCATCAAGCCAGGCCAAAAGGTCTTGGTAACTGATGACTTGCTGGCAACCGGTGGGACTATTGGGGCAACCATTCAATTGGTTGAAGACCTCGGTGGAATTGTTGTGGGGACAGCTTTCTTGATCGAGTTGGAAGACCTGCATGGTCGTGACAAGCTGAAGGGCTACGATGTCTTTAGCTTGATGACTTACTAATTTATTGATGATATAAATAGAGACACCTCCAGCTGATGGGCTGGGGGTGTCTTTTAATTGCACTGGTAGGCTATCTAATTTGTAAACTCGACGAATTGAAACGGATTATCACCTCTCAACTAATGGCGTCTAGCCATTGATTTTGAAAGTGGTCGTCAAATTTAGTGACAGCGGTAGTATAGATTATGTTAAGGATCCGACATCAAAAATGTTAGGAATTTTGAGAAGAAAATAAATTTTGCATCGTGCTAATTAGGTGAAATGGTAAATCTGTAGAAATAATTTTATGGATAAGGATAATTTGTCTTTTTCGACATCCGTCCACTAAATTTATATAGTCTTATATGTTTTAAGCTGATATTATCCATACGGACTAATGTCTTTGCAGAAGTTTTTTTATAGATAAAGTATGTTTGGCTTTTATCAACATATTTATCAAGGAATAGATTACCTGAAATTTTATAAGTTTTTGAGCCAACAAGCCTATATTTTAAATTTTTTGCACAATAAATATCCGTTTGGAATCCTTGCCATACATGATACTTGTTAGTTATATGTATATAGTCAAAAGCCCATACCTTAGGACATATTGTTCCAGCAGATACCTTATGTTTTTTAGTACGCCACCATCCGCGTAATTCTGTTGGTGTTCCGTGATGCCATGATTGCGCATGAGCACTGATAATGTCATTAGATGATGTGAGAAATGCTAAACTGAGCAATAAAAACTGGTATGCTTTTTTCATGACACGCTCTTCTTTCATTAGTCGTCTGTACTGATAATAGTCCAAAATAAGAGGAATATGTTGTGGGATGTGTTGAAATTTATCGTAATATGAAATTGAGATTGGGCAAAGTGGTGGTGTATGACAGACAACACCGCTCGTGCCAAGGATTGAAATAGAAATATTCAAATATGGATAAGTTGGTATTTTTTAGATATATTTAACGGATAATTACGCAAACGGTTCTTGTTAACGACGCCAAGGTCAATCAGTATGAAGTGTGTAAAATATGTGCAAAGTGATTTTATAAATTAGGATATTATTATCGAATCTCAAAAAAGGATCCTTCTAAACTTAATTAGAAGGATCCTTAATTTTAAAAATATTCTATTTGATACCAAAAAGGAGAGTACAGGAATTGAACCTGCGCGCCGGGTATTCGCCGGTTCGACGGATTTCGAGTCCGTTGCATTACCACTCTGCCAACTCTCCATGTGACTACTAATACATTTTACCAATAATGAATATAAATGCAAGCCAAGTTTGGATTAATTTCGTTGTTGGGTGAAAACAGAGCGGTCGAATGGGGGGATCCAGGTTGAAGGACCAGCGATTAGAGCTAATGGTGCAATGTTGGTACTGTCTAATTTGGTTGCGAGTACAGTCTTTCCCGCTTGGATGGCGGTCGCAATCTCCCAGTCTGTCCACTCGGATTGCCAGGTTTCACGACTGACGATGACCAGGAGGCGGTGAGCCCGTTTGATGTCCCGCTTGAGTTGGCGTTTAATCTTAGCGGCTCGGAATCCGGTAAACCGAATTGGTAGATGTTGTTCGTGAAAACTCACTGTCGGAAACTCCCAGTCCTGTTCTGACCAACATTCAAGCTGTTGGCGAAACGAATGGGCCAACGGATCGGCCGACTGACAACTGATAAAAAGTTCACTCATAAAGGGACGCTCCTTTCTGCATGGGGTTCATTCTAACGGATAGTTGCGACAACTGGGTAACAGCAAGATTGGCGTCTTATGAAATTAATATGACAGTTCTAATACAGAATCGTCGACTTAAGTTTACCTGACTACGGCAATGAACGACAGCCAATGGATTAAGTTAGTAATGGTACCAATTATTCGAACCGGAAAACAAAAAATCCCTCACACGGGGTGGGGGATTAAGCCAATTTAATTGGTTTGCTTCACTTTAATTGTGGGTGCCTTATGAGCAGCAACGGCTAATTCTGGGAACCAAATGGCGATCTCATGATGTGCGTTCTCACGACTGTCCGAGGTGTGGACGATGTTTCTGAGAATGCCATCTGGATATTCGTGGGCGAAGTCCCCACGAATGGTCCCAGGTTGAGCATCATTAGGACGGGTCTTGCCGGCCAGATTGTGGACGGATTTAACGACGTCAGTCCCGGTAACAATAATGGCTACCAAGGGACCTTCTTGCATATAGGTTTCAATTTCGTGGAAATAAGGTTTGCCAACTTGATCGCGGTAGTGTTGCTGAAGTTGGGCGCTGGTAGCTTTAACCACCTTTAAGGCGACGATTTCATACCGTTTACGTTCGAGTCGGGTGATAATTTCACCAACGTGACCTTCTTCAACGCCATCGGGTTTAACTAACAATAAAGTCTTTTCTGAATTTGCCATGGTAGTGCCTCCTTGAAGTTTTTGAAACAGTCAAGAAACAGTTGCTCACTCATTAACAAGTTACTAACTTAGATATTAGGCTAAACGGTTCCCACAGTCAACCTGCATGCCTTTAAGTAATGATTAGGCTGGGTCACCCATTACCATCCAGAGAATCAGGTAGACGATAATCCCGGGGAAGACCGGCATCAACGTCAAGACGATAAACAGAAGGCGGGCAACACCAACGTTCCAGTCGAATTGCTCGGCAAGTCCGCCAATGACACCGGCAAAGACTCGATTAGTTGCGGAACGATGAAACTTTTTCATGATAACAACCTCCTAAAATTAAGACTGAAAATCAATTTTATTGAAAAAGTCGACGTGAATGTCGTCATCGGTAATCTCCAACTTAGTGATGCTACCATTGATTGTGGCGATTCCCTCATCCAATTCTGGTGCATACCGGTCGACAATGGAACGAATGGTTACCCCATGGGAAATGACAACAACTTGATCGCCATCTTGGGAGTTGGCCCGAAGTTTATCGAACCCGCGGTCAAGACGTTCCCAGAACATGTCGTTACTTTCGGCATCGCCGTAAAGGTCCGCTTGGTGAATCAAGTCACGGGCTTTTTCCAAGCCATAGGTACCCAACACTTTGGATTCGGAATCCAAACCTACTTGAACCCCAACGAATTGCCACATTTGGTTCAGGTCATTACCTTCAAAATAACCGTGGCATTGTTCCCGGAATTCCGGATATTGGTAGGATACGAGGTTCTGGGAGTCGGGGATTTCACGCAAGGCGATTTTTGCCGTCTCAATGGCCCGACCCGAGTCACTACTGTAAGCGGCTGTCAGGGGAACGTTCTTAAGTTGTCGACCGGCACGCTGCGCGTCAGCCCGTCCCTTGGCCGTCAGAGGTGAGTCGATCCATCCCTGAACCTTGTTATAATGGTTCAGCATCGTTTGACCGTGTCGCACAAAGTAAGCCGTAATTTTTTTCATAATTTTAGACCCCTCCATCATTCAGGTAAGTGGTTACATCTTTAGTATAGCAAGCTTTGTGAAAGAACGCGAAGATTTTTGCATGGCAGGACTAACTCGTTAAATTTTTAAGGCTTTAGACCGTTATTGTGAGGCAAAACATGCTATGTTATTACCATACAGGAGATGATGTGGATGAGCATTGAAAGTAGTTACCGCTATACGGGTGATCTGGACTTAGACCTTGACGAATTGGCCACACGAGTGGAGAAGGGGCCCGATGCCACAGCGATTGAGAATCGACTGACGGCGAATGTCCTGGCGCTAGGGGACTTACAGACACGACTATATTCACAGAAAAAGTATGGCATTATTATTATTTTGCAGGGGATGGATACTGCTGGTAAGGATGGACTCATTCGACACGTTTTTAGCGGTCTTAATCCTTCCGGAACGAGTGTGGTGAGTTTTAAGCAACCGACGTCAATGCAGTTGGACCATGACTTTCTCTGGCGGATCAATCAGGAGCTGCCACCGAGAGGGGATATTCGGATCTTCAACCGTTCGCAATATGAAGATGTGTTGATTAGTCATGTTCATCCCGAGATGCTGACAAAACAGAATCTGCCTGGAATTAATGTCGCGGCGGATGCGGATGAGGCATTCTTTGATCGCCGGTACCAGGACCTCAAGCATTACGAAAAATATCTACGTCATCAGGGATTTGTCACCATTAAATTTTATTTGCATCTTTCCAAGGAAGAACAGACGCGACGTTTTGAAAAAAGAATTGAGGTGCCAAGCAAGAACTGGAAATTCTCGCCGAGTGACGTCAGTGAACGCGCCTATTGGGATGATTATCGCGTTGCCTACACGAAAATGCTTGAGAATACCGCAACGAAACGGTCGCCTTGGTACCTGATTCCGGCGGATGATAAGGGCATTGCACGGCTTATTGTATCTAACATCTTGATTCAACGCTTTCAAGCCCTACAACTTGAATATCCGACGGTTGACCCGAATGTGAAACGCCAATTGAAATCGACTCTCGAACAATTGAAAAGTGGAAAATTGTAATAGGCAAAAAGCCAAATTTGGCCTTTCTTAAGCTTTTAAATAAATGGTAAATGTAGTATGCAATGAGCCAATCTGGTTGCGAATGTGGTATGATGACTCGCAGAATGTTTCATAAATAGGAGGAATCTAGACATGACCGTAACCGTCGGAATTGATAAAATAGGGTTCTTTACCCCCAACCTTTATTTAGATATGCGTGACTTAGCACTCGCAAGAAACACCGATCCAAATAAGTACTTAATTGGGATCGGCCAATCGAAACAGGCAGTGATTCCACCAACCCAAGATGTTGTGACGATGGCAGCCAACGCGGCTGCACAATTTTTAACCCCAGAGTTAAAGGCAGAGATTGGGATGGTGTTGTTTGGGACGGAATCTGGTATTGATAATTCCAAGTCCACGGCGATTTACTTGGCGCATCTCCTGGGGCTGCCAGCTGAGACCCGTGCCGTTGAATTGAAACAGGCTTGTTACGGGGCAACCGCTGGCCTCCAATTAGCGGCAGACTTTGTGCGGGTACGGCCAACGGCTAAGGTCTTGGTCATCGGAGCAGATATTGCGCGTTACGGGTTGCGGACTGCCGGTGAAGTGACCCAGGGTGGTGGCGCAATTGCCATGATAGTGAGTGCCGACCCACAGATTCTGGCGCTGGATACGGTCACAAGCTACCATAACGAAGATGTCATGGATTTCTGGCGGCCAACGTACCGGACCGAAGCATTGGTTGATGGCAAGTATTCTACCAATGTTTACTTAGATTTTTTTCAGCGGGTTTGGCGTGGTTATCAAGACCAAACGGATCTGTCGATTGCCGACTTCTCAGCCTTTGTCTTCCACTTACCTTTCACCAAGATGGGTCGTAAAGGACTTCGCCAGATTCTACCGTCGGCGACCGAGGCCCATCAGGCAGAACTCACCGCAGCCTTTGAGGCTAGCCAGGAGGATAATCGCAATGTGGGAAATCTGTATACGGGGGCACTTTACCTCAGCCTACTGTCTTTGCTGCGGCACCACAATCTGACACCCGGGGAGCGCATAGGTCTCTTCAGCTATGGATCCGGTGCTGAGGGCGAGTTCTTTAGTGGAACTGTGCAGACAAGCTATCGTCAAGGGTTTGATTCGCCGGCTATTGACCGGCTATTGGACCAGCGTCAGCGGGTCACGGTTGCCGAGTACGAAGAAATTTTCATGCGACGGCTGAGCAGTGACGGCAGTGATGCCCGACTTGCTGTGGGCAATGATCCAGCTGAGTACTTATTAATCGGCCGCCAGGGCGAACAGCGTCGTTATCAAAAACAATAAAAAGGAGCCGTGAAACAATAAAGTTTCACGGCTTCCTGTCGTTTATTCAAACTTGTTATGGATCACGTACCCATCCTTATAAACCAAGACCGGTTTTTGATCTTTGAGCCCAATCTCAAAGGTATAGCCAGTTCCCAACGCCTTCTTAAGCGAGGCACTGGTTTTACTGAAACTGTTTACGAAGCGTGGCCACTTGGCTTGCTTGGCTTGTTCAGGATGCTTGGTCAATCCTTGAATCGTCGATTGTAGGTCCTTGTTAGTCACGGTCAGGGTGTAAGTCTTGGTCTTGGCATCAAAGCTCATCGTGCCAATCTTTTGCAATGACTTTCCCAGCTGCTTGTTGACGCTTTTCTCATTGTCAGCCCGGGTTGCCTGTTGTGATTGTGAGCTGAAGGCTTGACCGGAGTTTGAACTGATCTTCTTAGTTGACTCGGTCGTGGGATTGTCTGCGGCGCGCTGGTGGGACCAGTAAGGCAGCTTCCAAACGGACCAACCGGTCAGGAGCAAGGCAATGATGAGTAGGGCACTTGCACCCACCTTGGAACTTCTTTGGTGAAACGCAGTAATTAATGAAAATAAGGCAATCAGTGACATTAGGCCACCGAGAATGGCAAATCCGAGGAACATAATGGTGCCTCCTTGAAGAGTTTATAGGTTCAGTATAGCATGAATCATTTCAATGCCGAAAGACTCAGGCTAAAACCAGATAAACTCGAATAATGTTCGGCATTTGGTCTCGAAAAAGGCTTATTAGTAAATTATAACCGAATACTAATTAAAAATCAGTCGCTAAGTGGTCGGTTTTCCGGTATAATAACGATATTCTAGAGAAAAGAGGAGATTAGTGTGACCAACGTTTATTTAGCAGGCCCCTTCTTCGATGACGAACAGATCGCTCGGATTGAACGGGTAGAAGCAGCTTTAGAGCAAAATCCGCAGGTTGATAGTGTCTTTAGCCCCCGGAAGGATGAAATTCCCGGCTTAACCATGGGAACTCCCGAATGGGCCACACAGACCTTCCAAATGGACGTGTCGCAGATTGATCACGCCGATGTTGTGGTAGCCATTTCTGACTTTGTCGACGATCAAGTGGATTCCGGCACGGCCTTTGAAATTGGCTACGCGTTCCACAGTAAGAAACCTGTCGTTTTATTCCACGAAAAGGACACTGTTTTAAATTTGATGTTAGCCGAGAGCCTACACGCTTACCTCAAAACGGCCAAGGATTTGGCTGAATATGACTTCAATTCATTACCAGAAAGTCATTATCATGGTAAAGTCTTCTAAATAAAAAATTCAAGGTGTGATTGCCCGAAAGAAAAGGCGTGTGCCAAATGGCACACGCCTTTTGCTGTGTTTAAGGATTAGTGAACGTCGTCACGGAAGAGGCCAACGACTTTACCGAGAATGCTGACATGGTTTAAAATAATCGGTGCCATGGTATCATTTTCGGGTTGTAACCGGAAATGGTCGGCTTCCTTGAAGAATCGCTTGCAGGTCGCTTCATTTTCTTCGGTCATTGCGATTACAATATCGCCATTGTCTGCGGATTGTTGCCGCCGGACGATAACTTGGTCACCATTGAGAATCCCGATATTAATCATACTTTCCCCGCGGATGGTCAACATGAAGAGCTGATCGTCGTCACGTTCGAATTCAGGTGGAACCGGGAAGTAATCCGTGGCTTCCTGAACGGCCAGAATAGGTTCCCCGGCTGTCACCGTTCCCAGAACAGGGATTCGCGTTTGTTTCTCGTGAACACCAAGCTCCTCTAATCCGGCAGGCGTGACTTCCAAAGCCCGTGGCTTGGTAGGGTCCTTAGTTAGGAGCCCCTTTTTTTCTAGGCGGGCGATGTGACCATGTACCGTCGAGGTAGAGGAGAGGGCAACAGCCTCGCCAATTTCACGGACGGTTGGCGGATACCCTTTTTCGTTTACCCGTTCCCAAATGAAGCGTAGAACGGCAAGTTGTTTGCTTTCTGATGCTTTCGTCATGTAATGCCACCTCGTTCGTCATTCGTAGTATAGTTTAGTGATAGTGTAGCATAGGTAGACTGGCTTTTCAAACAGATGTTCGGGTAGATTAGTTGAATTCTAAAATTAAGCCTGATAAGATAGGGATTAGTTTTAAAAACGGGGCAGCAATGCCAACATGTTTCACCGATTCTATTGAATAAGGAGGGTTGTTCATGGCAGAGGAAACAATGGACACCTTATTGGTCCGGATTAACGAACTCGCGCACAAGGCAAAGGATACGGGACTCAACGATGCGGAGAAGGCCGAGCGAGCCGAACTGCGTCAACGTTACCTGAAGTTATTCCGCGCTAGCTTTAAGAGCCAAGTGGAAATGCTCCAGGTTTACGATAAGGATGGCAAAGAAGTCACACCTGAAAAGGTCCGCAATATCCAACGTAAAAAGGGTTTGCGTGACAATTAATCGAGAGAGCGGGTCATTTTCAGCGATTCGCTCTTTTATTTTGCGTTAAGGTTGTGTAGAATTGTTTATTGAATGACGTCAAGAAGGAGGGGAATCAGCTTGGCAACCTGGATCTGGATTTTAATCGTAATTATCGTCGGAATCGCCGGTGCTGTTGGGGGCTTCTATGCTGCCCGCAAGTACATGGAAAACTATCTGAAAGATAATCCACCAATTAACGAAGACCAATTACGCGCAATGATGTTGCAGATGGGGCAGAAACCATCACAACGCAAGTTACATCAAATGATGAATGCGATGAAACAACAATCAACGCCTAAAAAGTAAATTTGGTTAATCGATGGCTCGCTCCCGGTTTATCCGGGGCGAGCTTTTTGATTGCAATAAAAATTATTTCCGCTAGAATTATAAGGTTTGTTATAATTTAATCATGTTTTAATCGTATTCTAATCTTAGGAGGGACGTTCGTGAGTATATTTCGGAAATTAGCGTTGTACTTTCGTCAAGAATGGCGAGTGTATCTCACGGGAATCGTGGGGCTCATATTGACTGCGATTATTGCCATAATTCCTCCACGGATCATTGGGAACATGGTGGATGGTATCCACGGTCAAACCATGACGGGAAAGGTCTTGGCAATTGATCTCGCTTTAATCACAATAGCAGCTCTGGCTCAGTATGGAACCCGTTATCTTTGGCGGAATGCCATCTGGGGTGGCGCGGCTAACTTGGAACAACTGCTCAGAAATCGGTTGTTTAATCACTTTATGCGAATGGATCGCGTGTTTTATCAGCGCTACCGGACCGGGGATTTGATGGCACACGCCACCAATGATTTGGAAGCTATCCAACGAGTAGCCGGTGGGGGGATCCTTGAGTTTGCAGATGCCATCATCACGGGGGGCACAACTTTGATTGCCATGATGACACTGATCGACTGGCGGTTAACGTTACTAGCAATCATTCCCTTTCCATTTTTAGCACTGATCTCGTGGTATTTGGGCCATAAGATTCATCGGGCCTTTGGCGCCTCTCAGGAGGCCTTCTCACGGCTGAATAACAAAGCCCAGGAAAGTATTAGCGGTATCAAGGTTATTAAGGCTCTGGGGCAAGAGGACGCCGATGTGGCAGACTTCAACACTCAAGTCGACCAGACCATTAAGATTAACCGGCGTGTGAACCGGTTAGATTCATTATTTGATCCCATGATTACCTTGGTAATTTCGGTTTCTTATATCGCAACGATTGTGTTGGGGGGGCTCTTCGTGGTCAACCACAGCATTACTATTGGAAACCTGGTGTCATTTATCAGCTACCTGGCCATGATGGTCTGGCCCATGTTTGCTGTGGGGATGCTCTTTAACACCATGGAACGTGGTAACGCCAGTTACGATCGGGTCATGGAATTGTTGGAACAAAAGACCCACATCATTGACCGACAGGATGGTATCACGACACATCCCACGGGAACACTGAGTTATCATGTCAACCGGTTCGATTATCCTGATGACGCCGGTGCCAGCCTCCAACGAGTTGATTTCGATCTGCCAGCTGGTCATACCTTAGGAATTGTCGGTCGGGTCGGGGCTGGAAAGTCCACGATTATGAAACTAATTCTCCGAGAATTCGACAATTATGAAGGAACGATCAGTTTTGGTGGACACGATATTAAGGACTATGCCCTCGACAGCTACTTGCCGGCCATCGGTTACGTCCCGCAAGAGAGTTTCCTATTCTCATCTAATATCTTTGAAAATATTCGGTTTGCTAATCCGAACGCAACCCAGGCCGAAGTTGAGGCTGCGGCTGCCAAGAGTGACCTAGCGGGACAAATTGCGCAGTTACCGGCGGGCTACGATACCGAAGTTGGTGAGGAAGGGATTTCGTTGTCCGGTGGGCAACGTCAACGGCTGGCAATTGCCAGAGCCCTGCTCATTAATCCGGAGTTGTTAATTCTGGATGATGCCTTATCTGCGGTAGATGCTGAGACGGAGACTGAAATTTTAACGAACCTTAAGGCTGAACGGGCCAACAAAACCACCATCATTTCGGCTCATCGGTTGAGTTCGGTGATGAATGCTGATGAGATTCTGGTACTTAACGACGGTCACGTGGTTGAACGCGGCAACCATGCCGAGCTAATGGCCAATGATGGTTGGTATCACCGCATGTTTATTGAACAGCAGCTAGAGACGCAAGTGAGAGGAGGGAACGGCCATGGCAGATAAGCCACAGCAATCGGCATGGGCACACAGCATGACCACCAAGGAACAGTGGACGGTCGTTAAGCGGCTACTTAAGTTTGCTGCCCCTTACAAGTGGTTTTTCATTGGTTCCGTTATTCTGTCAGCACTGATCAGTGCTGTGAACGTCTTTCTCCCCTGGATTCTTCAAACCTACATGGATAAGTATCTTCGGACGAATAACGCCACTATTGTTATCATGTGGACCTTTGCTGGCATTTACTTTTTGGGCATGTTAACACGTGCCATCATGCAATTCTGGCAGAACTATACCAGTACCATGGGGGCCGAGTACATGCTTGAAAACGTTCGGCGTAAACTCTTCAGTGAGTTACACCAAAAGGGGATGCGCTACTTCGATCAGACGCCAGGCGGGTCGATCCTGTCACGGTTGATGAATGATACCATGACGTTTGCGAACTTCTGGGCGTTATTGAATACCTTAGTGCTAGCCTTCTTCGCGGTCGTGTCGTCCTTTGCGGCGATGTATGCGACTGATGTTAAAGTCGCTCTCTGGACGCTGGTGTTGGTACCATTTCTGGTCCTCACCATCTGGTACTATCAACGGTTCAGTTCACGGGTTTACCGGCGAATGCGAGAACGGTTAAGTGAACTCAACACGAAGCTGGCCGAGGCCATTACTGGCATCACCGTGATTCAGGAGTTCCGGCAAGAGAAGCGGACGGCTAAAAATTTTGAGAAGACCAATGCGGCGTATTACGAGACACGTAAAGATATGATTCGAACGAACTCATTACTGTTGAGCCCCATCATCAACTTACTCTATGCATTAGGTACGGTCATTGTTTTGGGGATCTTCGGGATGCGGGGCCTTCATGAGGTCGTCGCAGCCGGGGTGATTTATGCGTTCATTACCTACTTGAACAACTTCTACAGCCCGATGAGTAACATGATGGATAGTCTCAGTGACTTCCAAAATGGCATGGTCGCGGGATCGCGGGTCTTGCGTGTTGTGGATGACCAGACATTGGCGCCACAGCAACGGCCTGTTGCTGATGCCAAGATTACGCGGGGTAAGGTTGAATTTCGTCACGTGACATTTGCTTACGACCAGGAACATCCCGTTTTAAAGGACGTCTCTTTCGTGGCAGAGCCGGGACAGACCGTGGCCTTAGTTGGACAAACGGGATCCGGGAAGACCTCAACGATTAACGTGCTCATGCGGTTTTACGAATTTCAATCTGGCCAAGTGCTCATTGATGATCGCGATATTCGAGAATATCCGGCTCAGGAGTTGCGGCAGAAGATGGGACTCGTCCTCCAGGAACCCCAGCTCTTCTATGGTGATATCCAGACCAATATTCGGATGTTTAATCCAGATATTTCAGATGCTCAAGTCGAACGAGCGGCTCACTTTGTTCAGGCCGATGATTTCATTGAACAGTTGCCTCAAGGTTATGCGACGCCGGTCTTAGAACGAGGAACTGAGTACTCTGCTGGGCAACGACAATTGATTACCTTTGCCAGAACGGTGGTCACTGATCCTAAGATCTTGATTTTGGATGAAGCGACGGCTAACGTGGATACTGAAACGGAAAGTATGATTCAAACCGGTTTGTCACGGATTCAAGAAAACCGAACAACAATTGCGATTGCGCACCGGTTGTCGACGATTCAAAACGCCGATCTTATCCTGGTTCTTCATCAGGGAAAAATTGTGGAGCGCGGAACCAATGATGAACTGATGCAACAACATGGGTATTACTACGATATGATTCAACTCCAAAATACCGCTAAGGATTAAGCTGGCGGCGAAAAAAGTCTCGGACAACTTGTCCGAGACTTTTTAGACTATTTCTTTTCGGCATGTTCCGCGGTAACATCAACATAGTGGAAATCAGGATCGATCTGTTGATCCAAGGCGTCAAAGGCCGCTTGCATCTGTTGTTCAATGGTTGCTTGGCCGTCTTCGTCGAGCTTAAGGTGGCGGTCGATAGTGATGGGATCACCGAAGGCTACGGTGACGCGTTTACGAGAAAATAGGCGTTTGAAGGTCAATGGGCCTTGATAGACAGCTGGCACCAGCGGTACCTTGGCCATCTTCGCGATCAATGCGGCGCCACCCTTTAATTCGGAAGAATGTCGTGATCCGGAAGGAAACATGATCAGGGATAGATCACCACGACGGAGTATACGCACCGGCGTCTTGATGGCGGAAGGTCCGGGATTGTCTCGATTCACCGGAAAACCATTGACATGGTGGAGTAACCATCGGAAAATGGAATTCTGGAAGAGTTCTTCCTTAGCCATGAAGCTAAATTTCCGTGGACTTGCTGCTAAAGCAAAGTAAACGGGGTCGAACCAAGTTCGGTGCGGGCCAACCAGAATGTATGGGCCGTCAGGCAGACGGTCCCGATTCAAGTAGGTTGCCTTACCATTAACAATAAATAAAATTATGCGGATAACCACGCGTAGGAACGAATAGAACATGGGTCGCACTCCTCTCTCGTTGTTACTAATGAATCTAGTATGCAAAAAAAGTCACGGGGTTGCAAGCGATCTTAATAAAAAACAAAGGGTGACAAACGGAAGATGACAGCTACAAACTTAAAACCGGGAGAACGCATTGACCAACTCTACAGCCAAGATATCCAAGTTATTCAGAGCCCGGACGTCTTTGCCTTCTCACTAGATGCCGTGTTACTAGCGGATTTTGCCAAACCATTAGCCAAGGCCAGTAGCCAAACGGTGGACCTCTGTGCTGGCAACGGAGCGGTCGGCCTTTTCATGAGTCACAAGACGCGCGGTAAAATTGCCGAGGTCGAGATTCAACCGCGATTGGCAGACATGGCACGTCGCAGTGTGACACTCAACCAGCTCGACGATCGGGTCACAGTCTATGAGGCGGATTTGGCCAATGTTACGGACCGGATTCCTAAGGATTCAGTGGATGTCGTTACGTGTAATCCGCCATACTTTGCCGATTTACCAGACAGTCAGAAGAATCCTAACGAATACTTGGCGATTGCCCGGCATGAGATTACCACTAATCTGGCAACTGTTGTCGCCACCACCAGTGGTCTGCTGAAGATGGGGGGCAAGGCCTACTTCGTTCATCGGCCGGATCGGTTGCTTCAATTGTTAGACCTGATGGCTACTAATCGCTTGGCTCCTAAGCGAATTCGATTGGTCCACCCGAAGCCAGGTAAAGAGGCAAACATGGTCTTGGTCGAAGCAATTAAGGATGGTAAGCCCGGCGGAATTCGCTTCCTGTCCCCCCTGATGGTGTACGATCAAGCCGGAAAATATACGGCAGAAGTGCAGGCGTTGCTCTATGGCCAGTCATAAAATCTACTATTTTTACGTGCTATTATGTGAAGATCGGTCTCTCTACGGGGGCTTTACCACGGATGTGGGGGAACGGTTTGCTACGCACCGTGCCGGCAAGGGGGCTAAATACACCCGGTTACACCGGCCAATTAAGGTGCTATTCAGTCAGGCTTTCGATAATAAGCACGATGCTCTCCATGCCGAGTGGGCCTTTAAACATCAGTCACGACAAAAGAAGTTAGCCTTTCTAGCCGAGCAAGGTGTCACGATTGACTAAAGTTTGGGCACGCATTGTCGAGGCCCAGGCAAGTGGTTAACTCAACTAAGCAATTTGACCAATAAATGACTTACTCTATGGTACACTCTAAGCACATCAGCAGACTATTTTAAAATTTGTGAAGGAGGAACTGACCGTGAAAATTATTGCTTATGGCATTCGAGAAGATGAACGGCCTTACTTAGAAGAATGGGCGCAGGACCAAGGAATTGAGGTCCGTGTCGTTCGAGAGTTATTGGATGAACAAACGGCTGATCTCGCTAAGGGCTATGATGGGGCAGTTGTTTACCAGCAGAAGCCTTACTCTGGGGCAATTTTAGATCGATTAGCCGCTAATGGCGTGACAAACCTCTCGTTACGTAACGTTGGGGTGGACAACGTGGATGCGGATGCTGTGAAACGCCATGGGTTCAAGGTGACAAACGTTCCAGCTTATTCACCAGCGGCTATCGCGGAATTTACTGTGACGCGGCTTATGCAATTACTGCGTCGGACGCCAACCTTTGATCGGAAGCAGGCCCTGGGTGACCTGCGTTGGGCACCGGATATTGCAGATGAACTCAATACGATGACGGTGGGAATCGTGGCGACTGGCCGAATTGGCCGAGCTGCCATGAAGATCTATCAGGGATTTGGCGCCAAGGTCATTGCTTATGACGTTTACCACAATCCCGAATTGGAGAAACAGGGAATCTATGTCGATACGCTCGATGACCTTTATGCTCAAGCCGATGTGATCTCGTTACACGCTCCTGCCACTAAGGACAATGAGAAGATGTTAAACGATGCGGCTTTTGCCAAGATGAAGCCCGGTGTTTGGATTCTAAATCCTGCTCGAGGAGCATTGATCGATACGGACGCTCTGATCAGGGCCTTAGACAGTGGTCAGGTCGCCGGTGCAGCACTGGATGTTTATGAAGACGAGGTAGGGATCTTTAACACCGACTTCGGGAGCTTTGCGGCAATTCCAGATGAACGACTCAAAAACCTGATGGAACGTGACAACGTCTTGGTTAGCCCACACATTGCGTTCTATACGCGGACAGCCGTGAAAAATATGGTGCAATACGCTTTGACTAACAACCGAGATCTGATTGCCACCGGTCATGCCGAAAATGAAGTGCAATTCTAAACTTTAAGACAAATAAAAAGCGTCGCCAATCGGCGACGCTTTTTTGAGACCTAAGCCTCTGAAATTGTGGTGAGTGCAAGAAGTAAATCCTGAAGTTCAAAGGGATCGGTGACCGTTTGGTCGGGGATCCACTGACCATCAGGTTCCTCTAAGTCACGGTGGTTAAACCAAAAGGATTGCCAGCCGGCTTGTTTAGCTGCTCTGACGTCCATGCTGTAGCAGTCGCCAACATAAGCGACTTCACTAGCCCGTAGATTTAATCGACGGTTCATTAGGGTGAAAATTTGGGGATCCGGTTTGGCCAAGCCGGCTTCTTCCGAAGTCACGATGGCCTCTCTGTCAATCCAACGATGCATTTGGAGTTGCATCACCTTTGCCAATTGAAATTGGGTGTTACCATTTGTCAGGATTCCCAGCTGATATTGTTGGCTGAGACTATCGAGGGCCGTTGATAGGCCGGGGAAAAGTTTAATGTCAGCCAAACCAGTGCGATAGGCTTCTTCGAAGCGCAATGCGTTTTGAGCATCGACGGTGGGCAAATGCTGGGCCAGCAAGGCGGTATTCAATCGCTTGACGGCCATCTCTTGTTCAGACCAGTGTCCATTAACCACATGGGCGTACGCCTGGCGACTTTGCTGGCGATACGCTTGAAACGTTGTATTCAGATCAACCTCTGGTGCCAATCCTAGAATTGGCGCGAGAGCGGCCTCAAAGGGCGCCTTTTGATCATAGAGCGTGTCATCGACATCGAAGACGACCGCTTTAATCATGTTCGTTTCCTCCTCAGTAGTGCCTAAGCAGTGTAACATACCCAGGAATAAATGCCAATTTTTTCAAAAAGACTGTCGAATTAACTTGTGTTCAGTTCAGTTGTTTTGTATAATGATTGTCGGTGCTTATGCGCCAATTCACACCTCGCGTGATGGTCGAAGGGGTGCTCGTAAGAGTTCTTCGACTGTGAGAGCGTGGGGGAGGAAATCAAAAACTATTTGGAGGCATTTTATCATGGCTGTTATTTCAATGAAACAACTGCTCGAAGCCGGTGTCCACTTTGGTCACCAAACCCGTCGTTGGAACCCTAAGATGAAGCAATACATCTTTACGGAACGTAACGGTATCTACATCATCGACTTACAAAAGACGGTGAAGTTAATTGACGTTGCTTACAACTACATGAAGGACGAAGCTGCTAAGGGCGCCGTTGTTCTGTTTGTTGGGACTAAGAAGCAAGCTCAAGACTCTATCGAAGAAGAAGCTACCCGTGCCGGTCAATACTACGTTAACCACCGTTGGTTAGGTGGGACTTTGACCAACTGGGAAACCATCCAAACTCGGATCAAGCGTCTTAAAGATTTGAAGAAGATGGCTACTGACGGTACTTTTGACGTTCTTCCTAAGAAGGAAGTTTCCTTACTTAAGAAGTCACAAGACAAGTTGGAACGTTTCTTAGGCGGTATCGAAGACATGCCTAAGCTCCCTGACGTTATGTTCATCGTTGACCCTCGCAAGGAACAAATCGCTGTTCACGAAGCACAAAAGTTGAACATTCC
Organism: Levilactobacillus huananensis; assembly: GCF_003946145.1. Classification (GTDB taxonomy): domain Bacteria; phylum Bacillota; class Bacilli; order Lactobacillales; family Lactobacillaceae; genus Levilactobacillus; species Levilactobacillus huananensis. The sequence goes on from NZ_RHOC01000001.1 coordinate 177,899, forward strand.
GATCGTTGCTATGGTTGATACGAACACTGACCCAGACGAAATTGACGTGGTTATCCCATCTAACGATGACGCTATCCGTGCCGTTCGTCTGATCACTTCTAAGATGGCTGATGCCATTGTTGAAGGTCGTCAAGGTGAAGACCAAGTTGACGAAAAGACTTTCGAAGGTAAGAAATCAGCTGACAAGAAGAGCACAAAATCTTCTGACAACTCGATGGAAGACATCGTTAACGCCGTTGAAGGCGACAACAAGTAATTTAATGCAAGGTGGCGGGCAACCGCTACTTTCCAAATACTAGATTTAAAGCACCTTAGGCTGGCTTAATGTTTAGGACCGTTCATGGCCTGAGATTGAGTCAGTCTTTTTTGCGACTATATGCCTAACATTGATAAAGGAGGCCATTAAACATGGCAAGCAAAATCACTGCAGCACAAGTTAAAGAATTACGTGACAAAACCCAAGTTGGGATGATGGATGCTAAGAAGGCTCTTGTTGCTTCTGAGGGTGACATGGACAAGGCGATCGATTTCCTGCGTGAAAAAGGGATTGCTAAAGCTAAGAAGAAGAGCGGTAACGTTGCTGCTAACGGTTTAGCTCGTGTGATGGTTAGCGGTAACACTGCGGCGATCATTGAAGTTAACTCTGAAACTGACTTCGTTGCCACTAACGACACGTTCAATGCTTTGGTTGACAAAGTTGCCAACACGATTGCTACAAAGAAGCCTGCTGACATGGATGCAGCCTTAGCCTTAACTGCCGACGATGGCGAAACGTTAAACGAAGCCATTATCAAGACGACACAAGTAACGAGCGAAAACGTTAAGTTACGTCGTTTCGCGGTTGTTAATAAGACGGATAGTCAAGTATTCGGTGCTTACTTACACCAAGGTGGCCAAATCGCTGCTGTCGTTGTTTTAGACGGTGCCGATGAAGCAACCGCTAAGGACGTGGCTATGCATGTTGCAGCCATTAACCCAGAATTCGTTTCCAAGGATGATATTCCTGCCGACCGTTTGGCTCACGAACGTGAAGTCTTGAAGCAAGAAGCCTTGAACGAAGGTAAGCCTGAAAAGATCGTTGAAAAGATGGTCGAAGGCCGTCTTCACAAGTTCTTGTCAGAAATCAGTTTAGCTGACCAACCATTCGTTAAGGATGGTGATCAAACTGTTGGCCAATTCGTTGCCAGCAAGGGTGGCAAGTTGGTAAGCTTCGTCCGTTACGAAGTTGGTGAAGGAATCGAAAAGCCTAAGTCTGACTTGGCTCAAGAAGTCCAAGACCAAATCAACGGTTAATTTTGACCGAAAAGCGTAGTTTCCGTTCGGGAACTGCGCTTTTTTATTAAGTTAGTGCGGCAAAACGGTTAAATCGCTGACCCGTGACTATCACTAGTGGCGGGAATATGATAGAATTATTGTCAGAATACAATAGGAGGAAACACAATGGCGGACGTAAAGTATAAACGGATTATGCTGAAGCTCAGTGGTGAGGCTTTAGCCGGTGACAAGGGCTTTGGTATTAATCCGCCGGTAATTAAAACCGTAGCAGAAGAGGTTAAGAGTGTCTATGAGTTGGGCATTCAGATCGCTATTGTGGTAGGTGGCGGTAACATGTGGCGTGGTGTCTCCGGAGAACAAATGGGGATGGAACGGGCCCAAGCCGATTATATTGGGATGTTAGCGACCATCATGAACGCTTTAGCGCTCCAGGATAATTTAGAGTCAATTGGGGTGCCAACCCGAGTTCAAACTTCTATTGAGATGCGGCAGATTGCTGAACCGTACATTCGGCGTAAGGCAATTCGGCATCTCGAAAAGGAACGTGTCGTGATCTTTGCTGGGGGGACGGGTTCACCGTACTTTTCAACTGACACGACGGCCGCATTGCGGGCAGCAGAAATTAATGCCGACGCAATCCTCATGGCTAAGAATGGGGTCGATGGTATTTACTCCGCCGATCCTAAGAAAGACCCAGATGCTGTTAAGTTTGACCAATTAACGCAATTGGACATCATTAACAAGGGCCTGCACGTGATGGATACAACGGCCAGTTCGCTTTCAATGGATAATGATATTCCGTTCGTCGTCTTCAATCTCAATGAGAGTGGTAACATTCGCAAGGTGGTTGAGGGAGAGAACATCGGAACTACAGTAAGGGGTAAATAGATATGGCAGATCAGATCATTACAGATGCACAGGATCGTATGAAAAAGGCAGAGGACGCACTCAAACGTGAATTGGGAACAATTCGTGCTGGGCGGGCCAATGCTAGCATTTTAAACCGTGTTATGGTGCAATATTACGGTGTGGCGACGCCATTGAACCAAGTGGCTGCCATTACCATTCCAGAACCACGGATCTTAATGGTAACGCCCTACGACAAGTCTGCTCTTGAAGATGTCGAGAAGGGAATTCTGGAATCTGACGTTGGAATTACACCAGCTAACGATGGGACTGCTCTTCGTTTAGTGATTCCGCAACTGACTGAGGAACGTCGGAAGGAATTAGCTAAACAAGTGAAGGCAACCGCCGAACAAGGCAAGGTTGCTGTTCGTAACGTTCGTCGCGACGCCATGGATGACGTCAAGAAGGGCCACAAGAACGGCGATTACACCGATGATGATCTCCACAACATGGAAGACCAAGTTCAAAAGGTGACGGATAAGTCTATCAAGGATATCGATGCCATCTCAGCGGACAAGGAAAAGGAAATTTTAACAGACTAGACTAACCCTTTTGGGGAAGGAGCGTTTTATTATGGCAGAAGAGAATCAAAATAACCAAGACGATATCGAAATCACCCCCGGTTCTAAGGAATTTGGGAAGATGGTCTTTCGATTAAGCAACGCGGTCAATGCTGAAAACGTGTCAATCTTGAACTACAATGGTGCGGAACTTGAAGAAATTCAAGAAGGGGTTTATGCCCAACCTGCCTTTGTTAGTGATGATTTCAACCTGTTCTTCGTCGTTACGCAACTGATTGGAGATGACTGGATTGTGGCCTTCTCTAAGGCAACAATCGAGCATGGTAACGAAATTACCGACTTGTCTGATCCAATGCCAACTGGTGAAGGCCTGAACCTGCTAGGGCAAGTCAGTGCCGATGATGCCAATAACTTGCTGAGTTATTTCGGAACGTTGGCCGATGCTAAGCGCGGTGACTGGCGGTTAATTGAATAGCGAGAAACCTTAAAGTTTTCGCTCAATTTGAGAGCTGGGATAGTTTCCCGGCTCTTTTTTTGTTATGATGGGAGGTTGTAAAGACTTAATGGAGGTGCGCTGTGTTTTCATTTTTAAATAAAGATCAGGCGACGGGCGAAGTCACGGAACGGCAATTGGACGAAAACAATATTCCCGCTCACATCGCCATTATCATGGATGGCAACGGTCGGTGGGCGCAGCAACGTCATTTACCACGGATCGCTGGTCATAAACAAGGTATGAATACGGTCAAAACGGTGGCAAAGGCTGCCAGTCACTTGGGGGTCAAGGTTCTCACGTTATATGCCTTTTCAACGGAGAATTGGTCACGGCCGTCGACGGAAGTGAATTATCTCATGAAGCTTCCCGTTGATTTCTTTAGCACGTTTGTGCCGGATCTCATCAAAAATAATATTCGTGTCAAGGTGATGGGCTACGTGGACCAACTGCCTAAGGCAACACAAAAGGCTGTTCAAGACGCGGTTGCTGATACCGCTGACTGTACGGGCATGGTGCTGAACTTTGCCCTTAACTATGGTGGTCGCGCGGAAATTATTACGGCGGTGCAAGAGCTTGCCAAGCGCGTTCAGACGGGTGATTTGGCTCCTGAAGATATTGATGAAGCACAGATGGACCATGAGCTCATGACAGGCGACCTGGGTAATCTGGCCGATCCGGATCTGATGATTCGGACCAGTGGCGAGCAACGACTCTCTAATTTTATGCTGTGGGAGGCTGCTTACAGTGAGTTTGTCTTCGTCCAGGAACATTGGCCAGACTTTGACCAAAACGCGCTTGAAACAGCGATCTATACCTATCAGCAGCGTCATCGCCGCTTTGGTGGGCTGGAAACGACGGAATAAAAATAACGACATTGAGGAGCATGTAGAATGAAACAACGGGTTATTACGGCGGTTGTCGCCTTAATTATATTTATCCCCATCATCATTGCGGGGCATATCTGGATAGATTTAGCCGGTTTTGTCCTGGGACTAGTGGCTTTATCAGAAGTCTTGATTATGCGCAAGAAGCTTTTGGTGAGTCCCGAAGCTTTTATCTCTGGCTTGGGAATTTTAGCAGTTATTGCGCCAATAGGCTGGTGGGAGGATTTGCCTCACTTTCTCGATCCTTGGTACATTATCTACTTATTTGTTCTGCTATTATTGATGCGGACAGTGGTTTCTCGTAACCGGTTCTCGTTTGATGATGCTGGGGTGATTACGCTGAGCATGCTCTATATCGGGATTGGGTTCCATTTCTTCATCGCCGCACGGGACGTTAGTCTAGTGGCCTTGTTATACGCACTATTCATCGTCTGGACGACGGATTCCGGTGCCTACATGATTGGCCGGAAATTAGGGAAGCATAAGTTGGCGCCACACATCAGTCCTAATAAGACCTGGGAAGGGTCGATTGGCGGATCACTGGTGGCCACGATTGTCGGCAGTGTCTTCTGGTACTTCTTTCCAACGGGGCACTTCAGTCTGGGCGTTATGATTCTTTTAACCCTAATCTTTTCGATCGTGGGTCAATTCGGGGATCTTGTGGAATCTGCGCTCAAACGGTATTACGGCGTCAAGGATTCTGGAAAGATTTTGCCGGGTCACGGGGGTATCCTCGACCGATTTGATAGTCTATTGTTGGTTCTGCCCGTGATTCATCTCTTCGGGCTGATCTAACGACCGCAAGTCACTTGCACCACGACTATTGCTTACGGTATGCTAGACAGCAGAAAAAAGTAAGTGAAGCCAACAGGAGAAGGGACGACAGCTGTGATTACAACCATTATTACCTTTATTATCGTGTTTGGGATTTTGGTCATCGTGCACGAATTTGGGCACTTTTACTTTGCTAAACGCGGTGGGATTCTGGTCCGCGAATTCTCAATCGGAATGGGTCCCAAACTCTTCTATCATCGAGGCAAAGATGGCACCACGTATACGGTACGGTTACTGCCAGTCGGTGGGTATGTCCGGATGGCCGGTGCTGAAGATGACGAGGAAGAACTACAACCCGGAACGCCGGTGAGTCTCTATCTTGGCAAGAACGATTTGGTTGAGCGGATTAACACTTCCAAGAAGACCAGTCTCTTTAACGGAATTCCCTTAGAGGTGACCGCTACCGATCTCGAGAATGAACTGTGGATTGAAGGATACGAAAATGGGGATGAATCCGCCGTTAAACGTTATCCGGTTGCACATGAGGCCACGATCATCGAGAGCGATGGGACCGAACTGCAAATTGCTCCCAAGGATGTTCAGTTCCAGTCAGCGTCACTGGGTCGGCGATTAATGACCAATTTTGCCGGACCAATGAACAATATTTTCTTGGCAATTGTGACGTTCATGTTAATGTCCTTTGTTCAAGGTGGGGTTGCCATGGGCACCAACCAGGTTCAAGTGGCGAGTTCACCAGTATCCGTCGCTAAGAAGGCTGGTTTGAAGACCAATGACAAGATCCTTGCGGTAAATGGGAAGGCTACCAAGGACTGGACCGCGTTGAGTACGGCGATTCAGCCCCGGGCTAACCAAAAGACCACACTGACTATTCAACGTGGTCAGAGCAAGAAAGCGCTGACGTTGACCCCAGAGGGCCAGAAGTCCAATGGGAAGACTGTCGGCATGATCGGGATCACGCAAGCACAAGACAAGCACATCGGAGCCATTCTAGCGTCTGGATTTACCCAGACCTGGTCGATGACTAAGGCCCTGTTTGGTGCCCTTTGGAGCATGGTTTCCGGTCACTTCAGCTTAAATGATTTGGGTGGACCCGTGGCGATCTTTGCCACGACCTCTCAAGCAACTAAATTTGGCCTGGTGGGGATCCTGAATTTCTTGGCCTTTCTGTCAATTAACTTGGCAATTGTCAATTTACTACCAATTCCGGCCCTCGATGGTGGTAAAATATTATTGAACTTTATTGAAGCCATCCGGCGCAAGCCACTCTCAGAAAATGTTGAAGCAGGGATTACGCTGGTGGGGGTCGCATTCTTAGTTTTACTGATGTTATTGGTCACTTGGAATGATATTGAACGCTACTTTATTCACTAAAGATTTAACGTTGTAACGAGAAGGGGATACAAGACGATGAAACAATCTAAACTATTGATTCCAACCCTAAAGGAGGTGCCGAATGACGCCGAAGCCCTGAGCCATCAAATGATGCTGCGGGCCGGATACATTCGGCAGGTCACGGCGGGAATGTACGCCTACCTACCCTTGGCCTACCGGGTCTTAACCAATATTGAAAAGATTATCCGTGAAGAAATGGAAAAGATCGACGCCGTTGAAATGTTGATGCCAGCCGTTCTACCAGCCTCACTGTGGCAGGAATCCGGTCGATATGAGACATATGGTCCCAACTTGTTTAAGTTCAAGAACCGCCACGACAGTGACTTTATTCTGGCCCCAACGCATGAAGAAACTTTCACGATGCTGGTCAGAGACGCTATCAAGTCTTACAAGAAGTTACCACTGGTGATGTACCAAATTCAACCCAAGTATCGTGACGAAGATCGGCCACGTTATGGTCTCTTACGAGGACGGGAATTCATCATGAAGGATGCTTATTCCTTCTCAATTGATGATGAAGACCTCGACCGTATCTATGACCAAATGGAAACGGCTTACGAAAACATTTTCAACCGAATTGGCTTGAACTATCGGGCCATCGTTGGAGATGGTGGTGCCATGGGGGGGAGTGACTCCAAGGAGTTCTCCGCCATTGCTCCCGTTGGGGAAGACACGATCGTCTACTCCGACTCATCCGACTATGCTGCTAACCTTGAGATGGCACGGAGCCTCTTTATCAGTAAGAAGTCTCATGCGCCATTGGCCGAACTTAAGAAGATTGAGACGCCAGGGGTTCACAGCATTGACGAACTCGCAGCCTTTTTGGACGTGCAACCCAACACGCTTGTTAAGAGTATGCTGTACGTTGTCAACAAGGAACAACCAGTGATGGTCTTGGTTCGTGGGGACCACGAAGTTAATGAAACGAAGCTGAAAAATTACTTGAATGCTGACTTTTTGGATCCAGCAACGCCAGAGCAAGCGCAAGAATTCTTAGGGGCTAACTTTGGTTCCTTAGGCCCCGTAGGTGTTGGTGAGGACGTTAAGATCCTAGCTGACCAATACGTGGGTGACATGGTGAACGTTGCTGTGGGTGCCGATGAAGACGGTCACCATTACATCAATGCCAATGTCGATCGTGATTTCCGGGTGGACGCTTACGCCGATTTACGGGCAGTTCAGCCTGGTGATTTATCACCAGATGGAGCTGGGGTCTTGAAGTTCACCAAGGGGATCGAAATCGGGCATATCTTTAAGTTGGGCACCCGTTATTCCGATTCATTAGGGGCCACGGTTCTTGATGCTAATGGCCGCCAACAGCCAGTTGTCATGGGATCCTATGGAATCGGTGTCAGCCGGTTACTGTCAGCTGTTGCCGAACAGCAAGCTGATGAAAATGGATTGGTTTGGCCACGAAACATTGCGCCATTTGATATTCACTTGATTCCAGTTAACTTGAAGAAGACCGACCAAGCCGATCTGACCGAAGAACTGGACCAACAGCTGACGGCTGCTGGTTACCGGGTTCTGACTGATGACCGTAAGGAACGTCCTGGTGTGAAGTTTGCTGATTCCGATCTGATGGGAATCCCTGTGCGGATTACTATTGGGAAGAAGGCCGGCGAAGGCATCGTTGAGATTAAGATTCGTAAGACTGGTGAAACGGTCGAAGTCATCAAAGATGAAGTCGCTAGCACCGTTGAAATCCTCTTTAAGGACATTGATTAATAACTAAAACGACAGACGTCAGTTGACGTCTGTGACCGAATCCAAGGGGGCTGGGACAATTGTCCTGGCTCTTTTTTAGACAAGATGAAAGGAGTTCGCTTGTGGACGAAGATCGCCATGCATTATTCAAAAAACTATTACAACAACTGGACTTAGCTGGGGAAGCTGAGCAACCTTATTTTGCTACGGCCAGTATTGACCGTCTAACGGTGCACGAACAGTCCCGACGATGGCAATTTTATCTCAAGTTCGACCAGTTACTTCCGTTCACGGCATTCGTTGACTTTCAGAATCATTTACAGGTTGCCTTTCGAGACATTGCGACAGTCGAGGCGACTTTTCTAGTTGATCAACCGGAGCTCACCAATCGCGTGCTGGGAGACTACTGGGAATGGGTCGTTAAAAACAGTCAGCTGACGGGAAGCCTCGTGCAGGAACTCTGCCAGTCGCAGGTGCCTCAACTCGATCCGGATGGCCGCGTGTTGTTGTACGCCCAAAATGAAGTCGTCAAAAACTTCCTCAGTAACCAAGCTTTGGGGCCGTTGGAGGCCACTTACCGGCAAGTTGGGTTCCCAAAATTCAATATTCAGGTGAAGGTCGACGAGTCCAAGTCGCAGGCTAAGATTGAGGAATTCAAGGCTCGACAACAAAAGACTGATGCCCAGTTGGCACAACAGGCCGCTGCGGCCATTGAGAAGGCTAATCAAAAGCGGCAGAGCCAAGGAGACGTTGTGGCTGCTAGTGGGCCAACACAAATCGGAAAGACCATTAAGGGAGACCAACCGGTCACACAGATGGTTGAGATCACGCAAGAGGAACGGTCCGTCATCGTTGAGGGTTACGTTTTTGACAAGGAAGTACGTAAACTGCGTTCTGGTCGTCAACTTCTGACCTTAAAGATTACAGATTACACCTCGTCAATTGTGGTCAAGAAGTTCTCCCGCGGGGCGGAAGATGAGGCTCAATTTGCCGGAGTTGATGAAGGCAGCTGGGTCAAAGTTCGTGGGAGCGTCCAAGAGGATAGCTACATGCGCGACCTGGCTTTGAATGCTTATGATATCAACGAAGTGAAACACGCCACGCGTCAAGACACAGCACCCGCCGATGAGAAGCGCGTTGAACTTCATCTGCACACGACCATGAGTCAGATGGATGCTACTAATCCAATTGGGGATTACGTTAGTCGGGCTAAACAGTGGGGAATGCCGGCCATGGCCATTACGGACCATGCCGATGTTCAAGGCTTCCCGGCGGCCTTTAATGCCGGCACGAAAGCCGGAGTCAAGATGCTTTACGGTGTCGAGGCCAACCTGGTTGATGACGGGGTTCCGATCGGGTATAACAGTGCCCATGTGCCATTAGACGGCGCAACCTATGTTGTTTTTGACGTGGAAACCACTGGATTATCTGCTATTTATGACAAGGTGATCGAACTTTCCGCCGTGAAGATGGAGCATAAGAACGTTGTCGACCAATTCGAAGAATTTATTGATCCCGGATTTCCTCTATCGGAACAGACAACCAACCTGACCAGTATTACTGATGATATGGTGGCTGGGTCAAAGTCTGAAGAAGAGGTCTTCAGACTCTTCCGGGAATTCTGTGGGGATGCCATCATCGTTGGGCATAATGTGACCTTCGATGTTGGGTTCATGAATACCGGGTATCAGCGTCATGGTATGCCGGAGATTCCTAATCCCATTATTGATACGTTAACCTTGGCACGTTTTCTTTATCCGACGTTGAAGAGTTACCGGCTGAATACGTTAGCCAAACGTTTCCACGTCAGCTTAGAGCATCATCACCGGGCGGTCTACGACGCTGAGTCAACGGGTCATTTGAACTATCTCTTCTTAAAGGACGCCGAGGACCGCTATGACATCCAGTATCACGACCAGTTGAATGATCACATGACGGATAACGATGCTTATAAGCACGCTCGTCCCAGCCATGCGATTCTGATCGCGAAGACACAGGATGGATTGAAGAATATGTTCCGGCTGGTGTCTGCCTCCAACGTAGATTACTTCTATCGCGTACCACGGGTGCCACGAAGTCTGTTGGATAAGTACCGTGATGGCATCATCGTGGGCTCTGCTTGCTCTTCGGGTGAAGTGTTCACAGCTATGATGCAAAAGGGTCAGGTAGAGGCCGCTGCTAAGGCCAAATACTATGATTATCTGGAGGTTCAACCCAAGGCGGCTTACCAGCCATTGATTGACTCTGGCTTGATCGCTGATGAGGCGAACCTCGAAGAGATCGTGAAGAACATGGTAACGTTGGGGCATGATCTCAACAAGCCCGTGGTGGCTACGGGGGATGTTCATTACCTTGATCCCGAGGATTACATCTATCGTAAGATTTTAATTCATTCACAAGGTGGGGCGAACCCGCTGAATCGACAGGAATTACCAGACGCCCATTTCATGTCAACCAACGAGATGTTGGACGACTTTGCTTATCTGGGGGCCGAGACGGCTAAAGAAATTGTGGTTACCAATACCCAAAAAATTGCCAACGATGTGGATGAGGTTCACCCGTTGAAAGACAAACTCTACACGCCACGAATGGAAGGGGCCGAAGACGAAATTCGGCAACGGACCATGGATACGGCGCATGCGTGGTATGGTGATCCACTTCCTGAATTGGTGCAACATCGTGTCGACCGGGAATTAAAGTCGATCATTGGAAATGGGTTCTCCGTGATTTACTTGATTGCCCAACGACTGGTAGCTAAGTCTAATAAAGACGGTTATTTGGTTGGGTCTCGTGGGTCCGTTGGATCCAGTGTTGTGGCGACATTCACCGGAATTACTGAAGTAAATCCCTTACCACCACACTACCGCTGTCCAAACTGTCAGTATTCTCACTTCTATACCAAGGGGGAATACAGTTCCGGATACGATTTGCCAGAAAAGAACTGTCCTAAGTGTGGGACACTCATGATTGGTGATGGCCATAATATCCCATTCGAAACCTTCTTAGGGTTCAAGGGAAACAAGGTGCCTGATATTGATTTAAACTTCTCTGGGGACTACCAGCCCATCGCTCATAACTATACCAAGGTGTTGTTCGGAGAAAAGAATGTTTATCGAGCCGGAACCATCGGAACTGTGGCCGATAAGACTGGTTACGGGTACGTCAAGGCCTACGAACGTGATACTGAACAGACATTACGTGGGGCCGAGATTGATCGGTTAGCGAAGGGTGTGACTGGGGTTAAGCGAAACACAGGGCAACATCCCGCGGGAATTATCGTTGTGCCAGACTATATGGATATTTACGATTTCACGCCGATCCAGTATCCAGCCGATGACCAGAACGCGGCTTGGCAAACGACCCATTTTGATTTCCATTCGATTCACGATAACATTTTGAAAATTGATATCCTGGGGCATGATGATCCTACGATGATCCGGACCTTGCAAGATTTGTCTGGCGTTGATCCGCAGACAATTCCAATGGATGATCCGGGTGTCATGGCGTTGTTCTCCGGAACGGATTCACTCGGGGTTACACCCGAGCAGATTCAGTCCAAGACTGGGACGCTAGGTGTGCCTGAATTTGGGACGCGATTCGTTCGTGGAATGCTGGAAGAAACGCATCCACAGAACTACTCACAACTCCTGCAAATTTCTGGACTATCCCACGGGACCGACGTTTGGTTGGGAAATGCTGAAGAATTGATCAAGAATGGTACGGCTACCATCGCCAACGTTATCGGTTGTCGGGATAACATCATGACCGACTTGATTAACTTCGGATTGGACTCTGAAACTTCCTTCCAAGTCATGGAACACGTGCGGAAGGGTCGAGGGATTCCTGATGAATGGCAAGAAAAAATGAAGGCAACCGACTGTCCAGACTGGTATATTGATTCTTGTTTGAAGATTAAATACATGTTCCCACGGGCCCATGCTGCAGCCTACGTGTTGATGGCACTCCGAGTAGCTTACTTTAAGGTCTATTTCCCGATTATTTATTACGCAGCTTACTTCTCCGTCCGTGCTGATGACTTCGATGTCGTGGCGATGTCTCAAGGCAAAACGGCTGTGAAGGCTGCGATGAAGGCCATCAATGACCAGGGGATGGACGCGTCTACTAAGGATAAGAATCTCCTGACAGTGTTGGAACTCGCAAACGAAATGTTGGAGCGGGGTTACAATTTCAAGATGATCGACCTAGAGAAGTCAGATGCTGCCGATTGGATTATCGATGGTGACACACTGATTGCGCCGTTCCAAGCCGCACCTGGTTTGGGGTTGAACGTGGCCAAGCAGATTGTGGCTGCCCGTAACGACCGACCATTCATTTCCAAGGAAGACCTGGCCAAGCGAGGCAAGGTTTCCAAGACCATCATTGACTTTATGACTGAGAATGGCGTTTTGACGGGCTTGCCCGATGAGAATCAGCTCAGCTTGTTTGATGATATGATGTAGACCTTTCCAACCCGCAAATAACCGGCTTAGACACCATGGCAACGCTTACAATACCCGCTAAGTATGTTACAATAAAAGTGAGAAATAAAGAACTTTGATCACTTTAACGAAAGCAGGTGTTCACCATGCTCCGGCACTTTACGAGGTTACCAGATGGGTGGATTTTTCTGGCAGGTTATTGTTTGATTGGTTTAGGTTACATTCTGTGTGGACTTGTAGCTAGCGTCACGGCCGTCCCGTTTCTGACGGTCGTGGTGGGTTACTTCTTGATAGCGTTCATTTTGACAACGATTAAGGCCTTTAGTTTAAAAGAAATGGCCCTGAATCGACTTAATTTATTGGTATTTGAATTTATCACGATTGTGGGATTTGTGATCCTCTTGGTGACAGAGTTCTAGTCACCGGCGGATCGGTTGCAATCCCGCGGCAGATGTAGTAAAGTAATGGTTGTAGTTAAACTCGTTTTTAAATGAGTGAGCAGTTTATGCTCACTCTTTTTAATGGAAAAATGTAGGAGGCGGAATTCTTTGAGTACTGTCGTCGAGAGCGTGACGGCCTTAGCCCAGCCAATTGTGGCGCATCATCAGTTTGAATTAGTTGACGTGGAGTTTGTCAAAGAAGGTAAGAGCTGGTACCTACGGGTCTACATTGATAAGCCCGGAGGCATTAATATTGAGGAGTGTGCAATGGTTAGCGACGAACTATCTGAGAAGTTGGATAGCTTGGATCCAGACCCAATTCCTCAGGCCTATTTTCTCGAAGTATCCTCTCCGGGTGCTGAGCGGCCATTGAAGAAGCCGGCCGATTTTGAACGAGCCGTGGGTGATTACATCCACGTTTCCCTGTATCAAAAGATTGGTCAGAGCAAGGTTTACGAGGGAACCTTGGAGAAATTAGAGGCAGAATCCCTAGATCTCAAGGTCAACCTCAAGGGACGCATTAAAACGTTAACCATTCCACGTGATGCGATTGCCCAAGCCCGGTTAGCCGTCAAGTTCTAACTTAATTAAGGAGCGAAACACAACATGAGTAAAGAATTATTGGGTGCCTTAGACGTCCTTGAGACGGAAAAAGGAATCGCAAAGTCAGTGGTTATCGATGCCTTAGAAGCAGCCTTAGTGTCTGCTTACAAGCGTAATTATGACCAAGCACAAAATGTCGAAGTCGAATTCGACCAGAAGAAGGGGAACATTCACGTCTTTGCCGTCAAGAAGGTTGTGGACCAAGTCTACGATTCTCGTTTGGAAGTCGGCTTGGATGAAGCTTTGGCGATCAACAAGGGTTACGAATTAGGCGATGACATCAAGTTTGAAGTGACGCCTAAGAACTTTGGCCGGATCGCTGCACAGACGGCTAAGCAAGTTATCTTGCAACGAGTCCGTGAAGCCGAACGGAATATCATCTTCGATCAATACAGTCAATATGAAAATGAAATCGTGACAGGTGAAGTTGAACGTCAGGATTCTCGATTTGTTTATGTGAGTCTGGGCAAGGTGGAAGCTGTTATGGGTCGTCAAGACCAAATGCCTAACGAAACCTACCGAATTCACGACCGCATCAAGGTTTACGTGACGCGGGTGGAAAATGCCACCAAGGGCCCACAGGTCTTCGTTAGTCGGACTCACGCTGATTTATTGAAGCGTCTGTTTGAAGAAGAAGTTCCTGAAATCTACGACGGAACCGTTGAAATCATGGCAATTGCCCGTGAAGCCGGCGACAGAGCTAAAGTTGCCGTTCGTTCGAACAATCCTGACATCGATCCTGTTGGGACCAGTGTTGGCCCTCGTGGACAACGTGTTCAGACGATTGTTAACGAACTCGGTGGCGAAAACATGGATATCGTTGAATGGACTGAAGACGAAGCCAAGTTCATTGCCAACGCTTTGAACCCAGCTGAAGTGCTCGACGTTATCTTTGATCCCAACAACGAACGTGCTTGCGAAGTCATCGTACCTGACTATCAATTGTCATTGGCGATCGGTAAGCGTGGACAAAATGCCCGGTTAGCCGCAAAGTTGACAGGTTACAAGATTGATATTAAATCAGAATCCGAAGCGTCTGCTATAATGGAAGCTGATCAGGAAACGACTGCCGATGAAACTGAAACACCCGCTGATGAAAATGCTACGGCTGCTTCAGACCAAGAGGCACCAGTTGCTGACAGTGAAGCTGCCGCAACTGATGTGACTTCGTCAGACGCCCCTGATGACACCAGCGACGATGATTCAACGACGGCAGAATAATACCCATCTCAAGGAGGTTCGGGGCTTATGAAACAACGTAAGGTTCCGTTACGTAAAGATATTGTAACGGGAGAAATGGCACCCAAGAAGCAGTTGGTGCGTGTGGTTCGCAACCAACAGCAAGAGGTCAGCATTGACCCGACCGGGAAGCAATCCGGCCGTGGGGCCTACATCGCTTTAGATGTTGCCGTTGCAAAACGGGCTAAGGCGGAACGGACTTTTGACCACGTGTTTGACGTTAAGATCGATGATCAGTTCTATGATGACCTGATCGCCTACGTCGATCACCAACAAGCGCGTCGAGAATTATTCGATCATGACTAATTCCGAGCGTGCCTTACAACTCCTAGGTTTGGTTCGGCGAGCAGGTAAACTGATCACCGGCGAAACCTTTGTCTTAGCCGCAGTACGTGATGGCTCCGCCAAATTGGTCTTACTCGCAAGTGATGCGGGTCAGAGTAGTCAGAAACAATTTCGTGACAAGACGACGAGTTACGATGTTCCATTAAACGAAGACTTTACGAAAGACCAGTTGAGCACGGCCATTGGGTCGGCGCGCACGGTCATCGCAATTACAGATCCGGGATTCGTCCGGAAGTTACAAACATTACTTGCTAAGTAGCCGCCTGACGTTCTCGTGATCGATAGAAATTAAAGGAGTGTGAAGATATGGGGAAAAAGCGAATTTATGAACTCGCCAAAGAAATTAATGTCTCCAGTAAACAAATCATCGCGAAGGCCGAAGAAAAAGGCTTTCCGGTGAAAAACCACATGTCAACGCTCGGCGAGAACGAAGAACGTCAGTTACGGGCTGCTTTTTCTAAGAAGCAGCCAGCGGCATCCCAATCCAAGCCTGCCAAGACTCAAGCTGCACGACCAGCACAACATCGGGCCGCTAAGCCAGCAGGTCAGACGAGCCAAAAAGGCAAGCCAGCGGGACAAAGTCACGGCCAAGCCAGTGCCTCTCACCAGGCCAACGGCAACAGCCGTCCGAAGTCACAGACGACCAGTCAACGGTCCGGTCAGAACAAGTCACAAGGCCAGCAACACAATACTAATAAAAATAACAGCCAGTCTGGAAGTCACCGTCAAGAGCAACACAATTCCGGCACCGGCAGATTTGGTGGAAGTTTGAATAATAATACGAATAATAGTAATGGACGCCGTTCCAGTACCAACAGCCGCGGCGGCCGTAATAACCGCAACAACCGGAACAATAACCGGCGGCGGAACAACAATAACCGTTACAAGAAGAACCAACGGATTAAAGATGTAAACCAACACAAGGGTGCACCAGAACGTAAGAACAAGGCATTGCCAGATGTTTTGGTTTATTCCGATGGGATGAATGCGCAAGACCTGGCAAAGATCTTACACCGTTCATCTGCTGAAATTGTCAAGAAGTTATTCATGTTGGGCGTGATGGTTAACCAAAACCAGTCTCTCGACAAAGATACGATTGAAATTTTGGCTGATGATTACGGTATCCAAGCTGAAGAAAAGGTTCAAGTTGACGTATCCGATATCGATAAGTTTTTCGATGCTGAAATGGCTAATACGGATCACCTAGTTCCTCGGGCACCAGTTGTCACGATCATGGGACACGTTGATCACGGTAAGACCACGTTATTGGACCACTTACGTCACTCTCACATCACAGCTGGTGAAGCCGGTGGGATCACGCAAGCCATCGGGGCCTACCAAGTGCACTACAACGATAAGACCATTACGTTCTTGGATACCCCAGGACATGCGGCCTTTACCGAAATGCGGGCGCGTGGTGCTGAAATCACCGACATCACGGTGCTGATTGTTGCCGCTGATGATGGTGTGATGCCACAAACCATCGAAGCTATTCACCATGCGAAGGCTGCTGGAACACCAATTATCGTCGCAGTTAACAAGATCGATAAGCCAGGTGCTAACCCCAACCACGTTATGGAACAGTTGACAGAATATGAATTGATTCCTGAAGACTGGGGTGGTGACACCATCTTCGTTGAAATCTCAGCGAAGTTTGGGAAGAACATCGATGAGTTACTCGACATGATCTTACTCCAGGCTGAAGTGTTGGAATTAAAGGCTAACCCAGAACAAAATGGGGCCGGTTCTGTCATTGAAGCACGTTTGGACCAAGGTAAGGGTTCCGTTGCCACATTGCTGGTTCAACAAGGAACCTTACACGTTGGGGATCCAATCGTGGTTGGGAACACCTTTGGACGTGTCCGGACCATGGTTAACGAACGGGGTCGTCGTATTAAGGACGCCGTTCCGGCAACGCCAGTTGAAATCACTGGGTTGAGCGATGTGCCTGAAGCCGGGGACCGTTTCGTGGTCTTCGATGATGAAAAGACGGCCAGAGCTGCTGGTGAAGAGCGGGCTAAGGAAGCCTTGATTCAAGACCGGAAGAACACGAGCCACGTCACGTTAGACAACCTCTTCGATTCCCTCAAGGAAGGCGAAATGAAGGAAGTTGACGTCATCATCAAGGCTGACGTTCAAGGTTCCGTTGAAGCCTTGGCAGGTAGCTTGAAGAAGATTGAAGTTTCCGGTGTGCGGGTGAACATTATTCACTCTGCCGTTGGGGCCATTAACGAAAGTGATGTAACCTTGGCCGAAGCTTCAGACGCGATCATCATCGGGTTTAACGTTCGTCCTACGCCACAAGCACGTTCACAGGCTGACTCCGACAAGGTTGATATTCGCTTACACAATGTCATTTACAATGCCATTGATGAAATTGAAACAGCCATGAAGGGTCTGCTTGAACCAACGTATAAGGAAGAAGTTATTGGTCAAGTTGAAGTTCGTCAAATCTACCATGCATCCAAGGTTGGCACGATCGTTGGTGGGATGGTTACGGATGGTAAAATAACATCCGACAGTGACGTCCGGTTAATCCGTGACGGCGTTGTGATTTACGAAGGTAAGCTGGGATCACTCAAGCGCTTCAAGGATGATGCTAAGGAAGTTAAGCAAGGCTTTGAATTAGGATTAACGATTGAGAACTACAATGACGTTAAGGTGGACGATGTTATTGAAGCCTACGTGATGAAGGAAGTTCCTGTTAAATAAAGAATCGGAGGCAAACAGTCATGGCACAATATCGAGTTGGCCGGTTGGAACAAGAAATCCAACGGGAAGTTACGGATATTTTACTAAAACGTGTTCGCGACCCACGGGTTGATGGCGTCACCGTTACCGGTGTCGAAGTTACCGGTGATTTACAACAGGCGACGATTTACTACAGTATTTTATCGGACAAGGCTTCTTCCGCTGAAAAGACGGCAGAAGGTTTGAAGAAGGCTACGGGACTGATTCGTTCCGAACTAGGTTCGCGGCTAAGTATCTACAAGACGCCGGAATTGATGTTCGAACAAGACGCGTCCGTTCGTTATGGTAGTCGGATCGATGAATTGCTCAATGATCTCCACCACCAAGAGTAGGAAACACGGGTTGTAGAGAACAGGAAGGCGTTGGTCCAATCGGACCAACGCCTTTTTTTGCCCCCAGATGAGATAGGTTTTGAAATGGAGGAAGACACATGGATGGAATTATTCCCCTGTATAAAGAACGAGGACTCACCAGCTTCGACTGCGTGGCAAAGCTGCGCCATATTCTGCATACCAAGAAAGTGGGTCACAGCGGGACGCTTGACCCTAGCGTTGATGGGGTCCTCCCCATTTGTATCGGCAGTGCGACCAAGGTTGTCCCATACCTCATGGGCTCCGGGAAAATTTATCGTGGCACCTTAACCTTGGGTCTGGCCACAACGACCGAGGATTTAGATGGCGACGTGGTCGAACGTCAACCATTGACCAAGGCTTTTACGGCTGATCAATTGAGTCGGGCTGCCATGGCCTTAACCGGAACCATTCAGCAGACACCGCCGATGTACTCCGCGGTCAAGGTTCGTGGACGCAAACTTTATGAGTATGCCCGGGCAGGTGAGACGGTAGCGCGGCCGACGCGAACGATTACGGTCACGCGTTTTGATTTGACCACGCCCGGAGACTTTGATGTCGAGCAGGGTACCCAGACGGTAGCATTTGAGATTGCCTGTTCCAAGGGAACCTATGTGCGAACATTAGCCGTTGACTTGGGACGCCAGCTGGGTGTGCCGGCCGTTATGGCTTCACTCACGCGGATCAAAAGTGGGGGGTTCACTCTGGACCAGGCCGTCACGTTAGACGAGGTCGCAGCTGCGATGGCCGCTGAGGACTTATCGTCGATCTTACGGCCAATTGACTATGCTCTGACGCAGTACCCACATGTGGCCCTCTCGGAGCGTCTATGGGGATTGGTTAAGAATGGTGTTTTCCTCGATCAGGCTCAAGTTGGCAGTACCGAACCGATCGTTGCCCTAAGTTATGCGGGGACAACGAAATGTCTGTATCAATTTTTACCGGAGAAGCAGCAGTATAAACCACTCAGAATGTTTGCAGTGGACTAAGATTTTTGGAAAGAGGCGTCAAACATGGAAATTATCCGTATTCACCATCCACTGGACCCACGCCAAATTCCGGCAGATCCCGTGGTACTTGCGATGGGGTTCTTCGATGGCTTGCATCGGGGACACCAGGCCGTCATTCGACGAGCCAAGGCCTTGGCCCAGGAACGACACGTTAAGCTGGCGGTTCTGACCTATGATCATCATCCGGCGATTGTTTACCGAGCATTAACCAGAGATGACCAGAAGTACCTCAGTCCCACCGAACGAAAGCTCAATCAGCTGGACCGGATGGGCGTTGACCGAGTCTTTCTAGTGAACTATACCGGTGAGTTCTCGGCCCAATCACCTCAGACTTTCGTGGACAACTACTTGGTGGCGTTTCACACAGTAGTGGCCGTGGCTGGTTTTGACCATACTTATGGCAAGAAGGATGTCGCCACGATGGCGCGTCTGCCCCAGTACGCGCAGGGACGTTTTGAGGTTGAAACGGTCGATGAACAGATCAGCAAAGCCGATAAGATTAGCTCAACTCGGATTCGAGCAGCCATGAAGCAAGGCCAAATTGACACGGTGAATGACCTTCTTGGTTACCTTTATCGGACGACTGGGACGGTGGTGCACGGCGAGGCCCGAGGCCGAACCATTGGATTTCCGACGGCAAATATTCTGACGCCTAATGATGAATGGTTACCAGGTATCGGGGTGTACACGGCACGTCTTAAGGTTAGCGCCATTTGGTATCCAGGTATGATGTCCGTGGGACGTAACGATACCTTTGGTAACAATCGCCCCGTGACAGTCGAAATGAATCTCCTTGATTTTCAGGGCAACCTTTATGGGGAACCCGTGGAGGTTGAGTGGCATCACCGGTTGCGTGGTCAGGTTAAATTTGCTGGTGCCGATGAATTGGTCACCCAACTGAAGCAAGATGAGGTTGCCACTCGGGCCTATTTTGCCCAGGTAGCCGCCGAATAAACCGAAATTAGCACTTGATCCCACTGATTGCTAAAAATCCTACCAGATTTCTTGACTTCAAAACCTGGTTTTGCTACATTATATATGTGTCTTAGCACTTGATTAGTTTGAGTGCTAAAAAAGGGGTGATTGTGATGCTTTCAGAAAGACAAATGATGATTCTGCGAGCCGTTGTCCGCGACTTCACTAACACAGGTGTGCCAGTGGGGTCCAAGACATTAGCCAAGCAGTTACCCATCCACGTAAGCTCGGCGACAATTCGTAATGAACTGGCAGCCTTGGAGGAGCAGGGACTCATCGAGAAGACCCACTCCTCTTCCGGCCGGATTCCTTCTGGTGAAGGCTATCGGTATTACGTTGACCATTTGGTCAAACCAGATCCGTTGCGGCCAAATGATATAGATGTGATCCAGTCCTCATTGGGCGGTGATTTTCATAAGATTGACGAAATCATTTCACAATCCGCGACGATCCTGTCAAATCTGACGAGTTACACGGCATTTACACTGAAGCCAGAACTTAAGGACAGCCGATTGAGTGGCTTCCGTTTAATCCCATTGGGCAAGCGGCAAGTTATGGCCATCCTGGTTACCGACAGCGGTGACGTTGAAAATCAGACGTTTGACGTTAATGAGAAGGTTACCGGTGAACAGTTGGAAGCCGTCGTTCGCTTAATCAACGACCAACTGGTGGGGTTAACCTTGCCAGAGGTCCTGAAGAAACTTCAGCAGGATATTCCACTGAAGATTGCCAATTATTTGCAGAGTCCCGAGGGGTTCCTCGACATTTTTGGCGACGTGCTCACCCGAGCCGCACAGGAGCGCTTCTATGTTGGCGGTCGTTTGAACCTGTTGAACTTCTCACAGGATAGCGACGTCGATTCACTGAAGTCGCTGTATGCGATGCTCGATAAGACGGATGACATTGCCGATGTCTTGGGGCAGCCCAGTGACAAGATTTCCGTTCGGATTGGGAATGAAATGACCAATGATGCGCTACGTAACTTCAGTTTGATTACCGCGACTTACGATGTTGACCAACATGGCCAAGGAATGATTGCCATTCTGGGGCCGACGCGGATGCCTTATTCGCGGATGCTGGGAATTGTCGGGGCTTTTCGTGAAGAGCTCGCGAAAAAACTACTGGATTATTACCGGTTTTATGACGAGTAAAGAAAGGGAGGTTTTTTATCGTGGCTGACAAGCAACAACCGTCCACAGATGACCAAACCGCGGCAAAGGCCGCCAAGAAAGCAACGGATGCACCTAAGCAAGCAAAAGCTGAGACTGTAAAGCCTAAGCCAAAACTTGTTGCTAGTGCTGAAGAAGTCGCCAAGCTTAACAAGCGCGCCGATGACTTCGAAGACAAGTACCTTCGTGCCGAAGCTGAAGTGCAGAATGTTCAGGCACGCTTTCAAAAAGAACAGGCAACCTTGATCAAGTATGACGGGCAACAGCTCGCCAAAGATATCTTGCCTGTGATTGATAACTTGGAACGTGCCTTGGCCGTTGAGACCAGTGATGAGGCTGGTGAACAGCTGAAGAAGGGTGTCCAGATGACCTATGATCATTTGGAAGATGCTTTGAAGCGAAACCACGTCACCGAAATTGCCGCACTTGGCCAGAAGTTTGACCCAACGCAACACCAAGCCGTTCAATCGGTTCCGGTTGAAAAAGGTCAGTCGGCCGATACAGTGGTCAACGTGCTTCAAAAGGGTTACCAGTTAAAGGACCGGGTTCTCCGGCCCGCCATGGTTGTCGTGGCACAATAATTTGCAAACAAAAAACTTAAAAAAAGAGGGAATTTTTGATGGCAAGTAACAAGATTATCGGGATTGACTTAGGGACGACCAACTCAGCCGTTGCCGTTCTTGAAGGTAGTACCCCTAAGATTATCGCAAATAAAGAAGGCGCTCGGACGACGCCATCTGTTGTCGCATTTAAAGATGGCGAAACGCAGGTTGGTGAAGTTGCTAAGCGCCAAGCCATCACAAACCCGAACACCATTTCATCTATCAAGAGTCACATGGGTGAAGCAGGTTACAAGGTTTCCGTTGATGGAAAGGATTACACGCCACAACAAATCTCTGCAATGATTTTACAACACTTGAAGGCCTTCGCTGAAGACTACATTGGTGACACGGTTGACAAGGCCGTTATCACGGTGCCAGCTTACTTTAACGATGCGCAGCGTCAAGCGACTAAGGATGCCGGTAAGATTGCTGGCTTAAACGTTGAACGGATCATTAACGAACCTACGGCTGCTGCCTTGGCTTACGGCTTAGATAAGCAGGACAAGGATGAAAAGATCATGGTCTACGACCTTGGTGGTGGGACTTTCGATGTTTCCGTTCTTGACTTGGGTGATGGTGTCTTTGACGTTCTCTCAACGAACGGTGACACGCACTTAGGTGGGGACGACTTCGACAAGAAGATCATGGACTGGTTAGTTGATGACTTCAAGCAAGAAAACGGCGTTGACTTGTCCAAGGACAAGATGGCCTTACAACGTTTAAAGGATGCTGCCGAAAAGGCTAAGAAGGACCTCTCTGGGGTTACCGAAGCACAAATCAGCTTGCCATTTATCTCTGCTGGCGACAATGGTCCACTGCACTTACAGAAGTCATTGAGCCGTGCTAAGTTCAACGAATTGACGGCCGACCTGGTTGAAAAGACGCGGATCCCTGTTGAAAATGCGTTGAAGGATGCTGACTTGAAGGCTGGCGACATTGATGTCGTTATCTTAAACGGTGGGTCCACTCGGATTCCAGCCGTTCAAGAAGCCGTTGAAAAGTGGACGGGTAAGGAATCCAACCATTCCATCAACCCTGATGAAGCTGTTGCTTTAGGGGCTGCTGTTCAAGGTGGGGTTATCACCGGTGATGTTAAGGACGTTGTGTTACTTGATGTGACGCCATTATCCTTAGGTATCGAAACCATGGGTGGGGTCTTCACGAAGTTGATTGACCGTAACACCACGATTCCTACCAGCAAGTCTCAAGTCTTCTCAACCGCTGCTGATAACCAACCAGCCGTTGATATCCACGTCTTACAAGGTGAACGGCCAATGGCTGCTGACAACAAGACGTTGGGTAACTTCCAACTTGCCGACATTCCAGCTGCACCACGTGGGGTTCCTCAAATCCAAGTGACGTTTGATATCGATAAGAACGGGATCGTTAACGTTTCTGCTAAGGATATGGGAACGAACAAGGAACAAAAGATTACCATCAAGAGTTCCGGTGGTTTATCCGACGAAGAAATCGATAAGATGATGAAGGAAGCTAAGGAAAACGAAGCTGCCGACAAGAAGCGTAAGGAAGAAGTCGACACCAAGAACGAAGTCGATCAATTGCTCTTCCAGACTGATAAGACGTTGAAGGACGTTAAGGGTAAGGTTTCAGATGATGAAATCAAGAAGGCTGAAGACGCTCGCGATGCCTTAAAGAAGGCCCAAGAAGCCAACAACTTGGATGACATGAAGACCAAGAAGGATGACCTGACTAAGATTATCCAGGACCTCTCCGTCAAGTTGTATCAACAAGCCCAACAAGCACAAGGTGACGCTGCTGGCGCCGGTCAAGCTGCTGGTGCTGATGGTGCCAAGACCGATGGTAAAGACGGTGACACTGTCGATGGTGACTTCCACGAAGTTCACGACGACGATGACCAAGACAAGAAGTAAGGTCAGCTGTTAAGTTGTCAATAATCGGGCAAAAAGTCAGAGTCCGCTGGGCTTTGGCTTTTTGTTTCGAGTATGCTATTCTTACTAGTAGCGAAAATTTTCGGAATTGATTGGGAGGAAAACGATGGCGCAAACGGACTTTTATGGCGTATTAGGTGTCTCCAAGGATGCTAGCCAAGATGAAATTAAGAAAGCCTATCGTAAGTTATCAAAGAAGTATCATCCAGATTTAAACAAGGCCCCGGATGCGGCGGACAAGTTTAAGGAAGTTCAAGATGCTTACGATGTTTTAGGCGATAAGGACAAACGAGCTAATTACGATCAGTACGGTTCTGCCGATGGTCCCCAAGGATTTGGTGGCTTCGGTGGCGGCGATGCTGGTGGTTTCGGCGGCTTTGGTGGTGGCGCCGGTGACTTTAGCGACATCTTTAGCCAAATGTTTGGCGGCGGTGCCCAACGAAATCCCAACGCGCCTCGTCCGGGTCGTGACCTGCAGTACCAGATGGACTTGAAGTTTGAAGAGGCCATTTTTGGGAAGAAGACCAAGATCAAGTACACGCGTGAAGCTCAGTGTCACACCTGTGGTGGTAATGGTGCTAAGCCAGGCACGTCACCTGAGACTTGTCATCAATGTGGCGGTTCCGGTTACGTGACGACTGAGACTAACACGCCATTAGGGCGGATGCGTCGCCAGCAACCATGTCCTGTTTGTCATGGGACGGGTCAAGAAATTAAGGAGAAGTGTCCAACCTGTGGTGGATCTGGCCATGAAGAAGAAAAGCACGAAGTTGAAGTTACAATTCCAGCCGGAGTTGATGACGGTCAACAAATGCGGTTACAAGGTCAGGGTGAAGCCGGTCAAAACGGTGGCCCTTATGGGGATCTCTTCATTATCTTTGAAGTGACGCCTAGCAAGGACTTCCGGCGTGATGGCACTGAGATCTTCTTTGATCAACCCATTTCCTTCGTCCAAGCGGCAATGGGTGATGACGTGACGGTGAAGACCGTCCACGGCGATGTGAAGTTGAAGGTGCCTGCTGGTACTCAGGGTGGCACCATCTTCCGGCTACGTGGCAAGGGTGCCCCTCGTTTGCGTGGTAACGGCAATGGTGATGAACATGTCACGATCAAAGTCTTAACCCCTAAGAACTTAAATAAGGGACAACGGGATGCCTTACGTGACTTTGCCAAGGCTAGTGGTGAAAGTGTTTCCGGCTCGGGCAAAGGTAACTTATTTAACAAAATGAGAGACAAATTTAATGAGAATTAGTTATGGGGCCAACTTGCTCAAATAGCTAATCTATCAAGGCCGCTGAAGGTTTTCGGCGGCCTTTTTTGTGCCCAAACAATTACATCAAAAATTATGAAAGAAAAAGAAAGTGTTAAGCTTGAGTAGTGTTGATTGCAATCCGGTTTTGGCAATGCTAATCTCAAAACATAAGGAACGTGGCGGAGCCACGGAATTCCTCCCTGTGCAGCTTGGATTCGTCGGGGAAAAGACAGGTTGTATGGGTGCGAACGGAAGCTGATTTGGGGGACGAATCAATCAGCAGAACCTGGGGGTGAGTTTCATGAGAGCAAAGTGGCTGGCGTTTTGGCATCAGCCAGTGGTCGCCTTTATTGGCTGGACAGCGTTTTACTTTGTTATTTTGATGGTACTAGTTTATTTATATGGGTATAGTGGGTTAAATAATTCCACGTTTATCTATAACGAATTCTAATCGTTTGGGGTCAACCGACTAGATTAGATAGAAATTCTATTGGGGGGGATATAGAATGATTGAAAATATGATTACAACTATTGACCATTTTGGTCAAGTCGATCCCAACCGGATCGCTTATGATTACCTGGGTCAAACCAACACTTATGGTGAGCTGAAGAGTCGTTCGGACGCTCTCGCTGCACATTTAGACGCCATGCAGTTACCGGCAAAGGCTCCCATCTTAGTTTATGGGGGACAAACCTTTAACATGCTGGCGACTTTTTTAGGCATTGTGAAGAGTGGTCACGCCTATGCACCGATTGACACGCATTCACCATTAGAACGAGTTACGACGATCAATGAAATTGCACAGCCCGCAGCGGCCATTGCCGTTGAGGCCTTACCAACTACACTTGGGTCAACGCCGGTGATTACGCCGGATGCCCTAGACAACATTTTCAATGGTCCCGTTGTGGATTACCAAGTCGATCACGCCGTTGCAGGGGATGATAACTACTACATCATCTTTACCTCCGGGACGACTGGGAAGCCCAAGGGGGTTCAGATTTCACATACGAATCTTTTGAGCTATGTTAACTGGATGTTGAGCACGGACTTCGCGTTACCTGACGCGCCTAGGACGCTGTCACAAGCGCCATACTCATTCGACCTATCTGTTATGGACTGGGGGCCAACCTTGGCTGCTGGTGGGACGTTGGTAGCATTACCTAAGCAGATTACGGATAATTTCCGTCAGCTCTTTGAAACCTTGCCAACGATGGACCTGAACGTCTGGGTTTCCACACCGTCCTTTATGGATATTTGCTTGTTGGAGCCCACTTTTGATGCCGAACATTATCCACATCTTAGCCGGTTCCTGTTCTGTGGGGAAGAATTAACCCACGGAACCGCGCAGACGCTGTTGGATCGATTCCCAAGTGCGCGGATCTTCAACACCTATGGCCCAACCGAAACGACGGTTGCCGTCACCCAGGTTGAGATTACCGCAGAACTTTTGGCAGATAATCCTCGATTGCCAATCGGGTACGCCAAGCCAGACACCACGATTACCGTGGTCGATGACGAGTTGAACCCGGTTCCTGCTGGCACAGAGGGTGAACTGCTAATTAGTGGGCCATCAATGTCTAAGGGTTACCTCAACAACCCGGAAAAGACGGCAAAGGCCTTTGTGACCAGCGATGGTCATGAAGTCTACCGTTCGGGTGACCTAGGAGTTCAACTGACTAACGGGCTTATCATGTACCGTGGTCGGACGGACTTCCAGATCAAGCTTCATGGTTATCGGATCGAACTTGAAGAAGTCAATCACTACTTGACGCAAGAGGCGCACATTCAGGTAGGGGTTGCCGTTCCTCGGTATGACCGAAACCACAAGGTGAGCCAACTGATTGCGTGGATTGTCCCGAGCAGTTCGGATTTCGCCAACGAATTGGCGCTTACGAAGGCCATTAAAGAAAACTTACAAGGTGGCGACATGATGGAATATATGATCCCACAGCGATTCGTGTATAAGGAAAGCCTGCCGATGACTCCCAACGGCAAGGTTGATATCAAATCAATTATCGCTGAGGTCAATCAATAATGTTGACCTTTGAACCGTACGGTAACCCAACTTATTTCGCCCTGTTGGGAGTGGCACTCTTGCCACTGATGATTGGTATTCTGTACGGCAAGCGGTCGCGTCTGTATGAAACGTTAATTTCAATTTTCTTCCTGGTTCTCACCTTCGGCGGTCCGAAGTGGACGCAAGGAGTAGCTTTGATCATTTACATTTTGTACGAGGTGGCGTTGACCTGGGGGTATGCCGTTTACAGAAAGCAACATAATTCGGGGCCCGTCTTCTTTATGACGGTGATCCTGTCCATCTTACCGTTAACCATCGTGAAGGTGACACCGGCTGTGGCCAATGGTCAGTCTTCACTGATTGGTTTCCTGGGTGTTAGTTATCTTTCGTTCCGTGCCGTTCAAACAATCATGGAAACACGTGATGGCACACTGAAGGATTATCAGGTGATGACCTTCCTACAATTCATGCTCTTCTTCCCGACGATTTCATCCGGGCCAATCGACCGTTATCGGCGTTTCGAAGCCGATTATCGGACGGTTCCCGATCGGGATAAGTATCTGGGTATGATTCAAAAAGGGGTTCGCTATATTTTTGTGGGATTTCTGTATAAGTTCATTCTGGCGTATTACTTTGGAACGATCTTGATGCCGAAACTGCAAATTATGGCTATGAACTCACGAGGTGGTTTCTTAGATCTTTCTTGGCCAGTCGTGGGTTACATGTATTGTTACAGTGCCGACTTGTTCTTTGACTTTGCTGGTTACAGTTTGTTTGCCGTCGGGACCTCTTATCTTATGGGGATTGAGACGCCGATGAACTTCAATCAGCCTTGGCGGTCACCTAACATTAAAGATTTCTGGAATCGTTGGCATATTACATTGTCATTCTGGTTCCGAGACTTCATTTATATGCGGTTAGTCTTCTGGTTCATGAAGCACCGGGTATTCAAGAAGCCAACCACCACAGCCAATGTCACGTATATTATTAATATGCTTGTCATGGGTTTCTGGCATGGGGTCACGTGGTATTACATCACTTACGGTCTGTTCCACGGGGTCGCGTTGGTGCTCAATGACGCGTGGTTACGGTATAAGAAGAAGCACCGCCAAAGTATCCCGCATAACGGGTTTACCCAGGTGTTTGCTATCTTCCTAACAGCAAATATGGTTTGTTTCAGTTTCCTGATCTTCTCTGGGTTATTGGATAAACTGTGGTTTCACTAAACTAAGAGTTTCATAATTCGATCGAGGGGGAAATTATAATGGATATCAAAGCAACGGTTTTACAAATTTTAAACGATTTAACGGGGAACGATGTTAGTGGGGCCATGGACGATAATTTATTCGACAATGGTTTATTAGACTCCATGGGTTCCGTTCAATTGTTATTACAACTTCAAAGTGACTTAGGTGTTAATGTACCAGTTTCTGAATTTGAGCGGTCAGAGTGGGACACGCCCAACAAGATTATTGCGAAAGTAGAAAGTCTGGCTTAGTTTATGGCCAAGCGACTACTACGGATCTTTGGTCCGTTAATTCTCGCGGCTATTCTAGTTTTCGCGGTATTGGTTTCGCCGGTTACCTTTGGTTTTAAGCACATGAGTGCCGCCAAGGAACGGCAGGCTGCTGTTTCACTGTCACCCAATATTTTGCGGGGGAAGCACGTTAAGGAAGCTGCACTCGGTGATGGATACGTGCCGTTCTTTGGGTCATCAGAATGGTCACGAATCGACCCGATGCACCCGTCCGTGCTCGCTCAGAAGTATCACCGGGATTACCGGCCGTTTCTCTTGGGTGCCCGGGGCACACAGTCGTTAACACAGTTCTTCGTGATGCAAAACATCCAGAGCCAGTTACGAAATAAGAAGGCAGTCTTCTTCATTTCGCCACAATGGTTCGTTAAGGGTGGGACGCGTAAGGATGCCTTTGGGTTCTACTACTCACAACTGCAAACGAGTGAATGGTTGAGCCATTATCGGCATGATGCGATTGATCAGTACGCTGCCAAGCGGTTGCTTCAAATGCCCGCGGCGAAGTCCGATCATTTCATCAACACGGCCTTACAGCAGGTGGCCGATGGAAAGTCTCTAACTGGTTACCAACGTTTCTACCTGCAATCGCGTAAGAATATGTTGACCCAGGAAGACCAATTCTTCTCTGGAATCAATTTACCATCACGAAACTTAGCTCGAGTTAACCAGCAAGCCCAGAAGTTACCCACTCATTATTCTTACTCGGCGCTGGATTCACTCGCAGGCCGCATCGGTAAAGCACAGACCGGTAACAATAGCTTCCACATCAGCGATCAATTCTACAACCATGGTCTCAAACAGGAGTTAAAGAAGGGGAAGCTGAAGAACTTCCAGAAGAACCTCTCTTACCTGAAGTCACCGGAATACAGTGATTTCCAACTTTGTTTGGATCAGTTTGCTCGGTTGAATACCAACGTGCTCTTCATCATTCCACCGATTAATCAGAAGTGGCAGGAGTACACGGGGTTGTCGCCAGAGATGTTGCGGCAGTTTGATCAGAAGATTCGCTACCAACTTGAGTCCCAAGGGTTTAACAACATTGTCGACTTGAGTGATAAGGGGAACGTGCCGTACTTCATGACGGATACGATTCACCCTGGTTGGCGGGGTTGGTTAGCGATTGACCAACGGGTTAACCCGTTCCTCAGTCAAAAACAAGCGCAACCAAAGTATGATATTAGTGACAAGTTCTATTCAAAGACTTGGCAACAATTGGGACCTTCTCAACTGAGCCAGTACGAACAGACATCGAAGTAAACAAGGAAGACCCGAAACTAGTTGTTTCGGGTCTTTTGCGTTCATTGAGAGTCGTTAGCAGTGTTCCTTTTAGTTTGTACTTGCTGCGGATGGTTGGTATAATTGTTGGGACATGGTGTTATAGGAAAGTAGGAAATCAACATGGATCTTGAAAAACTTAAAAACCATCAAAAATATATTCGAAACTTTTCCATCGTGGCCCATATTGACCATGGGAAGTCGACCTTAGCCGATCGTATTCTGGAATTAACGGATACAATCTCCAAGCGAGATATGCAAGATCAAGTGTTGGATAACATGGATCTTGAACGAGAACGTGGGATTACGATCAAGTTAAATGCCGTAGAATTGACGTATCACGCCAAGGACGGCCATGACTATGAGTTTCACCTGATCGATACGCCAGGGCACGTGGACTTCTCCTATGAGGTCTCACGAAGCTTGGCGGCGTGTGAAGGGGCTATCTTAGTGGTTGATGCTGCCCAAGGGGTTGAAGCGCAGACGTTGGCCAATGTCTATTTGGCTTTGGATGATGATTTGGAGATTGTACCGGTCATCAATAAGATTGATTTGCCAGCCGCCGATCCAGAGAAGGTTAAGAATGAAATCGAAGAGGTCATCGGTTTGGATGCCTCCGATGCTGTGCTGGCAAGTGCTAAGCAAGGGATCGGTATTCCGGAATTACTGGAGCAGATCGTGGATAAGGTTCCTGCCCCAACTGGTGATTTAGACGCACCACTTAAGGCTTTGGTCTTTGACTCCGTCTACGATGACTATCGTGGGGTTGTCTTGAGTGTTCGAGTCTTTGAGGGAACGGTTCAGCCCGGCGATAAAATCCAATTGATGAATAGTGGTAGTGTCTATGAGGTGACTGAAGTGGGGGTTAACTCACCGAAGCCGATTTCACGCGAATACCTTATTGCTGGGGATGTGGGTTATATCACCGCCAGCATCAAGGATATTACGGACACCCGTGTTGGGGATACCGTCACCAATGCGGCAGATCCCGCTGAAAAAGCGTTACCGGGTTATCGTGAAATGGCACCAATGGTTTATGCCGGATTGTATCCCACGGATAATGCGAAGTTAAATGACCTTCGTGAGGCCCTAGAGAAATTGAAGTTAAATGACGCGGCTTTGGAATTTGAGCCAGAAGCGTCACAAGCGTTGGGCTTTGGGTTTCGGTGTGGTTTCTTGGGAATGTTGCATATGGATGTCATCCAAGAACGACTCGAACGTGAGTTTAATCTCGATTTAATTACGACGGCACCATCCGTTACGTACCACGCTTATTTGACCGACGGGACGATGAAGGAAGTCGAAAACCCCGCAGAGATGCCCGAGGCTTCTTCGATTAAACGAATTGAAGAACCGATCGTGAAGGCGACGATTATGGCACCTAACGAGTATGTTGGGGCGATTATGGAGCTGTGCCAACATCGACGTGGTCAATTCTTGACGATGGAATATTTGGATGAATATCGCGTTAATATCATGTACAACATGCCTTTGTCAGAGATTATTTTTGACTTCTTTGACAAATTAAAATCCAGTACCCGTGGGTATGCGTCATTGGATTATGAGACTAATGGGTACATGGAAGCTGATTTGGTCAAGATTGATATTCTGTTGAACGGCGACCAAGTGGATGCCTTGAGTTTCATTGCGCACCGGACATTTGCCCCACAACGGGGGCGTGAGATTGCGTCACGGTTGAAGAAGATTATTCCGCGGCAAAACTTTGAAATCCCTGTTCAAGCGGCTATTGGCGCCAAAATTATTGCCAGAACGACTATTAAGGCCTACCGGAAAGACGTTACGGCTCATCTCTATGGGGGTGACCGTACTCGGCGGATGAAACTGCTCGAGAAGCAAAAGGCCGGAAAGAAACGGATGAAGGCTGTCGGGAAGGTTGACATCCCGCAGGAAGCGTTCATGGCCGTTTTGAAGACTGATGAGGATGAAACTAAGTAGTGACGCGGGTTATATGCAACTGCCTTTTCGGTATCCAACATTTATCCTGCGTGTATCCGACGAAAAGTTGAAATGGTAGGATAAAATAGTTTTTGGTGCCGGATTAGGCATCATGGTTCATCATCTTTTCAAAGATGTCGACTGTTTCAGTACTCATCTTTTTTGTGATATGAGAATAGGTATCAAGTGTTGTAGAGATTCGAGAGTGCCCAAGGCACGCTTGAATCTTTTTTATATTGGTATCATTTTCGATTAACATTGTTGCATGTGTATGTCGAAACGAATGAAAGTCAAATGGAAGACCTAATTCTTTCTGAATTTTATCAGCGTGGTACTTGATAGAAGATGGGGAACAGGTGCCTCATTTTCTTTTGTACATACAAAATTGGAATCATGGTACTTCCGTACCACAATTTTGAACCATTTGGTCCCTACGTTTTTTCTTTAGTAGATCGACTGAAGACTGGACAATCAATATATTTAGGTAGCTGACCTCGTTTTTTAGGAGGGCAATTTCAAAACTTACCTTTTCATGTTTAATTTCTTTATTCAAATTGTAGGATGAAGTGTCGGATAAACCATGCTTTTTATCTTCCCGACGCTTTTTTTGGAGAATTGTAACATATCTTGGTGAACATCTATGGTTTGTGCTTCAAGGTCGATTGCGTCCATTCAAAGCCACAAACTACGTCGCTTCGTATATCGTTCTCAAAGTCTATTTGTAGAGGCATGTTAAACGGACTAGGAAAGGATATCACAGAAAGGATTATCTGACATTGTTCTATGGTAATTATCATTAAATCGAAGCGTTTTCTACCTCTTCGTTGCTCATATTTTGGCATTTTACATAGTCTCCCAGATTCTCTTTAATAAGTTGGATGGGGAAGACGACCATTTTAAATTCTTTGCAAAGGACAGTGAGTATGATTTCTACAGCGTGTTTGGCTAGGTCAGTGTCCCCAAGGTCATTCATTATTTTTTTGCAATGAAGCAGGTCTAATCGATTTACATTGGTATTTTCTAATGGCAGGATCGATATATTTGTTAATTACATTTGAGTAGTTTACTTGAGTGTGTCCCTTTAGATTTTTAATAGATAATTCTCATACCAATATTCAAAATAATTGCTAACACTCATATTAGAAAAGTTAATCGGTACACCACAATTTTCGTATTCTAAAATATTTTTTCGAAGTATAATTTCGACCTCACCAAGGGTATTTCCACCAAGACGTTCAATACGGGGCTATTTTCCTTTTCATATATCAAAGGAGTAGTACCAGTATTTGTAATGCTGTTTAACTGCTTCCTGTATACAAATTCCTTCAAGAATATGTTTCTAGTGGTTGGTTCACGAGCAAACATGTGTTCTTTTTGGCTTAAATAAAAAGCCCCAATAGGGGCCATGTAGCTATTTAGATGATTTTAGTGGAATGGTTATATCGTAGGTATGCAGAGTTCCTGAGTCTCCTGTGTCGGCGTCCATTTTCAAACGAATGGATGAAAATTGATTAGTCTTGTTTAAGTGAGGAACAAAGAAAACTAGAACTGCTTTTTTGGTTGCACCAGAGTTAATATCATCAATTTTTTGGCTTTCCATGGACGCAATATTTATTTGCTGACCATCACTGGTATTCAAGACGGATTGGCCGTCAAACAAGGTCATATCTGCGCCAGCGGTGAATGATAAGCTAACCGCAATGAATCCTTCCTCGGATGTGTTTCCATTATCGTCATCATCATAACTGAATATATCCGTAGTAGCGACATTAACGCCTGTTACCTCTAGATCTGAATTGTTAAAACTGGTATCCCCATAGTTGCTTTTAAAAGTTTGCCGTTTTTTAATAGATACATCGGTCCCATCAGACAGTTGGACATCTGAATCGTCGGATGTACTATCATTGGTATCCGATTCGGAGTCACTATCAGTGCCCGATGAGTTACTATCCTCAGAGGAGGATGATTCTAGAACCGCTTCGGTTCCTTGATCCTGTGACTGTAGTCGTTGCTGGTGAACCGCAAATCCAACTCCTCCGATTACAATGATAACAATTGTGATTCCAAGCCATATGTACCAGTGTCCATACCACTTAACTCCAGTTTGTTCCTTAACTACATATATTTTTCCGTCTTCACCCTTAATGGTCTTTTTGGCCATGTGAAATTCCTCCTAGTATGTATCCCAGCATGGGACTTTCAGCTTTTATAGTCATCAGTTTTGGACTACGATTTATGTCCGGAACAAGGTGATGAATCGTAGTCCAGAGCGCCGGTATTATTGATGTTTTTTCCGTTCACTGCTATAAGTACAGCCTTAACGATTGAGTTATCTGTATTGCGGAGAGAACTTAGAGTTAATGGTAATTTTGGCAAAATTGTATTTTAACATCTGTATTTTCCATAATCATTTCCCCCAAAAAAATATATAGTTTTAAATGGTTGAAATCATGTGCGCTATTAATGGCACTTGATTTCAGTACTTAACTTCATCGTAAGGTAGTCCATATCGATATTGCTTAGCCAATTTCTTATATGAACCGGCTAAGCAATTGTTATCCTTAATATAAAGAGCTTTCAATTAGTATCGCAAAGAAGTCCATCAGCTTATATTCTGTGTCGAACTTAGAGTGAGTGCAGGTGCAATATCCAACCGAACCTTCATGTATAATCACATGGCCAAGTTTGTGGACCATAATAGAGTATTGGTAGGGTTTGTACTGATGGACTCGTTAAGTATGGTGCTACTACTGTCGCTTACAAAAATAGATAATTTTATAAGCGACAGTAGTAGCACCATTCAACTTGGATATTCAACTTCTCTGCGATGATAAATGGATTAGCGGTTTGGTAGCGGGAAGTGACTGCCCTAACGATATTACTTATTTTCAAGCACCCACTTATTTTTTCTCTTTCTTTTTTTCATTCCAGAAGATTGTTGCCATCGCTACTCGTACTTGAGCATCTTGCTCAGGGGTCAAATCCACGCCGCCAAAAGTAATTGAACCTTCATTAGACTCAAGGAACTCCTTGAGATCTTTTGTATCCTGTTTAGTTGCCCAACTTGGAGTTTGATTTTTCCCGAGTAGATAGTCGGTCGTGACCTTGAAAAGATCTGCGAACTTCGCAAGTTCCTCGTTCGTAACTGCGCGATTACCATGCTCAATTTTGTTCATAGTAACCTTATTGAAACCCATGCGATCGGCTAATTCTTTTTGCGTCCAATCATAAGCTTCACGCAAATTGACTATTCTTAAAACTAGTTTATTGTTCATCATGAGCCTCGCTTTCGTTACTGTATTGACAACTAAATGATAGCACTGTTACTTTTTTAGAAACAAAAAAGTTTCAAAAAGAGTAACTATTTACATTGGAATACTAAAATAGTAACTATATTATATAGTTATGGGTAACATATCAGTAACCGAAAAGAGGTGCGAACATGATGGGATTAGATTTGAAACTGATTAAGAAACGCCGAATCGAGCTTAGATTGACGCAGCAGGATATGGTTGACCGCCTAAGCCTAAGAACTAGGGCGAATTATTCTCGATACGAAAGCGGCAAATACACTTTCGGTGCTGATTCTGTTCCGGTACTACATCCGGTACTTAAGATGCCGACGACTAAACTTTTTACACAAAGGTTACTGAAATAGAAACCGGCATCGATGATAAGTCTGAGGAGGCGAGCTGATGAAAAAGAGGTAGGTAATTCATTTTTGCAAATCGGGTGGATTTAACCACTTAGTGAATGTATTTGTGGGCAATAACTTGTTTGCGGCAGTTACATTTACTGATGAAGAAGTGAAAAATATTTTGCAAAAATATCCACTAGCCCAAGGTAATCTCTTTGCACTAGTGGAAGGGGTAGAAATTAAGCTAAAAAGTTAGAAGCCTAATCGATTTTTAATAATTTTAGCGGCAGCGGCGCTAACGATACTGAGAGAGGCAGAACCAACTTTTGAAATAACAGTGTCTTTTGTTTCTTTCCAGACACTGTTGTCACGAATATTGTCTAAGTATTTGTGGCCTTCCCATGTTAATTTGGTTGATTACAATTGTTCCACCTTGAATAACTGCGCCACCATCAAGTAAACTTGCTTCATCCAATAGGGCAACACAATAGATAACTTCACCTTTTCCCCATTTGTCTTTCATTTCGTCAATGAGATCGTCAGTATAACGAGGATTTCCAATCGGTACGTTGTTTTCAACCCAAATTAATATATCTCGAACACAATCATGTTCTAGTTTCAATTTTATTCACTTCCTGTTCATATCTATTATGACACAGGGATGAGCACAGAGAAGGTGAGCTGATGGAAAAAGAAAGCCATGCTGAATGTTTCGGCAACCGTCTACAATTTAGACGACATAAAAGGGTTGCTACCATAAATAGTCGCCTTAGAGGGAAAATATGATGTTGAATTAACTATTTCTTATTCGGATTGTTCCAAGGATCAATTTCTCCCTGAACAGTTTTTAAAAGAAAATCGTAATCCTGAGTAACGGTAACAACGCATAGCATCATCCTTACTTGTGTTGATTTGTACACGGCTGTTATTATTCTAGCGTTGCCTTGGTTAATTCAACAGTGAGTTCTTTATCAGACTTCTCTGGTATATTCTTCACCGCCATCCATACTAATTGGACCAAAAGAGGTGATGGGTATTAATTTACCAATGAACAAAGAGAGGTGAGTTAATGAAGAAAGAATGCAAAGAAATTCTCGAACAACAACTGCAATTGCTGTCTGATAGTTCCAAGAAAGCAAGTCCTGATGAACTTATGGAATTAACTAACTGTATGAATCGAATTCTACAGGTGCTTGTAGATGGGGATGCCAAGCTGAACTTGAAAACACAATTGTGTGAGAATGATCAGCAAAGGATAGATATGCTTGAGAGTCATATTTAGTATATCGAAAGGCTTCATCATTAAATAATGGAAGTGAATTAATGAATGGCGATGATCTTCTTTACTTCTTTTTTATTAGTACACCGGCCATTATCATTCTTTCTATAGCGGGGAATATTTTCCTCTACGTACTTTTACCCCATTCTTACAATTGTTGCGCTTCTGTATTCTCTCGCGACCGTATTTTCCAGTTAGTAGCATCCATCGCTGTGAAGCCATTAATGATTTCACAGTATTTCTAGTTCAAAGAATGCTGTCCAGTTATGAAAGCAGTTTAGAGATCCAGTTAAACAGGCCGACTAAAAATTGTATGGCCTCATAGTAGCCTTTGACTTGCACGATGAAGTCAAACAGAGATTTTATATAAATCCAGAAGAAAGTTATGTCGAGTGATGACATATCATCGGAGGTGAGCTCATCATCAGAAAAGTTTTCCGCATGATATTTAGCTTCAGCAATATCATCTTCAAGACCATTAGAAGGTTGTTCTCGTACTATATTCTCTTTTTGACCATTATCGCCTGGATTACTAGTGGTATTTTCACTAGCAGACTTGGAGTCATTCAAGGCGTCACTATGATTATTGCCATTGTAAGTTTGTTCTCTCGTAGGGTGAGAAGATTGCGTATAGAAATCTTTAAATGGTTGTTGTGACAACAATCTTTGAAAATTAGCTCGTTGACGGGATGTCAATAATTCGCTAGAAGATCCGATTAAGTTTTTGACCTGATTATATGAAGTTGCTAACAGCATATTCTGCTTTGTTGCAACATTGAATGAGCTAGATTGAATTAGTGATCCCTTGTCTTTAATAATTTCCTTAATCCATGGAGAATCTTTAGCTAATTGTGAATAAGCATTTGTGTTCTTTGAAAAAATGGACGGATTTTTCCTTTTAAATTCATCGAGAAAATTAAAATTTTGTTTCGCCATTTTCATTTGTTGTGCAGTTAGCTTGTTCATAGATTTTATTTGTCCTAAGGCAAGTTTACGAGAGTCATAAAAAGGCTGGTTTTGCTTGAGATGCTCTTGGAATTTCTTGAAATCGTCCGAGTTATAAAACTCAAAATCGTCACTCATTTTTCCACCTCGTTGTAAGGTGAAAAGTCAAAGAAGTCACGAACTGAGATGCCAAGTCCATTACAAACTTTATATACCGTATCAATTCTAGGAGCTGATCCACGATTAACGATGTTGTTTAGTGTAGTGGCTCGTATTCCAGACAGAACAGCAACTCGATTCAAGATGATATTTTCTTGTTTCATAAATGTGTACAGACGATTAACGAAGTAGGAACCGTGTTCAGATTTCATGTTTACTATGCTCCTTACACCCAAATGGGTAACTATATATATAGTAGTGTAGCAAACTATATTTTAAAACTGTATACCCGAATAGGTTTACTTTTATCACAAAATGGTATTCATTATGATGAATGTGCCAAAAAGTGTCAATGAACTAAGGTGATTATATGATTGGTGGAGAGAGCTTAATTCGAATGTGAAAGCAGTGTGGCTTGTCCCAAGCCCGATCGTCGGATCAAAGTGGGCTTCCACAAACGACTATTAGCGGTATTGCGAATGATTCAAAAACACTAGGCCTGAAAAATGCAATTAAATTGGCTAAAGTGTTCGGAGTTCATGCTGAAGAATTATTGCTAGAGGAGGTGACCAAGTAGTGGAAGTAACGGAAGAACAACTGCAGCAAATGATTCAAGTGAAGGTTAAAAAGGCGGTTGCAGATAGCAATTTTGAAAGTGGCTTCAGTGACCTGACAATCTTAGAAAAGATTACTTACTTTGCAAAGTAAGATTCGGAGACACCAGCTCAATTCGTAAAAAACATCACTCAGTTAAGCGAGTGATGTTTTTTCAAAAACTAGAAATTGTAGTTCCGGCTACTAATGTAATGCCAAGAACCTTTCTTGTACTTGTAAATTGTAATGTAGTCCCCATGTTGCCACTGCCATTCGTGATGTTTGGGATTGATTTTCAAGTCGTTGTCAAAGATAACTTTTTTATACTGAGTAGGTTTGAAATCGGAAAGTATCGAACTATCCTGGTCCTTGGAGTAAAAAGTATTGACCTTATCCATCGTTACTTCAGTCGCGATGCGATAGCCATGGAATGGCAGGTACTTTGTCATTTTGAACCAACTCGTATTGTTACCACCTTTGCGGACCGAGTACGTGTACTTCTTACCGGAATTAAAGCGGCCGGACTGCAAGGCCCAACGCGTCTTTCCAGTCCAATGGCTCAGGCTGTAGCGGGTGCCGGATTTTACGGTGTAAGTTTTAATCTTCTTCGACGTCGAATTTTGAATCTTATCAACCTTGACCGTTTTGGTCAGATCGACCCATTGAGCCTTTTGCCAGTGACTGGCGGCATGTGCAGTGGTGGTTGAGCCAGCTACACCAAGCGCAGCCAAGACCACAGCAGTCAGAATAAATGTTTGTTTCTTCATGTTATCCTCCCAGGAATATGTACAGCTTTTAACGTCATCAGTTTTGGACGGTGTGATTTTTAAGGAGCCCTTCTTTTGCCGGTTCAAAGACTGAGGCAATGTCTCTGAGCGACTAGTTGGAATAAAAATTCCGCACTTTAATCAGCCATCAGTCATTCAAATGAACTAAAGATTAATGGTCAGAAGTGACGATAAATTAACTCGGTAATTAGTTAGCGTGTTTATTATACAACGATTATTTTTATCTGCGCAATAAAATTATAGAGATGGCCGAGGTGGGTTAGTTTATAAATCACGCTTTCTTAGGCGGTGGCGGGGCAACAGAATTGCTGAAGGCCATGATAAGCTAGTTCTATCGATGAAATACTTGGCGACTATGGGGGTAATTAGGATGGAATTTGTCTTTAAGAATGGTATTCAGGGATTTAGTCAGCGCCTACACGAAGTCATTGATCAACTTGATGATACGGATTTAGGACTCTTACAGGTTTTGTTAGATATTGCAGTTAATCCGGACCAAGAGATCACTTTTAAAGTCATTGAGGAACGCTTAGCGGTGACGCCAAAGGAACTTGACCATATTCTCATGCGTCTCGAGCACTTTGGACTGATTACTTGGCAGGCGGAACCAGCTCGGGCAACGAAATAAGGAGAGGGTCTGGGACAAAAATCCCAGGCCCTTTTGTGCCGCTCACTTTTTTCGATCAAAAAAGCGTAGAACAAATGAGTTGTTCTACGCTGACTTTATTCGCGTTCGGCATCTTCGGCCAATTCCAGCCAGATGGTCAGGGCAGACGGGATGTAGTCTGGCCATTCTTCCATCTTCTTGGCACAGCGCTGTAAGACGTGGCTAACCTGATCTTTGGCAAGATCTTGGAAGACGGTTAAAGCGAGTTCATTGTCTTCTAAATCGGCCATGAGGGTCGGAACGGTGTGTTTCCATTCATCGACTAAATCTTGATAAATAACAATACGTCGGGCTTCTTTAATCGTGTAGTCAACGCCCTTGGTTTGTAACTGTTTAACGAAACGATCATATTCCGCAAAAACGGACTTTTGTGCGCGTTTCCAGTCAACCTTCGTAAACGTTCTATCTTCTACTTCCATGCTTTCGACCTCTTTATTCCCACGTGAATTTGTGAAAACTTATCGAATAATTATAAGAACTTTAAAACCGTACCTTCACATAGTATAGCATTTTTCTGAAGAATGAGTAGTGACGCTTTTTAGCATTCGGCTAAACAGCGGGATGGCGGTCTTTTACGTGACTCATAGAAAATAAAAAGAGCCATCTTAGGCTCTTTTTTAAATCTAATAACAGCCTCTGATACGGCACTGTTTATAATGATGTTTCTTGGCCCACTTGAGCGTGACACGTTTGACCTTACGGGCCCGGCGTAACCCACGACATTTCTTTGAAAAATGATACTTTTTCCCTTTGTAAGGGGCGATCCACACGTGTGATGATCGTGCTTGCGCGATGGTGACTGGTGCGGCGAGGGGTTCTGCGACACTTCCAAGAGTGAAGGCAACCGCGACGACCGACAATGCCCGTCGTAAGATTTTCATATGTATATTCCTCCCTGAAACTAAAGTTGACAGCTTTTTACGTCGTCAGTCATTGGACAACTAATCTAGCTGACGCGACTATATCCTGTGGCGCGACTATATCCTGTGGCATAATCGATATGATAACCGGGTTCAATGTTAAAGATATAGACGTTGAAGCGTACCGCGTTACTCCCAATGGATTGGGCTCGCATCTGAACTCCGCGGGCGACGAGTTCGTTACCTTTAAAGATTGGTGTCACGGCGTAGCGAACATAATTATTTCGGCTGGCCTTGAGGTAAGTTGCAACGTCCATTTCGTTATGCAGCATGCTGGGATTGTTCAGCGTTCGAGTTCCAGTCATGAGATTCTTCATATTGTTATTTTGTCCGGTAAATTGGTAACCGATCAGATGACTACGGTTGTAGAGCCAACCATGAGCTGTCCGCTTGTTATGCCAACCGGTTGGGTCGACTGTGAGGGCTTCCCGTTTACTCTTAGGCATCAAGGATTGGTTTAAGAGGGCAGCCGCGCCGGTTACGCGGTTCAAGCTATCTAAATCATGGTAGGTTTGCCAGGCCCCCTTAGCCGTTGATAGCTGGTGATGACTGAAATGGGGGTTATTGTCGTCAATCGTGATCTCCTGTTGGCCATTGTAGGACAGGGTGGATAAATTCGTTTTAGCGGACTTTTTGGTTTTCTTATGATGTGCTTCCTTTTTCAAGGCAGTTTGTTGCTGATTCAAGCGGGTTTGTTCGCGGTCGAGACGCTTCTTTTCCGCGGCATTTGCTTTTTCGAGCTTAATGGCCTTCTTTTCTGGTCCGTGGTCCCGGACGATCTTCGTGGCATTAGCTGTCGAATGACTGGCCTGTTGGGAACTGCAACCACCAAGCAAGAGGGTGAGGCCTGTAAGTATGTATAGCGTGAGACGAAATTTCTTTGACATTAGCGACGCGCCTTTCTATAGCCAGCGGCCTGAGCCTGAGCCTCAGTCTGGAAGTACACCGCATTTTGACTATTCATGTGGTAGCCAGCTTGGTCTGCTGTGTGGTAAATTTTAGAATTCCGATTGCCGATGATTTTTCCCTGCTGGCTGGTATTCAGATTACCCCGGTGAGTTTTATGGGAATCGGTATTGGTTGACGCGGCCTGACTGGTCGTCGTCTCGGCTTTACGAGTACTGGCAGCTTCACTAGCAGCTTTTTTCTGGCTAGCCTTCTTGGCCTTGGCTACCGACACTGTAGAAGCGCTCATCGAACTGCTCTGGTCAGCGAGCGCTTCACTGGCCTTGGATTGTTGACTCGCTGAATCAGACAGACGTCTGGACTCGGCCTGAGCTTTGGCTAGTCGGGCGGTGCCGACCTTAATGGTTTTAGTGGGCGTGGTTGAATCGCTTGAGTTTCCCAAACCGCCGAACCCCATTAGAATGACCAGTACGCCGAGAATGCCGATGATCCAGTGACGCTTGGATGTCTTGAAGAAGGCCCACCAGACGCCGTAACCGCCAAGTAGGAAACAAATTAATAGGAATATAATGACAATGACCTCCCCTAATCTCGTGATTTTCGGCTTTGGCGCGGCAATTAAGCCCCACAGATAATTAAGCCGCCTCACTAATTTTAAGAGAAGAGGTGGCGATCCGCAACCCAAAGTTTGACTTTTTCGTTAAGTTTGGGGCGATGATAAAATAATAGGAGCGTTATGACGTACAAAAAAACATCCCCATGACTGGGGATGTTTCGGTCGTGCTAATTTTTTTCCTTGAGCAGGTCCACAATTTCCTTGAGGTAACGTTCCTCTGGTGTGGTAGTGTCCACTTCTGGCTCGGGTTTTTTGGCTACGAGCTTATTAATCAATTTGATTAAGAGGAAGACAACGAAGGCAATAATCAAGAAATTGATGATTGAGTTGATGAAAGCCCCGTACTTGAAGTGGGCCTTCCCAACACTGAAGACCAGGTCGGAGAAATCGATGCTGCCAATGAAAATTCCGAGTAGGGGGTTGATGAGGTTATCTACCAGGGAATTCACAATGGCGGTAAAAGCGGCCCCGACGATGACCCCAACGGCTAGGTCCATGACATTTCCTCGGGCGATAAATTCCTTAAATTCTTTAAGCAAAATGACTCCTCCTTCACAAAATTAGTTCTTACTTATATTTTTAACGATCTTATTATAAAATGCAACCAATATGCGGTGGTTGGATTACCCGCGGCATAAGACTTTTGATAGAAGCAGCTCTAAAACTATGGTAAAATGTAAGTGGTTTCAGGATGAGATGATGTTTCTTGAAATCGACTATCATAAATTGTTGGTTTTCGTGTCGTTTCGCTTGCAATCGTTAGTGAAATCAACTATTATCAATTATTGATACATTTTAATCCGACTTAACTCTCGAGCGATTGAAATGAAGAACGAGTAAATAGTCATTAGGAGGTGATTACCATGCTGAGTCGAACCAAACAATTCTTACGGCAACATAACTATCGTTATGAAAAGTCGTATATTCGGCCGTTGAT
The DNA here is from genome assembly GCF_003946145.1 of Levilactobacillus huananensis. GTDB lineage: Bacteria > Bacillota > Bacilli > Lactobacillales > Lactobacillaceae > Levilactobacillus > Levilactobacillus huananensis. The sequence continues at coordinate 221,191 of NZ_RHOC01000001.1, forward strand.
GGCACCCGAAAGTGTGTATGTCTTCAAATTTGGTCGAGATTCGCTCAATAACCGGGTAATCATTCGTTATGGACATACGTGGACCGGACGGCAGCGAATTAACGAAATTGATTTGCGGCTGCACAAACAGAAGCATCCGCGTGTATTCCAAAATGAGGCGGATATGTTAGATTATTTAGAAACACGTCTAGCCCAGCGGGATCATAAGGACGCTGAAAATCCGACCGATGCCGAAAAGATCTAAAGCGATATTTTTAAATGTTTTAGTGGTGAGCTAGAGACAATTCTTTGTCCTGGCTCTTTTTTTAAATTAATTTTTCAAGGAGGATGTCATTTATGGAATGGACAGCAGTTAGTGTGCTGACGACCAATGAAGCGGTCGAAGCCGTTAGCAACATCTTACAGGAGGCCGGAGCTAGTGGCGTTAAGATTGACGATGCGGCTGACTTTAAGAATTTAAAACCGGGAAAATTTGGGGAAGTCGTGGATCTTGCGACGATTCCACATCGCGATCATGGCGCGGAGATTACCGCTTATTATCCGGAAACCATTTTCATCCCAGAAATTTTACCGACCATCAAGCAGCGAGTCAACGACCTGGCTAAATTCGGTCTGGATCCACTGCCTGGAACTGTGACGACGGCTGCTGTCGATGATGAGAGTTGGGCAACGTCTTGGCAGAAGTACTATCATCCAGTCCGGGTCACCCGTTATTTGACGGTAACGCCAAGTTGGGAAGATTATCAACCGAAGCAGGCTGAAGAAAAGGTGATTCGGTTGGACCCAGGGATGGCCTTTGGAACGGGGACACATCCAACCACACGGCTGTCATTGACGGCCTTAGAGATGGTGGTTCGCGGTGGTGAAACCATGTATGACGTGGGAACAGGTTCTGGTGTGCTGAGTATTGCGGCGAAGCTCATGGGGGTCAAAGACATTACAGCTTTTGATCTCGACGAGGTTGCAGTGCGTTCGGCTAAAACCAATCTTGATCTGAATCCGGTTGCTAGTGATGTTGTGGCCAAGCCTAACGATCTTTTGAAAGGTATTCATCAACCCGTGAACTTGGTTGTGGCCAACATTTTGGCTGAGATCATTTTGCCTCTGGTACCCCAAGCCTGGGAAAATCTGACACCCGGTGGTTACTTCTTGACGTCTGGAATCATTGCTGACAAGTTGGAGACCGTGGTGGCGGCACAGAAGAAGCAAGGCTTTATTATTGATAACATTCTACAAATGAAGGATTGGCGTGGTGTGATTGCCCACAAGCCAACGGAGGACGAATAGGCATGCAACGTTATTTTTTAGATGACCCGCATCGGACTGGCGATCAACTGATCTTACCGGAAGCCATCACGCGTCACTGGATTCGTGTTATGCGGGCTCAGGTGGGCGATCGGGCAGAATTTGTCGATAGCACAGCACACCTTTTTGTAGGAGCACTCGCGGTCATGGAACCCGAGGCCATGGTGACACTGACGATGGTCCCCACGCCTGAAGTTGAATTGCCGGTGGCGGTGACCATCGCCTGTGGGTTACCAAAACAGGAGAAGGCCGAATGGATTACCCAGAAGGCGACGGAATTAGGGGTGGCGAACATTGTCTTCTATGCCGCTGATTGGTCGGTGGCCAAGTGGCAAGGCAATAAGGTAGGCAAAAAGATCGCCCGATTGAATAAGATTGCGGCAGCAGCGGCCGAGCAATCTCATCGTTTGCACCGGCCAGAAGTCACCTATGCAGCCAGCCTGGCTGACGTGCTTGAACAGCCAGTAGATGTCCGTTTGATGGCTTATGAAGAATCAGCCAAGCAAGGGGAACAGAGCGCCTTAAATCAGCAGTTAACCGCTTTGACGCCGGGGCAAACGCTTCTGACGATCTTTGGTCCAGAAGGTGGGATTAGTCCTGCCGAAGTTGCGCAGGCGACGGCGGCACAGACCACCTTAGTGGGTTTGGGACCCCGCATTTTACGAACTGAAACGGCGCCATTATATCTCTTAGCGGCGACGTCAATGGTTTTGGAGTTACAGACGCCAAGATAACTTAATGAAATCTGGCTGAAAACATGCTAAAATGGTTGCAATTATCATGAGAGATGGGTGAGGGCATATGGCAGTTCTAGAAAGAATCGGCTGGCGTTACTGGCTGGTTAGCCTAGGAATGGGGTTACTGGTTCCGGCATTAGCAACTTGGCTTGGAATTAGCCCGGTTTGGCGTTTTGGGGGCCTCTTGATCGTCATTAATGGTGTGTTAGCTGTGACGTTGGGGCGTTGGATTTTTCGACGATCGCAACCTGGTTGGTGGGTCATTATTTGGCCCGTGGTATATTTAATTGGGGCCATGCTTTTCTTACCCCGATATACCCGGTATTTTGCAATTGTTTATCTTTGCCTGTCTTACTTAGGCTACGGGTTAACACAAACAAAGAAATCTGTTGAATCATAAATTTTAAAATTCAAGGGTGGTGGCGTTCAATATGACCAAGGAACGCATCTGGACAGCTGAAGAAGTAATTGCTCGAGTTAGCAAATATATGAATGCACAACACGTGGAAATGGTGGTTAAGGCCTGTCATTTTGCGACGGTAGCGCACAAAAATCAATTCCGTCAATCTGGTGAACCTTATATCATGCATCCCATTCAGGTTGCCGGTATTTTAGCCGATCTGAACATGGATCCCGAAACAGTTTCCGCCGGCTTCCTACACGATATCGTGGAGGATACCGGGGTGACCTTGAGTGATGTGCGTGAGCTCTTCGGTGACGACGTGGCCTTGATTGTGGATGGCGTCACCAAGCTCGGTAAGATCAAGTACAAGTCGAACCGAGAGCAGTTGGCGGAGAACCATCGGAAACTCTTGCTAGCGATGTCTAAGGATATTCGGGTCATGATCGTCAAGTTAGCCGATCGACTCCATAACATGCGGACATTACAGCACTTACGACCAGACAAGCAACGGCGAATTGCCAATGAAACGTTGGAAATTTATGCACCACTGGCCGATCGTTTAGGGATTAGTACGATTAAGTGGGAACTCGAAGACATTTCGCTCCGTTATCTGAATCCCCAGCAATATTATCGGATCGTGCATCTCATGAATTCACGGCGAGACCAGCGAGAACAGTATATTGCTGCTGCGATCAAGGTGATTCAGTCGTCGATCGCGGACTTAAATTTAAAGCCTGAAATTTATGGTCGGCCTAAGCACATCTATTCCGTTTACCGGAAGATGAAAGACCAACACAAGCAATTTAGCCAGATCTATGATCTGTTGGCCATCCGCGTTATCGTGGACACCATCAAGGATTGTTATGCGGTATTAGGAGCCATTCATTCTCAATGGAAGCCTATGCCCGGCCGTTTCAAGGACTACATTGCGATGCCTAAGGCTAACATGTACCAATCCCTACATACCACGGTGATTGGACCTGAAGGTAAGCCCCTTGAAGTGCAAATTCGGACTAAGGAAATGCATGCCGTTGCTGAATACGGGGTTGCGGCGCACTGGGCTTACAAAGAAGGTGTCAAGGACAAGGTTCAAGAAACCAACTCCGGTGACAAGCTCAATATCTTTAAGCACATCATTGAATTACAAGAAGATACTGATGACGCTTCCGACTTCATGGACAGTGTCAAGGGAGAGCTCTTTGGCGACCACGTTTATGCGTTTACCCCTAAGGGTGATGTGTTGGAACTGCCCAAGGGTGCTGGTCCACTAGACATGGCTTATGCTATCCATACCGAGGTGGGGCACCATACCACCGGGGCGACCATCAACGGAAAGATTGTTCCCTTGAATTATGAGATTAAGAATGGGGATATCGTGGATATTCGCACGTCGTCTAGTTCTGCTGGTCCTAGTCGAGATTGGATGAAGTTGGTCTCGACACGGCGAGCGCGCAACAAGATTAAGCAGTTCTTCCGGCAGAGCGATCGCGAACAGAACATTGTTCAGGGTCAGGACGCCATCGAACGACTTTTACGTGAAATGGGGTACGATCCCAAGGTCCTGATGGCCAAGTCTAATATGGACAAGGTCATCGGTAAGATGCATTACCAACATGCCGATGACTTATTGGCAGCGATTGGTTTCGGAGATGTTCAACCACGAGGTGTGGTGAACCGGTTGACGGATGATGTTCGTCAGGCCGCTGAAGTTGAACGCCGCCGGCAGGAAGAACGAGAACTACTAGAAGAGCATCAAACAATTAAGAATGATACCGAAAATGACAAGAAGGATCGCAAGAACAAAGACACCGATGGCGTGGTTATCGAGGGTGTCGACAATCTGCTGATTCGGTTGAGCCATTGTTGTTCACCGGTTCCTGGCGACGACATTATTGGGTACATCACCAAGGGGCGCGGGGTTTCCGTGCACCGGAAGGATTGTCCGAATGTTCAGCATGCCGAAGATAACGGTGAACGAATTGTGGCGGTTCGCTGGGGAAATCTGGCTGGTGATAAGACCAATTACAACGCCGATATCGACGTCCAAGGTTACAACCGTAATGGATTGTTGAACGATGTCCTTCGGTCCATTAACAACAGTACCAAGTACCTCACATCTATTAATGGGAAGGTGGATCACAACAAGATGGCCACTATTTCTATTAGCCTGGGGACACGGAATCTAGTTGAATTGCAACGGATCATGGATAACATTAAAAACATTGCGGACGTCTACGTTGTTAAGCGGGCGTTCCACTAGAGAGGGGTCAATATGCGAATTTTATTGCAAAAAGTCAGCGAGGCCTCTGTCACCATTGATGGTGAAGTTCACGGAGCCATTAAAAAGGGATTCTGCCTGTTGGTAGGTGCCGAGGATAGTGATACCAGTGAAGAGGTTGAATATCTGGTGCGTAAGATTAGTAAGCTGCGGGTATTCGAAGACGCTGATGATAAGATGAATCTGAGTCTGAACGATGTCGATGGTAGTGTGTTGTCCGTCTCCCAGTTTACGCTTTACGCTAATACTAAGAAGGGTAACCGGCCAAGCTTCGTAGATGCCGGCGATCCAGCACATGCTGAAAAGATTTATGCCGAGTTCAACCAGAAGATGGCAGCCACGGGGATTCCCGTCGCAACCGGTGTTTTTGGCGCCGATATGCAGGTGGCCTTGGTGAATGATGGACCAGTCACGATTTGGTTTGACACGGATCACAAATAGACAATGATCACGAGGGGTCGGCACAGTCCGGCTCCTTTTTTAGGAGGAAAATGATGCGTTATCAACATTACTTTTGGGATTTCGATGGCACGCTGGTCAATACCTACCCGGGGATGGTGCAGGCTTTTAGTGATGCCTTGATCGCTAGTGGAATCAATGACTTTGAACTTGATCCGGAAGCCATTTATCAAGCCATGCGACAACACAGTGTGGGGACGGCCTTCCAACGGTTCACGGCCGAGTATCAGTTGGATGAGGAACGCTTACGGAAAATTTATCAGCGGTCTGTAGGTGAAGCGATCGCAGATGCTGGGGTCTTCGCGGATGTAACCGATCTCTTGTCAGCGATCGTAGCTGCCGGGGGCCATAATTACTTGGAAACGCATCGGGATAAGGGGGCGTTGACCTTCTTGGCCGATCTGGGTCTAGCAGACTACTTTACCGATTTGGTAACGGCCGATGATCACTTTCCCCGGAAGCCAGATCCGAGTGGGTTACAATCTTTATTGACGCGCTATGACATCGATCCGAAAACGGCGATCATGGTTGGTGACCGCAATCTAGATATTGCGGCGGGTCACCGAGCCGGTATGGCTGGGGCAATGTTTGATCCGGAACACATGATTGTTGATGAGAGCCAACCTGAAGTCCGGGTGACTCGGATGGCAGAGTTGCAAGAATGGCTATTTAGGACAAGTGATAACTAGATAATCTTTGTCTGGGATCAGCTGACCTTTTACACATGTCGAGAGATAGAGGTGATCACAAGAAGGCGTCCTGCCAATTTTGGTAGGACGCCTTCAGCGTACATAAAATGCTTATCCACGTTCCAAGACACTATCCACGGCTCCGCCATAAGTTTCCCCAAAGAGGTTCAGGTGAGCCAACAGGTAATAGAGCTGGTAGTGGGGCAGCCGATCCTGATAACCCGCAGCTAACGGGTACCGTTCTTGATAACCACGATAGAAATCGGCAGAAAAACCACCGAAAATGGTGGTCATGGCGAGATCGAATTCTCGGTCGCCATACAACACGTCGGGATCAATCAAGGTCGGTGTTCCGTCGGCTGTGAAGAGGTAGTTGCCGGACCACAGATCACCGTGAAGTAGGGATGGGGTAATCTGTCGATCACGATTTTCAGCGATGATGTTTTGGCGGACCCGATCATAGGCTTGTTGCCGGCCGGCATTCCAGAGGTGATGTTCTTTAGCCCGTTTGACCAAAGGATCGAGACGTTGTTTCAAATAAAAGTGGGTCCAGTCATCCTGCCAAGCATTGTTTTTAGGCAGCTTATCGGTTAAATTGTTTTGATCGAAGCCAAATTGTGGGGCGGTGACTTGGTGTACACGGGCCACGGCTTCGCCAAGTTCACGCTGACTCCCTTGACCAATCTCCAAGTATTCCAGAATCAGGTAGGCATCGCCGTCGATTTGTCCCGACCCGATGACCTCGGGTACATTGATGGCTTGACTTAAGGCATGGAGTCCCGCCACCTCATGGTCATAAAAGGTGGCTGGTGTGTGGGACTGGACTAACAAAAAATAAGGTCCCTCGTTGGTTTGAAGGCGATAGGCATCGTTGATGTCACCACCGGAAACGGGTTCCACCTCGGTGACTTGCTGGAGAGGAAGTTGAGCTAGCCATTCAGAAGATAACATTGAAAAACCTTCTTTCACGAAAATAGAGGACGTCGTGAGCCAGATGATCCTGACTTACGACGTCCTCTGACGACTCTATTGTAACACCATGACTAAGCGTTACCGGCCTTGAAGTAGGTACGCAAGCCCTTGACGACTCGAGTAGCCACTTGTTTTTGATACTGGGGGCTTTGAATGTCGTGGAAGTCCTTCTTAGTATTGATGTATCCCATTTCGAGTAACAGGGAAGGCCGATTGTTATCGCGAATGACCTCGAAGTTGCCGTACTTAATGCCACGATTCTGGAGGGGCAGGTCGTTCATCTCACCGTTGATATCTTCGGCTAGCTCATAAGATGTGTCGCGATGGTAATAGTAGGTCGTGGTTCCAGAAGCCAAGTTACTAGAAGGCGAGGAGTCAAAATGAAAACTGATGAAGGCACTGGCCTGATTGGTGTTGGCTAACGCTGGTCGATCTGCCAGGCTGACATACTTGTCACTGTCACGCGTCATGATGACGTGGGCGCCCGTTGCTCGGAGTTGCTTGGCAACTTGTTGGGCCATAGCCAACGTATAGGTTTTTTCGTTATGTTTCTGGTCGATGGAGAGAGCCCCAGAGTCATTACCCCCGTGTCCCGGATCGAGCACGATGGTGGCTTCGGAAAGGCTGGTGGCACGCTTTAAGTTACCAGGATGATCGACCAGCCAACTGGCGACCCAGCCGAAATGGTTGTTGTGATCGCGGACGTGGTACCAGTTGTCCTTTTCACCAATAATGGTTAAACGGGTATTTTTTTCAATTTTGTGGGTGACCTTGTAGGTCAATCCGGGACCATCACGCAGGTTTAGGTTACTGATAGTAGCAGTCACAGAATTACTGCGGGTGAAGCTAAAGAGCAACCCTCCGGCAACTAAGAGGATGACTAGCGCGGTGATGATTCCAGGCCAGTTGTGTGGTTTAAAATGCATATGAAAGCTCCTTAAGTAAATTAGTTTTTATTATACCACGTTGGGCTTTCATTCCCGTTGAATTTCAGGTAAGTCACCTTGACTTTTCACGTCCATTTCAGTAAGCTTAGGAAGAATAAAATAGATTGCCAATGAGAAAGACTAGTAGAGGGAAGCCCGTTTCAAGAGAGACCGTGTTGCTGAGAGCGGTTAGCGGTGTGACTTCGAAGACACTTTTGAGGCTAATGACGGTTGTCCGTCATTCGTTTGCAACGTTATCCTGCAGAGAAATTATTAAAGGTGGTACCGTGCATACCTGCGCCCTTGTCTATTGACAGGGGCGTTTTTTATTTTCAGCAGGCGTAGAAAGGGAGAATGCTCATGCGTTATCAACGACCAAAGGGAACGGCTGATATCCTGCCAGGCGACTCACAGATCTGGCAATACGTCGAAGCGACCGCGCGCAAACTGTTTGCAACCTACCGCTTTGATGAGATTCGGACCCCAATGTTTGAAAATTTTGAGGTCTTCTCACGTACTTCGGGGGATACGTCCGATATCGTGACTAAGGAAATGTACGACTTTAAGGACAAGGGTGATCGACACCTCTCCTTACGGCCAGAAGGAACGGCCGGCGTTGTTCGGGCGTTTGTGGAAAATAAACTTTACGGTCCTGAGACCCAAAAGCCTTACAAAGTTTACTACATGGGGCCAATGTTTCGTTATGAACGGCCGCAATCAGGTCGACAACGCCAATTCCATCAGATCGGGGTGGAAGCCTTTGGGAGTGACGCTCCTGAATTAGACGTCGAAGTCATTGCCCTGGGGATGAGCCTCCTAAGTAAGTTGGGCTTGAAGCATCTGCGTTTGGCCTTGAACACTTTGGGTGACAAAGAATCCCGGGATGCTTACCGTCAGGCATTGATCGACTTTTTGGAACCACACTTTGATGAATTAAGTGACGATTCCAAGGTTCGTCTGCACAAGAATCCATTACGGGTTCTTGACAGTAAAGACAAACATGATCAGGCCATCGTGGCTGATGCGCCATCCATCTTGGACTTTCTGACACCAGCTGCGACCAACCATTTTGATCGTGTTAAGGCGAGCTTAGATGCTTTAGGAATTGCCTATGACGTCGATTCAACCATGGTGCGGGGGCTGGATTACTACAACCACACCATCTTTGAAATCATGGCCGATTCACCAGCCTTGGGTGAAGGTTACACCACTGTTCTTGCCGGGGGCCGCTACAACGGTCTTGTGGAAGAACTCGGTGGACCAGAAATGCCTGGTGTTGGTTTTGGTCTCGGGGTGGAACGCCTCGTCTTACTGATGCAGGCCGAGAAGGTTGCCGTACCAAACGACAATGCCTTAGATGTCTACGTGGTCGGTATCGGGGACGAAACGTCATTGGAAACTTTGAAGTTGGTTCAGTCGATTAGAGCGGCTGGTTTAACTGCCGACAGAGACTACCTGGGTCGCAAGCCTAAGGCACAGTTCAAGACGGCTAACCGCTTGTCAGCGGCCTATACGTTGACGATTGGGAGTCAAGAACTAGCTGACCAAACAGCTAACCTAAAGTCCATGGCAACGGGTGAAGAAGTTAGTGTGCCATTGGCCGATATCTATCAAGATTTTGAAAAAGTCGTGGCTACCAAGTTTACGGCAAAATAAGAGGGGAAAAGTTATGGAAAAGAATTTAAAGCGGACCACTTACGCTGGTTTAGTCGACGAACAATACCTCGACCAAACTGTCGTTTTAAAGGGGTGGGTGCAGAAGCGCCGAGACCTCGGAAGCCTGATCTTCGTTGATTTACGTGACCGTGAAGGCTTAGTTCAATTGGTCTTCAGTGAAGAATACGACAAGGACGCCTTAGCCGTTGCCGATCAACTCCGCAGCGAATACGTTATCGAAGTTCAAGGGACGGTCGTTGCTCGGACGCCGAAGGAAATCAATCCTGACATGCGGACGGGGAAGGTTGAAGTTCGGGTTACCGGCATCAACCTTTTAAACAAAGCCAAGGATTTGCCCTTTGAAATCAAGGATGGCGTCAATGCTTCCGATGACTTACGGCTGAAGTACCGTTATCTAGATTTACGTCGTCCAGAAATGCAACGGTCATTAATGTTGCGTAACCGGATTGTACAATCCGTTCACAGTTACTTCGATCAAAATGGCTTCATTGATATTGAAACACCTGATCTAACTAAGTCGACGCCAGAAGGCGCCCGCGATTATCTGGTTCCTTCACGGATCTACAAGGGTCACTTCTACGCTTTGCCACAATCCCCACAATTATTTAAGCAATTGTTAATGGGTTCTGGTTTCGATCGTTACTACCAAATTGCGCGTTGTTTCCGGGATGAGGACTTGCGGGGTGACCGTCAGCCAGAATTTACTCAGATCGATTTGGAAACCTCTTTCCTGACCGCTGAAGAAATTCAAGACATTACTGAAGGCCTGATCGCTAAGGTCATGAAGGATACATTGAACGTGGATGTCACCTTACCATTTGAACGTATGGATTGGGACGACTCCATGGCCCGCTTCGGGACCGACCAACCGGATGTTCGGTTTGGTATGGAATTGAAGGATCTGTCAGCTATCATGGCCAACACCGACTTCAAGGTCTTCTCTGGAGCCGTTGCTAACGGTGGACAAGTCAAGGCTATTGCTGTTCCCGGTGGTGCTGACAAGTATAGTCGCAAGGATATCGATAAGTACGGTCAATACATCGAACGCTTTGGTGCAAAGGGCTTGGCTTGGATGAAGGTGACCGATGACGGCTTCAGTGGTCCAATCGCGAAGTTCTTTAAGGAAGGCGACTGGTTCGACCAGATTACTACAGCTACTGGTGCTAAGAGTGGCGATCTTTTGCTGTTCGCTGCCGACTCTAAGCGTGTCGTTGCCCAAACTTTGGGTTACTTGCGTGTTGCGATTGCTAAGGAATTAGACATGATCGACCAAACCAAGTGGGCCTTTCTCTGGATCGTCAACTGGCCATTGTTTGATTACGATGTTGACTTGAAGCGTTGGGTTCCAGCCCATCACCCATTCACGATGCCTGCCGAGGGGGATGCCCACTATCTGAACGATGGCGAGGATCCACACAAGGCCTATGCTCAGAGTTATGACATCATTCTGAATGGTTTGGAATTAGGTGGCGGATCCATTCGGATTCACACTCGTGAACTTCAAATGAAGATGTTGAAGGCCTTAGGCTTTACGCCTGAACGGGCTGACCAACAATTTGGCTTCTTATTGAGAGCTTTGGATTACGGGTTCCCACCTCATGGTGGTTTGGCTATCGGGTTGGATCGGTTCGCTCGCCTGTTGGCTAAGCGCGACAACATTCGCGACGTCATTGCTTTCCCTAAGAATTCGAAGGCCACGGAACCAATGACGGAAGCGCCAAGTACGGTTGCTGACAAGCAATTAGTTGACTTGGACTTGCAGATTACGCCTGACGACCCAACCGATAAGTAGGTCGCGTTCCGGACAACTAAGAAACTGAATTTAATGAGACTGATTGATCGCTCATCTGGGTGACTGGTCAGTCTTTTTTATTGGCATTTGCCGAAAATTAGGCAATGCCGGTGGTTAACTCGGGGATGGGTTGACCTCGGTAACGAAAAGACGTTTAATAGAAATATTAGAAATTGGAGTGATTATAATGAGTGAAACTGAGACAGCGATTTTTGCCGGAGGATGTTTTTGGTGCATGGTTCAACCCTTTGAGACCTTACCTGGTATTCAAAAAGTGCTTTCGGGTTACACCGGGGGAAACGTTCCTAATCCGACCTATGAACAGGTTAAGAGTCAGACAACCGGCCATACGGAGGCCGTGAAGATTTGGTTCGATCCGCAGGTTATTTCGTACGACAAATTGGTTCGCTTGTATTGGCAACAGACAGACCCAACTGATGCTAGTGGCCAGTTTCAGGACAGAGGCGACAATTACCGCCCCGTCATCTTTGTTAATAGTCCGACCCAACGAGCCGTTGCCGAGACCTCGCGTCAAGCGCTGCAAGATCGCGAGCAATTTGACCAGCCAATTGTCACCAGAATTGAAGATGTTCAACCGTTTTACGTGGCTGAAGAACGACATCAGGAATTCTATAAGAAGAATCCGCGGGTTTATGCTGAACAGGAGGCTGGAGGTCGGTCAGCCTTCATTGCCAAGAACTGGAAAGATTAGAAGTCGCTAAGAGATCAGTTTGCCCGTGGCCGCCACGAGGGATAAATGCTATACTAATCCGAGCAATGACAACGATGGAAATAAGTGAGGTCGGTTTTTAAATCATGGATGATGTGCAGCAGTTAATGAAACGGCATACCTACACGACAAAGTTTTCCGTAGCGTTTTTCTATGGGTTACTGGTGTCAATCGCGGTGAACTTTTTTTGGACACCTGGTAAGATTTATTCTTCAGGTGTGACCGGGCTGGCCCAATTGGTTAACACGTTAACCGCGGGCTTGGGGGCCTTTCACATTACCACAGCATTGGGATTATTTTTGATTAATATCCCAATGTTTGTGTTGGCGTGGAAGCAGATCGGTAAAACATTCACTGTATTTACTTTTATTTGTGTGTTATTCGCGTCAATTATGATTCGGCTAATTCAACCCATTCATTTGACCAGTGACCCCATCATTTGTGCGATTTTCGGGGGAGCTGTCAATGGTTTTGGAACTGGCTTTGCATTGAAGAACGGGATCTCTACCGGTGGGTTGGATATCATCGGAATTGTTCTGCGACGGAAGACGGGACGAAGCATGGGAACCATTAACATCGCTTTCAACAGTCTCATTGTCATCAGTGCTGGGTTCGTTTATGGCTGGCCGTACGCGCTGTATTCAGCCCTGGGACTCTACGTGAATGCTAAGGTCATCGACATGACCTTTACACGACAACAGCGGATGCAGGTCATGGTCATTACGGACCGGCCCAAGACCGTGATCGACAGTATCCAAAACCACATGCGTCGGGGAATTACGATCGTTCATGGTGCAGAAGGGGCGTATCATCATGATGAGAAGACGATTCTTTTCACGGTGATTACCCGTTACGAGATGGATGCGTTGGAAACAGCGATGGAAGAGGCTGATCCTAAGGCATTCGTCAGCATATCTGATACGGTCAAAGTCCTTGGACATTTCTATGAGCCAAAGTGGTAAGCGGAGTGATCCGAGGGCGGTTGGCTGTTCTGGGACGTACGTTTCGCCCGTTTTAAAAAAGTCTCAAATATAAACGCCAAAGGTGAGGGGTTGTGACGATTGTCATGGCCCCTCACCGGTGATCAGATAAGCTTCAATCCCGTTTCTTAAGCCTTTTTAAAATTATCTAGGTTCAATGAAGAGATGTGGTATAATTCTCGGTGTTATGGGTAGCGAAAATAAGTGATATTGGTGATGAACGTGAAAGAGATTTATTTATGGTTAGTTCGACTAATGTCGCAGCTATGGCGTTGGCGGTCGAGGCGTGATGTGGTTTACCTCATGAGCTTTGACGACAACGTCCCTTTTATACGGGCAATGGGCCAATCGTTACCGCCAGATCGGCAGCTGTGGGTGCTTTATCGACCGAAACAACGTGCTGCGGCAGAGCGGTTGGAAGCCGATGGCATTCGGATATTGGAATTTCGGGATGGCTTGCGGTTCGTGTTAACAGGAATTCCTGTTGTGATGCGGGCTAGGGTCTTATTCTGCGATAACTATTACGCGTTTCTCGGTGGGCTAGCACATCCAGCAAATATGGTGATCGTGCAGTTGTGGCATGCCGCCGGTGCGATCAAGCGCTTCGGCTGGGAAGATCCCACGACGCCCGAACGTTCGGCAAGTGATCAGCGGCGATTCCAAGCGGTCTACGATCATTTCGACGAGTATGTTGTGGGGGCTCCAGCCATGGCCCAAGTTTTTGAACGTAGCTATCGTGCATCGTCCCAGCAGATGCATGTTCTTGGTTACCCACGTTCCGATCGGTTGTTAGACCCTAACTGGCGAGACCAGACCCACGAGCGGGTTGTGCGGTTAGCACCAGAGTTGGTTGACCAGCGGGTTATTCTATATGCACCAACGTATCGCGAAGGGGTCACGTTTACCCCCCCGAAAGGGTTAGCGGTGGCGTTGCGTGCGGATCCTAAGGCTAAGGTGGTGGTTAAGCTCCATCCGGCCTTAGCAAACGCCGCGGAACAATTACAACGTGAATTAGGTTCCCAGGTAGTGGTGGCTAAACACTTGAGTACGACGGAATTATTGACGGTTGCTGAGACTTTGGTAACCGATTATTCTTCTGTGGCATTTGACTACAGCCTGTTACCTAATGCACATAGCTTGCTATTTTATCTTTTCGATTTACCAGCCTATCAGCAAAATCCTGGGGTTCAAAGCGACCTTGCTGATTGGTTGCCAAGTCCAATGCTCACGACGAATGCGCAATTGGCAGCAGCAATTACGGCTGACGAGGCGACTGATTTCACTCAGTTTAACCGTCACTGGAATACTGCTAACGACGGATCCGCTACCACGCGAGTTATCCGTCGTTACGTTGATCTACTTAACTAGGTTAACGATTAAAAATTAAAGGAGTGCAGTGCCTTGAAAGAGGTTATCACCTTATTTAAAGAGCAGATTTCAAGTTTGGGGATTATCTTACGGATTTCCCGTTATGAGGATCAAGCCAGTTATCAGAGTCATTACTTAGGTTTAATGTGGGAATACTTATATCCCTTAATCCAAATCGGAATTTACTGGTTGGTGTTCGGTGTTGGTCTGAAACACGGTCAACCATTGAATGGGGTCAGTTACTTACCATGGATGGTTATCGGGTACTCGGCATGGTTCTTCATGAACCGGGCTACGCTGGATGCGTCAAAGAGTATCTTCCAACGGGTCAATATGGTGGCGAAGATGAAATTCCCAGTTTCTGCTTTGCCAACGATTAAGATTGTCAGCAACTTGAGTTCCTTCTGGACAATGATGGTCTTTTCCATCTTTATCGGGGCCTTGAATGGTGTTTATCCCAAGGTAGCCTGGTTCCAGTGGATTTATTACTTCTTTGCGATGATCTGTATGTTAGTGGCCTTAGGGATCTTCAACTCTTGTATCAGTGTGCTGGTTCGTGACTATCACATCTTACTTCAGTCGCTGATGCGGATGTTATTCTACATGTCCGGTGTGCTATTTAACTTCGTTACGACGTCGTTCCCCGCACCTTTCGTCCACTTGTTGGAGTTGAACCCGTACTACTACATCGTTTCTGGTTTCCGGGAATCCTTCCTGGGAACAGGCTGGTTCTGGGATCGGCCACTGTTGACGTTAGAATTCTGGTTATTTGTTTTCATCGTCTTCATAGTGGGATCACACTTGCACTTCAAGTTCCGGTCACGATTCGTTGATTTAATCTAGTTGAATTTGAAAGGAGCACGCGTCATGACTAAGGCAGTTCGTAAGATTACTCAGTCATTGAAGCTAGTTGCTCGTTATGGGCTCATCGTCTTGAACGATGGGCTTATTTGTTTACCTATTAAGCGGCGACTAGTTCTCTTTGAAAGCTTTAACGGAAAAGACGTCAACGACAATCCGGCAGCCATTTACCGGGCATTGGTGGCTAGTGACCCACGTTATCGTCAGACAGCTTATTTCAGTGTGAAACCTAGAGAGTATGCGAAATTGAAACAGCAATATCCGGAGGTTCAATTGGTTCGGCGGTTTACACTCAAGTGGGTCTGGCTCATGGCCAGAGCCCAGTACTGGGTGCTGAACTCTCGACTCCCAAATTGGTGGCGATCCAACCGGCACACGCGCACCATTCAGACGTGGCACGGGACGCCTCTAAAGAAATTGGGGGCCGATATTGAACACGTTGCCATCCCGGGAACGTCCACGGCCGATTACCATGAACAGTTTGTAACGGCGGCCTCACGGTGGGATTATCTGATTGCACCGAACCAATATTCTCGCGACATTTTTAGACGTGCTTTTGGCTATCGCGGACATTTTCTGACGGTAGGTTATCCACGAAATGATGTTCTCTATACCAAGAACCAACCGGCTAAGATTGCCGCACTTCGGCAACAGTTGTTGGGCCCAGTCAACGGGCCAGTCGTGACATATGCGCCGACCTGGCGTGATGACATGGCCGTGAGCGAGGGGGTCTATCGTTTCGATCTGCCGTTCGATCTCGGTGACTTTTTCAAGCATGTTCCAGCAGGCACACACCTGATTATTCGGCCGCATTATTTGGTCAAAGATGCCGTGAATATTCGTGGCTTCGAGGATCGTGTGACGGTGTTGGCCGATACTGATATTGCCGAACTCTATCTGATTACAGACTTGTTGACCACGGATTATTCGTCAGTCATGTTCGACTTTGCTAATTTAAAACGACCGCAACTTTTCTTTGCCTACGATTTAGAACACTATCGCGATCAGCTTCGCGGCTTCTACTTCGACTATCAAAAAGAAATTCCGGGTCCATTGGTTACCACGGCATCGGCTTTTTATGATCGATTGGATGAGTGGCAACGGCGTGGCGACTTCTCAGCCTACCGTGAGAAACAGGCAGCATTTAATCACAAGTTCTGTGAGTGGGAAGATGGGACGGCTAGTCAGCACGTGGCAGACTTAATTATCAGTGGAAAGGATGAGTAGTGATGTCAGAATTTCTAATTGGATCACATGTCAGCATGAAGGGAAAGTCGATGTTTTTGGGTTCGGCTCAGGAGGCGGCCCTGTATGGTGAAAATGTCTTTATGATTTATACAGGTGCACCGCAAAATACTCGTCGGAAGCCAATCGAAGAGCTTAACATTCCGGCAGGCCAAGCTTTTATGGCCGATCACAATCAACGGGCAGTAGTCATTCATGCGCCCTATGTGGTCAATCTTGGGAATACAGTCAAGCCTCAGAATTATGGTTTTGCCGTGGAATTTTTGACGGCAGAGATCAAACGGGCGGCAGCATTAGGGGCCAACCAGATCGTCCTACACCCTGGAGCCCATGTCGGGGCTGGTCCAGATGCCGCGATTGCTCAGATTGGCAAGGGACTTGATGAGATCCTGACTGCTACGGATGAACCGGTCCAGATTGCTCTGGAGACCATGGCAGGTAAGGGAACCGAAGTTGGCCGAAGCTTTGAAGAACTGGCTGCAATTATGGATGCGACCAGTGCTAACGATCGTTTGTCAGTTTGCTTTGATACCTGTCATACGAGCGATGCTGGTTATGACATTGCGACTGACTTTGACGGGGTTCTTAATGAATTTGATCATGTGATTGGTGTCGATCGTCTGAAGGTCATTCATCTCAATGATTCGAAGAATCCGCAAGGAAGTCATAAGGATCGGCACGCTAATATTGGGTTGGGAACGTTAGGATTTGATGTTTTAAATCGCATTGCGCATCATCCCCAATTGCAGACGGTGCCCAAGATTATGGAGACCCCTGTGATGGGACCCGATCGTAAGCATGGTGTCAATCCTCACGGTTACGAGGTGGCTATGTTGAAGGCCCAACAATTCAATCCGGACTTTGAAGCTGACGTCTTAGGAGAGAATCCAGTGGATGCTTTTTTGAATCGATAGATTATTCAGAACTTAAAAAAGTCACGTTCTGCCAGTGAAGGGCGAACGTGACTTTTAGAATTCGAATAACTTTAATCAGTCAGAGAATGGGGAATCAAATCGTAGTCAACACTCTCCATGATGAGGGTAGCCGTTTCTTCAATCGATTTGTTGGAAACATCAATGACCAGACAACCGATCTTCTTATAGAGCCGTTGCGCGTAGTCGAGTTCCAAACTGATCTTATCGGTATCTGAATAGGCACTGTCGGCAGGCAATCCATAAGAAAGCATCCGCTCTTGCCGAATCTTTCGTAGAATTTCGGGGCGATTGGTCAGACCGAAGATCCGCTTGGGGTCAACCTGCCAGAGTTCATCCGGCAGCTGTGTCGTCGGCCCCAGAGGGAGGTTGGCAACACGCAGACCCCGGTTAGCCAGGAAGAGCGACAGCGGGGTCTTAGACGTCCGTGAGACGCCAAGAATGACCAAGTCAGCCTTGAGTAGACCGGTCGGATCCTTCCCGTCATCATAAGCAACGGCAAACTCCATGGCGGCAATGCGATCGAAGTAGGTGTCATTTAAATTGTGCACCAGACCAGGAACCTCGACGGGAGTCATTCCGGTTGCTGTTTGCAAGACATCCATGGCGGGCTGGATGCAATCAAACTGATGTAAGCGATTGGCAACAGCAAATTCTTTGACGTGGGCACTTAATTTAGCATTAACTAACGTGTGAAAAATCATGGCACGTTGTTTTTTCGCCAGGTTGAGAATCCCATCCAAGATGGAATCTGTCTGAATGAAGGGGAAGCGCTGGTAGCTGGCTTCAACCTTGGGAAACTGCGAGATGGCTGTCTGGGCCACGGTTAGCGCGGTCTCACCGGACGAATCAGAGATAATGAATATGGCAATCTTTGGCATAACACCCAACTCCTCTAGTTATTTCTTATAGTGTACCCCGGAGACGAAATCGGTTCAAATTTTATTTGCTGGCATTATTGACGCGGTTTAGCAGTTTATGTATAATAGTTAAGAACCGTTACGCCGATGGATGAAATCCAATTGGTGTTATTATTTGTGCTCGGAGGGAGGGAATTTTATATGGCAAAGACAGTCGTTCGCAAAAACGAGTCTTTTGACGACGCTCTTCGGCGCTTCAAACGTACGGTTTCCCGTAGCGGTACTTTACAAGAATACCGTAAGCGTGAATTTTACGAAAAACCAAGTGTGAAGAAAAAGTTAAAATCAGAAGCTGCGCGTAAGCGTAAAGCCAAGAAGAAGCGTTTCTAAGTTCTTTTTGAAAGCTTAATAAAAAACCATCAATCGTTTTCGGTTGATGGTTTTTTATTGCGGTTAATTGGTTTCGTTGGTTATGACCACTTTTCCCATCATATGATGACTCTCTACCAGCTGATGGGCAGCTCGCAGGTTGTCTGCGTTGATGGGCTGTAGGGTCTTGGTTAACGTTGATTGCAGTTCCCCATTATCAAGTAGCTGGCCAATCCGTTCCAGAATATCGTGTTGACTGGTCATGTCCGCTGTTTGATAGTAAGACTTGGTATACATCCACTCCCAGGCAAAAGTGGC
Source organism: Levilactobacillus huananensis (assembly GCF_003946145.1). Lineage (GTDB taxonomy): Bacteria > Bacillota > Bacilli > Lactobacillales > Lactobacillaceae > Levilactobacillus > Levilactobacillus huananensis. The sequence continues at coordinate 240,092 of NZ_RHOC01000001.1, forward strand.
CCGTTTTTGTTTCAAAGCGCGGAGATCGACAGGGTGGTCGCTGCCAGTGATGGAAACAATGTGGCCACTAGGGGCAATAAGTTCAGCAATCTCGTGCCAATGTTGGTTGAGGTTGCTGAGTTCTAGAATGTAATCGACGTCATGACAGCCGAGGTCTCGGACCTGTTGGACGAGATCTTTTCGGTGATTGACCACGTCGTTTGCACCATGCGCTTTGGTCCAAGCAATTGTTTCGGGTCGAGAGGCAGTAGCAATGACATGCAATCCAACTGATTGCGCCAGTTGGGTTGCCACGGAACCGACACCGCCGGCCCCATTGATGATAAGGATGGTTTTTTCACGATTTTCAGAGGTGTCATCTCGTGGGATGCCAAGCTGTTCAAAGAGGGCCTCCCAGGCTGTGAGACTAGTTAGGGGCATAGCCGCAATTTCCGCGGGCTTTAAAGTCTTGGGCGCGTGGCCCACGATTCGTTCGTCAACGAGCTGGCACTCACTGTCCGTCCCTGGGCGAATGAAGGAACCAGCATAAAAGACTCGGTCACCTGGTTGAAAGAGGCTGACGGCCTCACCAGTGGCTTCTACGGTTCCATAGGCGTCCCATCCCAACACCGTTGGTCGGGCCAATGGTGTTTTAATTCCTTGGCGAACGCCGGTGTCGACTGGATTAACTGAAGTTGCCACGATTTTAACCAATAAGTCATGATCGGTTGGCGTCGGTTTCGGTTCAAAAAAGGTCGTCAAACTTTTTGGATCTTCAATCGGATAATACTGGGTGACGCCGATGGCGCGCATATCTGTCATCTTAAGACTTCCCTTCATACTTTCCAGACTAGCGCATTGATTCCAAAAATACAATTTCAGGTTCGTAAGAGAGACATCTTTACCTGACGTCGTTGCCAATAAGGTGTAAACTTAGTCATAAGATTGATTTTTAGGAGGAAATGTAATGAGTTTAGAAACCCAACTCAACACTGATTTAAAGACGGCCATGAAGGCCCACGATAAGTTATCTTTGAATGTGATTCGGATGATGAAGGCTGCCTTAACCAATGAAAAGGTTAAGCAGGGACATGACTTATCAAGTGATGAAGAGTTAACAATTGTTGCGCGTGAATTGAAGCAACGTAAAGAATCCATGGCAGAATTTGCCAAGGGCAACCGCGATGACTTGGTCGAAGGTGTCAAGGCAGAGATTGCGATCGTTGAAAAGTATGCACCTAAGCAATTGAGTGAAGATGAGATCACCAAGATCGTGGTTGATAGTATTGCTAAGGTATCTGCTAATGGCATGAGTGATTTTGGTAAAGTCATGGGTGTTGTGATGCCACAGGTTAAGGGAAAAGCCGATGGGGCCTTGGTTAATAAGACCGTTAAGGCACAATTAAACAAGTAGGACAGAAACCCGGTGTGGCGAATAGGCCAGGGGGTGTGGCCGTCACGATCTCTCGTGGCGGCTTTTTCAATCAGAGGAGGTTGAAAAGTGATGGTGTTAACCTATCAACGGGTGACGACGCCAACAATTGAAGAGAATCAACTCTTATTGTTAGCAGATCCCAGCCAGCGGTTAATCGATAGCTATGTGCCAATTAGCACTGTCTATGCGGCAAATGACACGACGGGCTTAGCGGGAATGGTGGTCCTAAAGCCACAAGAACCGTTGACGGTTGAGATCATGGCATTGGCGGTCATCCCAATTAAACAACGGCGGGGGTACGGTCGGGCTTTATTGGTTTTTGCCAAGCAATGGGCCATCGAGCATGGCTATCGTACCGTACGAATTGCGACCGGAACCACTAGTCTGAAGCAGCTTTACCTCTATCAACAGCAGGGATTTCGTGTGGTACGAGTCGACTCGAATTATTTCACGCGGAACTATAGTCAATCGATCATCGAGAACGGTTTAGTTTTACGGGACCGATTGATCTTGGAACGAGCAATTGTCTTACCAAATCTGCCAATCAATTGACTCCGGCCGACTTTTCACGCCGAATCCTTTTACAATCCCCGGCAATATGCTAAAATTTGTCTATCAGACACTAATTAAAAACAAAGGAGCCACCGTATTTGACTGAGAACGCAACGATTGAAAAAGAATATATCTTAGAACGGCCCGAGGACGAAATGGGGTTATTGGGCGCTCAGGATCAATTTGTGACGATCCTTGAGGAAGGGCTTAATGTCACGATCAAACCCTTCGGTAATTCAATCAAAGTCTCTGGTACGACTGAGGCCGTCGACCAAACGTTGGCTATTTTAAGCAACATGAGTGATCTCCTGGCCAAGGGGATCAAGTTAAACAGTGCTGATGTCCTCAGTGCGATGAAGATGTCTCAGAAGGGCACGTTGACTTATTTTAAGGATTTTTACACCGAAACGTTGATTCGTGACGCAAAAGGACGGTCCGTGCGAGTCAAGAATTTCGGTCAACGTCAGTATATCGATTCGATTAAGCACAATGACATTACTTTCGGTATTGGACCGGCAGGGACCGGGAAGACTTTCCTAGCTGTTGTGATGGCCGTGGCTGCATTGAAGAGTGGAGATGTGGAAAAGCTCATCATTACCCGTCCAGCTGTTGAAGCTGGTGAAAGTCTGGGTTTCTTGCCTGGTGACTTGAAGGAGAAGGTCGACCCATACTTGCGGCCAATCTATGATGCCTTGTACGCCATTCTTGGGGCAGAACACACGACACGGTTGATGGACCGCGGCGTGATTGAAATCGCCCCATTAGCTTATATGCGCGGGCGGACATTGGAATCGGCTTTTGTCATCTTGGATGAAGCTCAAAACACCACGAACATGCAAATGAAGATGTTTTTGACACGTTTAGGTTTTGGGTCCAAGATGATTGTTAATGGGGATATCTCCCAGATTGACTTACCCAACAATGCTAAGTCAGGACTGATTCAGGCCCAACACATTTTACAAAACGTGAAACATATTAACTTCGTCACCTTCAGCTCAGATGATGTGGTGCGCCACCCAGTTGTGGCCAGCATCATTAACGCTTATGAAGCCAACGATACTAAACCAAATGGAGCTAAAAAATAATGGATTTAGAGATTTATGATAAGACCAAAGATGGCGTGCCAGCCGAACACGTGAAATTGATTCAAGACGTCCTAGCCTATGCTGGGGATTACCTGAAGTTAGCTGATAACACGGAGATGTCTGTGACGTTGATGAACAATGAAGACATTCATCGAATTAACAAGCAATATCGTGGTGTTGACCGGGCCACCGACGTCATTAGCTTTGCGATTGAAGATGACGATGAAGAAGCCGCCGAATTTCCACTCGTGATGGATGACGAACTGGCAGCAGAGATTCCTGAAAACATCGGGGATATCTTTGTCTCGATGGATAAGGTTGAGGAACAGGCGGAATACTTGGGTCATTCCTACGAACGAGAACTCGGTTTTCTCGTGGTCCACGGTTTTCTCCACCTTAACGGCTATGATCACATGGAGCCGGAAGATGAGAAGGTGATGTTTAAGCTTCAGGCGGACATCTTGGATGCCTATGGCCTCAAGCGATAAACGGAAACAAACCGGGAAGAATCGGGCGTTTATTCAGTCGTTGGGTCACGCGTGGGATGGCCTACGGGCGTTGTTTCACTATGAACGTAACTTTCGGAAACACCTGGCCTTCGGTACGGCAGCCGTGTTGGCTGGTCTGATCTTACGACTCAATGTTAATGAGTGGTTGTGGTTGATGTTAGCAATCTTCCTAGTGTTAATCGCGGAGACCCTCAATACCATTGTGGAGGCCGTTGTGGACCTCGTGGTGGGGACAACCTATCATGATCTAGCAAAACGAGCCAAAGATGTGGCCGCTGGCGGGGTCCTGCTGGCCGCGACCTTCGCGGTGATTGTTGGGGCACTCGTGATGTTGCCGGCGCTGAGTCGTTGGTTTTAAGTGGAGGAAAATATGGATAATCCAAATTACAAATCAGGGTTCGTGGCCATTGTTGGCCGGCCCAATGTGGGGAAGTCAACGTTTTTAAACCGTGTGATTGGCCAGAAGATTGCCATCATGTCGGATACGGCGCAGACTACTCGAAACAAGATTCAAGGGATCTACACAACGGATGACGCACAAATCGTCTTTATCGATACCCCAGGGGTGCATAAGCCAAAGCACAAGCTGGGCGACTACATGGTCAAGTCGGCACTGTCAGCCTTAAATGAAGTCGATGCCGTGTTGTTCATGATTAATGCCGCGGAAAAGCGTGGGGCTGGGGACAACTTCATCATTGACCGCTTGAAGGATGTTAAGGCACCAGTCTATCTGTTAATCAACAAAATCGATCAGATTCATCCAGATGATCTGTTGCCAATCATGGAACAATACAAGACGGCTTTGCCATGGAAGGCCGTTTACCCGATCTCCGCTCTGGAAGGGAATAACGTCGATGATTTTCTGAGTGACCTGGTTGATCAGATGCCCAATGGGCCACAGTATTACCCTGAAGATCAAGTGACCGATCACCCAGAACGGTTTGTGGTGAGTGAACTCATTCGTGAAAAAATCTTTATGTTAACGCGTGAGGAAGTGCCACATTCAGTGGCCGTTGAAATCGAAAGTATGAAGCAAAAAGATGAGGACCATGTCCACATTGAAGCTACGATTATTGTCGATCGGCCAACCCAGAAGGGAATCATGATCGGTAAGGGTGGAAGCATGCTCAAAAAGATTGGAACGTTAGCACGTCGGGACATTGAACACTTGCTCGGTAGCAAGGTTTATCTACAACTGTGGGTTAAGGTTCAGCCCAATTGGCGAGACAAGTCCACGTTATTGAAGAGTTATGGTTACCGGAAAGACGATCTTTAAAACTGAAGGAAAGTAGGGATGCGGTGTGGCACGTCATGTTACGGATTTTCACGGCATCCTTTTATTTCGCCGTGATTACGCCGAACGGGATTTCCTAGTGAAGTTTTTGACGCAAGAATTCGGCAAAAAAATGTTTTTAGTTCGTGGCGCCAAGAAGCGCGGTTTTAAGATGGTAGCGGATATTCTGCCGTTTACGGTAGGCGGCTACGTGGGTGACATTGCCGACGATGGTCTCTCCTACATTCGAACGGCTCGTGAGACGCATCAGTTTCAGAATATTTCCGCTGATATCTTTAAGAATGCTTATGCCACATACGTCATGAGTTTGATCGATGCGGCTTTTCCGGATAGCCAGCCGTTGCCTGACTGGTATCACAAGGTTGAACGGGCCCTGACGTTGATTGATGATGGGATGAACGCCGCTATTGTTACGAACATCATGGAGATTCAGCTGATGCCATCCTTCGGGGTGGCTCCGCAACTTCAAGGATGTACGATCTGTGGCCGTAACGATTTGCCATTCGATTACTCGGAAAGCTACGGGGGGCTGTTGTGCCAACAGCATTGGCAACGTGATCCCCGGCGATTGCACTTGTCTCAGCGAACGATTTATTATTTACGGCAGTTTTCCGTCCTGGACTTAGATCGAGTACATTCCATCAAGGTGAAACCACAGACGGAGCACGCCTTGCGGCAACTGATGGATGAGATCTATGACAGTCAGATCGGGGTGCATCCTAAGAGCAAGCGGTTCTTGGACCAGATGCAGTCCTGGTCGGCCCGGATGAAAATGCAGCCGGACAAACCAAAAGAATAATAAGGTGTTTGAAAAGCAGTTCAGGCCGACTCATTATGAGTGCTTGAACTGCTTTTTAGTCTAAATTGGGGGCATCCCGCTGGCGATTGTTTTACAGGAATGATTGGCAGGTGATGACTTGAGAGGTCAGACGTGATAGACTAGCTTCATATCGTTTTCTAATCAAAATCTTACTGTTTTCCAACGAATGGGAGTGTTTACATATGAAGTATCGGCAATTAGGTCGGTCCGGTTTAAAAGTTAGCGAACTAGCCTTAGGGAGTTGGCTGACCGATGTCAGCGATGCGGCAAAACAGACGTTAGCGGCGCAGAGTGTCCAATTAGCTTACGACAGTGGTATCAATTACTTTGACTGTGCGGACGTGTATAGCGGTGGTGGTGCTGAACGGTTCTTGGGGCAGGCATTGCAACAGTTTCCACGTAAGGAACTGGTCGTGTCGAGCAAGGTTTACTTTCCCTCAGGCAAAGGGGTTAATGACCGAGGCTTGTCACGGAAACATATTACTGAGTCGATTGATCAGTCATTGGCTAATTTACAAACAGATTATTTAGATCTGTATTTCTGTCACCGTTTCGATACGCAGACGCCGTTGGCGGAGACACTGGAGACCTTGAGTGGTTTAGTTGATCAGGGAAAGATTTTGTATTATGGGGTTAGCGAATGGACACCAGTGCAGATTCTTAAGGCGGAACTGATCATTCAGGAGCGGGGGCTTCACCCAATGACGGTGGTACAACCCGAATACAACTTCTTTGATCGTTACATTGAACATGAATTGTTAGATTTGTGTGGCGAATTAGGCCTAGGTGTCGTGCCATTCTCGCCATTGGCCCAGGGCTTATTGACGGGTAAATATCGTCAGGGACGACCCGTTCCAGCGGGGTCGCGCGGGTCCTTCCAACCGGGCTTGCAGGCACAGTTAGTTCCTGAAAATCTGACTAAGGTTGCGGAACTATCGAAGATGGCTGCGGAATTAGGCACGGATCTGGCCACTTTTGCTTTAGCCTGGGACAAACGGGACTCCCGAATTTCCAGTCTGATCGTTGGGGCCAGTAAGCCGGAACAGTTGCAGAATAATTTGAAGGCTGTTGACTTGGAGCTTCCCGCCGAATATGAAGCACGGATTGATAAGTTGTTTGGATTTAAGAAGTTTTCCCGTGAAATTTAAAGGTTGCGGAGTGGCACATCCGAGTTAATCACTCGGATGTTTTTTGTGTTGTCGGGCTGAATTGGCAAATTCAAAAAAATACGAAACTATCAAATTTTTATGATAGTGCTTATTCTCGAAAAGGGGGCTATGCCTGATAAAAGTTACGAAAGCATGGGTCGTTATTGATAAGAGGGTTCAATCTAGAAATGGTTAGATCAAATGACAGTTTGTTGACCTGAAAGACGAGCTGTGGTGACGTGGTACGATTAATAGTTGGTACATAAAGGGTTAATGATTTTTTTAATGAATTTGACCTAAATGCGTGGTCAAGGTGAAAGAAGTCCAGGCAATGTCAGTTGATCAGCAACAAACTAAAGGTTTACAAATTTCTCATTGTCGGCAATGGTTGTTTGTGGGCGTGGCCGCTGCGGTTCTCAGTACCGAGCTTCTCGTTGGCGGTGTGACTCCAGCTCAGGCCGCAACCGCCGATCAGGTACCCACGACGATTGCCGGTGAGAACCCAGCTACAGTGGACACGAAGTCTTCGGAAGGGGGGGTGTAAATAAACCGGCAAAGAAAACCCCACAGTCTAGGAAGTCATCTCATAAAAAAGCTAACTGTCATGGTCAGTCAACGCCGTGGCCTTTCACAGTCTAGCAGTCGGTAACTGGATCACGTCCGGTCAAGACGACGATGAGTCCGACATCGGCAGCCGGACAATTGAAAGGAAATTAACTGGCCACCACCCAACGATAGACGACCTTGCCGCAAACCAGTGAGAACACAAGTTTCTGGGCAGTGATCGGCGGATGGCTACTGGCTATACTTGGCGGCCTTGACTTAAGTAACCGTCGGCGAGAACCCTAGTCAGAAGAATGGGGGTCAACCATTGACATCCCCGTCTCAGACAGCTATCATAAAACTCAGTTAAATAAGTCGATTATGATGAATGAGAGTCACCGCGTGCTTGGTTAAGCGAGTTCGGGAAAGTGTAAGCCGAACCCAAGACGTGATGAGTTGGCACATTCGGAGTCGTTTCCAAGTAAGCTGCTAGTCATGTTTGACTAGAAGTAGGGTGGAACCGCGAAATTAAAACTTCGTCCCTACGTGAATTTGCCCAAGTGAATTCTCGTAGGGATTTTTTGCGCGCTTATTTGTTTAATCGATTGACCAAAACGGCCGAATTTAGTCGCTTGGCAACCACACAAGGAGGAAACAGCACCCATGACAGAAAAACTGTCCATGCAAGCAATCATTTTAAAGTTACAACAGTACTGGTCCGCACAGGGCTGCATGCTGATGCAAGCTTACGATACTGAAAAAGGGGCCGGGACGATGAGTCCTTATACCTTCCTACGGGCGATCGGACCAGAACCTTGGAACGCCGCTTATGTTGAACCTTCCCGCCGGCCAGCTGATGGTCGTTACGGGGAAAACCCCAACCGGTTGTACCAACATCACCAATTCCAAGTAGTGATGAAACCTTCACCAGACAACATTCAGGAACTTTACCTGAACAGTCTGAAGGAACTGGGAATTAACCCGCTCGAACACGATATTCGTTTCGTGGAAGATAACTGGGAAAATCCATCCATGGGTTGTGCCGGTGTTGGTTGGGAAGTCTGGTTGGACGGGATGGAAATCACCCAGTTCACCTACTTCCAAGTCGTTGGGGGGATGGCGGTTGACCCTGTCACTTCCGAAGTGACTTATGGTCTAGAACGTTTGGCCTCTTACGTCCAAGATGTCAACTCCGTCTTTGACCTGGAATGGGCTGATGGCGTTAAGTATGGGGATATCTTCAAAGAACCCGAATACGAACATTCCAAGTACAGTTTCGAAGAGAGCAATCAAGACATGCTGTTGCGACACTTCAATGAATTTGAAGATGAAGCTAAGAAGCAGATCGCCAATGGTCTGGTTCACCCCGCCTACGACTACATCTTGAAGTGTAGCCACACCTTCAACTTGCTCGATGCCAGAGGTGCTGTGTCCGTTACTGAACGTGCCGGTTACCTGTCACGCATCCGAAACATGGCGCGTGCCGTGGCGCGTGCCTTCGTTAACGAACGGAAGAAGCGTGGCTTCCCACTGATTAAGGATGAAGCCCTGCGGACGAAACTATTAGCAGATGACGAGGAGGCCAAAAAATAATGGCACACACATTTTTACTGGAAATTGGACTAGAAGAAATGCCTGCCCACGTGGTAACGCCAGCCATCAAGCAACTGGTTAAGCGGACGGCAGATTATTTAAAAGAACAGCGCGTGGCTTACGAAGACATCAAGCCGTTCTCAACGCCGCGTCGGTTAGCCATTCAAATCAGTGGGTTAGCTGATAAGCAGGAGGACATTAGCGAATCCGTCAAAGGGCCTGCTAAGAAGATTGCTCAGGATGCCGATGGCAATTGGACGAAGGCCGCGATTGGCTTTACTCGTGGTCAGGGGCTGACACCCGATGATATTACCTTTAAGGAAATTAAGGGGACGGAATACGTCTACGTAGATAAGTTTATTGCCGGTGAACCGGTTGCTACCGTCCTGGCTGGCCTAAAGGATGTTGTGACCGCCATGACCTTCCCAACGATGATGAAATGGGGGACACATCACTTTGAATACGTTCGGCCAATTCGTTGGCTTGTGGCGTTATTGGATGCCGATGTCATTCCATTCAGTATCTTGGATGTCACGACTGGCCGCAACACCCGGGGACACCGTTTCTTAGGAACCGATGTGGATATTGCCACGGCGGCCGACTACGAAGCAGACCTCACGGCGCAGTTCGTGATTGCCGATGCCGACAAGCGTAAGGCGCTCATCAAGACTCAAATCGAAAAGATCGCTACTGATAACGACTGGACCGTTTCAATCGATGGTGGCTTGTTGGAAGAGGTTAACAACTTAGTTGAATGGCCAACAGCCTTCGCTGGGAGTTTCGACGAAAAGTACCTGACCATTCCCGAAGAAGTCTTGATTACCTCGATGCGTGATCACCAACGGTTCTTCTACGCGCGGAATGCTGAAGGCAAGCTTTTGCCTAACTTTATCTCTGTTCGTAACGGGAACGATCATGACCTTCAAAACGTCGTTGCCGGGAACGAAAAGGTTCTGACAGCACGGTTGGAAGACGCCATGTTCTTCTATACTGAAGACCAGAAGAAGTCGATCGCCGATTATGTGGAACGTCTTAAGACGGTTAGCTTCCATGATAAGATCAGTACGATGGCAGAAAAGATGGATCGCGTCAAGGCCATCGTGGGCGTATTGGCCAAACACCTCCACTTAAATGATGCCCAAACGCAGGCTACATTGCGTGCCAGTGAGATTTACAAGTTCGACCTGGTTACCGGAATGGTTGGTGAGTTCGCTGAACTGCAAGGCGTTATGGGTGAGAAGTATGCGTTATTGGCTGGGGAAGATCCAGCCGTTGCGCAGGCCATTCGTGAGCATTACGAACCTATCTCCGCTAATGGCGCTTTGCCCGAATCCGTACCGGGTGCCGTATTGGCCCTGGCCGACAAATTCGATAGCATCCTGACCTTCTTTGCTGCGGGTATGATTCCTAGTGGATCCAATGACCCCTACGCTTTACGGCGTCAGGCCATCGGTATTGTTCGGATTACGACTGATCAACAATGGTCCTTGCCAATTGCTGACCTGGCCCAGGCCTTTATCAAGGCCGAAGAGGCGGCTAAGGTGGCCCCTCAACTTGACCAGGCTAGCCAAATTGAAGCAGTGATTGACTTCGTTAAGGACCGGATTCGGAAGGTCTTGCGTTCTGCTAAGCAACGCCACGATATCATTGATGCCGTGACCAACAGTTCTAGCAGCGACGTTCTGCGAATCTTCACGGCTGCCGATATCTTAGCTAGCCATGCCAACGATGCTAATTTCAAGGCCGTTATCGAGTCCTTGACGCGGGTCATTCGTTTGGCCCAAAAAGCACCGGCTGAACTGGCTACAGCCACGGTCGATGTTGATCTGTTTGAGAACGACAGTGAAGGTGCCTTGCACCAGGGCGTTGCTAAAGTAGCGACCGCTGCTGACAAGACCTTAGCCGACCTCTACGCAGCCTTGGCGGACATTCAGCCAACGATTGCGGCTTACTTTGAAGCCACAATGGTTATGGATAAGAACGATGCTGTTCGGAATAACCGGTTAACCGAGTTGAGTGGCCTGGCTCGTCTCACGCTGAAGTTGGGTGATTTGGACCAATTAATTGTTAAATAACGGGGTCTAACCCGTTAAAATGGTTGTGATTGACACCTCTGGTGTGGGTCATGGCCATTTTTATTTGTCCAAAATGACTTGGTTCGGGCACTACCCAATCTAACTTCTTTATTGGGGACGTCTTGCAAAGGTCACTATGATCGTCTCAGGTGTAGGCGGGTTTTGCTCGTCTGGAAAGGAGACGATGAGAATGTTAGTGCCAAAGTTACGGCTCAAAAATTGGCAATTGTGTCTAGGCAATGTGGTTTTGATTATTCTGTTGTGGGACGCCCAGGCTACAGGTCTGCGTTGGGGCCTGATCGCACCCGTTCGTTCGGAGAAATTATTATTGGTACTGACGCTATTTGTCGGGATTGCAGGGCTATTACCGAGTGCGTTACCGGCTCGATTTTCAGCGAGTCAGACCACTAATATTGCCCGCGATGCCAATCTATTACTCATCTTGTATCAAGTGATTTATTTGACGGCACCGCGAGTTCTGATCGCGGCTTACCCACTGGCTAGCTTGGCGGGCGGTGGCATTATCTTTAGCCTATTAGGTGTCATTATGATGTATATGCCGAGAAATGGCGTCATTGGCATTCGAATTCCGTCGACTGCGACTTCACCAGTTATCTGGCACAAGACGAACGTCTTAGGCGGGCGATTGTTCTTTTTGCTGGGAGTGGCTATCCTATTGTCTGCTGGCTTGTTGGGAGATACCTGGGGCCTGATCGTCATGGGGGTTGGCACCGTCATTATGGCGATTGTAACGGTGGTTTATGCCCATCATTTATCAAAAATGGCTCATTGAGACGCACCGATAGTTGTTTTAAATTTTTATAGGAACAATAGACGCCATAACCGGACAGGAGAGATGACGTGCGGTATACTGAAACCATGGGTTGTCAGAGAGGCTTATGAGTTGACATGCGCCGTAATAGGAGTAGTATGTATAGTGTATTTTTGCGCACGAATTCTAATTAAAGAGTCGCACTTTTCGGGTTTCCGGGGTGCGACTTTTCAAGGCTATGGTGAGTCAGGGTCATCCACGACAAAGGAGTGATTGGGTGGCAAAGATACCTGAAGATGTCATTGAAACGGTTCGAACGGCCACAAACATCGCGGATGTCGTGGGGCAATATGTGCAACTCAAGAAGTCCGGGAAAAACCTATTCGGGTTGTGTCCATTTCATGAGGAACGAACACCGTCGTTTTCCGTTTCGGAAGATAAACAGATTTTTCATTGTTTCAGCTGTGGTCGGGGTGGCAATGTCTTTAAGTTTCTGATGGAACTTGAGCACGTGTCCTTCCCTGAGGCTGTCGTGAAGGTCGCCGATTTTAGTCACGTCGACCTGGCCAATGACTATCGTCAGGAATCGACGGGCCCAGCGATGGACTCCAAGACGGGGCAATTATTGGCGCTACATGAACAGGCTGCCAAGCTCTATCATCATATTCTGGTAAATACCGAGATGGGGCAACCGGCTCTGGATTATCTCCACGACCGGGGGTTGACCGACGAAACAATTGAAACTTATCAATTGGGCTTTGCACCGGGACAACGGTTATTGAAACCGTTCTTCGAACAACGTCAGAGTGATTACCAGTTGTTGCGTCAAACGGGTCTCTTTATTGAAAATGCCGATGGCGAACTGCGTGATCGGTTCACAGAACGGGTTATGTTCCCTCTGCGTAATGCCAGCGGACATGTGGCGGCGTTCTCTGGTCGGTTACTGAAAACGGCCCCAGATCAACCCAAATATCTGAATAGTCCGGAGACCAGCTTATTTAACAAAAGTCGCTTGCTCTTCAACTTTGATCTTGCCCGCCCAGCAATTCGCCAGGCTGGTGAAGTCACATTGTTTGAAGGATACATGGATGTCATCTCGGCCACCCAAGCAGGTGTGCTAAATGGGATTGCCTCCATGGGAACAAGTCTCACAACCGAGCAAATCTATGCTATTGAGCGGACGACCGATCGACTGAACGTCTGTTACGATGGGGATGAACCCGGACAACGGGCTATCGACCGTGCGTTGCGACTTCTCGGAGAGCACAGTCACCTGCAGTTGCGGGTGATTCAGTTGCCTGAGGGTGAGGACCCGGATGAATATCGTAAGGCGCACGGTGACGAGGCGTTTCGACAAATGCTCGAGACGGCCAAGGAGCCACCGTTACAATTTCAATTACGGTATCTGCGGCGTTCTCAAGCGTTGAATACGGACAGTGAGCGGTTGGCCTATGTTAACCAGGTCATGCCGCTACTGGCTCAGGTGACCGAGCCAGTCGAACTAGATCTTTATTTGAATCAACTGACGACAGAGCTCGGCATTGATAAGGCTGCCTTGTTGGCCCAACTCAAACAGGTTCAACGAGACAGCGCAGCACAACAGGAACGCCAGCGACCGGCGCGGCAACAACAGGCGGCGCCCAGTGAACCGGTAATGACCGTTCATCAACAACAACGGCCGCTGAATCGCCTCGAACGGGCAGAACGAAGTTTATTGTATCGATGTTTACACGATCGAAACGTGTGGACGCGGGTGAGCGATGTGCCGAATTTCAGCTTTGTTCATGAGGATTATCAAGTGATTTATACCCTGGCCCAGGGCTATTTTCAAACGCATCAAGATTATCAGGCCGCTCAGTTTACGGACTTCGTTCAAGAAGACCGGCTGCAGCAGATGGTCATCGACTTAGAAACTACCAATATGGCCGCGGCGGTAACCCCGCGGGAAATCGATGATTATTTAGCGGTGATTATGGACCAAGCGCCAGTCGATGCGCAACTCCGGCAAAAGAAACAGCAGTTGGCGGAGGCTGCGCGCTTAGGTGATGCCGATCAACAGCGCCAACTCGTGGTTGAGATTGTGCAGTTAGAGCGGCAACGACAGGCGAATAAACCAGTTTAGTCTAGGGGGTATTTTAATGGCAAAAAAAACCACGGATCAACCAATGTTTGACCAGAAAGCATACAACAAGACGGTGCGTGCTCTGATTAAGAACACCAAGAAAGCGGGTCAGATCACTTATGATGATCTGACTGATAAGGTGGCTACCCCGTACACGCTGGATGCTAAGCAGATGGATAAATTGCTTGAAACAATTTCCGATGCTGGGATCAGCGTGGTTGATGCTAAGGGTGAGCCAGACCCACGGGCGGTTAAAGCCCAAAAGGCCGTTTCTAAGAAGGAATTGAAGGCTGCCGGTTCAACGACCGGGGTCAAGATTAACGATCCAGTTCGGATGTACTTGAAGGAAATTGGTCGGGTTAGCCTGTTAACGGCGGACCAAGAAGTCGCTTTGGCTTTGCGGATCGAAAAGGGTGAAGAAGCTGCCAAGCAAGAATTGGCTGAAGCCAACTTGCGGTTGGTGGTTTCCATTGCCAAGCGTTATGTGGGTCGAGGGATGCAATTCCTGGACTTGATTCAAGAAGGGAACATGGGACTCATGAAGGCCGTCGAAAAGTTCGACTACCGTAAAGGGTTCAAGTTCTCCACGTATGCCACTTGGTGGATTCGGCAAGCGATCACACGGGCTATTGCTGACCAAGCACGGACGATTCGGATTCCCGTGCACATGGTGGAAACCATTAACAAATTAATTCGGATTCAACGGCAATTGCTTCAAGACTTAGGGCGTGAACCAACGCCTGAGGAAATTGGGGCCGAAATGGATATGCCAACGGAAAAGGTTCGTGAGATCTTGAAGATCGCGCAAGAACCCGTTTCCTTGGAAACGCCTATTGGTGAAGAAGATGACTCTCACTTGGGTGACTTCATTGAAGACCAGGATGCCACGAGTCCTGCCGATCATGCTGCTTATGAACTCTTGAAGGAGCAGTTAGAGAGTGTCTTGGACACCTTGACTGACCGGGAAGAGAATGTTTTGCGGTTACGCTTTGGTTTGGACGACGGCCGGACGCGGACTTTGGAAGAAGTCGGTAAGGTCTTCGGTGTAACTCGTGAACGAATTCGTCAGATCGAAGCTAAGGCTTTACGGAAGTTGCGTCACCCGTCACGGAGCAAACAACTGAAGGATTTCTTGGAATAGATTAATTTTGAAGAGGCATCTGACATGGACTGCAGTTTTGTAGTTTGTGTCAGGTGCTTTTTTTGTTTTAAGGGACATTGGTTACAGATAATTCCGTTAAAAGACCGTCAAAATTTTCATTTAAAATGAATCGTCGAGTTGAAACCGTTTACACTGGAAAATGATTCCGGTAGACTTAATTTATTCTTTAAAAGTCTTGCAATAATCTTTAAAGGGGATATAATGTATCTCGTTTAAAAGAAATGACTTTATGCGGAAGGGAGGGTCATCGTGAAGAGCAAACCAAGTTTGGAACAAGCCTTTTGTATCGTGGCAATCTTAGGGATTCAGGACCGGAATATCCCGTTACATAGTCATTTAGTGGCCGAAAGATTGGGAATTTCGACGAGCTATTTGAAGAAGGTTGTTCAGAAATTAGCGGGTGGTGGCATTGTGAAAACCGTTTCCGGCCGTGAAGGTGGTATTGTGTTGGCTAAAGACCCTAAGCAGATTACATTGCTGGATGTTTTTGAAGCCATTGAATCTGAAACACCGTTCGTTAAGAGTACCGGGTTGGTCTCTAAAGTCTTTGGTTTTGGCAAAGAGAGTGCGTTTATGCAGACGTATGCGTTAAAAGACTTTGAGAATCAACGTCCAGTTGCGACCGTACTGGCTGTTTTCGCTGAGGCGGAACAACGTTATCGTGAGCAATTAGCCACGTTGTCGATTGGGGATATTTTGCCCACGGCAGATCATCATCCCCTCCAACTGGATTGGACCAAGTGGTTAACACGTCATTTAGCAGAATAGATAAATTTTTAAAAATTGATTAGGAGGGTTCACAACGTGCGATGGATGAATAAGCATTACATCTGGAACGTGATTGGCTGGTTAGCGATTGTTATCCTGGCCGTTGTTACGATTCCCAGCATGAGTAAATTAGTTGCGGAGAAGGGGCAAATTACCGTCCCTAGTAGCTACCAAAGTACCCGTGCCACCAACATGCAAAAACAATGGGGGCGGTCACAACGGGGGACCACGGCGGTCGTCGTGGTCTTCAATAATGGGAATTCAGCCTTAACTTCAGAGCAGAATACCCAGATCGACAAGACGATTAATCGGATCAAAGATAATGAGAATAAGTATGAAATCCGGTCAATTACAGCAGCTAGTGACAGTTCAACTGCCGCTTCACAGTTAATTTCTAAGGACAAGAGCACGCAATTACTCCAACTGAACGTGCACAAGTCGAACAACCACTCCGTCACACAGATTCGTTCTGACATCACATCGTTGGCAAAAACGAGTGGCGTAAAAACTTACGTGACGGGAGCAGACGTCTTAAATCAAGACTTCTCCGATGCCACACAAGCCGGTGTTCAGAAGACCGAGGTCATTGCTGCCATTTTTATTTTCTTGGTGCTTTGGTTGGTCTTCCGTTCACCGATTACACCACTCTTCTCCTTATTGACGGTGGCGGTATCCGTCATTACGTCAATTTCTGTCGTCGCTAACCTGGTCGATCGGTTTAACTTCCCATTCTCCAACTTTACGGAAGTCTTTATCGTCATCGTGCTCTTCGGGATTGGGACCGACTATAATATTCTCCTGTATAATGAGTTCCGAGAGCGTCTGGGTAATGGAAAGGACCGTTATACGGCCACCAAGGAGGCCATCAAGATCGGTGGTCGGACCGTGTTGTACTCTGGTCTCTCCGTGCTGATCGGGATGAGTGTGCTGGGCTTCGCCAACTTCTCACTCTATAAGTCAGCTGTTGGAATTGCCGTTGGGGTTGTGGTCTTACTGGCCGTGCTCCTGACGTTAAATCCGTTCTTTATGGCCATCTGTGGACCCAAGATGTTCTGGCCGGTTAAAAAATTCCAGGGTGAAGGCGATAGCAAGCTCTGGCACGGTATGGCCAAACATGCCATGATTCGACCAATTCTGACATTGATCGTGACTGGTTTAATCTTTGTTCCTCTGGCCCTGACGTCTCACGGGACGTTAGATTATGATAACTTGGTGGAAATTGGCGACAATGTTCCAGCCAAGCAAGGGTTCAAGATCGTTCAACAGCACTTCTCCAAGGGAACTGCCGAACCAACGACTATTTACATTCAAAGTGATCACAAGTTAGATAATGAAAAATCCTTGTTGCTAATTGACCGGTTGACGAAACAACTCCAAGCTTCTGACGGGGTCAAGACTGTGGCTTCTGTCACCCAACCCGGTGGGAAAGCCATCAAGAAGCTTTATGTTCGGAACCAAATGAGCTCCGTCACGTCTGGGTTAGCGCAGGCACAACAAGGGGTTAACAAGGTCAACAAGGGACTCAAGTCGGCCAACAGTCAATTGAGTAGCCAAAATGTTTCCGGGGCCGTTAGCGATGCTAACAAGCTTGCTAGTGGGGCGCGACAAGTCAGTGACGGAACGAGTCAATTGCAGTCGGCGATCAGCCAGGTTTCCACTGGGGTGAACACACTGAACAGTCAAGTCTCCTCCGCTTCCGGTGGCAGACAGGCTGCCCAATTGGCCCAATTGGAAGCTGCTTTGCCACAATTAAATGCGGCGATCCAGGAACTAAATTCGCAGATTCAAAACAGTAGCACGAACACCAGTGGTATCACGACGTCATTGAACAATATTGGGGCCAAGGCCACCGATATCGGCTCACAAATCGCCACGGTGCAGAGTGAAATGAAGAGTATGCCGCAGATCGATGCGGCAACGGTTGCTCAGGCCTTTAGTCAAAGTGGCGCGCCCTTGAGCGCTAAACAACAGGCCGTCTTAGCGGGCGTTCTGAAGCAACAGAGTGCTGCTCAAAGTAAGTTACAATCAACTTTGACGAGCGCCTTAACCAACATTGGTGGGGACGCAACTGCAATTGGTGCTTCAACCAAGAGTGTGGGGGCACAACTTGAATCTCTCCAGAGCTCAACGGGGCAACTTCAGACAGCTGTGGCTACATTGGCTCAGAAATCAGGGGTTGCGTTACCAGGAGCTGCCACGGCCTTGAGTGCCGCCAGTTCACAGTCGGCACAGCTGGCAAGCGCCACCGGTCAACTTTCGGGTGCTATGTTTAGCATCAACGGGAAGATGCCAACGCTAGTGTCTGGCGCGAGTCAAGTTGCGGCTGGAAATCAGACAATGGCGGAAAAATTAGCCGCTATGAGTAAGCAATTGATGGCTTTGCGGAAGGGCTTAACCTCCGCAACTAACGGGTTAACACAGGTTTCTGGCGGTGTTGGCACGGCCAACACTTACCTGAAGGGCTTGCAGAAGTCTGCGGCTTCGGAGACCTTCTACATCCCAACGAAGCAACTCCATGGAAGTGACTTTAAGCCAGCCTTAGATACCTATGTCTCGCCAAATAAGAAGTTGACGAAGCTGACGGTTGTCTTAGATGATGATCCAAGTTCAGCCGCCGCTATGGCACGGTTACCAAAGCTTGAAAAGGTCGTTACTGGGACGCTGAAGGGAACTAGCCTGGATAAGGCCAAGGTTGCCTTTGGTGGGAATACCTCACAGACCAACGATATTAATGATATGGCTTCCAGTGACTTTACGCGGACGGTTATTATCATGTTAGCTGGGATCTTCGTTGCTTTGATGATTGTGACGCACTCCCTGGTTCAACCGATCGTGATCGAGGGTATCCTGTTAGTGGCTTACTCCGGTGCTTTAACCATTGTGCACTGGTTGGTCGATCCTGTCTTGGGAACCAACATGTTGACGTGGAATACACCATTCTTCACGTTCGTTATGCTGATTTCTCTTGGGGTGGATTACTCGATCTTCCTGATGCGTAAGTACCGTGAATATCTCCATGAACCGGGAGCAACCAGTGACAAGATGTTACAGGCTGCTACAGTTATTGGAACGGTGGTCATCTCCGCTGGGGTCATTCTAAGTGGGACTTTCGCTGCCCTGATGCCATCCGGTGTGATGACCCTGATTCAAATTGCGTTAGCCGTGATCATCGGGATTATCTTGTTGGTCATCCTCTTACCAATTGTAATGCCAGCTGTTATGAAGATTACGTATCCGTACCCGTATTCTAAGATGGGACCAACCCCGACTGATGATCAGCCGGAAGAACCCCGAACGAGAAGCGGTCACTAAATTTTAAGAATGATAAGAAAAAGTGCGTGGCAGTGGCCACGCACTTTTTTTGGCGTCAAGCAAACGTATGTCTTGATCTGCGGGGTATTCAAGAGCTAACGACTAGCTTATACTAGGAGTAATGAGAATTTAAATGTGAAAGGAAGCGTTATAAAAATGGATGCAGACCACTTATCAAACCGACTGGCAACCGTTGCCAGTTATGTGCCACAGGGGAGTCGATTAGCCGACATTGGCACTGACCATGCCTATCTCCCAGTGAACCTCTTAAAGCGCGGCCTGATTGTTGGCGGAGTTGCCGGTGAGGTCGTGCGTGGCCCCTTTGAGAATGCCACTCATGAGATTCAGCGTGAAGGCCTGACAGATCGGTTGACGGCCCGTTTAGCCAATGGGTTAAAGGCAATTGAGCCCACCGATCAGATTGATACAGTCGTTATCGCGGGGATGGGGGGAACTCTGATTACTCAGATTCTGACCCAAGACTTCGATCGTTTGGTCGGGGTGAAACGTCTGATCCTCCAACCTAACGTAGGTGAAATGGTGGTTCGACGCTTCCTAATGACCCATGGTTTCCAACTGATTACCGAGAAAATTTTGGCCGAAGATGGTCACACCTATGAAGTGCTGGTTGCCGATCGGGCCGATCAACCGGAAACCTATAATGATGAAGAATTGCGCTTTGGGCCATACTTGTTACAGGAACACTCGGCAATCTTCATTGCTAAATGGCAACGTGAGCTAGCCCGGACACAAGAAGTCCTCAAGCAAGTGAAACAAGCCGCGGTGGTTCCGGAGGACAAGGTCGGGCAATTGACAGCTGAGATTCAAGAGATTGAGGAGGTTTTACGTCGTGTTAGTGCGTGATTTAGTCGAACGCTTTGAACAATTTGCGCCTCAGACTTGGGCCGAACCGGGCGATCCCGTTGGGTTACAACTGGGGAGCTTGGATGCCCCAGTCCATAAGGTTTTAGTGACCCTCGATGTTCGACCAGAGATTGTAGCCGAAGCCATTGCCGTTAATGCTGATTTCATCTTTGCCCACCACCCCATGATGTTTCATGCCGCTAAGAATCTTGACCTGGCCGATCCACAGAATAAAATGTATGCGACCTTGTTGCAGCATCATATCACGGTGTATGGGGCACACACGAACCTGGATAGTGCCCCCGGTGGGATGAATGACTGGTTAGCTACAGCACTAGGCTTAGCGGACACCACGGGTCTGATTCCTAGCAATGGTCGTGCCGCGACACCAGAGATTATGATGGGCCGGATCGGTAATTTACCCGAATCAACGACTGTCCAGGACTTTGCTTTTCGTTGCAAGAAAATCTTTAATATTGCCGGGTTACGATTGATTAGCCAGACGCCCAATGCGCCCGTTAAGCGTGTCGCCGTCCTGGGCGGTAGCGGTAGTCAATTCTATCCTGAGGCCTTGGCTAAGGGTGCCGACGTGTACGTGACGGGGGACGTGTCTTACCATACCGGGCACGACATGCTGGCGCATGGTCTCAGTGTGATCGATCCTGGCCACCACATTGAGAGTATTTGTAAAGACCGATTGACCACGTTGTTTAAGCAGTGGGCTAAGGAAAATGACTGGTCAATTGCGGTTGAAACCTCTGGGTTGAATACGGATCCCTTTACTTTTCTTTAATTTCAAAAACAGGTACACTTAATTTGTTGATTAACTTAACTGAGGAGTGATTTATTTTGGCAAAGTATGAAAATTTGATTTCCCGCTTTCTGAAGTACGTTAAGATGAATACCCGATCCAATCCGGATTCAACGACGATCCCATCTGATCCTCGTCTGACCGAATTTGCTAATGGGCTAGTTACCGATCTCAAGGCGATTGGCTTGGAAAATGTTCACATTAATCCACAGTCAAGTTATGTTTTTGCGACGTTGCCAGCCAACACCGATAAGACTGTTCAGAAGTTAGGGCTCATTTCCCACTTTGACACGGCGGACTTTAACAGTGAGAACATTACGCCAAAGTTCGTTGAGAACTATGATGGTCAGTCAGTTATCAAGCTGGATGATGCGGGCAAATATACCCTGGATCCAGCTGTCTTTCCAAATTTGAAGAATTACAAGGGCCATACCCTGATTACTACCGATGGGAGTACCTTGTTAGGGGCCGATGATAAGTCCGGTGTTGCCGAAATTATGGCCGCTGCTGAATATTTGTTGGAACATCCAGAGATCAAGCATGGTGAAATTGAGATTGGCTTGGGACCTGATGAAGAAATCGGAACAGGGGCTGACCACTTCGACGTCAAGGACTTTGGTGCTGACATTGCCTACACCGTCGATGGTGGGCCACTTGGTCAATTGGAATATGAAACGTTTAATGCCGCCGATGCACAGGTAGAAATTACTGGGACTAACGTGCATCCAGCTGAAGCTAAGGGTGTTATGGTTAATGCCTCGCAAGTTGCGATGGATTTCCATGCCGCTTTGCCAGTACATGACCGGCCAGAGAACACTGAGGGTCGCGAAGGCTTCTTCCACTTGTACAGCATGACCGGGACCGTAGATGCCGCACATTTGAGTTACATCATCCGTGATCACGATCGTCAAATCTTCGAAGATCGTAAGAAGCTCTTCCAAGGCGTGGCTGACCAGTTGAACAAGCAATATGGCTCGCAACGGGTTCAGGTGACTATCAAGGACCAGTACTACAACATGCGGGAGGTAATTGAAAAGGACATGACCGTTGTTGATCTGGCCAAGGAAGCTTTGGAAGATCTCGATATCAAGCCACTGATCTTCCCTGTTCGTGGGGGGACTGATGGGTCTAAGATTTCCTTCATGGGCTTGCCAACACCAAACCTTTTCGCCGGTGGGGAGAATATGCATGGACGTTTCGAGTATGTGTCTGAACAGACCATGGAACAGGCCACTGACGTGATTATCAAGATCGCCGAACTAGCTGAAAATAAGGCATAAATCGATTTAGTCAAAATTGGTCAAATTATTTTGAATTTGGCTGTGGATCGGTTAAAATATGAGTGAAAATGGAGGTTGACCTAAGGGTTGCCTCTTTTTTAGACTCGAAAAATCAGATGAAACCTTGAGGAGGGTGTTTAGATGAACCCAGAAAAGATGACGCAAGCTCTTACCGATGCCTTGGCGGAGGCCCAACGAATTGCGATGACCCGTAAGCACCAGGCGGTTACGGTTGCCCACTTATTTAAATTTTTAGTTCAACCGGGGGAACTCGGTCGGCAGCTCTTCGAGGACGCCGGGGCTGATGTGACGGCTTTGGATGGCGAGTTAGACCGGGAACTTGATACTATCAGTACCGTTAGTGGCAGCGGTGTTCAATACGGTCAGGAATTTTCGCGCAATTTAACTGATCTCTTACAGAAGGCCGATAGCATTCGGGACGCCTACCATGACGATTTTATGGCAGTGGACACGGTCCTGATCGCGGTGACTCAGCTGAGTGGGGATAGCTTGACGGATTATTTAAAGCAGGTCGGAATTACCGAAAAGAAGATGCGCCAAGCCGTGGATAAACTTCGTAATGGCGAACGCGTCACGTCGAAGAATCAAGAGGACCAATATAAAGCCCTTGAGAAATACGGGATCGATCTCGTGAAGGCCATGCGTAGTGGCAAGATTGACCCGATCATAGGGCGAGATGACGAAATTCTCTCCGTCATTCGGATCCTGTCACGAAAGACCAAGAACAATCCCGTTCTGATTGGGGAACCTGGGGTTGGGAAGACCGCGATCGTTGAGGGCTTGGCGCAACGCATCGTTCGTGGGGATGTGCCCGATAATTTAAAGGACAAGACCATCTTCTCTCTCGACATGGGTTCTTTGATTGCTGGGGCTAAGTACCGTGGCGAATTTGAGGAACGCTTGAAGGCAGTTTTGAAAGAAGTGACCAAGAGCGACGGGCAGATTATTATGTTTATCGATGAAATTCATAATATTGTCGGGGCTGGAAAGGCTGAAGGCAGTATGGATGCCGGTAACATTCTGAAGCCAATGTTGGCTCGTGGGGAGCTTCACCTGATTGGAGCCACCACTTTGGACGAGTATCGCCAGTATATGGAGAAGGACAAGGCTTTGGCTCGGCGGTTCCAACGTGTGGTTGTGGCTGAACCAAGTCTAGAAGATACCATTACGATTTTACGCGGGTTGCGTGAACGGTTTGAAATTCACCATGGTGTTCGGATTCATGACAATGCTTTAATCGCAGCGGCCAAGTTATCTGATCGCTACCTAACCGATCGATTCCTGCCAGATAAGGCCATCGATCTCGTTGACGAGGCCTCGGCTTCGATTCGAGTGGAAATGAACTCGGCCCCAACGGAATTGGACCAGGCCCGGCGCTCATTGATGCGAATGCAAGTCGAACAGACGGCGTTGAAGCAGGAAACCGATGATGCTTCCAAGAAGCGTTTGGCGGAACTGCAAAAGGAACTCGCCGATACCAAGGAAAAGGTGGACCGACTTGGTGCCCGCTGGACCCAGGAAAAGACGGCCATCAAGGGACTTGGCGATAAGAAGCAGGAACTAGACCGTGCTAAACGTGACTTGGCCAATGCGGAGTCTGCCTACGATTTGAACAAGGCCGCCGAACTTCAACACGGGACTATTCCCCGTTTACAAAAAGAACTAGCGGATCTGGAACAGGCTGACCAGCAGCAAGATTGGTTAGTGTCCGAATCGGTAACTGAAAATGAGATTGCAGCGGTGGTTAGCCGTATGACTGGAATCCCGGTCACCAAGTTGGTTCAGGGTGAACGGGAGAAACTGTTGAAATTGGCCGATCGGTTACACGATCGTGTCGTGGGTCAGGATCAAGCGGTGACAGCGGTGGCTGATGCTGTGTTACGGTCACGGGCCGGCCTACAAGATCCAACGAAACCCTTGGGATCATTCCTATTCTTAGGACCAACGGGGGTCGGGAAGACGGAATTAGCCAAGGCCTTAGCCGAAAACCTCTTTGACAGTGAAGACCACATGGTTCGAATCGATATGAGTGAATATATGGAAAAGGAATCAGTTTCCCGGTTAGTCGGTGCCGCTCCCGGTTATGTGGGTTACGAACAGGGGGGCCAATTAACCGAGGCTGTTCGGCGTAATCCGTATACCATCGTTTTATTTGACGAAGTCGAGAAGGCCCATCCGGATGTCTTTAACCTGCTGCTACAGGTGTTGGATGATGGTCGCCTGACGGATAGCCAGGGACGGACCGTGGATTTTAAGAACACAATTCTCATTATGACGTCTAACTTGGGATCGGATATTCTGCTTCAGGGAACGGATGAACAGGGACAGTTGAAGCCTGAGGCTCAAAAGCAGGTCGCCCAACTCTTACAGACCCACTTCCGACCAGAGTTCCTGAATCGAATTGATGAGACGATCATGTTTACTCCGCTGACTTTAGCGGATGTTCAACAAATCGTGGTCAAGTTGATTGGCCATCTGGCAACACGCTTGCATGAGCAGCAGCTGGATCTAACCATTACGCCGGAAGCTCAGGCTTGGATTGCTAAGAAAGGGTATCTACCGGCATATGGAGCTCGGCCACTCCAACGGTTTATTACCACACACGTGGAAACGCCATTGGCTAAGGCCCTCATTAGTGGTGAGATTCCTGCCAAGAGTCTGATTACTATTGCGGTTCAAAACGATCAATTAACGTTTACACATGTCCCATTAGAGCAGTAAGTGATTTAGCGGGGTCGACGGTCGTCGATTCCGCTTTTTAGGTGGGAAATTTCAGTTGGAACGTACGTTCTTATACGACGGATCGGTCGCTAATTTCTGGTATAATAGCGATAAAGAATTTTTGAGAGGAGCGTCCAACATGTTTGTCCCGTTACAGGTCATCAGTACGTATAGTCTGTTGCAGAGTACCAATCGAATAAACGAATTAGTCCAAACGGCCAAGGAGCGGGGGTACACGACGCTTGCGATCACCGACAGAAATGTCATGTATGGGGTCGTGGCCTTTTACAATGCTTGTCGGCAGGCAGGTATTAAGCC
Source organism: Levilactobacillus huananensis (assembly GCF_003946145.1). Lineage (GTDB taxonomy): Bacteria > Bacillota > Bacilli > Lactobacillales > Lactobacillaceae > Levilactobacillus > Levilactobacillus huananensis. Next base: position 265,276 of record NZ_RHOC01000001.1, read on the forward strand.
AATCTTGGGACTCACACTGACGGTTCAAGTTCCCGGGAATGAATCTGGAGCCGATTTAGTGGTTTTAGCCCGTGATTTCACGGGGTATCAGCAGCTCATGCAACTGTCCACGGCTTATCAAGTGACATCGGCACCGGTTGACCTGACCCAACAACGAGCCAATCTGACCCATTTAAAGGCTATTGTGCCATTGAATGGGGAGGCTCCCCAGCTAGTGGTCAATGGCGATCGCACGGCGGCTAGTGAGTCGTTAGACCGATTACAGCGCCTCTTTACGCCGGCCAATGTTTCACTGGGAATTAGTGCTGATCAGAGTGAGGAGACACGATTAACTCTCCAACAACTGAGCCAAGCCGTGGGGATGCCCTTAGTTGGACTGGCTCCAGTGGAGTACTTGAATCAAGACGACCACTTTGCCGTGACGGTCCTGCGTGCTATCGACGCCGGGGCTACGATCACTGACATCCCCACCGAACAGGCTACACTAGGCACGCACTGGCTACGACCGGTTGCCGACCAACAGGCCCGTTTTGCTGCGGTCGGTTTGGAAGCCGCAGCCAGTGCGACAGTGGCCTTAGCCGAAGATTGTGACGTGACTCTGAAATTTCAACAGCCACAGTTGCCACAATTCCCGACGCCAGACCAACAACCGTCGCAAGACTATCTGCGAGCACTTTGTGATCAAGGGTTACAGCGACGACTACAGGCTAGTGGCACCACGGATGACCACCCATACCGTGAACGACTCGACCACGAGCTCTCGGTCATTCACCGAATGGGATTCGATGATTACTTTCTGATTGTTTGGGACATCATGAACTTCGCGCACCGAGCCCATATTCAAACGGGTCCAGGGCGGGGTTCGGCAGCGGGATCTCTGGTTGCTTATGTTTTAGCGATTACAGAGGTCGATCCCTTGGCCTACAACCTCTTGTTCGAGCGGTTCTTAAATGAAGAACGGGCTCAAATGCCTGATATTGATTTGGATATTCCGGATGATCGGCGAGAACAGGTCTTACAGTACGTCCATGGTAAGTATGGGCATACACGAGTAGCTCAGATCATTACCTTCGGAACGCTAGCCGCCAAGGCCGCCTTACGTGATGTCGGACGAACTTTGGGGATGGCTCCTTATCAGATGAGCGATTGGAGCGCGGCCATTCCTAATCAGTTGCACATCACATTACATGCCGCTTATGACCAGTCGCAACGATTGAAAAACTTGGTCGCGGATAGTCCTGAGAATCGATTGTTATTCGAAACGGCCTGCAAAGTCGAGGGCCTGCCGCGACATTATTCCACTCACGCTGCCGGAATCGTCTTGAGTCAGGGGCCGTTGACCGACGTCGTGCCCTTACAACCGGGAGCTGAAGACCTGTTGATGACGCAGTATCCCAAGGATACCGTCGAAGCAGTGGGGCTGTTAAAAATGGATTTGTTGGGGCTACGGAACCTGAGCATCTTGGCTAATGCCTTGGCGTTAGTTAAGCAGCAGACGGGGAAAGTTTTTGACCTCGACCAGATTGACCTCAACGATGGCAAGACCCTGACGCTCTTCGCTCAGGGGGAAACCAACGGCGTCTTTCAATTTGAATCCTCCGGGATCAAGCGGGTCCTGCGTCAGCTCAAACCGAATAGTTTTGAACTGGTAGCCGCGGTCAATGCGCTTTACCGTCCGGGGCCAATGGAAAATATTGAAACCTTTATCAATCGTAAGGATGGCAAGGAGCCCGTCAAATACGCAGCACCGGCGCTGAAACCAATTCTGGGGCCAACCTACGGCGTCTTGGTCTATCAAGAACAGGTCATGCAGGTTGCCGCAGTGATGGGGGGCTTTAGCCTCGGGGAAGCCGATCTGCTTCGTCGGGCCATGAGTAAGAAAAAGAAGGCTACCATGGATGCGATGCAAAAGAAGTTCGTGGCCGGGGCCCAGAAGCTGGGGTACGACATTGCCACCGCACAGCAGGTCTTTGCCTACATGGATCGATTCGCTAACTATGGGTTTAACCGATCCCATGCCGTGGCTTATAGCAAGTTGGCCTTTCAATTGGCCTACCTCAAGGCCCATTACCCGGGACCGTTCTATGCGGCCTTAATGAATTCGGTGGTCAACGTACCAGACAAGACTAAACTCTATCTGGCTGAAGCCAAACGCCACGGGGTAACCGTGTTGCCGCCAGACATCAATCATTCGGCAGCCTACTTTAGTCTTCAACAACAGGCAATTCTCTTTGGACTAAGCTCAATCAAAGGGGTCCGCCGGGACTTCCTGCGAGCGATCTTGGCCGATCGCAAGGCGCAGGGACCATTTCGTGACTTGCACCAATTTCTAGAGCGTATTGAGGCCAAGTATCGAAAAGAAGATCTGCTGGATGCACTGGTCTATGCTGGGGCCTTCGATCACTTCGGGTATAACCGTGCCGAGTTGATCGCTGCTTTGCCGGAATTTCTCAGCACGGTCGAACTTTCCGGGGACAATGTCGAGTTGTTCGCGGCCTTGGCACCCAAGGTGAAACGGCAACCTGATTTTGATCTGATGACCAAGTTGCACCATGAGGAGCAGGTACTTGGTGCTTACCTGTCCGGGCATCCGGTTGAACAGTATCGCCAACTGGGGGAAAAGCGTCATGCAGTTCCTATCAGTGATCTGATAGTGGATTCGCGGGTCACAGTGATTGTCTACGTCACGAAGATTCGGACGATCCGGACGAAACGTGGGGAGCCGATGGCTTTTGTGACCGGGAGCGATGAGACTGGTGAAATTAGTCTGACGGTCTTTCCTAACCAATTCCGGATTGTTAGTGAGTGGTTGGCCCCAAATCAGGTGATTTTAGTCACTGGGAAAGTCGAGCAGCAACGAGGACTGCAGATTGTCGTGAATCGTTTGGAGCGGCCAGAAGCTGAGGTCGCCCCGACAACCACGCTACCTAAGGGGCCGTGTTGGTACATTCGTGTTGATTCGGAACATGATCAACGACCAATCGCTAAACAACTAGGCCAATTCATCAAATCAAACCCCGGAAAAGTTCCGGTGATCATCTATCAAGCCCAGACCGATCAAAAAAGAATCTTACCTAATGAACAGTGGCTTTCAGATGAGAATGCTGTTATGACGGGGCTTATGAGCCTGATGGGCGAGAAAAATGTGATTCTGAGAAATGGATAGACCAATTTTGTGAAAAATACTTCTGGACTATTGTTGTCAAGTTCGGTATTATATATACCAATGAACGAGATAATCTATTTTGGGAGGATTTACAAAATGAAATTAAACGTCAAAGTCTACTCCGATGGGGCAGAATTATCTGCGATGAAGGCCGTTGCTGCGAAGGGTTTAGTTGAAGGATTCACGACGAACCCTAGTTTGATGAAGGCTGCCGGGATTACCGATTACTTAGCCTTTGCCAAGGAAGCCGTTGCAACTTTCCCAGACCAATCGATCAGTTTCGAAGTTTTTGGGAACACGCCGGAACGGATGCTTGCCGAAGCTCAGACGTTAGCATCATTGGGGAAACATGTCGCCGTTAAGGTCCCAATCATTCGTGCCACTGGTGAAGACAACACCGATGTTATTTCTAAGTTATCCGATGCTGGCGTTCGCGTGAACGTGACGGCAATCACCACTCTAGAGGAAGTTCGTTGGGCCGTTGATGCCTTGAACCCAGAAGTTGGCGGGATCGTCTCTGTCTTTGCTGGACGGGTTGCTGATTCCGGAGTTGATCCTTTACCACTGATGAGACAATCTGCTGACTTGTGTCATGCCAAGGCTAATATTGATTTGTTATGGGCTAGCACCCGGGAATCTATCAACATTGTTCAAGCAAATGAGACAGACTGTGACATCATCACGGTACCCCCAAAGATCTTGAACAAGTTAAACAAATTTGGTAAGCCAGCTTTCCAAATTTCAGTTGATACGGTAAAGACTTTTGATTCCGATATTGCCGAACTCGGATTTACGATTCCGGTGGCTGATGGGATTCAAAAATAAAATTAAAGTTATCTCTTTTATAACCTACTCGTTATCAAACGAGTAGGTTTTTAATTGCGCTGGGGCCCGTCAGCTCGCAGAAACCGCTTACTTTGAGAAAAGATGTACAAAAGGCTCGAAATTCGATAAACATAGCAGACAGAAAAAATTAAAAGTGCTAGAATGTTGGTGTAATGAAATTTGTGCCGAAACTTTTGGTCTGCTAATTTTTTTAAAATTAGTAACCATCGGGCCAATTCTAAAGGAGAGATTTTTCTAATGAAGAAAACCAAGATCGTAAGTACCCTTGGGCCTGCAAGTAATGACGTCGATACGATTGTTAAGTTAATCGAATCTGGTGCCAACATTTTCCGGTTTAACTTTTCTCACGGTGACCATGAAGAACATTTAGGTCGCTTGGACAAAGTTCACCAAGCTGAAAAGATTACTGGCAAGACTGTTGGTATCATGTTAGATACTAAGGGTGCCGAAATTCGGACGACCCTTGAAAAGGGCGGCAAGTTGCAATTTAGCACTGGCGACCAATTCCGGATCTCCATGGATGATTCACTTGAAGGAACTAACGAAAAGATTGCGGTGACTTACCCAGGTCTTTACGATGACGTTCACGAAGGTGGCCACGTTCTATTTGATGACGGTTTATTAGACACTGTTGTTGATGAAAAGGACGATGCAACTAAGGAATTAGTTGTGACTGCGCAAAACGATGGTATCTTAGGTTCCCGTAAGGGTGTTAACGCCCCTGGCGTTTCCATCAATTTACCTGGGATCACTGAAAAGGACTCAGATGACATTCGTTTCGGTTTGGATCACGAAATCAACTTCATCGCTGCTTCCTTCGTACGGAAGCCTCAAGATGTGATGGACATTCGTGAACTCCTCGAAGAAAAGCACATGGAACACGTGCAAATCTTCCCTAAGATCGAATCTCAAGAAGGTATCAACAACTTCGATGACATCATCAAAGTTTCCGATGGGTTAATGGTTGCTCGTGGTGACATGGGTGTCGAAATTCCAACGGAAAACGTGCCATTGGTACAAAAGGCTTTGATCAAGAAGTGTAACATCTTAGGCAAGCCAGTTATCACGGCTACCCAAATGTTAGACTCCATGCAAGAAAACCCACGTCCTACGCGTGCCGAAGCTTCTGACGTTGCTAACGCCGTCTTTGATGGTACTGATGCAACGATGCTTTCTGGTGAAAGTGCTAATGGTGAGTACCCAGTACAAGCCGTTGCAACTATGAACCGGATCGACATCAAGGCTGAAAATGCTTTACCAGACTTTGGTCGTGACAACTTAAACTTCGACAATGGTGACGTTACCGAATCAATCGGTGCTTCCGTTGCTCGTGTTGCCAACGAATTAGGCGTTAAAACGATTGTTGCTGCTACTGAAAGTGGCTACACCGCAAAGATGATTTCTAAGTACCGGCCAAATGCTGATATCTTAGCTGTTACCTTTGATGACCGGACTCGTCGCGGTTTGATGGTTAACTGGGGTGTTTACCCAATCGTTACCGAAAAGCCAGCTAACACTGACGAAATGTTCGATCTTGCTGCAGCCAAGGCCGTTGAAACGGGCTTAGCTAAGGAAGGCGACTTAATCCTGATCACCGCTGGTGTGCCAGTCGGCGAACGCGGGACGACTAACTTGATGAAGATCCAATTGATTGGTTCAAAGTTAGTTCAAGGTCAAGGTGTCGGTGATGACACGGTTATTGGTAAGGCAATTATTGCCAACACCGCTGCCGAAGCCAACGCCAAGGTTGTTGAAGGTGGTATCTTGATTGCCAAGAACACCGACAAGGACTACTTGCCAGCTATCGAAAAGTCAAGTGCCGTTATCGTTGAAAACGGTGGGTTGACTTCTCACGCGGCTGTTGTTGGGATTTCTATGGGGATTCCTGTTATCGTTGGGGCTACTGGTGCCAGCGACAAGATTTCCGATGGCGAATTGATCACCGTTGACTCACGTCGCGGTATCGTTTACCATGGTGCTTCCAACGCGCTTTAATAAGAGATAAACCTGTTATGAAAACGGACCCTCTGTCGGGGGTCCGTTTTTTCGTGTTTCTGAAGAAGTGCGAGACGCACAGGTCTAAAAAGATTGCGACGAATTTTACGAGAAAAGGTCGCTAGTTGGGGCGTTTCCGTGTAAAATAGGCATTAGACACTTTGAACGGGAAACTGGCCTTGCCAGTAGAATTGAGGAGATTATGGAAGAACTATTAGGCCGCATCGTTGCGGGTAAAGTTACCGACGAGAATGAAAAAGATTATTATGTACAAGTGGCGGGGACGACTTTCCGCTTGGATAAGACAGAGATCAAGAAACCACTGAAACTGGGGTCGGTTTTCAAGGGCTTCGCCTACGAAAATGAAGATCATGACATGCAGATTACTCGGGACGCGCCCGAGGTTCAAGTGGATCACTATGGTTTTGGGACGGTCGTTCGGACCCAACGGACATTAGGAGTCTTCGTGGATATTGGTTTACCTAACAAGGACATCGTGGTGTCTTTAGATGACCTCCCAGCCATGATGGAACTCTGGCCACAACAAGGGGACCGTTTGATGATTGCTCTGCGGGAAGACAAGAAACAACGGCTTTGGGGAGTGTTAGCCGATGGTGATATCTATCAAGCCATTGGCCAGCCCGCCAAGAAGAAACTTCAGAATTCGAATGTCGTGGCACGAGCGTATCAATTAAAGCTGGTAGGAACCCGTGTGATGACCGACCATTATGAGTTAGGGTTCATTCATCCTTCAGAACGTGAAACGGAACCTCGTTTAGGAGAAGAACTCCACGCTCGGGTTATCGGTGTTCATGACGATGGGACGTTAAACCTGTCACTGCGGCCACGGACCTTTGAAGCCATCGACGACGATGCTGCTATGTTATTAGCGGCATTGGAACACAGTGGCGAAGGCTACCTGGACTTCAGTGACAAGAGTGATCCAGCTGCCATTAAAGCTTACTTTGGGATTAGCAAGGGACAATTCAAGCGGGCCATTGGGCACCTCTTGAAGGCTCGGAAGATTACCCAGCATGACGGTCAGCTCTGGTTAGTTAAGGATGACGAACAAGCGACAAAATAGGAGATGATGACATGACCGAATTGGCAACGCAAATTGCGGATTTTGCCCACTATCTTACGGTAGAACAGGGATTAGCAAAGAATTCGGTCACGAGTTACGTCCAAGAATTACGAGGATTCGCTACCTATTTGTCCACTCAGAACGTGACGTCTCTGACCCAGGTCGATCGTTTACGGGTGATGGCCTATCTGGAAACGTTGACCAAGAGTGGCAAGTCGCGTAATTCCGTGATTCATGCAGTTTCAGCCTTACGAAAGGCTTACCGTTACCTTGTACAGACCCACCAACTATCAGAGAGTCCTATGGCAAATATCGCGGCACCTAAGCATGCCGAACATTTGCCGGCAGTGTTGACGGTAGCCGAAGTGGATCGACTATTAGCGGCTCCCGATACGGCGAATAAGTATGGGATTCGTGATCGCGCCATCCTCGAAGTGATGTATGCAACGGGATTGCGGGTAAGCGAACTCGTTCACCTCAAACTCGGTGACTTACATCTAGAGATGGGGCTGATTCAAACCCTGGGTAAGGGAGACAAGGAACGGATTGTGCCAATTGGCGATGTGGCCAGTGACTGGATTCAGCGTTATTTGACCGAGAGTCGACCGGTGTTGTTGAAGCAACGGACGAGTCCCTATCTCTTCTTAAATGCTCATGGTGGTGGGTTGTCACGCCAGTCTATCTGGCAGAAAATCAAGCGCTATGTGGCACTTGCCGACATTACCAAGGACGTCACGCCCCATACCCTGCGACATTCCTTTGCCACGCATTTATTAGAGAACGGGGCTGATTTACGAGTGGTTCAGGAACTCTTGGGTCACGCCGACATTACCACGACCCAGATTTACACCCATATTTCCAAAAAGCGGTTGGTAGCCGTCTATGACCAAGCGCATCCGCGTGCCTAGCGGTGACCGAAGCTTTGTGGTAAGGTATAGGGACGATTTAAACGGAGGCAGACCATGTTACTGAAATATCGGAGCGATTATCAAAAGATTGCGATGGGACTTCTGAGCCTGTTACCCACCTTTAAGGATTGGGACCGACTGCAGCGAGAACTCATCTGGTATCAGAGTGATGATAGCAGACGACTCTATTTGTGGAAGGACGACCACGATGATTTTGCCGGGGCCGTGGGTACCGAAGTTCAGGGAGACTATCTGATTGTTCGGCTAGTCACCTTGACGCCGGATCAAGATCTCACCGAAAATACTTGGCAGATGTTGGATCAACTTGCAACGGCGTTACCAGATAAACGGTTAATGGGAACCCTGACGACCGCTAAGATTATCGCAAAATGGGAGTATCAACATGGACAAAGTCACGCCCAGCGGTCAACCACTGATTCAGGTCAGTGATTTTGAGGGACCGCTTGATTTATTGCTTCACTTAATTAAAACTAATGAAATGGATATTTATGATATCCGAATCGCAACCATCACGAGTCAATACCTGACATACCTGCATCAGATGCAGGTGTTGCGCTTGGATATTGCAGGCGAATACTTTGTCATGGCGGCCAACCTGATGGCGATTAAGGCGAAACTGTTGTTGCCTAAGCCAACACTGGTGACGGATGATGACGTGGAACCCGAGGGTGATCCGCGGGAGGACCTGGTGCAACGGCTGCTGGATTACCAGCGTTATAAGCAGGCTGCCCAGGAACTGAAGGTCAGAGCCCAGCAGCGACAGCAACATTTTACTCGTCCGGCAATGGCCGTTCCAGATGACGTGGTCTTAACCGTTGAACCAGGGCTCAAGGCTGTGGATCTTCAGTCAGCCTTGGCACGCCTGATTAAACGCGCCCGCATTGCCCGGCCGGTCACCCAGAGTATTCAGCAAGAACACTACACAATTAAAGAACAGATGCAGGTGGTCTTGACTCGGTTAGAACAAGCTCAGGGACCGATGGATTTTGAACGCCTAGTGGGACAGACTTCGGTTGTGGACGAGATTGTCACAACCTTCTTGGCGATTCTTGAATTGGCTCGACAACGACAAGTAGCACTCTCACAGGCTAGTCGGCTCTTGCCCCTGCAAGTGAATTTTTTGAAAGCGAAAGGAAGTTATGCCACCGATGTCACCTCTGGCACAAATTGAAAGTCTTTTGTTCGTGAGTGGCGATGAAGGGATCACTGTAGCGGATTTGGCTGCGGCAACTGGCCTCTTACGACCAGCCATTCTAGCCAGTCTTGAACGGTTAGCGGAGAAATACCGGGCTGATCCCGACTCGTCCTTGGAATTGATGGTGAATGAGACGACCTACCGGCTAGTAACCAAGGCCACGGCCGGCGATCTTATTAAACGTTACTTTGAAAATCCACTGAGCACGAGTTTGTCGCCGGCGTCCTTAGAGGTGCTGGCAATTATTGCTTACCGGCAGCCCATTACGCGCATCGAGATTGATGAGATTCGCGGGGTTCAGAGTGCCTCTACCGTGCAAAAATTGGTCTTGCGTCGCCTGATCGAAGATGCGGGACGGTTAGATGAGCCTGGACGACCGAAACTTTATCGGACCAGTGCTTACTTCTTAGACTATTTTGGCCTAGAAGAGATAACAGATCTGCCGCCGTTACCCGCTGCGGCAACGACCGGTGACCAGGCGGGCGAAGATGGTGGCGACATCTTTTTAAAAGCCTTCAATCAACAACTTAATCAAGCAGGAGATGACGAATAAATGGAACGATTACAAAAAGTCTTAGCCCATGACGGGGTTGCATCACGACGTCAATCGGAAAAGCTCATCATGAGTGGCCGAGTACGGGTCAATGGTGACGTTGTCACAGAACTCGGAACGAAGGTCGGTGTCCACGACAAAATCGTGGTGGACGGTGTGCCGGTGTCTAGTGAAGCCCCAACCTACGTTCTGTTGTACAAGCCTCGTGGGGTGGTTTCGACCGCTAACGATGAAAAGGGGCGCGAAACAGTTGTGGACCTGATCGAAAACGTTCCCCAACGAATTTATCCCGTGGGCCGTTTAGATTACGATACGACTGGCCTGTTGTTGTTAACCAATGATGGTGAGCTTGCCAACAGATTGACGCATCCCAAGTATGGGGTTGAGAAGACGTACGTGGCGAAGGTCACGGGAATTCCAACCAACGATGCCTTACGTCAATTGCGTCAGGGAGTTGAAGTGGATAATGTCACCTATGCACCAGCAAAGGCCAAGGTATTGAGTACCGATGACAAGAAGCATACGGCGATTGTCTCGCTGACCATTCATGAAGGAAAGAATCACCAGGTCAAGAAAATGTTAGCTAGTGTGGGCTGTCCTGTTGAAAAGTTGAAGCGAGAAGAGTACGCCAAGCTGACGCTCAAGGGTCTTAATCCTGGTGATTCACGTTATCTGAAACCAGAAGAAGTTAAGGAATTAAGACGACTGACGGATCTGGCCTAAGTCAAATGATTGACAGTCACTCGTGGCATTAGTATATTTGTAGTGTCAAATAATTTATGGTTCATCTTCAGGGCAGGGTGAAATTCCCGACCGGCGGTAAAGTCCGCGACCCGCGTTAAGCGGTTGATTCGGTGAAACTCCGGAACCGACAGTAAAGTCTGGTATGCAGAAGATGAGACGTTGCTCTTTGCGTAGGCCCATGTTTACGTAAAGCCAAGGTCTTACCCTTCTGTGGTGGGATCTTTTTTCGTGGTCTCACCACTGAGATGGCCGCAAGGAGGAACAGAATTATGGAAAATGTTCACAAGGGTCTAGGGGTTCGTGCAATGGTGGAAATGTCACTGTTTGCGGGGGTCGCCTACATTCTCATGTTTATGTCGGTATCAATTATTCCTATCGTGCCGTACATGAAGTTAGATCTTAGTGACCTAGTGGTATTAGTGGGGCTGGGTGTCTTTGGTCCCACGGGAGCAATTCTCATCGCCGCCTTAAAGGAACTGCTGTACTTCGTCACAACTGGGATGGACATCATGAATTTCATTGGTGTCATGACGGCCTTCATTGCCGATATGGCTTACGTGTTACCTATCAGTGCTATTTTGCGGCGACAACACGCGGCTTCGATTCGGCGACACATTCTCGCTATTATTGCGGGAACAGTAAGCCTGACGGTCGTGTTGTCATTAGCAAACTGGTGGGTCATTACGCCACTCTATCTTAAGGTCTGGCACATGAATCTTGGACTCCCTGTGAAGCAGTTGGTTCTGCTGGGAGTCGTTCCATTTAACCTGATCAAGGGAATTGTGCTTGGGGTATTATTTATTCCATTGAATCGGCGATTGGCACCCTGGATGGCTAAGCATACGCTGTCATAAAGACACGCATAAACAATTACAGACAAACGAAGGACTGGCAGTCGTCAGTCCTTTTTCTATGGTAAAATTAAGCGATATGAGGAGATGGTCTTTTGGAAGCGGCGGATTTAATTCAGGTTTTGACTCCACAGCAAGCCCGACGATTGCGGGTGATTGAAAACCTCCTTCGTGGTAAAAAGACGGTCTCGACCCTGTATTGGGGGCAACGATACCAGTTATTGCCCCTGATTGGGTTGGATAAGACACTGGATCGCGGGGCTTTAGATGCTGCGGCACAGTCACTGGTCACCGGGGGCCTGGCGACCTTGGATGAGGAAAATGACCAGCTCCGATTAACGCCGGCGGGGGTCATTGCCGCCCAACGAGACTATTATCAGCCACAGATGGCAGACCAATGGATTCAGTTGGACTTGATGGCGGCTCGTCAACGGATCCTGTTAGCCGTTCAGGTTGTCAGTGAATATACCCATGCCACCCGGCGGTACTATCCGCTGACGACAGATCTGGTGACACGTCAAGCGGTTAGAGCTTGGTTTCAACGTGTAAAGTCCGCCCAACTTGGGAAACAAATTTTACACGTTTTAATGCATGCTTTGGAGCAATTACCAGAGGAGGTAGCGACGGTCACGACGAGCTTGTTGACGGGTTATCAACATCCAGGATTAACGCGTGAACAGGTGGCGCAGGCCCATCAGCGGACAGCCTGGGAGGTGACCCTCATGCAACTGGATGGGCTGATGCAGATTTGTCAGGATGCCCGGGTCACAGAGACGCCATTTACCAGCCTGTTGCGTAGTTTGTGGCAGTCACCGGTCACGCGAAGTGCCCAGTTGACTTTAGCAGCCGTCCGACAGACCGGTGATCTTGACCAAGTGGCGGCACAACGTCGAATCAAGCTCAGTACGGTGCGGGAACATTTGTTAGAGGCGGCCATTTTTCTTCCATTATCAGACTTTCCCTATGGGCGAATTCTGACACTTGAATTATGTCAGCTTTTTGATAAAAATTTAACGGGTGCGATTGATGATTGGCAATATACTAATCTACCTAATGACTTACAGCAGCAATATGATTTCTTTTACTTTCGGCTCTATGCCATTTGGATTGAGAAAGGCGGTGCACTAGTCGATGGAAGAACTAACAGCGAGCCTTAAACGTGTCTTTGGCTTCGAAAAGTTTCGAACGGGGCAGGCAGAGACTTTGCATGATCTAGAAGCGGGACAAGATGTTCTGGCTGTTCTACCGACTGGTGCCGGTAAAACACTAATCTATCAGCTTTATGGCTATCGCCATCCTGGCTGTGTCCTGATCGTGTCTCCTTTATTGTCTCTGATGAATGATCAGGTTGATCGTATGCGAATGGCTGGGTTTCGGCGAGTAGCGGCGATTAATTCGCTAACTGGACGAGACGAACGTCAAGCTATTTTACGTCATCTGAAGGACTATCAGTTTCTTTTCATGTCTCCGGAGATGTTGTCACAGCCGACAATGTTGAGCCAACTTCGTCGGGTGAATCTCAGTCTTCTAGTCATTGACGAGGCACATTGCATCGTTCAGTGGGGCCCCGACTTTCGACCGGAATATCTGCTACTGGGGGCTATTCGAGAGAAGCTGGGGATGCCCCGGACACTGATGTTGACAGCCACGGCAGGTAAGACGACTCGTCAAGAAATTGCACATCAGTTACGGTGTCAGCCACAGGTTGTGGCGACTTCTGTGGACCGACCGAATATTTTTTTAGATGTGGAAGGTGTTGGTGATGGCAACGAGAAGCAAGCGCGATTGGCTGAGCTGGTTGGCAAGTTGCCAGGGCCAGGAATCGTGTATTTCTCCAGTAAGCAGCTTGCCAGTGATATGGCCTTATGGTTGCAGTCACAGACGGGGAAGATTGTGGCGGCTTATCATGCCGGACTAGATAGCGACTCACGGTTTAAGATTCAACAGCAATATATGGCCGGCCAATTGGACTTGATTTGTGCTACCAGTGCATTTGGAATGGGTGTCGATAAGAATGATGTTCGGTATGTGATTCATTACCATCTCCCAGCGGATATGGAAAGCTATGCACAAGAGATCGGTCGTGCAGGCCGTGACGGCGATCCCAGTCTGGCAGTCTTGCTGTATGCACCAGGGGATGAGCAGCTTCCCTTAATGTTAGGTCAGGCAAATCGACCAACGGCAGTCACCGTGCATGAGTACTATGCACGACCAGAGGCATTTGATGATGCTGACCCTGGGGTACATCTCCTGGTCTTTTATCGTAATCACGGCATCAGTGAGGAAGCTGTAAGTCGACTTTTCACGCGACGAGAGCGTGAACGCAACCGGGCTCTGGCCCAGATGCTCAGTTACGTCAGAGAACCGCAGTGCTTACGTCAGAACTGGTTGAAAGCCTTCGATGAGCACGGCGTACATAGCGATAAGTGCTGTGCCCCTAAAGCGGTTGCACTCGATTTAGCAACCTTGGGTCTTCGACAGACGACCATGGCAACAGGCACTCGAAACGAAACCGCTTGGCGTGACCAGCTTAGACAGCTATTTTAAGAAGATTTTAGAGAATTCAGGTTGTCGATATGGTACAATTACGGGTGAAAGTTTTTCTGGGAGGTTAGATGATGAGTCAAAAGCGTGACGATCAAACACCAAAGGAGCAAGAATCCCATCCGTGGGATCAATCGTTTGCCGATGATCGCGACGATCAGGGTAACCTGTCGCGAACGAAAATGCGGCGGCAGAATCACAGCAATACGATGGTGACGATTATTCTCGTTGCTATTATTATCGTTATTGCCGCGGCCTCACTGGTTTATGGTTTAGCTCGGCAAAGCGCGGTTAACCGGCCCGAGAATACAGAGAACGTGGCGTCAACTTCGTCACATTCGTCTAAGGCGGCTAAACACAAGTCGAGCAAATCCTCGACTAGTCAAAAGTCTTCCTCAACGGCTAGTAGTCGCAAGAAGAGTTCAACGTCGAATACGACTGCTAGTTCAGCAAAGAAGACTAGCAGCTCTTCGGCTACCCAAGAAAGTCAAGCGGCCTCATCGTCTAGCAAGACCACGAGTAGCAGTAGTACAACTGCTGGTGCCAAGTACACGACCGTTGAATCTGGTCAAGGTGTTTACCGCGTGGCGACTAACGCCGGCATCTCGGTAGACAAATTGCTAGAACTTAACGGCCTTTCCTCGGGTTCGTCATTGTATCCGGGTCAGCGCTTACGGGTTAGATAAGCAAATGATTAAAATTGGATAGGGAGCTTGGTTTTCATGGATAAACAAGGTTTGCAAGTTGCAATCGACGGGCCGGCGTCGGCTGGTAAGAGTACGGTTGCTAAGATTGTCGCAACGCGGTTCCACTATATTTACTGCGATACGGGTGCAATGTATCGGGCCATTACCTGGAAGGCGTTACAGGCAGGTGTTGCTTTGGATGACGAGGCGGCTATCAAGAAACTATTAGATGGTATCGTGATTCGGTTTGAACCCGGTAAGCCCGTTCAGAAGGTTTATGTGGATGATACCGAAGTGACGTTGGCCATTCGTCAGCCGGATGTTACGAACGCAGTTTCTCAAGTATCCGCACTATCTGCGGTACGTTCTGAATTGACGGAACGCCAGCGGCAAATCGCTGACGCTGGTGGCATTGTCATGGACGGCCGAGACATCGGCTCGACGGTTTTACCTGATGCCGAAGTGAAGATCTTCATGGTTGCAAGCGTCGATGAACGGGCGCAACGCCGTTTGAAGGATAATGCAGCCAAGGGGATTGATACGCCATTGGCAACATTGAAGTATGAGATCGAAGAACGGGACCGTAAAGATTCCACTCGAAAGATTTCACCATTAACCCAAGCAGACGATGCGATTCGGCTCGATACGACGTCAATGTCCATCGAACAAGTTGCCGATCGAATCGCTGAAATTATTCAAGAAAAAGAATCCCTAGAGAAATAGGCATTTTACTAGCTTTTACTGGCACAATCGGCTAGAATAGTATATAGAGTTGTCGCAAGGAGGAAAAATTCGCATGAGTGAAAATGGCACGAGTCAAAACAATGAAAACAACGATTTATTGAATGCTTTAAACAGCATCGAAACCGTTAAAGTTGGTGACGTTGTTAAGGGTGAAGTCTTAGCAATTGATGATGACCAACAAGCAATCGTCGGCATTGCCGACACTGGAATTGAAGGGGTAGTTCCTAAGAAGGAATTATCAACTAAGCCAGTAGATGACATTAATACTGTAATTAAAGTCGGGGACGTTATGGACCTCGTCGTAATTTCTCGTATCGGTACCGATAAGGAAGGCGGTAGCTACTTACTGTCTCAACGTCGTTTGGAAGCCCGTAAGGTTTGGGACGACATCCAAAAAGAATTCGAAGCTGGTCACACGTTAACTGCCCCTGTTACCCAAGTGGTTAAGGGTGGGTTAGTTGTTGATGCTGGTGTGCGTGGATTCGTTCCTGCATCTATGGTATCCGACCACTTCGTTGAAGATCTTTCTCAATTTAAGGGTCAGACTCTTGAATTCAAGATCATCGAAATCGAACCTAGTGAAAATCGTTTAATCTTATCTCACCGTGCAATTGTCGAAAAGGAACGGGCAGCACAAAAAGCTGAAATTATGGCTAAGCTGACCGCCGGCGACATTGTTGAAGGTAAGGTTGCTCGTTTGACCAACTTCGGTGCGTTCGTTGACCTTGGTGGTGTTGATGGGTTGGTTCACGTTTCAGAAATCGCCTTTGAACGGGTTGAAAAGCCTAGCGATGTTTTGAAGGTGGGTCAAGAGGTTAAGGTTAAGGTCTTATCTGTAGACCCAGATCGTGACCGTATCTCCCTTTCCATCAAGCAAACTTTACCAGAACCTTGGGATGGTATTGAAGAAAAGGCACCACAAGGTAGTGTCTTGGACGGAACTGTTAAGCGTTTGACTAGCTTTGGGGCCTTCGTTGAAGTCTTCCCTGGCGTTGAAGGTTTAGTTCACATTTCCCAAATTTCTCACCAACACATCGCAACGCCTGCTGACGTTCTGAAGGTTGGTCAAGAAATCAAGGTTAAGGTCTTGGACGTTCGTCCTAACGACCACCGTTTAGCCTTATCAATTAAGGCTCTTGAAGAAAAGCCACAATCTGGTGACGACAGCAATGCTGACGAACACCGGAGCAGCAGTAACAACAACCGTAGCCGTAACAATGGCGGTAACAACCGTCGTCGTAACAGCCGGAACTCTGCTGAAACTTCAACGGCTAACGCCCCAGAAGAAAGCACTGGTTTCTCTTTAGGTGATCTGATTGGTGATAGCTTAAAGAAAGATATGGAAGATAACGAAAACAACTAATACGTTTGGTTGAAATGGGTCTAGAGCGAAACTTTGTTGGTTTCGTTCCAGACCTTTTTTCGTCACTATTTGAAATTAAAGGAGGGATTGTCGTGGCATTTCCAGTAGTTGCCATTGTCGGCCGCCCCAACGTGGGAAAGTCGACGTTATTCAACCGGATTGCCGGTGAGCGAATCTCGATTGTCGAAGATACGCCAGGTGTCACTCGTGACCGGATTTATGCTGGTGGAGAGTGGCTAGGAACTGAATTCCGGATGATTGATACCGGGGGTATTGACCTCGGTGACGAACCATTTATGACTCAAATTACCCAACAAGCCGAGATCGCGGTTGAAGAAGCTGACGTGATCGTCTTTATCGTGAGCGCCCCTGAGGGCGTGACCGATGCCGATGAACGGGTTGCTAAGATCTTGTATCGGGCCGACAAGCCAGTTATTCTGGCCGTCAATAAAGCTGATAATCCAGAAGTTCGGGAGTCAATTTACGACTTCTATTCCTTAGGATTTGGCGATCCATACCCTGTTTCTGGGGTTCACGGACTTGGTTTAGGAGACTTACTTGATGCCGTTGTTAAGGAATTTCCTGACAACAGTGGGGCACCTAAGGACGATACGATTCGTTTCAGCCTGATTGGTCGACCTAACGTTGGAAAGTCATCGTTGGTTAACGCCATTCTTGGTGAAGACCGGGTTATTGTATCTGACATTGCCGGAACCACACGTGATGCGATCGATACCAAGTTTACTGCTGACAAGACGAAGTTTACCATGGTCGATACGGCTGGTATTCGAAAGCGCGGGAAGGTCTATGAGAACACGGAACGCTACAGTGTGATGCGGGCCATGCGGGCGATTGATAATTCAGATGTTGTCCTGATGGTCATGAATGCTGAAGAAGGTATCCGTGAACAGGATAAACGAGTCGCTGGGTATGCTCATGAAGCGGGACGTGGGATCATTATTTTGGTCAACAAGTGGGATACCTTGAAGAAGGACAATCACACACTGACGGACTTCCAAAACCTGATTAGACTGGAGTTCCAGTACCTGAGTTATGCGCCGATTGTCTTCGTTTCTGCTAAGACGGGGCAACGTTTGGAACAACTTCCAGCGTTGATCAAGCGGGTTTCCGAGAATCATAACAAACGGGTTCAATCGTCCACATTGAATGATGTGGTTATGGATGCCATTGCTGTTAATCCAACGCCGTCGGACAACGGAAAACGATTGCGGGTTTACTACGCGACGCAGGTCGCAGTGGCGCCACCAACCTTCGTGGTCTTTGTCAATGATCCGAAAATGATGCACTTCTCTTACGAGCGTTTCTTGGAAAATCAGATTCGGGAACACTTCGATTTCGAGGGGACACCACTTCATCTGATTGAACGCGCAAGAAAGTAGGATAAAGGGCCTTAGACCGGGTCTAAGGGGGATTTTGGTGAGTTTTCACCGAAAACTCTTAATATTCGACGTTTTATTACTAAAAAATGCCGTTATCCCTTGTCATATAAGGCTTCCTGTGCTATCTTTGATTAAGAAATGATGCGGCTGACCGTATTTGTTTCATCATTTTTGGACCACTCAAAAATGACCTAGATGGTAATCATCTAATCTTCTTTGCAGGAGGTGAATTCAAACATGGCAAACAAAGCACAATTGGTTAGCGACGTTGCAACTGCAACTGGTTTAACTAAAAAAGACGCAACGGCTGCAGTTGATGCAGTCTTCGATTCTGTCCAAGCAACGTTAGCTAAAGGCGAAAAGGTTCAATTGATCGGCTTTGGTAACTTTGAGGTTCGTGAACGTGCAGCTCGTAAGGGCCGTAACCCACAAACTGGACAAGAAATCCAAATCCCAGCAAGCAAAGTACCTGCATTCAAGCCAGGTAAAGCTTTAAAGGATGCTGTTAAATAATGACTCTTCATTATTTAATCGGTAAAGGACCAGGTCGACTTTTGTCGGTCTGGTTTTTTTGACCTCAAAATTGTGCTGGACTGAGTGTTTATGGTTTCCATGTTTGATAGGATTGCGTATAATTAAATGCGTTGCGAATTTTAGAGGGAACAATGACTGTGTGTAGCCGTGGCAGTGCTACACCTAACTAGCAGATTAAATGGAGGCGGGTTATGAGTTACGCACAAACAGCACTTGACCAATTGGAAAAGGGACAGCTCGAGGATTTCAAGAAACAGTACGCCTTGTCGCTACGTCATGACAATGATGATACCTTATTCAGTTTGGCGGAGGAACTCTACTCACTGGGTTTTCTGAACCAGTCTCGACGCATCTATGAGAAACTTTTGAAGAAGTATCCAGATGAAGATGAGCTACGAACAAACTTAGCAGATATTGCGATCGATGAAGATAAAAATGACGAAGCTCTGGATTATTTGAACCAGGTCAACCCAGACTCACCGGCTTATGTGGAATCCCTGATGGTAGCGGCCGATTTGTACCAGACGCAAGAGCTTTTTGAAGTGAGTGAACAGAAGCTTCTGACGGCGAAAAAATTGGCCCCAGACGAGCCGGTCATCACCTTTGCTCTGGCCGAATTATACTTCACCATGCGTGAATTTCGGAAGGCTATTCCCTTATACCTAGATTTGATTACTAGTGGCACGACGTCGCTCTCACAGGTGAATCTGGTGGAACGCTTAGGGGTGGCCTATGCCAATGCCGGACGTTTTGAGCAAGCCATTGGTTATCTCAAACAGATTCATTCAGGTGAGATGACCCCGGACGTCAAATTTGAAACGGCGTTTACCTACCTGCAACTGAAGGAACGGTCAACGGCCATTACCTTATTTAATGAGTTGAAAGAGTCCGATCCTCATTACACGTCACTCTATCCTTACCTGGGACAGGCACTAGAGGACGAGAACAGACTTTCTGAGGCCCTGAAGAGCCTTCAGGAAGGTTTGGGCGTCGACCAGTATAATGAGAAACTTTGGCTCCAAGCAGCCCATGTGGCCACAAAATTGGACGATGAGAAGCTTGCTGAACGTTACTTGAAAAAAGGGCATGAACTAGACAGCGAAGACTTAGGCGCTGTGATTCAGCTCAGTAACCTATATGTGAAGCAGGAACGTTGGGACGAGAACGCGGAACTGGCCAAGCCTTATTTGGCGAGTGAGGATGCCGATCCACAACTCTATTGGAACTTAGCAGTTACGGCGTTAAATCAAGAGGATTATGACGCGGCAAGAAAGTACTACGATGCGGCAACACCGTTTTTCATGGACCAGGCAGACTTTTTAAAGCCAGCTATCTACTTCTACCGTGAAGAGGGGGCAACTGACCAAGTCGTGAAGTTACTCAAGGCTTATCTGAAGGTCGTGCCTGACGATGAAGAAATGGCTTTGATGTTGGAAGGCTATCAGGAAAATTAACAGGAAAAGGTGGCCTAACGGGTCACCTTTTTTTAACAAGTTAAGACACATTAATTACTTTAACTTAAGATTTCATCAAATCACAACCGCAAAAACCGCGGTTGTAGCCCAATTAACAACAGTCGACCCATTTCTACCAAAAGGGACCCGTCTTTGAATTCAATTCTGCGGCCGAATCTGTTAGACTGGCATATAGAGCACGACCGACTATTATCGGCTGGAAAGGTGACGGAAAACATGCAATTGAACCACTTACCACAAGAATTCGAGCTGGCACGGCCCGTCCTACAAACCATCGAACGCGCAGGCTACGAAGCCTACTTCGTTGGTGGGAGTGTCCGTGACACTATTTTAGGGAAACCTATTCACGACGTCGATATCGCCACCAGCGCCTATCCCAATGAGATTAAGGGGCTCTTTCACCGTACCGTCGATACTGGTATCGAACATGGAACGGTTATGATCTTAGACCACGGAACTGGCTATGAAACGACGACTTTTCGGTCGGAGTCAACCTATACCGATTTTCGTCGGCCAGACCAAGTGACCTTTGTTCGATCCTTAGAAGAGGATCTCAAGCGTCGTGATTTCACCATCAATGCCTTGGCAATGAAGGAGGACGGCGAAATCATTGATCTCTTCGATGGCCTCAATGACCTGAAAACTCATCAAATTCGAGCTGTGGGCGATCCACAAGAACGGTTCCACGAAGATGCCTTACGTATGATGCGTGCCGTTCGTTTCGCTAGTCAACTCGACTTTACCATTGTCGAACCGACGTTAGCAGCCATTACCGATCACGCCGAACTACTCGCTAAGATTGCCGTTGAACGCACCCAGGTCGAACTTCTCAAGCTCTTCACGGGACGGACACCACAACG
This sequence comes from Levilactobacillus huananensis, assembly GCF_003946145.1. GTDB lineage: Bacteria > Bacillota > Bacilli > Lactobacillales > Lactobacillaceae > Levilactobacillus > Levilactobacillus huananensis. Next base: position 286,245 of record NZ_RHOC01000001.1, read on the forward strand.
GGGGCTGAAGCCGTTCATGAAAACAGGACTCTGGCAACATTGTCCGGACTTTGCGACACACGAGGGCGCCTTAACTGATCTGACACAACGCCTGACTCACGGCGTAAGTGATGCAGAGACTGCTTGGACACTACTCGCAACGCAATTTGATCTACCAGCCACTGCTGTTTCGCCATTTTTGAAACACTGGAAAACAGCCAACCAAACTATTGCCACCGTTCAAAGCGCCAGCCAAACGGCACAGCGTCTTCGTCAAGGTGAGCTCAATGCCTGGCAACTTTACCAGGGTGGCGCTAATTTGGCACGAGCCAATGAAGTCGCCGTCATTCTTGGCGCCCCCGATCGCGCAACTGACTTATCACAGGCTTATGCCGCATTGCCCATTCATGATAAAAAACAGTTGGCCGTCACGGGACGTGATCTCATCAAAGCCGGAATTCAACCTGGACCTCAGTTGGGAGCGACCCTGGGCGATCTTGAATTCCAAGTTGTTACGGGACAGTTACCCAACGACGCCACAGCGCTCATCAAAAAAGTTACGATCAACTGAATCTAAACTAAGAGAGTGAAGACAGTATGCAAACCTTACGTGCAGAGAATTTACACCGAACTTACGGTGAAAAAGTACTTTTTGACAATCTGAATTTCATTATTAACGAACACGACCGAATTGGGCTCATTGGAGTCAACGGAAGTGGAAAAACGTCGTTATTGGATACCTTAGCCGGCGTCAGCAATGACCAAACAGGGGTGATCGACACTCCCAAAGAATACAGTATCGGTTATCTCACCCAAAAACCCGACTTGGATGAGAATCTGACGGTGATGGACGCTGTTTTTTCTGGTGACCAACCTGTCTTTAAGACTATCCGGCGATATGAAGCTGCTCTGGCCGCCTATGGGGCCCATCCAGAAGACCAGAAGGCACTTCAACGTTATCTGGATACCGAGGCACAAATGAACGAAGAAGACGCCTGGACAGCTGAGAGTGACGTTAAGACCATCCTCACGCAATTAAAGATTACGGACCTCACACAGGAGATTAAAACCATGTCTGGAGGCCAAATCAAACGGGTTGGCCTGGCACAAGTATTGATTCAATCGCCAGACCTGCTCTTGCTGGACGAACCGACCAACCATTTGGACTTCGACTCCATTGCCTGGCTCCAACAATATCTAAGTGCCTACAAGGGTGCCTTGCTCGTTGTAACTCATGATCGCTATTTCCTGGATCAGGTGGCCAATCAGATTTGGGAACTCGACTTCGGGAAACTCTACCAGTATCCCGGTAATTATCAGGCTTACGTTCAGGAGAAAGCCGAACGGGTTAGCCAAGAGGCTGTCGCCGATCGGAAGCAACAGCGACTCTACCAACAAGAACTAGCTTGGATGAAGGCTGGGGCACAAGCCCGTTCAACGAAACAACAGGCTCGGATTAACCGCTTTAACGATCTGGAAGATAACGTGGGTACACGTCAAGTACAACATAACGTGGCCATTTCATTAGGGCAACAACGTCTAGGAAAAAAGGTTATTGAACTCAAAGAGGCCTCACTAGATCTCGGGGGTCACCACATTCTCAAGGATTTCAGCGACCTCATTCAGGCCGGCGAACGTATCGGGATCAGTGGCGACAACGGAGCCGGTAAGTCCAGTCTTTTAAACGTTATTGCCCAGCGCTTACCTTTAGATTCTGGGACAGTATCCATCGGGGAAACTGTCAAGATGGCTTACTACACGCAACAGATCGAACCGATTCCTGAAGATAAACGCATGATCAACTATCTCTCCGAAGTTGGCCAAACGGTCACAGACAAGGATGGGAATGCCGTCAGTGTCACCGATCTTCTGGAACAATTCCTGTTCCCACGATTTATGCACGGCACACTCATTCGCAAATTATCCGGTGGAGAGAAACGCCGGCTTTACCTGTTGAAACTCCTCATGGAACAGCCAAACGTCTTACTATTAGACGAACCAACTAACGACCTCGATATTGGGACCTTAACTGTTCTGGAAGATTATATTTCACAATTTGCTGGAACGGTTATTACGGTTTCCCATGACCGATACTTCCTGGACAAGGTTGCCGATCGCCTCTTGATCTTCAACGGCAACGCACAGATTGATCGGTACTCCGGTCGCTTCAGTACGTACCTGAATGACCGTCTGAAAGCTGATAAGGCTCAGGTCACGGAAAAGAAGGCTCCTAAGACGGTCGCCAAAAAAACACCAGAAAAGCCTAAGAAGAAGGTCAAACTGACCTATGCCGAACAAAAGGAATGGGAAGGTATCGAAGGCGTCATTGATGGCTTGGAGGACCAGAAATCACAGGTTAAGGACGCCATGAATGCCAACGGCGCCAACTATGATAAGTTGGCCGATTTGCAACAACAGCTAGACCAATTGGATCAACAGCTCGATGAAAAGATGGCTCGTTGGGAATATCTCAGCGAATACGCCGACTAAGGAGACGACCAGCATGTTAGAAGAGGCTTACCTTAACCTTGCCAAAACTGTTTTGACAGAAGGACACCAGAAAACCGATAGAACGGGAACTGGCACTATCAGTCTATTTGGTTACCAAATGCGCTTCAATCTGCAGGAGGGCTTTCCACTCTTAACCACGAAAAAGGTTCCTTTCGGCCTCATCAAATCGGAACTGCTTTGGTTTTTAAGAGGGGATACCAATATTCGTTTTCTTCTCCAGCATCATAACCACATCTGGGACGAATGGGCCTTTCAACGGTTCATCGAGAGTCCGGACTACCACGGCCCCGACATGACTGACTTTGGAAGACGTTCACTCGTCGATGCTGACTTTAATGACCAGTACCAGGCCGAAAAAAGAGCCTTTGACGACCGGATTTTAAACGATCAAGCCTTCGGGGACCACTATGGTGATCTCGGCTTGGTCTATGGGAGTCAATGGCGCGCTTGGCAGGGGCATAACGGTGAAACCATTGACCAGTTGGCCAACGTGATTCAGACGTTGCGAACTCATCCGGATTCTCGACGGATGATTGTCTCAGCTTGGAATCCCGCTGATGTGCCTTCTATGGCTTTGCCACCTTGTCACACACTTTTTCAATTCTACGTGAATGATGGAAAATTAAGCTGTCAGCTCTATCAGCGGAGTGGCGACATCTTCCTTGGCGTACCATTCAATATCGCCAGCTATGCTCTGCTAACCTCTTTGATTGCCAAGGAAGTCGGCCTCGAAGTTGGTGACTTCGTGCATACCTTAGGAGACGCTCACATTTACAGTAATCATATTGAACAGGTTAAGACACAGCTGGCTCGAACACCGAAAGCGGCCCCTAAGCTGTGGCTGAATCCGGATAAAACCAGTATCTTCGATTACGATATGCACGATATCAAGGTCGAAGGCTATGACCCTGCACCCGCAATTAAGGCCCCTGTGGCCGTCTAAGACAGGAGGGCACCTATGTTAATCTTCCTATGGGCAGAAGGTAACCAGGGCGTTATCGGCCAAAAAGGCCAGCTTCCTTGGCACCTACCAGCCGACATGCATTTCTTCAAGACAGTAACGACCGGAAACACCATCCTGGCGGGCTCACGGACCTATGCTTCGTTTGGCCGGCCGTTACCCAATCGTCAAAACATTGTCATTACTCACCAGGAACGCACTAACTTCCCGCCAGAAGTCATCGTACTGAACAGCCTCGAGGCTGTTCGACAGTATGCTGCAACTCATCGCCAAGACAAACTCTTCGTCGTGGGTGGGGCCCAGATTTTTGAGGCACTACTATCCGACGTCGACCAACTCTATCGCACTGTGATTGCCGCTGACTTCGCTGGAGATACCTGGATGCCCGCCATCAATTACGATCAATTCGAGTTGATTGCCACACAACCTGGCGTTCGAAATGAGCAGAACCCTTACGATTACCGGTTTGAACAGTATCAGCGACTCACCGGAAAATAATGGCAAAAAAATAGAGGAGGTTGCGCCGTTAGGCACAACTTCCTCTTTCCATTATTCATATTATCGCTTAGGCATAAAATAAGATCGAGAAGTACATCAAGCCAGTCCCCAGCATTACGAAGAGGTGCCAGATGACGTGACCAAATGGAATTCCCTTAAAGCTGTAGATGACGGCCCCCAGGGTAAAGGCGACGCCGCCGGCTACCAATAGGCTAAACCCGATCGGCCCGAGTCCGTGATACAAAGGTGAAATACCCATTAGGCACATCCAACCCATGACGACGTAAATAATCGTGGAGAGTCTCTGGAACTTACCTAACCAGATAGCCTTGTAAACGACTCCAGCGACTGCCATGGCCCAGATAATCCCGAACATGACCCAGCCTAAGGTTCCGCCTACGACTAATAGGCTAAACGGCGTATAGGTTCCGGCAATCAATAGGTAGATTGCACAATGATCAAATATTTGAAAGACGTGACTGGCACGGGTAAAGTACAATCCGTGGAAGAGTGTCGAAGCCAAGTAAAATAGAACCAAAATGATACCATAGACCAAGAAAGTGGTCATCCGCAGCTGTCCGCCCTTACTATGAGCTTGTAGAATCAGGATCACCAGTCCTGCGATACTCAGCGCGACACCGATGCCATGCGTCACGGCGTTAAGCACTTCATTAACGATTTGGTAAGTATGACTACGTTCTTGTGTCAAGCAAACTCCTCCTTAAATAACCAGTCTGAAAACTTTTAGCAAACTGGTCCGGCGAGTTAGCAACTACTACTGAAAAAGTTCAGTAACTCTGCTATACTATTACCGTATGTTTCATTACGCATATTGTAGCATAAACCAAATCTCTGGTCAGAAAGAGTGGGATATCCATGGCTAAATTTAAAATCGTTACGGATTCATCTGCTGGCTTAACCGATCAGCAAATCCAAGACTATAACATTACCATTATCCCGTTGACGGTCATGATCGATGACACCATTTACGTTGAACGGGAATCCATTACAAATAAAGAATTTATTGAAAAAATGAAGACGTCAAAGACATTGCCTAAGACAAGCCAACCGCCGTTAGGTAAGTTCGTTGAAACTTTCGACAAGCTGGGTGAAGATGGGAGTTCGGTTATCTTCTTCAGTATGTTGGCCGCCATCAGTGGAACGGTTCATACCGCCGAACAGGCTGCGCAATTATCGAAAACCGACGTGACTGTTGTGGATAGTCAATATACTGATCAGGCCTTGGCTTTCCAAGTCGTCGAAGCCGCTAAACTAGCTGACGCGGGAGCTGAAAAACAAGCTATCTTAGACCGAGCCGTTGCCGTCCGTGACCACACCAAACTTTTCATGGGTGTCGTGACGCTTGAAAACATTCTCAAGGGTGGTCGTCTCAGTCGGGCTGCAGGTATGTTAACCTCATTGCTAAACATTAAGATTGTCCTCCAGGTAACCGGTGGTGAGCTTAAAATTCGAGCTAAGGGCCGAGGCATGAAGACCATCGACCGTTACTTTGATAAAGTTTACGATCAAATGAAACAACTTCCTGACATTCAAGCAATCGGTATCTCACACGTCGAGGCCTTCGAGTCCGTCGACAAGATTCAAAGTCGCTTACATGACATGTTTCCGGACAAAGATGTCCTGGTCAGAGAAACGGTGCCCATCATCGCCACCCATGGGGGACCTGGTGCCTTTGCTCTGATGTACTATACGGATCCAACTAAATAACACCATCGACAAAAAAGGGGTGGCATAGCCACCGCTTTTTATTTATCCCGAGGGGGACTTTTAAAATGAAAAAAATTGGAAGACTTAGTAAGGTGATTGGGGTCGCTTTACTCCTAGTACTCATCGTGTTAGCTGCCTTGACCTACTGGCATCCCGGTGTTCGAACCACGAAGAACAGCAATGCCAATCGCCACCGTAAAATCGTTCGGGTCGTAGCCTTAGGCGATTCACTGACCGAAGGGGTCGGTGATCCGCAAAAGGACGAACAGGGCGGTTATACGGGGCGGCTTAAGACCATGATTCGCCAGAAGGACCACGTCAAAGTGGTCATGCATAATTATGGGAAGTCCGGTGATCGAAGTGACCAGATTGAAGACCGTTTGGTTAAGAGCTCTCGCATGCAACATCAATTGGGAAAGGCTCAGGCAGTGGTGATGACTGTCGGGGGTAATGATCTCTTACAGACATTGACCAAGAATGTCACCATTAATCAGAAGTCACGCCTCAATACACAACTGGACACCGCAGAAACCACCTATCAGCAGAAGCTCCACCATCTGTTGAAGACGGTTCGTCACTATAATCCGGATGCTCCTATTTATCTCTATTCAATCTACAATCCCATCTACGTCTATTTTGCTGATGTGGAGCAGATCACCAATGCCGTTGATGAGTGGAATGACGCCACGAAACAGACTGCCGGCAAGTTTAAGCAGCTCTACATGGTTGATATTAACCGGGCCCTATCCGTCGGTCAGTTTAAGTCAGTGACCCAACAGGCCAAGTTGAAACGGACCGCCCAAAAGGCTAACGATGGTAAACTCTCAGCACAAAGCTTTCAGAAACAGATTATGGCCAGCGATACAGCTGACGAGCTAAATGATTATCTGTCACCCGTGGATCATTTTCACCCCAACGCCAAGGGGTATCGCTTGATGACGGACTATGTCTTTAAGCAAATGCAGGCCCATCAACAGTGGCTAATGAAATAAGGAGGCACCAATTTTTATGAAACGACATTCAACAGCCACTCCTACCAATTGGTGGAAGTGGGGGTTCATTGGACTGGTTAGTCTGTTCATCATCATCCTCGTTGTCATGGGGATTAAAGCCACGTCAGGCGTAAAGGTTGCCTCGACGGCCAAACCCGATACCGATACTACCAACATTAATGTCACCCTGAACAAACGCCAGGTGAATGCCTTGGCAGACTACTATGTCAACAAGTCTCTTGAAGGGCAAGATGTTAAGTATCAGTTCCAGGTGACGGATCACGCGATGATCACTGGGTCAACCAAGGTTCTCGGCACAAATGTGAACTTCGTGTTACTCTTAAAGCCAACAGTACTCCCTTCCGGTGATGTTAAATTGAAAGCGCAAAAGCTTTCAGTGGGATCATTGCCCGTGCCAATTAGCTTTGTCATGAGCTACATCGCCAAGAATTACCCGTTGCCTAAGTGGGTCGCGATGGATACAAAACAAAGTACCATGACCCTGCATCTGACGGCTATTGGCAATGGCAAGAAACTCTCATATGCTGCCAAGAAGATCGACATGTCCGGAGCCGGGAAGTTCGTTTTCCAAGCACGGATTCCGAAAAAGTAAGGGGGGACTTGTATGCCTAAGACATTTTATCAATTTCTCATGACCCAACGTAACCCTGAAAGTTACGACACCATCGCTAATTTTGCCAACAATGCCTTTCTGGATAGTGCCTTCCCAAAACAGGAGACCGAGTTCGATCCCTTGTCTAAATATCTGGAAGAAAATGCACCATACTTGCCATCTATGACTATTTTTGATGATGCTTGGCAACTCTACTTGGCATCGTTGGCCTAAAACGTTATGAATTTGAATCGAGAACACCAAAGTCTATCTGCGGATAGGCTTTTTGTTTTGGGGTAACGTTGATTCCACAATTTCCGCTTCAGCCAATATCTTTATGGTACGCAATCAACACACGGGAATAATCATTTTAATTTACTTAATCTCACGGTCTGGCACAAACACCTTGGTGCACAACAGTTCAGTTCACTGGCTGCGATAGTTTCGGTGAAGTCGCATTCAAATCAAATGGATTCAAAAGGGGGATTTAAGCCTTGGCTGACACAATACGATTAAGTAAGGGGAGAGTCATTACCTAACCGTTCAACCATCAAATAACCGTACTCATTTCTTTTTGGAGCAAAAGTAACTTGACCATCAAAACAAGCCATAATCCGCTATGCTTAACAAATTTGAATCATTTTAGGATGACAACCGGCAGTTAAAAATTTCAAGATGTTTTTTGACTATTTGAATTCGCCGCTGAGTCATTAACCATTGAATACTAACCTTATGAGCACCGTTATTCTTTAAAGAAATTATTAATAGCGATTGGGTCATAATGCCACATTTGAGCAACCGCTATTTTGCAGACGATGTATAAATCGATCAGTTTAAATCGACCTATCTTGTTACTGTTAAATCAGCATTTACACGTTTTAAAATAGGAATATTTATGTTATACTACGAGTTAAATATATAAGAAAAACGTACAGGGAGTGAACCTAATGTTTAAAACAACACGAACACTCGTCACAACCAGCTTAGCTTTAGCTCTCTTGGGAGGCGTTGTTAGTCCTAGCATCGCCCATGCGGACAGCATCACCCCTTCAGATAATGTCGCGGTCACGACTAAGGCCGCTGACACGAAGGCAACATACAAGATAAGTTCTATAGAAATGCCATATACGTTGGTCAGCAGTAAGGCCGGTAACGAAAAATTACCAAGTTTTCCAAACGCGCCAGCCGTAATAACTGTCGACCAACTTAATGATCCCGAATACTTGGCTAAAATAGAGGCCGATAATCCCAACTTGACTTCTGATTTTTGGTCACAGCTTCGTGACGGCATAGCGGGCTATGAAACGCTTGATCTCGACAAATCACTTGTTGACCTCCAAATGGAAACGGGTGAGTTACCGGAGGGACTCTCTAAGGATGATATTATTAAAAGCGTCGCTGACTCATTCTATCTCCAAGCCTGGACCATTAGCCGGATTGCTCAGGAGCAGCTTGGACAAATGGACTATTCTGAGATTAATGCGGCCTATCTAAAGGAGCTGCGACCAAGACTTGAAACCATGGCTAAGGGCCAAGAGGCATTAGAAAAAATGGACGGCGTTTTTGATCATGGCGAAGAATACTATAAGATTCAGGCCCCAATTATGCTTGATGTACTCACCGGGGAAAATAAGCTATCTTTTCGTTACACCAAAGAAGAACTCACTAAACTTGATCCTGACGCCACTTATCGTCAAATGATTTCGTTGTATAATAAACCCCTGTCTTTCTTTATTCAAAAACAACCCGATGGAACCTATCAGATAAGTGGGCTTTTCCTCTCTGGAATACTGGCTTACAGTTTCTGGTTTGACGACACACCGGTGACGCCTAACCCCACTCCTAATCCGACACCAGCTACTAGTCAGCCCGTTAAGGTTCATTACGTCGATGACCACGGCAAAACGCTTAGAGCTGATAAGGTCTTAACTGGTGAATTAGGGGAAAGTTACCAAACAACACCATTAGACATCGATGGGTATACCGTTACCAACACCACTGGAGACGAGTCGGGGACCTTTGACAGTACCGCTAAATCAGTCACTTATACGTATTCTGCCGTGTTAAGCAACGGTGGTGACGGTGATCAGATCGTCACGACTAAGCCAAAGAAACCGACTAAAAAGCCTGCTGAGACAAATAAGAAAACGCAGCAAACGACTAATGGCGGCCAGGGGGCTACGGTTAATGAGTTGCCAGCATCATCGCGACAAACAAGCCCAATGGCTACATCAGCGACAAACGTCCATAACACCGCGTTACCACAGACAAATGAACAGTCAAAGACCCACTTGGCTGTGATGGGCTTGGCATTATTGAGCGCAACACTCGTTGTCTTTGGTTTAAAGAAACGGCTGTCTTAGATCTTCAGAATTGGATCCGTCAGTCAGTACCTGATTTAGGTAACTTTTGATTGATCAGCTGACGATTTGCCTACTGAAAAGGTCACCTGGTCGAAATTGAACTGATAATTTAAGGTTAAAAACCACGCTTACCATTGTTTAAAAAGTCCCGCGATTGTTAGACCGATAAGTCTAGTAATCGCAGGACTTTTCTTATATCCAAGAAAAATTTTGACTTGTCATGACAGCTTAGAATGACACACGCTAGCGTGAAAGTTGGCAGAAGTACGGTCGCGCCAAGGACTTAACCATTATGACCACCGACGCATAACCTTATTAAGATAAACTTCAACCCGTTCGAAGTCTTTCTGGACTTTAAACAGCGCCACTATCTGAGCTAGCTAAAAAATGGTAGAATAGATGAGTTAATTAGACCTTTTTGACGATGTGTTAAATTTAAAAATTCTCAGTTAGTCAAAAAAGATACTTTCGCTGAATGAATTACTGATGAGTTTAGCAAATGACGGCCAACACTCAGCATTCAAACTATCAGGTGGGCATAAATTCTGGTTAATCGCCTAATACCGATCGTTGTGACTGACGTACTGACGCAAATAAATAGGGTACCTCATCGTTTTAGATACGAGCATCTTTCAGTTTTGGTCAATGACAAAACGGTCTCATTATGAATAAGGAGATTCAGGGACGTGTTAGCCTTATTTCTGTACAACCTACGGCCTAAACCCGCATCTCCTCTTTTTCTCAATAGACATAAGAAATTTGGCAATTTTCAACTATTTTAAGAACACCGAGGGTTTAAGTCCTCGGTATCAAAGGAGTTAGACACTATGAGTACCATACAATGGTTCCCAGGCCATATGGCCAAGGCAATTCGCCAAATGGAAGAAAACGTCCACCTCGTGGATATTGTCTTCGAACTGGTCGATGCCCGGATTCCCGCCTCATCGCGTAATCCCGAGGTGGCCCGGATTGCGAAGGATAAGCCTCATTTAATTATCTTAACCAAGAAAGACTTGGCTGATCCTCAACAAACCGCTGCCTGGATGCGTTATTATCAAACCCAACGACAGCCAGCCATCTCGATTGATTCCAGAGCCAACGTGACACCCAAACAAATCACTAGGATTGCTACCAGTATTCTTGCAGACAAGCTCGCCGCCGAAAAAGCCAAAGGTTTAAGGGAACGGCCAATGCGTGCTATGACAGTTGGGGTACCTAACGTTGGCAAATCCACCTTATTAAATCACTTGGTTAGTCGTAAGGCAGCTCAAGTTGGAGATACCCCTGGTGTGACGAAGGGGCAACAATGGTTGCGTTCTAGCAAACATCTAGAACTGTTAGATACTCCCGGAATTCTTTGGCCCAAGTTCAAGGATCAGGACGTGGCGTTGAAACTTGCTTTGACCGGAGCCATTAAAGAAAAGCTCTATGCCAAAGATGATGTCGCCTTATTCGAGTTAAAATTCTTCCGTCAGTATCATCAAGCCGCACTGCAGGAACGCTACCATTTAGCCACCGAAGATTTTGAACTGTCTGATGTCGACCTTCTGTTGCGGATCACAGAAAAGCTCGGTATGCGAGACGACTACGAACGCGCCAGTGAACGACTCATCTTCGATGCCCGACGTTCTAAGATGGGCGGTTTCACCTTAGATCGTGCTCCCCAAGTGGGGAAGGATCATGACAACTAAGCCCGTAAGTTTAGCTAAATTACGCCAGCAACTTGCAAACGTGACGTCGCCCGCAGACCCTCGTCTGGTGGTGTTAGCCGCCGATCCACGTAAAGGAGCCCAGCAACTCCTTACTAAGCTTAAACGCCAGCTCGCACGTCGTGAGGCCGCTGAAGAAGCCTTCCAACAACGCTTACACTATGAGAAACCATTCTGGGCAATAGGCCAACAGGTCGCCGGCGTTGATGAGGTCGGTCGAGGCCCATTAGCTGGACCGGTCGTCACTGGGGCAGTCATTCTGCCCCGTAACTTCGACATTCCTTTAGTTAATGATTCTAAGCAACTCACACCTAAGGAACGCGAAGACTTATACCCAAAAATTCTAGCCCAGGCTACAGCCGTCAGCATTGGCATTGGAAGTCCTCAACTTATTGATCAGATTAATATTTATCAAGCGACTCGGGTAGCCATGCAACGGGCTGTTTTGGGGCTTGGGGTGGCTCCAGATCACGTGATTGTGGATGCCATGCAAATTCCGATTTCACTACCGCAAACCCGCTTGATCAAAGGTGACGCTAAGAGTGCCAGTGTCGCAGCAGCTAGTATCATCGCTAAAGTCTACCGAGACCATTTGATGGTGGCCTACGATCAGCTATACCCTGGCTATGGCTTTGCCAAAAACGCCGGTTACGGAACTGCTGAACATCTGAGTGGCCTGGCCAATCGCGGTGTCACTCCGATTCATCGTCGAACTTTTTCACCCGTTCAGAAAATAATTGCCAACGAATCACGGAGTTAGTCCTAAACAGGACAAGGAGGTTGCGATCTTGCAACTGACACTTCGTGATTTTTTCATGCGCTTACCCTTTGTAACCGATATTGGGTCCAAGACTGGTGTGGCCTGCTGGCACTGGTTAATGGATCATCCTCAAATTCAAACCATCACTGCTAGCACACTTGATCACTTAGGGGCTGAAATTCCGCTATCCGTGGAACGTTTGAAACGGCTCCATCTGGAGCTCTTCAGTCATGCCATGAACCAGAAAATAACCAAAAATCTCACACATAGCGGTTGTCTAACCATTGTTGATCAGGCTTATCCGCCACAACTTAAGGAAATCTACACACCACCGGTTGCGTTATTTTTTCAAGGTGATTTACGTAATCTCCAGGGACCGCAATTAGCGGTCGTGGGATCCCGCCATCCGACAACATACGCCTTAACGGCCATGCGTCTCCTGTTACCAACAGTGGTGGAAGCCAATGTTTGTCTTGTATCTGGTTTGGCCCAGGGCGTCGATACACTCAGTCATCAGGTCGCTTTAGCCCACCGAGGCCGCACGGTGGCCGTTATTGGAACTGGTTTGGATAAATGTTATCCCGCAGCCAATCGTGCGCTCATGGACACACTAGCACACGATCAGCTTGTACTCTCGGAATACCCTTGGGGCACCAATGGCGCACGCTTCCATTTTCCAGAACGAAATCGGATCATTGCCGGCCTCTCACAGAGTGTCCTTGTGATCGAGGCCGCCCATCATTCAGGAAGTTTGATCACGGCAAATTTTGCACTTCAAGAGAATCGAAATGTGCTGGCTGTCCCTGGGACAATTGACGGTCCAAATTCAGTTGGAACCAATGAACTAATTCTCGCCGGCGCGAAACCTATCTTGAATTCTGATCATATAATGGAAGAAGTTTTAGTTGACAAGCTACCCTGACTTGAAATATCATGTGTGGGATTATAGTGAAATGTTTAGCGAACTTTTGTTTCGCGATTAAAACAAGTCGATAGGAACGGAGATTCCCGTCAAGCGGGGCTTCGTTGCCTATTATCCGAGGGAGTAATGTGCATTGCCGACTAAAGCAAAAACAAAAACAACAGCTAAAAAACGGCGAAAGCCACAAAAAAAATTAGTGATTGTCGAATCACCCGCTAAGGCCAAGACCATTGAGAAATATTTAGGTCGTACCTACAAGGTTGTTCCCAGTTTAGGACACGTCCGAGATCTGCCTAAGAGTTCAATGGGAATCGACTTCGACAATGACTACGATCCACACTACATCTCCATTCGGGGGAAGGGCGATGTGATTAAGGGCCTGCGTTCAGAAGCTAAAAAAGCTAAAGCCGTTTATCTGGCATCTGACCCTGACCGCGAAGGGGAATCAATCGCTTGGCATTTGGCGCACGTCCTCAACTTAGATGTGACGGCTAAAAACCGAGTAACCTTTAATGAAATCACTAAAGATGCCGTTAAGGAAGCCTTTAAGACGCCTAGATCCATCGACATGGATCTAGTTAACGCCCAACAGGCCCGCCGGATCCTAGACCGGTTGGTGGGATACTCTATCTCGCCGCTGTTGTGGAAAAAAGTTAAGAAGGGGCTCAGTGCTGGTCGTGTTCAATCGATCGCGCTGTCTCTGATTATCGCCCGTGAAAACGAAATTAAAGCGTTCAAGCCTGAAGAGTATTGGACAATCGATGCTGACTTTAAAAAAGCTCGTCACACCTTTAGTGCCAGCTACTATGGTTTAGATGGTAAGAAGGCTGACTTGAAGGACAACGACGCCGTTCAAACCGTCTTGGGTAAACTGGATCGTAAAGGGAACTTCGACATTACCAATGTCGTACGCAAGGAACGGAAACGTTCTCCACAACCCCCATTTACCACCAGTTCAATGCAACAAGATGCTAACCGGAAGCTAAATTTCCGGACGCGAAAGACCATGATGGCCGCTCAACAGCTTTACGAAGGAATCAATCTGGGTAAAGAAGGGACGCAAGGGCTCATTACCTATATGCGGACCGACTCTACTCGAATCTCCAGCATCGCTAAGCACGAGGCCTCAACGTTCATTCATGAGAAGTACGGGGCAGAGTTTGCCGCGACTAAGCCAATCAAGGGCAAGTTACCAGAAGGGGCCCAGGATGCCCATGAAGCTATCCGACCAACGTCTGTTTTCCGGACGCCAGCTAGCCTGAAAGAACGATTGACTAAGGACCAATTCCGGCTCTATCAATTGATCTGGAACCGGTTCGTTGCGAGTCAAATGACCAATGCTATCATGGATACCATGGCTGTCACGCTAGATCAAAACGGAGTGACATTCAGAGCAAATGGGTCCAAGATGAAGTTTGAAGGGTTCCTGAAGATCTACAAGGGTGGTAAAGAAAAGGATAACCTCCTGCCTGATCTCGAAATTGGTGACCAAGTGAAGTTGGCTAAGACCGATCCAGCTCAGCATTTTACGCAGCCGCCTGCACGTTATTCCGAAGCCAACCTGATTAAGGCCTTGGAAGAAAATGGGGTGGGTCGTCCATCGACTTACGCCCCCACTTTGGATACCATTCAACGGCGCTACTACGTTAAATTAGTTGGTCGGCGTTTCGAGCCAACCGAACTAGGTGATATCGTTAATACCATCATCAATCAGTACTTCCCCGACATCGTGGACGTTGGTTTCACAGCCGGTCTGGAAGAACAATTGGATGGCATTGAAGAAGGTAAGCAGGATTGGGTCAAGGTTATTGACACTTTCTACAAGCCATTCTCAACCGAGGTGGCACACGCCGAAGATGCGATCGAAAAGATCCAAATCCGCGACGAACCAGCTGGCTTCGACTGTGACATCTGTGGTGCGCCAATGGTCATCAAGATGGGGCGTTACGGAAAGTTCTACGCTTGTTCTCGCTTCCCAGATTGCCGAAATACCAAGGCTATCGTTAAAGAGATCGGCGTCGTTTGTCCCGTTTGTCACAAGGGCCAAGTCATCGAACGTAAGTCCAAGAAAAACCGGATTTTCTACGGTTGTTCCCGATATCCGGACTGTGACTTCGTCTCATGGGATAAGCCCGTTGGCCGTGATTGCCCCAAGGACGGTCACTACCTGGTTGCCAAGAAGATCCGTGGCGGCTCGCAGATCGTTTGTCCTAACGGTGATTATGAAGAAGCTCCACAGAAGTAAGCTTGTTACACTTAAATCTTAAATCCGTTTCGTTGGCGTTGACCCCCAGGGGCCAACGCCTTTTTTGACTCTTCACTTATCACTAACATAAAATAATCCGTTCTTTAAAAGACCCGTTTTAATCAAACATCCCCAACAGTAAGGTTAGAACTGTGTGGGGGGACTTACTTCCAAAAAAACGACAGCCCCTCTCAGTATCGAGTTAGACTGTCGCTTTCAGAAAAAATGTTCTTTTTAATTGGCCAACCAAATTTCAGGGTGGTCAAAGGCTAACTGGAGCTGTTCCAGGAATTGACTCACGTGATAGCCATCAGCCACCGCATGATGAATCGTCAAGGAAAGCGGCATTTGCCAGCGCTTGGCTTCCTGCTTAAACTGTCCCGCTTGAATGACTGGAAAGAACGTGTTTAGCGGGGTGAAGGGCAAGGGGGTGTAACTGGTAAAGTGCGTCCAAGGAATACTACCAACCATATAAGTATTCGCACTCTGGGGAGCCTTGGGCATTGGCGTTCGTTGATCACCATATTCAGCCAAATCAGCCAGATAGTTTCGATGGAATTGGTTGAAATCGGGATCGTAGGCCGTCCATAAGCTGGAGATGCTGTGGTCATCCGCATGTATTACTGAGTAAGACGGGTGGAGAACATCGTAACGCCGGAGTTGCCCGGTATCGTCCCGACCCACACGAAATTCCGGTGTCTGTGTGATCACCTTTGAGACCAGGTAGAGATAGGCCGCATTAAATTTAAGATCACGCTCCGTGATCCATTCTTTAGTAGCCGTGACATCCAGGTCAACCGTCAGTGTGAATCCTGTCGGCATCATCTTGGTAAAGTAATAGAAATATTCTCGACGAGACCAAGTTGCCAGGTCAATCGGGGTATTTTGCGTATTTAAAGTTGTCATGTTAAGTCCTTTCAGATTGATTGTAGGCTGGCTGACACTTGTCTAGCCACTTAGCTTTGAGCTCCTTCAGCGTCTGCCGAAGATTATCGACATCGGCGGTATCTGCCTTCCAGAGAACGCTGTAGGTAAAGGCTTCTGCCCCGAGAGCATTCCAGTCCGCTTGTAACGCCGTATCGTGATAGAAGTTACCGTTGAGATTCGTTTGATAATAGCCCCAGCGATTGTGAATATTGCGTGCGACATCAATGAAGGTCTTGCCATTTTGGTTGTTTTTAATCTGGATCACACCGTAGTAGGTCGGTGCCGCTTTATAGTTTTGAATGATTTCTTTGCGATTCATTTGTAGCTCCTTATTATCGAAGTTCCGCCAATATTCACTGCCACTCGCTGTCCGCTTTAGAAAACCATAATCAACGAGATATCGACGTAGTAATGGAAAATCGGCATAAATTGGTTTTAACTTAGCCGTCAGTTCCATTTCACTCAGATGCTGAGTCATGGGTAAGGATTCACTCACACGTTTCAAGATTGCTAAGATGGCTTTTTGGTGTCTAGGCCATCGCGTCAATGTCAGCGGCGTGATGGACGTAAAGTATTTTGCGACCAGTTCATCATACTCGGCTGTTGTCATAGTAAAGCGATCATCCTTTTGGCCCGGCTGGTCAGGGAACGTGACCAAATGGTCAACCGGTGCCGGTTGATTGAAAACCTGGTCATAAATGGCTAGGTAGAGTCTTGCCTGCTTGGCCTTTTCACGAAAGGTAAACTTTTGGTGCCGAACAGTGGCCGCTGCCACACCCATTTCCTCAGCAACAGCCGCATCCTTATGGCCCTGAGCGAATGCAAGTAGAAGATCGCGTTGCTTGGTGGTCAGCGTATTGTATTTGTTGTCGATCTGAATTAAATCAGTCACGGCGTTCGGATGATTAGCCGCGAGGTGCCGTTGAATCATAGTGGCTGCCGGATAAAATTTAGTGTCTTCTGGAAAGACCTGGTCCTTAGCAAACATTGCCTTACACGTATTACAAATATAGGCTTCAGCCGTTTCATGCCAGCCCTGTTCAATTTCAGTCACTGTCAAATCAGCTAGATTCATAGCTCATTCCTCCAATAGCTTTAACTATACGAATGTTTACTAATTTTGTCAACACTTTTTAATCTTTATATATGTCCAGTAAAAAGTACTGCTTTCTACCAGTAGTGTACACAGAGTTTCTGTTGTGACGTTTATTTTTATAGTAAACACATTTTTTGATCGTCATTTTCACGACTCAACCCGCAGCCCACACCTTTTTGATGAGTTAGTTGAGTTTTTAGGACGTGTTTGCTAGCATTAACTCGTAAAGAAATAGGAGGTGAGCGCCGTGGCAACAGCGATTGAACAGTTCATGAGTTACCTAAGCGGCGAACGGCAGTATTCACCTGAGACGGTCAAAGCCTATCAGGAGGATCTGACGGAGTTCACCACGTTTCTGGAAGAAAATGGTGGAGGAAAGCCCTGGGACAAGGTCGACCAGCTTGACGTGGAGGTCTTTCTGAGTCATCTCTATGATCATCACTACGCAAGAACGACCATTGCCCGCAAACTTTCCTCGCTACGATCTTTCTATAACTTTTTGATGAGTAACGGCCAGGTTACCGACGATCCCTTTGCCTACATTCAACTCAAGCGTCATCAAAACCATCTCCCACGTTTCTTCTATGAACGAGAGATGACAGCGCTTTTCACAGCAGCGGGGGGCAACCCCAATGCGCAATTGGCAAGTCGTGATTCGGCGGTTCTGGAAGTACTCTATGGCACCGGAATTCGGGTCAGCGAATGCGTGAATCTGACGATGGGAGATATCGACTTCGATAACCGACTCATGTTGATTCACGGGAAAGGGAACAAGGAACGTTATGTCCCGTTTGGTCATTATGCTAGTGATGCGCTCAAAGCTTACTTTGATAGCGCTAGGACACCCTTGATGGCGCAATACCATCATCAGCATGACTTTGTTTTTATCAATGCTCACGGTGAACAAATCACGTCAGCCGGGATTACGTACCTCTTAAATCAAATGATCAAGCGAAGCACGTTAACCGGGGAGATTCATCCCCATATGCTACGGCATACATTTGCCACCCATCTTCTGAATCACGGTGCGGATCTTCGATCCGTGCAGGAGCTTCTGGGACACAGTAGCCTCTCAACCACTCAAATTTATACCCACGTGACGCGTGAACACCTCCAGCGGGATTATCGTCAATTCTTCCCGCGGGCCACAGCAGATCACCAGTCACCCTCAACCAAATAAGGAGATTATGAAACTATGCCAGTAAAATTTGAAGCCACCACCATCTGTGCGGTTCGGCACAATGGCCATAACGCCATGGCCGGCGATGGTCAAGTTACCATGGGAGAAAAGGTCATTATGAAAGGGACCGCCCACAAGATTCGCCGCATCTACAACAACCAAGTCGTTGTTGGTTTTGCCGGAAGCGTTGCCGACGCTTTCAATCTGGAGGAAAAATTCGAAGGTCAACTCAACGAGTATAGTGGCAACTTGCAACGTGCCGCCGTTGAACTTGCCAAACAATGGCGTTCTGACCAAGCTTTGCAGAAGCTGGAGGCCCTGCTGATCGTTATGGACAAAGACGAGATGCTGTTGGTTTCTGGTTCAGGCGAAGTGATTGCCCCTGACGATGACATCTTAGCCATTGGTTCTGGTGGTAACTTTGCCTTAGCCGCCGCTACGGCTCTGCATCATCACGCGACCGACATGAGTGCTAAGGAAATTGCCGAAAGTGCGATTCACATTGCCGGCGGAATCGATATCTTTACGAACGAAAACGTCATTTCTGAAGAATTATAAAGGGAGGCCTCATTGTGGACGCTATTAATAAAACACCAAAAGAGATCGTGGCCCTGCTTGACCAATACGTTATCGGCCAAGATGAAGCCAAGAAAGCTATTGCCATTGCCTTACGCAACCGGTACCGGCGCATGCAGCTCGATGCCACCATGCAAGAAGAGATTTCACCTAAGAACATGCTCATGATTGGACCGACTGGGGTCGGAAAAACCGAAATTGCTCGGCGACTAGCCAAGATTGTTCACGCACCATTTACTAAAGTCGAAGCCAGCAAGTTCACCGAAGTTGGTTATGTCGGCCGTGATGTTGAATCCATGGTTCGTGACCTGGTTGAAGTCTCTGTCGGCATGGAAAAACAAGATCAGTTTAAGAATGTCCGTAGCGACGCTGTTCAGGCTGCCAACAAGCGGTTAGTCAAGCTTCTGGCGCCAGCCAAGAAAAAAGCCAATAAGAACAACAATGATTTTGCGAACATGATGAACATGTTTAGCCAAATGCAAAATGGTCAAACCCCAACAGCCCCAAGTGAGCAAGAAGAGGTAAGTGATGATCTGAGAAACGAACGCTTATCTTTGGCTGAGCAACTGAATCAGGGCCTCCTCGAAAACCACCAAGTTGAAATCGAAATGGCTGACCCGCAACAGGCCAACGCCACCGACAACAACATGTTGGGGCAGATGGGGATTGACCTCAACGACACCCTAGGTGCTATCATGCCAAAGAAGCAAATTAAGCGGACGGTCACGGTAGCCGAAGCGCGTGAAATCTTGGTCAGTGAAGAATCAGAAAAACTGGTCAACAACGCTGACATCAATCACGATGCCATTCAACGGGCCCAAAATACGGGGATTATCTTCTTAGATGAAATTGATAAGATCGCTAAGGGCAGTAGCCAAAATAGTGGCGATGTTTCCCGCGAAGGGGTCCAACGTGACATCTTACCAATCGTCGAAGGGACACAGGTTAAGACCAAGTACGGCACTATCGATACCGACCACATTCTCTTCATTGCTGCCGGTGCCTTTGCCGAATCCAAGCCTAGTGATCTTATCGCTGAACTCCAAGGGCGATTCCCAATCCGAGTTGAGTTAGCTGATCTTAGTAAGGATGACTTCGTCCGAATTCTGACAGAACCTAACAATGCCCTGATTAAGCAATACATTGCCCTGATCGGTACAGACAATGTTAAGGTGACCTTCACCATCGAAGCCATCGAACGAATTGCCGAACTCGCCTTCGAGCTTAACCACGAAAACCAAAACATTGGGGCTCGTCGGTTACAGACGGTTCTGGAAAAACTCCTCGAAGATCTTCTTTACGAAGGACCAGACATGGGAACCGGTGACGTTACCATCACCGAAAACTACGTCAATGATAAGATTGGCGACATTGTACAAAACAAAGACTTATCACGCTACATTCTTTAATCACATCACGAAGGACCAGGGCAGAGCGACCTTGGTCCTTTTTGCAGAATTGCGGTATCATAAAGACAATGTTTATCACTGTGGGAGGAATTCGATGTTAACGTTAAAGAATGACTATCTAACGGTTAAAATTAACCCATTGGGAGCCGAAGTCAGCAGTGTCCGCGACAATGAAAGCGGCCTCGAATATATGTGGCAGGCTGATGCCGCGTACTGGGGACGGCATGCCCCCATTCTTTTTCCAATCGTTGGCCGGTTGAATCAGGACCAATACATGTTCCAAAGTCACAGCTATCACATGACGCAACATGGATTCGCCCGTGATCGATCATTTACGGTCCAAAACCAAACGGCAACACGCGTTGTGCTCCAGCAGACGAGTGATGCTCAGACTCGTGAAAATTATCCCTTCGACTTCACATTGACCTTAACGTTTGAACTAAAGGATCACGAGTTGCGGACTGACTTAGTCGTGACGAATCCAATGGAGGACACCTTATACTTTTCCATTGGTGCTCATCCTGGCTTCAACATCCCCTTAGGTGGGGCGTTAGCCGATTTCACCGACTACCAAGTGACCGTTTCACCAAAAAAAATCTACCAGCGTATCCCCTTAGTGGGGGCTTACAGTGACAGCCAGCATTCGGTTCCGCTGGATCTCACGCAACCCCTGACACTGAACCATGCGTTATTCAACCACGATGCCCAGATCCTGACGCTCGACAGCCATGAGACAACGGTCATGCTGAGCACGGCTACTGACGACCACGGGGTAGCTCTGACCGTCGCCGCACCTTATCTAGGTATTTGGTCACCTTACCCTAAGCAAGCGCCATTCGTTTGTCTGGAGCCATGGTGGGGACTGGCAGATGATGTTCAGGCCTCGGGGCAGTTTATAGATAAGGTTGGTCTACAACACCTCGCAGGCGGTCAAACCTTCGCAACACATTACCAAATCACTTACTTTTAGACAAAATAAAAGCTCCCAACGACTGCAACTCATCGTTGGAAGCTTTTTCGCTTCTTAATGTGCACGTTTATGGTAGCCATGACCAAAAGGAACCAGGGACTCGGTACCCGCCTTAATACGGGCAATATTAGCACGGTGACGGTAGAAGACAAACACCGTGAGCACCACAGCGATCCCCGTTAAGTACCAGTCCTGAAAGGCCAGGGAGATCACGGTGATCAACGAGAAGGCAATCATGCTGGCCAGACTCACCATGCTAGTCCAATAGATTAGGCTGACCCACAGACCAGCTGCAATGACGAACATGATCGGGTTGTAGGCCAGTAACATCCCCGCCGACGTGGCGACAGCCTTGCCACCCTTAAAGTGGTCAAAGACCGAGAAGGTATGGCCTAGGATAGCCATCAGCCCGAATAAGAGGGGTGTCGCCGTCCCAAGAATCGTGGTCACATGGCCCCAAGTTGGGAGTAACGTGGCAACGGTTCCCTTAGCGATGTCTAATACCATCACAATGGTCCCGGCATACGGGCCCAAGACCCGGTAGGTATTGGTGGTCCCAATGTTTCCCGAACCAGACTGTCGAATATCGGTGTGGAAAAATGTCTTACCCACCCAAACCCCATTGGGAATGGCCCCCAGGAGATAGGCTAAGATTAATAAACCAATTAATTTCACAGGTAATTCCTCCGCTCTTCCTCGCAACACGATTCCAATCTAAGCGGTATCGTGTTTATAAGCTGTTCACTATTTTAGCATGTTTTACCTATTACGCCAATTATCTCGGGAAACTTAACCACGCTTTGTTTTCTCGGCTAGCCAGGCTTTGTTTGCCTGTGGTATGATAATGTGGTTACTGAAACCCCGGCCGCGAGAACTCTCTCGTTCTATTGAACATATGTTCGCTTTGCGGTAAACTAGGGGCATACCTACGAAAGAAACTAGTAAAAGTAAAGGGGATTTACGCATGGCGAAAGCAAAAGCAAAATATGACGATTCCTCCATCCAGGTGTTGGAGGGATTGGAAGCTGTTCGTAAACGTCCTGGGATGTATATCGGGTCAACTGATGGCCGCGGTTTGCATCACTTGGTCTACGAAATTGTTGATAACGCCGTTGACGAGGCCTTGGCCGGTTACGGTAAGGAAATCAACGTTACTATCCACCAGGATAATAGCATCACTGTTGTTGATCACGGACGGGGCATGCCAGTCGGCATGCACGCTTCGGGGATTCCAACGCCAGAAGTTATTCTGACGGTCCTCCATGCCGGTGGTAAGTTTGGTCAAGGAGGCTACAAGACCTCCGGTGGGTTACACGGGGTCGGGGCATCCGTAGTGAACGCCTTATCCAGTGCGCTCACTGTCACTATCGTTCGTGATGGTGTCCGTTACGAAGAAAAATTTGCTAACGGTGGTCACCCACAAGGAACCTTGGTGAAGAAGGGAAATACGCGGGCTCACAATGGGACCACACTAACCTTCAAACCAGACACTAAAATTTTTACAACGACTGTTTATAATTTTAATACGCTCTCAGAACGACTGCGGGAATCCGCCTTCCTACTCAAGGGCGTCAAAATCACCCTGACTGACGAACGTGCTGGCCAGGAGCGCGCCGAGGAATACCATTACGAAGAGGGAATCAAAGAATTCGTCGGTTACTTAAACGAAGACAAGGATACTCTCGGGGATATTATGTATTTCGATGGCAAGAAAGACGGGATTGAAGTCGAAGTCGCTGCCCAGTACAACGACGGGTATACCGAAAACCTGCTGTCCTTCGTCAATAACGTCCGAACCAAGGATGGTGGGAGTCACGAAGTGGGTATGCGTAGCGGCTGGACCAAGGCCTTTAACGAATATGCCCGTAAGGTAGGCCTGCTCAAGGATCGCGATAAGAATCTTGAAGGTACCGACGTCCGTGAAGGATTGTCCGCCGTTATCTCCCTTCGAATCCCAGAAAACCTCCTGCAATTTGAAGGTCAAACTAAGGAAAAACTGGGGACACCAGAGGCGCGGACCGTTGTCGATAACGTGATCAGTGAGCAACTCGGTTATTATCTGATGGAAAATGGGGACTTCGGTCAGATGTTGATTCGTAAGTCTACCCAAGCCCGTCAAGCCAGAGAAGCCGCCAGAAAGGCGCGTGACGAGAGCCGTAGTGGTAAACGCCACAAGAAGCACGAACGCCTCTTATCTGGTAAACTGACACCCGCACAATCCAAGAACGCTTCCAAAAATGAATTATTCTTGGTCGAAGGGGATTCTGCTGGTGGGTCGGCTAAGCAAGGGCGTAATCGAAAGTTTCAGGCCATCCTGCCACTTCGAGGCAAGGTCTTGAATACTGAAAAGGCCAAGCTACCTGATATCATGAAAAATGAAGAAATCAGCACCATGATTTATACCATTGGTGCCGGTGTCGGCGCTGAATTTAACATTGCAGATGCCAACTACGATAAGATTATTATCATGACCGATGCCGATGATGATGGGGCGCATATCCAGATTCTTTTGCTAACCTTCTTCTATAAATATATGCGACCAATGATCGATGCTGGGCGGGTCTACATCGCTTTGCCACCGTTATATCGCATCAAGACGACAGGCAAAAAACCAAAGATCGAATACGCCTGGACCAACGACGAGTTGGCAGCCAAGACCAAAAAGATTGCTAATCATGGCTACAACCTCCAACGTTTCAAAGGGCTAGGGGAAATGGACGCCGGACAACTTTGGGAAACGACCATGGATCCCGAAAATCGGACGCTGATTCGCGTTCAGATCGACGATGCGGCATTGGCCGAACGCCGTGTGACCACTTTAATGGGTGACAAGGTTGAACCCCGCCGGAAGTGGATCGAAAATAACGTTCAATTCACGTTAGAGGAAGACAACACGAGTCTGTTGGAATCCTCCGATCCCGAAAAGTAAACCAATTACCGGTGAAAGGAGACATCATTTCGTGAGTGAAGGACAGAATATTCAAGAGATAACATTAGAAGAAGTGATGGGTGACCGCTTCGGCCGTTACTCAAAATCCATTATTCAGGAACGGGCTTTGCCGGATATTCGTGATGGCTTAAAACCCGTTCAACGGCGAATTCTTTTCGCAATGAACAAGGATGGCAACACGTACGATAAGGGCTTCCGCAAATCCGCCAAATCCGTTGGGAATGTCATGGGTAATTTTCACCCCCATGGTGACAGCTCGATCTATGAAGCGTTGACTCGGATGAGTCAGGACTGGAAGGTCCGCGAACCCTTAATTGAAATGCACGGAAACAATGGGTCTATGGACGGGGACCCCGCCGCAGCCATGCGGTATACCGAGGCCCGCCTGAGTAAGTTGGCGGGAGAAATGCTCCGAGACATTGACAAGGACACCGTTGAAATGGTGCTCAACTTCGATGATACGGAATACGAACCCACCGTTTTACCAGCTCGAATTCCTAACCTGCTGGTTAACGGTGCAACCGGGATCTCCGCCGGTTATGCCACGGAAATTCCACCGCACAACTTAGGGGAGGTCGTCGACGCCTTAATTTATCTGCTCAGCCACCCCAATGCTACGCTTCCCGAACTAATGAATTTCGTTCAGGGGCCTGATTTCCCAACAGGGGGGATCATCCAAGGAAAAGATGGCATTGTCAAAGCCTATGAAACGGGCCGAGGCCGTATTGTCGTGCGCTCCAAGACGGCCATTGAGCCGTTGCGTGGAAACAAAAGTCAGATTACAGTCACCGAGATTCCTTATGAGGTTAACAAAGCGCAGTTAGTTAAAAAAATCGACGAGATCCGTTTGAATAAGAAGGTTGAGGGACTCGCCGAAGTTCGTGACGAAACCGACCGCGATGGGTTACGAATCGCGATCGAATTGAAGCGCGACGCCGATGCTCAAGGGGTCCTGAACTATCTGTTCAAAAATACCGAACTGCAAATCACCTATAACTTCAACATGGTTGCCATTAACCATATGCGACCAGAACATGTTGGTTTGAAGACCATTCTAAGCGCCTACTTGGAACATCAACGCGATGTCATTACACGACGAACCAAATATGAACTGCAAAAAGCTTTGGATCGACAACACATCGTGGTCGGCTTAATCAAAGCCTTATCGATTCTGGATCAAGTCATTGCAACCATTAGGGCCAGCAAGGATCGTCGTGATGCCCGGAACAACTTGATGGTCAGTTACGACTTTTCTGAGAAACAAGCCGATGCCATCGTGGCTCTACAACTCTACCGATTGACTAATACCGATGTCACCCAGCTTGAAGCCGAGTCTGAACGGTTGTCAGCGGCTATCGAGCGTGACCACCAAATCTTAGCTGAGAAGAAGACGTTAAACGCTGTCCTCCGCAAGGAACTAAAAGAAGTCGCCAAGACTTACCGTAACCCACGGCGTACTGAGATTCAGGATAAAATTGAGGATCTCAAGATTAAGACAACCGTTACCGTGGCCGATGAAGACGTAATCGTCTTGGTCAGCCATGACGGTTATCTCAAGCGTTCCGGAGTACGATCCTACACGGCTTCTGATCCCGAGGATAATGGGTTGAAAGATGAAGATTATCCAATCTTCCTGGAGAAGTTGAGTACCCTGAACCACCTGATGATGTTCACCAGCAAAGGAAATCTCATCTACCGGCCTGTTCATGAGATCGCCGACGTTAAGTGGAAAGAAACTGGGGAACATATCTCACAAACAATCGGCTTAGCCGCAGATGAAGAGATTGTCGCCACATTTGCCTTTAAGACACTTAAAGAACCTGGTCGCTTCCTCATCGCTACCAGCGATGGGTATATTAAGCAAACAGCCTTCAGTGACCTTACACCAGGGCGAACTTACAAACGACGTGCCATGGTCTTTGAAAAGCTCAAACATGCCGATGCTAGTGTTGTTCAGGTTAAATATCTGACAAATGATGATAACCAGACCGGAATCTTGCTCTTATCACAGAATGGGTATGCTCTAAGATACCCGATTGACGAGGTTTCAATCAATGGTGCTCGAACTACCGGGGTCCGTTCCATGGATCTCCGTGATGAGGATCAAGTCGTCAATTTAGCCTTAGTTACCGATAAAGATACCATCGCCATGGTGACACAACGCGGAGCCTTCAAGCGTCTCGCAATGAAAGAGTTGTCCGTCACTAGTCGCGCTCGACGTGGGGTCTTAGTGCTACACGAACTCAAGCGTGATCCACACCGAGTGGTTGACTTTATGACAATTCCAGCCGGTAATCCACCGCTGGAAATTCTCACTAGTCGTGAACGCACTCATGACGTGATACCAACCGATCATCCACTCAGTGGCCGCTACTCTAACGGTTCGTTTGTGGTCGATACTGATGTGGAAGGGACACCTGTCTCCTTACGTCTCAAACCGACAGAATTAGTTCTGGACTAGGCTTAGACAGCGTTTCTGAGCGAAAATCGTTGCGCTTTCAAGTCAAACAGCCTATTATATACTTTAATAGTAACCATTAGGCTGAAGTAGTGTTCGCCAGACGTACGCCACGCAGTCAGAAGGAGTAAACGCGGATGAAGACGAAACAAGAGAGCATCTTTTCTTCTAAAACCCTGACGTATTTTCTACAGCTTGCCGAAACTATGAATTACACGCAAGCTGCTCAAATTCTGGGCATTACCCAGCCGGCGTTAACCCAACAGATTAAAAAGTTGGAACGCACAGTGGGGGCCCCGTTGTTCTATTCGGTTGGTAAAAAACTTCGCCTATCGGATGCTGGGTACACCATGCTTGATGCCACGCATAAGATTTATGCGATTTTGAATCAAGCCACTGATGAGATCCAGCAGTCCACCAGTGCAACGCAAGGAGAGATCAACATTGGCCTCCTGGCTTCTATGGAAGATGCTGTTTTTGAGGATTTCGCTATTCTGTCTTACCAGAAGAATCCGGATGTCAAGATTTCATTCCACATGCTGACCCGTAAAGAAATCTGGGAACGCTTGGAGAATAACAAGATTGACTTGGCGATCATGTATCTACCGGATGATTCCATCAAGAATTGGAAACCCTATGAGTCTAAGAAGATTATCTCGGATGACTTGCTGTTTATTCATCACGATGAACGACTTGCAAAGAAACGACGTATCAAATTTAAAGACACCACTGATCAGGTTTGGGCCATGTACCCTGATGGCTACTACCTGAATCAAACCATTCACGAGGCCTACAAGAACCAGCTGGCCGACTTTCCGAAAGGCGTCGCTAACTTTACAACGCCGACACAGCTCCTGCATTTTTCCATGCAGACTCAGGCATCCACGGCATTACCAAACTCGTTTATGGTCGGTCAAGAGGCCCTGCCCCAAACTTGGACAGCCCACTTTGACCCCAACATTCGGTTTGATTTGGCCTTCGTTTTCCGTAAGGGAAAGGCGGAGATCCCTCGAATCAGCCACTTCCTGGCGCAGTTCGATCAGTATTTAGAAGCTGAGGACTATATTTCACGCCTTAAACATTTGCGTAACAAGTAAACCTAAAAATCTATTTGTTAAAGGAGTTTTTTCAATGAGTAAAGCCTTAATTTTTGGTCACCAGAATCCTGATACAGACGCAATTGTTGCTGCTAAAGCATTTGCCTACTACCAAACGCAACGTGGTTATGACGTTGAAGCGGTTGCCTTAGGCGAACCTAACATGGAAACCAATTACGTCTTGAACCACTTCGACGAGCCAGCACCACGAGTCGTTAAGACGGTGTCAAATGAAGTTGACCAAGTCATGTTGGTCGACCACAACGAAGCCCAACAAAGTGTGTCAGACATTGACAAGGTTCAAGTCACTTTCGTCGTCGACCATCACCGGATCGCCAACTTCCACACTGACGCTCCTCTGTACTATCGTGCAGAACCAGTTGGTTGTGTCAGCACGATCTTAACGGAAATGTTCGATGAAGCTAAGATTGAAATCCCAGCTAAGTTGGCTGGCTTGATGCTCTCTGCAATCATCTCTGACACCTTGTTATTGCAATCGCCAACCACGACTGACAAGGATCGCGAAGCCGTTCGTGCCTTGGCTGAAATTGCCGACATTGACGTTCAAAGCTACGGAATTGCCATGCTTAAGGCCGGTACTAATCTAGCTGCTAAGAGCGACAAGGAATTGATCGATGGGGACGCTAAGTCCTTTGACATGAACGGTCACAGCGTGCGTATTGGTCAAATCAACACCGTTGATTTGGACGATGTCATTTCCCGTCAGGCCGGATTGGAAAAAGCGATGCAAGACGAAATTGCTAGCGAAGGTTACGATTTATTCATCACCTTGGCAACTAATGTCTTGAACAGCGACTCTGAACTCATCGTTGCTGGTGAACCTAAGACTGTCGTTGAAACTGCCTTTAACACAAAGTTGGCTAACAACCGTGCTAGTCTTCCTGGTGTTGTGTCACGGAAGAAGCAAGTTGTGCCACCATTAACCGAAGCCTTTAACGCTTAATATATCTCGTTAGTCTTGAGATAAAACGCTCATTGAAGAAACTATTCTTCGATGAGCGTTTTTTTTCGGTAGGAAAAGCAGACCTTGCTATAATACGGGCCGATGGTAGCCGTTAGGCACATTCCCTTAGAGGAGAGGGATTCTGCATGACAAGAAGTACATGGTACCGTAAAGCCTTAATAACAGTCGTAACAGTGGGTCTTTTTGTCAGCCAAATTGGGGGGCTTGCTGCTTCAGCCGCAACAACCACACCATTCGGGGCGCAGCGGTTCGCAAAAGACCAAGCGACCTATGTGATTTCCACCAAATCGGCTTATTTTAGGTCTATTTGGCGGTCTGCCATCGATGCCTGGAACGCAACCGGGGCATTCAAGTTTAAGCCTAGTTCTACCAGCAAAGCCCAAATTACTTTGGGGACCGCTTCTAAAAGTGAATCCCAAGCAATGGGAAACGACGTCGGTTTAACTGAATTCTGGGCCCGAGACAATTACTTTATCTCTGTCCATTCACGACTGAACGCTCGTTTAATTAAGGAATACGATTACTCACGGTCTGATGCCATTCACGTGGCCGAGCATGAATTAGGTCACGCCATGGGATTAGCCCACAATCCATCCAAGAAGAGCGTGATGTATTACCGTAACCGTGCCGTTGGCATTCAGAGAGTGGATATTAACGGTGTCAAAGGGCGTTACCAAACACCCGCTGGGCAGACGACCAACTAGGGACTTAAACAACTCTCAAAAACACCTTGCCGTTACCAATGGTGAGGTGTTTTTGTTAGTCATGATTGAATTTTAGAGGCTAATTAATTGCCTTTTATTAGAAAACCTTTAAACTGAGAGAGTAATAAGTTGTGTACAATCGATTGGAGGAATCCTAATGAATTCAAACGAATCAAAAGAAGACTTGCGACAACGATTGACCACAGAAGAGTTTGCAGTGACTCAGAATGCGGCCACAGAACCTGCCTTTACTGGAAAGTACGACCAATTTAATGAAGTTGGCATTTACGTCGACGTCGTTAGCGGTCAACCATTGTTCAGTTCGACTGACAAATACGACGCTGGATGCGGCTGGCCGTCTTTCACGAAGCCGATCGATGCTGCTAACGTTCAGGAGCACACCGACCACTCATTCGGCATGGTCCGGCAGGAGGTTACAAGTACAGATGCCCATTCCCATCTTGGACATGTTTTTAACGACGGCCCACAGGAACGTGGGGGACTTCGCTACTGTATTAATTCCGCTGCGCTGAAGTTTATTCCAGCTGATCAATTAGAGGCCAACGGATATCACGGTTTTGAAGACCTTTTTCCGACAAATAAGGAGTGACGACAATGAGTGAAACACAAACAGCAATTTTTGCCGGCGGTTGCTTTTGGTGCATGGTTCGACCATTCGATACCCAGCCTGGTATTAAGAGCGTGATTTCCGGATATACGGGCGGTCACACGGTTAATCCAACATATGCGGACGTTGCCAGTCATACGACGGGGCATACTGAAGCCGTTGAGATTACCTTTGATCCCACCATCATTAGTTATGCCGACTTAGTCGAGATCTATTGGCGGCAAACAGATCCAACTGATGCCAGTGGTCAATTCCAAGATCGTGGTGACAGCTACCGACCCGTCATCTTCGTTAATAGTCACGAACAACGCCAAGTAGCCGAGGCTTCTAAAGCCAAGCTAGCCGCGAGTGGCCAGTTTGATGCACCGATCGTAACAACTATTGAGGATGTTCAGCCATTCTATCCGGCAGAGGAAGAACACCAGGACTTCTACCACAAGAACCCATTTCGCTACCAAATTGAAGAAATGGGTGGCCGTGAGGACTTCATTAAGCAACACTGGACCCAAGAATAAACGGAATGAGTGGCCTTACTGGACTAGTAAGGCCACTTTTTGCATGTTACAATTGATTTAAAATTATTGGAGGTCTCTTAATGGGATACGTGTTAGATCTCAGACAAGTAATCGGGTCACGACCTTTAATTGTGGTCGGTGCAGCAGCAGTCGTCATTAACAAGAAACAACAATTATTGCTAGTTAAACGAACTGATAATCGGCTTTGGGGATTACCGGCCGGGTCTAAGGAACTTAATGAATCATTGGTAACCACCGCGCAGCGTGAATTACACGAAGAAACTGGAATAGACGGTCAACAGCCAAAATTACTGACGATTGTTAGTGGTACTGGTATGCAATACACATATCCGAATCAGGACCAGATTGATTCGGTGACAGCCGTCTATGAATTGACAGCAACAAGTCAGCAAGACATCACAAGCTCAGAGATTGAAACGATTGATTATTTTGCGTTGACGGCATTACCAGATAACTTAACACCGATTACGAAACGAATTTTAATTGAACTAGAAAAACTTTAATTAAAAAGGATTGCGATTTATGGTGAATATAGCTGTTTAAAGAAGTTTGAGTCTACTTTTGATAATATATATTATGTAAAGTAGAATGCTTTTCTGTATTTAATCTGAAACTGGCTATTCCCTATTGCCGTAATCCAGCTGCAAACGCTGTTCATGCTTCGTTGCTAGTCTGCCGACTTTAGCTTGGCGTTTCATCACTAATGAACTTAAAAAAATAAGCCGGATGCAACACACAAGTAACGCTTAACTTGCGTTGCAAACTGTGCTGACTAAAACAACATCGCCTCGACAACGTCAGTTACTATTTTTTCATTGTATGTGCTCACAGCTTTTAAACTCATCCAAATCACGGAACCATTAAAATCACAGGCGGATTCTGCGTTAATTTCATGGTCAGGTCTCCGTCTAATATCTGAACGTGTGCTCAGAATCAACGTTCGAATTGACTACTTTTTGGGATCAAACAAATAAACGGTATTTGGCGGACTTGCTACCGCCGCCAGGTGCATAACGTTTAAAAAAAGACCTTAAGACCCGGCCACGTGATTTGCAATATTCCTGAGAATATGATGGCTAGCCAGTCATAGACTAGCGTCGCTAAAAATATACGTCTTAACTGACCACGAGTTGTTCCGTGACCATAGTATTCTCAACGAGCCACATTTCAGCAATCGGCATTGTCCGAAAACATTGACATATCAGCATTTACAGAGAATTGGAAACCTATTTTAGGACCATGATTCATGACTGAAGTGGTTTCCATCGTAGCATGATCGTATTTTTACTACAGTCACCAGAGGTAGTCATCACCAGTTTTGGCCATGAATCGGTTAGATCAGATCAACAATTTTCATTAAAACAAATATTTTAAAGATAGTAGTACCCAAAATCACAGACGGGGGACTTGCTAATTTTTCCATTCACCGGTATCATATAGCATATGAGAACATACGTTTGGAGGCCGCTTCTATTATGGAAAAACAGCACTATTTAAAGTTAATCAACGAAGAACTGGCCATCGCACCCTGGTACGTTCAAGAATACTATCAGGCCAAGGCCACCGTCCCCTTATCACCTGCCACACTATACCAATACCTCACGGAGTATCGGCGTTTCTTCAACTGGCTCATCAGTGAAGGTTTTACCACGGCTACCCGCCCCGCCGATATTAACATTCAAGTCTTGGCAAAGTTAAAAAAAGAAACTGTCGAACTGTACAAGTCAGCCCTACTGAACCAGACAAAGCTCACAGGCGCTCCTGGAAGCCGAACCCATCCGACTATCAATCGTTCCCTAAACGCCCTCTCGTCTCTCTTTAAGTACCTCACGGAGGATACTGAAGATGAACATGGTGAGGCCTACTTTGACCGTAACGTCATGCATAAAATTGCACTAGTCAGAACTAGCGAGACTTATGCGACCCGAGCGGCCAATCTAAAGACTAAATTGATGCTGGGAAATACAGATCACGATTACCTTGACTTCATTGACAACAATTATGAAGCTAAGCTTTCCCCCGCTCAGAAACGGTATTTTCACCGTGACAAGCGGCGTGACCTCGCTATTAACGCCTTGTTACTGGGCAGTGGTCTGAGGGTATCCGAAGCGGCTAACGCAGATCTACGCCATCTTAACCTAAAGACTGGAACGATTGGTGTGGTCCGTAAAGGTGGTCAACGAGATACGGTCCCGATTGCCCCATGGACGCTGCCCTACATTCAAGACTACATCGATCAACGAATCGAGATTTATCACGCTACCAGTAGTGACCGTGCCTTATTTCTCAGCAGTTATCGGGGCCAAGCCTCACGAATGCAAGCCAACTCGATGGAAAAAATGGTCGCTAAGTATTCTTCAGCATTTAAGGTCCGGGTCACGCCACATAAATTACGGCATACGTTGGCTTCTAAACTCTATCTGGCAACTAAGAATGAACAACTAGTGGCTACACAGTTGGGACAGAATTCAACTAGTGCAACGGGGCTGTACACGCACATCATCGATGAGGAACAACGTCAAGGATTGGAAAAGATGTAGCTGGTAAAACACAATAAATAAAAAAGATCGTTATACACTATGGGATGAATTGCGTTCAGCCATAAGGTATATAACGGTCTTTTATTTTATTTCAGAGATTAAGTGGCCTCGATAAAAAGAACATGACTGAACTGATTCGTGTTTATCATGCCACTTAATTTAATCAGTCAATTGGTAACTCACATCAATAAGTTTTTCCAAGACTTCCTTTGATGGTACCTGACTAATGTCCAAAGTGATCCAGTGTTTTTTCGAGAAATGCTGTCCTGGTAAGATGTAAGGCATCATATCAACGAGCTCTTCAATACTTTCCGAGTTACATTTCAAATCGAGGTACAAGACGCCTTTCTTCACATAGGCTAGGCCAAATATTTTCTTGCTGGCCGCATGTCGTAAGGCCTCAAAAACAATCCGATTGCGGCGATCCGGGGCGTTAAACGGTTCATCAACACTAACTTTCTTGCTCTCACAGCTAAATACAATAAGGGCTCCCTTTGTCATTTCCATAACGATGCCCCTAAGTTAGGACAATGGTGCTATTAAACATTAGGCGTTATCATACTTGCGCCACAGATAATAATACTGACAATTAGTTCCCCACAGAATCAGAAGTAACAGAGACAAGATGATATTGCTAAAGACCCGAATGGTCAATTGCCAATCCATTACGATGGTAATCGCCAGCATCACTCCCAAAATGCCGTACATATAGCTCATCATGCAGGTATTGTGAACCCTTAGTGCAACTGCTTTTCACGTTCATCGTCTACGAAATACAGACCACATACTTTTTTGACACCCAACCGTTTCTGCAGATACCAGACTGTGTACCACAATGCTACGGCAGTAACCACCCCGACTACAGGTCCCAGCCAGTTTGGTGAATGTCCCCACAGTAAAATGATGATAACTCCCAAGAAATAATTATTTACCCAAAAAGTGAAGCGAACAATTTTTTGTGCATGCGTCATTTGGCATTCCCCTCCGACTGATAATCAAACAGAACGTCTACCGATGTATTCAAAATCTGTGCCAGTTTAAAGGCTAAGGTTAACGACGGATCATACTTATCATTCTCAATGGCATTAATCGTTTGACGCGTTACGGCAGCTAATTCCGCCACCTCTGCCTGAGACAACTTTAGTTTCTTACGCCGAACGGCAATACTATTTTGCAACGTTTCCGCCTTCTCATGTATAACTTATTTGACACTTTAAGTAAAACATATTTGACATTAACTATAAATACTTTTTGACACTCATTGTGTTGCTCATCAGAAAAATAGCCAAAAATTATAAGCCTAAATGCGTCACTACTTTGAGAGTACTCCGTTATCGGATTATCAGTCTGACTCTTCATATATATCATTATTGGGTACCACACGCCATGTTTCTGACGCATCTATGGCGCTCCACTCTTGTCGCACAAACGGATAAACCACCAGGCCTTGAGTGGTCTAGGGGTTGATGAAACGGTGTGAATCACTAATTTTGTCTTAATCTGACTTATTAGACTTCAGCCGCCATGACCACACGACGCCTAGTAGCGACATTATACCCGTGCCAATCATCGTTGCATGGAACCCACTAACAAAGCCTTCGTTCCCAAAATGGTAAAAAATGAGCACAGCAATGGTGGTTCCTAACGCCCCACCTAGCAAACGGAAAACATTATAGATTCCAGAGGCTTGTCCAATTGCCAAATGAGGAA
Source organism: Levilactobacillus huananensis (assembly GCF_003946145.1). Lineage (GTDB taxonomy): Bacteria > Bacillota > Bacilli > Lactobacillales > Lactobacillaceae > Levilactobacillus > Levilactobacillus huananensis. The sequence goes on from NZ_RHOC01000001.1 coordinate 321,292, forward strand.
CAGCCCCTAGAACCGTCTTCTGCAGCGCCGGGCCAGCCATTGACAACCCAACGCCTGCCAGCATTAGTGGTAAAACTAACCACACATAACTTTTATCAAGAAACAGTGCCACTAATAAGTAGCCGATGCCTTGGAACAGCAATCCTAACGTGGCTACCCACTTTTCCCCAAATCTATCGACCGCTCGTCCAGCAAAAGGGGCCACCACAACTAAGGTCCCTGTCCACGGTAAAAGTTCTAGCCCGGCCGTTAGTGCCGTGGAGCCAGGACTCTTTTGCAGATATTGCGGAAGGAAAAATACCACGCCGTACATCGCGCCATAGAGACAGGCGGTTGCAAGATTTCCACCCGTAAAATTTCTTTCCCGAAAAAAGATCGGTGGCATCATCGGCATGTCCTCCCGAAATTGACGGTAAACAAACCAAACGCCACACCCCAGACTCACCAAACCAATTACGAGTACCAAGGCCAGCTCACCGTCGCTCTGCCCAGTCGTGGTAGACAAGGCCCAAATCAATCCAGCCATGGCAAACATAATTAAGAGGTTGTCGACAAAATTAATTGAACTATCCTGACCATGACTTTCTGGTAAATAACGTTGGGACAAGACAATTGCCAGGACACCCACCGGAACGTTAATCCAAAAGATCCATTGCCACGTTAACTGGGCCACGATAAATCCACCCAAAGATGGTCCCACAATCAGAGCTAGTCCCCCAATTCCACTCCAAATTCCCAGTGCTCGGCCCCGTTGATTCTTTGGCAGAGCATTCGTGAGGATCGCCATCGACATTGGCGTCATAACCGAAGCCCCCAGACCTTCAATAATCCTAGCCAAAATTAACCAATTGATATTGGTTGCTAAAGCACAGAGTATGGACCCGACCGTAAAGATTAAAATGCCCCAGTTGTAAATTCGCCGTCGCCCCCATCGCTCCCCTAGCGAAACACCAACCAACAGCACAGCTGCAATTGTAATATTATAGGCGTTTAGTGCCCATTGCAGGGTACTTACCGAAATATGAAAGTCTGATCGAATTGCAATTGAGGCCGTCGTTACAATCATGGCATCCATCATTGCCATGAAAAAACCTAGCGACGTTAGTAAGAGGATCCACCTTGATTTAATCTCTTTCCCTACCATTTCTCCGTCTCCTTAAAGTCACAAAATAGTTCAAATGTTTTTGAACTATTTAAACATAGCATGTCAATTTTGACCTGGCAAGAGCCAAAATAAAAAAGAAACAATCTCGATGATCGTTTCTTCATTGGTCTAGGTAACTATAAGTTTTGCCAGAAATGTGTTAGATACTGGTCGAATGTCGATCGGTCTAGTGCAACATATTTTTCTCGTGCAATCTTATGCGCCGTGATCAATCCTGCCTCCTGGAGAATTTTAAAATGATAAGAGCCTGACGTCTTACTAATTCCCATAACTTGGCCCACCTCACCACAAGAGACCTCGTGGTCTAACTGATTCAGATATCCAATGATTTTTAATCGAATCGGATCAGCTAGTGCTTTAAAGACCTTTGTACTTTCTTCAATTGTATGCATCTGTTTTGTCATAGTTCCCATCCTACTAGAAATTGAATTTTTCGCAAGAGATACTAATTTAAAAACTAAGGTATCTATGATTTGAAAATCGGTCAAGGTACTAAACACATTGAATGAATTTTCCATTTCAAATACTGTTAATAGCATATCACACCACTGAGCGACTCTGGGATCATTCCCAATTGCTTACCATCTATAACCATTAGAAAATAGATACTTTCTCTAACTAAGCACATTACATCTCGTCGCGCCAGAAACTCTATAATCATGAAAAAATCATTCTAAAATTTGTTTTTTTTAACCTAACTATCGACATAACGCAGCCCTCTGAATTGGAGGGAATCCAATTTAGAGGGCTGCGTCAAATGTTGAAAAGCTTTTAATCCACATAAACTTATCTAGTTACTACAAAGTTTAAATTTAACTCTGTCTGTTGAGGTCAACTTTCTTAAGGTGTCCGTAATATCTTACGATTTCACATCTGCTAATAGTTGGATGAACTATCATTTAATTCGTCTTCTATTCTCCTGCTCTTGTTGCTAATCACGATCCCGTCGCTTCTTCCAACCACTAAGTGTGAATACGGCGAACAATGCTCCAATCCAAGCGAGTTGTGACTTCTGCTCGCCAGTCTGTGGCAATGTACTATTACCTAGACTGGAACTACTTCCACCACCATAGCCCCCAGAATGACCATAGCTGTTACCAGCTGTATCTGTCACCCCATCTGCTGAATCGTCTTCAAATTCACTATCGTCATTAGAACCTGTGGTACTACCACTATCAGAATCGTTGTTATCAGTGCCATCACTGCCGTCAGTACCAGATCCATCGCTACCAGTATCATTACTATCATCAGAATCGGAACCAGCCGATCCATCGGAACCGTCTCCGGCGCCACCATCACCTGGTTGACCGTCGTTTCCATTATCACCGCCAGTGCCAGGACCAGTCACATTACCACCGGATCCGTCACTATCAGAATCACCTTCAGCATCTAGGTCACCATCACCGGATCCTGAGCCGTCGGAGCCATTTCCGCCGTCACCAGATCCATCGCCTGGTTGACCACCATTTCCATTACCGTCAGACCCATCGCTATCGGAATCACCATCGCCAGAGCCTGAGCCGTCGGAACCATCTCCGCCGTCTCCATCACCAGATCCATCACCTGGTTGACCACCGTTTCCATTACCGTCAGACCCATCGCTATCAGAATCGGAATCTCCATCGCCGGATCCTGACCCATCGGAGCCATCTCCGCCGTCTCCTTCACCGGATCCATCGCCTGGTTGACCACCGTTCCCATTACCATCAGACCCATCGCTATCAGAATCGGAATCACCATCGCCTGAGCCTGAGCCGTCGGAGCCATTTCCGCCGTCTCCTTCACCGGATCCATCGCCTGGTTGACCACCGTTTCCATTACCGTCAGACCCATCGCTATCAGAATCGGAATCTCCATCGCCGGATCCTGACCCATCGGAGCCATCTCCGCCGTCTCCTTCACCGGATCCATCGCCTGGTTGACCACCGTTCCCATTACCATCAGACCCATCGCTATCAGAATCGGAATCACCATCGCCGGATCCCGAGCCGTCGGAACCATCGCCGCCGTCTCCTTCACCGGATCCGTCACCTGGTTGACCACCGTTTCCATTACCGTCAGACCCATCGCTATCAGAATCGGAATCTCCATCGCCGGATCCTGACCCGTCGGAGCCATCTTCGCCGTCACCAGATCCGTCACCTGGTTGACCACCGTTTCCATTACCGTCAGACCCATCGCCATCGGAATCAGAATCACCATCACCGGATCCCGAGCCGTCGGAACCATCGCCGCCGTCTCCTTCACCGGATCCGTCACCTGGTTGACCACCGTTCCCATTACCACCGCCAGTACCAGGACCAGTCACATTACCACCAGATCCGTCACTATCGGAATCAGAATCACCATCGCCAGATCCCGAGCCGTCGGAACCATCGGAACCGTCTTCAGAGTCTGATCCGTCACTACCGGCATCAGAATCACCGTCACTATCCGAGTCGCCATCACCTGAATCTGAGCCATCGGAACCGTCTTCAGAGTCTGATCCATCACTACCGGCATCGGAATCACCGTCACTATCCGAGTCGCCATCACCTGAATCCGAACCGTCGGAACCGTCTTCAGAGTCTGATCCATCACTACCGGCATCGGAATCACCGTTACTATCCGAGTCGCCATCACCTGAATCTGAGCCGTCGGAACCGTCTTCAGAGTCTGATCCGTCACTACCGGCATCGGAATCACCGTTACTATCCGAGTCGCCATCACCTGAATCTGAACCATCGGAACCGTCTTCAGAGTCTGATCCATCACTACCGGCATCGGAATCACCGTTACTATCCGAGTCGCCATCACCTGAATCTGAGCCGTCGGAACCGTCTTCAGAGTCTGATCCGTCACTACCGGCATCGGAATCACCGTTACTATCCGAGTCGCCATCACCTGAATCTGAACCATCGGAACCGTCTTCAGAGTCTGATCCATCACTACCGGCATCGGAATCACCGTTACTATCCGAGTCGCCATCACCTGAATCTGAGCCGTCGGAACCGCTGCCTGAATCTGAACCATCCGACCCATCGGAACCATTATCGGAGTCGGAACCATCCGATCCATCACTGTTGTTGTCGGAACCATCATCACTGTCTTCATCATCTATTTTTTGAAAAATATGGACAACGCTTTGTTCCTTATCAGTAAACTTTCCTGTTAAGTTCCCTTTAGTTTCCTTGTAAGCATAACCATCAAGATCTTTTGGCTGTGCGTCATAATCTTCACCAAGGCCACCTCTTAGTAATTCATCCTCACCAATCTTATTACCTTGCGTATCAACATAGGAAACCTTCACTGGTGCCGAATCATCCTTAAGTCGATAATGAACCACAAACGTCCATAAAATCCGATTTGGATTAATGCTATCCCGAATTTCACCAATCATCGCATACCGGTCCTTGACGGCGGTCGTGTTCGTAATCTTACCATCTGTAAAGTTATCACGTGGTCTCACAGCTGCTGGATACTTCATCTTATTAAAGACTAATCCTTGATCACCATCATTTTCGCCTTCACCACCGCTGAAGTGAATCTTGTAAAATGGTGTTTTTGATAGTAGGGTACCATTTTCTTTTTGTCGCGTTTCTTCAGTATACATAGGGATTGCAAATCGATCGACCGAATCCATAGCATAACGTCGTCGATCAATCGTAAACGTTTCATTAACAATACGTCCCTCTAGTCGATTATTTGTCAGAACAACCGATTTAGAAATAAACTGATTATCACCATTAAAACTGTCTAGGTCTAAATGACTTAATACCCCAAAGTCTTCAATTTGACATCCACTTAAATCTAAGTTCTGAATAGAAGTCATACCTGCTAAAGACCGCACGTCGGACAAGCGATTGTTAGGCAATTTTAATGTTTTCAAATTTGTTAGTTCTCGTAACGGCTTCACATTGACGACATTACCACGTGGCGAAACGATGGGATGTTCGCCGTACGATGTATTCTCATGATTGTCATAGTTTGTTGCCGCACCATCTAAAATTAAAGTATGTAGCTTGGTTGCTTTCTCCAAACCTTCCAAGCTCACCGGAGTTCGACTCTGAACCCCATTACCAACAACACTGTCCTTATCAACAATAATTTCTGTAATATCATTCATATATGACGGCTTGATATCTTCGACGGTTTTTATTCGCTTCCCCATTTGCTGAAGCGTTTTCAAAACAATCTTTTGTAAGTCTGGACTAGGCATCCAATCCCCAATAGATTGCCGTTTTCGACTCACATGACTTGTCTTAATCTTATCTGAAACATCGTCATTGGCCGTGGTGACATCCATTGATAACCCCGTCCCCGCCAGTGCTACTGCCGCCGTTAACCAAAGACTCGTTCGTACGTTTTGTGCCATTACTTTCTCCTCCAAAGTTATTTAACTTGATTTTGTCTGTTGTTCTATCTCCGATGACTAACATCCTATCAGGCTGACCGGCAGAAGAAAATAAAATCAGACGTGCACAATCAAATAGAGAATTATCGCCATCAAACAATGACTCTCCGCGTAACATTAAATGTCGCGCAATTGCTTGAAAACAGCGGGATTGGTATACCTTTTAAAAAAAGTCACTTTTTGACCAGAAATACTAGATTCGCTAAAGATGATGTCCATGGTGAATCATGAATACAATTTCAATTTCAACCATCAACTTTCAGCTCAAGATATAGTATTTATCAGGTCTTATCCCCGTTTCATGACCGCGGCTAAAAACAACATCAGCAGTCGCACATTCTCCAGCTTAATTGAATTCCAGGCTCTCGCTTCAGCAGTCTTTTGTTTAAAAATAGCATTGGTATAGTCCGATGGCTATCTACCACGAATTAAATATGCTTTTTTGTTAACAATTTGTCACCCTCCCTATACTCAACCTGTCCACTCCCCATAACTGTTCGGAATGGCAATCATAAGCTTAGCTCCCGGCTAAATTTTTGACGAACTGACCTAAACTTCGATAAAACTAAATTTTTCACACCGACTAGACAAAAAAATGCAGTGAGGTTTTCTCCTCACTACATCTGTTATCTTAATCGCTTCATTTATACGCAAAACAAGCATCACTTAACTTCGCAAGAAACGAATCAACAGCTTATCGACCTTCACGTTGTCATGTAACTTGCTGTGTTGTGCCCTGGGACCAACAATCTTGCGTTCCTGATAGGATTTAGCTCGTCCTGAGACCAAATACCGCAATGATTGAGAGGAAGCATTGCTAACCGAGCCATCTGAATGCGACCCATCATCTTTATCCCCATAAATATTCAGAATTGAAACCTGTTTAGGATAGGTCTTGCGGAGGGCTAACAGTCGTTTATAATCCGCCTGCATTTTCTCGGGCTTGCCATTGGCCCGTAACTTCATTCGATTAGGCTCATCATTCATACCTAGAATTCCGTTAAAATGGCCTGCAATGGCGACCTGTTTCTGTAATTTTGGCAAGCTGCGATCGTTATGCCGCAAATAATACATAATAGCCATATTACCCATCGAATGGCCAATCACATTAAACTTTTTCGTATGGTAAGTTTGCTGCAGCTTAACTACGGTTGCTTTAGCCCATTGTCCCCACTGTTGTGCATTGGTATTATGATTGTCCTCAAAACCAACTTCAACGATCGGGCGATAATCCCCTTCACGAAAATGACCAGATAATATCACCTCTCCATCTTTTCTCACATTTGCCCGCACGATGGTGTGGGTTAGACCGGCATTGACCAGCGCATGAGCCATCTGTTCCTCAGCATGCGTACTGCTTCCCCAGACGTGGAAAAATAACGTTGGTTCGTACTTACTAGGATTGGCTAGGGAAACAGTATGGTGACGATGTGGCGTTACTCCACATGCTGCCAAACTCACTAACCCAAACAAAACAATCCCCAAAACCAGAAAACCTCTTTTTTTCATAAAATGTATCTCCCCACATTTGTTTAATAGCAAGAGTATAAACCCTAATGTGGACTCTAAGACAAGCCTGTTTTCAATAATTAATCGCCTTTGGTCCTTTACTAACTCATAAAAAAAGTTCATCGCGATCGGCGATGAACTTGAGATACTAGGCTTCTAGCATTGTGACGAAACGTTGATTCCAAATGCCCTCAAAAAAAGCAATGGTTTGCTTCGCAGTCATAAATTTATTATCCACAGTAGTCGTTAGCCCCCGTGTCATTTGTAAATCATAACCAATACCATGAGCTACCTTAGTGGTCGTATCGACACAGTACTCAACCTGTGCGCCACAAATCTCCAATGACTCTGCCGCAAAGCTCGTTAAAACACGCCGCAAATTAGTGTGGAAAAAGGCATTGGCGTGATGCTTAGAAACGATTGGATCCGTGTCACGATAATCCAGTTCAGGAATCAATTCCCAATCGTGGGTCCCTTCTACCAAATCCTCATCCGAATGTTGGATGAAAACAATTGGTTTCTTAGCCTTGCGATACGCCGTAATTCGAGCGTTAATGCCTGCAATGACTTGGGGCATGTTTGCTGCGGTTTGTTTCCCGTAACAAACACCATTTTGAAGATCAATGACCAGTAAGACGTCTGCCATGTTGATGGCCTCCTTCAGGATTCTTTCAGCTTAATTTCTATCATACGCTATTTACGGTATCCTTCAAACTATAAAAAATTGAATTAGTCTTATTTAGGGCTCGATAGTTTTGTCCCCGCTAAATAGGTGTTGCTTGACAACCCAATCCTTAGCAAGCACATCACCCGTTTCCGAAAGCGTAAGCGCAAAAATACCGCCATTTTTGGCTCCTGACCGGCTTCCAGCGTCAATCAAATACCGTGGACAGTCTTGATCATTTGCTTGCATCTTGATATAACCATAACCATTATTCGCGATCGTTTGGACCGGCGTATGACCGGTAATGATAATCCGATTGGTTTGGTTACTATGCCACGATCGCGCATGACCATAGTAGTAGTCGTCACGAATCCAGAGCAAATCATCACGAATCTGCTGATTAAGCGGATAATCCCAATTTATGCCAGCATGAACTGCCAGCATATAATCATTCGACCAAGTCAGTGGCAACTGTGCTAAGAAATGGGTGTATTGGTGTAATGGCTCTCGACGCAATGCGTCCGCAACAACGATAAAGTTGCTAGAATGGATTCCTAATTTTCGCCAGGTATGTGATCCCCCATTTACCCGCCAGTTCTGGTAACTGAAATCATCTCCGTATGCCGTTTGTAACCAAAAATCGTCATGATTGCCCAACAAAGCAATATCGTGATGCTCATTAACCCTCTCCATAATGAGATCGAGGACGGCTAATGGGTCAATGCTATCTGTTTGTTGGGTACCCATTCGAGTCGATCTGCCATCAATGTAATCGCCTAAAAATACCAACCGACTATTTTTCAACGACTCGGCTTGCAACAAAATGGCAAGATCGTCAGCGGCAGAATGAATATCGCCAATAAATGTATATTTTGACAACACGACGCGCTCCTTTCCATTTTGATGTCTCCGATTGGACTCCGCAATATAAAGTCTGAGTTTTCATTCTTATCTTATATCATACCGTCTGCTAGTACTTTATTGCATAATTCAAGCCTTAAAAGATTAGCTTTTACCTTTTGATTCCAACAAACGAAAAACAGCATCCGCCACAACTGGATAGATGCTGTCCCATAAACTATTAGTGACTTTCATAAACTAACGTACCGCTTCGTTCTCCTCATTCAAGTTATCACAATCGATAATCAATTGGCAAACTTCTTTATCTGGAGAAAGCTTCATCGAATACTTCCGACCATATTCGATCATGGTATGATGTGCACGATGTAATTCTTCAGGATTCAAAACACTAACGATCTTCTTTTCCACCTGCAGTGGGGATGCTGTTTGTCCGACAAAATGTAAACGCTTTGAGATGGCAGAGACATGTGTATCAACAGCAAAGGTCGGCTCGCCAAAGACATCACTCAGAACAACATTCGCTGTCTTTCTCCCGGCCCCTGGCAAAGCCATAATTCCCTTACGATCGGTCGGAATCACATCATTCAGTTCTTCATGAACAATTCTAGCAGTCTTGATAATGTTCTTCGCCTTGTTGTGGAATAGACCCACACTCTTGATGATCATTTCCACATCAGTAATATTAGCTAACATTAAATCACTTGGATTTGGATATTTCGCAAATAGTATGGGTGTGACCTTGTTAACCGATACGTCCGTTGCTTGTGCACTAAGGATCACCGAGATCAAATATTGAAAAGGTGTTCTAGAGTCCAACGAAGGGCCAACAGGACCAATATCCGCTTCCATTTGATGAATGGCCCAGGCAATCTGTTTATCTTTTAGCATAGGTAATGCCAACCTCTCTCGTCCTTCATGACGGTATCTTTATAAATCAATCTTACCGCAAAAAGTCAGAGAACAAACTAAATTTGCCGAATTTAGTTACGAACTGTGAATCCAGCACCATGGCCACCAAACTTATGAAAAACGCCGTTAAGCTCATGAAGACCATGAAGAACGTAGGTGGTATTTCCAACCTGCTTTACCTTTTCCTGCATGAAAGCAATGTCCCCATTGGGGAATATGTAATAGTTATGCTCAATATCCGCAGGAACCCTTTGCGCCTTCAACTTTTTTAGTTTAATGACATACTTCTTATTAAGCTTGTTGATCTTGCGAGTCAGGACTTTCGCCTGTTTTGACGTATAAACGGTTCCTCTTTCCTGAGCGACGACTTTCTTTAGACGTTTGAGTAACTTGATCTTATGTGACACGACTTCTTTCCAAGCGATCGATAGCCCCTTCTTGTTCAGCGTCGCCGCCCGAAGTGCTTTTTTATTCTTCTTGATATAATAGGACTTATCGGTTCGTAACTTTTGTTGGCTTGGTACCTTAGCCGCATCGGCCTTGGTCACGGCTGCCCCTAGACCCAGTGTCAGAATAACTCCCAGAATTGCTAACCAAATTTGAAGCTGTTTTCTCGTTTTCTCATGTCGCATATCAATTCCTCCGTTCGATTCAACTCTGCCAATATGCCTGTGTCAGATGTAGCGATCAGATCAATCCGGTCTTTAGCAGACATATATTAACGAAACGATGTTTAAGAAACTTCTTAATGGCGTAATACAGCTGAAATAGCCACCCGTTTCAGCGATGAAATCTTAGAGCCCCTAAACCTTATCATCCAACAGCTCTTCTGGCAAGCATCAAGAATGCGATGCTAGTCTTCCACTGAATTATAATTCATACTGGTCTAACCATCAGAATCCCACCATAACAGATTGAACGTCTCATTTTTTTAGACTGGCTTAAACGCAATTATGAATATCTTTGTGCTAACACTATTTGACTCAGCAGTATCCCTTTTCCATGAACTATCCTTTTTTCTCTCCCCAAATAGATAACTCTGAAATAATTACCTCTATCAAAGGTGTATACTAAAAATCTAAATTTGATTTCACAATTTAAGGAGGAAGCTCATGCAAAACTTAGACCTAACTAATCTCGTTCTGGGTGCTTGGCTACTATTTGTCGTTATTAAGCGGCAACTGGCGCCTAAAATTATTCGTTTCAAAATTGAGTTTTATATTTTAGTCGTTTTATTAGGTGCCGCTTCAATCGGGGACGCTTTTCAGAAACAACATTTACAAATCACTTTACAACAGGCGCTTATTTTCGGTGGCCTAAGTTTAGCTAGTGCTGTTATCTTCGCTGGACTACGGGCCTGGTCCTACCAGTTTTGGGTAAACGATGCAGGACTCGTCATGCGCCAAGGCAATTGGCTCACACTAGTCTGGTGGATCATCGGCATTGCCGGCCATCTAGCTGTGGACCGCATTTGGACCGGAAGTTCGGTAACCTTGCTCCTCTATTTAGGCATAACCTTGCTGGTCCAACGTGGTAGTGTCTGGTTACTGGCGTCGCGACAGTATCCCATGGAAATGCGTCATAACGCTGCTCTACAGACTGAGAATCGCCACGAGCGCCACGAAAGAAAACGTTCAAAAAGAAATAAATAGATAGCGTGTAAGTTTTCAAAAATTCATTTATTTTCTGAGAAATTTTTGCCATGTAACTCTTTAATATCCTATAATGAAAATGTATCGAAGCGGCTAGTCAATACTTCAAGCTTCCCTATCACGGCTATGTTCGAACAAGAAAAGCCATGTACGTGGGTATCTCTCAAAAGCATGAAAAAAATATAGACCCCTTCTCATAAAAAGGGAACAGTACTTCAACTTTACCGTAAAATTGAAAACGGCCATCAAGTCAAAGCTTCTTTCACACTCCAAAAAGATAGCGACTCTTCGGCACCATTATTTTATCTGACATTAGACAACTATATTCAATATTACAATAAGTCTACGATTGATCGCTATGACCCTTGTTCCACAGATATAGACGTCTTTGAAGGACTCTAGGACGATATTTACAAACCAACTGCTTCTGCTAAAGCGACAAAAACTACTGTCAAAGAAAACACGACAACTGTTCAATATCGCCCTGCGATTATAGGAAGAGTGGCTACAACAGGTATCTAAGACTCGTTGTCACACCCCCACTGAGTCATTTCATTTAAATGATTCCAAACCAAAACTGGTTCCGAAGATCATGACGATCTCCGAAACCAGTTTTATTTATCATTCAATCTAAATGACTCATCGACCAGCCTGTCCCGTCTGAGACTTCTCAGCCAATCGACGTCGTGTGTCCTCTAAAATCGGCTGGGCCAATCCTAAACGTTCCGCTAGCCAAACTGCTTCGCTAGCGCCAACCTGATGCAGTAGTAAACGATAAGTTGGCCGTAATGTCTTGGGATCAAAGGCCATGGTAGCCGTCATAAATGTTGGACAATCAACCGCATATTCTTTAATGGCACTGAAATGAGTTGTCGCAATGATTGTTGCCTGACGTTGGCGGAGGTACTCGATAATCGAAATGCTTAAGGCAGACCCCTCTTCGGGATCAGTTCCACTCCCAATTTCATCAAGTAGGACCAACGCATTGGTCTGAATATTAGCGGTCATATCGACCAAGGTTGTCATCTCCGCAGCAAAGGTACTTAACTGAGCGGTAAGACTTTGATTATCACCAATATCTACCCAGAACTGGCTAAAGACCGCCATCTCTGTACCTTTATCGGCGGGTAATTCCAAACCAAATTGAACCATCAATGCAAACAACGCAATCGTTTTAAGCACAACGGTCTTCCCACCAGAATTTGCACCGGTAATCATCAAACCTTGATGGGACGAAAGCTCGATATCCAAAGGCACAGCATCCGGTCCAAGCAAGGGATGGCGTCCAGCTATAATCTTAATATATTGGTCCGTATTCAGCTTAGGAAGACGGCTATCCGTTTCCAAACCGTACTGTCCCTTAGCCATAGTCTGATCAAAGTCACTAAGTAAGTCTTGGTCCTCTTTCAAATCGTCCCAGTGATCAAGAACGTCCCCAGTCAATGTGGCCAGTAATTGATAAATTTCATCGCTTTCAGCATTGATCAAGCTGGTCAATACAGCCGATTTCTTCGCAGCCGCTTGGGGTTCAAAAAATACCGTCGAACCTGTCCCGGACTGGTCCACAACCTGGCCCGAAAATCGATTCTTATAACTAGCCTTCAACTGCACACAAACCCGGTCATTCCGGGTGATCAGACGATTACTCTGAACCGCCTTCGAATGTTTCTGAACAAACTGGCTTAACGTCGTTTGTATTTGTTGGCGTTGCTTCTTAATCTGGCGTCGAATATCGGCAAGCTGTGGCGTGGCGTCATCCGAAACCTGCCCTCTGACAATCACGTGAGCTAGGCGGCCATGTAAGCCGCTTAGCCCCTTGGCGGAGGCCAACATGGCCGTTAACCCTGGTGCAAGTTGTTCGTGCTCACGAAGAACCGTCGCCAATCGTTGGAGGTTCGTCAAAAAGTCACTGACCATTCCCAGCTGTTCCGCCGTGAGTAAGAGTCCTTGGTCTAGTTTAGTTTGTAAAGCTGTCAGCTGATCCAGATCAAAATACGTTAACATGACATCATTGGCGAGTAAACGATGGGCTTCGGCCGTCAATCTTAACTGTTGACGGACAGTCTCAATAGCCGTCACGTTGGGGGATGTCTGTAAGGCATTCGCTGCCCGGTCACTATGGGTAAAACTAGCGATGGTGGCGAGGATCTGATCAAGCTGGGTAATCTGTTTTAAAGTCATTTTTTCTCCTTGCAGCAATCAGCATGGAGAAACATTCATTGGTTTGAATTGTCGGTCCTGCTGTTGCTAATTCATGTACTGTTTGATATCGGACATTGCACGACAATTAATCACACTCATTAACTTCACTCCTTATTAGCATAGGTTTCCACCTTAGCACACCTTGGTTTTTCGAGCAAACTGACCTAAAAGCCACCGTCAATTATGACGGTGGCTTTTAGGGCCATTCAATCTGACTGACTTTCCTTGAAACGTTCAGTCAGCTTAGTCTCGCTGGCCGCTAACAGGTCACTGGCATCAATATCATATAGACTACTGATAACTAGAACCTGGTCGAGTACGTCTGCCAGCTCTTCGCGCAGGTTGGCCTGACGATCCTCCGGGGTTGTTTGCTTCTCGCCGGGATGATCTCGACCAATTTCAACCGCACGAATGGCCCGCGACACTTCACCAACCTCTTCAGTTAGAAAGTTCAAATGGACGAAAGGAGAATACTGATACCAGTGTCGACGTTGGTAAAAATCAACCAACCATTGTTGATGCGTCGTAATTGTCAATCTGTCTGCCTCCTTTTAGTGTTCTTTCAACTGTACCAGATTCTAAGTGTGAGTCCAGGACCGACGTCTTACAAATAAATAAATATCTGCAACACCCCGAAAAAGTGTGATGATTCTTTGACCAACTCCTTATGGTTTCCCTAAAGGAACCAAGAAACCTTAAAACTCCGCTCAAAAATCACCGTACTCGCCAAAACTGTTGTAGTCTAGAAACATGTTAACAGACAAGCAAATTTTTTTGGAGGTGGTTCGATGCGTTGGGAACCCTTATTACTCATCATCTTACTGGCTGGACTAAGTGGTCTACTCATCGTCGCAACCGGCCGCAAGCACCGCTGGTTTGCCCTCTTAGTGCTAGGCTACTTAACAGGTCTAGCCGCCATTCTCTTTACACCAATTTCGTTTTCCGGAACCGCCATTTATATCATGCCAATCGGGATTGGTCGCGTCAACTTGACAAATATTGATATTTTCAACCTCGGATTTCTGGAGAACATTGTTCTAACAATTCCACTGGGATTACTAGTCAAGTGGGCGTTACCCAAACTTTCACTCCTGGATGTCGGTCTCTTTGGGCTCTTCGTAGGAAGTAGTATCGAAACGATTCAATATGTTCTCTCCCATCACTGGCTCATCAACCGGAGCAGTGATATCAACGACGTCCTCGCCAACGCCTTGGGAATTCTCATCGGGGGGATTACTGTTGCTATTCTCAATCGACTAACGGCCACCCGCAAAGCGCATGCAGAACGCGTCATTGCTTAGCTAAATATCCAGAACAAAAAATGGCATTCGCTTCGAGCAGAATACCATTTTTTTGTGCCTATTTATATTCCAACGGTGTAATTGACTGATACCCTTGGATAAGTCCCTGTCAATGATACCGGTAGTATTTCTTGAATTCCTCAGAGCGCTTATTCTCTTCAAAATTTGAACGAATGACCCTTAGCCAACTCAGCGTACCCTGCAATAATTAGGACCAAAATAAAAAGCCATCACTAGATATCTAATACCAGTAACGGCTTCTAAAAAGCTAATTCTGTTCATTGATTGATGAGGCCTTATTTTTCTTAAACACAAACCACTTACTGAAGAAGTAGTTAGCCAAGACAACCACCACTTGATCAACCAGTTTGGTCACCATCTCGTTTTGCTGGAGTAGCGTGACCCCGGCCCACATAATGGCCATATCCATAATCAATGTTGCTCCCCGGGCAAGAAAGAACGTCACAACTTCGTTAAAAAGTGCTTTAATCGTCGTAAAATGGGAGTGAAACACCCAGACCCGATTGGTCAGATAGGCAAATAATACTGACAAGAACCAGGCCCAGACATTACCAACCTGATAGTTCCAGCCCCACAGTGTTGCCGTGACATAAAAAACGACCAAATTAACGACCGTTGTGAGTCCGCCGAATATCAGGTAGGCCAGCACGTCCTGATATTTGTAGTAAAGTTGCAGTAATCGTTGCATGTTGCTAGTCCCCCCTGAATAATCCTTATCTTCTCTCGTTATAGCTGAAAACCTTTAATGACGCAAGCTGCCGCCCCTATTTAATAGAAAAAATTAAGGGTTGGAACACTGACCTGTTTTTACCCCCTAGATGTTGTCTGAACAGTGTTAGCAGGATGGATTGTGTGGCGGTAGTGGTGATATTTGTTTAATATAAGTTAAAGTAATTAATTTATTTATTTCCGGTCAAAGACCATTTAAAAACACCGTCTCGGCCTACCCGGAACGGTGTTCGTGTCATTTATTGATTTAATCTTTCTTGAATCGTTTGAATCACTCGGCTCTTTAACAAACCGTACACTAGAATAATTTGAATGGGCGTCACGATGAGTTGCTTAACCACTCGTAGAGGTAACAGACTCCAAAATGGCGTCCGGTACATCATAGTCACCCACAATGTATTGAGAAAGGTGTTCACAACCACTGCAATAATCACGGAAGCCAGTGTAATGCGTCCCCAACTCACCGGTTGTTTATAGAGAAACAACGCATAAATCAGCGAACCAAGAATCGCAGACACCGTAAATCCTGGGAAAAATGGTCCCCCAGTCATTAGTGTTCCCACAACGTCAACTACAGCCGCGGTCATCATGCCCCACCAAGGACCGAACCACTTGGCAAGTAACGCCACAATCAGAAAAGTAAAACTAAACTTGATGAAATTATTACCGATTGAGAAACGGCTGATGACTAATTGTAACGCCATCAATAATCCCATCGTCACCATACTCAGCGTGTCCAGCTTGGGTAGCTGGGTCTTTGCCATCGTCTTCAATTCAGACATCTCCTAAGGGAGTTGCCACATTTCTGCGGTCAATGCGGAAATAAGATCGCGGGACACATTCCCTTCGTCCGGTGTTCACATTGCGTTCCACCAGCACTTGACGCCTTATTTCCTACTCCGTAAATTTAATTACAGAAAACAGCATACCATACTCATTCCAGACTTGCACGCGTTATGCGCGATCAAAGTCCTTCAACCAAGCTAAAGCTAAGGCCTTTTCACCAAGGTGCGTCCCAATGACTGGACCGAAGTAAGACCGCTCTACGGGAATCTCAGGATATTGCGACGCAATTTTTTCCGCCCAAGCTTGTCCGCCATCGGGATCGTTCGCATCTAAGACCAATGCTCGTAATGGGTAATCCACCTTAGCCTGCGCTTGGACAAACAAGTCCTCAACCCGGGCTAAGGCCTTCTTACGAGACCGAACCTTTTCAAAAGCCACGATCTCGTGGGTGTCGTCATCAAACGTCAATAATGGCTTGATCCGTAACACACTACCGATGAATCCGGAAGCATTGGACAACCGACCTCCACGAACCAGGTTTTGTAAGTCATCAACAACAAAGTATTCACCGATCGTCGACCGTAGATCATCCAACCGGGCAATAATCTCGTCTGGATCAGCACCCTTAGCGGCCATCCGTGATGCTTCAATGGCTAAGTATCCCATCAATTTAACTGTGATTTGTGAATCATAAGGAATGACCTTGATCCGATCAATAGTGGGCGCTAATGCCTTTAACTGGTTAACAAACCCAGAAATAGTACTGGCCAAATGAATACTAATAACCGCATCGTAGCCCTCATCAGCCAATTGATCATATAAATTAATCATTTCGCCCAAGGGTGGTTGGGACGTACTTGGAAATGATTTGGAATTTCGTAACCGTTCGTAGAATTCACTCGTGGTAATATCAACATCTTCATCATAGGAGCGACCATCAATGATCACCGGAATTGGTACGACGTGAATATGATACCGCTCGACCTCTTCTGCGGACAAATAGCTAGTACTATCGGTGACCACAGCAATCTTCATTTCTTACACCTACTTTGTTTTTTATCATTTAGAAACTAGAATACCATAAAACGCTGGAATCGCCTAGAAATTGTACGATTGTGGAAACGCAATCACAACAAATTTAATCACTTTTAACCCCAATTTTATTTGAGAATGACCGTCAAGTGTCCTCGAACAGTCAGCCGATTTATAATTTTTGTTAAATAGGCTTCCTGCGTCTCATCTTTAAAGACACATCTGAAAACGATCCTATCTAAATTGTAACACCACAAAAACATAGAAGACAATTCGTCCTGTCGTCCATCAAGCCAACGGTTTCTTTACATGACGCTGACGATCCATGCTTTTATCTAAACGATTCAATAATATTTGTAATAAATTGCGTTCGTCAGTTGACCAGTGTTCGAAAACTTCATCTGAAAGAGCTTCAAACGCCGTGTTAATGGCCGCTGCCGTTTCAGTTCCCGCGGGAGTGATGCTATAGACCAACTGGCGTTTGTCACGACCAATGGCCTTCTTAGAAACCATCTTTTTGGTCACCAAGCCCTTTAGTTGGCGACTGAGTGTCGACGTATCCAGCCGGGTCTGTTGGGCAAGAATTTCTTGGGTGTTTTCACCGCCACCAATGTGATCCAAGAGTTGCCACTCGGATACGGTTAGGTGCTGCTGCTTGGTCATCCGTTGCAGTAACGTTTGCTGAACTTTGTTGATGGCCATAAGCGCCGCTAAACTGGATTTCATTTCCCCTCACTCCTTTGCTTGTATTGTACAACGATCTGGTTGCTAATCACAAGTCAATTTGATGACGTTTTTATCTCTTCCGCTAGGGTTTTCGAGGAAAGTTCTTTGCACTTCGTCTAACCGCCCGGTATACTTTAAGTTGTGTCGTTTTATTGAACGAATTATTCAAGACTCTCTAGATAGAAAGGTGTTGTTCTCCATGTCATTTGACGGATCCTTTACCCACGCAATGGTTCAGGAATTGAGTCAAGAACTCACGACTGGTCGTGTAAGCAAGATTAACCAACCATACGCCAACGAAGTCGTCCTCACCATTCGGGCTAACAGCCATAACTATCCAATTCTGTTATCGGCTAATCCCACCTATGCGCGGATTCAAGTCACGCAGATCCCTTACGTGAACCCACCCGTACCCACTAACTTTACCATGATCTTGCGGAAATACTTGCAAGGGGCAATCCTCAAGAACATCACTCAGGTTGCCAACGACCGCGTTGTGCACCTGCAATTTACCTCTCGTAATGAATTAGGTGATCAACAAGATCTTCTCCTTATCATCGAAATCATGGCACGTCACAGTAACGTTATTTTAGTCGACGGAACCGAGGGAAAAATCCTCGACGCCATCAAACATGTTGGTTCCGATCAAAATCGGTATCGTTTATTGTTACCAGGGGCACAGTATATCAATCCACCAAAGCAAGATCTCACCGACCCCTTTGATGGCCCCCGTTCTGACTTAGCCGAGACGCTTCGCGACTTTCCTAACCAGGAAGTCCTGGCACAAACCTTACAGCATCAATATCAGGGGCTCGGTAAGGATACGGTTGCCGCATTAGCTACTGCCCTCCACCAACCTGGGGATGTAAATCAACACTTTCGGGACTTCTTCGCGACTTTCGACGCCCCAAAACCAACGTTAACCATTTCACCTAAGGGTAAGACTAGCTTCACGGCCTTCCCTTACCCCGCAGAGGGATCAACGCGTCAAACCGCGGCCACACTCAGTGAACTCCTCGATACTTACTATCAAGACAAGGCTGAGCGAGACCGCGTTCAGCAACAAGGAAGTGTGCTGATTCGTGTCGTTCGTAATGAGCTCAAAAAGAATCGGACGAAGTTAAAGAAGCTCCAGCGGACTCTCGCCGATACTGAAAATGCTGATGACTATCGCATCAAGGGTGAAATTCTAACGACCTACTTGCATCAGGTCAAACGTGGAGAAACCTCAGTTTCACTACCAAACTTCTATGACGACAACAAACCGTTAAAGATCACCCTCTCCAACCAATTGTCACCAAATCAAAACGCACAAAAATACTTCAAACGCTATCAAAAGGCCAAAAATGCTGTTATCTACGTTAATGAACAGTTAAAGATCACGCAAGCTAACGTCGACTACTTCGACAACATTATGGCCCAGATCGAACTGGCCGCACCCAAAGATCTCGTGGACATTCGACTCGAACTTCAACAAGGTGGCTACCTACGTGATCACGATCACTTGAAGAAGTCCAAAAAACAACGTCGGCAAAAGGTCAGCAAGCCTGATCGCTTCACAGCAACCGATGGCACGAAGATTTCTGTTGGTAAAAATAATCTGCAAAACGATCAGCTTAGCCTTCACACCGCCAAGCGAACTGATATCTGGCTTCATGTGAAGGACATGCCAGGTTCGCACGTAATCATTCACGCAGACAATCCAAGTGAAGCGACAATCCTTGAAGCTGCTAATTTGGCAGCCTACTTCTCCAAGGGTCGTGAGTCGAGCAACGTTCCCGTGGATTATCTCCCCGTAAAACGACTTCATAAACCCAACGGCGCAAAACCAGGGTACGTCATTTTCACTGGTCAACGAACAGTCTATGTCACACCGGAAAGCGCTCTGGTGGAAAAGCTCGCCGACAACTAAGCTTAATTGCTATATACAACTATATTTAAACAAAAAGCGTTCAACAATCTAAATATTGACTGAACGCTTTTTGTTATCTACAACTTTAAAAAGTAAAAAAAGCGAGCTGACCTATTCCTGTCAACTCGCTCTTTTTACAAATTCTAGATGGTTCGATTGATGATTCGATCCAGTTCCTCTGTATCACTCAGATTCTGCAACGACAAAGCCTCACTGGAGCCAAATGCGATCGTCGCACCGACTTCCTGATCGGTCGTCCCTGGTCGATTCAAAACATGCAATTGACGGAATGGAAAGGCAGCATTCATCAGCGCAACCCGTGTACTATTCAGGTCAATTTTAATTTCGCTGAGTTCCTCATTATCCAAGGTGCCAATGTGCTGACGCGTCAACATTCGAACCCAATTAATCCCAGTAACTTTACTCAAGAAAGCCATTTCGGTCAACCGGGTCGGTCGAACCCCTACCACCGTAAGGGCATCGCTCTTGTCTGATTTCGGCGCGAAGAGTACTTGAACCATCCCAGCAATCTGGCGCTCACTTACAGCTTGCTTGGCCATTTCAACCAATCGAACACGATCGGCCTTAGGCAGCTCAGCGGGCATCCGAAAAGCGGTCACCTGAGCTAGATTCTGATTCATCCCTGGGGCAATCATATCCATAACCCCCGCCGCAATCTTATGTTGCTCGTGGACAAACAAGCTGACTCCAATCGTCGCACGCTTAGGCTGTGGCTCCCCAGTCTCTTGATCGGGGGGCAACACATGCAGGTTCAAATCAAGCTTACTCAGCTCTCGTGTCAAGTAATGACGGTTCCCTGGCACGATCACAATGTCGGGATGTTCCACCTGAATCACATTACGAACATCCCCTAATTGAATAGGGTCGACATACTGCTTATCGGAGAACTCCGGGGCTACTGCCACGGCATTCGGATTAGTGTTCATCAAAATGGTGTGGTAACCCGCACGTTTGAGTTGCTTCAACATTTCTGTTGTAAAGTACTCAGCAGCGGAATTAGGTCCCAACTGGTTTCCGCCTCGGCCAAGAACTAATGCCGTACGCTCACCCAATGGTTGACTCTCATTTTCAAATTCAAACGTGCTATAGTAGCCACTGGCTTCCTCGTCAAATTCACCCCCGGTGGGCTCAATCATCTTATAGGTTGGACGAACATCCGCAGAAGCGGACAAGTCACGAATGGCTGCGGTATCTGTTTGCCAGATTCGGGCAATCATCCCATCCCCAAAGCCATAGTAGCGACCACACTTCAAGGTGTCGACGTCCATCGGATGATCCATGATACGTTTTTCAATTTGTAACAAGTGCTGCAGTTTCACGAAGTAAAAATTATCAATCTTCGTTAATTCACTCAGTTCGTCGGGATCATATCCCCGGCGTAACGCTTCAATCAGAACCAAAATTCGATTTGCTAGTGGATGAATCAGCTGACTAATCATTTCACCATCCGTTAAATTGCTAACGCTTGGTAACACATCTCGTGGTGAAAATTGGGAACTTCTAACCGACTTCAGCATTGCCTCTTCTACCGATCGACCAATGCCCACCGTGGATCCCACGGCCTTCATGGCGGTATTCAGATGTTGATCGGCATCGGGTACCTCTTGAAATGGCCAAATAGGAATTCGAACGCTCACGTGATCGATGGTGGGCTCCATAATTGCCGTCTGCTTCACATAACGACTAGGAAGTTTGATATCTACCAGGCGCTGCCCCAACATCAGCGGACCCGCCACCATAGCTACCGGATACCCCGTTGTTCGCGCTGCCAGAGCAACCCCACGCGTGAAATAAGGCGCTAACTTCGTAACATAGAAATGCTGATTGTCGGGGTTTAGCGCAAAATGAATGTGCATGACCCCAACAATGCCGAGCTCCCGGGCAATGTGGAATGTCGCGTCCCGTAAATCCTGATATTCCCGGTCATTTAACGTCTGTGGCGGTGTAATAACAATCGAGTCTCCGGAATGAATTCCCAAAGGATCGACATTTTCGAGTCCGGAAATCAGAATTGTGGTGTCCGCAGAATCTCGAATAGCGACCATTTCAACTTCTTTGTAACCGACCACACTGCGCTCCAACGTACACTGATCAAATCTTGACTGTTGAAAACCTTGGTTCAAGGCCACCAACATGTCGTCGACGTTATCACAGATGGTTCGATTGGAGTCGATACGCGGCGCAACTGGCTTCACAATTAGTGGAAACCCAATCGACTCTACCAACCCGAGCGCTTCATCTTCGGTCCCAACAATTTGGGCCTCGATGACCGGTTCCTGAATTTCCTTTAATGTCGCATTCAATGCAGCTGGATTGTTAATCTGGCGAACCGTGCTGGCCGGCATCCCCAAGATAGCAATCCCGAACCGACCGATATCCCCATTTTCAATCAATTCTTGCGTAATTCGGATCGCCAGTAAGCCTCCCAGACTAGGAAGAATGGCATCTGGCTGGTCACGTTCGATGATGTGGCGGACATTAGCCGTCGTCACCGACTGAACATACATGTTTGTCGGTTGAATCTCCTCCAAAGCGACAGAGAAGGGATTGTTGTCAATAATCATGGTCTTAATCCCATGACGTTTAAAACTCGTAATAATTTGCACGGTGGCGCTATCTAGCTCAGTCTCGTGACCAATCTCCGTCGGACCACTCCCAATGATCAAAACCTTTTGTAAGTCATCCAAGTTCTGCAAGTCTATCCCTCCCGTGCTGTCATTGCTTCCATGAATTCATCGAACAAGTCCCGACTCTCGTGGGGACCGGGAGCACCATCTGCGAAGAATTGAACGGAGAACGCCGGAAAATCCCGGTGTCGCAATCCTTGGACAGTGCCGTTGATCAGGTCAACATAAGTGGTAATTAACCGATTACGATCAATCGACTTGGCCACCACTGCGTAACCCTGACCCTGAGTCGCATAAATAATATCATTCGTAATGATTCGGCGAATTGGATGGCTACTCCCATGATATTCCACCGGAAGTGCCGCCAGTGTGGCCCCATTCGCCAGTGCAAAGAGTTCATGACCCAATCCGATGGCAAAGAGCGGAATCTCTGCTTGAACCGTACGAATCATCTCCAGCACCCCTTCACCGAGATCTAAAGGTGAACCAGGGCCTGTAGAGAGCAGAACCCCATCTGGATCCAAATTCAAGACATCCTGAGCACTCGCTGTCCACGGCAATACGGTGACATTACACCGTCTCTCAGACAGTTGCCGTAAGATACCATGTTTTAACCCAAAATCAATGACCACGACGTTCTTACCGGTATCCGGGTTAGGATACGGCTTTGGTGTCGCTACCTGATCGACTTGCCGATTCGTCAGAACGGTCGCATTTAGTTGATCAAAGGCATGGGCATCGGCAACGTCGACGATACTTCCCTTGACTGGACCGTCCATCTTCCGCAGCTTGCGAATTAAGTGTCGCGTGTCAATACCACTAATTCCCGGAATATTGTGCTGCTGAAGAAACTCATCCAGGGATAGGCGGGACAGACGATTGGTCGAGATGTTCGTTACATCTCGCACCACCATCCCCTTAGCCGTGGGCAGAATTGATTCATAACTATCGTGGTTAATACCGACATTACCAATGGCGGGTTGCGAAAAGATAATAATCTGATTGTGATAAATCTGATCGGTAATCGTTTCCTGATAGCCAAGTAAATTTAAATTGGAAATGACTTCGCCGCTCGTCGTGGCGCCAGCACCAAAACCCTCACCGGCGTAAGCCGAGCCGTCTTCTAAAATTAAATAGCGTTTTGCCATGCTAAATCGGCCCCTTCGTCAGTTTATGCCTGTTGGATTTCTACGGCATCGCGGTCGTCAATCTCACTAACGGACACCTTAATCCGTTCTCGTTGCGAGCTGGGAATATTCTTCCCGACAAAGTCCGCTCTGATAGGTAATTCCCGGTGACCTCTGTCGACCAGGACGGCCAAGTTAATGGACTGGGGCCGGCCAAGTGCCATCACGGCACTCATCGCAGCTCTGATAGTTCTGCCAGTATAAAGCACGTCATCGACTAAAATAACCTTTTTCCCCGCTACAGAGAAGTCGATGCTCTCGCCACTCACCTGGGGATCTCCCTGGGCATCGTGGTCGATGTCATCGCGATAAGGGGTCACATCGAGATCACCCACCGGTACCGTGACATTTTCAAGCTGTTGCAAGCGACTGGCAATTCGCCGCGCCAAATAGACACCACGCGTTTTAATTCCGAGAATGACTAAGTCATCCACACCCTTGTTACGTTCAATTATTTCGTATGTGATTCGGGTCAGGGCCCGTTGCATTGCCATTGCGTCCACAACTACCTTTGCCATCTTTATTTCCTCCTTAAATTTCCCTGGTGTCCGCCTATGTAGAAGGCGGGCGAGTCTCTTCGGCAATACTGGTGAAGAAACCCGCCCGCCGGAACACCGGTAAACCCGCTATTCTCGTACGTTTAGCATAAAAAAACTAGATTGGTTTGTCAACTGGTAAACCAGCCTGTAACCGCAAGTGCTTAACCGCTGTGGCAAAATTTGCCGGAACTGGCGCCGTAAAGACCAGTTGTTCACCAGTGGTGGGCTGTTTGAAGCCTAACTCTCTGGCATGTAAGAATTGTCCCGCACCCTTTAGGGTCTTCTTGGGACCATATAAAGGATCACCCGCGACGGGATGCTTAATGTAAGCCAAATGAACCCGGATCTGATGCGTCCGTCCCGTTTCCAAGCGACAGGCAATCAAGGTGTAATTTCCATACCGTTCCAAGACTCTAAAGTGCGTGACGGCGGGTCGACCATCGGCAACCACCGCCTGCTTCTTGCGGTCCTTAGGCGAACGGCCTAGTGGTGCGCGAATGACCCCTTCTTCTTCTTTAAAGTTACCGTGAACAATGGCCACATATTCCCGCAAGTTGGTCTTGGCCTGAAGCTGTGCTGAAAGACTTTGATGGGCATGATCGTTCTTGGCAACCATGAGTAATCCCGAGGTATCCTTGTCAATCCGGTGAACGATTCCTGGCCGCAACGTTCCGTTAATGCTGGAGAGCGGACTATGATACAGGAGCGCGTTCACTAACGTCTTATCTGGATGCCCTGGTGCGGGATGAACCACCATCCCCTGAGGTTTGTTCACGACAATCACGTCATCATCCTCATAGACGATGTCTAAGGGAATATTTTCGGCAACGAGATCCAACGGTTGTGGATCAGGGAGACTAATGGTAACTGTGGCACCCACCGCCGGCTTGTCCTTCGGCCGGGCGTCTTGCCCGTCAACCTTGACTTGACCAGCTTCAATAGCTCCCTTGGCCTGCGATCGTGAAATCGTAGGTACCGTCTCGGCAACCAATTTGTCTAACCGAGCACTCGCTGTCACTTTAAACTCTTCATTTTGCATTACTGGGCCTCCCGGCGATCGGCAAGAAAGACGCCGACCGCGATTAGAATCACGCCAACTGTTAAGCAACTGTCGGCGAAGTTAAAGATTGGAAAATTAATAAAGGTGAGCTGGAACATGTCAACCACGTAACCATTCATCAGTCGATCGATAAAGTTCCCGATCGTCCCGGCCATCATCAAGGCCAAACCAAGTTCCTCCACCCAGGACTCCCGCTGGTTGCGGTATTGCCAGAAGAAGAAGCCCATGATACCCAAGGCGATCACGGCGATGACCGCAAAGAACCACATCTGTCCCTGCAGGATACTCCAGGCTGCCCCATCATTACGCAGATGCGTTAGGGACATGATCCCAGGGATGAAGGGCTTCTCACCACCTAACGCGATGTTTAAGACCACCGCGTGCTTGATCCACTGATCAATTCCGACCAGGACCACTATTAAAATAATATTGGCAATCAGCATAAGTTTATGAAACACCTTTCCTATAAGTCGTTGTTGAAAAGTATACCAGAAAACCGGCGAGTTCGGCGGCTTCAGACCCAGAAAAGTTCGGGAAAAGAGCCGATTGGGAAAGTCATTCGCACTGCTACCCATTTGTGGCCCTGTACACCCTCGCCAAACGCTGGTTTAATACCATTCTATACGATCAAAAAAACGAGACCCCTTTTCAGGCCTCGTCTTTCATTTCAATCACTTTGAAAGGTCGGTTAGCAAAGACTAAAACAACCCGGTAATTTTTCCATCGGCATCAATGTCCATATCGAGAGCCGCTGGGTGGCTCGGTAGGCCAGGCATTGTCAAAACGTTCCCCGTCAGTGCGACGACGAACCCTGCCCCTAGACGTGGCGCAAACTCACGTACATGAATCGTGAAATCCGTTGGTGCGCCCAACTGCTGGGCATCATCCGTCAGTGAATACTGTGTTTTGGCCATGCAGACCGGTAACTTGTCCCAGCCCCGTTTCGCAAACGTCTTCAACTGACGTTGTGCCTTGCCGGACAACTCAACTCTGGCACCCCCATAAACTTTCTGGGTAATAGCTGTCATCTGTGTCATCAGGTCAGCGCCTTCCGGTACCAACCGATGGAAATCCTTAGCTTGTTGTGTGGCCATGACGACCTTTTCCGCCAAATCAGCAGCACCTGCCCCACCATCGGCCCAAACTGTCGTGGTGGCCACGGGAATAGCCAATGCAGCCACCTCAGCAGTCAGGGCGGCTACTTCAGCATCGGTATCGCTAGTGAAGCGATTGATGGCCACAACGACTGGGACACCATACTGTTGCATGCTCTTGATATGACGTTTCAAATTGGAACTACCTTGTCTCAAGGCGGCAATATTCTCTTGTTCGAGATCGGCACGTTTGACACCCCCGTTGTACTTGAGAGCCCTGATCGTCGCGACAACCACTACGGCATCCGGTGTCTTACCTAAAACCGGCGTCTTAATGTCCATGAACTTCTCGCCACCCAGGTCAGCCCCAAAACCGGCTTCAGTCACCGCAAAATCCCCAAGTTGCAGGGCCGTCTGTGTTGCTAACACGGAATTACAGCCGTGAGCGATATTGGCAAATGGTCCCCCATGGATAATCGCAGGGTTATGTTCTAAAGTCTGCACCAGGTTGGGTTTAATCGCATCCTTTAAGAGTAAGGTGATGGCACCGCCGACCTTCAGATCGGCCACCGTGACGGGTTCACGGTCATAAGTATACCCGATGAGGATCCGATTGACCCGACGTTTCAGATCCGTCAGGTCTTCGCTGAGACACAGCACTGCCATCAATTCACTTGCTACGGTGATGTCAAACCCATCTTGACGCGGGGTACCAGAGGTTCGACCACCCAGGCCAACGACGGTCTGGCGCAACTCACGATCGTTGATATCTAAAACCCGTTTCCACACAATCTGACGGGGATCCAGGTTTAATGCATTACCATGGTGAATATGATTATCAATCAGAGCTGCCAGGGTGTCGTGGGCCTCGGTCAAGGCGTGCATATCCCCTGTAAAGTGAAGGTTAATATCTTCCATTGGCACAACCTGGGCGTACCCTCCTCCGGTAGCGCCCCCCTTCATCCCCATCACAGGCCCCATTGAGGGCTCACGCAGAGCTAGTACGGTCTGATGACCGGCACGATTCAGAGCATCCCCTAAACCAACAACCACCGTGGACTTCCCTTCACCGGCTGGTGTGGGATTGATAGACGTCACGAGCACCAATTTACCCAATTCATGTTTCTCAGGCAGTGGTAAGGTAATCTTAGCTTTAGTGTGGCCGTAAGGTTCGATATCGGCAGGATTGAGACCCACCTTAGCCGCAATCTTTTCGATCGGCTCCAACGGCGTTGCCTGTGAAATTTCAATATCCTTCAAATTAGTCATCCTCTCGTTCAACTTGCTCGGGCATAGCCGCACGAATCAGTGCAGCTAACTCGATCACAGAATTTTGTGGTAATAAGAATTGATAGATTCGTCCTTGAGCCACGATTCCTAAGCGAAACCGGGCCACGCGAACACCCTTGACATCTGCCAAAGGGATCACCAGGTGATGATGATTGAGCACCCGACTAACGGTTAACATGCCGTCGGCCATGGTGATATTACGGAAGTGAATCTCAATCCAGCTAAGTAAGGCGAAGGCCACAAAGAAGGCCAGTGTCATCCAGTTAAAATGCGTCACTTCAAGCCAGAAAATGACACCGAGTAGAAAAACAATCAGCGTCCAGCTCCAGTTAATGATGCTTCCTAGTGGATAGGGTTGATACAAAAAGCGTCGTTGTTGCGTTATCATTAGTTTCAACACCTCACGAAAAAATTGGAGTGATTCTTGTGTATTCATTGTATACGGATGCGGCAACCCAACCACAAAGTGGACTGAGTGCCGGAGGTATCCTCATTATCCACGATCATCAGCAGACACAATTGAAGGTCCCCCTATTGGCTAAGACCAACCACGCGGCCGAGTTTGAAGTCGCGCGGCTGGGATTTGAAAAACTCAGCCAACTAGTGGGACCCACAAGTGCATCGACTACCGTTTTATTTTACACCGATAGTCAGATCGTTAACGACAGTTTAACCAAACATTATGCAAAACATTACCAAAACCAGGTAGACCGCTTGTTAGCAGCTCAAGCATCCTTTCAATTGGTTCTGACCCAGTGGGTCCCCGAGAAACAAAATCAAGGGGCTCACACCTTAGCCAATCAGGCGCTTCACTCCGCAGAGGTGGCCAAGTAAGTCGTGAGCGGCTTCTCGTAGTCACTCCAGTCAGGAGTGCCACCATACAGGGCAGATCCGGCAAGCAGGCGACCGATCTGAACACCGGTTGTCAGGCCCGAGGAACCCAAACCGGATGCCACTAAAATGGCTTCGTGTTCAGGTACCGGCCCGAAGAATGGGGCAAAGTCACGGGTATAGGCTCGTGTGCCAACTCGGGTCGCCGTGACATTGTCGGCCGTCAATCCACTCATTAATCGTTGAGCACTGCCCAACAGATCGGCGGTCACTTCTGGTGTCGCCTTCAAGTCAAATTTACCTTCGTCATCATGTGTCGCCCCCACAAGGAGCTTCCCGTGACCGAATGGAATAAAGTCCCGTTCGCCCTCAGGCATCACGACTGGCATCCGTTCTTGAGACTCAAAGTCTTTGACAGCTAGTTCGATCAATTGCCCCTTCTGTGGTCGTACATCAGCAATCACACCCAGCGGGGCTAGGAGTTCCTTGACCCAGGCACCAGCGGCCACAATGACCCGGTCAAACTGTTTGCGTCCAACCGAAGTCATGACATTGCCCTGGCCATCGAGTGTGACCCGTTCTCGCCGAATCGTTAAATTCTGTGACGTGGCTTGTTTTAACAGTCCATCCACCAATGCGGCACCATCGACACGGGCACCCCCGCTAATAAAGACGCCAGGGTGACTCGTCGTTAACAGCGGCACCTTTGCTTGAACCTCGGCGGCACTGAGTGCGGTGACATCCCCCATGGTTGCGGCATCTTGCCGCCGTTTTTGAGCCAAGGCAAACAGTGCTTCGAGGTCGCTGTCATCCGATCGCGTAACGATGGTTCCCGTCTGCTGATAAACGGCTGTCCCCAGCTTGGCATCATGGATAAGTTCTGGGTAAAGGTCGGCCCCCGCTTTGGCTAAGCGGTACCATTGCTGGTTACGACGCTTAGAAAGCCATGGCGAAATGATGCCGGCTGCGGCACTGGTGGCTTGCCCCACGCCGTCGTCAAACAGCGTCACTTTCACGTTCTGCCCGCCGGGTAATTGACTAAGATAATAAGCTGCGGTGGCACCGACAATACCGCCGCCAATAATAGCAATTCGTTTTTGCATGCTGACCTTGACCTCCGATAATTAAAAGATTCTGTTCTAGCCCTCATTTTAGCATACTTATATCTAAAACACGTGACCGCCCCTCGACGATTATTCATAGAAAAGGGAGCCTGCCCAACACCAAAATAGTGCGGACAGGCTCCCTTTTTGCAGGCCTATTTAAAGATCAAGAAGCGGTCGCCATCAGACATGTAGTCTTTCGCGTCGGCCGGTGCTTCGATTGATCCGAAGTCCATCTCGGCCCGTAACCGCCAGCTAGCTGGAATGTCAAAAGTGCGACGAACATCATCATCGATCAGTGGATTGTAATGTTGCAGGTTGGCGCCAATCCCATTCTCCGCCAGCGCCGTCCAAACAGCATACTGCGCATTTCCTTGAGATTGTTCTGACCAATCCTGGAAGTTAGCCGCATAGAGTGGGAAGTCGTGTTCAAATTTTGCGACCGTCTTAGTTTCAGTAAAGAACAAGACCGTTCCATAAGCCGCTTTGAACCCATTAATCTTGGCTTCGGTTCGCTTAAAAGCGTCGGCGTCAGGTACCTCTTGCTTCAGACGATTGATCACGATGTTCCAAAGTTCTTCGTGTGAATCGCCGAATAAGATGGCAACCCGTGTTGTCTGATTGTTAAAGGATGATGGGCCCTGCTTCACACTGTTTTTAATCAGAGTAACCAGGTCGTCTTGGCTGAGCTTTACATCGCGACCCAAAGCATAAATACTCCGTCGTTTCTTGGCAAGTTCTAAAAATTTAGTCTCCATATTTAATGGCCTCATTTCAAGTCCCAGATACCGGGAGCTTAGTTTTATATTTTGTTTCAGTTTATCACTTACTTTTTGAAAGTAAAGTGTTTTCCACCGGTCGTTCCAGCTAGTCCCCCAGTAAGTATTTCAGCTGGGTGGTGATCCACTCTGCCGTCAGATCTGAGTCATGAACCAACAGAATCCCCAATAGAAACAACCAGCAGGCCTGTGCCGGGTTCTGGGGAGCCCTCGCGGCAGGATGTTGGGCTGTATAGAGAGTGACCACTGTTTGTAAGCTCTGCGGGACCTCTAATGGTTTCGTGAGGACAAAGACGATTGCTTGGGGATGTTGGGTGGCATAGGCCAACAAATTGGCCACCATCCGGGTCAACATAATCGTGGCATCCGCCGAATCCAGGACGCCTTCACGTAAAGTCGCTGTCAATTCATCGGTGATCGTTTCTCTGAGTTGAGCCAATAGGCTTGCTTTATCCGGATAATGCCGATAGACGGCGGCCGGCGTCACATCCAAAAACCGCGCGATTTGTCGTAGAGAGAGTTGTTCCGCCCCGTTGGTCTCCAACTGCATTCGTGCCTGTTGTGCAATCGCTGCCGCTAAATTTTCTCGATGATAGGGTCGTTCTGCCATCTAAGTCGTCCTCCTTTAAAATCCCGTAAAAACGCTGTTCACACCTCATGTTAACACCGATTACTTCAAATGTATACACTGATAACATTGTCTGTAATTGATGATCCTTACTCAAATTTTACAATCAATTCGATCGAAGTGTTCTACAATATGTGTAAACCTTTATTTTAGAAAAGAGTGTCGTCCATGTCACATTCAATCACTACTCGACGATTGGCCCTCAATCTCATTGGCTTTTGGCTAGTTTGGTTAATCGTTCAGATCGCCCTCAATGTTCCCATTGAAAATCATCTTGCCGGCTGGCCGCAGGAACTTGTCTTAGATGCCATCAAACTTATTGTTTGGTTAGGCGCGGGTGCTTGGTTCCTGCATCAGACAGCGCCCAGTGACCTGTATTTAGTCAACCGTGATCAATGGCAACCCAGCTGGCGATTCATCCCTGGTTACTTGGTCTTAGCCTTGGTCATCATCTACCTCATTGGCCAATTTATGTTGACCCATCATGGGCTGCGCATCAGTCACAGCTTTCGTCCCGAATTCTGGGGCCGCTACTTCCTAGTGGTTGGCATCAGTGAAGAGTTTGTCTTCCGAGGCTACTTCCTAAACGTTTTGTTGACCCGCTATTCCTTAGCCACGGCCAATACCATTCAGGCTTTGGCCTTCGCCAGTCTACATATCCCCCGTTACCTCACGACGATTCCAGCAATGAGTCCAATGGCCTGGATCAGCAACCTTGTTTCTGTTGCCGCCCTCGGGGCTCTCTTCGGTTGGCTTTACGCCCGCAGCAAGTCCCTCTGGCCCGGAATTGTTGTTCATATGACCTGGGATATTCTGGTAACCCTCTTCTCCTGATTTGGGTCACACCGGTCAGTAATTTTCATCAATTCCAGTCAATTAAAAGGCGTCGAACACTTATTCTTGAGGATAAGTGTTCGACGCCTTTGTTTATAAATTAAAATTATGGTCCGTGATCAACACCGATTAACGCCTAACTTGCGACGCTTAGATCAAGCGACGCAGGTAACCCAGCAGTACTACTAAAAACGTCAGTGGCAATAAGAATTCCAGGAAGGTCAGGAACAACGCCGGCGTCATGAGGGCCACGACCAAGTCTAAGAGAACCAGTCCGCCACCTACAACGACCAGTGCCAGCCACCACCCCCGAGCCAACCGGGATTGATAACTAATCCCATAAGTCAGCAGGGTTACAGCGGTCGTCAGAATTAACGCACGCTCCACTAAGGATAATGGTAGTAGTCCCGCCAAGAGCAGGGCAAGAACGCTCAAACCAATGAAGAAGTAGCCATACCACCGTTGGGTCCGTCTCGTTGTTTTCATCATCATCGCTTCCTTTATCTCAATTATACACGTTTTCAATAATTGAGAGGTTCAGGGCGCCTGAAATTTTCGCCCTAAACTTGCCACCCGGCATCCGCTGACAATTCACCATTCCACTCGTTACTGACGATCGCTGGAAGCTCATGGTTAAAGACGCGTAACAACGTCATCAGACTAGAGGCACTGTTTGCCGCCGTCAATTCCGACAAAGGCAACCACGAATTGGGACCCTCATCACTGTCACGCAACTCACCCGTGAAATCGTTGCTGCGGTACAGCAGACCCAATTTACGCTTTTCCCGAGTTGGGTCAAACCATTCACAAGTGCCACAAAAGCTCAAACTATGTAAGTGTAGACCCGTCTCCTCGGCCACCTCCCGCATTGCCGCCGTCGCACAACTCTCGCCGACCTCCACGTGACCGCCGGGAAAACTATGACCAGCTTTCCAAGGGACATTTAATTTATCCTCCACCAAGACGTGCTTAGTAACAGGGTTTGTTACAAGAATCATTGTCACAAGTTCTACCGGTTGTGTTCTGTCCATGGTTGTCTCCTCCTTTTGACTATATCAATACACCGAGCGATCAGGGCACTAAAGCTAAACGATACAATCCAAGTCAATCCGTAACATACGAGAATTCCCAGACCCAGGTGGGCTTGCGTCAGCACAGCACCACCACCCCGCCAAATGAGCTGTAGCCAAAATACATTGGCGAGATACGAGGGATAGGCTAACTGTGCGAGACCATGAACCAGCCCCAGTGACCGAGATCTCCGTCGTATCTGGTTACCGGCTAACGCCAGAACCAATCCGATGACACTTAAATCAAAAATAACAGTTGCCGGCAGGTAGTAACTCGTCTGGGCAAAGTCGACCGTCGACCCCCACTGCCGCAACACCCAGTTCTGGCCCCCCCACGTCGCACAAGCCACCAGGACCAAGAGTCCCCAAATACGTGACAACCAGTGTTGCCAGGCGGCCCAATATTGCCAGCACAGAACGCCCAATACCGCATACAGAAGAAAGCCCAAGAAGATCCGATCCAAGAGGTACCAGCGGACAAAGTAACGGGTTGGATAGACCAATAAGGTAAACCCGATCATCGCCAAAACAGAGAGACTCCCGATACCCCATCCCCAGTGTTTAGCCGCTTGTAATCGAGTCGTCCGATCACGCAACCACCAAAAGACGGGCATCAACAGAATAAATTGGAGCATCATGGTGTTATACCACAGATGAGGGGCCGCATTACCACTCACAGCCTGCCAAAAGAATGATCTCCAGCTGTGACCCGCGCCATGCTGCTGAACATCGGGCATCACCCATAGATAGAGCCCTGTCCAGATCACGGTCGGCAAAAAAAGCGTCGGTATCTGCTGCTTCAAGTAAGTGCCATAGCCACTAATCGATTGGGTCGTTCGACTGGTCGTGAAGAGAATCCCCCAGATAAAGGCGGGCGCCGTAAACTTCACTGCTAAATAAAGACCAGCCATCACTGCCTGATCTCTTAGCGCCGGTTGCACCGTTAAGGCAAGGCTCAACACCGATTGTCCCATAACTGCCGTGCAGGCGGCCACCTTCAGAAAATCACCAGCATCCGCTTCGTCTCCTTGCCAATTCACATCGCGTCATCGTCCTTTACTCGTTCATTTTACCAAGTCACTCGGATAACGTAAACCACGAAAAAAGAGGCTCACTGGCCTCTTTATTTTTACGATTAAGCTTTGCGCTCACTGCGCTGTTGTTTTTTATTTTCGATGATTCCCTCTACGCCGTAACATACGGCACCCAGAGCGGCAAACGCCAGTGGGAATGCCAACCATAGTGGTGACTTCATTAAAACGAGCACCAGGCTTAAGAACATGACCGCAAAGACGACCAATGTCGTTAAGACAATCCGATCTTTTTTCATTTTAAACTCCCCCTTAGCTTAATTAAATTCGCGTGGCCCCTAACCACAAAGCTAGCTTATCAGTTTCCATTCAAAATAACCACTACTTCGGCTAACCTTAAGAAAGTCACTAACTTTAGCGACCGTGCAAACCAGATCGAGAGGAATCGTGGGAAGTCAGATGTTGAAGTTGCCCCCGAAATTCGGGTTCGAAACGTTCCTGTTCCGGACGAAAAGCCGCCAATTGTGCCTGGCGAGCCACCGTCGAGTCCACCCGTTCCCCGTGCTCACCAAGATCAAGTCCCGTCTCTTCTTCGGCAACGCTAACACGCATCGAGCAAACCTGGCGAAGACTCCAAACTAAGAGACTGACACCGGCAGCTACTAACACAATCGTAACCACCGTCGCGCCAACCTGAATCCCCAGCAAGCGACCGCCACCACCATACAGGAGTCCATTGGTCGTGACCACCGGATTGACAGACTTCGTGGCAAAGACACCCACTAGTACGCTACCAACAATGCCGCTCACCCCGTGACAACCGAAGGCATCCAGCGCATCGTCAATTCCCAAATGTGGCTTGATCCAGGTCACAAAGGCGTAGCTGGTCAAGGTGGCAATGGCTCCGATAGCCACAGCTCCCATGATCGTCACGTATCCAGCTCCGGGCGTAATCCCCACCAGCCCACACAGGGTCCCGGTACAGACACCCACCAACGTTGGCTTCCCATGACGCCAGATGTCGAGTCCCATCCAGACCACCATTGCGGTGGCCGTGGCTACGGTACTGGTCAACGCAGCCTGTAAGGCAATATCATTGACTGCCAGCGCACTCCCAGCATTGAAACCATACCAACCAATCCACAGAATTGCGGTCCCCAGTAGCACCCAGGGTAAATTATAGTGAGGATTGCCGGTGTTGCTCTTCAGCCGAGGTCCCAGCCAAACTGACAATACCAAGGCGGTGACCCCGGCATTAATGTGGACCACCGTCCCACCGGCAAAATCCAAAACACCCCAACGTGCTAGCCAACCAGCTGGACTCCACACTAAGTGAACTAATGGGTAGTACAGGAGTAGTGACCAGCCGACCAGAAAGAGTAAAAGAAATTTAAATCGAATTCGACCAACCACGGCCCCAACGAATAAGGCCGGGGTAATAATGGCAAACATCATTTGAAATAAGGCGTACGCCCCTACGGGAATCTGGCCCGTCGTCAACGTTGACACCCGTACGCCATGAAAGAAGGCTTCTCGCAGATTCCCAATAATCCCGGCAAAGTCACCCGAGAAACTTAACGAATACCCCACAAATACCCAGAGGAGAATGGCCATTCCCGTCATGATAAACACCGACAGCAGAGTATTAACCACGTTTTTCTCCGAAACCAATCCCCCGTAAAAGAATGCCAAACCAGGAGTCATGAATAAAACCAAGATACTTGCCACTAACACAAATGCTGTGTTGGCTAAATTCATTTGCGTCGCCCTCTTCATCTTTTAATGTTATAAATCCTAACACTAAGCACTAAATATGTCGATGGCTGATTAGTATATTCGTAAATTGACCTTTTGGAGCCCGTATTCTTACTGTTGATCACTTTTGGCGTTATATTTTCTGACATTTTGATCATAAAAAAAGAGTTTCGGCAACGTTACCGAAACTCTCATGTCTTTATTTTAGAAATCGTTTTACGGCTGCGGGAATGAGTTTCCGAACCCCACCACGGGGATCGGGCACATCACCCGTATACCGTGGAATCAAATGAACATGGGCATGCATCACCGTTTGACCAGCCGCCGCCCCAACATTAATCCCAATGTTATAACCAGCTGGCTGATAGGTTTGGTCCAATAAGACCTTTCCCTCAGCCAATAGGGCATCCATGGCCTGCTTGGTTGGCCCAGGAATATCAAAATAGGTGGCATAATGTTGCTTAGGAACGATCAATAGATGTCCCTTGCGCACCGGATGAAGGTCCCAAAAGGCCTTCGCCAGATCATTTTCCAGAACAATCTCGTTCTTCTGACAGAAAATGCAATCCGCCTTAATCACGTTACCTACTCCTTTGACCGTCGTGGTTGCCGTTGTGCCCAGAACTGGAAGTAATCCGTCCGGAGGGCCCCGTTATAGAGTTTCCGCGTCTTCGTGGCTTTCTTACCATAGAAGTGTTCGAATTCCAGATCGGCTGTCAGCACATAGGTTGACCAGTCCGTCATTGGCCGGAAAACCTCACCCATTTGCTTGTAAAGCTCCCGTACGCTGGCCTGATCACTCAACCGTTCCCCGTAAG
The DNA here is from genome assembly GCF_003946145.1 of Levilactobacillus huananensis. Lineage (GTDB taxonomy): Bacteria > Bacillota > Bacilli > Lactobacillales > Lactobacillaceae > Levilactobacillus > Levilactobacillus huananensis. The sequence goes on from NZ_RHOC01000001.1 coordinate 357,821, forward strand.
GTGGGTTGGCAACGATAACCCCGTGTTTGAGTTCGGTTTCAAAGTCTTGAACCGCTAATTGACGGAAAGTGATGTCTTGTGACAGCCCAGCCTCTTGCGCGTTCTTTTTAGCGATAGCGACCATATTCTCATCAATATCACTTCCAAAAATCTGTAAGGGGGTGTCATAGTCGGCCTTGGCATCGGCCTCGTCACGAACTTGGTCACTCAGTTCTTGCGGCACCCAGTCCCAACTCTCACAGGTGAAATCCCGATTGAAACCAGGAGCCAAGTTACGGCCGATCAGCGCTGCCTCAATTGGAATGGTTCCGGACCCACAGACAGGATCCCAGAATGGCATATCCTTATGCCAGCTAGTCAAAGCAATCAATGCCGCCGCCATATTTTCCTTGATAGGCGCGCCACCTTTGCCAACCCGATAGCCTCGTTTAAAGAGACTCGGACCTGTTGTATCAAGGGTTAGCATCACGTGATCCTTATCAATCATCACTTCCAAAGGATACGTCGCACCCGTTTCAGGCATTCGCGTCCGCCGGTGATAGACAGCGGCTAGCTTGGTCGCCACGGCCTTCTTCACAATTGCTTGCGCGTCAGGCACACTATGTAGCTGAGACTTCTTGGAGCGGCCTTCAACGGGGAAAGCTGCATCCATGGGCAGCAATTCATCCCAAGCGACGGCCTTGGTGGCTTCGAATAACTCGTCAAATGTCACGGCATCGAATTCAGCCACGATGATCCGAACACGGTCAGCCGTTCTGAGCCAGAGATTCGTTCGTAAGATATCTTCGATCGTTCCATCAAAGCGAACCCGACCATTTTCGACTTGGGTCTCATAACCCATATCTCGTAATTCCCGTCCAGCGATGGCTTCGATACCACTCGCAGTGGCGGCATATAAATGAAATTTTTTCATAACATCCTCCTTGTTTCTGACGCAACGGTACAACGCTTTAAATTAGCGAACGCTGTCGATCGCTACCGCGACAAATCGACTTTACCCTCAGTGTACCACCGAAGACCTTTCGCCCCATAAATTAGCTATAAAAAAAGGTGGGAGCAAGCTCCCACCGACCTGACATGGTGTAAATCCCTGTAAGCCATGTTTTGTACCACCCAACCGTTTCAGGCAAACGATTGACTGGCAGTAATCATCTATCTCGAGAGTTTCCTCTCCCCCCACATTTCGTTCATTTCCATATGTGAAGCGCCCCTACCAAAAGTTTGGGTTGCCCGCTCGAGGGGTTTACCGCGTTCCACCGCCTAGGTTTCCCTGGACGTATCGTCACTGTGGCACTTTTCAGGGATACTCAAGCATAGCCGAAGCCTTAGCCATTTTTTCCCGCCGTAACGTTATTGCTAACGTTCCCCGGCTTATTTTTTCACCGAGCACGAACACTACAGACATCTCAGTCTGTGCGAGCATGGACTTTCCTCAGCCGACATAAGCCGACCGCGATTACTCAGGATTTACACCAGTCTTTATAATTCTACAAACGATGTGACTCGTTTGGATCATTATCTAATTGTGAACCGAAAACGTGACGTTCCAAATTGGATAAACGTTTGAGAATATCCATATTAGTCACACTGGACGTCGGTTGGCTGGTTGTCGAAGCTTGTGGTTGACTAACGCCAACTTGCACTTGCTTCGTTAATTCATCAACCTTCGCTAACAACCGTTCGTTTTCATCTTGCAGGCGTTGATTTTCCTTAACAAAGGTGTCGTAGTCCTTGATCACGTTGTCTAAGAAAGTATCAACGTCATCTGGATCATAGCCACGCATCTTTTGTCGAAATTGCTTTTGCAAAATTTCTTTTGGAGTGAACTTAATGTTTTCCATCGATTATTTACACCTCGTTGTCATATCAAACCGGCAATATTAATAATACCAGTTTTCATTCAAATTGGGAACCATTATTTAAATTTTCTTGATATTCGTTGGCACTTTCTTGTAGCCATTCCATATCAACCATCGTCAGGGGATAAGTATGTTGCTCCTGGAACTGTTCAATCGCTCGGTAATCATACTTAGGTTTGCCTTCAACCTCTAAATCATAAACCATCACGGCTTCATCTGTATGGGTCAACATAAATTCTTGATAGTTTCTTAACTGTTGGGGGCTATGATAAGGTTGCGCACTGACTGGTTCATGGAAGTCCGTTCGACTCATGAGACTAGCTAGTTGGGCCTGATTGGCCTCGTTCCAGTTGTTGCCGAACTCCGCAAACGGCGTCATCATCGCAATTTTGAGTTCCGGATAGTCCTCTTTCAGGGTCAGAGCCACCTCGATGACCCACTGTTCTACCCCGAGTTGACCACCGGTAATCAACCAGTCGGTGCCATTTTCAATTTTACTAATAAGAACCTTCTTTAAGGCATCCTTTAAGACCAGAAGTTTCTTGTCCTCGGTACCAAAGACGCCGAGTTCATAGCTTCGATAACCCGTCACCCACAGTCGACTCACCAAAATTCCCCCTTTGTTCTTCCTATAGTTTAGCGAAGATTTTCGGTGGGAGCAATGAAAAGACGTTAAATTATTGGAAAAGTCTGACGTCCAATCTGCTTGGGAGTTTTTATTTCTGCCCTACCTTGGTATAATGTCAATAACTGGGCCACAAATGCGAGCCAGCTTTCGACAAGGAGTGTGAGGAGTCGATGACTATTCGGTATCCCAATGGGAATGCCTATCAAACACCAGTGACACCGTCGGGGCCCAAGTTTCCCAGTTCCTATACTAACTATGGGAAACGGGGCATGACGCTAGAAGAAGAGCTCAACCAGAGTAACACGTATTATGAGACCCGTGGTTTGGCGGTGGTTCACAAGAAACCTACCCCAATTCAAATCGTCAAGGTCGATTATCCGAAACGCAGTGCAGCAGTCATTAGGGAAGCCTATTTCAGTACCGCGTCCACGACCGATTACAACGGGGTCTATCGGGGCCACTACCTCGACTTCGACGCGAAGGAAACCAAGAATAAGTCCTCCTTCCCGTTGAAAAACTTTCATCAACACCAGATCGATCACATGCGGGCTTGTACGGCCCAGGGTGGCATTTGTTTTGCTATTATTAAGTTTGTCAGTCGCCATGAAACCTACCTGTACCGTGCTGAAGACCTCTTCACCTTCTGGGATCAACAAATTCAAGGCGGCCGTAAGTCCGTCCCCTATACGGACATCGCCGCCAAGGGAATCCTTTTACCTGCGCAATTGCAGTTGCCGGTTCCCTATCTCAAAGCCGTGGATCAGCTGCTTAGCAGCGAACACGTTTAAAACGCAAAGGAGATTAACATGTCTAGTAACAATTCTACCGGTGGTACGCGGATGAGTCGCCATAGCGCAACCACCCCCGGCCCCAAGCGACCACACAACGGTTGGCGTACCTTCCGCCGAGTGCTGTTCATTATCGTGGCAATCGGTGTTCTAGGAATCTTGGCTGGTGCCGGGCTTTTCTTCTTCTACGCCCAGAGCGCCCCGAAGATTACCCAATCCGCCCTTTCCAGTGACACCTCGACGCGAGTCTATGACGCTAACGGTAAGGTCATCTCACGATTGGGTGCCCAGAACCGAAACTATGTCAGGAATAATGGCATTCCCGAAACCTTAAAGCAAGCCGTAGTTTCCACTGAAGATCGGCGTTTCTACAAGAACAACGGGGTTGATCCCATCCGGATCGTCGGTGCTGCATTTGCCAACGTCACCGGATCGTCTCTGGGGATGCAAGGTGGGAGTACCTTAACCCAACAACTGGTTAAGCTGTCCGTCTTCTCGACAGCTGCTGCCGATCGAACCTTGAAGCGTAAGGCCCAAGAAGCCTGGCTGGCCCTCAAGGTCGATCACAACTACTCCAAGGATCAAATTCTAGAATACTACATTAACAAGGTTTACATGGGTAACGGGGTCTATGGGATGCAAACGGCCGCTGAATACTATTATGGTAAAGATCTGAAAGACCTGGAATTACCACAGTTGGCCCTCCTTGCCGGGATGCCTCAAGCGCCGAACGACTATGACCCAACCACCTACCCACAGTATGCTGAAAAACGGCGTAATCTGGTGTTAGGCGCCATGGCCAAGAACAATGCCATTACGTCCGCCCAAGCTGCGCAGGCCAAGGCGACCAACATTAAGACCGGTTTGGTTAAGACACACCATTCAACTACCACTGATGCCAAGACCACTAAGGTCATCGACGCTTACTTAAAGCAAGTCTACGCCGAGCTCAAGGCTAAGGGTTACAACACCACTACTGGAGGTCTGAAGGTCTACACCAACCTCGACATGGGCGCCCAGAAGACACTTTACAATATCGTCAACTCAGGGAACTATGTCAACTTCCCTTCCAGTAAGTTCCAAGTAGGGTCCACCATTGTGAACCCCAATAATGGTCAAGTGGTTGCCATGATCGGTGGTCGAAAGACCGGAAACGTCACCTTCGGGTTAAACCGTGCCGTCCAAACGGACCGCTCCAGTGCTTCAACGGCCAAGCCTCTGATGGATTACGGGCCAGCCATTGAGCACCTCTATTATCCAACTTACGAACCCGTTAAGGATACAGCATTTACGTACCCAGGGACCGACAAGAGCCTCTATGATTGGGATAAACAATATCAGGGAACCATTACCATGCGTAAAGCCCTCTATGAATCTCGGAATATTCCAGCGGTTCGAACCTTACAAAATGTCGGCATTTCTAAAGCCACTAAGTTCCTCGAAGGTTTAGGAATGACATTTGATAAGACATTGACCTTACAAAATGGGATTGGGTTGTACATTTCCTCCGAACAGGAAGCAGCTGCCTATGCGGCCTTCGCCAACGGCGGAACCTACTACAAACCTTATCTGGTCTCCAAGGTAGTTACTCAGGATGGTAAAAAACACAACTATGCTTCTACCGGTAAACGTGCAATGAGCGCTGCTACGGCCTTCATGTTGACTGATATGATGAAGGATGTCATGACCAACGAGAATGGTTCTGGACGTTCAGCTGCCATCTCTGGGCTTTACCAAGCCGGTAAGACTGGGACCGACTCCTACCCTGACGATTATGCCGACAAGGTGCCCGATGGCGCCACGATGGACTCCTGGTTCACGGGTTACACCAAGAACTACGCTGTTTCCGTCTGGACGGGTTACGATAAACAATTCCAGACCGGTCACTATGTCAGCGAGTCACAAACCACAATTGCTCAAGAAATTTACAAATACGAAATGAGCTATCTTGCCGGTAAGAGCACCAATACCGATTGGACGGCCCCAAGTACCGTCACGCGCACCACGCAAAACGGGAAAACAGAATACTACGTCACCGGCCATCCTGGTACTGTCACGGATACTACGGCAACCAGCCAATATGGGTCGACAAACAATACGAATTCCTCGGCCTACAGCAGTAACAACCAGGCGACGACCAGCTCCAGCACTTCCAAGACGGAATCTTCAACGACGGAATCCAGTACTAGTAAGGAATCCTCGAGCACGGAACAAAAACCAAGTGGTAATGGCAATGACGATGAAAACAGTACCCAAACGTCATCCACAACTAACACCGACGACAACAAAAAGTAACCCGGTCATCTAAAACCACCCCACCGCAACCATAAACGATTGCGGTGGGGTGGTTTTTCTAATTTAGTCAAACTGCCAGGGACTCTCTAAACTTTAACTTGATTAAGCCCGGTAGCTTATCGTATATAGTTCTGTCAGGATTACCCCATTGACTTGTATGAAATGGCCTCACGGCCAAAGAATCCCCACCAATCGTCAATTTGCAACGATTGGTGGGGATTCTTTCTTTGTTTATCTAATTATCTGTCAGCTTAAAGATTGGGACGTCAGGTACCTCACCACCAGGCGTCGTCAGTTTAGCACTTCGTCGTGGTTGTTGCCGTTCCTTGTCACGTTGGACTTGGATCGCCGTTGTGAGGTTTTTCTTTTCCCAATTTAATAAGATTCGGTCCATATACTTGAGGTTATAGACTTGGTTGAGGACAGCTTCTTTCAAGGCGAGTTGGATTAACTCAGGCTTGTAGTGGTCGTCATCTAACCAGTGGTTGATACTTTCCATTTCCAAGGGTGAAAGTGGTCGACCAAATTCAGTTTCGATCTGACCAAACACGGTAGCACGATCGGTGGTTTCAGCCTGTTTAGTGGCCTTGGCCACCACCGTTTTCTCCTGAACTGATAGTTGGCTGAGCTTCTCCACCAACAGGCGAAAATCATAGGCATCCTGACTCTGCCCCTGGGATGTCGTGACACTCTCAATCGTCATCAGCTTATTTTCAATCATCTCATGTAACACCTGATAGACACGTTGCTGGTTCCAACCCAGCTTCTTGGCAAGTTCATCGGCATCGGGCATCAGCACCCCTTGATCCATCTTTCGTCGTAACTGGATGTAAACCAACAACTGATCCGTGGTCATTCCCACCGCCCGAAAATTGTCGAGGAGGTAGTTGGCCACACTGGTCTGACCATCTTGAATATAGCGGTGCATAAAATCATCCATTTTTCATGACCCCCTGTCACTGACGCATTGCGACTCGCAAGTCGCCATATAAATGAAACGACCGAACGCCCAAAGGCAGTCCGGTCGTATGATCCGTTAATTTCTATGGGTAAATACGGTTCAACAACCGTGGGAATGGAATTGCCTCACGGACGTGTTCCTCACCCGTAATCCAAGTCAGGAAGCGTTCGAGACCCATCCCGAAACCTGAGTGCGGCACAGATCCGTACTTCCGCAAGTCAAGGTACCAACTGTATTCCTCTGGATCGAGGCCAGCCTTCTTAACTTGCTCGAGTAACTTATCGTAGTCCACTTCACGTTCAGACCCACCGATGATTTCCCCGTAGCCTTCTGGGGCTAAGAGGTCAGCACAGATGTAAACGTCATCACGAGTTGGGTGTGGCTTCATGTAGAATGGCTTGATAGCCTTAGGATAGTTCAACACGAAGACCGGCTTGTCAAAGTGATCCGCCAAGAAAGTTTCTTCCGGTGACCCGAAGTCAACACCCCAGTCCACGTCAAACCCGTTAGCTTTCAACAGCTCAATGGCTTCATCATAGCTGATACGTGGGTAAGGCAAGTGTGTATACTTCTTTAGAACTTCAACGTCACGATCCAAGGTTTTTAAGTCAGCGGCACAGTTGTCGATAACGTTTTGAACCAAGAAAGCCACGTATTGTTCTTGAACCTCAAGGCTTTGTTCTTGGTGCATGAAGGCCATTTCGGGTTCAATCATCCAGAATTCGATCAAATGACGCCGCGTTTTGGACTTTTCAGCCCGGAACGTTGGGCCAAAGGTGAAGACCTTGTTGAAGGCCATGGCCCCGGCCTCGGCGTAGAGTTGACCAGATTGTGACAGGTAGGCATCACGATCGAAGTATTCCGTGTGGAACAGGTCGGTCGTTCCTTCAGGCGCACTCCCAGTCAAGATTGGGGAATCGATCTTGGTGAAACCTTCCTTATTATAGAATTCGTAAGTGGCTCGGATGACCTCGTTACGAATCCGCATCAAAGCATGTGGCTTGGATGAACGCAACCAAAGGTGACGATGGTCCATTAAAAAGTCAACCCCGTGTTCCTTAGGGGTAATTGGATAGTCTTCACTCTCACCAATAACTTCAATTGTTTCAACTTCGATTTCATAACCAAAGTGTGAACGGTCATCCTGGTGAATGATCCCTGTGACCCACATACTGGTTTCTTGACGGATTTCCTTCGCTAATTCAAAGGTTGCTTCGTCAACGGCTTTTTTGAGAACGACCCCTTGGAAAAAGGCGGTTCCGTCTCGTAATTGTAGGAAAGCAATCTTCCCACTGGAACGCTTATTGGTGAGCCAGACACCAATTTTTACTTTTTCATCGACGTGCTTGCTGGCATCAATAATGTTGATCTGTTCCACAATCATTCCTCCATCTCACAATAAATTTTTTAATCTTGCATAAACTGTTTTAATCGATCCATCGCCGTCAAAAGCACAGGCAGACTAGATGCGTAACTGAGGCGAATGTAGCCAGGCATGCCGAAGGCCTCTCCCGCAACAACCGCCACGTGAGCCTCTTCCAACACCTTAGCGACAAATTCACTAGATGTGGTCACTTGTTTGATAGCCATGGCTGCCGTGACATCTGGAAAGAAGTAGAAGGCCCCCTGGGGCTTAGTGGCTAAATGAAAGCCGGGTAAGGCCGTCAAAAGTGGGTAAATCGCATCACGTCGCCGTTTAAAATCAGCGCGCATGCTAGCTACCGAAGCTTGATCCATGGTCAGCGCCGCCTGGGCAGCCACCTGGCTCACAGCTGCCGCGTTCCCCGTCATATGAGATAACACGGTCTTCATCGCCTGAATCAAAGCAGGCTGGCCAATGGCATAACCAATTCGCCAACCGGTCATCGCGTAAGTCTTGGAGACCCCACCGATTAACACGGTCTGCGCTGTAATAGCCGGCGTAATCCCCACGATCGATGGTGCCACTGCCGAACCATCGTAGACGAGTTCGCCATAAATGTCATCAGCAATGATCAGCACATCTCTGGCAACCGCCCATTGACCAATTGCCTGTAGTTCCTCACGAGTGTAAACGACACCGCTTGGATTTTGAGGCGAGTTGAGGATCAGTGCCCGGGTTCGTGGCGTATAGGCTTGCGCCAATTGGACCGGTGTTACCTTCAGATTAGCATTAGAATCGACCGTCACTGGTCGACCACCCGCTAACCCCACCTGTTCAGCATAACTGACCCAGTAGGGTTTTGGCAAGAGGACTTCGTCACCGGGATCCAACAAAACTTGGCAGAGCGCGTACAATGCTAATTTTGCCCCCGTTGTCACGACTACCTGATCGGCGGACACGTCGACCCCGTGTAGTCGCTGAACTTGTTGACTGACAGCCTCACGAAGCGGCAAAATCCCCGCCGTATCTGTGTAACCATCAACCCTTCCAGCGTTAATGGCCGACACTGCCTGTGCCTTGATTGGTGCTGGCGTCGGGAAGTCCGGCTGACCGACACTCAGGTTGATCACATCGACCCCCGCCGCTTGAAGTTCCCTAGCCCGTTGACCGGTTGCCAGCGTTGCTGAGGGCCGTACCGCTTGTGCTCGCTTAGAAAGTCGCATCGTTATCCTCCTTGCTAAATGTTGGCGATCTGCTGGAGAACCTTTCCATTACTATATTGGAAGGTCACGTAGCAGAGCTTCCCACTCTGATTGAGGTAACCCACCTGCCAGGCTGGCTTGCCGTTAAAGATCCGCAAAGCTGCCGACAGAACCTTCTTGGGATTACGCTTCCAGACCTGCTGGAGTGCCGTATTTCGCGACATTCCCGCGCTTTGTTTCAACACGGTAACCTCTTTGCCGGACTTGGAAATAACCGCATAAACATCTTGTTTCTGCTTGTTTTTACCAGCTACTGTGTAGTAAGTGGAATTTAAATTCGTCCAGTAAAAATCACTGGTACTCGTCAGATGTCCCGATTTTTTGGCGATTCGTTCCGCCCGAACCTGGTCCTGACTGAGCGGCTTAGTGGCCCGGCGAATCACTATGCCCGCGCTGATTAACAGCACCAGGACAACGACCAGTATGCTCAGGAGCACCCAGTGACGTGGCCGACGACGCCGTTGATATTGTTGTCTCATCAATTCTCTTCGTACTCCCTTATCAGAATTCAATCTTTTCCAATTATATCAAACTTCCGGGGGCGTCACCGGATTGTTCGGCTTTTTTTCAAAAAATTTAACCAAGCCTTGCGAAATGGTGGTAATGTCGCCATCCGTGCGGCTGAGATCGGCGGGTAAGGCCCGAAGAATACTCTTGCCATACTGCCGTTCAAGGAGCCGTTGATCTAGAATCACGATAGCCCCGCGATCGGTCGGTGTCCGAATAAGACGACCTACCCCTTGACGCAGGCGTAAGGTGGCCGCAGGAAGCGCCGCATTGTAGAACGGATTCTTCCCTGCAGCTTCCAAACGGGCATAATTGGCCTTTACGAAGACGCGGTCAGGCGAATCGAATGGCAGCCGTGTCACAATCAGAAGTTCCAGTTGTTCCGCGGGCAGGTCAATGCCTTCCCAGAAACTAGCTGCACCTAACAAGATGGCGCCATGACTAGTTGCAAATCGTTTGGCAATTCGCTCACGACTCCCACTAATCCCTTGCGCAAAGATCTCTCGATTGGCAAATTCTGGTTGTTTGATCAACTGCTGGTAGACCTGTTCGATCACGCTCAACGAGTTGAAAAGTACCAGCGTTTGCTTATTCACAGCCCCCGCCAGTTGGGTTATTGCAGTTGACAAATAGACAATATAGTCACGTGTCGACACCTTGCTGAGGTCTGGACCATCATCTGCCACGAATAATTCGGCCTGTTCGCCGTAATCAAAGCTCGATCGCATGCGATGTGTGGTTGTTTCATCCCGCTCAAGATCGAATTGGTCGAGAATATATTGCGAACGTCCCGAGGAGAATAGTGTCGCCCCGGTTAACAGAACTGGCTGAAAATGCGTGTAAATCTGACGCCGCAAGAAGCCTTCCGTGGCTAATAGCCCACTGGCTAGTTGCAGACTATTTCGATCTCCAACGTGATTAATCGTCAACCAGAACAAGCTGGCCGGCCCCTGCTGGGTCACCTGATCGAAAATATCCACCAGCTGGGCCACGTTCTCATCAATCACATGAACCCGAGTGTCGACTTGTTCGAAGATGTAACGTTCCGAAGGTGCAAAACGGTCGCGATGTTGTTCAAATTGCTGACGTAGCCGGCCCAACTGGATCAGTAAGGTGGTATTATCCTTCTGTACCGTATCCAAAAGGGGCTGGGTCTGTTGACTCATCGCCTCTAATTTGGCTGTCGGAATAAGCTGTTCAATGACTTGGTTCTGAGTATTTCCACGTTGCCCAGCCAAGAACGTTAAGAAGAGTTGGTTCACCAACTGGTGAAGGGTCTTCTCCAGGTTTTGACTAGTGACCAACAGACTATTGAGATTCCGGACTGCGGCAGCATTCCCACTGAACAATCGTAGCAGACTTGTCCCCATCTCACGACTGATCTCGCGTTGAATGTGGTGGAGTTCATTGATAATGTTGGCAAATTTTACCTGAGTCCGTCGTTGACGTAGCGTACTGTCAGCCAGATGCTGAGCCTCATCGATGACCAGATAAGGCTGCGAAAGCTGCTGACCTAAATCACTGGCATGTTCGCTCAGATAAGCATGGTTAACAATAATAATCTGAGCCTGTGCGACGCGCTGATCCCGACGACGTACAAAATCATCCTCGTAGAATGGATTATTGCTAGCCACGGCCCCTTCGTGAACAATCTCTTGGAAGTATGGGGCACGATACGTGGCCAAATGCAACTCATCGAGGTCACCTGTGGTCGTCATAGTCAGCCAGACCAACAATCTTAACTTTAGAAGTTGCGTCTGCTTGGAGCTTTCGGCAACTTTGAGGGTCGTGGCGAAGCGTTGTAAATCCAAGTAATGCCGCCCCCCCTTGACCAGAACAGCATTCATGGTAAAGGGCACAATCTGGTTAAGCAGTGGCACTGTTTGCGTTAACAGCTGTTCCTGTAGGAGCGTCGTGGCCGTACTAATCACGACTGGTCGATTACCCTGCGTCAGGTAAGCCATTGGTAAGAGATACCCGAGACTCTTCCCAATCCCCGTTGGGGCCTCCACAATCATCTGTTTAACCGGGTGAAGGTCGCTGTGGGCATAATTGTTATAGATGTAATTCATCATTTTGGCTTGTTCCGGACGCCATTCCAGATTATCCGGCATCAGTCGTTGCTTTTGTTTCTTTGTTTTCGGATACGTGCTGGGTTCGGCTAACGTCGCTGTTGGTAACGGCTGCGTCTGACGTAAAGCCAACCCATTCTTTACATAAAGGTAGTCCGGCAGTTTACGTGGTGTCGCTGTATTCAAGCGTAAGGCCACGTCAAAAAGAGCCGCCGTTTGGAGCGGTAGTTCCGGTTGTAAATCAATCATTTGCTGAAGGGTCACCAGTGGCAAGCCACGTAACCGACGGAAGAGGAAGATAAACAATTCGGCCGTCGCTCCAGCATCGCTATCCGCCGAATGTGGATTGTCGTGTTCGATGTTGAAGTAGCTACTCAGATCCCGTAACCGAAAGCTCGGTGCCGTCGGTAAGAGAATCTGGCTGAGAGAAACGGTATCCACTGCCGCAATGTCTAATTCTGGATAACCTACCCGAGCGAACTCTGAATTAATGAAAGGTAAATCAAAATTAACATTGTGGGCCACAAACACCGTATCCGTCAACAAGCTATACAGGGTCCCGGCCACATCGTCGAAGAGTGGCGCGTGACGGACCCGCTTGTTGGTGATTCCCGTTAGCCTTGAGATAGCTGCGGGGATCTCTCGAAGTGGATTCACATCCGTTTCAAAGTGATTGATCACCTGATTATGCTGGACGAAGACGCACCCAATTTGGATAATGCGGTCGCCATCTTTCACACTGGTCCCGGTAGTTTCAATATCCACCACCGCATAAACCGTGTCTTTATCCATAATATGCTCACCAATTTCTGCACAATTGCGATTATAACTGGCACTATGATACACCACTTAGCCAGGCAACGCTATCGTCGCGTTACCCCGATCGCTCGGTAATTCTATAGAAAGGGTTAATTTTTGACAGATTGGTAGTTTTTCAGGGGCAAAGCTAGCGCAATAGTTATCAGTAGAGTATGATGTTCTGGTAGATAATTTCATGAAGAAAGCGAGCGAGTAGACGTGGCTAGAACCGTTACCGGGCAAAGTAGTGCCAAAATTATTCTTATTGGTGATCACAGCGTTGTTTATGGACAACCGGCCATCGCCTTACCCCTTCCCTCGGTCCAAACCAATGTGACAATGCGTGCTACCACCAGCGGTCAACTGATCTCGAGTCGCTACTTTGACGGCCCGATCGACGAGCTGGGACAAAACTTAGCCGGTGTCGCGAAGCTAATTCACACCCTTTTAGACCGATTTAACGGCCAGAAGACGCCATTTTCCATGCGAATTGAGAGTGACTTGCCTGCCGAACGTGGCATGGGGTCCTCGGCCGCCGTGGCCGTGGCGATCACACGCGCGATGACTGCTTTTTTTGATCGAACCATGACTCGTGATCAGCTATTGGACACCGCTGCCATTGCCGAAAAGATTACCCATGGTAATCCGAGTGGGATCGACGCGGCAACGGTCAGTTCGGCCGTGCCAATTTGGTTCGTGCCTCATCAAGCTATTACCCAAATCCCTTTCGCCTTAAACGGTACTCTGGTCATTGCTGACAGTGGAATCAAGGGGCAAACGGGTAAAGCCGTGGCCGCCGTGGCACAGCGCAAAACCTTGTTCCCACAAGAGACTAATCAGCAGATCACCACGTTAGGTCAACTCGCTCAAAAAGCCAGAGTAACCTTGGCTAAGCCAGACCTTCCCGAACTCGGACGTATCATGAGTGCCGCTCAGGATCAGCTCACTGGCCTAGGTGTCAGTTCACCGGAACTGAACCAGTTAACGGCCGTTGCCACTGCTAATGGCGCCCTAGGGGCCAAACTAACCGGTGGTGGCATGGGAGGCTGTCTGATTGCTCTGTGTGCCGACCTACCAACTGCTAAACACGTGCAACAAGCGCTAACAACCGCCGGAGCCACTCAAACCTGGCTGGAAAGCTTTAATTTAGAGGAGGAACACGAATGATGCCCGCTGTTACAGCTCGTGCTCACACCAACATCGCTCTCGTTAAATATTGGGGGAAAGCCGATACCGAGTTCATCTTGCCTCAGACTAGCAGTCTTTCCCTAACCCTCGATCAGTTTTACACCGACACAACCGTCGAGTTTGACGATCGTCTATCTGCCGATGACGTTATCCTAAACGACCAACGGCTCTCGCCACAGGCCAGTCAAAAAGTTCATACGTTTCTTAACCTGGTGCGCCAAATGACTGCGGGCACCTCTTTTGCGCGAGTAACCTCAACGAACCACGTCCCCACTTCGGCTGGCCTTGCATCTTCGGCCTCAGCTTTTGCAGCCTTGGCTGGTGCGGCTAGTAAGGCTGCTGGCCTCAATTTGGATAAACCCGCCTTGTCACGCCTTGCGCGTCGCGGCTCTGGATCGGCAACTCGGTCCATCTATGGCGGCTTCGTTGAATGGCAAGCGGGTCACAATGACACCGATTCCTACGCTGTGCCAATTGCTGAACATGTCGATTGGCCCATAGCGGTCGTGGCCCTCGTCTTAGATCCCCACCATAAGAAAGTAAGCTCACGACAAGGAATGCAGAGTAGTGTGGCCACATCGCCCTACTACGCAACCTGGCGCGACGTTGTGGCTCAGGACCTGGCGGCCATCAAGCCAGCCATCCGCGACCATGACTTCCAAACACTCGGTGAAATTCTCGAGAGCAATGCCATGCGGATGCATGCCTTAACCCTGAGCGCTCAGCCTCCCTATACTTATTTTAACGGGGATACACTGAAAGCCATGGACGCCGTCCGGAAGCTTCGCGACCAAGGAATCCCTTGTTATTACACCCTGGACGCCGGTCCCAACCTCAAAATTTTCTGTGAGGAGCCAGCTGTCCCCACCATCAAGCAGTCTTTCGGTAAACTCTTCGGCGCCACCAATGTTATCGTCGCCCACCCGGGCCCCGGTCTGAAATTCTTAGTCTAAACCAACAAATTTATTGAATAGTAACAGAAGGGACCTGATCTTTTGATTTCCGCGCAAGCACCCGGAAAACTTTATATTGCTGGCGAATACGCCGTTGTTGAACCCGGTTATCCGGCAATTATTGTCGCACTTAACCAGTTCGTTACGGTAACTATCACGCCTAGCCACGACTACGGGCGAATTGCCTCCAAGCAGTACCAAGAAAACTCACTCTATTGGCAACGCCAAGGAAACGAGTTAGTCTTCGACAACCGGGACAATCCCTTTCACTACATCTTATCGGCCATCCGACTTACAGAACAGTACGCCCAATCTCTGGGTAAGCCCCTGGCCATCTATCATTTAAACGTCAACAGTGACCTCGACAGTGCCGATGGCAAGAAGTACGGTCTAGGTTCTTCAGCCGCCGTTACCGTTGCCACGATCAAGGCACTATGCCAATTCTATGGCCTTGAGATGAGTAAGGACCGACTTTTTAAGTTAGCCGCCATCGCCCACCTCGACGTCCAAGGAAACGGATCACTGGGTGACATTGCCGCCTCCGTTTACGGCGGTTGGATCGCCTACCAGGCCTTTGACCGCGATTGGTTGGCCTCCGCCCGGCGTGAACTCAGCCTAACGGACCTCTTAAATACTGACTGGCCAGGTCTCCAGATTGAACTGTTGACCCCGCCAGAATCCCTACGCCTGATGATTGGATGGACCGGAACACCCGCCTCCACCTCACATCTCGTCGACAAGGTGGCCCTCTTCAAAGCTACCCAACGACACGAATATCATACCTTCCTTCGGGAAAGCAAGGCCTGTCTGCAACGCATGATTGATGGCTTCCACGATCAAGATCTTCAGGCCATCCAACGTGAAATTGCGGTTAACCGTAACCTGCTGGATCACCTGGCTACCCTGAGTCATGTCACCATTGAAACCCAATTACTCAAGACGATGTGTGACATTGCCGTGGGTATCGGTGGTGCCGCCAAGTCCTCTGGTGCCGGCGGTGGTGACTGCGGAATTGTCATCATTAATGCCGCCCAAGAACTCGCCAACCTACTTCACGAGTGGGAAAAGCGCGGGATTGAACCGTTGAAATTAAACGTCCATCACGTGATCGAATAAGGAGTTTTATCATGGAAATTTCACGCCACGCCCACCGCAAGGACGAACACCTGTCGCTGGCGGAAAAATTTTATGCACCGGTGGCCACTAGCCAATTTGACGCGCTGCGTTTCATTCACCAAAGTCTGCCAGAAATGGCCGTGGCGGATGTCGACCTCACGACACACCTTGGCCCCTTGTCTCTGCCGGTACCCCTGCTGATTGAAGCCATGACCGGTGGATCACCACGAACGGGCAAGGTCAACGCGAGCCTGGGACGAATTGCCGCTCGGACCGGCATGGCCGTGGCTAGTGGTTCCCAAAGTATTGCGCTCAAGGATTCGCAAGCCATCGCCACCTTCACGCCTTTGCGGGAGAACAATCCTGACGGCCTGGTCTTCGCCAATATCGGAGCCGGCCATGGATCGCAGGATGCCCGGACCGTGGTGGATATGCTGGCAGCCGACGCCCTAGAGATTCATATCAATACGGCGCAGGAACTGGTTATGCCTGAGGGCGACCGAACCTTTCACTGGCTAGACAACATCGGTGAAACCGTCGCCCGTCTCGACGTGCCAGTCATCGTTAAGGAAGTCGGGTTTGGTATGGCCCATGAGACCCTCCAACAATTAGCGGCGATTGGTGTGACCTTGGTCGACTTAGGGGGGCGTGGTGGCACCAACTTTGCGCAAATTGAAAACTTCCGGCGCCCCGGCAAGGATCTTGATTACCTGGCCGGCTGGGGCCAGACAACCGTGGAGTCACTCCTAGAGGCTCGGCAACAATCTGAATTACAAGTCATTGCAACGGGTGGTATTCGCCAACCCTTAGACATTGCCAAGGCATTAGCACTCGGAGCTAACGTAGTCGGAAGTGCGGGACAAATTCTCCACCACCTGATCAAGACAGATGAGGGCGCCACGACCCAGTTTCTTTTGGACTGGCAAACTGGTCTCAAAACCATCATGACGTTGTTGGGTACCGCATCCATCGACACGCTTCAGCAACAACATCTCCTGCTATCCCCGGAACTTCGGGACTATTGTGAGCAGCGTCAACTGACTTATTAATCTAAATTAATCGCCATTATAACTAAAAAAGCGTGAACACAGTTGTTGTGTTCACGCTTTTTGGTAATCCCAACTAATCATCATAAACCATGAATCGTAAGCCTTTAGGGAAGAAATTCTTGACAGTACTCCCCACGACTTTGCCGAAACCCACGGGTTGTTCCTGACAGGTCAGGAGGTACCACCCCTTAACCGGCGCCGTCTCAAGCGTAAAGGTATCACCATGAACCCACTTGCGCCACTGCTGATCATTAATGGACAGTGTGTGAGCTGTGGTCCGTGGATCACTAGCCAGAGCTAAAGCATAGGCCGGTTCGAAGCGATTTTTCTTGAAGGTTCCGAGGTGCAGACCTGGTCGAAAAACGTGACACCGTTTGAGATCGGGAAGATCAGTCGGCACCGCAAAGAGTTGGTCCTTGACCGTGACGAGGTCGGTAAAGTCAACGGTTCCCAAGACCTCCTGGGCAAAGTCGGCCCACAAATGACGTTGATCAGCCGTGAGTGGCGTGCCTAACTTGGCCTTGCCACGGGGACGTCGACTCTCACCGGCATCACGCTCAAGTTTTGCGACGAAGTGTCCTTCACCCTTCATCAAGTGAGGAAATAGGCGTGCTGCCTTCTTTAATTCGGTATTGCCATCAGCCCATTCAGGAATCGCGTCAATCACGCCGGCAGTCTTGTCAATGGGAACGAGATGAAAGTCTGGGTAGTTACGCAGCACCCAGGCCATGGTTTGCTCGTCCTCTTCGGGCGCAAATGTACAAGTTGAGTAGATCAACTGACCACCCGGCTTAACCATCTTTAACGCCTCCGCTAGGATTTGATGCTGACGATCTGCACACTCCTGAACATAATCCAATGACCAATAGCCCATGGCGTCCGGATCCTTACGGAACATTCCTTCACCGGAACATGGAGCATCAACCAAGACCTTATCGAAAAAGTCTGGAAAGACGGGACTGAGTTGTTCGGGTGCATCGTTTAAAATCAACGCGTTCTTAACCCCGAATCGTTCCACATTTTCAGCCAAGATGCTGACCCGTTTACGGTTAATTTCATTGGTCACCAATAAACCGGTTCCTTCCAGGTAGCTTGCCAGATGTGTGGTCTTGCCGCCGGGAGCGGCACACAGGTCAAGGACCCGCTCGCCACGCTGAGGGGCGGCAGTCGCCCCAACAAACATGGCGCTGGGTTCCTGACTGTAGACGGCACCGCTCTGGTGAGCGAGAGTCCGGCCGCTAACCGGACCATAGTAACCGAACTTGGCATATGGCACGGCTGGAGCCGAGGTTAATTCCGATAGCTCGGCACGTGACGGATTAACACGATAGCCCCCCTCACTGGCTTCATCGAAACTCGCAAAAAAAGCCGGGGCATCTGGTCCCAAGAGACGCTGATATTTCGTAATAAAATCTTTTGGCAAATCCACCGTTATTCCTCCATTTTGTAGCTTACAAATTATTATTTTTAGGATTCAAATTGTCTGTCTTTTCAAACTTCTCCAATCATTATACGCGTTTCACCGACGATCGACTACCCCCTGGTAAAGAGGTGTCCCGGTCGCTTCTTTTCGTCGAATATGGTACATTGAGAGGGCTAGCTTAATTACCGATTAACAACCCCCAAAAATCAATTTACTGTGAGGTGTCCTTTGATGGAACGAAAATTAATTGCGATCGATCTCGATGGTACGACGCTCAATGCGGCCGCTCAGGTCTCGGCCAAAACCAAAGCCGTCCTGACTCAGGCCCGTGAAGCCGGCCATATCGTCAGTATTGTGACGGGACGGCCCAACCGGATCTCCGCTGACATTTATGACGAACTCAACCTTGACGGCCCCATGATTAACTTTAATGGAAGTCTCGGCCACATTCCCCACCACCAATGGGCAGACGAATACCAGTATACCTTTAACCGTGAGGTCGCCTTCGACCTATTGGCCCACCGCGAAGAGCTGGGTATCAACATGTTGGCAGCGGAAGGTAAGAATCTGTTCTTAGCCGTCCGCGACCACTCCGTTGAACTGGGCTTCTTCCCTTCAATTCTACAGACGAACCAGATTCTCAATCAAAAAACATTAACGGAAAACCCCACCAGCTTAACGGTCGCCGTCGATCGGTCGCATCAAGAACACCTACTGAGCTATATCCGACACCAATTCAGTGACGAGATCGATGCGGCGCCTTGGGGCGGTCCCAACGCCGTGGTTGAACTCGGCGTCAAGGGTGTGCAGAAGGCTACCGGTGTCGAAGTCCTCGCCCACCACTACAATATCAAACGAGAAAATATCATTGCCTTTGGAGACGAACACAACGACACCGCCATGATTGACTACGCCGGCTGGGGAGTCGCTATGCAAAATGCCACGCCTCAGATCAAGGCACTGGCTAGTGACGTGACCCCGCTAGATAACGATCATGATGGTCTCGCTACCTATCTCAAGGATTACCTAAAATTAGCTGAATAAACGAAAACGCCGATCATTAGGATCGACGTTTTTTCTTTTACTGAAGATAGGCTTCAAGTAACTGTTCATAAAGAATTGTAAAGTTCAAATACATCTGGCGGTCAACGCATTCATCGATCTGGTGCGCCGTTTCATTACCTGGCCCAAAGACGATAAACGGAAAATGATTGCCCTTTTTCTTTAAGAGATTCGAGGCATCCGTCACCGCTGGCAAGGCTAAACGTGGAATTGCCTGCCCGGAGAAAGCTTCGCCGACCCGAGCCGCAACACGACTTAGTGGATTGTCACGCGGCTCAACAACGGGTGACTGGGACATGTAGATGTCCATCACCACGTGACCCCCTTGATCATTTTGCTGGGTCACCAATTGTTGCAACGTCTGAATGACTAATTGATTGTTAAATTCAGGAATCGTACGGACATTAATCTCGGCCACGGCCTGCCCCGGAATTGAGTTGACCTGATCCCCGGCATTGAAGACCGTCGTGTTAAAGGTTAGATCACCCAGGAGGTCATTGTGATGTTCGGTATCTCTAAACGCAATGTTGGCCTGATTCAATAACGCCAATAGAGGATCAATCGCATTCGCGCCCAATTCTGGCATAGAACTATGTGCGGTCTTTCCCGTCGAGGTCAACTTGATATCCATCGACCCCTTGTGGGCAGAGAATATCCGGTAACCGGTTGGTTCCCCAATCAGTAACGCATCAACATCATCCATGTCACCTGCTTCGAAGTAGGCCTCGGAACCCAGTTCTCCAACCTCTTCGCCGACGGTGGCCAGCAATCGAATGGTGCCGTGAGCCGGTTTGCCAATCGCATGAAGCTCAATCATGGCGACCACCAATGCGGCCAAACCAGCCTTCATGTCGGTGACACCACGACCATACAGGCGACCTTCACGCTCAGTTAGCCTAAATGGGTCGCTATGCCACGTTGACACATCTCCCGGAGCCACGACATCCATGTGCCCTGAAATTCCCAAAACAGGACTTCCATGGCCAATTTCCGCGATGAGGTTCGAACGAGTAGCGCTTAACGGAATTAACCGTGCCGCAATCCCATGTTCACCCAAGACCCGTTGTAAATATTGGGCGACATCCAACTCGTGATCGTTTACCGATTGAATGGCGACCAGATCTGACAATAACTGTACTTTTTGTTCATCTGTAAACACTGCCATCGTTGATTCCTCCTTCTAAAATAATTGTACCGCTTTTACGAAGAAAGCTCATTTATTGCGTTTGACTTGGCAAGCAATTATCTAGGCTTTGTTAGCATTGCTGCTATATACAATAAGTTGCCGATAAAGAGTTTATAGCAGAGCGGAATTCATAACAATTTATTCTGTAAGTGCTTAACATCTCGTCATGCGCATCATCCCAGACTCCTGTACGTGATTATAGCGCGAACACGGATATTTTGTATTATACAAAAACTACTTTAACAGTAAAAATCGCATCTCAAAATTACTCGAGATGCGACCCTTTTAAGTGATTTATTCAGCTTGAAAAGCTTGCGTTGCCTTAATGGCGGCTTGCCAACCGGCGTAACATTTCTCCCGACGATCCGCTGCCATTTGTGGCGTGAATTCATCGCGTAAGGCGTGCATCTTCCGAATAGCATCCATGTCAGGCCAGAAACCAACGGCTAGTCCAGCAAGATAAGCCGCACCAAGCGCCGTGGTTTCATTGATGGCAGCCCGCTTGATCGGTGTATTCAAAATATCCGCCTGGAACTGCATGAGGAAGTTGTTGTTTGCAGCCCCGCCATCGACACTGAGTGACTGGATGTCTAGGCCCGTTTCGTTAGTCATGGTGTCCACGACGTCACGCGTTTGGTAGGCAATGGCTTCGACAGTAGCCCGTACGAACTGTTCTCGCGTCGTCCCACGTGTCAGACCAAAGACCGCCCCCCGCGTCTCTTGATTCCAGTAAGGTGCACCGAGTCCCGTAAATGCAGGGACGACGTAGACATTTCCGGTCGTCTTGGCATCAACAGCCATCTTTTCAGATTCACTAGCGTGTTCGAAGAAACGCATTCCGTCACGCAACCATTGAACGGCAGACCCGGCAACGAAGATGGACCCTTCGAGCGCATAGGTTACCTTGCCGTTTAACCCATAGGCAATAGTGGTCAATAACCCATTGTGAGACAGTGTGGGTTCTTCACCGGTGTTCATCACGATGAACGCCCCGGTACCATACGTATTCTTAACCATCCCTTTATCAAAGGCCGTTTGCCCGAACAAGGCCGCCTGTTGGTCCCCGGCAATTCCGGCGATTGGCACCTGAACTCCGGAGAACGTGTAACCAGCGGTGTAACCGTAAATTTCAGATGATGAGCGAACATCTGGTAACATTGCGGCTGGGATGTTTAACCAACTCAGAATATCGTCGTCCCACTTCAAATCATGAATGTTGTACAGCATGGTCCGACTGGCATTGGTGTAGTCAGTGGCGTGTACCCGGCCACCTGTGAGCTTCCAGAGAATCCAGGTATCGATAGTCCCAAAAAGAAGTTCACCGCGTTCAGCGCGTTCCTGGGCCCCATCGACGTGGTCTAAGATCCAACGAATCTTAGTCGCGGAGAAATAGGAGTCGATGACTAACCCCGTCTTGTCGTGAATGTCGTCGGTGTATCCGTCAGCTTTCAACCGATCCGCAATTTCACTGGTTTGCTTAGATTGCCAAACAATCGCGTGATAGATAGGTTCTCCCGTCTTCTTATCCCAAATAATGGCGGTTTCACGTTGGTTGGTGATCCCAATTCCGCGAACCTTGTAAGGTTGAACATCGGAATCAATCAGCGCATCGGAGATAACCGATTGGACCGCATTCCAGATCTCGTCTGCGTCATGTTCGACCCAGCCTGGTTGGGGGAAGTATTGATGAAATTCTCGCTGTGCCTGCCCCGCAATTTGGCCGTGCCGGTCGAATAAAATAGCCCGGGTACTCGTCGTCCCTTCGTCAATTGCCATCATGTATTGTTGATCATTCATTGTCATAGACTCTCCATTCATTCGTTGTTAGCAACGGCCTAAAAACACCGTGATGTTGCACATGGGTCTAGTATACCGAAAAGTGTGCCCCACGCCAAACCTTTTTACAAATGAAACCGCCACCAAACCCGACTTGACGAGAATGGTGGCGGTTTATAAGATTTTGGAAATGTTTTTTACTTTTCGTCGCTCTTTAAGACACCCGCAACCCCATAACGGTCAGGTTGCATTTCACGTAAGATGACGTGCACGTGTTCGGCTGGGGCTCCGGTATTCTTAGTAACAGCAGCAGTCACATCCTGTACTAAGGCTTTGAGTTGGTCCTGTGAACGGCCGGCGATTAAATCGATGTTAACGATTGGCATGGTTGGTCCATTCCCTTCTGTTTTTGGATAGAGCTATTATACCGATAACGCTCTGGTAGAACAAGCCTATCCTATTCTTGCTTGTCATTCGTAGCTTTCAACGAGGTTGCCTGCTTCAACTTCAGCTGTTCCGTCTCATTATAGAAGTTCCCCTCAATATCCACCGTATTCACTAAATTCACGAAGGCCTGGGGATCGACATCCTTGACAGCATGCTCTAATGCATAAAGTTCATACCGCGAAATAACGGTCATCAAGACCGTGCTCGCCTTCCCTGTATAGGCCCCGAAGGATGGGATCGCCGTAATTCCTCGAATCAAAGTCCGGTTAAGTTCAGAGATAACCTCGTCTTGACGGGCAGTCACGATAAAGGCGGTCAGCTTCTGGTGTCGCGTATGGATGCTGTCAACGACGCGTGACATTGCATAAATTGAAATAATCGTGTATAAAGCACTTTCCCAGCCAAAAAGAAAACCGGCAACTAACACGATGCCGAAATTAATCATCAGCATCAAGGTCCCAATGGTTCGGCCCGTCGTCTTCTCCAAGACAACGGCGATGATATCCATCCCCCCAGTAGAGAACCCATTCTTCAACGGATAGGCCACACCAACCCCGGTCAAGATACCCCCAAATAAGGCAGCCAGCAATGGGTTATTGGCAATATTATGAACCGGAATCACGATTGCCAAAACGGAGGTCAGAATTGCCACCAGGATGGAATACAGGGTGAACCCGCGGCCGACCTTAAACCACCCCAATAGCCCGATTGGCACGTTGAAAAGCAGAATAAACCAACCCGTACTGAGGTTAATTCCCACACCCTGCAGTAGCATAGCAATAATCTGGGAGATCCCATTGATCCCCGCACTAAATATCTTCCCTGGAACTAAAAATTCATTCAGGGCAATGGCACTAATAACGGCGGATCCCATCATGATTAAAAGGTGCGTCACCACCTCACGGCGATTCTCTAACAGGCTTCTCATCTTGGTACCCCTTTTCTGACCAATTTCTTTCATTATTTAACCACATCTAGCCGCCATTAGCTAGCCCTAAATGGCCGTTAAACCGCGCCTAGTGTCGCGGAGCATGACAGGTTCACTGATAGGCCGCTATACAGTAAAATGTATAAATATTTATTTTTATGAGAATTATCGAGAAAATAATTAAAGTTGCCCGGAAAGACAACCGGTTCGATTATAAAAATGATAAAATAAGATCGTTAATTTATTCAACTTGCGAAAGGAGCGCTCCCATGAATTATTCTGCATGTACCAGTATTTTAATTGGGCCGCGGGCCACCATGGATGGCTCAGTCATCATCGGTCGAAACGAAGATTCCAAGGCCGCTTGGCCGAAACACTTCATCGTCCACCCAGCCACCACGGCAACTACCCCGCAGACCTTTGTCAGCAAGGATAAAGATAATGGTTTCACCATGCCTCTACCCCTGCATGCGGCAAAATACACCGCCACACCCGAATGGACCGATGAATACGGCCTGTTTGAAGAGGATGGCTTTAATGAATATGGTGTCGCCATGAGTGCCACCGAAAGTACCTACTCCAACGAACGCGTCCTAGGCGCCGATCCATTGGTTAAGAACGGTATCGGTGAGGAAGCCATGGTCACTGTGGTCTTACCTTACGTCAAGACCGCTCGAGAAGGTGTCGCTCTTCTGGGTCAAATCGTTGAGCGTTATGGAACCAGTGAGTCCAGTGGGATTCTCTTCGCCGACCAGAAAGAAGCCTGGTATCTCGAAACAGGTGCCGGTCATAACTGGGTTGCCCAACGCATCCCCGACAATGGTTATGCCGTTATCGCGAACCAAATGGCTATTCAGACCATTGACTTCAACGATCCCGACAACTTTATGTTTGCACGAAACTTGCAATCATTTGTTGCGGACAACCACTTGAACCCACATTCCGATCGATTTAACTGGCGTGAAATTTTCGGGACTCAAGATCAATCCGACTTGTACTACAACACCCCTCGGGTCTGGTACGGTCAGAAACAATTCACACCAGCCGTCGAAGCGCAACCGCAATCATTTGAGTTACCCTTTATTCAGTACGCGGATCGGCTTTTATCTGTAGATGACGCCCAGGATTACCTGAGCAGTCACTACCAAGAAACCCCTTATGATCCTGTCGGTTCTGGTACCGAAGAACAACGCACCATGTTCCGACCAATCAGCTTGGCCAAGACACAAGAATCTCACGTCTTACAGATTCGGCCTGACATGGATCCAGCCTTAGCTGGCATTCAGTGGCTTGCCATGGGCGTGGCTGCTGAGAGTGTCTACGTGCCATTCTACGCTGGCATTGAGAGCACACCAGAGGCTTATCATTCTGGTCAGGTCACCTATGATAGTGAATCAGCCTACTGGGTTTACAAGCACGTCGGTGTCCTTCTCGATGCCCACTACCACGACGCCTTGCCTGCCGTATCAGCTGTGCAAAAGGAATTACGGATCGCCTTCAAGCAGTCCGTTAAGCATACCGATGCCGTTGGGCGGCAATTGTCCGGCCCCGAATTGAACCATTTCTTAACGCAACAAGCCAACGAGAACGCCGCATTGGGAATTCGGCGCTACCGTGAGCTAGCGGCGACCTTGATTACGCAGGCCACCGACCTAGGTCCTCTGAACTACCATCAGGATCTTAATTTATAACACGGTCGGGACTGGTCTGTGACTAGCCCTCACCACTAATGGGAGATTAAATAATGGAAACTCAAAAAAAGATTAAATTATCAAATTTAATCTTGATGATCTTTACGGCCATTTACGGCTTCGCCAACACGACGGTTGCCTATGACCAAATGGGATACGCAAGTATTATTTGGTACGTTTTAGCTGCTTTACTGTTCTTCTTACCGAGTGCCTTAATGTTGGCCGAATACGGGTCAACATTCAAGGAAGCTAGAGGGGGAATCTACTCCTGGTTGGCCGGTTCCATCGGTGAAAAGTGGGCCTTCATTGGGACCTTCATCTGGTTATCATCCTGGATCATCTGGATGGTTTCCACGTCGACGAAGGTTTGGATTCCACTTTCAACGTTGCTATCCGGTGGCGACAAGACACAGACTTGGAGCTTCTTAGGCCTGTCTTCCACCCAAACGGTGGGTCTCTTGGGGATTTTCTGGATCCTTGCCGTGACCTTCTTCGCTACTCGAGGGATGAATTCCATCGCCAAGATTTCTTCATTGGGAGGAATCTTCGTGATGTTTCTGACTGGCCTGTTCCTGGTTGCCAGTGTCATTATCTTTTTCTTAAACGGTGGTCAACTCGCCGAACCAATCAACGGCGCCCACAGTTTCATTGCCTCACCAAATCCTGAGTTCTCATCACCAATGGCCCTACTGTCCTTCATCACGTATGCGGTCTTCGCGTACGCGGGGATGGAGTCCATGGGTGGGATTACTGATAGTATGGACAAGCCTGAGAAGACCTTCCCTAAGGGATTAATCATCTCAACCATTGCCATCACCATCATGTACTCCCTGTCCATCTTCCTATGGGGGATCAGTGCAAATTGGCACAGCGTCCTGGGTAAGAGCCAAGTCAACTTGGGGAACATTACCTATGTCTTGATGAACAATCTCGGGGTTGTCTTAGGCCACGGGATGAACTTATCAACGGCCTCTTCAATTGGTTTAGGTCACCTGCTAGCCCGGTTAACTGGACTGAGCATGTTCATGGCTTACTTGGGGTCCTTCTTTGTTCTGGTTTACTCCCCACTGAAATCCTTCATCTTGGGATCGTCACCAAAACTGTGGCCCAAGAAGATGACGCGGCTCAACAAGGTCGGCATGCCTGCCTACTCGATGTGGATTCAAGCCATCGTCGTAGCTGTCTTCATCTTTCTGGTGGCTTTCGGAGGCTCCGCAGCCAACGAATTTTACTTAATCTTAACCGATATGGGGAACGTCTCCACGTCCTTCCCTTACCTGTTTCTGATTGGGGCCTTCCCATTCTTCAAACGTCGCCAAGACCTGGAACGGCCCTTCGTTATCTTTAAGAGCCGTCTCTGGACCAACGTCATCGTTGGCTTGGTTCTGGTTATCTTAGTCGGTGGGATTGGCTTTACCTGTCTCCAACCAATCTTAGATCACGATTACATGACGGCCTTCTGGACCATCATCGGCCCAATCTTCTTCGGGGCTGTAGCCTGGATCTTCTACTACAACGGCCAAAAACGTACTGTTGCAGAGACCAGCACCAACGAAAATTAAGCGATTCTAATCAAAAAGGTGGTTTACCGAGACCTGGTAAACCGCCTTTTTTTCGTTGATATTTTCCCAAATTTCTCCGACAAAACTTCTTGCCAAAACATGCACAAAAAAAGCGATTAGTCAGCGCCACAAACACTCACTGACTGACCGCCCTTTGTCATACTCTTCGTTTCAACGTCCGGTCAGGTGCTTGACCAATAAACAATGGCACCCGTTCCTCGACGACGTCACTAAAGCCCAGTCCATACCACCGCTGTGGCGATAGACTGATACGTTGTAACAGAAGCCGCCCACCAATCAGGATCAGATCGTCAATTGGGATGTTCTCTTGAGCACCCAGATCCTGGAATTGTTGATTCAACATGATGAATTTGAAATTCCCAACCTGTCGATTTGGCATACTGGAATACCGTGGCGTCTGATCCGTCAAGATCCCTTCCTCCAGGAGGTCATTAACGATCTGACGCAGGTAGACGTTCAAACGCTGAGGCTTCTTGAAGCCCAGATAGAGTTGTACGTCCATGACGTTGTGTGTACCTAACGTATTGACCGAATAAGAACACTCGTAGGGCGTATCGGTCTCATTAACCGTCACGAACCAGTAGACCGCGGCCCGCTTAGGCTGTTGGTCCAAAATGGAGTAAATGATCGCGCGTTTGATCTGATAATCCGGCGTAACCTTACTAATAAACACCAAATTCGTCGCAAACGATGGAATCTGATCATCATGACTGAGCGCCGTTAACTGTGGCAAAAAGTCCAAGAGTGACACGTCTTCCGTGTTTTCCAAATAAGCGTCTCGTCGTAAATTCCCGTAATACCAGAAGACCATGACCGTCAGAATCACAACGGTGATCAAAAGTGTGACGTAGCCACCGTGAACAAACTTGGCAAGACTGGCCAATAGGAACAGACTTTCTAATAAACCGAAACTAACGACATAGATCTTAGCTAATACTGGATGATGTTTCTGGACAAGAAAGGCGTGAAGGAGCAATGTCGTCATCAACATCGTCATGGTGATCGCTAACCCGTAGGCCGCCTCCATGTGACTGGACGTCCTGAAGTACCAAACGACGCTCAAAGTGACGGCACACAAGAGCCAATTTACGGCGCCGACGTACAGCTGACTCTTAACCTTGCCAGGAAACTTAATCCGCAACCGAGGGAGAAGTTTGAGGCCAATGGCTTCGTGAACCAGCGTGTACGAACCCGTGATCAACGCTTGAGAGGCAATGATAGCGGCCACCGTCGCGATGACAATCGCAAAGAGCCGCCACGCCGTTGGGACCATAGCATAGAAGGGATTAATCCCTTCCGTCGCCAAAACTTGTTCCGCATGGCGAATGACCCAGGCCCCTTGACCCAGATAACTCAACATCAGTGTCACGTAGACGAATGGCCAGGTGCCATAGATGTTCTGCTTACCAACCTGACCCATGTCCGAGTACAGCGCCTCGGCCCCAGTCGTTGCCAGGAAGACACTTCCCAAAATAAAGATCCCCTGTTTATTCAGTGGACTCATCAGAAAGGTGATGGCATAAGTCGGTGACAGCGCCTTTAAGATGGCTGGATAGGTCCAAAGGTTGTGAAGGCCCACCAATCCAATGAAACTAAACCAGATGAACATCATGGGTCCAAAAGACCAGCCGATTCGTTCCGTCCCGAACCGCTGAACGAGAAAGAGTCCCAGCAAAATTCCTGTAACCACCAGAAGTACCCAGCCCTGCCCGGCACTAAAGTGCAATGGGCCTAACGTCTGACCCTTTAATCCTTCAATGGCCGAAGTCACAGTCACAGCCGGGGTCAAGGTCCCATCAGCCAATAAGGCTGCTCCACCGATCAAAGCCGGCACAATCAGCCATTTGGCCTGTGGTCGAACCAGCGCATACAGCGCAAAGATTCCGCCCTCATGCCGGTTATCAGCACGCATCGCCAATAAAATATATTTAATCGTCGTAATCAACATCAGCGTCCAAAAAATCAAGGAGATACTACCCAACATAATCGGCGCCGTCGCCGCTAGCGAATGCTTCCCGGACTGAACCAAAATGGCATTCATAACATACAACGGTGACGTTCCGATGTCTCCATACACGATCCCCAACGTGATGAGCATCCCCACCGTGGACAATGTCCGTGTCGATTTTTTCATGATTGACCCCCCTCATCTGACGCTACCCCCATCATAGCGGGTCACCCAGAGAACCCCAAGTAAGCGGGCGCAATTGGTGCGGTGACTAACCTAAGTTGGGCCAAAATGAAAAAGGTGGCTAATCGTTTAGGTCACCAAACTAGTTTACGGCTACGTTGCTCGGTGATGTCGGTCATGTGCACGGTGACTCTCGATGATGACCCCCGTAATCAGGATAATGGTCCCCAACCAGGTAATTCCCATCCCGGGATTCAAGGCTTGACCAGTGACACCGGTGGCAACCTTGTTAATTCGGTAGAAAACCAGATGTCCCAGTCCCAAGGTTAATTCACCGCGACCCGTGGCATAGAAAGTCGCGTATCCCAAGAATATCACTACGGATAACCCCACCGTCGCGAGTAACAAACTCTCTAAGATCCAAGTGACCCATTGCAGTCTTGCGGTCTTGCGCATTGCGCCCACCTCCTAGTCACAGGGTACACGCCGATGCAAGGCCCCATAAAGTACCGCGACTTCTCAGCTGCGGTGAACAAACGAACGCAAAAAAAGCCGCCCCCATTCCTGCGAATGGGCGAGCGGCTTTTCAAATCTAAGAAACTCCGGCTTGCTAATCAATCTCTCTGAATTACTTTATTAGCATCTCTTAAACTCTATTAAATAACTATACAGGATAAAGTAACAATCGTCAAGGATTATTTTTGATTTATTTTCAGTGGTCAATCTGCAAGGGCTCATCCTACCTTGTGTCTAATTACTTATTTCGTTTCTGCAACGCCCGATTAATCTTGACCACGCGAAAATGCTGATCGACGGTCACTGCCAACCAAACCATTGCGTATAGCGGCACGAAGATCGCCCAGAAGGACCAATCGATCGACCAAACATTAACTGCCATATAACCCATCGTCAAAAGAGCAGTCCCAACTAAATGAATCCCCAGTGCTAGCGGTAGCGGTAGTCCTTCGTAGCCATCATCAAAGATCAGGCTCAGCAGACCAATGGCGGCACTTAACACGAGTAAGCTCACGGCATTAACGACTGAGACGTGCGCGGGAGTCACACCGATGGCGATTAGGATCAGGTAGACCACGGCCCCATAACCCATGCCATTCATCGCATAGCGGAAAATCTTAGTCATGTTCACCCTCCTATAGGCCTAATTGGCCCATTAACTGTTTGACATACTTACGGCTAACCGCCGTCTTGACCTGATCTGTGAGGATGGCGGTCATGTTCCCTGAAAAGCTATCCTCTAAGGATTGGAGGTGATCCAGATTCAAGACACCATGCTTAGAAACTTGAACGAAAGTTGGATCTCCCAATCGCTGGACCAGGTGACGTAACGTCTCATGCGTCGCGACTGTTCCCGTCGTGGTATATAACAGGAGTGTCTCACGTTGCACGTCGGCAAGAATAATTGTCGCCGTCTTCACCATCACTAAGCGATCTGGGGTCTTCACCGGGACAATTCCCGGATGTAGTGCCTGATAGTTCTCAAGATAAGCTGAAATGGCTGCGGTTGCGGGACTTTCGGTGGCTGCTTGGATCACCACCAGCGGATCCATGGGATCGATCGCTGCATTCTCCTCAAATTTATGTCGCACCTTGATCCCCCCATTTTTAACTTACCGTTCACGGATTACTCGCCGCCGATGCCGGATTTGAATCCATTCCGGTCCCAACGCCAAAATGACCGCACCGATTAACATTAATCCCATTATGTGATAAGTCGCTTGTGGGGTCAATAAGTTAGTCCACTTTAACCGGATACCCATCAATTGATCAAAACTAGCCAAAGCCGTCGAATCCCCTCCAAAAGCCGCGGTCAATTTGGACCCCATCAAAAACTCCCGATAGAGTGCGGCCACATAACTTCCCGGAATAAATTTAACCAGATTCTGAGCAAAACCGGGCAGAAGTCCAATGGGGATATACGTTCCGACTAAGAATCCCGCAGCGGTCCCAATAATTGTCTCCAGCTTATTCAGACTGTTCACTGAGTGAATCGCGCGAATGAAGCTGGCATTGACAGCCGTTGCCAAAATTGAACTAACAACCATAAGTCCCAAGGTATTTCGGATTTCAGTTAATGACAACGTCAATCCGTCTGTAACATAGAAGCCCCCCCACATAATGCCAAACATCGCGAGTTGCATCAGAAACCCAATCACTGCCGCACTACAGAGATAGCTGCCAAACAGGCGCAGTGGTCCCGCATCAGTTAGCCCGAGATCTTCAGCGATGTGGTCTACCTTATCGGTCACCATGAGCGATAGACTGGTCAGGGTCGTGGTCATTCCCGTGATGGCTAACGTGCCGCCTATCAACCAGCTATCCAGTAATAACCGGGCATTAGGGACTTGATGCCAGCTTGTCAGCATATTTTGCTTCAAGAATACCAGATAAAGGATAAAAGAAATGAGGGCACCTAACAGAGAGAAAAATACGCCACTTCGATCCCGAAAGTATAAGAGTAGGTTACGTTTGATCATCGCTATCATCCTAACGCATCTCCTTTCCCGTCAACGCCAGAAAGGCATCGTCCATGGTACCCGGCCGAAATTCAAAATTACTAATTAACTCACGATTGGCCGTCAAAATGGCCAAGGCCGACTGCACATCCGGCAGTCTGAAGGTCAACTGAGTGTCTGTCACTCGCGTTGGACGCTGGACAATATTGGCCGCCAGCTGTGGGACATTGGGGGAGGTCATCGTTAGTGAATCCGTCGCATAGCGCTCCTTGATTTCAGCTGCTGTGCCGTGAACCAGCACCCGCCCATGGTCAATAATGATGACGTTATCTGCAGCGTCAGCTTCGTCCAGATAATGGGTCGTCAGGATCACCGTCATTTTTTGTTTGCGCTGAAGGTGCTGGACCAGATCCCAGATCGCATGTCGCGTCTGAATGTCGAGCCCGGTCGTGGGCTCATCTAGAAATAAAATGCCTGGACTGTTGAGTAAGGCCCGGGCAATGTCGACTCGTCGCCGTTGCCCACCGGATAAGGTGCCATACCGTTGCGTCATGAAATCAGTCAGTCCCAGTTGTTGGCTGAGGATCTTAACTCTGTCAGCCGAAACGTGGCGATACTGGTCCGCTCGAATCTGCAGATTTTCTTGGACCGTTAACATAGCATCAAGAACACTTCCTTGGAAAACGACTCCTATCCGCGGCTTCTGGTCATAAACCACACTCCCAGCGGTCGGTTGACTCAACCCAATCAATAGATTCATGGTCGTCGACTTGCCTGCGCCATTAGGTCCCAATAAGGCCGTAAAGCTCCCCTTTTCAATTTGGAGGTCTACCGCATTAACGGCGATTCGGTCACCAAATGTCTTGGTTAAATGCTTCGCTTCTAATAACATCTGCCTCATCTCCTATGTCAGGAGATTACACCTGAGATGCCCCTACTGTCTCTACGATCAGGACAAGTGGTCACGTTGCTGGGTTAAGTGGCCAGAATATCCAGGTGAAAGTTCGACCTTAAAGACCGATTGGCTATCATCCAGGCCCAGTCACTTCTTTAAAAAGTCTTCAGTTGAAGCACCACGATGTCCCCATTGTAATCCTGGTCGTTTCTAACTATAATAGTACCTATGCAAAATTAAGAATAGCGTGAGCTAGTTAATCGCTGGGTATTGCTTCGTTGACCAGTGTGATACCTTTGAGACTAGTTTAAAGTACTTAGAACCCTGCAGTAGCATGTCCATTATTGCAGCGAACTTTCAGGGGATACATTTTTTTAGGCTTAATGAGGAGAGGTTTTCAACCAAATGGATTTAATTTTGTTCATCATCATTGTCAGTTTTGCGGCATCACTGCGGTATCGGTCGAGTGGCCCGGATGCTGAGGACTTGAATCGTCAAACGACCACAACGATTAATGGGTTGTTTTTACTGCTCGTGGTTTTCAGCCATTTCATGACTTATATTCCGATGCCCCACGACTTGGCCAAGTTCACCCACATCTGGATGCTGGTCAAGGGCCAATTAATCGTCACCACATTTCTCTTTTTCTCCGGTTATGGCCTCTATGTTCAATTTAGAAAACGGGGACGGCAATACCTGAAGACCTTTCCCAAACATCGCCTATTATTTTTATGGCTAAAGTTTGCGGTTGCCGTGACAATTTATTTGATCATCGGCCTGCTCGCACAACGTCCCATGACCCTACCACACGTTCTATTGAGTTACTTGGGACTAGCGACCATTGGCAACAGCGCCTGGTACATCTTTATTATCTTATTTCTCTACCTGCTGACTTACATGGCGTGGGAACTCTTCCCCACCAATAACCGCCGAGCCATCACCTTTATCATCGTTGGCAGTGGGGTCTACATGTTAATCGCCGGCTGGTTACTGCCAGAATACTACGCCAATACGGTCTTTTGCTACGTTGCCGGAATGCTCTATGCACACTACAAACCCGCGATCGAACAGGCAGTTTGTCGTCATTGGCTCCGTTATCTGGTCGTCGGATTAGGCGCACTTATCGTCTTTGCCGCCAGTTATCTCGTCTGTGCCAAGACTTCTGGCTTGGTTCGCCTCGCGAGTTACCAAGTTGCAGGGATTATGTTTGCCTTTTGTTTTGTCTGGTTGGCCATGCGCTTTAAGATTCATAACCCGGTCCTCGCCTATATTGGCGGACCCGGCATGTTTTCGATTTATATCTTACAACGAATTCCCATGATGCTTTTAAAGCAAACTGGACTGGCTAATCACCCCGTGCTTTACTTCATCAGTGTCTTAGCAACCACGCTGCTATTAGGTTGGCTGTTTGATAAAGCTTATGGTGCCGTCTGGTCGTATGGGATTGGTCAGCGTAAGACCAGAACCGCCTAACCCATTTATGCCCCAAAACTATTTAAATTTAAAAAAGGCATGATTCCGAATCAATATCGGAATCATGCCTTTTTGTCCTGTGATAACACAACCCTTTCAAATTTTCCACCATTTTCATAAGAGATGGCTAGAGAAGGCTGAGGCTCCTTTGCGTTGGATTATTCCTAACAGAAATATCTCAGTTATTTGGCGCCCCTACTTAAATAATCATTTCGCTTTCTAAACAGAAAAACCGTCAATAACATCACTCCTGTAAATGGCATTGCCATGCGATACGGTCGGATAAAGACATGCTTGACTTGCTCGTTGCTAAACCATCCGTTTAACCAAGTGAGCTTTAAATTCCAATATCGCAAACTATTCTTTTGCGTCTTCATGGAATTCACCTTCTCTATCAGTGTACATACCCGTGATGACAAACAGTAAAACGAAAACTGCTGCGACTAAAAATGTATCTGTAAATGCCGTTGTTAAATGAGTGTTTTTGGAATTTCTGAGGAACTTTGTATAGCTTGTTACCCTTCGTTCTAGATCAGTATTATAAAGACCCGTTTTTATTTGATCTAAGCCCATCAAAAGTTTATCACTCTTTTTCAGCCCAGTTAATAAGGCCACCTGACCGTCTAACAATTGTTGCTGACCGACTAACAATGACTTGGTATTAGGAGAAAGTAACTCAATTTGTGACTTAAATTGTGATTCGGTTTGAACTGCGGGACTTAATCCAATTTTATATACGGCAATTAGCATCGTTAGTAACTGTTCTTTCTTCATATTAGCCGGTGCTTCTGATTGCTGAGACAAAAGCTTTAAATCATTTTCATAAGTGAATAACTGTTTTGTTCCATTCGAGTTGCCTTTTATTAATTCAAACAACAACTGATACTGCGTGTCTTGCGTAGCAGCGATTGCCGTACTCATTTTTTTCTGGCCTAAAATCAATTGTTCCATAGAATTCTTATATTGTTTATTGGCACGGCCATAAGAATCTTTGATTGTCTGCGTGCCGTTATACAACTTCTTTAAATTACTATTCTGCGGTTGAACAATAGAATACGGTCTGTTTTGATCCTTTTTTAAATTCGCCTTTAGTGTCACTTGCAAGTTATTATCTGTCTCAGAATTCAGGGCATGATTCAAATCTGTTTTCATTGTTGTTGAAAATGGTTTTGGTATTGCCAAGCGTGTAATCTCATTATTAGAATCTTTTCTAATGTTGTCTTTAGCCAAGTTGGTTGCGTGAGTCATGGTTCCTACCAGTAAAGCAATGCCAAGACACGTGCCTAACTGTCTGCTTGCATTAACAATTCCAGAGGCCATCCCCGCCTTATCTTGAGAGACAAATTGAACGGCTGAAACAATGGATAGACACCCTAATCCAAACCCCAATCCTAAAATAATCATCATAGAAACCATTGCGATCCAAGATGTGGACTGATTTAGCCGAGTGAGCATCAGTAAGCTAATTCCCATCAAGACAATGCCAGAAGTGATGAGTGGCTTGTATCCTATCTTTTTTTGTAATTTGGTTCCTAAAGGCATTGCGATCATTACCGTAATGGACATAAACATAATAATGTAGGAGGCTTTTAGGGCGGTATATTCACGCACGGTTTCCAAATAAAAGTTAAAAATCAGGGACGAACAAATAATCGCAAAGCCACAGACAAAATAGACTAAACTTGATGCAGTAAACGTGACTTCTCTGAACAATCCAAACTCCACGAATGGTTCTTTAGTATGCCGCTCCCATTGAATAAATAGGCCTATGCAAAGCGCAGATCCAATTATTAGGCCGATACTCCATTTGGAGGCCCATCCCATGTCATAGCCCTTAATTAAAACGTAGGTTAATTGCGCAATCCCAGCTAAGAATAACACTAAGCCCAATTCATCGACTTTTTTAGAAACAGTCGTGTCATAGGATTCATCAAAACAAGTTGTGATCAGAATAAAAGTCAAAATTACGATTGGTAAGTTAATAAAGAAGATATATTTCCATGTAAAATACTGTAAGACAAGACCACCAATTGGCGGTCCTGCAGCAGCTGCTACAGCTGTCACTGCACCAATTGTGCCAACTGCATCAGTGGCTTTTTTCCGGCCAAACAAACTAACAGACAGCGGTATCATAATTGGTGTCACAATCGCGCCACCAATGCCTTGCATGAATCTAACGGCAATAAGGAAAATTAGGTTCTCAGATAAGCCGCATAATAGCGAACCAATACCGAATAGGCCTAAGCCTAACAGCATTATCTTTTTGCGACCAAATTGATCTCCAAATTTTGCGGCTGGGATAATAAATACAGACATGGCTAAAACATATATTGTGCTTATCCAGTTTGTATTCGTTACGCTGGCGTTAAAATATTTTGTAATGTCTGGCAATGCAATATTGGTTATCGTTGTATCCAACGTGACAATAAACATAATCAGACAAAGGGCAATTAACCCTAACCGTCCACGTAAGCTTTTCATCAGAATCGCCTCAATTCAAGATTAATTGCTTATTTTTCTTCTTTACGTAGATAATCAGACCGCTTTCTAAACAGGAAGACCGTCAGTAACATCACACCCGTAAATGGCATAGCCATCTGATATGGTCGGATAAAGGCATGGGTCAGCTGGCGCTTGGTTTCATGTCTAATGGCCGCCACTTCAGTTGTTAAAAGTCGATTGTCACGGGTAACTTGTTGCGTAACGGATTGGCTGACCCGTTGATAGATTGCTCGCTTGACCGTGACCGGTGCCGCTGTCAGTTGGTGTTGCCGCAATGTCCGCTGATAGTTTGACCGAATCAGTCTCCGTGTTTTAGCTTTGCCAATAAAAGTAGTTTGTTTATGCTTAGGCGTTTGTTCCGTCGCTAATTGGGACTTGACCTGCGTCAGCGTATCACTTTTCACTTTGGCAGTGACAGGTAGTGCTTCAACCCCATCTTGAGAGTACAACCAAATGTTGGTTTTCGCCGTCACGAGGTTGGCAGATAGCGCGGATACAAAGATCGCCACCGCTAAAGACGTCCCAATCTGCCGAAAGACACCGATCACGCTTTGAGATGCGGTTAATAGATTGCCCGTAAAATCACCAGCGGCTAACACGGTGATGGGGCCAATCACGACGCCGTAACCAGTCCCGACTAAGAGCGCGGCTACACAGACCTGCCAATAGATATTGGGATTCATCCAGCTCAACGCCACGTAACCCCCAATCATTGACAGACTGCCCGTTAAAATAACCAACCGTGGACCAACTTTACCTAAAAGCCAGCCACTGATCGGTGACCAAATAAAAATCATCAAGGAAGCTGGGGTGATCATCAGAGCGGCTAACA
The DNA here is from genome assembly GCF_003946145.1 of Levilactobacillus huananensis. Lineage (GTDB taxonomy): Bacteria > Bacillota > Bacilli > Lactobacillales > Lactobacillaceae > Levilactobacillus > Levilactobacillus huananensis. The sequence continues at coordinate 395,063 of NZ_RHOC01000001.1, forward strand.
ATTCTCCTTTACTTTGAACTTTGGTAAAGAAGCTGGGCATCAACACCAGCAGCGCTACTAAGAAGATCCCCGACATGATCGTGACAATGGCCGAGCCCACGAATTGCTTATCCTTAAATAGTGCTAATGGTACCATCGGCTGTTGTACATGACTTTCAACGGCAATAAACCCAATTAGTGACAGCACACTCAGTAAGATCAATCCCAGACATTGGTAACTCGTCCAGCCCCAGTCATTCCCCTTGACTAAGAACAAGGTTAAACTAAACAACATCGTCATGGACAGAATCGTGCCACCCATATCTAGCTGTTCTTTTTGTTGCTTACGCTCGTGCAAGTCAAAGAGCCGCCAGCAAAGTCCCAATGCCAATAGGGTAAATGGCACATTAACCAAGAAAATACCTCGCCAGCTAAAGAGCTGCGTCACAACACCACCAATCGTCGGTCCCATTGCGGCGGCCAGCCCCTGCGTCACCCCTAACGTTGCGATGGCACTCGTTCTTTTAGCCATTGGCACACTTTGAATGCCAATGGTCATACTTGCTGGGAAAACAATTGCCGCCCCCAGGCTTTGAATTCCCCGTCCGACGATCAGCCAAGCCACACTGCCGGCTAATCCAGAAAAAAGTGATCCTAGTAAGAATAAGCCGAGCCCTAACAGATAGAAGCGCTGGCGCCCATAAATATCTGCCAACCGTCCCAGTGGAATCGTTAACGTTGCAAATAGAATGGTGTAAAGATTCAGTGCCCAAGATAGTTGCTCTAGACTGGTCGATAAGCCACTTTGAATGGCTGGTAATGCGATATTCATCACCGTCGTATCCAGAATGCAGAGAAAGATGCCGATGGCCATTGTGCCAACTAACGCTGTGGTCTTTTTCATCATAAACTCCCCCTCTTCAAGTGTTATCGTTAGTTTATGCGCGCCGAACACGATAAACTAGCTTTGGGTTACAGAAAAGGGGGATGTTGTCACCAATGAGTCCACATGATCGCAAACAGCAAAATCTGGAAATCATCTATCGTGCCTTGTTGGAGCTAATGATGTCAAAACCATTAGCCACGATTTCAATTACCGAGCTTTGTCAACGCGCTCATGTCTCACGTACCTACTTTTACCGTCACTATCAAAACTTCGATCAAATCATTGCCGCTTATCAAACACAAAATATGTTGCGTTACTTGCGGCGACTGCCCAGAACCGACCAGGTCACGCTTGCTGAACTGATGACCCACTATTTTGAGCACACCAAAATGGAGGCTGAAACCTATCAGCTTCTGATTAAAAACAGTAAGCTGGACGTTTTAGTTCAAACCTTTCAAACTGTTTTTAAGCTGTTAGTTACGCAAGACCGCATTGGTGGACACGGCCCTAACGTAACCAACCCTTACTATCAGTTATTCTTCTCGGGGGGCGTGATCAATATTGCTGCTAACTGGGTTAACGCCGGCTGTATCGAATCCCCCCATTATTTGGGGCAAATGGTAGCCCGTTTGGCATTAAGTCCTTCAAACTAGCAGGTAAGACAGATGATGGCGATCACACAGAATGGTCGCCTTCATTTTTTTATTTATAAAATTCGTATGTAGCCGCGCCACCTTTGATATGACGGACAGTGTACGTTTCCTCATTCCGTGTGCTTCAGTGCAGACTATGATATGCTATCTCCAACCTATTTTCACCGCTTACCAAGAATAAAGTAATTTATAAAGCGGCCACGTTTATTTTAATTCTACGATGAGGAGTCGGAATCTAATATGAATTATGTCTTTGATGTTGACGGTACGCTAAGCTTTAACGGTACAAGCATCTCAGCCGAGATTACAGCAGGTCTAAAAGTCTTAGAAAAACACGGTCATCACTTAATCTTTGCTTCCGCTCGTCCGATAAGGGATTTACTCCCCATTGTTCCTGAATTTCGGCACAATCTGCTAATTGGTGGGAATGGCGCTATCATCTCACAGGCTGATACGATTAAGGTTATGACCCCAATTACTACGCTAGACAGAGATTATCTGAAAACCTTAATCATCCACTATAATTTAGATTATATGGTCGATGGCGATTGGAATTATGCCGCGCACGTCTCACCAGATAATTTGATCACAAAACAACTCGATCCAGACCATCTCGCACATAACGTTCCCTTGGAACAGATCACGACAGCCATTAAAGTAATCCTCTTAGGGATATCTGATCAACAGTTGGAAAGAATTACGCGACTGGTTACTGACCATACGAACCTAGAAATTGTGCAGCACGTCGGTGAAGGTAACCTAGATTTGACTACACAGAATATTAACAAGGCTAATACGCTAGCCTTATTAGGAATTCATGATTATATTGCCTTTGGTAATGATATGAATGACGTCAAGATGCTCTCACAGGCCGCTACTAGTTTTTGGGTGAACAGCAAATCGGAGCTACTCGAGCAAGCTGGATCTTTTGCTCATACGATCGTGGCTCCTGATCAAGTTGCGGCGGTAATTCGTCAATTGGGCTAGTCAGCACAAGTCGCCTTGGGTCATGTCATGCTTAATGGGCATTATCCGATGATTCTGCTGATTTTATCTGCTAGGTTTGTTGTTGCAATCTTTCTTCTTGAATTTCCAGTAACCTTAGCCGCTCAGTAATCATTGCGCTCCCCTGTGATCAGAGCTCAGAATAACTCCTCATCTCACGGATGGGCATCCCCGTTCGCTTGAGCCGTTTAAGAAAATCTACCTACTTCAAATCATGCTCATCATAAACGTAGTGATTTCCTAGGGCTCGTTGGGGTTTCAAAAATCCTGCTGTCTCTTGACTGCCACCATAGCCTAGGCATCTGGGATTTAACTCAAAATCTGCTTTTTCAGAACGACGCACAGGTTCTGAAAAAGCAGATTTTTTGTCATTATATGCCACTCTCTTGCAAGATAAACTTAGATGTCACTGCTACCCCAATATGGGCCACAATCGCATTCAAACTAACTAGAACACCGTACACTAGTCCGGCATGACCAGAAATTCTAGTTGTGAGCATACTAGCACATAAGCCAAAAATGACCACTTCAATTGTTATTCTTCCCCATAGTCTTGCCCGGTGCGGCGATAAAGGTGCCATGTAAATAGACCAGATTACATAAATGATAACCGGAACTAGAATTCCAATCATCAGATTGAAAGGAAATTGATATTTTGCAAGGCCTAAAAAAATTAGAAGAATCAAGGTCAACATTTCTATCAGAAAACGCAGTAGCGCATTAATCTGAAAAAGAGTCGTCATTCAACGCCACCTCCATGGCACAATAATCTGCATCAAAAGAGACCAACTACCTAATTGCTACTACCTTAGCATGGAGGTGTACACCCAACTCAGGCACGTTTCTCGCTAATCGTTTGGCTAGTCGTTTAACTAACCAAACACATAAGCGGACTACAAATGAAATGGACAAGGAATTACCAACAGCCAGTAAATGACAAGCTGACTAAAAAACGAGTTTGAACAAAACTAAAGATTGCAAGTTTGAAAGCTAATGTGAAGTCCTAAGTGGCAAGAGATTGGGAATTAAAATTAGGCTTGACTTGGCCACCTGCGGCTGTCAGGGATTCTGATTGTGGGGACGCTTCAGCCTGAAAGTCCACCAGGCTTCTCACTCGCTTTGAAGCCACGCAGGACCCGTGTCTTAAAAGTCGCCTGTGCTGTAAGCTGGCTAAAAAAGGACGAATTTACAATTGAAAGGCAACACTAAATTGAATATAAAAAAACACCAATCGCCTAAACGATTGGTGTTTTTCCTAAAACTACTTGCGACGGCGTTCGGTAATCCGAGCAGCCTTACCATTACGGTCACGTAAGTAGTAGAGCTTAGCACGACGTACCCGACCTTGACGGATAACATCGATTTGAGCAACACGTGGTGAGTGAAGTGGGAAGATACGTTCAACCCCAACACCGTTACTGATCTTACGTACAGTGTAGGTAGCTTGGATACCGGCACCCTTACGCTTGATGACGACACCTTCGAACAATTGGATACGTTCGCGGGTACCTTCGACGATCCGGGCGTGAACCCGAACAGTGTCTCCGGCACGGAAGTTAGGAACATCGTCCCGCAATTGTTCGTTGTTGATCTTTGCAATTAAAGTATTTTGGCGCATATTTTATTCTTTCCTTTCGCCAACATTCATTCTCAGTCTCGACAGCGGAATGTTGTTTCTGTGGCTAAACAGCCAAAAGTAAGTGTACCATAATCGAAAATGCCTGTAAAGGTTATTTTCTTGACTCGTTATGGCGTTCCTCTTCCTCGATCCGCACGTCGGCCAACAGATGCTTCTGTTCTTTGGTCAACTTGCTATGGTCGATGAGGTCGGGCCGTCTGAGGTAGGTTCGACGCAGAGCCTCTTTCTGGCGCCATTCGTCGATCTTACCGTGATTCCCGCTAATCAGGACATCTGGTACGGACATCCCCCGGAAGTCGGCTGGCCGCGTGTACTGCGGGTATTCCAGCAAGCCCGAGGAGAAGGAATCACCCGGTGCTGATTCAGCATTGCCGAGCACCCCTGGTAACAGGCGCACCGTGGCATCAATCATGACCATGGCGGCGAGCTCGCCGCCTGTCAAAACAAAATCTCCTAGGGAGACCTCATCAGTAACTAGACTACGAATTCGTTCGTCATAACCCTCGTAGTGGCCACACAAGAAGGTTAAATGGTCCTCATGGGCAAATTCTTCAGCCACGTGCTGGTTGAAGGTCACACCGGCTGGATCCATCAGAATCACACGACCCTTGCCAAGACCTTCCTCAGCGGCTTGCTTCTCAGTAGCAGCCACGGCATCAAAGATTGGTTGGGGCTGCAGAAGCATTCCCGCCCCACCACCAAATGGGTAGTCATCGACGTTACCATGTTTGTTTGTCGAATAGTCTCGAAAATTAGTTACGGGCATGGTCAAGTGGCCATTCTCAATGGCCTTGCCGACGATTGAGTCGTGCATGGGACCCGTAAACATATCTGGAAATAAGCTGAGTACATCGATCCGCATTACTCGAGTCCCTCCATTAATTCCACCGTGACCTGGTGCTGATCAAGGTCGACACCCTTGATCACCTGTTTAATCTTAGGTAACAGCAGATCAGGTTTGTCAGGCCGAGCCACAACCCAAACGTCGTTAGCCCCAGTCTGCATAATATCTTTAATGGTCCCTAGTTTCTCGCCATCTTCTGTGACAGCATCTAGCCCGATGATTTGGTGGTAATAGTATTCGCCAGGCTTCAGATCGTCGTCTTCCAACTGATCGGCTGAGATCTTTAAGGTACTCTGCTTGAGATACTCCACGTCGTTAATAGATGGTTTACCCTTAAAGCTCAGCAGAATAAAGTTTTTGTGTTGACGCACGGAGGCAATCTCAAAAGCCTCTGGCGTTGGTTGCCCCTTTCGAAAGGCATAGACCTTGTGCCCCACCACAAATCGTTTCTCGGGGAAATCCGTGGTGGCAATCACCCGAACCTCGCCCTTAATGCCATGGGTATTCACAATCGTTCCAACCGTATAGTAGGTCATCTGACCCGCCTCCATTCATTTTTAATTATTTTAGTTATTTATGAGAACAAAAAAACTCGAGGAAACGTTGCCGCCTCACTCGAGAGTCTTTGTCGGGCGGTCATCAATGATGAGTCGAACCCGTTTATTGCCTTGAACGCGAACGCTGTAGACGATTGTTCGAATCGCCTGCGCTACGCGGCCTTGTTTACCGATTATCCGGCCGATATCGTCCGGATGCACGGTTAACCGATATTCGTAGAAACGATCCGTCTCCTGAGGTGTTACCACCAGAGCTTCTGGATGTTCCACAAGTGGGCTAACAATTGCTAGAATTAATGCCTTAAAATCGGTCATGGCTAATCACTACTTTTTAGTGTATTTAGCTTCGTGGTATTGCTTCATGATCCCGGCGTTAGAAAGCAAGTTCTTAACCGTATCTGAAGGTTGAGCACCATTGTTCAACCAGTTCAAGATAGATTCTTCTTCTAACGTGATTTGGGCAGGTTGGGTAACTGGATTGTAAGTACCAACTTGTTCGATGAAACGACCATCACGAGGGCTCCGTGAATCGGCAACCACAATTCGGTAGAATGGGCGCTTCTTTGAACCCATCCGCTTTAAACGAATCTTTACTGACATGTAGACACCTCCTGTATTTCTTTCAACGTGTAATAATATACCAGTTTCTCAATGTGATGTAAAGGGTTTTTTCTTTACACCTGCAATTTATTCAAATGGGCGTTGCAACCAGGCTCGATCATCCGGCGTTAAATAGGACCGATTGTCCGCGATCCAGCGCTGAACGGCACCGTAGTCGCTAAAGTCCAGTCGACTCTTGAATAGCCCGGCCTGACTCAAGTCGCGGGCAAATTGTAAGTCGGCTACCGTAACTGGTGCCTGAAAGAGTGGATTTTCTGGTGCCCGAGAGCCCCACTCATCGGCGAGGATGGCCCGAGCATTCTTAAACCATGCCGTTTGGTTAATCAAAGCACGTAATTCCTTACCTGATAATTGCGTTGTCATGACTAGGACCTCCTTAAGGCTTGCCACTGTGGATCAGCACTCAAGCTAATCACTGTGCCTGGTGGGTCTTTGACCGAGAAATGATACGCAGGACTCGTGAGTAACCAAATGATCGGAACTGGAAGTGTGGGACGCAAACGTGGCTCACCGTAACCATCCGTGAGGATCAGGACCAGCTGGCCACTGGTCGTTGTCAGTAAACGTGGCAAACAATCTAAGACAGCTTGAAAGGTCGTTCCCCCGCCGCCCGTTCGTACAAGGCGTTGTGGACGTCTCTCAAGCGTAAAGTGCTGATCAAGATGGACGATGGCATCAAAAGGGTAGACGGTCACCTGTGCCGGATAAACGGCCAATAACGCCGCTAATTGGCCCAGGAGATACGCGACTTCCCGATCGCCCATTGATCCCGATTCATCAATAAAGACCGATAGCTGTTGCCAAGTCGCCACAATTTGCCCCGGTAATTCCATGCGGGCTGGTTGCCGACGATTGAATCGGCCGTACGCTGACTGACGTCCCACAGGAACCTGTCCCAGGCCCCGTTTAAGCAGGGTCCGCCAATCCAGCGGGTGAGTCACCATAATCGGCGTCAACGCTGCCTGTACAGCCCCAGGTAACGTCCCACGTTGCTTGGCCGTCAGGCTCTCGGCTGTCTGGGCCAACACCTGTTGGCGCCATTGTTCTCTGACGGCTCGAGTCGTGACCGATCCCAACTGCCAGGCCTCATGACCATCCAAGGCTGTGACCATCAACTCACGTGTCGTCACCTGGTGGCCAATCTGTTGCGGGCCACCGTTTCCACGGAGATGATCTGCCGGGGACTGTTGGGCCTGCCACTCTCTGAGTTGTTTAAAATACACGGCCGAATCCTGTCGAGCCGCAACGGGTTGCCCCAACAAGTGCGCCAAGTCGCGACTAGTGATCGCGCCAGCCGGTAATTTCGTCAAATAATCGTTAACGGCGGCATCGGTCGCCCAGCGTGCTAGTCCGGCCTGAGCCGGCGTCTTAAGTGCCACGGCATAGCGATCGGGATGCTGCCATAACAGATGAAGCACCGTATGGCGTAACATCGTCAACCACTCCGCGCCGGTCCAGTCACATTTAACAAGTGCAGTTGGATTAATTTGAAGTTGCCAGTCACGATCCGTGGGCAGCAAGGCCAGCGGTGCGTGCCCAGTTCCCACTTGCATCGTAAGTTGGCTTAACACCCGACCATAGAAAGGATCATCACGTAACAGGAACATCACAGCCTCGCGATAGAGTTGTTTGGTCGCTTGATTTTGACCATCGGGAGCTACTGCTGCTAATTGTTTCAACTCATGCGTTAAACTCGTCATGCGCTACACCTCAATCTGGCTCCCGCGTTGGCCAATCGTCGTTAAGGTCTGATAAAGGTCGGCCACGCCGGGGGCAGCCACCGTCTGATCGGCTAGACTCTCAAAGAGATCGTCGATCCCTGCCATATCCCGAGCCACCGCGTACTGCGCATCGGCCGGACAGAGATCAAGCAACGTCTCGAATCGATGGGCATTGGCACCTTTCGTCAAGGGCCAGAGTTCCAAAGCATCGAGACACTGGCGCAGAATCTGTTGTTGTTGGGCTGGCGTCAATTTGGCAAAGATCGCGGGCGCATCGTCAATCGTATAAGCTTCTTCTACCGTTAAACCCGGTCGCCGTTTCTGTACATAACTGGCAAAGGTGGTGCCGACCGTCGTTCCCAGATTTCCCTGTAGGATGGCGGTCAGAATGGCCGTTTGGCCCATTAAGTGCTGACGATCTAACTCACGTAAGGCATCTGAAACCCGTTCCCAGGCCCGGGGCGTTGGTTGCAGGTCTTCATCGGCCATTGCCGTGCCACTCGCCACCAGATGCAAGTCAGCGGGGTTCTCGGCCACGTAGTCCGTGACCAGTGGTGTGAGCCGCGGACGACCCGCAACTTCAGTTGTCGCCCAATCTAGCCAGCTGGCACTGTCAGCTGTTAAAATCAGACGGGTCGTCCGATCGGCAATCGCCGCATCCCCAGGCGTCACGCCGTAGTGACTCTGCTCAAATCCTGCCATCGTGGCATCGGGATTTTCGGCCAGCACCAGATGAACTTGTAGTGGCAACTTCAGCGTATTAATTTGTCGCTGTAAGACCAAATTCATCAGTTCACTCTGAACTGCCTGCGTGCCACGGTTAAACTCGTCTAGAAACCAAATAATCTCCCGTTGCGGATTTTCCTGAGCATAACGAATCATCGCCACCAGCGTATGCGAATAGCCAAACTGAACGTCCGCCAGTGATCCATAATCTGCCGTCTGAACGAAAGAATCGCTGGTTAATGGCGGTACGGGAATGACGAGATCACCCTTTTCCACCAAACTGACCACGGTCGTAAAGAGCTTGGCATCGCGTTGGCGGGCCAAGTCGGCAACCAGAGCAGATTTCCCGATCCCGGCCTCTCCCACAATCGTGGGCACACTACCACTGGCAATGACCACGTTGACGGCTTGCAAACAGTCTTGATAAGTTAAGGACAAGCAACTCACTCCATTTCTATAAAAGAGGTTGTGCTAGCATCCACCATTCCAAATTTGGAAGGAACGCCACGCGCAACCTCTTTTTAAGTCGTTATTAGTTGTAACGCGTCGTCTTATTTTACCACGCGACGCTGAAAGAATTTAACAATTTCCACAATCACGATCATCATGAAAGATGCGGCCAACACGATTACCCACTGGAAGAGATCGAGGTGAGCCACGTGGAACATGCCGTTAAGTCCCGGAACCAGAATGGTCATGGCCAATAACGCGAAGGCTATCACGATCGCCCAGTTGAAAAACTTATTCTTAAACAAACCAACTGAGAAGATAGACCCGTGAATCGACTTGGAGTTAAAAGCGTGGAACAGTTGAATCAGTCCCAGCGTGGCAAAGGCCATGGTTAAGGCATCAGCGTGGGCCATCTGAGTGGCTTGGTGAACCGGATAGGTAATTGCCAGCCAGTATACGAATAGCGTAATCCCACCTTCAAGCAGTCCCTGGTAAAGGATTCCACCCAGGACACCACCAGAGAAGAAGTTCGACTTTCTGCCCCGTGGTTTCTGTTTCATGATGTTCTTCTCCATCGGTTCAATGCCCAAAGCGATCGCTGGCAACGTATCGGTTACGAGGTTGATCCAAAGAATGTGTACCGGTGCTAGAATTTGCCAGCCCAACATGGTCATCATGAAGAGTGTCAAGACTTCCCCTAGGTTGGCGGATAATAGGTACTGAATGGCTTTCTGAATGTTAGCAAAAACCTTTCGTCCCTCTTCGATCGCGACCACGATAGTGGAGAAATTATCGTCGGCCAGGACCATATCACTAGCGCCCTTAGAAACTTCGGTCCCGGTGATACCCATCCCAATTCCAATGTCAGCTGCCTTCAGTGCTGGCGCATCATTGACCCCGTCTCCGGTCATGGCCACGACCTTACCGCGTTTCTGCCAAGCCTTCACGATACGAACCTTGTGCTCAGGCGCGACTCGGGCGTAGACCGCGTAGTCACTAACCTTTTTAGCAAAGGTGGCATCGTCCATCGCATCAAGTTCACTCCCGGTGATCACAGCGTCGGTCTCGCCGGCATCAATGATCCCCAGCCGAACGGCAATGGCGGCCGCCGTGTCGCGGTGGTCCCCGGTAATCATCATCGGGCGAATTCCCGCAGCCTTGGCATCCGCCACAGCCTGAGCCACCTCTGGCCGTTCAGGATCAATCATCCCAACCATACCAGCAAGAATTAAGTCATTTTCGACGGTTTTACTGGTCATAGCCGTTGGCATCTGATCGGTGATCCGGTAAGCAAAGGCCAACACTCGAAGAGCCTGAGTGGCCATGTCGTGATTTGTCTCTAAAATTTGTTGCCGGTTGGCGTCGGTCAAGGCCGACACGTGTCCCTTTTGAGCCAATTGGGTTACCCGCTTCAGTAGTTCGTCCGGGGCCCCTTTCACAGCAATCAGGAACCGACCATCCACCAGCGGATGCACCGTTGACATCAGCTTTCGCTCGGAATCAAAAGGAATTTCGGCAACTCGCGGCATGGCGGTTAACACCTGGCTAACCGGGTAGTTCCGGTCCATCTGATACTGCAATAAAGCCGTTTCGGTAGGGTCACCGGCCAAGCCATCAGCCGTAACCTTAGTATCGTTGCTAAGAATCATGACCTGTGCCAAGCGATTCTCACGGTCAAAGTCAACCGTGTGGGCATCGGCGAGGTGTAAGTCTTCATAAACTTTTTCAACAGTCATCTTGTTTTGCGTTAACGTTCCAGTCTTATCCGAAGCAATGATATCGGTACTCCCCAAGGTTTCCACAGCCGGAAGCTTACGAACAATCGCATGACGTTTGGCCATTCGCTGAGTTCCCAAGGCCAAAGTGATCGTCACGATAGCAGGTAGACCTTCCGGAATCGCGGCCACGGCTAAGGAAATTGCCGTCAACAACATGTCAATCAGACTTTCGGCTTGGCGCCACATCCCCATTCCAAAGACAATGGCAGCGATCACGAGAATTAAAATGGTTAAGGACTTTCCTAACTGCGTCAGATTAGCTTGCAGTGGTGTCGTGGTTTCATCGGCGGCTTCAATCATGCCGGCAATGCGCCCAACTTCCGTCTGCATTCCTGTGGCCACAACCACCCCGGTTGCGCGGCCATAAGTCACATTAGAATTCATAAACGCCATGTTGTGGCGGTCACCAATCGGCAATTCGTCCCCCGTTAACACGGCTGCGGCCTTTTCGACGGGAACCGACTCCCCAGTCAGTGCGGATTCCTCAACCTTGAGGGAAGCCACGTCGAGCAATCGCAGATCGGCGGGGATAATGTCCCCAGCTTCCAGCAACACGATATCCCCAACCACTAGCTCATCACTCTTGACGGTCATGACCTGGCCGTCTCGACGAATCGTGGCATTGGGTGCCGACATCTCTTTCAAGGCATTGATGGCTTCCTCGGCTTTAGCCTCTTGGAAGACACCAAAGATGGCATTCAATACCACCACGACCAGGATAATTACGGCATCCACGACTTCTCCGGTTAGCCCGGCAATCAGAGCCGCCACCATTAGGACGATAATCATGAAATCCTTGAACTGAGCGATAAACTTCTGTAACAGTGACGACGTCTTCTGCTGGTTCAACACATTATGCCCGTTAGCTACGAGTCGTTCGCTGGCGGTTGCGCTACTCAGTCCCTGATCACTAGTCTGAAGTCGCTGATACAGTGTCTCTTTTGCTTCCTGATAAAACGGTAATTTGGCCATTGCCAATTCCTCCTGAGGTGTGCTCGTCAGCCCATCTTTATCCCGTTTAGGGGGTAAAAAAAGAGACTCACGCGTGCACACAAATAATTTTGTGAACACACATAAGTCTCACTATTTAAGGCAATCCCGGATTGGCAACTGACTGACGAGCAGTCAACTCCAAAGAAATCTTGCTGACGGGTATTGCCGCAGAATGGCTCTGCTAGTTACTCCCCTATGGTTGCTTTAGGAACAGTATACCGGAATGACTTCCTATCGTCTACCCAAAAGCCCATAAAATATTAATGGTATCCGTAAGCTACAGACAATCGTTGTGACCATGATAAATCGCATAACTGACGCCATTAATCTGACAACGGCACCCAATTAATTTCCTCGACCTGACTCGTTATTCGCGTCGTCACGTCACCTGATCCTAAAGGTGCCAATAAAAGTTGTGCACTCTGTCCCACTTGAACCCTAACTAGTTCGAGAATTTTGATTGGTTGCTCGTCTCGACGCAACTTTCCTTCTGCGCTTTGAGGCCAGCGAACCACCGTTTTATCTGCACCGTTAAGCACAATCTCATACCGTGATCCAGTCGCTGTTGTGACTTGATAACGACCGGTCTGTGCTGGATTGATTGCTCTGATCTGTGTCATGCGCCATCACCCTCCTCTTGAGTGTTCCCGGTTAGCCAGATCCATTTAGCTCCTGGCCGACACAAAAGTAACCGCCATATTTAGAAAAAAAGTCTAGAGTCAATAACTATACTATCACCTCTAGGCCTCATGATTGGTCCAAAATTACTTCCGCTTCTTACGCTTCAGTCGTTTCTTCTTATTTTTCTTCATTTGCCGTGACATCCGGTTCATGGCCATCTTTTGCATACGGCCCATACCAGCGCCACCACCCATGCCGGAGTTGCCCATGAGTTGTTCCATGCCGGACATGTTTCCCTTCGACATTTGATTCATCATTTTCTTCATTTGGTTGAACTGCTTAATCATGCGGTTCACTTCATGAATTGGCCGACCAGCACCGCTGGAAATCCGGCGACGACGGGAAGGGTTCAACAAATCGGGATTCGTCCGTTCTTGCGGGGTCATCGAGTAAACAACGGCCTTCAAGTGCGCCATATCCTTTGGATCCATCTGAACGTTCTTCATGGCAGGGTTGTTCGCCATCCCTGGAATCATTTTCATCAGATCTTCCATTGGCCCCATCTTTTGGATCTGTTCAATCTGATCCAAAAAGTCATTGAAATCAAAGGAGTTCTCTTGAATCTTGGTGGTTAACGCCTCGGCCTGCTTGGCGTCATATTCCTTCTGGGTCTTTTCGATCAGGGAGAGCATATCCCCCATACCTAAGATACGAGAAGCCATTCGGTCTGGGTGGAAGATGTCCAGATCGGTCATCTTTTCCCCTTGCCCAATGAACTTGATTGGCTTGCCAGTCACGGCGCGAATTGAGAGTGCGGCCCCACCACGGGTATCCCCATCTAACTTGGTAAGTACAACCCCGGTAACATCGAGCTTGTCATTAAAGCCTTCGGCCGTAGCAACGGCATTTTGTCCGGTCATAGCATCGACGGTCAGGAGAATTTCGTCGGGATGAGCGAGATCCTTGATCTCTGCCAACTCGTTCATGAGTTGTTCATCGATCTGTAAACGACCAGCGGTATCAATGATCACGTAATCATTATGATCCTCTTGGGCCTTGGCCAGCCCTTGCCGAACAATCTCGACTGGGTTCACATCCGTGCCTAGCTCAAATACAGGAACGTCAATACCAGCAGCGACCTGGACCAATTGGTCGATGGCAGCTGGCCGGTAAACGTCTCCGGCAATCATTAATGGTCGAGCGTTTTCCTCATTCTTGAGTTTTAGAGCTAACTTGCCGGCCGTTGTCGTTTTCCCGGCCCCTTGAAGCCCGACCATCATGATGATCGTTGGAATCTTTTCAGACTTATTCAGAGGAACAGCTTCGTCCCCCATAGTTTTCGTCAGTTCTTCGTCAACAATCTTAACGATTTGTTGTGCAGGGTTTAACCCTTCAAGAACGTCGGCACCCATGGCTCTGCCACGAACCTGCTTAACAAAGTCCTTAACGACCGTAAAGTTAACGTCGGCTTCCAATAAAGCGAGCCGAATTTCTCGCATTGTTTCTCGTAAATCACTCTCGGAGACCTTGCCTTTTCCCCGAAGCTTGCGCATTGCGTTTTGTAGTCGTTCTGTTAATCCTTCAAACGCCATTCGTTTTGCCACCTAACTTTCATTGTTCTTCTAGATTTTCAAGCCCCGCTACCAACCGATTTAATTTGGCATCCTGCGGATAGTTCTGCGCAACGTAGGTCTGAATCTCATCAGCCTGCTGGTTGCGCGCGGTAAATTCCTGGTAGAGATGTAACTTACTTTCATAATCTTCCAAGATTTTTTCGGTACGTCTTAAGTTATCATAGACCGCCTGACGGCTCACGTTGAACTCCTCGGCAATTTCTCCTAGGGAGTAGTCATCTCCGTAATAGAGTTGCATATAATTGTTTTGCTTCACCGTCAACAGCGGCTGGTAGAACGCAAATAAGGAATTAATACGATAGTTTTTTTCAATCTCCATGCTTGGTCCTCCAGTTCATGTCACACTCTACCAGAATACCGATTTTTAGCCGTTTCGTCAATTTTTTCGGCACGTTTCAGACTAACCCAATCTCTACATCGCCAAACAAAAAATACCCGACGATAATCGAACAGGATAGTTTGCTGGCCGGCCTTGACAAGCGTCCACCTTCCCCAAAAATTCAGAACTGAATTATGATGAACGCATCACCACTTGGGGAGATGGGCTTATGCACTTATATTTTAACAAGCACTTTTTATCCAGCCGTCATTTTTGGGCCGGACTGGTTGTCCTCATTGTCTTTTGGCCGATACACGCGATTCATGACCCCTTAGGACTGGTTTTAAATCTGTTACTGCTAGCGTTTGCGCTGACCGAAATTGGAATCGCCCTTTTTCAAAACTCCGACAACACCAATTAAATAGCAGAAAAAACGACCATCCCGGCAATTTTCCGGGGTGGTCGTTTCCATCAATTAAGCCTTTTTATCCAGCGCCTTGACGTCAATCAAGCCCTTGAACAAGCCGTAAACAAACTCATTCGGGTCAAATGGCCGCAGATCCGAAATCTGTTCACCCAATCCAATGAACTTCACGGGCACGTGGAGTTCATTACGAATGGCAAGCACGATCCCCCCACGAGCAGTCCCGTCCAACTTGGTAAGAACGATCCCGGTGACGTCGGTGGACGCCTTGAACAATTTAGCCTGCGTTAAGGCGTTCTGCCCAGTCGTTGCATCCAACACGAGTAAGACCTCGTGCGGTGCGTCTGGAATTTCACGCGTGATAATGCGTTTCATCTTTTCCAATTCATTCATCAGGTTAACCTTATTCTGTAAACGACCAGCAGTATCGACAAACAGAATGTCATAATCCTCACGCTTAGCCTTTTGAACCGCGTCGAAGACTACCGCGGCTGGATCCGATTGGGGCTTTCCCTTTACGATATCCACGTCGGCTCGTTGTGCCCAAACATTCAGTTGTTCGGTCGCCCCAGCTCTAAAGGTGTCGGCCGCGGCCAATAAGACCTTCTTGCCGGCTTGGTGATAACGATTGGCCATTTTCCCAATAGTCGTCGTCTTCCCAACACCATTAACCCCAACAAAGAGAATAACAGTCGGACCTTCGGGTGCCATGTTCATGGCTGTCGTTTCATTGTTGCCAGCGGCCTCGTAAATCTCGACCAGCTTCTCGACTACCACGTTCTGCACATCGGCCGACTTCTTGGCATGACGTAATTTAACCTCGTCACGAAGTTCATCACTGATTTTCACAGCCATGTCAAATCCAACATCGGCCCCGATCAAGGTCTCTTCCAAATCGTCGAAGAAACCCTCATCGACTCGACGGAAGTTCGCGAGTAAGGCATTCAGACGCTCACCAAAAGTATGTCGCGTCTTTTCCAGACCTTTGTCATAGAGTTGTTCGTCACTGACGGGCTGAGCCGCTTGTTCAGTCGTTGGTTCTGTAGTTGCCGTCACTTCAGGTGCCGCTTCTTCGACAGGTTCTGCCGCAACCGAGGTTGCCTCAGAAGTTACAGCAGGCTCTGGTTCAACCGTGGCCTCTGATTTAACTGGTGACTCAGCTTCGGAAGTAACGCCAACTTCAGGGGCTTCTTCAGAGTCCGAAACCGGTTTAGCGGACTCTGGCTCTGTCGACGTGACGTCGGCGGTCTCAGGTTCAGATGTATCTGCCGCACGCTCCTCAGTCTCGGGGGCGACACTGCTGGCCACGGATTCTTCTCCTGACGCTGGTACTGCTCGTTCAGCTGAACGACTAGCTTCACTCGCCTCACTCGCTTCAACAGCGGCACTAGAGGCCACACTGCCGGACATCTCACTGGTTGGGGCTACTTCGGCTTCACTGCTAGCCGGTTCCGTGGATTCAGGCGCTTGGCTAGCAGGTTCTTGCTTAGCCCGGCGGCGAAAAATATCAAATAATCCCATTAGGATTGCTTCCTTTCCGTAGTGGTTTCTTGGTCCAGATCAACGGCGACCATTTTGGAAACGCCGGACTCTTGCATCGTGACCCCATAAAGGATATCGGCTTGTACCATGGTTTCCTTTCGGTGGGTAATCACGATGAACTGAGTCTGATCCTGGAACTGATGGATGTAGCGCGCGAACCGAGTCACGTTGGCCGGATCCAACGCTGCCTCCACCTCATCTAAAATGCAAAATGGCACGGGTTGTACCTGTAAAATTGCGAATAATAGCGTAATCGCGGTTAAGGCGCGTTCACCCCCGGAAAGTAAACCCATGTTCTGGAACTTCTTGCCGGGTGGCTGTGCCATGATATCAATTCCCGTTGTCAGAAGATTATCCGGCTCAGTCAAAACTAATTTCGCCGTCCCACCACCAAACATCTGGCGGAAGGTCTGGGTAAACTTAGCGGCAATCTGATCGAAGCTGTGCTTGAAGCGCCGCTTGACCTGACCATCCAGTTCATCCATGGTGGCCGTCAATTGGTCCTTGGCCGTCAAGAGGTCATCACGTTGCTTCGTTAAGAAGTCGTCGCGCTCACGCACTTCTTGATACTCGTCAATTGAGCCCACGTTGACCGGACCAATCTCATCCAACCCGCGCTTCAACAGCTTCAATTGAACAGCCAACTCGTTATCGGGTAGATCACTCACGTCTGTTTCCGCAGCGGCCAGACTAAGTTGGTATTTCTCAGACAACTGATTCTGTTGCTGGTCGATTAAAGCGGCCAGCTGAGTCTGTTGAACCTGAGCCTTCTGCAATTCATCATTTGCCAGTTGTAGGAGGCCACTGGTTCGCTGGTTGGCTGTCTCGGCAGCTTCCAACTCATCATTAACCGTTGCTAATGTCTCATTTAGGGCCTTGAGCTGCGTTTCAATCTGGACACGCTCGGTCTTCGCCTGGGCTAACTGTTTCTTAGCCGCAGCTGGTGTCAACGCCTTCTGCTGGTCTAAGCGTTGCTGCTCTGCATCAAGCGTCTCTAACTTTTCATGGGCCACGGCAATCTGGTCAGCCAACGCCTCACAACTCGATTGCTGCTGCTGTTGGCGTTCTAAAGCACCAGCACGCCAAGTCTGCTTAGCGGTCAATGCGGTCTGATTTGTGGCCTGTTCGGCAGTGACCATCTTAATTCGCTGCTGGACCGTCTTGACCTGCTTCTCAGTCGCTGTAATCTGCTTCTCACCAGTCAGAATCTGTTCGGCTAAGTGGGCATCCTGCTGATCATCCCCTGCATTCTTCGCTTGATCAATGTCCAACTGAGCCGCCTTAACCTGGCGACTGGCTTGTTCCAGCGCCGTCTTGGCCCCCGCTAATTGGTCATCCAATTGACGACACTTAGGTTGTAAGTCGGTGATACTCGCTTGGAAACGTTGACTCCGTTGCTCACTGGCTAGCAGGGCTTCTCTGGCATCCTTAATTTTACCTTCTTGTTGTGCTAATTGCTTTTTCATCGTCGTGATCGACGCTTGTAGCTGCTGTAAGTCTTGTTGTTGACGCAACACACTGTTGTGGTTTTGCCGAGATTGCCCCCCGGTAATGGCCCCACTAGCACTAACCACATCTCCAGCCAGGCTCACCACCCGATAACGATGATGAATTTGCTGGCTAATGGTTACCGCAGCATCCAAATTGGCGGCAAAGATCGTCGTCCCCAATAAGTACGCCAGGATTCCCTGGGCTCGTGAGTCAATCTTAACCAGATCACTCCCAACTCCTAGAAAACCACTGAGCGTCGCTAAATTCTGACGGGTGGTGTGATCAATCTGACGGCCGCGAATCGCGGCCAACGGTAGAAAAGTGGCACGACCTGCCCGCTGATTGCGCAGGTAGGTTACGGCAGCCTTCGCCGTCTGTTCTGAATCAACCACGACTTGTTGGAGCTGACCACCCAAAGCATATTCCACGGCGGCCGTATAACGTGCCGGTACCTCTAAGAGCTCGGAAACAGCCCCTAATAGCCCTGGAAATTGGCCACGGTGCTTCAAAATGGCACGAACACCTTGATAAAAACCACCATACTCAGCCGAGGCCGCCTGTTGACTCGTGGCCTTGGTCTGAGCGCGTTGATAGACCTCGAGCGCTGCCTGCCAGTTGTGCTGTAATTGCTGGTACTGCTGTTGCTGCTGTTGGTAATCCCCAGCCTCGGCATCCAGTCCTTGTTCAGCCACATTAAGCTGTTGGCGTTGCGCGGTGGCTTGCTTCTGAATGGTCGTCACCTGATCCTGAGCGGCTCTTTCAGCCGTTTGAAGGTCGGTGAGCTGCCGTGCCACACGTTGTCCCTTCTGGAGCAGTCGTTCCTGATTCTGTTGAATATACTGGCGTTCATTGCGCCAATTAGCCACAGCCTGCTTTTGATCGAAGTAGGTCGTCCGGAGTTGCTCCAGTTGGTCGCGAAGATCGCTGACCGTCTTAGGATCGGTTGCCTGCCTTAACTGCTTGATTTCGGCCTTAGACGTCACCAATTCCGCCTCTAACGAGGTCAAACGGGCTTGCGTCGTTGCCAACTTTTCCTGAGTCGTCGTGATCTCTTGCTTTAGCTGAGCCACCTGTTCTTGAGCCTGTTGCTTTTGCTCGGCCTGATGGCGTTGCTGTTCACCAGACAGGTTGACCTGGCCCTGACACTGTTCGACCTTCTGCGTGGCCGTCACCAATTTGGCCTGCAGGTCATCCTTCTCGTTCAGCAGGTCGGACTGCCGTTGTTTGAGGTCTTGAACCATTGTCGTTTGTTGTTTCTCAGCGGCTTGATGATCGGCTACCTGTTGTTTTTTAGCAGTAACCGCATTATCCACGGTCCCCTTCTGATCTAGCTCCGTGTGAAGCTGGCGCACCAACTGAGTTTTCTCCAATTGTGAAAACTTCTTTTGCTGATCGAGATAATCTTGAGCCAGGCTACTCTGTCGTTCCAATGGCTCTAGGCGGCCCTCTAATTCAGCAATAATGTCTTCCACTCGGTGAAGATATGTCATGGTCTCTTCAAGTTCCCGCTGCGCTTTTTCCTTATGCTTACGGTATTTGTAGACCCCCGCTACCTCTTCAATAATGTTGCGGCGATCCTCCGGTTTGCTGTTGAAAATTGCTTCGACACGACCTTGAGAGATGATCGAAAAGGAATCCTGGCCCATGCCAGAATCCATTAGGAGTTCCGTAATATCCCGGAGACGGCAACTCTGTCCGTTGATTTGATAGTCACTTTCCCCAGAGCGATACAGAACCCGACTTAACGTCAATTCCGTGTAATCACTCTTCAAATAGTGGTCGCTGTTATCCAACGTGATCGCCACTGCCGCTCGATTCAATGGGTGCCGATCGGCAGATCCTGCAAAGATCACATCGGGCATCTTACTCCCTCGCAGACTCTTAGCGGATTGTTCCCCCAAAACCCACCGTACGGCTTCCGAAATGTTGCTCTTTCCACTACCGTTAGGACCGACGATGCCGGTCATTCCCGGCAAAAATTCAATTCGGGTCTTATCCGCAAAGGACTTGAACCCGCTAATTTCTAATGTCTTTAGCCGCATCGTTAGTCATCCTTACTCTTTTTTCAAATTCTCCAAGGCATGGCGTGCCGCATTCTGTTCGGCATGCTTTTTGGAATGGCCATGACCTTCGCCCAAGAGCTTGTCGTTAACATAAACGGCAACCTTAAAGGCCCGATCGTTGTCTGGTCCCTTTTCGTCTAATAACCGGTAGTCAATCGTCACCGAACCATTTTTCTGAACCAATTCTTGAAGTTCGGTCTTGTGATCGAAGAATTCATCGAATCGGCCCTCGTCAAGCTTAGGGAAGACCACCTTCGTTACAAATGGGACAACAGCTTCAAGCCCTTGATCCATGTAGAGCGCCCCAATGAAGGACTCAAAAATGTCACACAAGAGTGAATCCCGGTGCCGTGCCTGTGCCTTTTCTTCACCACGCCCCAAACGAATATATTGGTCGAAATGACATTCGCGCGCAAAACTAGCAAAGCTCTGTTCGTTAACCATAGCCGCCCGCAGCCGAGTCAACCGACCTTGAGGCATCTTCGGATAACGCCGGAAGATATAGTTGGAAACGACCAACTGCATCACAGCATCCCCTAAAAATTCAATTCGTTCGTAAAATTTTAACCCTTGATTAGGATGTTCATTCACGTATGACGCCTGGGTGAAGGCCTCATCTAATAAGGATTGGTCCTTAAAATGAATCCCAAAATTATCCTGTAACTCTTGATTTAATCCCGCAATCACGTGTGACCCCTCATTTCTTTGTTACTTGATCCGCTCATGCCTTTTTAGGGGCATGAGATTGAAAAAGCCCGGGACGAAAAGTTGCGGCCCGGACTCGCTCAATCATTATTTTTGTTCTGCTTGATGGGCAACGATGTAATCCACCACTTCACCGATCGTATTTAATTTCTCGGCGTCCTCGTCAGAAATTTCAGACCCAAAAGTGTCTTCCAATTCTAGGACAAATTCCACAAAATCAATGGAATCTGCATCTAAGTCTTGCTTAAAATTTAACTGTTCGTTAATCTGATCGCGTTCGACCTCAAAATGGTCGGCAATAATGTCTGCAACCTGATCAAAAATTTCTGTTCTTGTCATAGTTTACTCCCTCGCTCACAGTATTCAATAAGTAGTCTAACCGTTTTAACGGGCCTTGTCTAGCAAATTAATGGGTGACTACTTAAGCGATTCCTTTAAGGCCGCCATTTCATCGGTATGTTGGTCGAAATAGCTGACCAGCTGTTCCGCGCTATGAGTCTGAATCAGCTCGTGAATTTGGCCGATAGTGTTCTTGACCGTCGCGGCCTTACTGGACCCGTGCGTTTTAACAACAGGCGCCTTTAAACCAAGCAACACAGCGCCTCCATATTGAGAGTAATCCATGGCCTGCTGAACATTCTTGAAGACGGGTTTCAACATGCTGGCCCCGATCTTGCCACCAATACCGCCACTCATGATTTCACCCTTGATTAGCTTAAGCATCGACAGCGCGGTTCCTTCAATGGCCTTAAGTGTCGCGTTTCCAGTAAAGCCATCGGTCACAACCACGTCGGCTGCCCCGTTTAAAAGATCACGTGACTCCACATTCCCAATGAAGTTCAAGTCTTCAATCCCACTCAGCGCCTGGTAAATCGCCTGATGGGCCTTATCACCCTTATCGGCTTCGGTCCCATTATTCAAGAGGCCAACCCGGGGATGGTCAACATGCATCACAGACTGCGCGTAGTACTGGCCCATGACCGCATATTGTACGACATTAAACGGCTTAGTGTCGGCATTAGCACCGACGTCTAACATGACAAAGTTCGACTGATCGGGCTTCCGTAAAACTGGAAGTGTTGTCGTCAAACCAGGGCGGTCAATTCCCTTGATCCGACCGACAATCAGGAGTCCAGCAGCCAAAACGGCTCCGGAATTTCCGGCGGAGAAAAAGGCGTCTGCCTGACCCTCTTTAACCGCCGTCGCCGCGAGTACGATACTCGATTGCTTCTTACGGCGAATGGCTCGAACGGGTTCGTCCGCCATTGTAATGACCTCACTGGCTGGAATCAGGGTAATTCGTGTGTCAGTTTGAATTAGTGGTTTAACCTTGTCTTCCTGACCAAACACTAAAAATTCAATGTCCGAATAGGCATCTCGAGCCTGTTCAATTCCCTTAATAATTTCGGCGGGGGCGTAGTCGCCTCCCATTGCGTCAACGGCAATTTTCATGATTCGTCTCCTTATCTAATCCATGGTGGTGTTCTGATGGGCCGTCGTGCTGAGAAAAGCCGCTAAAGCGAGATTAGCATCCTTGTCCGCCCAATTCGGTGAGGCCACCGTCTCTTTGGCTGCTTGCTGAGCAACGCTTAAGATATTCAGATCCGCCACCGGGTCGCCAACTTTGAAGTCGGGAACACCAGACTGCTTTTTACCCAGAATATCACCTGGGCCTCGTAATTCCAAATCCTTTTGCGATAAAACGAAACCATCATTGGTACTGGTCATCGTTGTCATTCGCTCCACAGCGAGTTCGTTCTTCGGATCTGCAATGAGGATGCAGGCCGAGGCCTTCTTGCCTCGACCAACCCGGCCACGTAACTGATGTAACTGGGCCAACCCAAAGTGATCGGCATCATAAATCATCATAATTGTGGCATTGGGCACGTCCACCCCAACTTCAATCACGGTCGTTGCCACCAGAACTTGGAACTCATTATTTTTAAATGCGTCCATAACGGCATTCTTTTCCTCATTCTTCATGCGTCCGTGAAGCAATCCAACCCGATAAGTGGGCTCGAACTGTTCCTTAAAACGTTCATAAATGGCCTCAGCATTCTTCATGTCAACGGCCTCGGATTCCTCAATCAGTGGCGTCACCACGTAAGCCTGAGAGCCAGTGCTTAACTCAGCCTTGACCTCACGCAATGTCGCGTCCACCTGGTTGCTTCGAATCCAACTGGTTTTGATTGGTTGCCGACCGGCGGGGAGCTCGTTAATCACCGAGACATCCATTTCACCGTAAGCGGTAATTGCCAGTGTCCGTGGAATTGGGGTAGCCGTCATGGCTAGCACATCGGGCTGTTGGCCCTTCTCACGTAATGCCTGACGTTGATTAACCCCGAAACGATGTTGCTCATCAATGACTGCCAGACCAAGATCAGCATAGTCGACCTCGGGTTGGATCAACGCGTGGGTCCCAACAATTAGGTTCACGGTTCCTTTCGCAATCTGTGGTAGCAGTGTCTTGCGTGCGGCTGGCTTAGTGGCTCCAGTTAATAGTGCCACGTTGACTGGAAAATCGGCAAAAAGTTTTGCCAAGTTGTTGGCATGCTGCTCCGCCAAAATTTCCGTTGGAGCCATCAATGCTGCTTGAACACCGGCAGTAATCGCAGCGTACATGGCAATTGCCGCCACCACTGTTTTCCCACTACCAACATCCCCTTGTAGCAGTCGATTCATGTGAATCGGCCGTTTCAAGTCGTAACAGATCTCGTTGACCACTCGCTTCTGGGCATTCGTCAATTCATAGGGCAAGGCCGCAATAAAGTCCTTGAGCTGTGGTAGATCATACGTTAGGGCTTGTCCATGTAAGGTATGGTCCTGCTGTTTGACCACCTGAAGGCGGACTTCAAACAGATAAAACTCCTCAAATTTAGCCGTTCGTCGTGCCGCCTGAGCCGCTCGATCACTCTTGGGAAAGTGCATGTCATGAATCATCTCGCGACGATGGAGCAACCGGTATTCATCACGTAAAGGTTCCGGAATCAGATCCACAATCACCGGCGCATACGTCTCAAAGGCACTCTCCACAAGCTTCTGAATGGTTCCCTGGCGAACTTCCTTGTTGGCTGGATAGATCGATCCCATACCACTATCGGCACTCGCAATAATCTTCATTCCGGAAAGGCTCTGACGCTTGGCATCGAACCGACCATAGACGGCAAGTTCCTTGCCAACCTCCAACTTGTCCTTAAGCCACGGCTGGTTAAAGAAGGTTACTGGGATTATCGTGTGCTCATCAAGCAATAGACGAAAGGTCAGTCGCGTCTTGCGCCGACCAAAACGTGAGATCACTGGGGCGGCCGCGACCGTCCCCTTTAATGTCACCTTAGCTTGGTCCGTCAACTCCGTGGGATCTTTGGCTTGCAGGTCCTCATAACGAAACGGAAAATAGGTCAGCAGATCATTCACATTCTCAATAGCCAATGATCGCAACGCCTGTGCCCGTTTGGGGCCGACACCCGCCAACTCACTGATCGGATCACTTAAACTCGTCACACCCAGCACCTCCTCTCTTAAAATTGAAAAAAGATTGGACCAACTAGCCCAATCTTCCTGCCATCAATCGGCTATTCAACGGAAATTAAGAACGGATAGACTGGTTGGCCCCCCGCGTGAATTTCTGTCTCTAATTCGTCATCCATGCCTTCAATGGCCGTTTGTAGCTCCTGAGCTACAGCTTCGGTCGTATCGGCACCGTAAATAATTGTCACAATTTCGCTGTCATCGTCAAGCATAGCTTGAACGGTTTCTTCGGCAGTCTTCAAAAGATCGGCATCGGTAACCTTAATGGTACCGTCGACGATTCCCATGAAGTTACCTTCCTTGATATCAAAGCCGTCCAGCTCAGTATCACGAATGGCATGGGTCACTTGACCACTCTTAACCGCGGCCAGATTTTCTTCCATCGCAGCTTGGTTATCTTCGAGATCAGCATCTGGATTGTAGCCCAGCATTGCCGTCATTCCTTGAGAAACCGTCGTTGAATGCACAATAACCGTTGGGACATCCGTGACCTTAGCAGCCTGTTCTGCTGCCAGGAAAATATTCTTATTGTTAGGCAAAACGATAGCGCGTTTGGCCTTGCATTGGTTCACGGCGTCGACGATGTCCTGCGTACTTGGGTTCATCGTTTGACCCCCGTTAACAACGTAAGTCACACCCAGGCTCTTAAAGAGCTTGGCGAGACCGTCACCAGCAGCGATAGCAATGATGGCCGTATCAGTCGCTTCACTTTCGGCTGGCATGGCTTCTGCTTCGGCTGGATGGTCATCATGTTCCATGATAGTTTCTTGTTGCATCCGCATGTTGTCGACCTTGACCTTAGCCAAGTCACCGAACTCTTGCCCCCAGGCAATAACCTTACCAGGGTGTTCAGTATGCACATGGACCTTCACAATTTCCTCATCGTTAACGACTAACAAGGAATCCCCTAAGCCTGCAAGATACTTGTAGAAGGTATCGTAATCGAAATCGTGTTGAACTTGCTTCCCACGACCAATTCGTACCATGATTTCAGTACAGTACCCATACTTGATGCTATTGGGATCGAGCTTGCCCTGCACGCTCTGATGGTGAGCAGCGTCAATCATTTCATCCATTTCAGCATCATCTGGCTTATAGTCGCCCTCTTCGGCAACGCGGCCATTCAGGGAGTCATTAAAGGCTTCGAGCACAAAGGTTAACCCTTGACCACCGGAATCCACAACACCGACTTGTTTCAGAACCGGCAATAGGTCTGGTGTTGTTGCCAAAGCAGCCTTAGCGGCCTCGTAAACGGCATCCATTACAACCAAGACATCATCGCTGCCCTTAGCGGCATTTAAACCGGCCTGTGCGCCCTCACGAACCACCGTTAGAATTGTTCCTTCGGTTGGCTTCATGACGGCCTTATAAGCCGTTTCTGCACCCGCAGCAAAGCCATCAGCTAAGTCTTGGGCCGTCAACGTTTGTTCATCAGCTAATTTCCGAGAAAATCCTCGGAAGATCTGTGACAGAATAACCCCAGAGTTCCCCCGGGCACCCATCAACAGGCCCTTGGCCAAGGCCACAGCCAAGACACCCACAGCCGTGCTGTCAGCATCTCGTTCGTACTTGGCACCACTTTGCAGTGACAGGCTCATGTTGGTCCCAGTGTCCCCATCAGGAACGGGGAAAACATTCAGTGAGTTAATAAAATCAGCGTTTTGGTTTAGCTTTTGCGAGGCGGCTTGGACCATCTTACCAAACTCAAGATTAGTAATTTCTGTTACTTTCAACTAAGTATCCTCCTTGATTTCAGTACGTCTGGCTAGTCAGCCAACACCCGCACCCCTTGTACAATCACGTTTACTGAGTTTGCGGAAACCCCCAGCATCGTTTCTAGGTTATATTTTACTTTAGATTGGACGTTCCGTGAGACTTCGGAAATCTTGGTTCCGTAGCTCACAATCACGTAAACGTCGATTGCCACGCCATTTTCTTCCTGACGAACAACGACGCCGCGGGCATAATTCTCCCGTCGTAAGATATCATTCACGTTATCACGAATCTGATTCTTACTTGCCATACCCACGACACCATAGTTATCAGTCGCGGCACCCCCAACAACGGTCGCAATCACTTCATTGGTAATATCAATTGTTCCGTACTGAGTCTTAATCTTTACGGCCATGGAAATAGCCTCCTTATTCTAGATAGTCAATCTTAACAGAGATTAATCTTACCACAACAGCGCCAAAAATAGAAATAGGAACTCCCAAAACCTCATGACGGCGGCAAATAAGTGTCAAGTAGATTTGCTTGAAAGAAACCATTGCGTTCTAGAAAAGATTATGGTAAATTAGTCAGGTGAGCAAAATGCACTGCTTTTTAAAAAAAGTAATGAATGAATCCACAAAGGAGGGTTTTACGCCATGGCAAAGGATTTTCTTAACGGCAAGCGGACACGTTTTGGTAACAAGCGTTCCCACGCCTTGAACTCAAGTCGTCGCGCTTGGAAGCCGAACTTACAAAAGGTTCGCATCTTAGTGGACGGTAAGCCAAAACGAGTTTGGGTTTCCGCTCGGACTTTAAAATCAGGTAAAGTAACCCGCGTCTAGTGATAGATACGGTTAAACAAAAAAATGAGGAGTTCCGGTTTGCCGGGTCTCCTCATTTTTTTGTAACTTAAAAAGGCGTCTGACTACCACTACAATGACTTCGTGGTAGTCAGACGCCTTTTTCATACAGTCACTACTCGTGCCGAGCCTCGAAGGTATCGCAGCTTTGAATCACACAGAGCAGACCCGTATCGAACTGAAATTCCCCGGTCTCACCAACAAATTCGTTGCTAGCAAAAGAGATCGGATAAGGAATGGGTTCGTTGTGGAGCTGATATTTTTCATTCGTTAAACTCAAGTGGTCGATCGGCGTCAAAGGAATAAACGCCAGGTAATTCTTATCGGGTTCCTTAGTCACCGTATAGTGACCCGGCAAATAAAAGGCAATCGTATTCTGCCGATCAATCAATCGAATCCGTTGAGCGTAGGCCTTGTACTCTGGTTGAAGCACCAGAAATAGGTTGGCCAAGAAGTGGTCGAGACGACCGCCCGTTGCCCCATAAATGTCAATTTTTTCCGCGCCATAATCGTTTAGGGCCACGGTCACTGCAAGTTGAGTATCCGTATAATCCTTCTCCGGTTGTGACTGCCGAATGTCCTTGACATTACGCCGGACTCGCTGCAGTTCGGGTGCCTGCAAGGAATCGAAATCCCCCACCGCCGCCACGGGCTGAATGTTCAGATCAATTAAGCGTAAGGTCCCTCGATCAACGCCAATCCAGGGGCCCGCAATGTTCCGCGTGCTGAGGTCTTCCGGCCAATTGGCCTTAGGACCACCCACGAGGAGATTGAAAGTTCCCCCACGTGGCATTATTTTGTGGCGTCCTTTAAGGCTTGGACACGGGATGCCGGGTCTTCGGCGTTGAAGACATATGACCCTGCAACGGCAACCGTGGCACCAGCCTTGGCACAATCAACAACCGTTTCATTGTTAACCCCACCGTCGACTTCGATATCGAATGTATATCCCTTTTCCTTCTTAATAGCTTCCAATTGGGCAATCTTTTCAACAGTGCTGTGTAAGAACTTCTGACCACCGAAACCAGGGTTAACAGTCATGACCAAAACTTGGCCAACCATGCCCAAGACAGGTTCGATAGCAGCCACTGGGGTCCCAGGGTTGATGACAACTTCTGGCGTCACACCAGCGTTTTGAATCATTTGTAAAGCCCGGTGAATGTGTGGCGTTGCTTCAACGTGAACACCGATGATGTCGGCGCCGGCCTTGGCGAAGTCGTCAATGTAGCGTTCTGGGTTTTGTACCATCATGTGAACGTCTAAGACCATCTTGGTAATTGGGCGAATTGCCTTAACCCAACCTGGACCATAAGACAGTGCTGGAACGAAGGCCCCGTCCATGATGTCGATATGTAAGACTTCGGCACCGGCATTATCTAACATTTCGATGTCCCGTTGTAAATTGACGTAATCCGCACTCAGGATTGATGGCGCTACTTTAATCATAAATTATCTTCCTCATTTCTTTTTATTATAAATTGGTTTTTGATTCTTTAACAACGTGAGTAACTGAAGGTAGTTGTCGTAACGACTCTGCATCAAGTCGCCACTCGCAACCCCTTCCTTGACGGCACACCCTGGCTCGTTCAGGTGCACACAGCCTCGGAAACGACACTGGTTGGCCACCGCCAAGAATTCTGGGAAGTAATGCCCCAGATCTCGGTAATCGATGGTCAGTGTGTCATATGACGAAAATCCAGGGGTATCGGCTACCAGCCCACCAGCGATCGGCATCAAACTCACCTTCCGAGTCGTATGCTTCCCACGGTTTAACGCCGTGGAAATCTCGCCAGTTGCCAATTCGAGATCGGGCGCAATGTGATTCAGCAACGTGGACTTTCCCGCCCCTGTTTGCCCCATAATAACCGTTTCCTGGTCAGCCAAAGTCGCCTTGACCTGGTCCAAGCCATCGGCTGAGAATGGTTCGCGGGTCAGAACGACCGGATAGCCGATCTGACGATAGCCCGCTGCCAAGGCTTCAAACATCTGGTAACGGTCGTCATCAATCAAATCGGTCTTCGTGAAGACGATGACTGGTTTAATACCACTGATTTCTAGTGCGATCAGTTGCCGGTCCAGCAGGTTCGTTGAAAACTCTGGCGCTGCCACTGCCGTGACCACGATCCCCTGATCGATATTGGCCACGGGTGGCCGAGTCAGGGCATTGGTTCTTGGGAGAATCTCGAGAATGTAACCTTCTTTTGGTGTCGAGCTCTCAAACTGCACACGATCTCCCACGAGCGGCGTGATGCGCCGCTTGCGAAAATTCCCCCGTGCCCGGGTTCGATACATCTTCCCGTCACTAAACACGTCATAAAAACCGCTCAATGACTGGCGAATCTGTCCCTCTGACATGCAGCACCTCCTTTGTTTCTGATCATTCAAAAAGCTCAGTTCTCTTTTATTATAAAAGAACTGAGCCGTAAATGCAGGTTTTTTATTAATTTTTCGTCACATGACTATCCGACGCAATGACATGACCATCGCGAACGACCTTATAGGCCCCTGCCTTGCCCGATGCTACGGTAAACGGTAAGGTGACCGAAGTATCCGCGGTAATCGTCATCTGCTTGTAGATGGCACTGAGCGAGTGATCTTGATCCTTTAAGTAAATCTGAATCAAGTTACTCTTATTTGGACTTGTCGATGCGCCACTATCGTCGCTAGTGTTGTCACTGTTGCCGTCATCAAAAGGAATCTTGACGTTCACGTTGAATTCATCGGTGTCCGAACTACTGTCGCTCTGTTCGCCCCGCGATAAGGTCAAAGTGATCTCGTCACCCTCTTGAACCACAGCCCCTTCACCAGGAGACTGACGAATCACCTTTCCCTTAGTGACATCGTTGGAATAGGCGTATTGAAAGGCCAGATTCAAGTTGTGATCTGTGGCATAGCGTTGTGCTTGTGCCTTTGTCTTGTTCGTCAGATCAGCCAGCGTGACCGTTTCCGATCCCGTGGATACGGTAAAGGTCAGGTCCGTCTTGGACGGCACAACCCGTTTCCCCGCAACCACGCTTTGTTGAATGATTCGGCCGGATGGCACACTCGTCGAGTGCACGGATTCACGGTGAACCGTGAATCCCATTGCCTCAAGCTTAGCCGCGGTGCTGGCATAGGCATCTCCCTGATAATCCGCTAATTTCACGCGACGCGGGCCGGTGCTGACCCAGAGGTCCACCACCGTATTTTCCTTGAGTTGTGTCCCTGACCGTGGTTCCGTCCGCGCAACCCGATTGGCTTTCACCTTAGAACTCGTGGTCTTTCGGACCTGACCAACCTTTAAATGTGAAGACACCAGTGCCTGTCTCGCCAAGGATTCCCGTTGGCCAATCACATTAGGCACGTTAGTCATCTTCGGCCGGAAGAGGGCCATCCCAATCAGGATCCCCACAATCAGCAGGAAGATCGTTCCGCCTGCCAACATGAATTTTCGTCGTCGCGGATGGCGATCTTTATACTTCAAGCGTTTCTTCTTCGGCTCTGTTTCCGTTTCCGCCGCATCATCGGTCTTGGCCGCAGCCTTCGCCGCTTCCGGCGTCACAACAACATGGGGAATCGGCATTTCCTTCAAAGCACTGATCGGCAGGACCTTAGTCTCACCATTGTCATTGTTTTCCGGAATAAACCGTGCTTCATCCGCACGGGTTGGTGATAACGCCGTCTTTAAGTCATCGGCCATGCTTTCAACATCACTATATCGGTCCGCAGGTCGCTTGGCCGTCGCTTGTAACACGACGTTCTCCAAGGCTTGGGGAATCCGGGGATCGATATCTCGGACAGACGGAATCTCTGCTTGATAATGTTTTAAGGCAATCGACACCGCTGTTTCCCCTTCAAAGGGAACGGTACCGGTCAACATCTCATAAAGAATAATCCCGAGCGAATAAATATCGGACTGCTTCGTTGCCATCCCCCCACGAGCTTGTTCGGGTGACAGGTAATGGACGGAGCCCAGAACGGTATTGGTCTGGGTCAGACTGTGTTCTGACAAAGCCACTGCAATCCCAAAATCCGTAATTTTGGCCACCTGCTGATGGTCAATCAGAATATTTTGGGGTTTCAGATCACGATGAATGATGTCGTGGTCGTGGGCCGTCTTCACGGCACTGAGAATTTGCGCCATAATCTGAATGACTTCTTGGTAGGGAATCGGGAAGTGATCCTTGATGTAGGCTTTCAGATCAGTCCCTTCGACGTACTCCATGACCAGGTACTGCATACCATTCTCTTCACCGACATCATAGACTTGGACGATGTTTTCCTGAACCAGCTCCGTCGCCGCTAGGGCTTCACGCTGGAACCGCCGAATAGTACTCGGATCATCGCGTAGATCCAGCCGAAGTAATTTGACTGACACATCACGATCTAGGATCAGATCGTGAGCCAGGTAAACGTTGGCCATCCCACCTTCGCCCAGGGCACGGACGATGCGGTAGCGACCGTTAAGCGTATATCCCGCACGCATCAGCTCACCTCCCCAGCCGACTTCACCATCAAGAGGACGGTAATGTTATCCAATCCCCCGGCGTCGTTGGCCAGTTCAATCAATCGGTCACACTTTTCGGTCACTGTTCGGTCACTAAGCAATACTTCTTGAATCCGATCATCATCCACCATGTTGGTGAGACCGTCCGTACAGAGTAACAGCTGATCACCGTCGGCTAGTGGATAGGTATTCAGATCAAAGCGCGCGTCGTCTGAGATTCCTAATGAACGAATGATCACATTCTTTTGGGGGTGGTGCCGCGCGGCCTGGCGGCTAATTTCACCGCGCTTGACCAATTCATTTACCAGCGAGTGGTCCTCAGTAAGTTGTCGTAACAGGTTGGCCCGTAGCAGGTAGGCCCGAGAATCTCCAATACTAGCAATGACGACCTCTTCGTCATAGTAGAGCGCGGCCACCAACGTGGTTCCCATCCCATTGAGATCGGCAAACTGATTCGATTTATCAATGATCGATTGATTTTCAGCAGTTATTTCGGTGGTAATCCACTGACGTGCCGCCGCCGAGGTCGGCAACTTGGTCTGTTCAAACTCATGACCCAGGTGGGAAACTGCCATGGCACTGGCCACGTCACCACCCTGATTACCCCCGATACCATCGGCAATGATGGCCAAGTGTTGCTTGGCCTGATTCGTGAAGACATCTACGTAATCTTCGTTGTCAACCCGCTGCTTTCCAATTGATGTTCGATAGGCCACTTCCATGACCGTCACCCCCTACTTCTTACGACGAAAGGCACTGACGAAGAACCCATCTGAATCGTAGTCATCAGGGTAAATTGCCAAGGTATCCGTCGTTCGGTCATCCTTAAGGTTTAATTTAGTGGTTACACGAAGGGCTTCGAAGTCAGGGTGTTCTGCCAAGAACTTCTCAGCAACTTCGTTATTTTCTGTCTTTAAAATGGTGCAGGTACTGTAGACCAGAATCCCGTCAGCCTTGAGCTTAGGTACCACGGCATCCAAAATTCCTAACTGTACTTTTTGAAGTTGATGAATATCTTGTGGTGTCTTTTCGTAACGAATTTCAGGCTTCCGACGAATTAATCCCAATCCGGAACATGGCGCGTCGACTAAGATTCGATCAAACTTGCCGTCCTTGAACTTGTCGTCTACCTTGCGAGCATCTAAGGCCATAGCGTCAACGCGATCGGCCACGTGCATCCGCTCGGCGTTACGTTCGATAACCTGGATCTTCTTTTCATGAAGATCCAAAGCCGTCACTTTACCACCAGAATGGGGATCAAGTAAGGCCGCAATCTGCGTTGTCTTCCCCCCCGGTGCGGCACAAGCATCTAAAACTTGGTCACCAGGACGGACTTGTAAGGCTTCGACGGGTAACATGGCACTCTCGTCTTGAATCGTCACCTTACCGTCTTCAAAAACGCGGCTCTCGCTCGCTGGATGATCGTCTAAACGAAAGGCACCAGCAGCGACAAGACTTGGGGTAACTTCGTAGCCTTCGGATTCCAAAGACTGCTTAACGGCTTCCGGTGTCGTCACCAGTGGGTTGACCCGCACAGATTGTGCGGCCGGCTGATTGATGGTCTCCAAGATGCTGATCGTTTTCTCTTCACCGACCTGTTCCTGAAGTGCTGTAATCAGCCATTCCGGCACAGAATAGGTAATACTGAGACGCTTCAACGGATCCTTAATTTTAGAGATGTCGGGTAAGCCTTGACGATCCATGGCATGCAAGACACCGGTCACAAAACGACGGATTCCTTCATGGCCCCGATCCTTGGCCAACTGAATGGCTTCGTTAAAGATGGCGCGTTTAGGCACCCGGTCCAGATAAATTTCCTGATAAAGGGCCACTAACAAAGTCATCTTAACCCAGGGTAATACCTTTTGATTGGGCTTTACGAAACCTTCCAAATAGTATTCCAACGTTAGCTGATGTTGAATGGTTCCATAAACCAAGTTGGTTACGAAACGTCGATCAACATCACTTAGGTTGTGACTGCTTAAGGTCTGTTCCAATTGTAGGTTTGAGTATGCCCCATTGGCAACTCGGGTCAGTGCTTCAACCGCTAACGCTCTAGGCGTTACATTTCTCGTCATTATTCAACCACCTGTTCGCCCACATTAAGGGCATCTTGAGTTCCGTTTAGAAAATCGGTAATACTTAATTTTGGTTTACCGGCCGGTTGGAGCGTCTCGATTGCGAGAACGCCGTGTTCCCCGGTCGCAATAGCCAAGTGATGCTTGTCGTGACTCACCAATTGGCCGGGCTTGAGATCCGTCGTCTGATCAAGTACTTTAACCTGCCACAACTTGGTCCGCACACCATTGAGATAGACGTGTGCCGTTGGAAATGGCCGCAATGCGCGAACCTTGCAGTCGATTAGGTGAGCACTCAGCGTAATAGCCACGCGTTCTTCTTCCGGCTTAATTGTCGGCGAAAAGGTTACCAGGCTCTCGTCTTGAGGTACTGGCGTAATTTCATTCGCCAAAAGCTTAGGTAAAGTGGCCAGTAAGAGGTCGCGACCCAACAGACTCAGCTTGTCAAACATGCTTCCCACATCGTCTTGGTCCGTGATCGGTATAGCTTCTTGTGCGATGACATCCCCGGCATCCATCTTCTTTTCCATGTACATAATAGAAACCCCAGTCTCCTTGTCACCATTCATGATGGCATAGTGTACGGGGGCCCCACCACGGTACTTGGGCAACAATGAGGCATGGACATTAATCGCCGCCACCTTAGCCGCTTTCAGCAGCTTAGTTGGCAGAAATTGACCAAAGGCTGCCGTCACAATCAGGTCTGGGGCTAATTCAATGGCTCTAGCCATCTCAGGGCTCCCGGAAATCTTCTCAGGCTGTAAAACCTCGATATCGTGTTCCACGGCCACTTGCTTGACGGGTGACGCTGTTAAAACATGCTTCCGACCGACACGACGGTCTGGCTGTGTCACCACGGCCAGAACATCGTAGTCATGGTCGATCAAACTACTCAGGATCGGCGCAGAAAACTGCGGCGTTCCCATAAAAATAACTGAAGTCATTGGACACCATACTTTCCATAGTTAAGTTTAAATTTAGTTGACTTAATTGCCTACATAAAGGACATTGGTTCAGAATCAATCGTCACGGTCAGCCCGCGCCTTGCTGGCGCCTGAGCTGCCTGACGAATTTGTTCGAGCACTGCCCGTAATTTTGGCTCGTGTTTATATTTAATCAC
Source organism: Levilactobacillus huananensis (assembly GCF_003946145.1). Classification (GTDB taxonomy): domain Bacteria; phylum Bacillota; class Bacilli; order Lactobacillales; family Lactobacillaceae; genus Levilactobacillus; species Levilactobacillus huananensis. Next base: position 429,499 of record NZ_RHOC01000001.1, read on the forward strand.
AACTTGATAATAATACTTCCGCTTGACCCGTGCAATCGCCTTGGGCGTGGGTCCCAGGATAATAGCTTGGGGACTGAGGCCCTGTTTTAAAGCCTCAACAATCTGAAACATTGCTTTAGCTGCTACCGCTTCTTCCTCATGACTCGCTGTCAACTGTACCGCAAAATAATATGGCGGGTAGCTTCCTTGGTGCCGCATATGCATCTCGGTCACGAAGAACCGTTCGTAATCCTGCTTCTGCGCCAACTGAATGGCATAATGATCCGGATTAAATGTCTGGATGTACACCTCACCGGGCTTGCTCGCCCGACCAGCCCGACCACTGACCTGCGTCAGCAGTTGGAAGGTCCGTTCACTCGCCCGAAAGTCTGGTAAACCTAGCGCCGTATCAGCGTTCAAAACGCCCACCAGCGTCACATTGGGAAAATCCAGACCCTTGGCAATCATTTGGGTTCCCAGTAAGATATCAGCCTTGTGTTCACCAAATTGACGAAGCAGACGCTCGTGAGCCCCTTTTCGCCGGGTAGAATCCACGTCCATGCGCAAGATCTTTGCATCGGGTAACCGTTGTTCTAAAGCCTGTTGCACCTTCTGTGTCCCGGTCCCATAATAACGAATCTTCTTGCTATGACAGTTGGGACAAACATGAGGAATCGCCTCTTCATGCCCACAGTAGTGACATTTCATGCTATGCGTATCCATGTGTAGCGTCAGTGAAATATCACAATTGGGACATTTCAACACGAACCCACAATCCCGACACATGACAAATGACGAATAACCGCGTCGATTCAGCATCAAGACAATCTGTTCGTGGCGATCCAAACGTTCCTTAATGGCCGTCATTAAGGGTTCTGAGAAATCACTGTCTCCTTGTATTTTCATCTGTTCTCGCATGTCAACCACGTGAACAGTAGGCATAGCCTGAGCCTTTGCTCGCTTGGGCAACACTAAACGGGTGTAAAGGCCCTTGGCAGCTCGCGCACGCGTCTCTAGGGACGGGGTGGCACTTCCCAGCACTACTGGGCAATGATTGAACTCTCCACGCCACAACGCCACGTCACGGGCGTGATAGCGTGGATTTTCATCCTGTTTGTAACTACTTTCGTGTTCCTCATCCATGATGATAATTCCGAGATTTTCCACGGGTGCGAAGACTGCGGACCGGGCCCCGACAACCACCGTTGCCTCGCCACGATCGATCCGCCGCCATTCGTCGTACTGTTCTCCCTTAGACAAGCCACTGTGCAGGACCGCCACTCGTTGACCGAATCGTGCTTTCACCCGATTGACCATCTGAGGCGTCAGGGCAATTTCAGGGACTAACATGAGAGCCGTCCTTCCCTGTTCCAGGGCAATAGCAATACTTTGCAGGTAAACCTCAGTCTTCCCACTCCCGGTAACCCCTTCAACCAAGAAATTCTCAGCTTGTTGCTCGTCTATGGCGGTGGTAATCGCACTGACCGCCACTTGCTGCTCCGCGTTCAAATGCAGTGGTTTCGTCGGTGTGACCGGTTGATGGAACGGATCACGATAAACCTCCAACGTCGATCGCGTCAACCACCCCTTCTCGGCGGCAGTCGTCATGACCGCTGCACTCACGTTAGCTTGTTTCCGAGCCTCACTCTGGGCAATGACCTTATCAGCCGGCATTTGTGCAAGGTAGGCCAAGAGATCTGCCTGCTTTGGGGCCCGTTGACTGACGGCCTCACGAATCTCGTTTAATTTAGTTGGTGGCAATGCCGGGGTAATCCCAGTCGTCGTCTTCGCGGCGGCTTGATTCTTCACCTGGTAGACCACCTCGACCTTGCCCGCTCGCTGGAGCTTGAGTAGGCCAGCCACTGTCTGTTCATCAAGCTTGGTCGCATCAAAGTCTCTTGGCGCACCCTCTGGAAAGTAGGTCGCCATTTCAGCGTCACTAAGCGTGGTCGTTGGCCACACCTGCCGCTTGGGTTGTGTCTTGAGTAGGTTAGGTAACATCGTTTGAATACAAGTAATCCGAAAAGCGTAGGTCGTCGTTGCCAGCCAATCCGCCAATTGGCGTAATTCACTATTGAGAACCGGGGCCAGGTCGAGCACCGTTTCAATCGGCTTTAACTGACCGTCAAAGTTAGTGACATCACTGAGTCCCACGACCACACCATCTACCAAACGATGACCACGGCCAAATGGCACAATCACCCGCATCCCCACTTGAACCTGATGCTCTAACTCTGTAGGGATCGCATAGGAGTAGGGATCATTTGTCTGCATCGTGGGCACATCTACTAAAATTTGGCCAATTTGGGCCATGGTTGTCACCTCATTTCATTGCTAAGATTTTTGCTAATTGATCAACTATTAGCGTTGCAATCCGCGCCTTACTGGTCTTCGGTGTCTGAATTTCCTCACCATTGGCCCCAATAAAAGTAACCTGATTGTCATCACTGTTGAATCCAATGTCAGTCCGTGAGACATCATTGGCTGCCAGGAGGTCTAGCGACTTGCTGTGTAATTTGTGTTGCGCATTAGCTAACAAGTTCTGTGTCTCCGCAGCAAACCCCACGGTCACCTGGTGCGGTTGCTTTATCTTCGCCACCTCCGCCAGAATATCTGGGGTCTTTCTTAATTTTAAAACCAGCTCGTCATTATCGACGCTCTTCTTAATCTTCTGGTCAGCTACGTCTAAGGGCTGGAAATCAGCTACTGCGGCGGCCATGACGAGTGCATCGGCTTGTGGAAAATGTTCTAAAACCGCCTGGGCGAGATCACTGGTACTCTGAATGGACACGACCGTCACGCCGCCTGGCGGCGTCAACCGCGTTGGCGCTGTGATCAGGGTGACCTTGGCCCCTGCTTGTTGCGCAGCAGCGGCCACGGCATATCCCATTTTGCCAGAAGAATCATTGGTCAAAAAACGGACGGGATCGAGCCGTTCACGGGTCCCCCCGGCGGTCACAATCACAGACTTGCCTTGCAAGGGTTGTTGCCCAAAAAGTGGCGATTCTTGAAGTTGACGGATAATCTCGTCGGGTTCTAGAAAACGACCCATTCCCCGATACCCTTCGGCCAAGGCACCTGTCGCCGGGGCCAGCACTGTCACACCATCGGCAATCAAGGTCTGCCGGTTGCGTTGAGTGGCTGAAGCCTGCCACATGTGTGTATTCATGGCTGGTACGATTACCTTAGGGGCAGCTGTCGCCAGCCAAGTTGCACTGGCAATATCATCGGCTAACCCATTGGCTAATTGGGCCATAAGGTTAGCTGAGGCCGGTGCAGCAATGGCCAAGTCTGTCCAGTCAGCCAATTCGATGTGAGGAATTTGACCGTCCGTTCGCCACCACTGATTATCGGTCAGCACCGGTTGCTTGGTTAATGCAGCAAAGGTTGCTGGCGTCACGAATTTGGCAGCCGCAGCCGTTAAAACAACGCGAACAGTTGCACCAAGTCGTTGTAAGTCTCGAGCTAAGATAGCGGCCTTATAGGCAGCCACACTTCCGCTCACCGTTAGTGTCACGTGTTTTCCTTCAAACATAGTAGCCCTCCCAATTTAACAGCAATTGCTTAGCTTTCGTGATAAAAAAAGCCAGATCACCCAATGGCAACCTGGTCTTTCCTGAAATGCCCGCGTTAGGCGTTCAAATCCTTTTCGTCCGGATCAATCATTAGTGCGCCAGCAGCAATTTCTTCCAGGGCACGACCAATGGTCTTAGGCGACTTGTAATCGGTCAAGAGTGGCTTGGCACCGGCGTCCAACTCGTGGGCCCGCTTGCTAGCCAACATGATCAATGAATAACGTGAATCAACTTGTGCTAATAAGTCATCAACTGAGGGATAAAGTAGCATCTTCTATTCGTCTCCAATCATTTGTTCGTAATCCGGCATGACCCGGGTTACCCGTAACCGTTCACTGCGAATAATCATTTGAATCCGCTCAACCGCTTTGTTGACTTCGTCGTTCACCACGGCATAGTCATAGTTGCGCATCATTTGAATTTCACCAACGGCCTTCTTGATCCGTTTATTAATAACGTCCATGGCGTCAGTTCCCCGACCAATCAAGCGGTGCTTTAATTCCATCAAGTCTGGCGGTGTCAGAAACACAAAGACGGCATCGGGACAATTTGCCCGAACCTGCATGGCACCGTTGACTTCAATTTCCAAAAAGACATCCTTACCTTGATCAAGGGTCTCATTAACATATTTTAACGGGGTTCCATAGTAGTTGTCAACATACTTGGCATATTCCAGCATCTGACCGGTTCGAATATTTTCCTCAAACTCTTCTTTAGAAACAAAGTAATAATCGACACCATTGACTTCCCCCTCACGAGGTTGCCGAGTCGTCATTGAAATCGAATATGAAAAATCGGTTGCGCCAGTTTCGAAAAGCGCCTTGCGCACGGTTCCCTTACCAACCCCGGAAGGCCCCGAGAGCACAATAAGCATTCCACGTTTAGCCATTGTTTAAAAATCCCTTCATCCAAAAAATTTATTTAAGCGCCGGTCACCGCCGAGTTGGTATGACCCTCACAACACCGGCAGTCTCTGCTATTAATCTATAGGTAACTATATTACCACTATTTACCCTCAAATAGGTTGAATCCCACCCGAAAAACCAGAAAAAGTCCGGATCATTGGTAATTTCGAACCCTCGATAAAAAACTCTTGCCTTTTCAAACGTATGTTCGTATAATAAAGATACAAACAAACGTTCGAGGTGACCAGCATGCAAAACTTAAATCTTAATCGCGTAGCCCTATCCGATCGGGTTGCCACTGCATACAAAGAATTATTTAGTTCCCGTCCCATTATTCAGGGACAAGTCGTTGACGCACAGATGCCAGAATCGCAACTGACCTATTTTATTCGTCAGGCACTAGACCGACACTACTTTGTTCGCTTACAGTTTAAGAGTTCAAACCCAGACATTGCCCCCGCAGTGGCTATGGGTCATTTGAAAGAAGACACCGCTGGTCACCTCGTCTTGAAGCAAGACCATCGGTTAACGACAATCGTCGCCCCCAGACTCTTGCGTTCAATCCAACGATTTTAAAAAATAACGTCCCCTAGACCTGCTATAGTCCCCTTAAGGTTGACAGATGAAAAAGTATAATTCATCTGTTAACTTTGAGGGGACTTTATTATGCCTAGAACTA
>NZ_RHOC01000010.1 GCF_003946145.1 Levilactobacillus huananensis
TCCCATGCCGAACACGGAAGTTAAGCTTCAGCACGCTGATAGTAGTTGGGGGATCGCCCCCTGCGAGGATAGGACGTCGCTACGCGATTATTCCGGCATAGCTCAGTTGGTAGAGCACCTGACTGTTAATCAGGTTGTCGACGGTTCGAGCCCGCCTGCCGGAGTCGGGTTAACCACGTTAGCCAGATATGCCGGCTTAGCTCAGCTGGTAGAGCATCGGTATCGTAAACCGAGGGTCGGGGATTCGAATTCCTCAGCCGGCATCAGATAAGCTTCTAGTCGTTGACTAGAAGCTTTTTTTGTTTCTAAAAAGTATGCGGGTGTTCAGTGAATTGTCTAGGTGATTAAAAATTGGTCTAAAATTTCTATACCAATTGGTATAGAAACGAGAACGCCGTCATACCAACATTAATTAAAAGTAATGATGAATTGATTTTATTAATAAATCTATTGTGGTATAGGTGTGTTAGTGCTATTCTGAGAGTAACTAGAAAAGGATAGGGAGTTGCCATCATGAAAAACATTCTGTTAGTTTGCGGTCAAGGAATCTCAAGCCATTTGTTTATCGGGGAAGCAAAGCGGGTATCGGAAACACAACGGGTACCATTACACTTTCAGGCAGTGAGTTATTTGGAGTTAACACCAGAATTGTTGGACGACCAAGATTTAGTCTTGTTGACGCCACAGGTGGCCTATCAAGCCGAAATTCAAGCCAAGATTGGCGACCGAGTACCAATGGCCGTGATTCCTAATGATATCTATGGTTGGCTAAACAGTCAGGCTCTCGTGAAGTTCACTTGTAAGCAACTAGCCGTTCACCCCGAAGTGGCTTACTAAAATGACGCCTGCAACGGTCACGCAACTGGCGATGCAACTTCTGTTAGCAGCGGGGGAGGCGAAGCAACTGTTGCTTAAAGCAGCAGCTGCTGGAGAGCTGACGCCGACTGGTGGGTTAGCGCCGTGTCGAACCAAGTTAGTCACAGCGCATCAGTTTCAGACTAAAATCATGGCTGAGTTGACATCTAAGGGGCTCGATCCCGATATCCTAGTGATTCATGCAATGGATAGCCTCATGGCGGTAGAAAGCAATTTTGAGTTAATTCAACTATTAAATCTAAAACAAGTGAAAGACGTCGACTAATCACGACGTCTTTTTATATTCACCGTAACTTTATTCATTAAAAGTATAATAGTCAATCAGATTAGAAATGAATAAAAAATAAGAGGATTGCATGAGACAGCTAATGCTTTCATCATTATTTTTTCCTAGGCGTGACGCGGTATGCGACGCTTTTTCTACCGAAAACCGTTGCGTAACGGCACTTCATGCAGTATAATTACTACTATGTTTTATTAGAGGTCTATGAGACACCGTGACTGTCGCCTTTTTCTTGGCGACGAGACAAAAATAAAAATATTCATTTTAACAATCGTACTGGAGGTATTATCGTTTTGAATAACAAACCAGAAACGCCTACCCAAGATCGCACTTTCTTTGGTCAACCGCGAGGGTTATCGACGCTGTTCTTCACTGAAATGTGGGAACGGTTCAGTTACTACGGGATGCGGGCCATCCTTATCTACTACATGTACTACTCTGTTACTAAGGGTGGTCTGGGCTTCGACCAAGCCACGGCTGCTTCGGTTATGTCCATCTATGGGTCCATGGTTTACCTGGCATCCGTTTTAGGTGGTTACTTAAGTGACCGTGTCTGGGGGAGTCGTAAGACTGTCTTCATTGGTGGGGTTTTAATTATGTTCGGGCATATTGCTTTGTCCATTCCTGCCGGTGCTATGGCACTCTTTATCTCCATTCTCTTGATTGTCTTAGGGACTGGGCTGTTGAAGCCTAACGTTTCTGAAATGGTTGGGGGTCTCTATGATGAAGGCGATACTCGACGGGATGCCGGGTTTACTATCTTTGTCTTCGGGATTAACTTAGGTTCTCTGGTCGCACCACTGATCGTTGGCTGGTTAGGTCTGAAGTACAACTTCCATTTAGGGTTCTCTCTGGCTGCTATCGGAATGTTCCTTGGTTTAATTCAATACTGGTATGGTGGAAAGAAGTACCTGAGTAAGGAAAGTCTTTACCCAACCGACCCCTTGGAACCAGGTGACATGTCCAAGTTAACGGTTCGTTCACTCGTTGGCTTAGTTGCCTTCGGGTTAGTCGTTCTCTTGATGTTCTTGTTAGGTTCTCTGAACTTAAACAATTTCGTGATGTTACTTTCTACGATTGCCTTGGCCGCACCTGTGATCTACTTCGTTATCTTCCTGACGAGTAAGAAGGTTACGCCAACCGAAAGAAAGCACGTCTGGGCTTACCTTGGACTCTTCATTGCCGCAACGATCTTCTGGGCAATTGAAGAACAAGGGTCATCCGTGTTAGCCTTATTTGCTGCTAACCAAACGAACAATAACTTCATGGGCTTCCACATCTTACCTTCTTGGTACCAGATGTTAAACCCACTGTTCATCCTGATTTACACGCCATTCTTTGCAATGTTGTGGAACCGTTGGGGCAAGAAGCAACCAAGTTCACCAGCTAAGTTTGCCACTGGGATGTTATTTGCTGGGGCTTCCTTCTTACTGATGGTTGTTCCTGTAACATTGTTTGGGACGGATGCTAAGATTAGCCCACTGTGGTTAGTCGGGAGTTGGGCAATCGTTGAAATCGCCGAACTGTTGATTTCCCCAATTGGGTTGTCTGTGACGACTAAGTTGGCACCAAAGGCCTTCCAATCTCAAATGATGAGTATGTGGTTCTTGGCCGATGCTGCTGGGCAAGCTGTTAACGCTCAAGCTGTTAAGCTGTACACGCCAGGTAACGAAGGTGCATACTTCCTGGGTGTCGCCATTGTGGCTCTCGTTGCTGGACTGATCCTGTTTGCACTGGTAAAACCTATTAAGAATTTAATGGCCGGAATTAAATAGTCAATTAAACCGGTAAAAAGTGCTACTCTATGGGAGTAGCACTTTTTTTGTGGAGGAGGTTTTTCCTTGGTTAAAGTGGCATTAGTCAGTGATCTTCATTTTGACGTGAATCATCAAGACCTTGAAACCGTTATCCCGGCCCACGTGGCTTGGCTAAAACAACACCGAGTAGGGGTGTACCTCATTGCGGGGGATATCAGTAATCACTTTGCTCAGTCACTGGCCTATGCCGAACGTATGCAGGCGGCTTTAGCGCCCGCACAGGTCCGCTTCGTAGCTGGGAATCATGATATGCTCCATGACGTCACCTACGATGAGTTAGGGACGTCTCTGGGACCAACCTATCTTCATCGCCAGTTTTTAGATATCACCGAAACCAACTGGCGAATTGTGGGAAACAATGGTTGGTATGATTACGGTTTTGCTGATAACTTACCAGGCCGGGATTTTGCGACATGGAAGCGTGCCTTCTGGGTAGATGGTAGTATTTCACAGCCACAGTCTGATCCGGAACGATTGGCGGTGGAGCTCCCCCTAATTCAAGATCAACTCGACTTAGCACGAGAAGCGGGCAAACGGGTGCTCTTCATGACGCACTTTGTACCACGGCGGGAGTTTATTCGCTACACGGATGATAATCGCTTCTGGAATATGGCCAACGCGCTGTTAGGTAGTCCTCAGATGGGAGATCTTTTGGCGAAAAATCAGGTTGAAACGGTCCTTTTTGGTCACGTTCACCGCCACTTTACACCTCGTCAATTAGCTGGCTCCTGGTACTACGATCAAGCGGTTGGCTATCACAATCGGCGAATTAACGAATGGACGCAGGCTGATTTTTCAGCAGAATGGCAGCAACGGGTTCGAATTTTAAATTTAAACTAAAAACATGACAAAAAATGCTTGACGATTTATGCAGAATTCTGTATGATAATAAACGTTGATTCGTTTCGACGTTTCATTTTGGTGGGGTAGCGAAGTCTGGCTAAACGCGGCGGACTGTAAATCCGCTCCTTCGGGTTCGGTGGTTCGAATCCACTCCCCACCATTTTTATTATTGGGCTATAGCCAAGTGGTAAGGCAACAGGTTTTGATCCTGTCATGCGCTGGTTCGAACCCAGCTAGCCCAACTCCTAACAGTCACTGTGTGTGGCTGTTTTTTTGTGTCCAAAATTAGGCGTTTCCACCTTGGGAGAATGAGTTAAATAGGTGACAGATCAATTAAAGACTAAGACCGTTGTGGACGGTGATTTGATTGGTTTCCGATAAGAAAATGTGATAATTGATTAGTTACGTTCTCAGAAAACAAAAAAAGTTTTTTTCCCACGTTTTCCCCAAAATGTGGTCAAGTTCATTTTTCTTGAAGGTGTCTGTCAAAGGGAGGCTTACAGTTAGCGAATAGTCATAAATTTATGATAAACGTACAATCAGTTGCGTCTAATATAGGTGAAATGATTACCCCCATCAGTGTTCAGGGGTTACTGGAAAATAATGAGTGAAGTGCTAGGATAATCATGAGGTTCAGTATCGAATAATTTGTAAAAAGATAATGAGTGAATTTAGTGTACGCACGATAAACGGTGTTGTTTCCTTAATCTAGGATAATAACCGATACAGGTAGAAAGAAGGGACGACAGCCATCATGTTAAAGCAAGAACAAAGAAAAACGATGCAGTTGACGCAAGTGCCACGCAAATGGCTTTACGCTAGCGTCACGATGGTCGTCGGCTTTAGTACAGTTTTTTTGGTGTCCACTCAGCCGGTCCATGCAGCGACAACAACTGAAGGAACGTCTGTTAACCAGCAACTGCCCGCAACCAAAATTGCTCAAGAAAAGCGGGCTGCCCCTGATAACGCAGAGGCTGATTCGGAGTCTGAAATGCAATCAGATGGGGAAAACGGTGATAACCAACCTTATCATCCGTCCCTGACGGATGATAAGGTTAAAGCAGACGCGGCTAATGAGCGACCTAATAAAAAAACGACGTCAGTAAATCCAGTCACACCGGCACAGCCGACGAATGTGGAAACGAAAACGGATAAAGTTGTTAATGTGAAGTCAGACTTTAGTTATAGCCAGGATAAGGACGGTACATACATTGTCACTGGTTACACGGGTAACGCTCAACAACAGGCCGATGGTTCGGCTCCTCAAGGCGGCTACGCCACGGCCATTACCATTCCCGATACCTATTTGGGAAAGGCCGTTACAGGAATTGCCGCCAATGCCTTCAACAATGTTGCTGGAAATGATAATCATTTGGGCATTGTGAAGGCGCTGACCGCTGTCACATTGGGCGCCAACATTCAGTGGATTGGGGCGAACGCCTTTGCGCACAATAACCTGACGTCACTGATTTTGCCGAACAGCACCTGGTCCATTAAGGCAGGTGCTTTCGAGGATAACCAATTAACCACGGTGGAATTAAATCGCATCGAGCAGATTGACGAGGATGCTTTTGCGGGTAATAAGTTAATCAAGGTTGTGGTTCCGGACACCGCCACTGGTATTGGGGACCGTGCTTTCAATCGAAACGCCATCACACAGCTAACCCTGGGTGATAAGCTACAGCGAATTGGAACCAGTGCCTTTGCTGACAATCAAATCAATGGGGACCTGGTCTTGCCAACCACGCTGATTAACTTAGGCGATGGTGCATTTCAAAATAACCAGTTAACTAAAGTCACACTGAACGCCAAACTTCGGACGATTGGCACGGATGCTTTCAACACTAACCGCATCGCGGGTAATGTGGTCTTGCCGGCTGAATTAACGGCGTTAGGTGACCGGGCCTTTGCCAATAACGAGTTAACGGGGGCGACCTTCAACTCAGCGATCTCTAAGATCAACAACGGTGTCTTCGAAAGCAATCAATTTAGTGGCGTACTCAAGTTACCAGACTCTGTCGAAAACATTGGGGACAGTGCCTTTGCTAACAATCAGCTGACGGGTGTCGATCTCGGTTCGAACGTCACGACGATTGGGACATCTACCTTTGCCAAGAATAAGTTGAGTGGGACGTTGCGTCTACCAACTAATCTCACGGCGATTGGGGATGGCGCCTTTAGTTATAACCAATTAACCGGGATTGATTGGAATGAACAGACGATTTCTCTGGGGGAGAGTGTCTTTGCTTACAATGACCTCAAAGGCACTCTGATCATTCCTAAGACGATTGTTAATATTGGGAAACAGGATTTTTACGCCAATGCACTTACTGAATTAATTATTGGTAACCCACTTGAAAGTTTGGGTGATGAAGCCTTTGCTTATAACAATTTACAAAATATTCAGGTCACTAAAGATATCGGAACGACAGGGGACAATGCCTTTGCTCACCAAGGTGTCCTGACAGGCGTTACCGTCACAATTCAGGGAGTTAAGGCAGCTAACGTCAAGGCAGCGATTGCCGAGCGCTTGGGATTGCCAGTCTCAAAACTAGCCAATTTGCAATTTAAGTTGAATGGTGAGACCTTGAAGTATGACGAATACAGCGATACCTTAACTTTACCGATTGAAGTGGCCTATGAAGATCAGGTTGAATTGAGCCTATCTTCTGACAGTACGGATACCGGACGCTATGGGGTCGACGAGTTGCTGCTGGCGCTTAATCGAATCCCGGATTTAACCCCACCGGGTCATGACCCGACCACGGATCCGACCACGGACCAAATAACAGACCCGACAACAGATCCGACCACGGACCCAATAACGGATCCGACCACAGACCCGACCACGGATCCAATAACAGGCCCAACCACAGATCCAATCGTAACGCCGGTGGATCCTAGCGATCCGCATGAAATCATTACGCCCGGGCCAATGGCTGTTAAGATTCAGCCGCTGGTAGTTGGTCCGATCGAAATGGCGAACCATCATGCTCATGCCACGGGCAACGTCTCTTGGGAATACGCAACGCCACTGGCAACTGTGTTTAGGGTAATAAGTCCTGTCACTTCATCTACACAACAGAGGGTTCTGAGCCAATCACCACTTGAAACAAGTGAAACTAGGCAAGTTGTCACGATCACGAAGACTGTCGTGACAACGACAAATCAGACATTGCCCCAAACAGATGAACGAAGAAGTATCTTCACTTGGTTGGGCTCCTTATTAGGATTATTGGGCACCTGGGGCCTATTACGCAGACGCCAAGATTAAAGCATAACTAATCACGAAACAGGCCTGAGACCATGCCAGGCCTGTTTCGCTTAATCGACCAATTATTTCAAATGAAAGAGACGGTAAGAAATAATGCCAAATGGAACGCAACAGCACTATAAAATGTATAAGGCTAAGAAACAATGGCTGGTAGTTGGCCTGACAGGCATAGCGCTGGGAGCGGGACTGACTTTGGGCACCACAGCACGGGCTGCCACACTAACTAACGAAAATATTAGTGGCAACACAACGGCACCTGCGAGTGGGACGTCAGAAACAGGGGGTGAGACGCCTAGCAGTGCCGCAAGTGGTGCTGAGGGAAAAACCATTCAAGCAAGGAGTGCTGCTCCGGAAAAATCACAGGCAGCACCAGCCTCTAGTACGGCGACTCAGGAAAAAGCGCCTGCAGAACAGTCAAAAATTGCACCGGGCCAACCAGAGAGAACGATAACTGATTTCGCTGACGTGTCAGCTGATGCGTTACCAAGTTCAGTGGTGACTCCGCCAGTCCAGGCATATCAAATCAATGATGAGGAGATCTTGAATCGTACGAGAATGTATGATTCTAGTTTGTACGCAGCACTTCCGGCGTCAAGAATGGCAGTTGCGCCGGATGATACGCCAGCAATCACGACCGACAGTGATTTTGTTATTTCCGACCACGTTATTACTGGATACAAGGGGACTGCAACGAAAATCACCATTCCAGCTAAGGTGAACGGCGAAGATGTGTATCAGATTGGGGCTAATGCCTTTAATTTTGCAGATACCGGCGTCAAATTAACTTCGGTAACTTTTGAGCCTTCCGGCATGTGGGGGATTGGGACCGATGCTTTCGCTGGGAATAATTTGACCGACGTCGTGCTTCCCGACAACGTAACGGTTATTGGTGCGGAAGCCTTTGCTAACAATGGTATGAAGATGCTGCATTTGGGAGCCAGAACCACCACGATTAGTGAGTCGGCTTTTGAAAAGAACAATCTTACGGAAGTGATCATTCCGGATTCGGTCACAACAATTGGAAAAGATGCCTTTGCCCAAAATAGTTTGCTAGCTACAGTAAAGCTCGGATCTCAGCTCACAACGATTGGTGATTCAGCTTTTGAAAAAGATAGTCTTTCATCGGTGACTATACCAGATTCGGTTAAAACTATCGGCGTTGGGGCCTTCCAAGGGAACGGCCTCAAGTCTGTGACATTGGGGTCTCACCTGATTACGATTGGTGGGTCTGCTTTTGCAGATAATGACTTGACCAGTATTGAGATTCCGGATCAAGTTGAGCCAGAAAACACAAATTCTGAATTTACTATTGGAACTGGTGCGTTCGCCAATAATAAGCAGTTAAGTAAGCTGACAATTGGTAAAAATATTTTTTCGATTGGTGATCAAGCTTTCTCTGGAGACGCAATAGTTGGACAGGTGACGATTCCCGATACCGTTAAATCAATTGGTGATGGTGCCTTTGAAAATAATCAGTTAACGGGTCTCATTCTAGGAACCACTGATGCCGTGACGCTAGATAATATTGGAAAATCGGCGTTTGCTGGTAATGATTTGGAAACGCTAGTCATCCCCGATACCGTTAAGTCAATTGGTGATGGTGCTTTTCAAGCCAATAAGCTGACCAATCTTAATTTGGGATCGGCCGATGGATCGAAGTTAACGACCATTGGAAACTCGGCTTTTGCAGGTAACCAATTAAAGGGAAAACTAAGTATCCCTAACGCGGTAACGACGATTGGTTCCGATGCTTTTGGTGGGGACGATACTTCCCAGACAAACCAACTCACGACATTGACTCTGGGTAAGCATGTGAAGACGATTGGCGACAGAGCATTTAGACGTAATGCTTTGGCCGGAACACTCACGTTACCTGACTCGGTCACAGATATCGGGACGGGAGCCTTTGAGGATAACGATCTGGAGACTGTGCAGTTTGGCAGTCAGGTGGCTAACCTAGGAAACCATGCCTTTGTAGGGAACGATTTACAACGGATCAATTCGACCACACCGATTGCTTCTTTTTCTGGAACGCCAGTAGATCCCAATAATCCTAACGGACCGCAAGACCCTGGGGATGCCTTTGCAGCACAGAAGAGTCTTAAAGACGTGACAGTTAAGACAACAGGGGGCACGGCCTTAGCAGTTAGAGCGGCTATCATAGAAAAGTTAGGCTTGCAAAATCTGCCATTGGGGAACTTATCCTTTGCGACGCAAAACGGTGAGACCCTCAGGTATGATGCGGTTAATGACGTACTCACGCTACCGGCCGGTAAAACGTCTGGTAGCTTATCATTGGTACTCACTTCAAGTGATACCGGTGATCAGAGTGAAGGAAATTATGGGACGCAGGATCTCGAGCTTAACCTAGTTCCAGAGAAGACGGATCCAAGCACCCCGGTAACCCCGGTGAATCCAGACGATCCGAACAAGCCTGTCGATCCAACGACGCCAACCAAGCCAACCAAACCTGGTAAGCCAACAACGAAGCCTGCCAAGCCAACGGAACCAGCTAAGAAGCCCACGGCGGCAACTAAAGCAACCTCTAAGGGCACACCAGCTAATCAGCATCATGGTACTAGTCAATCGTTAGGAACTGGTAATCGTCGGTCACTGACGACCGCGTCCGCTAGAACGACAAACAAAGCGAACCAGAGTTCTAACCGGCAGACGACTGCGATGCTTCCGCAGACCAGCGAGCAACAATCGCTATGGCAGTGGTTGGGACTACTGGGCCTCAGCCTATTGAGTTGGTTAGGCCTAGCCGATCGCCGACGCAAAAATTAACTTAATATCATGTGTAAGGCCTGTGACGGGTGACCGTTGCGGGTCTTTTCTATGTCCCTAAAAGAAATGAAACGCAGGGTGTGATTTTCAGACTTGATGCCCATATCACCCGAAGACTATCCACAGCTTTCAGTGCACTGCCCCTTGAAAGGCCAACTAGGATTGGCTGGGACCAGTGTGCAACCGGTAGGAAAAATTGACAATTGTGAGGAACTTCGCTAAAGTCAACTTAATAATTGTGCCAGACCATTTCGTATCCTAACGGGGAAAGTGGGGGTCTTGTGATGTCAGAAATCGTGAAGCCAGAAGACCTGTTTGCCTTGCGTTCACTAGCTCAACCGGTGAGTGACGGGCAACGGGTCTACTACCTAGAGAGCCACCTAGACCAGCAACGGAATTGTAACCAGTCCAGTATTTTTAGTGTCAGTTTGGCCACTGGGGCTGATCGGCGGCGTTGGAGTCCGGAAGGTGTGAGTGTTTCTCAGCTGACGTTGAGTCATGACCACCGCTATTTGGCCTTTATCGGCCAGATCGGTGATCATACGCAGCTCTTTCGAGTCGATTTGAGCGGGGGTGCTCCCGTGCAATTGACCAAGGGGGACCGTGATATTGATACCCCAGTCTGGGCCAAAGATGGACATGTGCTCTATTTTCAAACGGTCGTGGGTGAACCCAAAGTTGCTGAATTTCCACAACCCCATGTTGTGACGCGTCTATGGTATCAGGAAAATGGCGCGGGTATTCTGCCGCAAGGTCTGACTTACCAGTGTTTGCGTTATGATTGTCAGACTGGTGACCAGTCGGTAGTCTTGGAGCAGTCGACTGAATTTCAGGTCATGGCGGCCAACGCACAGGGCCTGGTTTATGGTCGTAAACGACTGCCTGACGATGATCAGGATTTCAGTGAGGGGGTCTATTGGCATACTTTCGATGGCAATGGCGATCGGTTGCTGAATGCCGCTGTGGCCCAAGGAACCTTCGACAGTGCCGTCCTTAGCCCTGACGGCACACACGTGGCCATGTGGGGGCTAGATAATCACATCATGGATGTGGCTCAAGCCCACGCCTGGGTGGTTGATCTGACCAATGGCCAATTGACAGATGTGACCGCACCACGAGATGTTGAGGTTGGGGACAAACTGACCAATGATAGTCAGCACGGGCAGTCGGGCCAATCAGTGGCCTGGCTGAATGCCGAGACTCTTTTAACCTTGGAAAATGTGGCTGGACGAGTATCATTGATGTGTCAGACGATGCTCGGAGACCGGGTAACACCGCTACTTGATGGCGATCGTGGCATCACAGACTTTTCCGTCGTCGATGACCACACAATTGTCTTTACCGAAACGACAATGACCAGCGTTAGCCGGTTGAAGGTCCTCGATTTGACGACGATGGTGGAACGCGAGTTGGTTAATCCCAATGCGCAGTACGAGGCAACGCATGCCCTCGTAGCCGGACAACGCTTTACCTTCCAGAGCGCTGACTTTCCAGTTACCGGATGGTACTTCCCACCGGTAACGCCGCAAACGAAGCATCCGGCAATTCTCTATATCCACGGTGGCCCTGAGGTGAACTATGGGTATAGCTTCTATCATGAATTCCAGTACTTGGTTGGCCAGGGCTATGGCGTGATCGCTGTTGATCCTCGGGGTAGTACGGGTTACGGTCAGGATTTCTCAGCTGCGGTGATTGGGCATTACGGTGAAGGAGACTTTGCCGATTTGATGGCTGGGACTGATGCGGCGCTAAAATACGATCCGACTATTGATCCGCAACAACTCTGTGTGACTGGCGGGTCATATGGTGGTTTTATGACCAACTGGATTGAGACCCACACGACGCGCTTCGCAGCGGCTGTGACGCAGCGCTCAATTTCAGACTGGGTGAGTTTCTATGGTACCAGTGACATCGGCTACTTTTTCACCAAATGGGAAATGGCTCAGGACATGACAAATGTGGCAGCCCTGTGGGCATTGTCACCGTTAGCCCACGTTAAGGACGCGTCTACGCCAATTCTAATTCTACATGGTGAATCAGACCGACGCAGTCCGACAACGCAAGGGATGGCTTTTTACGTGGGTTTAAAGGAGACTGGTGTGGATACCCAGCTGGTCCTCTTCCCAGAATCGACTCACGAATTGTCCCGATCGGGCTTACCAAACTTAAGAATTGAACGATTAAAACAAATCAATCGGTGGTTTAAGGATCACCTACCGCAGGAGGAAATTTAAATGAAGATTGGATTTATCGGTGTTGGCGGGATGGCTCGCGCTATTATTGGCGGCTTATTACAGGCCCAGACATTTGCGCCCACGGAGATCGTGGTTCACAGTCATCGGCAGGAGAGTTACCAGCCTTACGCGCAAGAACATGGTCTCGTAGCCGCGCTTAGCAACCAAAAGGTGGTTCAGACCAGTGATCTCGTGGTCCTCGCCGTAACACCGAACGTGGCCCCAGCCGTTTTAAAGGAAATTAAGGCTGATTTGGACGGGACTAACAAGGTGTTACTCTCGATTGTGGCTGGGCTGTCGCTCAGCGACATCGCCGATCTCGTTGGCAATTCAGTCCCAACGTTACGGACGCTGCCAAACGTCAACGTCGAAGTAGGAGCAGGGATGACCGCGGTTGCTGCCAACGCCGCCCTGAATGGTGACAACTTAGCCGCAGCACTGCGGGTTTTCAACACGATTGGCGATACGACCGAACTGGCTGAAGACCAATTTGGCGTCTTCAGTGCCCTGGCCGGCAGCTCGCCCGCCTACATTGACTTCTTCATCGACAGCCTAAGTCGGGCCGGTGTTAAGCACGGGTTGACTAAGGCTCAAGCGACCCAGATTGCCGCGCAGGCCACTTTGGGGTCCGCCAAGATGGTGCTTAGCAGTCACAAGATTCCCTTTGAACTTATTGACCAAGTTTCCTCGCCCGGTGGTAGTACTGTGGCTGGCTTGCTGGCGATGGAAGAGGCGGGATTAATGACCGCCGTGGTTAAGGGAATCGACGCCACGATCAAACGGGATGCTGGGGGTCCAGCTTAGTTTAGATCGCGTGAGTTGCATTTTTGGTCTATACCGATTACAATAATGATGTTGAGATTGTCAGTATTGATTAGGAGGAGACTCATGAGTATTGTCTTAAAACACGCGAAGATTTACACCGGGGACAGCGTCATTGCCGACGGGTATGTGCGCTTTGACCGTCAGATTGAAGCGGTTGGACCTGTGGCGGACTTTCGCCCCCAACCAGCCGATGAAGTTCACGTGGTCACTGGCCGCACAATTGTACCAGGATTTATTGACGTGCATAGTCACGGAGGCTATGGATATGATAGTATGGATGGTGACCCCGACCAAATAGATCAAATGGTTAATCAGATGGTCTATGAAGGGATCACTACCATTTTTCCCACAACGATGACACAGTCAAATGACGCGATTGATCATGCTATGTCGGGAATCGCAGCGGCGGCTGAGCGGAACCCTGTGATTCAGGGTGTTCACTTGGAAGGACCGTTCATCGCGGCTATTTACAAGGGTGCTCAGCCAGAAGCTTACATCAAGGATCCTGACGTGGCCCTGTTGGATCGATGGAACACGTTGTCGGGTGGCCGGGTCAGACTGATCACCTATGCACCAGAAGATGCCGGTGCCGCTAAATTTGAAACGTATTGTTTAGCCAATGGCATCGTGCCTTCAGTGGGTCACTCGAATGCCACCAGAGCGCAATTGTTGAACAGCCGGGCCACGCATGTGACACACTTGTACAACGCGCAACGGGGGCTCAAGCATCGTGAACCGGGTGTTACCGGTCATGCTATGTTGGAGGATAATCTTTACTGTGAGTTGATCTGTGACGGGTTCCATATTGTACCCGATATGATCAAGCTAGCCTACGAACAGAAAGGCCCTCACCGCTTAGAATTGGTAACGGACTCGATGCGTGCCAAGGGGATGCCCGAGGGTGTCAGTGAGTTCGGGGGCCAGAAGGTCATCGTTAAGGATCGGCAAGCCCGACTCGAGAGTGGTAACTTGGCTGGATCTGTTCTTCGTTACGATGAAGCTTTCCGTAACGTGATGTTGTTTACGGGTTGCGATGTCAATGAAGCCGTTCAGATGAGCTCGGTTAACCAGGCCGAAGAATTCCAGTTAACACAGAAGGGCAAGCTTGAACCCGGTCGTGACGCGGATCTTAACGTGATGACACCAGGCTTCCAGCTAGAAACAACGTATAGCTTGGGTCGAGCATTTAGTCAAAAGAACAAATAACTTAAAGTTGGATTTTTAGAAGGGACGTTGGGTGCTGTGAGTTCACCGATTTATATTCAAATTCATAATGACATTAAGCGCGCGATTGAAGCTGGAAAGTGGGCGGTTGGCGACCGAATTCCGTCAGAACGGGAGTTGTCGCGTGAGTTTGATGTGAGTCGGATGACTCTACGCCAGGCCATTCAAACCTTGGTCGATGAAGGAATTCTCGAACGCCAGGTGGGGTCTGGAACCTATGTGGCCAACCAGAAGGTTCAAGAGAAAATGTCTGGGGTCACCAGTTTTACCGATTTGATGTTGGCTCAAGGCAAGCAGCCTTCCAGCAAGACCATTTCCTATCACGTCATGAGTCCCTCATTGAGTGAAGCTGAAAAGTTAAAGCTCAGCGAAGAGGACCTCGTGTTGCGAATGGAACGAATTCGTTATGGAGATGATGTGCCTATTTGTTTTGAAGTGGCGACCGTTCCAGAACGACTGGTCGATGGGCTCAGCAAGAAAGAAGTCACGAGTTCTCTGTACCGTGCACTCGAAGATAAGAAGGGTCTGAATCCTGGTAAGGCACAACAGACGGTTTCCGCTATGTCGGCTTCCGAACGGATTTCAGAATACTTGAACATCAAGCGTGGCGATGCGATCTTGCGGCTTCGTCAGGTGACCTGCTTACAAGATGGTACGCCATTCGAATACGTGCGGACCCAATATGTTGGCGAGCGTTTTGAGTTTTATTTGGAAAAGTAACAACGTGCTATGGATCGCACGGCTTAACAAGCTACATTTGAAAATAAAAAGTGGCGCTATGACATTTGTCACGGCGTCACTTTTTTCAAAAAGAAGTGGGACAACCGAATTTAAGGTAGGCGGTGGTATCTCCTTCACAATGAGCACAGATCGGAAAATTCGGGGGCAATGCTAGTTGCATACGAATGATACCGAAACCAAACTGACGCCACGACTTGATCGTGATGGGCAGTCTCTATTGAATCAGGGACGCTAAAGGGGGCAGGCTGATGTTTATTCGGCGAGCAAAACAGAACGATAATTTTCATGAAGTCGCGAACCTGTATCTGACAGTCTGGCGCTCTGCTTATGCGGGCATGCTGCCAGCGAAATTTTTGGATCAATTGACTGTCGATACTTGGCACCCCGAACGTGGTTGGCAGCAAACTTGGTTGGCCTTTCAAGGGGAAAAGGTGGTCGGTGTTTGTGCCGCGGGTCCTGCCAGAAAGGCCGAGCGATCAAATTGGGGCGAAATTTATTCGATTTATGTTCATCCTCGCGTGCAGCATCAAGGTGTCGGACAGCAACTCATGACGGCGGCCCTTACAGCCCTAAACGCAACGACCGAGCGGGTTTATTTGGAAGTCCTCGAGGCGAATCATTCGGCGCAGGCATTTTACCGCGAATTTGGTTTCAGACAAAAAGACCCTGCCCGGTTACGGACAGAGTCACAAGGTCAACTCTCGGTGATTGAAATGGAACGGGTACGCCACAACTAGCGTTGCTGCCTTGCCTGTTGGCGTACTAAATGGAGGTAGCGAGGGATAATGGCAATCCGCTTAAGCCGCTTGGGGTCCTTAACTGTGCGGTAGGCCCATTCCAAATGATGATCCTGCCAGAACTTAGGTGCCCGGTCGACGGCCCCGGCGAGGACGTCGAAGCTTCCGCCGACCCCCATCCACAGGCCCTTGGTCGTGTGTCGATGCTGGGCGATGAATTTTTCCTGTTTTGGGAACCCGAGAGCCGCAAAAACCATGTCAGGTTGAGTGGCCTTGATGTCGGCAACAATGTCGGCATCATCGTCGAAATAGCCATCGTGAATACCGGCGATGGCGAGCCCTGGGAAGTCATGTGGTAAGGTTTGCTTCAACGTGGCGACCACTTCGGGCTTGGCGCCTACAAAGTAGGCTGAGCGGTGCTGTCTGCTAGCCCACTCGAGGAGCGCGTACATCGTATCGAAGCCGGTAATTCTTTCCGGTAGCGGTTGATTTAAAAGTTTAGCGCCGTCTAAGATTCCTACCCCATCCGGGGTAATGTAGTCCGCGTTGCGAATCAGCCGTTGATAGTCCGGGTGTTCGTGCGCGTACATCACGATTTCAGGATTGGCGGTGACGACGAAGGTATTTTGTTTGGCCACGATGCGGGTTTGTAATGTGGTCAGCAGATGGTCAGCCGTGGTTTTGACGAAGGGGACGCCAAGAACGGTAACCGTAGAGAATGAAGGTTGCATAGGGACTCCTTTCAGGATTGTCATTCGGACTAATTAAGCACCGATGACCATGTTAAAAAGTATGACGCTCCATGGGTTTCATGCTAAAATAAGTCTATTAGAATTGAAAATGAAGTCAGCCAGCTTAAAACCAGCTAAGGGAGAAACTCATTATGACGAACTTGTATCCCGACGACAGTTATACACTGCACACGGATGCCTATCAGATCAATATGATTCAGACGTATTATCAACAGGGAATTGCCGACAAACACGCGGTCTTTGAAGTCTTTTTCCGCGACATGCCATTCCATAATGGGTATGCAGTGTTTGCTGGTTTGGAGCACATCGTTCATTATATCCAAAATTTGCATTTTTCCCAAACCGATATTGATTACTTACGAGAAGCTGAAGATTATCCAGAAGATTTTTTGGATTATTTGGCTAACTTCAAGTTTCGTGGATCAATTCGTTCGGCCGTGGAAGGCGAATTGATTTACGCCCACGAGCCTATCTTACAGGTCGAGGGACCGTTGGCCGATTGTCAGCTGGTCGAAACGGCGATTTTAAATATCGTCAACTACCAAACTTTGATTGCGACGAAGGCGGCGCGGATTCGTTCCGTCGCTGGTGATGATGCCTTGATGGAATTTGGGACGCGACGGGCACAGGAGTTTGATGCGGCCATCTGGGGAACCCGAGCGGCTTACATCGGCGGGTTTGACGCAACGTCTAATGTTCGCGCCGGTAAACTCTTTGGTATTCCGATCAGTGGGACCCATGCGCATGCCTTGGTTCAGGCCTATGGCAATGATCACGATGCCTTTATGGCCTATGCGCAGACGCATAACGACTGTGTCTTTCTAGTGGATACCTACGATACTTTACGTAGTGGGGTACCAAATGCTATCGCAGTTGCTAAGGAAATGGGCGATCGGATTAACTTCCAAGGTGTCCGGATTGATTCCGGAGATATGGCCTATTTATCCAAACGAGTTCGTCAAAAGCTGGATGAAGCTGGCTTCCCGAATGCTAAGATTTACGCCTCCAACGACCTGGATGAAAAGACTATCCAGAGTTTGAAGATGCAAGACGCCAAAATTGACGTCTGGGGTATTGGGACGAAACTAATCACTGCTTTTGATCAGCCTGCTTTGGGTGCCGTCTACAAGATGGTTTCGATTGCAGATGAACATGGCGAGATGAAGGGAACCATTAAACTGTCCAATAATGCCGAGAAGGTGACGACGCCAGGTAAGAAACAGGTTTGGCGGATTACCAAGAAGGCGGATGGTAAGACCGAGGGGGATTACGTGACCTTGGCTGATGAAGATCCCCGGCGTGAGGAGAGTATCTTCATGTTCCACCCGAGTTTCACGTATATTAATAAAACGGTGAATGATTTCAATGCGCGGCCAATCCTACAATCGATTTTTGAGGATGGTGAGTTGGTTTATAAGTTACCAGCACTGTCTGCTATTCGGGATCGTTGTCGTGGAGCTTTGGCCAATCTTTGGCCAGAGTATAAGCGTGACCTGAACCCACAGAAGTATCCAGTGGACCTGTCACAAGATTGTTGGGACCACAAGATGGCCCTCATTCAAGAGATTCATCAGTACGTTCAAAAGATGCCGGAATAAGTTAGGCGTTTAGAATTTAGGGGGATGGAAATATGCGAGAGATGCAGAAAACCATTATTGAAGCGTTGAAGGTTCAACCAACGATTGATCCGGAAACGGAGATTCGGCGAAGCGTGGATTTCCTCAAGGATTATCTCAAGCGTTATGATTTTATGAAGACGTTGGTTCTCGGAATCTCTGGCGGGCAGGATTCGACGTTGACTGGTCTGTTGTGTGAACGGGCCGTTACTGAACTTCGTCAGGAAACCGGCGACGAAGCCTATCGGTTTATTGCTGTGCGGTTGCCCTATGGCGAACAAGCCGATGAGGACGATGCGATGATGGCGATCGACTTCATGGGGGCCGACGAGGTACAACGAGTCAACATTCAACCAGCAACGGATGCCATCGTGGCTGCGGTGGAAGCCAACGGTGGCCCCATCAGTGATTTTAACAAAGGGAACATCAAGGCGCGACAACGGATGATTGCACAGTATGCCATTGCTGGAGCTCGTTCTGGCGCAGTCGTGGGTACCGACCACGCAGCTGAAGCCGTGACGGGGTTCTACACCAAGTATGGTGACGGGGCGACCGACATTTGCCCAATTTGGCGGCTGGACAAGCGCCAGGGAGCAGCGATGTTAGCCTTTCTCGGGACGCCGGAACACCTCTACAAGAAGGTACCAACTGCAGATCTAGAAGATGATCGACCAGCTCTGCCCGATGAGGCCGCTCTAGGTGTTCGTTATCAGGATATCGACGACTACCTGGAAGGCAAGCCAGTGAGTGAAACTGCTGCAGAAAGAATTGAACAATGGTATCAAAAGACCGCACACAAGCGGCACTTACCAGTCAACGTGTATGATACGTTCTGGCAGAAGTAGGTTACAGACAAAGGATGGATAGCCATGCAAAAGAATAATATGAATAGTTATATTCGTGTTTTGAGTCAAGTTCTTCAGGAAACTGAGGATGGTGGAGAAGCCATGAACGGTGACTTTGAAACGATTCGTCACGCCCTGGATAATCAGACCGTAGGGGACCTCTCACAGGTTGAACTGCAGAAGATTGTTGATAATTTCCAGCGGGGAACCGATGCTTATGAAGCTAAGCTCAATCAACTCCAACAGGCCAGTGTACCGGTTCGAATTCTGGGTAAGCACAAGTCATTGGTGGCTGCTTACCGGATCTATACGGATGCCTGTCAAGCGATGACGGATAGCCTGGACGTTGAACACCAGACGGTCGATCAAGCAGCTTTCGATGCGGCAGAGACGACGCAGGAGAATGCCATGGAAAAGGTTACGGCAGCTACGCAACGCATCATGACGAGTCCAATGTAAAGTTTCATTTCAAAAATGCACGTCAAACGGGAGGGGCCGAGTGAGCCAACTCCCGTTTTGTGATCCTGAATTAAATTGGCTCACGCAAACGTAGAATCGGGCGACCCACACCAATGAAGATGGTATAATACGTGTATGCGAAGTGGGCCGTCTTAAGACGACCTCTAGAGGCGATTAAGAAGTGATGGAGGGTTTGCATGGCAACTGAAAGAGAAGAAAAGTTGGTCGATTTAGCCCCGTCGGTTCATCGACAATTCGGGCAGTACCGCGTCGATCAGATTCGCGCTGTGCTCACGCTGATGGATGAGGGGAACACAGTTCCTTTCATCGCTCGGTATCGAAAAGAACGGACAGGATCACTGGATGAAGTGGCGATTCGAGAGATTGAAGACGAGGCCACTCGGCTAGCCAAACTGAACAAGCGCCGGACAGATGTCTTAGGGATTATTGCTGATCAGCAGGCGCTAACGCCAAAGTTAAAACAGGCACTGTCTCAGGCGACGACCCTTCAGCAGGTGGAGGATCTTTACTTACCTTACAAGAAGAAACGGCAAACCAAGGCGACGGTGGCCATTCAACATGGGTTGAAGCCTTTGGCACAGTGGTTATTGACCTTTCCCACAGGAGATCTCGATCAACGGGCCAAGGCTTACGTGAACCCCGATCAGGATTTGCCCGATGTGGCTGCCGTTTGGGCTGGCGTTCACGAAATTCTAGCTGAGGCCTTCAGTGAACAAGCAGCTTTTCGGGAGTGGATTCGTAAGTTCACTTGGCAGCATGGCGAACTTACTAGTAAACGCCGCCGAGGGTCAGACGATCGTGACGAACAGCAAGTTTACGCGACCTATTATGATTTTCATCAACGATTGAATCAGATCCCTCCGTATCGTGTCTTAGCCATCAACCGTGGTGACCGGGAGAAGGTCTTGTCGGTTGGCATTAGTGTCGATCCGGCGTCGATCTTGCAATATGGGCACTTTCGACTAGTTGGCCAGCATCATGGACCGGCTGTAGCTCGAGTCAATCAGGCCTTTGAGGATGCCTATAAACGGTTCCTGGGACCAGCCATTGATCGGGAATTACGGCGAAAATTGACGGAGACGGCCAACACCCATGCCATTCAGGTCTTTGGGAACAACCTTTATCATCTGTTAATGCAGGCACCTCTGAAGGGGAAGGTTGTATTGGGGTTTGATCCTGCGTACCGGACGGGTTGCAAGTTAGCTATTATGGATGCCAATGGGCGGTTTTTAACCAAACAGGTGATCTACCCGCACAAGCCCGCTAGTCAACAGAAACGAGCAGCGGCTGGGCCTGCTTTCAAGAAACTTCTGACAACTTACCACGTGGAAATGATTGCGATTGGAAATGGTACGGCCAGTCGCGAGTCCGAGGAATTTGTAAGTGAAATTTTAAAGACGTTGGATCGGCCAATCTATTATGTTTTGGTCAATGAAGCTGGGGCATCGGTCTATTCGGCCAGTGCAGCGGCTCGAGCGGAATTCCCCGACCTTCACGTTGAGGAACGTTCCGCTATTAGTATTGGTCGCCGGCTGCAAGACCCTTTGGCCGAACTGATTAAGATTGATCCCAAGGCCGTGGGTGTGGGGCAATATCAACATGACGTTCCTGAGAAGGCCCTAGACAGCCAGTTAGACCGCGTTGTCGAGACGGCGGTCAATCAGGTTGGGGTCAACGTGAACACTGCGAGTGCGGCGCTTCTGACCCATATTTCGGGGCTAACCGCGACAACAGCTAAGAATATCGTCGGTTATCGTAACGATCACGGGGCCTTTGCGACTCGCCAAGAATTGAAAAAGGTGCCTCGACTGGGACCTAAGGCCTATCAACAGGCCGTGGGCTTCCTGCGAATCATTGCCGGGACACAGCCTTTAGACAATACCGATATTCATCCCGAAAGTTATTCCGCGGCGGAACAATTGCTGCAAGGCTTGACCACGCCGGTTACGGCGATCGGGACACCGAAGCTCCAACAGCAGTTGGCACAGATCAACACGCAACAGTGGGCAGAACGGTTAGATGTTGGGACCACAACACTCACCGATATCATCGATGGGCTTAGTAAGCCCGGGCGAGACTTGCGAGATACCATGCCGGCGCCATTATTACGGCAGGATGTCCTCACCATGGCCGATTTGAAGCCGGGCATGGAACTCCAGGGGACGGTTCGTAACGTGGTCGACTTTGGGGCGTTCGTGGATATTGGCGTCAAGCAGGATGGCCTGGTTCACATTTCACAATTGGCAGACCATTTCGTCAGCGACCCCAGTACCGTTGTTACAATTGGTGATGTGGTCACCGTGTGGGTGTTGACCGTGGATGAGCAACGTCAACGGATTCAACTTACGATGCGTGGCGAACAGCATGACTGACCAAGACTTACAACGGTTGGTTGCCCAGATTTCTCTGGCATCATTTGGGAAACCCTTCACGCATCGCGCGTGGTTCAATTACCGGCTACGTACCACTGGTGGCCGGTATCAGCTGACTGACCACAGTATCGAAATTAATCCGCGGATGCTCAGCGAGCATGGGCAGGCAACGCTAGTGGGAATTATCAAGCATGAATTGTGTCACTACCACTTACACCTGGCCGGCCAAAGTGGACAACATCGGACAGCCGCATTTAAGGCGCTATTGAAACAAGTAGGTGGCTTGCGTTACGCACCAGCACCTCGGGTGTCTAAATCTAAGGTTAGACACTGGCAACTTTATGAGTGTACACAGTGTCATTATCAGTATTATCGGGCTCGGCGGCTCAACGTCAATAAGCTTGTTTGCGGTCGCTGTCGGGGACGTTTAAGGTGGCAGCGGACCGTGACGGCGGTCACCCGGCCACAGGCAAATTAGGAGGTTAGTGAGTATGGGTAAAACAATTATTCGGGTACCAGCAACTTCGGCGAACCTAGGCCCTGGAATCGATTCAATTGGTGCCGCATTACATCTCTATTTAACAGTTATTATTGAAGAAGAAACTGACAAGTGGCGAGTTAATCACGCTCTTGGCACAGAAATTCCACGGGACGAAAATAATTTGATGGTGCAGACGGCTCTCAAGGTGGCACCCAAGATTCATCCCCATCAACTGACCGTGATGTCGGATATTCCTATCTCACGCGGACTGGGAAGCTCAACCAGTGCGATTGTGGCAGGGATCAAGATTGCAAATGAACTTGGCGAGCTTGATCTGAATATTTCTGAACAACTAAATTGGGCTGTTAAGCTCGGGGGGACGTTGGATAACGTGGCACCAGCATTGTTGGGGCAAGCGGCCGTGGCAACGGTCAATGATGATCACGCTGACGCCATCCAATTGCCCTTGCCAGATGACATGCGTGTCTTGGTCTTCATTCCCGGACAACAATTGTTGTCACGGAAGAGTCGTGAAGCCTTGCCAAAACAGGTTGCGCTAAAGACCGCGGTCCATGCCAGCAGTGTGGCCAATGTGTTAGTGGCAGCCTTGTTGGAGAAAAATTGGGAACTTGCCACTCGGATGATCGAACGCGATGAATTCCATGAACAGGCGCGTTCACAACTGGTACCAGAGCTCAAGCTGATTCGAACAGCGGCTCACGAGCAAGGGATCACAGGAACTTACCTCAGTGGAGCTGGTCCAACCGTGGTGACCTTTGGAACGTCACCACAATTAACGTTGCTACGAAACAAGCTCGCAACGGCTGATTTGCCCGGTAGCTTGCGGATCCTAGAACTTGATCCAGCCGGGGCAACTGTCCTCACAGATGCATAAGTTCAGATTTTTTTGAATTAACTTGCAAAAAATATTGTCAGCACCCGGATCATTTGTTATACTATTTCTTGTGAGTTAATGCGCCCATGGCGGAATTGGCAGACGCGCAAGATTAAGGATCTTGTCGGGGTAAACCCGGTGGAAGTTCGAATCTTCTTGGGCGCATAACGAAACAGTGAAAGAGGTCGTGATGACCCGCGAAAGCGGTGGTCATCACGACCTCTTTTTAGTTTATAAGTCTGAGCCTAATTATTTATTAAGCAAGATTTTCGTGAAGGATGGTTTAGTATGCCTGCCGACAGAGCTGAGCATACCTGAACAAAAAACAACTCATTTTGACAAGACACTTATCTCATTGTGGTCGGTCACGGAAATTAAGAGAATGAAATTAGACCAAGTTCGTGGTATGAACGGTGAAAGCAGAAGCTTGGTTTTCACCCGCAATGGTCCGCGACCATTACGGGAAAAGTAGCAGGCAGTGTTTGCAAGCATAAAAATGGCCTTTTTTTCAATAATGTGGCACAATCAGGTCGCCAAGAAAATCGATTTGTTCGGTTCTCCATTTATTGATCGAGGGAATCTCGTTGTTTTCAGAATTGCTAGCTGAATTTCCGTAAATTTGGCGGCTTTCATGACAGTTAGATAACATTTTGCCTTAGTAACCGTTTCCAATGAAAATAGCTCTTCAATTCTTTCATGGATGGGCGTAGTATATGAGTCTACATTGATCATTACCAATTTTATGAAACAAAACCACTGACAAATGATCTGAAACGCGTTATAGTAGTTGTCTTGTGTCAAAAGATTGGCAAAAATTCTAAAGGAGGTCGGCGCATGAACGACTTAACTAAGGGTAACTCCCTCAAACTCATTTTCTTTTTTACGATTCCACTTTTAATTGGTAATTTATTTCAGCAATTATATAACGTTTCCGATACCGTAGTCGTGGGACAAACTCTTGGTGTGAAGGCGCTGGCCGCCGTTGGGGCGACGGGCTCTATTAACTTCTTAATCATTGGGTTCGCCCAAGGCCTGACCGCTGGATTAGCTATTATCACGGCAACGCGGTATGGTGCCAGAGATTACAAGGGTGTCCGTAAGTCTTTTGCTGCGAGCATCGTCATTTCGATTTTAATGACTATTATCTTGACGATTCTTTCGTTAGCATTTGTCGACCCAATTCTACATTTGATGCAGACGCCAGCGTCGATCTTTGCTAACGCACGGATTTTTATCAGCATCATCTTTATCGGGATATTCGCCTCGATGGCGTTCAACCTGTTGTCCAACATCATTCGGGCATTAGGGGATTCCCGGACGCCACTGATCTTCCTGGTGATTGGAACGGTTGTCAACGTTCTCTTGGAACTGCTCTTTATCTTGGTCTTCCACATGGGTGTGGCCGGGGCCGGTTGGGCCACCGTGATTTCTCAAGTGGTGGCTTCACTGCTATGTGTGGCTTACATCATCCGCTCCATTCCACTTTTACATGTGTCCAAAGATGATTTCAAATTAGACGTCAACGAACTCTGGCAACACTTTACGACGGGGATGCCGATGGGTTTTCAACTGTCGATCATTGCCATTGGAACGATGGTGATGCAGGCGGCCTTGAACTCCTTAGGGACTGATTCCGTAGCGGCATCTACGGCAGCTTCTAAGGTTGACCAACTCTGCTCCTTACCCATGTCCTCATTTGGGGTTACCATGGCGACCTTTGCCGCTCAGAACTTTGGAGCTGGCAAATACAGTCGGATCATGGAAGGGGTCAAGAAGACCCTCTGGTTATCCGGGAGCTTCGCTGTCTTCGCTGGTGGTCTAGTGATTTTCCTCGGCAAGCCGATTGTGACTCTAATTATCGGAACAGCCGACGAAAATGTTATTCAATTATCACAGACTTACTTCAATATCATTGGGAGCACGTATCTCCTATTAAGTGTTCTCTTCGTCATTCGTAATACGCTCCAAGGTTTAGGCCGCCGCGTGTTGCCGACCCTAGCCGGTGTGGGCGAACTGAGCATGCGAATTTTTGCTGCCGTCTTCATGGTGGGGGCCTTCGGTTATGCGGGAGCCGTTTCCGCCGAACCGTTGGCTTGGTTGGGTTCTTGTGCTATCCTGATTCCTTCATGGATCAGAGCTGTTAAGCAGTTGCGGAACCTGCAACGGTCTGAAGATGTGGTTGCCGGTAAGCCAACGACGGATGAGCTGGCACAAGTAGCAACCAAGGCCACGCCTAGCGACCCTGCTATGGGTGTGACGCCAAAGTTCGAGTCCTAAAGCAAAGCATGATACACTAAGGAAGATGCGCAATCATCTTCCTTTTTTGATCTCAACGATAAGGAGTATTTAAATCCATGCAAAATTTGATTTTCGATCTTGATGGGACATTACTTGATACTGAAACGATGTACATGCGTGCCCTACAGGCAGTGTTACATGAACGAGGTATCAATCGACCCTACGCTGAATTAACGGCCACCTTTGGTATCCCCAGTCGTGATGCGCTGGTACGACTTCAGATTCCCGATCTGGAGAATGTTCTGACCGCTTGGGGAGATCGAACGGTGGCTTACCAAGATACCGTCTCTATCTATCCTGGCGTTAGAACGGCCTTAGCTAAATTACGAGAGGTCGGGGCCAATCTTGCCATTATGACCTCGAAACGACGCTTTGAATACGAGCGTGACGTGGTGAGTGTTGGTCTGGACCAGTACTTTAAGGTGAGTGTCGTGGCCGAAAATGTGGATCACGGGAAACCGGCCCCAGATGGAATTCTCCTGGCGATGCAACGTTTAGGCGCCGATCCAGCGTCGACGGTTTACGTGGGTGACACGGCTTACGACTATACGGCCGCACATGCTGCGGGTGTTGACTTCGGTTTTGCTGGATGGAACGGTAAAACGCCCGTTAATTACCAACCAGATAGACTGTATATGACGCCCGGAGATTTGCTGATTCACTAGGTTTCTGGATTAGTGGAGCTGACTGGCATTTTGTGCTATATTAAACCCATAAACAAGTGGTTTTGATTAACGTAAACCGTTTTATAAAAGGGGTGGCAGGATGATTGCCATAATTATCACAGGCCACGGTGATTTTGCCCGTGGTATCTTACAGAGTGCCGAAATGATTTTCGGTAAAGCGCAGAAGGTCAAGGCTGTGACCCTGAGTGCCAATGAGAGTGTCGAGGACCTGGCAAACCATTATCAGGCTGCTATCCAGAGCCTTCAACCCATGTCGGAGCTCCTGTTTTTGGCCGACCTCTGGGGTGGGGCACCCTTTAATGCGGCCAGTCAACTGGTCCAACAGAATCCTGACAACTATGCCGTGATCGCGGGTGTGAATTTGCCCATGTTGATTGAGGCTTTGGATAGGCAGGATCAGCCCTTAGCGTCGATGTTGCCGCGTCTGGAACAGGATGGGCGTAATGGTATTCGACCCTTTAATGGGACTATTTCGACTGATTAAAATACAGAGAGTGAAAAAAGATATGCCTGCGGGCATATCTTTTTTAGGTTTAGTCTAGTTAATCTTCACCTGATCACGCCCATGTTGCTTGGCATAATAGAGGTTTTGGTCCGCCCGCCGGAAGAGATCGACAGCTTCCCGATCGTCAGGTTGGCGTTGGGTGCCCCCCACAGATAGCCGAACGTTGAGATCTTGACCACCATGGTGAAAGGTGTGCTGACGAATTGATTCGGTTAAGGTGGTGATGAGGCCGGTAGCTTGTTCGGTGGTATAGTCGGTAAAAAGAATCGTGAACTCCTCCCCCCCGGTTCGGTAGAGAACGAGCTCTGAGTCTAGCTCCGCCAAGGTATGCATCATCGTCTGTGCCACGTGGTTGAGGACATAATCCCCTGTCAAATGGCCATACGTGTCATTGACATGCTTGAAGTGGTCAATATCGAATAGCATGAGCGTTAGAGGGGATTGCGTTCCCGTCGCTTTTTTAAAGGCTTGATCGAAGTCATTCTTGAAGGCGTAGTAATTATTGACGCCTGTCAAATCGTCGTAATTGGTGGTATAGGTGAGCTGTGCTAAAGTATCAGCGCCAGCCAAGAGTGAATCCACGTAGACGTACATCATACTCAAAATAAAGAAGCTGAAGACGAGTTCCCAGGCCAAAGTGGTGAGTGGTAGGTGAAATTGTGCACCCATTAGTCCCCAGAGGATGGCCGAGAAGAATAGGGTTGCAATAGTAAAGTCCAGAAAGTCGGTCCATCTGTGATGATGATGGGTTTTCACGAGTTTCATGACGAAGTAGAAAGCGACATAGACCGAAGCGAAGAGCCAGGACCAGCCGTTGCCCATCGTTTCGTTGATTCCCATGAAGAGGCCAATGGCAATCAGAAGCTGCCAGAGTTGTATTTCCAACATTAGAAAGTAACTGACAAAGACGATGGCAAATATCTGAAAGTTAGTGAAGGCCCAACTATAGGCGGTTCCGCTGACAGATGTCTGGCTGATGATAAGAATGATCACCATATAGATCAGACCGACGTTGGTTCGGATGGCAGCCGCGTTGGGCTGACGGTGCTGACGATCGAGATGTTGAATGATTTTATTGGTAATGAACCAATAGAGGGTCAGGACACCGAGTAAAAAGAACAGACTCGTAATTGCGGGTGCCACAAACCATTTGGACCAAGTCATGCGAAACCTCCTATCGGGGATAGTCCTGATTATTAACGGTAAAAATATATTATACAATAGATTTAAACGGTCGAACACCCACTTGGACTAAAAGAAAAAGTTTGGGATTTCTCCCAAACTTCTTAATTGCGTGGTACTAGACTTGGTTTACCATAAAGATAACCTTGATGAAGGTTAATGCCGAAGTGCTTAGCGAGTGCCTGGTCCTTAGCGTCTTCTACACCCTCGAGGATGAAGCTCAAACGAAATTGCTGAGCAATTTTGGCCCAGAACGCTAAGCATTCTGGAATTTTAGCCGCAACCCCGGCCATGCGGAAGTTCTGCATAGCAAACTTGATTTCGTCAACGAATGGCAATAGATATTGAATGTTGTGGTAGGTGTTGGACCCAGTACCGACGTCATCTAACACGAGGGCAATGTCGTATTGGTGGAGGGCTAGACTAAATCGCTGAATCTCATCTAATGTTGGGGCTTCTGTTAGTTCGATAGTTAAAGTCGCCGGACTGATTCGCTTCTTAAGGGCAATGATCGTTCCCAAAGTGAGGGGATCACGCAGCTGTTGGTTGTTGAGGTTAAAAGCCAAGACCTGTTTAGTCTTCGCAGTATTCAGATCCGTCGCTGTCTGTTCAAGGAGTTTGGCCTGATCTGTCACGGAGATGTCAGTGAACTTGTGTGGCAGGACCCACGCTTTATCCTGTTGTTTACGCAGGAGGACCTCATAGCCAAAGACCTGTTGATTGTCTTGATTTACTTGAGGTTGAACGAAAAAACGGTACATATTAGTTGACCCCTTTAATTACGGCGTACCGCATAGAATTAATTATCTCTATTCTAGCGCTTTTTTTCAAAAGAACAACGTCATATATCGTTTAGTGTGGTGATTGATTAAGCCTGCAAGTAGGTGGATGCGCTTACGAATGCGCCCGTGTATGATTTTGCATTATTCGTGATTATAAGGTTTCTGATCTGGAGTAGGTGGACAATCAAAAAGACGCGTGAGATCTTCGGATCTCACGCGTCTTTTCTTTAGTAGCCGTAGCCATTGTTGGCATTACTGTTATCGTAGCCACTGGTATTGCTTCCATAGCTGGTATCAGTGGTGCCATAAGCCGACGTATCGGCATCAGTTGTGAAGTTTTTGGTTTCTGAGAGGTTCAATGTTTTACGAATATGATTAGAAATCTTTTTTAGCTCTTGATTGGTTGGCACTTGGTAGGAGAGGCCATCGATCATCGCGTCTTGGCCTTGTAAGGTTTCAGACTTGATGTGATGGGAGGCATCCCCATACTTAGCGCGAATCTGCATCAGATCATCAAACGTCAGGTCAGTCTTGAGGTTCCCATTAAGGGAGGTCAAAATCTGTTGGTAACGCGTAATGGAGGTCAGCCCAGCCGCCTTAACGACCAGCTTCTGGAGTACTTGTCGTTGTCGCTTTTGTCGACCATAGTCACCCAGTGGGTCTTCATGACGCATTCGTGAGTAAGCCAAGGCTTGCTTCCCATTCAAGTGGGTTGTCTTGCCCTTGACCACGTTAGCGGCGCCATATTGGAAGGTTAATGGTGGTTTAACGTCGACCCCATTGACGGCATCGACCATTTTCTCCAGGCCCCCCATGTTAACGATAGCATAGAAATCAATTGGGATGTCCAGCAAGTCTTCAACGGTCTTAACAGCCGTTTTGGCGCCACCAATGGTGTAAGCTGCGTTAATCTTCTGCACACTGGCGTTAGCGCCAGACCCTACGGTGACCCGAGTATCCCGGGGGATACTCGTTAGGTACGCAGTTTCTTTGGTTGGATTAATCGTGGCAACCATCATGGTATCGGTCCGACCCATATCGGAACGGCCCAGGGCCCCGGTATCTGTTCCCATCAAGAGAATTGAAAAGGGCTTGTTCTTCTTAAGAACGGAGGCCACGTTACGACTCTTCGCAGTGTTAGATGAAGCGTAAGTCTGGCTGAAGGTCTTTTTAGCAGAACTCCAGGCATGATAGCCGTACGCCAGTCCACCACTGATTAGGAAGAGCACGGTGAGCACGATAGTCCACATCACAGGACGATGGGGATGAACCGTGGGTGTTTTAAAGTGTGAGTGTCGGTCAGAACGACGATCGTAGACTTGCTCGAAGTCCTCTGGCGATCGTTGCCGTTTGTTTCCATTATCATTAGGCATATTTATTTCCTCATCCTCGTCAAAATCTTTTTCCATTATAAACTGGTCCGTGGCGTAACGATAGCGCCAATCGTCGATTTAATCAGATTTTAAAAGTTCCCCGACCAGTTTTGCTTGTGACCTCAATTAATTCATTACACCACAAAAAAAGTTATTCGTAAACGGGTGGGAATGACAATCACAATTTGGGAATGTTAATGACCGGTAAAACTGGCAACATTTCCGGGCGTGTCAAGGTGACAAGAATCCTATTATAATCAACGTTGGAACCGGTTACGGATCTGATGAGATCACTTCTTATGCTATAATAAGAAGCGTTGCTTAAGAAACAGTTATTTTTTGAAACGACGGGGAGGTTACCGAATGGCCGTCTTTATCAGAAGTGTTTCAGGCGTGCTGATTATCCTGGTGATGATCGGTTTAGGTTACGTGCTGTCTCGCCGAGGCTGGTTTGATGACCAGGCACCACGGTTGATTGCCCGGTTGGTGACGCAGATCGCCTTACCCGCCTATATGATTAGTACCATCACTGCTAAATTTTCGGCAGCGACGTTGAAAGCAACGTTGCCAGACCTTCGTTTTCCGATCATCTCGATGACGATTATGTTTGGACTGTCGATTGTGGCTTTTCACTTGTTTCGAATTCATGACGATCATCGGGGATTGTTTGAGTCGATGTTTCTGAATTCCAACACCGTGTTTGTGGGCTTACCCGTTAACGAGGCCTTGTTTGGATCGAAAAGCTTACCTTTTGTACTGGTGTATTATATGGCCAATACTACTTTCTTCTGGACCCTGGGGGTCTATCTCATTCAGCGAGATGGAAAGGACAAGGCTAAGTTCGATCTAAAGAGCACTTTACAGAAGATTTTTTCACCGCCCCTGTTGGGCTTTATTTTTGGGGTTATTTTGGTCATGCTGAATATCCAACTACCCGATTGGATCATGCAGGATTTTCAATATGTTGGTGGTTTGACGATTCCATTGTCCATGATTTTTATTGGGACCGCGATTGCCGGTGCCGGGTTACAGAATATTCGGATTGATCGCGATAGCCTAGGGATTCTATTAGGACGATTTATTATTGCCCCAACCTTGATGGCTTTTCTGGTGATTCCGACCGGGTTGCCGGTACTCATGAAGCAGGTCTTTATCTTGCAGGCGGCCATGCCCGTCATGACCAATGCGCCAGTTGTCGCTAAGCTTTACCGAGCGGATGCTGACTATGCGGCCATTATGGTCACCGAAACCACCCTCCTGAGTCTAGTGGTGATTCCAATCTTAATGGTTATTGTTCAGCGAATTGTTTAGTTGTGTTTACATGTCTTAAAAGGAGGAACTAGTTTCGTTTTGAGAAAAACCATGTTGTACATCGCTTTTTCAACCTTAATGTTTAGTTCGATGGAAATCGCCTTAAAGGCTGCTGGAGGGGCATTTAATCCCATTCAGTTGAACCTGATACGGTTTCTCATTGGGGGAATCGTGTTGTTGCCAATTGCTTTGCGGGCGCTTAGCAAGCAACAACACCATTTGACCAAGGCGGATTGGGGGCTATTCTTCCTGACCGGATTGGTCTGTGTCATTGTTTCAATGACGTTGTATCAATTGGCCATCACCGTTGACGAAGCGTCGACGGTGGCCGTTCTCTTTAGCTGTAACCCTGTATTTGCTCTTATTTTCTCGTACTTAATTTTGCATGAACGTCTCGGTCGGGCGAACTTGATCGCCGTGGTCGTTTCTATTATTGGATTGATTGTGATTGTTAATCCAGCCCATCTGACGAATCCGCTAGGGTTGGTGTTGGCGATTAGTTCTGCTTTGACCTTCGGACTGTACAGTATCGTGTCTCGGTGGGGATCTGTTCGTCACCACTTCAATGGAATTACCATGACCTGCTTTACGTTCTTGGCCGGATCATTGGAACTCTTTGTTTTGATGATGATTACCCATATTCCCGCCATTGCTGGGGGAATGCGTCAGGTTGGTTGGCTCAGTAACTTTGCTGCGCTCCCAATCCTGAAGAACATCAGCATGCAGTATTTTTGGTTACTCTTCTTCATCGGGGTCTGTGTGACCGGTGGCGGATTTGCCTTCTACTTTTTGGCCATGGAACGTTCCGATGTCTCCACGGCATCCCTGGTCTTCTTCATTAAGCCAGGGCTGGCGCCAATTATGGCGGCTGTGCTGATTCACGAGCACATCTTACCAAATACGATTGTTGGGATTGTCATTATCCTGATTGGTTCCGTGATTACCTTTATGGGGAACCGAGTCAAGGCACGCGAATCGCAATTGGCAGAACAAAATGCAACTGTTCCTGCCAGCGATTTTCAGCAAATGCCAACGGCTAAGGCTGACCAACTCGAGGCTAAATTAGAAGCTGACTTGGAAGCCAAGCTTGAAGCAAAGCTAGATGCCAAGCGTGACCCGTCGTCGCCGGATTAAATTTAATTTGTGTGAAGGATCTGAGGTTATTCCTTGGGTCCTTTTTATTTATCGTGTTGGTACTCTTACGTGAAAGGTGGCACAAATTCAACGATTCTACCGGAACGCTATGTTATGATAATCCGTGAGAGTAAGAGCAGAGAAAGGGAGAATGATGATGGCAACGTTAGTCATCCTACGACACGGTGAAAGTGTCGCCAACCGGGATAATATCTTTACGGGATGGAGCGACGTCCCTCTGACAGCTAGGGGACGCCAGCAG
The DNA here is from genome assembly GCF_003946145.1 of Levilactobacillus huananensis. Classification (GTDB taxonomy): domain Bacteria; phylum Bacillota; class Bacilli; order Lactobacillales; family Lactobacillaceae; genus Levilactobacillus; species Levilactobacillus huananensis. Next base: position 32,616 of record NZ_RHOC01000010.1, read on the forward strand.
GCCTTGGCAGCAGGAAAGTTGGTGGCGCAGACCGGACTACGGTTTGGCGCCCTGCACACGTCGATGCTTCAACGAGCCATCGTAACCTCGAATATTGTACTGGAAGCCATCGACCAGTTGGCAATTCCTGAATACAAGTCCTGGCGGCTTAATGAACGCCACTACGGCGCCTTACGTGGGAAGAATAAGGCGGCGGTGCAGGCAAAAGTCGGTGAACGGCAGGTGAAGATCTGGCGGCGGAGTTTTGAGACCGTGCCACCACGGTTGGATCACGTGGTTCAGGATCGACGTTATGATCAGTTTGGCCCGCACACGGAGCCATTGGGCGAAAGTCTTGAGATGGCCTATGACCGGTTAATGCCATACTGGGAGGACCAGATTGCGCCGCGTCTGCTGGATGGTCATAACCAGCTCGTCGTGGCTCATGGGAGTACCTTACGTGCGCTCATCAAGTACCTTGATCGCGTGCCAGACGCTGACATTAGTCGGGTTGAGGTGGCTAACGGCGAACCAATTCGCTACGATTTTGATGATCGATTGCGAATCAAACGTAAAGTTATATTGTGACGATTACCTTAACAAAAGGATAAGTTAATAAGGTCGGACTAAACAATTGAGAAAAACGATTGTATTTGTCCGGCCTTTTCGTATAATCAGATTTAGGAGTTGGGAACAGAGGGGAAGTCAGGGAATGAATAAGAGAAATTTGGGCCACTGGGCAATTTTAATGTCCGTTATTGTGGTTATTATTGGGGTTGTTTCATGGATGCACGTCATCGATGCTAATGATAAAAAGCAGGTGGCAATTAGCAACCAGCACCATGCAGAAAAAACGAAAGATGCGATTACTCGCTATGCCTTGAAGAGCCAGCAAGATCGCGAAAATAAGGTCACACAGTATGACCGTGAAAATTTGGGAGAGAAGAATCCCGTCTTTGCGGCTAAGCTGACTAAAGATCTTCAGGCTAAAAAATTTGTCGGGTCAGCCATTGTTGTCAAAAACAATCATGTTGTTTATCAACGGGCTTTTGGCTGGGCCAATGTAAAAAAGCAGCGTAAAAATAAAGTCACGTCACAATTTCTGATCAACTCCGTCCAGAAATCACTGACCGGGGCCTTGGTTATGCAAGCCGTAGAAAAGGGCCAGATCAAGTTGTCCGATCATTTGAGCAAGTATTATCATATTAAGCACAGCAGTCACGTTACTATCCGTCAGATGTTGAATATGGAGGGCGGAATCAGCGGTAAGTTGGCACCAGGAACTGTCTTGACTGAACCGGCGGTCTACAAGTATGCTAGTCAACAGGCCATCATCAAGAAGAAGCGAATCAACCATTTCCATTATCAACCAATCAGTTATGTCTTACTGGCAGGGATTCTGCATAAGGTGACTCATCAATCCTACTATCAAGCGTTCTATCAGGACATTGTGACACCACTTGATCTCAACCACACGGGCTTTAACCAGATCCGGAAGATTACGCCGAATATGACCTTAGGTTATGGCGGCATGGAACCCGGTCAGTATAAGGAACCTCACGCACCGCTTAAAGCGAATACAGCGGTTCAGGTGGCAACTGGAAATGTCATTATGAGTACTGGAGATGCCTTCCAGGCGGAACGTGGCATCATTCAGGGAACGACATTGGATAATCCAGCCGGTGCTCAGGTTCTCCATGAGGCGGGCCAAACGCGGCACTATACCGGTGGTCTGTATCATCTCGGAAATATCGGCTACTACAGTCACGGTATGGGGGATGATTACGAAAGTACCGTCGCGATGAGTAAAGATGGTAAAACAGGTGTGATTTTCTTATCAAACAACTTTGTTAAGAAGGCCATGTTCCCGCGTTGGTCGACGGAACAACTTGCCATTCAGACCCTTGAGGCTATCAATAATGTGAAGGCCATCAAGTAGGTATCCTTAAAAAAATAATCAAATTAAAAGGTCGAAAACGTTGGTTTTCGGCCTTTTTTATATGGCCTAAAACGTTTTACTTGGTAATGGTGTAGACCCAACAAAGTGTTTGGCCCTTTTAATTACTCAAGGATTGTTGTATCATTAGTTAGTTCAAAAAGTTCGTTAATTAATTCACTTAGTACATAGATAGGAGTGTCGTCAGATGGGTGTTTCTGTTAGTTGGATTGGGGCGTTAATTGGGTTAGCCCTTGCCATTATTTTAATTTTACGTAAGTTGAACCCGGTCTATTCGCTCTTACTTGGAACAATTGTCGGGGCCCTCATTGGAGGAGCCAACCTGACACAGACGGTAAACATTGTGGTTACGGGATCCCAGAGTGTTATGGGAACCGTTATCCGGGTGTTAGCCGCCGGGGTTTTTGCCGGTGTCATGATGGAGTCTGGGGCCGCAAATGCGATTGCCCGGGGCATCGTGAACAAGTTCGGGGAGAGTCTTGCCATTCTTTCGTTAGCTTTGGCTACCATGATTATCACGGCCGTGGGGGTCTTTATCCCTGTTGCCGTCTTGATTGTGGCCCCAATTGCCCTCGAAGTGGGGAGTCGGATGAAGATTTCTAAGCTGGCCCTGCTAGTCGCTCTTTCTGGTGGTGGTAAGGCGGGGAACATCATCTCACCAAATCCCAACACGATTGCTGCCGCTCATGGGTTCCATTTGGAACTCAGTCAATTGATGGTTGCCGACTTTATTCCTGCTGTCTTTGGGTTGTTGGCAACGGTTTTGATCGCCACGTTATTACGTCACCGTGGGTCAATTGCCACTATGGCTGACGTGCAAGCTAACCAGGACCAAGGTGCAACTGAACCTACTGATTTGCCATCCTTAAAGACGGCGATCGTTGCGCCACTTTTGGCTGTTGTTCTGTTGTTATTAAATCCAGTTGGAAATATTTTACACATTAGTATTTTGGAAAAATTCGAAGTTGATGCCATGTACATCTTGCCAATCGCTGGGTTGGTTGGAATGCTAGCGATGCACCAAGGGAAAAAGGTCTTGGCCTATACGAAGTCAGGGATGGCTCGGATGACTGACGTGGTTTTAATTTTGATCGGTGCCGGTGCTATCGGGGGATTGATTACCACCTCGACATTACCTGCCGCCATTGTTCATTTAATTAAGATTTCCGGAATTTCCGGAACCTTCTTGGCTCCAATCGCCGGGATCTTAATGGCTGCCGCAACGGCTTCTACTTCAACCGGTGTTATCTTAGCTACTGGATCGTTCGGTAAGGCTATTCTGTCCTTCGGAACGGCGCCATTGGCTGCCGCTGTGATGGTTCATACCGGTGCTACGGTGATTGATCATTTGCCACAAGGAAATTACTTCCATGTGACGGCCAACGCCATGAACATGTCTCTCAAGGAACGGATGCAGTCGGTTCCTTATGAAACGGCAGTTGGGTTAACCATGACGATTGTCGGAACCATTATGTTTACCCTCTTCTAGACACGACGGAAAGGATGAAGTTCAAATGAAATTTGTCATTGCCCCCGATTCTTTTAAAGGTAGTTTGACCGCGAAACAGGCGGCGGATGCCATTTATGCTGGGTTGAAGCGTGTATTTCCAGACGCCGACTATGAACTGGTTCCGATGGCCGACGGTGGGGAAGGCACGGTGCAATCTCTGGTCGATGCAACTCATGGGACGTTAAAAACCGCGTCTGTCTTGAATCCATTGGAAGAGACCGTTGCTGCTCAGTATGGCTTACTGGGTGATGGTCGGACGGCTGTAATTGAAATGGCCGCGGCTAGTGGCATTCAGTTTGTGGATGAACAGACCAAGGATCCGCTGGTTACCACAACCTATGGGACTGGTGAATTGATGTTAGATGCCATGCATCACGGTGCCAGAGAGATTATCATTGGGATCGGTGGCTCGGCCACGACTGATGGTGGTCAAGGGATGGCTGAAGCCCTCGGGGCAAAGTTTCTCGATAAGGACGGTCAGCCCATCAAACGTGGGGGTGGCGGTTTAGCCGACCTTGCTAAGATTGATATCTCTGATGTTGACCCATTGGTTGCTAAGACGAAGGTTCGGATTGCCTCCGACGTCACGAACCCACTGATTGGGCCTAAGGGTTCAGCTGCCGTCTTTGGTCCGCAAAAGGGAGCCACGGCGGAAACGATTCCTGTACTAGACCGCAACTTGGCGCATTACGCGGCCATCATTAAACGCGATTTGGGCAAGGATCTCGCTGATTACCCCGGTGCCGGTGCTGCTGGTGGATTGGGTGCGGGGTTACTGGCCTTTACCCAATCTGTCATGGAAAAGGGTGTCGAGATCGTGGTTAAGGAAACACACCTGAAGGAACGAGCCGTTAATGCGGACTACGTCTTCACAGGCGAAGGTGCCATTGACTTTCAGACCCAGTATGGCAAGACGCCAATGGGGACAGCACTGGCTGCCAAGGAAGCGAGTCCACACGCCAAGGTTATCGGGTTAGCCGGTAATGTCGGCGAGGGGATCGATCAGCTTTACGATCTGGGTATTGATGCCATCTTCCCAATTCTGCCAGGGGTTGTTGATCTTCCAACGGCCATCAAGACCGGTGAGGAAAACCTCACTCGGACCGCGGAGAATATTGCTAGGGTGTTAAAGTAAAGCATGTGATCAAAGACGATTAGTTAGTGAACGTGCGTTTCGACACAACAACTAAAAAAGCCGAAACAAAATCGCCTTCCCAATTTAAGGGAAGGCGATTTTTAATGACAATTAAAGTTCGAATCCTTAAGCTAAAGCACCCATTGGATCCCAAGGAGCCAAGACCGTTGGTTCTTCAGTTTCCTGAGTCTTCTTTAAGTCGTCAGGCAGGAATTGTTTGTTCACAACGACTTGGTAGCAGTATTCGTCCATCCAAGCGTCGCTCATGACGAAGTAACCCTTCGTGCCGACCTTTTCACCCCAAGAGTTTTCAACTTTCCACTTGGTAGGTTGACCATCGACTAAGTCGACACCGGTCAAGACCATGGCGTGGGTCATCATGCTTTCGCCGTAATCGAGGCGTTCTGCCTTGGTCGTGGAGAAGTCGATGTTGAAGAGGGCATCCTTGTCGTAGAACTTGGTGTCCATGATTCCCTTTTGACGTTCTGAGGATTGACCAACATCACAACCGAACCAGACGGATTGTCCCGCTTGGAGTTGCTTGATGGCCAGGGCTTTGAAGTCCTTCATCGTGACATTCAAGTGCTTGACTTGACGGCCATTGACCACGTTACCTAACATTTCAACTGTGTAGGTGTGGTTGTAAGGCTTGTCGGCAGTCGGGGCGTTGATGATGGACACGTAGTCGGACAGGTTCCAGTCGACGTACTTGTCGAAGAATGACTTAGGGGTTAAGCCCTTGTCGATGTGGTAGTTCTTGTCATCGTCACGGTATTCGAAGTCAAATTCATGAACGGGTTCGCCGAGTGAGAAGCTCAGTAAGCGGTAAACTTCACCGAGCATCTTGTCTTTAGCAGCGGCAATGTCAGCATCGCTGGCCTTGTCAGCAACTAATTTCCGTAAAGTTACGGCGTCCTTACGCAGTTTCAAGTTCAACGTACTGTTAAGTTCGCTAGACTTGGAACTGTTGTAGGTTTCAGGCATAACTGACTTAGGCACGATCCCGTATTTTTCAATGATGGCACACAGCATGTCCCATTGGCCCCCGTCTTGTTGTGGGGTAGCCATTAAGAAGGCCACCTTACGGCTAGACGTTGGTTGGTCGGCAGTGGCCAAGACGTTTTCGTAAAAGTAATTGGCTTTTTCGAATTTATCCCAGAAATTGGTGTAGTTTTGGGATAATTCAAAGTCACTCAAATTAAACAGATCGGCTAAATGATGACGCATCGTGTTCAATGCGGCAAACATCCAACAACGACCACTTTGTTTTTGGTTGGCAACTTTCCCGGTATCCAAATCAATGGATAAGACGGGAGTCATGTCGGTTTCAGAAGCGTAATCGGCAGAGGTTGCTAAGATTCCTTGATGGCTGACGGCGCGTTCTAAGACCTTCGCGGTGGGGTCAGCAGCTAAAGCTTGTTGATAACGGGCGGTTTGGTCCGCCGTGATTTCTTTACTCAATGACGTCACTCTCCTAACTATTCTCTCATTGTACCCCAATCTTCTCATTTTTTGTATAGGTGTATGGAAAATTCAATTGACAAGGCACTTGGAACCGCTCATATTGAAGTTATTATACAAAAATAATGTTGTAATTATGAGAGGTGGGGCTTCCATGTTCAGTGGATCAGGTAGTGGCGTCACACTTATCCTATTTGCTGTCGTTTTCTTTTGGGGAGCGGCCATAGGAGAATTTATTTTTAGTTGGGGTCATCGACGTCACTGAAATGAGTCAGTCCCAAAAAGGCAATCCAATACCAACTGTATTGGATTGCCTTTTTAAAGCGTAAAGATTGATAGTCAGAGTCAGCAGATTAGTCGTAGTTAAGGTGCTTGTCTTGGTCCAAAGCGTTAATCTCGGCAATTTCAGCGGCTGTTAAGTTAAAGCCGGAAATTTCAAAGTTTTCGCGAACCCGGGCTGGCTTAGAAGACTTAGGGAAGACCACGAAGCCAGTATCAATTTGCCACCGTAAGACGATCTGAGCGGGTGACTTACCGTATTTATCGGCCAATTTAACAATCACAGGGTCTTCAAGAATTAAGTGACCGTGCCCGATTGGGGAGTAGCCTTCATTGACGAGACCGTTATCTGTGTCGAATTTGCCTAATTTGGCTTGAACCTTGTAAGGGTGACGCTCGATTTGGTTGACCATTGGCTTAACCTTAGCCATGGCAAAGACTTGGTTGAGTTGGTCTTCAGAGAAGTTAGAAACTCCAATTGCCCGAACCTTCTTTTGTTGGTAGAGGGTTTCTAGGGCGCGCCAAGTGTCTAAGGTCAACTCGAAGTTTTCTTCATTTGGCCAGTGAATCAGGTAGAGGTCTAGATAGTCTAATTGTAAGTCAGATAGTGTTTGTTCAAAGGCGGCCAGGGTCTTGTCATAACCTTGGTCAGCGTTCCAAACCTTAGAGGTGATGAACAGGTCGGAGCGGTCAATGCCGGAAGCCTTGATGGCCGCGCCAACGGCTGGTTCATTGCCGTAGATGTGGGCGCAGTCGAGATGCCGATAGCCAGCATCTAAGGCCGTCTTGATGGATGCAGGGACGTCCTTACTGTCGATCAAGTAAGTCCCAAAACCTAACATTGGGATAGTAACGCCGTTGCTTAATTGTGTCGTTTCCATGTGATTACCTCGCTATATAAGTATTTTAAAATCACCGTACATTTGTCTATGATACACTGCTGGGCGAATAGTTTCAGGGATTGTCCCTTATGCAGGGGATATTTATACAGGTAACCAGTTTGTTCTGAAGGGGTTGGGGTCCCATGATAGCGGCCTTCATGAGTTGTCGATCACAGACTTAGCAGTAGAAGTTAGATCATATGAAATGAGACTAATAGCAGGAAAAATAAAAACGTTATCGCCACAGCCTAGCTAGGTCGCGGGATAACGTTTCGTGGATCTTGGCAGGCGATCATCGCCTGTCATTTTTTAGTGGTCCAAATTATTTGGGATAATCACTAACGATGATTAGTCGCGAGCGTTCAACACTTCTGGGCCATCTTGACGGCCGACAATAACCGTGTTGACCGTGTCCAAGAACAAGCCGTGTTCCACGATGCCGACAATTCCGTTTAAGGTGTTGGCTAATTCGTGTGGGTGATCGATGCGGCCAAGGTGCAGGTCGATGATGTAGTTTTTGGAATCCGTCAAGACGTGGCTACCGTCTTCATTCATCCGGAAGGCAGGGTGTAAGTCCATCTTGTCTAATTTTTCCAGAACGTGGCTGGAACCGAATGGGATGACTTCCAAAGGTAGTGGGAACTTGCCTAAGTGGTGAACCATCTTGCTTTCATCAACAATCCACATGTTCTTCGTGGAGTTGATGGCCACAATCTTTTCCCAGAGGTGAGCGGCACCGCCACCCTTGATACCTTGGAAGTTGTCGTCGATTTCGTCGGCACCGTCGATGGTTAAATCAAGGTGGTCAACTTCATCCAACTGCTTGATGGTAATCCCCAGAGACTCGGCTTGTTTAGCGGAACGATCGGAAGTCGCAACCCCAACGATACTGAGGCCTTCTTCTTTGACACGCTTACCTAAGGCGTCAATCATGTAGCGAACAGTCGAACCAGTTCCGATTCCGAGAATCATGCCATCTTTAACATACTTGACAGCTTCTTGGCCCACGAGGGCTTTTAATGCGTTTTGATCCATGCTGAATTACTCCTCTTCTGTGTGACGTAAATTTAAGGCAACTGGCTGGACGGCGGTCGGCCCTGTTACTGGTAGCTGATTAGCTGCCAGCAAGTCAGGAACGGGATGTTGCGAGAAGTAGCGCTTGGCGTACGGATCCAAGACCTTGACAGTGACGTCGTTCTCCCGTGCTAAGTCAACAAAGCGGCTAATCAACTGTTGTGCAACGGCTGAAACGTCTTGCGTGGGACGAACAAAGAGTTGTTCGAGAACCCAAGAGGTGGTGCTCAATTGAAGGTAGTGTAGGCTCGCGATTAACTGTCCGTCAGACATGATAGTCAGCCGTCCGGGATGTTCCGTAATGGTCATGCGTGACTCCTTTCCAAACCAGTCTTCCTCTCGATTTTGGTCTATCCACGTCGGCTTGTCAACTAATTTTGGCCTGCGGGACAATTTTACTGGTAATCGGGGAGAAAGGTGTTTACTCTAGTAACAGAGTGTCAAATATAGACTATAAGAAGAGGAAGTGTCAGTATGCAACGGGGATTTGAAGTTGTCAGTAAGTACGCCAACCAGGGTGTAAAGCGACCATATCGGACGACCCAACAGGCTGCGGGTTATGATTTCGAATGCGCCGAGGATTTTACGTTACCCTCAATTTGGCGGCACGATCTGTTACATGCTTTTAAACGACTACGTCACAGAGACGCCTTAACGACGACCGAACTCATGGCGGGGCAGAGTGACTTGAAGCCTTGGCTGGTACCTACAGGCATCAAAGCGTACATGCAGCCAGGAGAGGTGCTCATTTTGGCTAACCGGTCGAGTAATCCGCTTAAGCACAATTTGATTCTGCCAAATGGTGTCGGGGTGATTGATGCCGATTATTATAATAACGAAAAAAACGAAGGAGAAATTTTCGTTCAGCTGATAAATGTTGGCATAAGTGATGTGGTGATCAAGAAAGGACAACGGATCGCGCAAGGGATTTTCATGCCTTATTTGTTAGCCGACGATGAACAAGCGCCACAGCAACAACGAACCGGTGGTTTTGGGTCCTCTGATCGTAACTAATTCTTTAGAATTGCACTAACGGACTAGTGGGGGATTGGCTTGTAAATATGCTAGAATAAAGATACGAAAACGGAACGGATTTGGGGGATGAACGTGGCTAAAACCAAAACTAAATTTGTGTGTCAGAATTGTGATTACAGTTCACCGCGTTATCTGGGTCGCTGCCCCAACTGTGGAGAATGGAACACCATGGTTGAAGAGGTTGTTGCGCCTGCTAATGCGAAGCCCCAATCAACCCGTGTGACGGTGAGTGGTGAACGATCCCACCCACAATTAATGAAGGAGATCAAACACACCACTGAGAGCCGTGTTAAGACTCAAATGGAGGAATTAAATCGCGTCTTGGGGGGCGGCATTGTGCCGGGCTCTCTAATTTTGATCGGTGGGGATCCCGGTATTGGAAAATCTACCCTGTTACTCCAGGTTTCCGGTCAGCTGAGTGCGACCGGGGGCAAGGTACTTTATGTCTCTGGGGAAGAAAGTGCTTCTCAGATTAAGATGCGGGCAGACCGGTTGGTCGTTAACAGTGACAACCTATACTTATATCCAGAAACGGATATGGCGAGCATCCGGGCTAATATTGAAGAGATGCGACCAGATTACGTGGTCATTGACTCTGTACAAACGATGCAGGCGACGGGTATCGAGTCTGCCATCGGATCGGTTTCACAGATTCGTGAAGTGACGGCTGAGCTGATGCAGATTGCCAAAACCAACAACATCACAATCTTTGTGGTGGGGCATGTGACCAAGGGTGGGGCGATCGCTGGGCCCAAGATTCTGGAACACATGGTAGATACCGTGTTGTACTTCGAAGGTGACTTGCACCATACTTACCGAATCTTACGGGCAGTCAAGAATCGGTTTGGGTCGACTAATGAACTTGGGATCTTTGAGATGCGCGAAGGTGGCCTCTATGAGGTTGCCAATCCATCGGAGATTTTCCTAGAGGAACGACTGGCAGATGCCAATGGGTCAGCCATTGTCGTCTCCATGGAAGGGACGCGGCCAATCCTGGTTGAAGTCCAAGCATTAGTGACGCCATCTGTCTTTGGCAACGCACAACGGACCTCGAGTGGTTTGGACCGTAATCGAGTGGCCCTATTGATGGCTGTTTTGGAGAAACGAGCTAATCTGATGCTCCAGAACCAAGACGCCTTCTTGAAGGCGGCGGGGGGCGTTAAGCTTGATGAACCCGCTATTGATTTGGCGATTGCCATGAGTATTGCGTCCAGTTATCGCGATAAGGCCACCGCACCAACGGATTGCTTCGTAGGTGAAGTTGGGTTGACTGGTGAGATTCGACGGGTTAGCCGGATCGAGCAGCGGGTCGCAGAAGCTAAGAAACTTGGATTCAAACGTATATTCGTTCCAAAGAACAATTTACAAGGCTGGAATCCCCCTCACGATATTGATGTGGTCGGGGTTACGACCTTGCGTCAGGCGTTGAAGTTGGCGCTGGGCGTCTAAAATTGGCAACTTTGAAAGGAGGTGAATTTATGCGTAAGAAAACAGTTATTCTGGTGATCTTTGCAATTCTCGGGGGTGTTATGGGAGTGGCTTACCTGCCACGTCTCTGGCATCTTGTCGGCTTAACCAGTCCACTGGTAAATAATGCGTTAGCTAATATCTTAATTGGTGCAATTATATTCCTTATTTTAGGCTTACTATTTGCCGGACTGATTATGTCATTGATTAGCCGTCTCGAATCCTATCTGAATAAGCAGGATCCGATGGTGTTAATCTTCGGGAGCTTGGGTGCTATCATCGGCCTGGCCTTGGCTCTGTTGATTTCTCAGTTTCTGTTCCGAGTTCCCTCATTTTTTATCGGCACGCTGATTCCAGCACTGCTTATGCTGCTCTTCGGCTATCTTGGTTTTCGGATCGGGATGCGCCTCAGCAAGATGCGGGGGGAAGAATGGCGGAACTTGTTCACGCCGCGGAGTAAGAAGGCGACTGAAGAGGATCCTGAGAAGGTATTGGATAAGCCAACGGAACCTAACTTTCACCACTACAAGATTCTGGATACCAACATCTTAATCGATGGTCGGATCTATGATTTGGCGAAGACAGGTTTCCTGGAAGGTACGTTACTGGTTCCTAACTTTGTGCTCTACGAACTTCAGTACATCGCAGATTCTAGCGATTCCATCAAACGGGTTCGGGGACGGCGAGGATTAGACATTCTCAACAAGCTCCAAAACGAACACATCATGCCAATCGAAATGTATGAAGGGGACTATGAAGATATTCCCGAAGTCGATAGCAAGTTGATTCGGCTCGCTAAGGAGAATGGTGGGGTGATCGTCACCAATGATTACAATCTCAACAAGGTCATTCAATTTCAGAATGTGCAAGTCTTGAACATTAATTCATTGGCTAACGCGTTGAAGCCGCGAGTCATTCCAGGTGAGAACCTGCATGTGATGGTGGTGAAGAACGGGACGGAGCGACAACAAGGGGTTGCTTACCTGGATGATGGGACGATGGTCGTCGTTGAAGACGGACGTTACTTCATCAACAAGCAGTTGGATGTGGTCGTTACCAGTGCCATTCAGACTGATGCTGGGCGAATGATTTTCGCCAAGCCAGCTCACTCCAGCAAGAACATTGAAGAAGAGACTCATACCGAAAAGCCCAAGACTGGCGGTAAAGGGACTTCGAAAAAGACGAAGCGATCACGTTAATTGCGATGACTGAGTCCTTTTAAGGGTGTTTACGAGGGCCACCCCTTTATTTTTCGGGGTGAGCATTGTACACTTAATACAATCTGTCATCAGCACTTGGTGACAATAAGTCTAAATTGACGTAAAAATTAGAGAAAGAGGCGCAAACGTTTTGGCAAAGAATTCAATTCGGGTTCGGTACGCACCGAGTCCTACCGGTCATCTGCACATTGGTAATGCCCGGACAGCGATCTTCAACTACTTATTTGCCCGACACAACAAGGGTAAGTTCATTATCAGAATCGAAGACACGGACACTAAACGCAATATCGCGGATGGTGAAAGAAGCCAACTTGACAACTTAAAGTGGTTAGGTTTGGACTGGGATGAAGGTCCCGATGTTGGTGGTGACTACGGTCCCTACCGGCAATCAGAACGTCGTGATATTTATACGCCACTGATCCAACAATTGTTGGATGAAGGCAAGGCCTACGAATCTTACCGGACGGAAGATGAATTACAAGCCGACCGTGAAGCACAGAAAGCACGTAAGGAAATGCCACATTACGAGTACGAATATGCTGGTATGGATGAGGCTGAAAAGCAAGCTGCTATCGACGCCGCTAAGGCTAAGGGCTTGAAGCCAGTTATCCGTTTCCGCGTACCTAAAGATGAAATCTTCGAATGGGATGACATGGTTAAGGGCAATGTTTCCTTTAACTCTGACACCATTGGTGGGGATTTTGTCATTGCTAAGCGTGACGGGATGCCAACCTACAACTTTGCCGTTGTTGTTGACGACCACAAGATGGCTATCAGCCACGTTTTCCGTGGGGACGATCACGTTGCCAACACGCCTAAGCAATTGATGATCTACCAAGCCTTTGGTTGGGAAGCACCTAAGTTCGGGCACATGAGCCTGATCATCAGCAAGGACACTGGGAAAAAGTTATCCAAGCGTGACGAATCTGTTCTGCAATTCATCGAACAATACCGTGACTTGGGTTACTTGCCAGAAGCCATGTTCAACTTCATTCTGTTGTTGGGCTGGTCACCAGTTGGAGAAGATGAAATCTTCAACCGGAAGCAATTCATCAAAATGTATGATGAAACGCGTTTGAGTTCATCACCTGCCACCTTTGACAGTGACAAGTTGGACTGGTTAAATAACCGCTACGTCAAGGATGCCGATGATAGCACCGTCATGGACTTGGCCTTGAAGCAATTGATCAAGGCTGGCAACGTGCCAGCTAATCCAGATACCAGTACAATTGAATGGTCACGTCAATTGATCAACTTGTACAAGCGGCAGATGAGCTACATGGCACAAATCAATGACATGGCTTCGGTCTTCTTCGAAGAACCCGACCAAGTTAGTGGGGAAGCCTTGGAAGAAATCAGTAACGAAACGGCCCCAATTGTTTTGAAGGCCTTCGCCGCTGAAATCGAAAAGCTCGATCTGTTTGACTCGGTCGAGATTTTCCACGTGATTAAGCGGGTTCAAGCACAGACTGGAATCAAGGGTCGTCAACTTTGGATGCCTATCCGGATTGCCGTTACCCATGAAATGCATGGTCCAGAATTACCAGAATCAATTGAATTAGTTGGCCGTGAAACGGCCTTACAACACATTCGCCAAACTCTAGCGCAACTTGAAGGCTAACGATTTGGTAAAGAAGCCGGATGAAGGGCCTATGGCCGTCCATTCGGCTTCTTTGTTATCGGTTGAATATGCTACAATAGACCTATCTTACGCATGGTTTTGGTTTCGGCATTGTTCCTGCCTACCGGTAGTTACTTAACCAGACGACCGTGGCGTTTTAATTCAAGTTACCCGAAAGGAGCCTCGTGATGCTCAAAGTATTCAATACGATGACCCGCCAGAAAGAAACATTTGAACCTATCACTCCCGGCGTGGTGAATATGTACGTCTGTGGGCCAACCGTCTACAACTACATCCATATTGGTAATGCGCGGAGTGCGATTGCCTTTGATACTATCCGCCGTTACTTCGAATATCGCGGCTATCAAGTAAAGTACGTGTCTAACTTTACCGATGTCGATGACAAAATGATTAAACAGGCAAAAAAATTAGGAATTACGGTACCGGAACTTGGGGATCGGTTTATTCAAGCCTTTAAGGAAGACACTGCGCAGCTCAATATTGAACCTGCCACGGTTAATCCACGGGCAACTGATCATATTCCCGAAATCATTGAATTTGTGGAAGCCTTGATTGATAAGGGCTACGCTTATCCAGTCGATGGGGATGTTTATTACCGAGCACACAAGTTCGCCAACTATGGTGAACTGTCCCACCAGAACCTCGATGAACTCGAAGAAGGGGCTTCGCAACATACGGCTGACGAAGAAACTGCCCGTAAGGAAGACCCAGTCGATTTTGCTCTCTGGAAGGGTGCTAAGCCAGGGGAAATTTCCTGGCCATCCCCATGGGGGGCCGGGCGTCCTGGTTGGCACATCGAGTGCTCAGTCATGTCGACACATTTCTTGGGCGATACATTTGATATTCATGGCGGTGGTGAGGACTTGACGTTCCCCCATCACGAGAATGAAATTGCCCAGAGTGAAGCCAAGACCGGTAAGACTTTTGTCCATTACTGGCTACACAATGGCTTCGTGACGGTTGGCGATGAGAATGAGAAGATGAGCAAGTCCCTTGGAAACTTCGTGACAGTGCATGACCTCTTGAAGACTGTTGATGCGCAAACGTTGCGATTCTTCATGGCGACGACCCAATACCGTCGGCCGATCCAATACAGCCAACGGAATCTTGACACCGCGGCACGGAATCTTGAACGTCTGCAAACAGCTTACAATAACATGGGTTACCGGTTGAAGGATGCCGAGACCGGTAATGATCCGAAAGTGGAACAGGAGATTCGTCAGATTACGGCAGACTATATTGATGCCATGGATGACGACTTTAATGTTCAAAATGGGATTGCTGAGGTCCATGATTTGGCCCGTTTAGGGAATGTCTACGCTGAGCGGCCGGTAGTCTTTGCTGGGACGCTCGAATTCATTCGTAAGACGCTCAGCGACCTCTTAGCTGTATTTGGGGTGACCTTTGCGGAAGCGACCGAGTTAGACGATGACCACATTCAAGCATTGATTGACGAACGAATTGAGGCTAGAAATGACCGAAACTTCGAACGCAGCGATGAGATTCGGGAGCAACTTAAGAATCAAGGCATCATTTTGGAAGACACGCCCCAAGGGACGCGCTGGAGAAAGGGAAATTAATGACTGAACAAGCTGAAAAAACTGATTTTCGACAACTAAATGGCGTGGCATTGGCCTACATGGGTGATGCCGCTTATGAGGTTCATATTCGCCAACATCTGATTGAGGCGGGAATTGCTAAGCCCAATCATTTGCAGAAGACGGCGACACACTATGTTTCTGCTAAGGCCCAAGCGGCTCTCATCGCGCTGATGGAGGAAGATAAGATTCTCAGTGATGAAGAATGGACCATGTTCAAGCGTGGACGCAATGCGAAGAGCTACACCCATGCTAAGAATACGGACGTGGTGACTTACCGGATTTCGACGGGATTTGAAGCTCTGATGGGGTATTTGGCTCTCAGTGGTCAGACCGACCGGGTCACCGAGCTGAGTAACTGGTGTATTAAACAAGTGGAAGCGGGGCGGACAAACAAATGAGACCAGAACAAAATGAACCGAAGGACACCGCAGCAGATTTCGTGATTGGCCGACACCCGGCCGTTGCGGCCCTACGGAGCCAACAAACGATTAATAAAGTTTTCTTGCAGAGTGGGTTAAAGGCCGAAGCTATTGATGAAATTCGACAATTAGCGCGTAAGCGTCACTTGGTCATTTCTGAAGTCCCTAAGCAGAAGCTAGACCAACTGACGGATCACCAGAATCACCAAGGGGTAGCCTTAGGTGTGGCGGCCTTTGAGTATGCCAGCATTGACGATCTCTTTGCTAAGGCCGAAGCTGCGGACGAGCCGCCATTCTTCCTGATTTTGGACGGTGTGGAAGATCCCCATAATTTGGGGTCAATCATGCGGACGGCCGATGCCAGTGGCGTTCACGGGATTATTATTCCGAAACGCCGGGCGGTGGGCTTAACCTCTGTGGTTGCCAAGACCTCGACTGGGGCCATCGAAACGGTTCCCGTTGCTCGGGTCACAAACCTGGTTAATACCGTCAAGGACTTGAAGGAACGGGGACTCTGGATCTTCGGAACCGACATGGCCGGAACCGACTATCGGGATTGGAACGCCAAGGGCGCTACAGGTCTGATCATTGGGAACGAAGGCAAGGGAATTTCACGCTTGCTGAAGGAAACGGTTGATGAAACCTTGACCATCCCAATGGTGGGGTCGGTTCAGAGCCTGAATGCCAGTGTGGCGGCTGGACTTCTGATGTATCAAGGGTTCAATTCACGGCACCCCGTACAACACTAATCGTAGAAATGGGCGAGGGATATGAAAGAAGATATTTTAATTGTCGATGCCTATAACATGATCGGCAACTGGCCTGAGCTCAATCGGTTAAAGTTGAAAGACCGGTTACCGGAGGCCAGAGACCAACTCCTGAGTATGTTGGCTAATTACCGTAAATTGCGAGATGCGAAGATCACCGTGGTTTTTGATGCCATGTACGTGCCGGGTATTTCGAAAAGCTATCAGCAATTTGACCTGGAAGTGGTCTGGACAAATCGTGATGAAACGGCGGATAGCTATATTGAAAAGCTAGCCAAGGAGCGGCAGACTCGTTTTACACAAGTCACCGTGGCTACCAGTGATCAGGCCGAACAGTGGACGATCTTCTCGGAGGGCGCCTTGCGGATTCCC
This sequence comes from Levilactobacillus huananensis, assembly GCF_003946145.1. Lineage (GTDB taxonomy): Bacteria > Bacillota > Bacilli > Lactobacillales > Lactobacillaceae > Levilactobacillus > Levilactobacillus huananensis. Next base: position 49,415 of record NZ_RHOC01000010.1, read on the forward strand.
GCCGGTGAACTGCTTCGAGATATTGAGCGGGCTAAAAATGAGGTCAAACAGACTGCCCGTGAATTTGCGGACAAGGGACTGGTGCGTAAATCACCTTGGAACGACCAACAACTCTACAAGTTAGAGAAGTTACGTGACCAGATGATGGCCAAGCCAGCACATTCTGAGAAACCAGGACAATAAATAAAACACGCGTTCGCTCGGCGGACGTTAAGCCTTCCTTTAGACTGAAGTTGTAGCTAAAGGGAGGCTTTTTGATTGGAACAAATGACTGATTGGGCACTCTTGACTTTGATTCGCCAGAGTGTGGATTCACCCGCATTAATGGTTTTATTTGACCGTTACCGACCGATCCTCTTACATTTACAGCAACAATACTTTATTCCGGGACACGATAGCGAGGATTGGGAGCAGGAAGCACTACTGGTCTTTTGTCGGGCAACCCTGACATTTTCGCCCCGGCGGTCACCCAATTTTGGAGCCTTCTATCGGCTAATTCTGAGTCATCGGGTTTTTGATCTGATTCGGCAAAGCCAAGCCCAGAAGCGACAAGCAGCGGGACCAGAGGTATCTTTGGAGGACCACCGTGAATATTTAGCCGATACTGTTCCGGACCACCGATTGGCCGTGCGTGAACAACTTGAGATTAAGGAGGCCCTCAGAGTGTTTCCCGGGCGTCTTTCACGTGTTGAAAAGGCCGTTTTTGCGGGCCTAATGCGTGGTGAAACTCCTGCGATAATTGGGGTGCAAGAACAGATGAATCGCCAACAGGTAACAGCCGCGGTTCACCGTTGTCAGGTAAAGCTACGGGAGTTATTGGCCGAATGATTGACGCGACCGGTATTTGATGGTAATCTAATGCAGTATGAGATTGAACATGATTTAATTAAAGGTGGTGGCAAGATGGCTCAGAAGAAGATTGCTTTGGCCTGCTCAGTTTGTGGGTCACGGAATTACACCATCACAGCAAGCGCAACCCGCACGGAACGACTTGAGGTTAAGAAGTTTTGTAAATATTGTGGGAAGTACACGTTACATCGTGAGACCCGTTAATTTAGACTAACAATTCCAACGAACACAGGACATTTTAGGAGGCAACAGCATGCGTTTATTCCGATTTTTTAAATCAGTAGGGCAAGAAATGAAGCAGGTTTCTTGGCCAGGTGTTAAGCAAACACGGCACGATACGGGAACCGTTGTGGGGATTTCTATTCTTTTCTCCATTTTCTTCGCTGTCGTTGACTGGGTCGTGCAGTACGGACTGAAGTTCCTCTCCTAGTGGAATTGTCAGTGGTCAAACACGGTTAAATATGCTATATTGGTAGGTAACAGGAACTTCGACTTGCGCGGAGTTTTTTTTATTTTGCTCGAAAAAGTCAATTATTTAAAGGAGTTGCACCGAACATGGTTGAGTCAGCGGAAAAGCAATGGTACGTCTTGCATACGTACGCCGGATATGAAAACAAGGTTATGGCGAACTTGGAATCCCGGTCAGAATCAATGGGCATGCAGGATAACATCTTCCGGGTTGTTGTCCCAGAAGAAGAAGCCCACGAAGTCAAGAATGGTAAGGATAAGGTCTCAATGGAAAAGACCTTCCCTGGCTACGTCTTGGTGGAAATGGTCATGAGTGATCAGGCTTGGTACGTGGTTCGGAATACCCCTGGGGTTACCGGGTTCTTAGGTTCTCACGGTCAAGGAAGTAAGCCAACACCACTGTTACCAGATGAGGTTGAACGGATCTTGCGTCGTGTCGGCATGTCCGCACGTCACGCCGATCTGGATGTGGCACCTGGTGATTCAGTCACGATTGTCGACGGTGCCTTCAGTGGCCTGGTCGGTAAGATTACCGAAGTTGACAATGAAAAGATGAAGCTTAAGGTGAATATCGACATGTTCGGTCGAGAAACCAGTACCGAATTAAACTTTGATCAAGTTGATCCAATTTTAGGGTAGGCTGACGTCAAGGTCTGTTGATACCCGACCGTAGTTAGGCGGCGGAGCATCTCAGCAATAGTTTAAAATGAACTTGTTGTAGTTAATGAAGTGTGGTATGATTCTCTAGTATGCGTTAGAGCATACAGTTAACGTGGGAGGGGCAAACTAACAGCCCCACTTACCACACACGGACTCAAGGAGGTATTGTCTCGTGGCTAAAAAAGTAGCTAATGTCGTTAAATTACAGATTCCTGCGGGTAAAGCAACCCCAGCTCCCCCAGTTGGACCAGCTTTAGGTCAAGCAGGTATCAACATCATGGGCTTCACTAAGGAATTCAACGCTCGTACCGCTGACCAAGCTGGTATGATCATTCCTGTTGTGATCAGTGTCTATGAAGATCGTTCCTTTGATTTCATTACCAAGACCCCTCCAGCAGCAACGCTGTTGAAGAAGGCCGCTGGTGTTGAAAGTGGTTCCGGCGAACCTAACACGAAGAAGGTTGCTACGGTAACCAAGGATCAAGTTAAGCAAATCGCTGAAACTAAAATGCAAGATCTAAACGCAGCTGATGTTGAAGCAGCTATGCGCATGATTGAAGGTACTGCCCGGAGCATGGGCTTCACGGTCGAAGGTTAAGCTCAGTTTTCGGATAGTCGGACACTTCACGAAAATGAAATGTGTCAAGTGGGAGGTTTATCCGTTACAACCACATTTGCAAGGAGGAATACACAAAAATGGCTAACAAAAGAGGTAAAAAGTACCAAGACGCTGCCAAGCTGGTTGAAGCCGACAAGGTTTACAGCATGGACGACGCCGTGGCATTAGTAAAGAAGATGGATTTCGCTAAGTTTGATGCATCCGTAGAGGTTGCTTTCAAGCTTAACGTTGACACCAAGCAAGCGGACCAACAACTTCGTGGTGCCTTAGTATTACCTAACGGTACTGGTAAGGACACGACTGTTGTTGTATTCGCCAAGGGTGACCAAGCTAAGGCTGCAGAAGCTGCCGGTGCTGACGTCGTTGGTGACCAAGACTTAGTTGAACGTATCCAAGACGGCTGGTTAGACTTTGACGTTGCTATCGCAACGCCAGACATGATGGCCCAAGTTGGTCGTTTAGGCCGGGTCTTAGGACCTAAGGGCTTAATGCCTAACCCTAAGACGGGGACAGTTACGATGAACGTCGAAAAGGCTGTTTCCGATGCTAAGAATGGGCAAGTTACTTACCGGACTGACCGCGACGGTAACGTTGCCGTTCCATTTGGTAAGGTTTCATTCGATGCAGACAAGTTAGCTGGTAACTTAAAGGCTATCGCTGAATTGATTGTTCGTGCACGTCCTGCCGCTGTTCGTGGCACTTACGTTCAACATGTCTCAATCTCTTCAACGTTCGGCCCTAGTGTTGACGTTGACTTGGCATCTATGATTGCCTAAGTTTTATTGAGACTGAAAAAATCCCTAGCCATGCATTGACAGTTTCTGCCAAGTATTGTATGCTATTGAAGTTGTATTTAATAGATCTACCTAAGACTCAGGTGGCCTACTGGCCTTAATTTCCTGCCGAGGCAGAAGTTTACTTAAACTTTTGACTCCTTATGTCTTGGTGGCATAGGGATTTTTTTATCCCACCAAACTACTCTGGGAGGTGAACAATGTGAGTGAACAAGCTATTGCTGTTAAAGCAAAAATCGTTGATGAGGTTGTTGAAAAATTCAACGCTGCCACCAGCGCTGTAGTTGTTGATTACCGTGGTTTAACGGTTGAACAAGCTACTGAATTACGTAAGGAATTACGTGAAGCTGGCGTTCAAATGAACGTCATTAAAAACAAGATTTTGGTTCGAGCTGCTGAAAAAGCTGGTTATGGTGACTTAAATGACATCTTCGCCGGCCCAACTGCTGTTGCCTTCTCTAACGAGGATCCAATTGCTCCTGCTAAGATTTTAAAGAAGTTTGCAGATAGCGTCGATGCCCTTTCTATTAAGGGTGGTTACATCGAAGGCAAGATTGCCTCTGTCGATGAAATCAACGTCTTTGCTACCTTACCTAGCCGTGAAGACCTGCTCTCCATGCTTGCTAGTGAACTTCAAGCACCTGTACGTAACGTGGCCTACGCTATTAAGGCTATCGTTGACAAGGGTGACGAAGGCGACGCAGCCTAAGTACCCGAGAAATACAAAAATAAAACCCAACTATTGGAGGAAAATAACATGGCTTTTGATAAAGATGCTATCATTGCTTCCCTTAAAGAAGCATCCATTACTGACCTTAGCGACTTAGTTAAGGCAATTGAAGACGAATTCGGCGTTTCTGCTGCTGCACCAGTTGCTGCAGCCGGTGCTGCTGGTGGCGATGCTGCCGCAGCCAAGGACTCATTCGACGTTGAATTAACTGAATCTGGTGACGCCAAGGTTAAGGCCATCAAGGCTGTCCGTGAAATCACTGGTTTAGGCTTGAAGGACGCTAAGGGCCTCGTTGACAATGTACCATCTGTCATCAAGGAAGGCGTTTCTGAAGACGAAGCTAACGACATCAAGGAAAAGCTTGAAGCCGTTGGTGGTGTGGTTACGCTTAAGTAGTCACTTTCACTTACGAAAAATCGAAAACGCCATCCTAGGGTGGCGTTTTTTTGTACTTATTTTTCGATCGGATGGTTTAATTTTTAATCGTCGAAATGGATTAACCCTTAATATAATTACCTAATAGCGGGTAATTAGCGGCGATGAACACCATAGAGGAAGTGACGGTCTGGTAGTTGGGTTTATTAAGAAACAGTGGCATTTCTGCCAAAGACTAGTTTTTACCAATACAGTCCTTTATTATATATATAATACGGGCTTTTGGTGTCCAAGTTTCAGGTGACAGGGAGTTGCCTGAGGTGACGAGTTATGGTGCATTTATGGATGAACCGAAATTCTGGTAAGTTGACAGATCTAATCGGGGATAAATTAAACCTAATCACCGGGCTTGCTGTCAGCGCTAGCCTCGTGGGAGTAGACCAAGATTGCGGAAGCATGGCATATAGGAGTGGGGGAAATAAGATTGGCAAGGCTTCATTTGAATCGCAGGTGGCAGAACGTGATAGTAGCGTTCTGTCTGGCCTTTATTTTAGTTGTGGGTGTTTTTGGTTATTGGCAAATCACACCCTTTGGTAATCGGAGCTTGATTTTTAGTGACATGGGGACGCAATATGTCCCCATGCTGACGGATTTTCAACACGCTTTGCGGACATTGGATTTCCGAATGTTTTCGTTTACCCATGTGATGGGAAGTAATTTAGCACCAACGTTAACCTACTATCTCATGAGTCCCTACAACCTCATCGTCCTTCTCTTTAGTCCGGAGAATGTGCCAATGGCGGTGACAATCATCATTATGGCAAAAATCGCTAGTATTGCAGCGACGATGACCTGGTATTTACAGCGGCACTTTGCGACCACGACCCGAATGAGTCTTGTTTTTGGCGTGGCTTTTGCGTTTTGTGGATTCGTTGCGGTGAACTATTTCGATTTGATGTGGTTGGATGCGCTAATCGTCTTACCACTTGTGGCTTTTGGGTTAGACCAACTCGTTCGTGAGTTACGACCAGCTGCCTTTTTCTGGTGGTTACTGGTTAGCATGCTCGTCAATTATTACTTGGGTTATATGACCTGCATCTTCAGTGTTTGCTATTTTATCTATTTATTGGTTATCGACCGACCAGAAGGGGTCAAAACTTGGTGGCAACCGATCAAACGGTTTATGGTAACGGCAATTCTCAGTGGAATTAGCGCGGCTGTTGTCCTGATTCCAACCGGGCTTGGCATGCTGCAAACGGCCAAGGGTGCGCCTTATGCGGCCAATTACCGGGTTGAACCTACATTTGGTCTTGAAGCCTTTGGCCAGTTCATGGTAGGGGGGACCAATAACAGTCAACGGCTGGATCACGCCCCCACACTCTTTGTCTCCAGTGCGATTGTCCTTTTAGTTCTTGTCTACTGGGTTCATCCAGCGATCTCTCGTCGCCACAAATGGGCGGGTGCTGGGTTTTTGACAGTATTATTCCTCGGACTATGGATTCGGTTGTTCAATACCTTCTGGCATCTCATGCAGGCGCCAGCAGGATTTCCATTCAGGAATGTCTTCTTCTTTAGTTTTGTCATGGTCATTTTGGCTTTTGCCGCTTGGCAGGCAGAACCTCGGGAGATTGCGGCAAGGTTTAAATGGCTGTTGCCAGTGGGCCTGGCGGTGTTAGCCGTTGTAGGGTCGTTGCTGATTCCAGTGATGTTGCGGCTTGTGACGGGGCATTCGTCTCGGATGGTGAATTATTATACCAATATTTCACAGGTTCATTGGACAAGTCTGATTTTGGGAATTATTTATCTTTTTGTAACAGCAGCCATCATTTTTGGGACGCGGCGTTTGTGGCGTAAATGGCTGTTGGGAGCTGTTGTGGCGACTGAGGTTGCGGGTAACTTTGTCTTGGCGATGAGTACCAGTGAATTTGGCCATCATGATGTTTATACGCGTAACTACATGCTAGAAAAGCAACAGATGGCGAACGTTCAGGCGCCAAAAGGGCAACTCTATCGTGTGAATAACGAGAACAGTCTCATTAAACGCGCCTTCGAGTCTTCCTATAAGAGCTATAACGACAGCCTGTTGTTTGACTTCTACGGGGTGTCAGGGTATAACTCGACCATCAATAACCGGACGCGAAAAACGATGCATCGGCTAGGTTTGGGGAGCGACAACCCTCGGCGAATTAGTAGTGGGGGTCTTACACCAGTTACAGAAATGTTGTTTGGGGTGAAGACTTCGGTAGAATTGGCAACGATAGGGGCAAACGCTACGGCGAACTCTAGTTATGTCGGCATGGGCTTCGCGGTACCGAAGACCTTAACGCATTTAAAATTAAAGTTCGATGCTTTCGGTAATCAGGAGAAGATCTTACAGGCCTTAAAGCCAAGCAAGACATCTTACTGGTCATCGGCAACTAACAAGGTTGACCAGGTCGAGCATTCGCCATACTGGGATGGACAACCGACCGGGTATACCTACCAACACACGATGTACTTTATTGCTAAAACGGCTGGCCCCATGTATATGTGGGCACCCAATGGGAGCATTAAGTATTCCACAATGTTAGTGGACCACATCCCAGTAGGACCGGAGATTAACATGAATCAGCATACGACATTGATTAACCTAGGAACCTTTAAGGCTGGGCAGCGGGTTCGTGTTCGATTTAGCGCTTATGACCGAGGAGCCGATCTTGGCTTGGAACTTAAGACGTTACGGCAACCGAAGTTTAAACAGGTGGTCAAGACGGTTAAGAAGCATGCGTTGAACTTGCACATCACTGATAGTCATTGGCGAACTGAGTTGACGGGGAATGTCACTGGAACCGCTAAGAAACGTAGACTCTATGTGAGTCTGCCAAATGATGGCGGCTGGCATGCCCAAGTTAATGGCCGCCAAGTGACGCCTAAGCGGATGCTACATGGAATGATGGTCTTGCCAATTAAGGCAGGGAATAACGATATTCGACTGACTTACCGCGTTCCTGGTGGTCGAGCTGGTATCTTGCTTAGTATCGTTGGCATCGTGGCCTTCGCTGGCATGGCGATTTTATGGCGTCGACATGACTACTGGGCATCATTGAAGAATGGCCATTTTAAAAAATAATAAGGACTAGTTGGTCTTTTCGACTAGTGAGTGTGCCTGTCAAAATATTGACAGGCACACTTTTTTTTGGCTCGTTTGGAGAAAATAGCAATCTTTAAGAATCGGTGGCATTTCAGCTTGGGGCTAGCTTTGTGAACGGGAACCGCTTATGCTAATAAAAAAGGGTGAACGGGAGTGAGCAAATGGCCGGAATGGTTTTGGTTGTGGAGGATGATGAGGCCTTATTGAGTTCGTTAACGACGGAACTTCAATTCGAAGATTATACTGTGTTGAATGCCACGGATGGTAAATCGGCACTGACAATTTATGAAAATAACCGGGGACAACTCGATCTGATCCTCTTGGATTGGATGCTCCCAGAGCTGGATGGGCTAGGCGTTCTGCGCCGAATCCGGCGACACGATGATCTACCGGTAATCATGATGACTGCCCGCGATTACGTGGGGGATAAGGTGGCTGGTTTGGATACGGGTGCGGATGATTACATCACCAAGCCCTTTGATATTGAAGAGCTACTGGCCAGAATCCGAGTGATTCTACGCCATCAGCATCATCAAGCGGTAGTGGAGAGCAAGCTACACGTGGGGGATGTTTCCTTAGATACACGGTCACGTCAGGTCTTGCGGCAAGGTCGATTGATTCAGCTGACGCAACGGGAATATGAACTTTTACTTTGCCTGATGAAACATGCCGGACAAACCTTGACCCGAGACGACTTACTTGATGCGGTTTGGGGTGTTGACTTTGAAGGACAACCTAACATTGTGGACGTTTACGTGCGGTATTTGCGGCGGAAGCTTAACGCCGGTCAGGCACCAGAACTGATCCATACGGTACGAGGAGTCGGTTATGTTTTGTCAGCCGACTACGAGGGGTGAGGTCATGGCAATAAAGCAAAAGGCAATGACCACTGCCCGACAGATTCGCCGACGAGTCAACTGGTTGTTAGTCCTGACGACCCTAATCATGGGACTCGCCGTGGTGGGAACCGTGGGATATCAGCTGGTCAAACAGAGTGAACAATCCTCGGTTACACTCATCAAGAGTCTGAAACGTTCTATCATTGATGATCGACCAGATTGGACTTATTGGCGGCGGTACAGTTCAATCAATACTGAGAATACGTATGTCCGCGTTTACAATGTGCATGAGCGGCACCCTAAGAAATATTACTCTCCCAATACTGCGAACTTTTTGAATACGCGGCATTATCAGGCGCCCATCTTTTCGGCGGTGGCTTATACCCCAAATTACGGGCTTACGTACTATCGTGAGGGGGCCCAACATGGTAATCGCCTGCAAATCTGGCTGAATTTAACGCCAATTACGGTGCTCTTGATCTCCGTGATTCTGGTGGTTTTACTAGTGATGGTCTTGGTAATTGTCGTCGGTGGGGCTTACGTTCGGCTGATGGCTCGGCAAATCACGCGGCCGCTAGCGGAATTAAACGGAGCGGCTCAGGAACAGGCTCAGTCGCAAAGTGTCCGGGCCAATTTACCTGTGCCAGATCAACCAGTGGAGGTTCATGAACTGGCTAGTAACTTTAATCAGTTGCTACAAGCATTAAATCAGCACGCCGAGCAAGAGCGGGAGTTCACGTCGAATGCGGCTCACGAACTGCGGACGCCGATTGCGGCGATTCGCAGCCATGTTCAGTTAGTTGAACGGCGTGGGACAGAGCATCCCGAGATAATCCCGAAGTCGATTCACTTTATTGATGAGGAATCGCAACGAATGCAGCGATTGGTGAACGGACTCTTAACTTTGTCACGAGCGGACCGGGGTGTTTTGAAATTAGAAATTATTGACCTTTTCCCGCTAATTAACGAAACAATCGAAGAGGAACGAGCGGTGCTCAAGCAACCGATTCACTTGGAAGGTGTCTCATCATTGGTCGTCAATGGGAATGCAGAGAGTCTTCAACAGGTTCTAACGGCTCTGATTGATAACGCAGGAAAGTATTCGCCTAGTGATCAACCGATCACAATTCGATTGAGCCAAACCGCAACGACGAGCAGCGTCACCATTCAAGATTTCGGCAATGGAATTCCGGATAAGCAAAAAACGCGGATATTCGATCGTTTTTATCGAGTGGACTCCTCGCGAAACCGTAAAATCGGGGGCACTGGATTAGGGCTCGCCATTGTGGCCCAATTGGTCCGGTTGAACCACGGAGAAATTCGGGTGATTGACAATGTTCCACGGGGAAGCCAATTCATCCTTTCATTCTCAGAAAAATAGGGGATTCTGAGAAATTTTCAGATTAATTTCTTTTTAGTCATGTATCAGCAAATGAGGCGTTTAACTATTATGTAGATAATAGTTAAACGCCTTTTATGGCTGAAGGAGGACACAGTATGACCTTAGTTTCTATCATTGTGCCTTGTTATAACGAGCAAGAGAGCATTCCTATCTTTTATCAACGGGTGGACGAGATTTTAAAGAAATTCAAGTCCCAACGAGAAGACTTGAGTTGGGAATATTGGTTCGTTAACGACGGGTCATCGGATGGCACATTAAAGCAAATGACTTATCTACAGGTCGGCCATCCGGATCGTGTCCATTACGTGAATTTCTCACGAAATTTCGGGAAGGAAGCTGCTTTACTAGCAGGCTTGAAGCAGGCCCAAGGGGATTATGTGGCCGTCATGGACGCTGACTTGCAGGATCCACCAGAGCTCCTGCCGACGATGATTGAGACATTGGCTACCTCAGATTATGATGTCGTGGAAACCCAACGGACGGATCGAAGCGGCGAACCTTGGCTGCGTTCGAAGTTGTCACAAGCCTTTTATCACGTGATCAACGGGATCTCTCAGGTTAAGATTCGACCGGGGGCTCGTGACTATCGGTTAATGACTCGTCAAGTGGTTCAAGCCGTGATCGATTTACCTGAAGTGAATCGTTTTTCAAAGGGGATCTTCGGTTGGGTCGGTTTCAAGACCCAGGTTTTAACCTTTGACCATCGTGACCGGGTGGCTGGAAACACTCATTGGTCATTGCGACAACTGTTGGCCTATTCCTTAGAGGGCATTATGGATTATTCGGAGGTTCCGCTGTCGATAGCCTCATGGCTCGGGGGACTGTCCTTCGTGGCGGCTATCTTCGGCATGATTTGGATTGTGGGTCGGGCGCTCCTGTTTGGCAATCCGACTGCTGGCTGGCCATCACTAGTGACGATTATTCTGATGTTGGGTGGTCTGCAATTGCTATGTTTGGGAATTCTGGGGAAGTATGTCAGCAAGATTTATCTAGAAACGAAACGGCGACCACAATATCTGATTAAAGAGAAACGGTAGGGATGACGATGACAACTTCACAACGAAATCAACAATTGGCTTTGGGTTTTCTAGGTCTATTGGGAATTCTAGCCATTTTAGTCAAGATCCAAGCTGGCCTTGTCCTGTGGCTAGATCAGTCAGTGTTGGCAGCCGTGGCCAAATTGGGGCCCCACGTGGGCCTCTGGGAGGCCTTAACGACTCTTGGAAGCCCCATTCTGACGGGCATATTAGCTATTTGCTTAGCAGGGGGACTCTTTTATTGGCGCCAACCCTTGTGGGGCGAAATGGTCGTGATTGGGCTAGTCGGCGGCGATGGACTTCTCTTGATACTAAAGCATCTCCTGAAGCGGCCCCGACCCAGTCTTCAAGTATTGGTCGACAACGGCTTCAGCTTTCCTAGTGGTCACGTTTTTAGCACGACGCTGTTAGCTGCCATGGTCATCACGCTGCTCTGTGGTGTCCTGCGACACAATTGGATCTTTTGGGTAGCCGTGACTATGGTGAGCTTGATCGTACTGGGGGTTATCTTAGGCCGACTGGGATTGCGCAATCATTATCCCACGGATGCCTTAGGGAGCCTCCTATTGGCTGTGGGTTGGTGGTTTCAGGTGATGAGTTTGGGTGAACGGCAATGGGGAAAGTCCCTTGGCGAAAAGTGGGGGGCGTAAGGGATGCGGAAGATTTTGAGAGAACGTCGTTGGCAAAACGTTGGGTTGGCCTTCGGCATAGCGTTGGGATTGATTGCGTTGGTCTTTGCCTTTTGGCATGTGGCCCCATTTGGCGATCATAGTTTGTTAATGAGCGATATGGGGACGCAATATATCCCACTGCTGACGGCTCTCCAACATGCTTTACGGTATCACGTGTTTCATCTTTACACCTTCTCGCAATCGATCGGGGGCGGGGTGGTTCCAACACTAGCCTATTACTTAATGAGTCCCTTTAACTTGATTGTCTTGTTATTTAATGCGGCCAACGTGCCAGTGGCAGCAAGTGTCATTATCATGGCCAAGATCGCGACGATTGCGGCCACCATGACTTGGTTCCTACAAGTCCACTTTAAGACGGGACGGCGCATGAGTCTGGTCTTTGGGCTTACCTTTGCCTTTTGTGGTTTTGTGGCGGTGAACTTCTTCGATCTGATGTGGTTGGATGCCTTGATCGTGTTGCCATTAGTGGCTCATGGAATTGATCGAATTGTGATTGCTCATCGGCCCGCAGCATTTTTCTGGTGGCTGTGGGTGAGCATTATGGTTAACTACTATCTCGGCTACATGACCTGCTTGTTTAGCGTTTGTTATGTTATTTATTGTCTGGCAGAACGGTCAATTGCTATCAAAGATTGGTGGCGACCAGTGACACGATTCGTTGTGACGGCAGCCCTGAGTGGGGCGAGTGCTGCATTGCTTCTGGTTCCCACGGGGATTGGCATGCTTCAAACGGCTAAAGGAACTGCAAAGGTACTTAACTTTCGGGTCGTTCCAGAATTCGGTCCCGAGTTCTTCACGCAGTTCGGCCTTGGCGCGACTAATGACACCCAACGACTGATGCATGCGCCCACCGTGTTTGTTTCGAGTGCCGTTGCCTTGCTAGTTCTCGTTTACTTTGTGCATCCCAAGTTTTCGCGACGACAAAAACTGTCGGCACTGGGCTTACTTGGCGCCTTATTTATCGGAATGTGGTTGCGGATATTGAATACGGCATGGCACCTGATGCAGGCGCCTGCTGGTTTTCCCTTCCGTAACGTGTTTTTCTTTAGCTTTGTCATGGTGATGCTAGCCTTTGCAGCTTGGCAGGCCGAACCGGGAAAGATCGCCCCAAAATGGCAGCGGGGACTGCCTTTTGTCCAAGCGATCTTGGCTGTCGGTGGGGCGATGGCGATTCCGGTTATGTTACGACTCGTTTCAGGTCGTTCGCCGAAGCTGACGAGCTACTACGGCTTGATCCAACGGGTTCATTGGGGAAGTCTGGGATTAGCCACGGTTTATGTCTTCGTGACAGCGCTCGTCATCTTTGGAACTCGCCGCCGATTACGGCAAGCCTTGGTCGGTGCGGTTGTCATCAATGAAGTTGGGGGGGATTTTATTCTGGCGATGAGCACCAGTAAGTTTGGGAGTCAGGCGGCTTATGCCAGTGCTTACCAGGTAGAAAACCAACAGATGAGTCAGATTAACGATCCGGATGGTCAGCTATATCGCGTTCAACATGAAAACACCTTGATCAATCAGGCCTATCAATCGGCTTATAAGAATTATAATGATAGCCTCCTCTTCAACTTTCACGGGGTATCTGGCTATAATTCGACCCTGAATGAACGAACTCGGCAGACGTTGCAACGCCTGGGGCTGTTTAGCGACAATGTCCGCCGGATTAGTTCAGTGGGGCTAACACCGGTAACGAATATGCTGTTCGGGGTTAAGCAGACTGGCCAGTTGACGACGACTGGTAACACTGTTCATCCTGCACCAGGATTTGTGGGGATGGGATTTGCCACGTCTTCAGCCTTGACGACCGTGCAACTCTCGGCAGATGCATTGGTTAATCAGGAGGCCGTGCTTCAGGCAATTCGGCCCAGTGCCACGCTGTACTGGGCGCTGGCAACACAACAGAAAGATCACATGAAGATTGTCCATACGGTTAAAGGGGTGCCAACCAAATACATCTATCACCACGTCTTGTCCCTGACGGCCAAGGCCAATGGCCCCATGTATCTCTGGGCCCAGAATGGCAAAACCAAGTATTCGACGATGCGGGTCAATAGGAAGTTTGTCACGCCAGAGACGAATGCCAATGGGGAGTCGGCGTTGATTAAATTGGGAACCTTTAAAACCGGTGACACAGTCAAGGTTCAGTTTGGGGCACGGTATCCGATTGCGATGTATGGGACACGTGTGATGTCGTTACGGCAGACAAAATTCGATCAGGCTGTGACCAGTGTTAAGCGTCAGACTTTAGCGATTCATACGGTGGCAAGCCACTTTCAGACACAACTGAGTGGGCAGGTTCAGGGGACCGCTCAGAAGAATTGGCTGTATCTGAGCCTGGCCAATGATTCTGGTTGGCAAGCTTGGGTCAATGGCAAACAGGTGGCAACCAAGCGTGTCCTTTATGGGTTGACGGCAATTCCAATTACGGTTGGGAACAATCGAATTAAGCTCGTCTATCATGTGCCTGGTGGTCGTTTAGGCAGGTTGCTGTCGCTGGCTGGATTCGTAGGCTTCGCAGTTGTCGCTGAATTCTGGCGGCATAAAGATGGTCATCAGAGTCGGGAAAATAAGGGGTCAAATTAATGGGGAAAGTCGGATTACGAAAACCAATTCGACGACGGACGATCACACTGGTGACCGTCCTTTTTTGATGTGTCGCTGTCGTTTCTTAACAGATTCGTAAGAATTTCTGCAGGGTTCTCTAAACTGGTAAAGCTATGGTAACCTTGATTACAACTCATATGGATCGTGCCATATATCTTTCATGGGCGATTTCAAAATAAATCGGGCAACGTCTCAAGGCTTTTTAAATCTTAGCGTGGGGACGCAAGGTTAGTCAGGTGACTTAACGGGGATATTCGGACAGTCACTTGATTGGTTTTTGGGGAAACGATTGCGATAATAAAGAACTACAGGGGGGAAATTATAATGGGGAAAAGAGTCTGGGATTTTATACAGAAGCGCTTAACGTGGATCAAAGGAATCTTCTTCTTATCGATCCTGTTATTTATCATTCGTGAAGTCGGTCGAGTCGGTCGCGAGATTAGCGGTGAACAGGTTCAAAGCGAACTGGCGTCTCTGAGTTGGGGGACGTTAGGACTCCTAATGGTCGGGGGCTTCATTGCCGTTCTACCCATGTTGGTCTATGACTTTACGATTGTTGAATTCTTACCCGGCGATTTCTCTACGGGGTATATTATTCGTAGTGGTTGGGTAACCAATACCTTTACGAACCTCATGGGGATGGGGGGCATCCTTGGCGCCAGTCTCCGGGCAAACTTTTATTCGCGCTCGGCGTCGAAGAAACAGGTGCTCTACGCCATCTCTAAAATTGCGTTATTCCTTCTGTCTGGACTTTCGTTAGCTTGTTGGGTCGCATTGATTTGTCTTTTTGGCTTTGACGTCGGTCGGCCCTTCCAGGGCTACTGGATCTGGCTATTGGGTGGTGGCCTATACTTCCCTGGACTCTTCCTTTTTACGCGCTTTAGCGATAATGATTTCTTCAAGGATCTGACGTGGTCACGCGAGCTCAAACTCATTGGGGGCTCAACGTTAGAGTGGGGAAGCTGCGCGCTTTTCTTCCTAGCGATCGGCTGGGCGCTACATATGCCAATTCCTTTGATTGCGGTTTTCCCAATGTTTGTGGTGGCCTCGGTTGCTGGGGTTGTGTCGATGATTCCTGGGGGACTGGGGTCATTTGATGTCTTCATGATCTTAGGACTGGGACTGTTGGGTGTCGGCCGCGCGGATGCTGCTGGGTGGTTAATTCTGTATCGACTGTTCTATTACTTCCTGCCATTTGGGGTGGGTGTGGGCCTCTTTGTTCACGATGCTGGGCGCAAGATCAACACCTTTCTCAATGGGTTACCAGTCGCGGTCATTCGTCGCAGTGCCCATCTCTTCGTGACCATCTTTATGTACTTCTCCGGAATTATGATGTTACTGTACGCAACCATTCCAGATGTTGTCTTAATGAATACGTTCTATATTCGCTTGGTCCCTTACATGTTTTACTTTTTGGACCAGGTTTCCAATATCATCATGGCCTTCCTGCTCATTGGGCTAGCCCGGGGTGTCGGGGCTCGTGTCAAATTGGCCTACTGGCCGACGATGGTCGTGTTGGTCATCGCGATCGGCAATACACTTTGGCGGGAAAACTTTCCAGGTGGGTTGGCCGTTTTACTAGGGATCGTCCTACTTTGTCTGATTCTGGCCCGACCAGAACTTTACCGCCAAGGATTTCATTATTCATGGGGTGGGTTATTAGTCGATGGGATCATCTTTGTGGGAACCTTCGTGGTTTACACGATTCTCGGCATTTCGACGTTTCGGGTGCAACACCATCATTCCTGGCTCCCTAAGACCTGGCTCTTTCCATCGACACAGGTCTGGTTAAATGGTCTGGGTGGCCTGCTGGTGGCCCTGTTAATTCTCGGAGGGATATACCGGTATTTAGCCAAGCCAGAGCCAAAATGGCTTCATACACCGTTTGATGCTGATAGAATCCGTGGGATCATCAAACGATTCGGGGGTAATGAAATCAGCCATCTGGCCTTCTTGCAGGACAAACAAGTCTATTACTATCAAGAAGAGGGGGAGGATCAGCTGTTTTTCCTGTTTCGGCAGAGTGCCGATAAGCTTCTGGTGATGGGAGAGCCTATCGGAAACCAAGAGCTTATTGGGCCGGCACTACAAGCCTTCATGCACGATGCGGATCAGGCTGGGTTACGGCCGGTCTTCTATGAAATCACAGAAAAACTGACGTTACGGCTCCATGAGATGGGGTTTGACTTCATCAAGGTTGGTGAAGAAGGTCATGTTGATCTGGCAACTTTCAATCTGGCTGGCAAGGCCCATCGTGGTGAACGATCAGTGGTGAATAAGTTCCACCGTGAAGGTTATACTTGTGAGTTGCTACAGCCGCCATTGAGCGATGAAAACTATCAAAAACTAAAAACCATTTCTGATGCTTGGTTGGGAGATGCTGCGGAAAAAGGCTTCTCCATGGGATTCTTCGATCGGCGCTACTTGGATGAATCTCCGGTAGCAGTTATGCGTGACGCGTCGGGTGAAATTCAAGCCTTCGCAAACCTCATGCCGACCGGTGAACATGTGATGACGTCTATCGACTTGATGCGTGAGAGTCCGCATGCACCTTCGGGAATCATGGATGGGCTGTTCGTCTTTCTCTTCGATCTGTGTCGCGATGAGGGTTATCAAACCTTTAATCTGGGGATGGCGCCGTTGTCTAATGTCGGGCTATCCGAGTTCAGTTTCATTGAGGAACGACTGGCTCATCTTATTTACGAATACGGGTCCAGTATTTACAGTTTCCAGGGCTTGCGTGCCTACAAAGAGAAGTATGTGACGACTTGGCAACCAAAGTATCTGGCCTATCGGCGTCGGGCCTCGTTGGTCTTCACCATGTTGCAGTTGGTCTTGGCCATCAACCGTCGCGCAACCACTGCGACCACCAAGTTGGTGCCGCGTTGGATGAGTGGCTGGTTAACGGATGAGATTGATTGGAATCAGAAGTAAACCTTAAATGGATATGAAAAAGAGGTGTGCCAGTTGTGAAGTGCAATAGAAAAGTTAGACAAATAGTAATTTAATTTATGCTACTGAGGCTTGAATCCTATAATTTATAGGAC
>NZ_RHOC01000011.1 GCF_003946145.1 Levilactobacillus huananensis
TCCCATGCCGAACACGGAAGTTAAGCTTCAGCACGCTGATAGTAGTTGGGGGATCGCCCCCTGCGAGGATAGGACGTCGCTACGCGATCTTTGGAGGATTAGCTCAGTTGGGAGAGCGTCTGCCTTACAAGCAGAGGGTCACAGGTTCGAGCCCTGTATCCTCCATTTGAGCCGTTAGCTCAGTTGGTAGAGCATCTGACTTTTAATCAGAGGGTCGACAGTTCGAGCCTGTCACGGCTCATTCGTCTTCGGACGATGAGAAAATCTATATTCACGATACTGACTATGCCGACTTAGCTCAGTTGGTAGAGCACCTGTCTTGTAAACAGGGGGTCGGAAGTTCGAATCTTCTAGTCGGCATTGATTTTTGCGGAAGTAGTTCAGTGGTAGAACATCACCTTGCCATGGTGGGGGTCGCGGGTTCGAATCCCGTCTTCCGCTTAGTACCGAAAGGTATTAAGCATCATTAAATTATGCTTTTTGCACCCATAGCGCAATTGGATAGAGTGTCTGACTACGAATCAGAAGGTTGTAGGTTCGACTCCTACTGGGTGCATTTTAACGGGAAGTAGCTCAGCTTGGTAGAGCACCTGGTTTGGGACCAGGGGGTCGCAGGTTCGAATCCTGTCTTCCCGATTAAATAAGAATATTTTATTTAACATTTCGCGGTGTAGCTCAGCTGGCTAGAGCGTTCGGTTCATACCCGAGAGGTCGAGGGTTCGATCCCCCCCGCCGCGATTTGGACTTGGACTGGACCTTTAGCTCAGTTGGTTAGAGCAAACGGCTCATAACCGTTCGGTCGTAGGTTCGAGTCCTACAAGGTCCATCACCAGTTGGATCATTGTACAGGTTTTTATGGAGGATTACCCAAGTCTGGCTGAAGGGAACGGTCTTGAAAACCGTCAGGTGGGTCAAACCACGCGAGAGTTCGAATCTCTCATCCTCCTTTCTTATTATCGCGGGATGGAGCAGTCTGGTAGCTCGTCGGGCTCATAACCCGAAGGTCGCAGGTTCAAACCCTGCTCCCGCAATTTTTGGTTCGTTGGTCTAGTTGGTTAGGACGCCTCCCTGTCACGGAGGAGATCACGAGTTCGAGTCTCGTACGGACCGTTGTTATGCTCGTCAGCAGAGCGTAACAACCGTAATGCTAAATGGCAAATGGCTCGGTAGCTCAGTCGGTAGAGCAATGGATTGAAGCTCCATGTGTCGGCGGTTCGATTCCGTCCCGCGCCATTAAGGTAAAGCTCAATATATGCGGGTGTAGTTTAGTGGTAAAACCACAGCCTTCCAAGCTGTTGTCGCGAGTTCGATTCTCGTCACCCGCTTTATATGGGCCTATAGCTCAGCTGGTTTAGAGCGCACGCCTGATAAGCGTGAGGTCGATGGTTCGAGTCCATTTAGGCCCATTATGGAGAAGTACTCAAGTGGCTGAAGAGGTGCCCCTGCTAAGGGTATAGGTCGCGGAAGCGGCGCGAGAGTTCGAATCTCTCCTTCTCCGTTTAGTTATGACCCGTTGGTCAAGTGGTTTAAGACACTGCCCTTTCACGGCAGTAACATGGGTTCGAATCCCGTACGGGTCATTGTTACAACTTAATATTATCGCGGGATGGAGCAGTCTGGTAGCTCGTCGGGCTCATAACCCGAAGGTCGCAGGTTCAAACCCTGCTCCCGCAATCATTGGTTCGTTGGTCTAGTTGGTTAGGACGCCTCCCTGTCACGGAGGAGATCACGAGTTCGAGTCTCGTACGGACCGTCAGAGTAAGTCTTCCTTAGGGAAGGCTTTTTTGATTCTTGTAGAAAATTATAAAAGGTACCGTCGTTACGCCATGTCTAGAACAGCCACATGGCAATGACGGTACCTTTTATTGGTTAATTTTGAGGGCTTTTAAGACAACAGCGACTTTTTCTGGAAGTGGTCGTTGACCATCAATGATCAGATCGGCACTTGCAGAGATATAGTGATCAAAATGGGTGAAGATAGGACGGGCATTGGTCAGATAAGTTTTGGCCCAATCAATGATGGCACTTGTCGGTTGATTTGAATAATCACGTACCAGTTGGCGGGCAAAGGCAATATCCAAGGGAGTTTTCAGATAAAAAGACCAGTCGATATAGGGAGTTAAGTCATTGTGACGTCTCCCAAATGGAAAATCAACAAGAATGTAGGCGTACCGGTGTAATAGAGGCTTCAAGTCGGCAAGTAGCGCACTAATGTCATATTGATTAACCGCACGCTCTATCGGTACTTGTAACGATGGTGCAGAAGATAAAGCATCAATGCTATAGTCATCGAATGAAACAACACGGTTATCTGGAAGAACCCGACTCAGGGCTTTAATTAAGGTGGTTTTTCCCCCGGCCATTACGCCACTGATGACAATTACTTTACCGGTCATGGGCTAATGCCTCCTTCCTAGTTGTTGAGACTTTGATTTAAAAATGAACGTAACCGTTGATCGTGGGCAAAGAGATACAGGCCTTTAACGCCACGTTTCATGAGGACGTTAACCGTATTTAAGAGGAGTTGCTTCTTGGCTGCCAGAACTTCCTGGGGGTCATTCAGATCATCCCGATGTTTAAAAGTTTCCACGTCGGTATTGCGATCCAGATTGACCACCAGATGGTTGTCGGCATCTAGGCTGAGCGTGGGACCAATGATGACGCCCACGTAATTCAAATCAAACCCCTGACAGGTATAGATAGATCCGACTTCATCAATAGTCTCAGGTAGTTCTGCCCATGGGGTACTGGTGTAATTGTACTGGTCCCAAGGCAGGTGGAAGCGACCTTCTGTGATGTAGTGTTTTCCACCATCTAATGTAGAAGGGTAACCCGACGTGGCGACGACACGTGAGAGGCCAACCGACTGGTTCTTTTGAACAATGGTTTGTCGCATGTCCTCGGCATCGTCAAACACGCGTAGGTCATAGTGGTCACCGGCTGATTTTGGCAGGCGGCGAATCCGGGCGTGAGTAAAGTCGTTGATCCATTGGACCAGCTCGTCACTGGCCTGCATTCGGAATTGATGGGTCAGTCGATAGCTCTTATGGGTAAAGGGAGACAGTAGATGCTGCAAGCGGGCCTCTGTCCAATAACTCTTAAATCGTAAAACCTGGGTCTCGTCGAAAACTAAGATGATGACCTTGGCATGGGCCAGCAGTGATTTTAAATGGTTTTGACCATAAAAATTATTATAATGGTCGGCCTGCGACAATAGCAGGTGAGCTTCGTCAACGATGAGAATGTCCGGATGGATCTTACCTGCTTCAGCCTGATTAATGAGCGAGGTAGGCCGTTGAAAGTCTTTCTTAAAGAGGTGCGACCGGTTGCCAGCAATTTGGCGGTAAACCTTCAATATTTCTGGATGATTGACGAGAAAGTAGTTCTCTGTATGGGCAAAGACACTTTCTGACGCTGTCCGTGAAGCCGTCTGTAAGCGATCGAACAGGTGTGACAGGACGACGCTTTTTCCGGTTCCAGCGTCACCAAAAATGGTAAAGACAGCCGGTCTTGGATCGTTTAGATGAGCGCCAGTAAAGTCTAGAATTTGTTGGACCAGCCCAGCCTGTTCCGTGGTTAAGGGAACGGTGGGGGCGATCTTGGTTACTGCGGCATTAGAGGTTACTTGATTCAAAAGATGTGGCCAGCTTTCTATAAAAAGATATAGGCCCATTGTAACGCGAATTTCTGGTAAAAGAAAAGACCCATCAGTGGATCTCAGGGCGTGACTGGCGGCTGTTCATCAGTGTCGTCATCGTCCTCCTCAGGAGGGGCGATCCGATAGGTGGCTGCATGAGAACTTACTGCCCGTTGGGTGAACTTTGAAATGGCATGGAATCGATAGGAATGCCGCCAAAGCGCATAGCCTAGGCTGTCGTCCCAGATGGTCAGTACGACATATTCACCAGCAATTCGGTCTTTTTGCAAGACCAAAATAGCTTGCATACTTACAGGTAACGTCTCACGGACCAATCGGTCGAGATGATCCTCGAAAATTTTGGCGTCATCGGGGTCGAAGGTGAAGTAAAGAAAATGATAAAAACCTTGCCAGTCAGTCTCACCATGACTGAACAAGACCCGGTAGCTGAGACGGCTAGAAAAGATGGTTGGGTGATCGGAGACATCGACCAATTGCAGACCCGCCGGATCGGTGGTATCCGCCAGTAAAACGAATGACCGATCCGGATGCTTAGAAATGAGTTGTTCAAGTAGATAACGACTGCCGAAAGTGACAGCAAGTTGGGTTAACATATTTCTAGCCTCCTTAGGAACCTTTACCCCATTATAGGTGATCCAAGAGCAAAGCAAAATATTTACACTTAACAGGTCACGCGCTAAACTGAACTTAAGTGACAAGATGAGAGGATGATTGGATGAAGTTAACGGTTTTAGGGTGTTACGGTGGATACCCATACAATGGGGTGGGTACCAGTAGCTACCTCATCACAAGTGGAAAGTATCACCTATTACTGGATTGTGGGAGTGGTGCTTTGTTGGCCTTACAGAAAGTATTGAGTCCTTTACAGCTCAATGCGGTACTTCTGACGCACTACCATCATGACCACACGGCTGATGTCGGGGTTCTTCAATATGAATGGCAATTGGGCACTGAGCCTAAGGCGGAGTCAATTCTACCAATTTATGGGCATACTGCCGATCCATTGAATTTTGGGAGTCTGACCTGGCCTCAAGCTACTGAGGGGCGAGCCTATGATCCAAGCCAAACATTGAAACTTGGACCACTCGACATTGATTTTCTACCGACGCATCATCCAGTGCCAGCATATGCGCCACGGATTACCGAACGGGCGACTGGCCAAACGCTGGCCTTTACGGCGGACACGGCCTATTTTGATGAGTTAATCGACTGGGCTAAGGATGCAGATGTCTTGCTAGCGGATACTAACTTCTATGCTGATCACCAGGGGACGGCCTGGCATCTCACTTCGACGCAGTCCGGTCACTTGGCCCAGGCGGCTCAAGTGAAGCAGTTATTACTCACTCACCTGCCACAGGTCGGCGATTGGTCACAACTAACGGCCGAAGCACAACAGGCCGCGGGACAAGACTTACCGGTGGCGACGGTCGTGGTTGGAAAAACATACGAAATCTAATTGTAAGTATTCGTTGAATGTAAATTGCTTAATCGACAATTACTGACTAATCGATTTATATTGGTCATCATCGTGGCAATAAATAAACAATCCGATAGATACTGTTTATTTATTATTTACTTGGATTCTCTTTCAATTTTTACAAAAACCGGTATAATGTATTTATAAAATCATTCATACCACGTGAGGGGGAAACGATCATGACAGTCACGCTTTATACAACACCAAGTTGCACGTCCTGCCGTAAGGCACGTCTGTGGTTCGAGGATCATGGGATTGCGTATCGGGAACAGAATATTTTTGCTGAACCTTTGACGGTTGCAGATGTAAAAAATATTTTGCGATTGACAGAGGATGGGACCGAGGAGATCGTTTCCAAACGATCACGGGTCTATCAAGAGTTGAATATCGATCTAGATGATCTGCCGCTGCGTGAGCTCTACGATCTGATCTGTCAAAACCCAGGAATTTTGCGGCGGCCGATCATGATTGATGATAAACGCCTTCAAGTTGGGTATAACGAGGAAGAGATTCGCCGGTTTTTACCCCGACAGGTTCGGGAATTAGAACTTCAACGGGCCCAACGACTGGTAAACGAAACGAATAAGGTTAATTAGTTGCATCTAACCAGATTTGTGAGAAAATAAGTCTTGCAGTCTGGTTTTTTTGTTGTGATTACTTTACAAGTAAAATAAAATGGCTAGAATGAGTATCAAGGACGATCCCCAAACCCACGAGAAAGGGGTGTTATTCAATGGAAATGGAACGTATTAACGAAAACACGATCCGCGTCGTCATTGGTAACGATGATCTCAGCGAACGCGGCATTACCGTCTTGGATCTTCTGGGTAACCATAAGCAGATCGAAGGCTTCTTCTACAGTATCTTGGAAGAGGTCGACGTCGACCATCAATTCCAAGATAACGATGCCGTGACCTTCCAAGTTTTACCCAACCGGAATGGTCTCGAACTCTTTATCAGTAAGAATGTCGATGACGACAGTGCGACTGACACAACCGTGACAGATGCGAGTGTTGACGGGCAACACCCCGATCAGGTGTCAGATCAGTTGAAAGCTCACCTCCTTGAAAAGGATGGACAGAAAGATTTCTTCTCCAACTTTAAATCTGCGACCGGTAACACCAATGATATTGAAGATTATTTAGATGATGATGGTCAACCGACCACGACTCGCGTCGTCCGGCTACCAACATTTGAGGATATGATTAGCTTGGCACGGGTTCTTCATTTGGAGAACGCAGCGTCCAATCTCTATCGTTATAAGAACGCTTATTACTTGGAATTAATTTTCTTTGTTAATGAATCTTCACGCGAATCAATCAAGGATGAATTGGCTGTTGCCTACGAATACGGTGATAGCACTAAGGTTGCACCGGATGTTCTGGCTGAGCATGGCCAGTTAATTATGGAACATTCGGCACTAGAGCTAACCCGGTACCATTTTTTGAGTGATTAGTCGAATGAAAGAGGACATCAAGGACGCCGGTGGTTTCACGACCGTGGCGCCCTTTTTTTATGGTTAAGGCTGTGCATGGTCTTGGCCTGTGTGTGTTGATTTGAAAGGATAAAAATGACCTTACAACAATTAGAAGGGGTATTGCTTGCCCTAACAGCAGTGATGGCAGGGGCTGTCGTTTTAACCATCGCTATTTATTACTGGTACTCCCGTAAGAACAGCAACAATTATCTGGAGAATGATGAATTTGAGTTGCGCTATTTCATTCAAAAGCAGGTGGACTATCAAGGAAAAGTTACCGGATATGAGTGTCTGTTACGGCAACACAATGCAGATGGTTCCTGGACGTTGCCCAAACAACTGGATTCATTGCCCTTACAGCGGGTGGTCTTTCTTCTAGAGGATACCTTCAAGGCGCTACCGGAGGATCCCATCACGCTGTCGATTAATTTAGAGTACGATCAAATTACGAGTCCCGACTTCCACTACTTTGTTCGCTGGGCTATCTCCAAGATTACCCCAATGAAATTGTCTGTAGAATACACACCAGATCGACACAAACATCGTCTGAATCGTCGGCTTTTTCGTCGTCGGATTCGCGAAGCACGGCGGTATGGGATGACCTTTGGGATCGATAATGTGGGGTCTTCACTGAGCAATCTGAAGAGTATTGAGTGGATTTTACCAGAGGTGGATTCACTGAAGTGTTCGATGCGCAGTTTTCGCAAGGAAGATCCCAACGAGTGGTTAGATCTCAATCTTCAGTTCTGGAACCGACTGGACCAGCGTAATCATATCGAGCTGATCCTGATGGGTATTGAGAATGAACAGGATCAACAGTTGGCCGAACAATTACAGATTCGGACGCGACAAGGTTATCTCTTTGGTCGACCGAGTAATCCGCAGGAAGGAACGGAGACAAAATGAAAGACAAATCAGCAACTCGACAGCAGCTTTACACAGATGATTACTTTGAGAAGGGTCACTGGGGTCTAAAGATTTGGCAGACGGTGGTCGGCCTTTTCGGATGGATCTGTGTAGCGGTGCCCATCACGTTGACAATACTGTCCTTTTGGGCCTCCTACGATCCCCGTGTGATTCACTTGTGGTCGTACAATGAGGGGATCTTTGAAATTAAGTTTATTGGGATTTTATTACTGTTTGCTTTCGTGACGGTTTCGCTGTTTGCGGTGGGGATGACCATTATTCAGAATAGAAAGCGCGACCGAGTTGTCGAGCAATGGCCCACCTTTAATCCCATCGACCAGCGTAAGCGGGAGGACACACTGGGAGAATTTATGACCCAACGCTTTGGTGATCAGGAGTTCCGGGAAAATGTGCGGGATTATCAAGTTGAACCGGAGCAAAACTTGGACACCGATCAGATTCACCAGTTATATCAACAACGCGATCTCAACGATTTGGATAAATAGGAGCGACGGGCATGTTTGATTTCTTTATTGACAGTATTTTAAAGGCCACGCTGGGGAAGACCATCCTCAACGTCCTTTTGTTGATTCTTTGCCTGTATCCGGTGGTTGGGTCGTTCTTTTGGTTTGCAGGAGCGCTATCCTATCGCTTCCTGAAGACCAACAAACGCGATGATGATTGGGAAGCCATCCCAGTCGACCAGCAACCAATGATTACTATCATGATACCAGCTCATAATGAAGAGGTTATGATTGAGGAAACCATTACCTACCTGTTTGATCAATTAAATTACGAGAATTTTGAAGTATTGGTGATGAACGACGGGTCGACAGATAAGACAGCGGCAATTATTCATCGCCTTCAAAAGACTTATCCGCGGTTGCGGACGGTAGAAATTTTGAAAAACAAAGGGAAGGCCCACGCCTTTAACATCGGCATGTATTTTGCTAAGGGAGAATACATTCTCAGTAACGATGCGGATACCATCCCCGAACCAGATGCCCTGATGAAATACATGAACTTCTTTCGACGGGAACGCGATATGAACACATCGGCCGTCACCGCCAACATGGATGTTCAAAATCGAACAACACTGTTGGGGAAGTCGCAAACGGTGGAGTTTACCAGTATTGTCGGCGTGATTAAGCGGAGTCAAACGGCCGTTAACGACTCGATGTATGCCTACAGTGGTGCGAACACCATGTACAAGAAAGACTTTTTGATCGACGTCGGTGGCTTCCGTCAGAACCGGGCGACGGAAGATATCAGTATTGCCTGGGATCACCAGATGATTGGGGCCGTGCCGCGATTTGCCCCGAATATCATCTTCCACATGAATGTGCCGGAAACTATCAAAGACCTTTACCATCAACGAAAGCGGTGGGCTCAAGGAGGGACGGAGGTTTGGCTGACTAATATCTGGAAATTCTTGCGCCATCCCGTCGAACACCGTTATCAGTGGTCGATGTTCCTGGATTCAACGTTGTCGATAATCTGGTCTTTCTTCTTTACGATTACTTCGTTTCTCTTCATCGGGTTGATGTTGTATTTCCTCTTTACGGGGGATTTCGAACGGGTGATGCATGGCATTCTGATTTCATTTATCTTCGTGACTTTTGAAATGTTTGCCGGTTTTATGCAACTCTTGGCGGCATTGCTGCTGGACCATCATGGAGCGAAGATGAAATATCTGTTCTTCGCGCCACTATATATGTTGTTTTACTGGATGGTTAATCCTATCACGGTGGTCATGACCTTCATTCCTGCCCTCAAGACAATCCTTGGCTTTGGATCTGGCACCTGGGTCAGTCCTAAGCGTCAATCAATGAAAAAATAAAAAACGTGTGATCACCGGCAGTTAATAGTCACTAACTGCCGGTGGTCGCACGTTTTTATTGAATAAGTTTAGAGACACAAATATCTCAAAATTAGTTAACGTGTTTTTTTTAGCGATGCTCGATGGCCAATAAAAATGGGGGATGGTGAATCTGATTGATAAAGCCATATTGGAGGACCTGGTAAGTCTTCTGTGGGAGCGCCTGACAAAAGTCAACCACGGCATTGCGTTCGTCCATACCGCCTGGATGTCCGGAGTAAACGACGAGGATAATCCGTCCCCCGCGACGAAGGTGTTGTAACAGCGTTTTAACCGCTGTTAAGGTTGTTATTGCCTGTGTCACGACGGATTTGTCACCACCAGGTAGATAGCCGAGATTGAAGACAGCGCCAGCAATCTGAGTGGTGGCGTCAAGATAGTCGCCCACATGTTCGTGACCGATCGCGTGCAGGTCAACCCGTGCGCCGAGACCGGTTAGGGTGAGTTGCTCTTGGGTAGCGGCTAGCGCAGCAGCCTGGACGTCGAAGCCAATGACATGGCCAGCAGGACCGACTTGGTTGGCCAAAAACAAGGTATCGTGTCCATTACCAACGGTGGCATCAACCACCGTATCTCCGGGACCAACACACTCACTCAGTAGAGTATGGCTATAGGCTAAAGCATTTGGCAGGTTCATGATGAAGGAACTTCCTTTCTAAAGAGCAACCACTGTGTCACGGTCAGGAGTACGAAACCAAGTGACCAACCAGCCGCCACGTCACTGGGATAGTGCACGCCAACGTAAATGCGCGACAGGCCAATAATGACAATCCAACAGCTAAAGGCAAGGGTCAGTCCCAACGCCCAGCGGCGGTTCTCGTGGGATTGCCAGGCGATCATGGCGATTAACGATCCCCAGAGAAGCATGGCCGTAATGGCGTGACCACTAGGAAAGCTATAAGAGCCGGCTGAAACCAGACGATCGATGGTTGGTCGCGGCCGCCGGACGAGGTGTTTAATGAAGCTGTTCCCGATTCCTGCCCAGACCAGGACGTTCCAGCCCAAGAAGAGTGCTCCCTTGGTGTGTCGGGTAATGACGAGCACTAACACCAGAATTAGTGTGATGGCGGTTACGGGTTGGGGGTCACCAGAGTGGGTGATGGTCACAATGGCCTGGGTCAGCGTTGTCGGCAAGGGATGACGGATCCAGCCAATGATGAGGCGATCGAAGCCAGTCACCCAAGCTTGTTGAAGACTTACCCCCAATAATAGGGTGAAAAATATAATAGCGGCTCCTAAAGTGATCCACCAACGGGTCTTAGATATTGGTGCCATAACGACGCCTCCTCAAGGTTTCTTTATAAATTTCAGTATAGCACAGCTGTTCTAACGGTCGGTCGTTTCCAGGAGTATTGGGGTTGCTTTTCCGGAGGTGGTTTGCTAAGATTAAACCAATTTGATTAATCTAAGACTGTGACGAGAAGTAGTAGGTGGTCTGGGTATGTAGAAAGCGGATGGTCGCTGAAAATCCGTTACTCGAGCAACCGAACTTATCTCCGAGTCCTTTCTGCCGCAAGGTGGGCGTTTGGCGACGTTATCAGCCGGAATGAGCCTCGAAACAGTTTCGAGGAAATGTAGGTGGTACCGCGCTAAAACGCCCTGCAGGAGCCCATTTTGGGCTTCTGGGGGCTTTTTTTGTGGGAGAACGACGATTTAGAGAAAGGGAGCGACAATTTTGGCTTACAAACACCAAATTATTGAACGTAAGTGGCAACATTTCTGGCGGGTCAATGAAACTTTTAAGACGTCAGATAATCAGAACAAACCGAAGTACTACGTGATGGACATGTTTCCATATCCTTCAGGACAAGGACTTCACGTGGGGCATCCCGAAGGATACACCGCAACCGACATCATGGCACGTTTGAAGCGGATGCAAGGGTTCAATGTCCTTCATCCAATGGGCTGGGACGCTTTCGGTTTACCAGCTGAACAGTATGCTCTGAAGACGGGACACAATCCTAAAGACTTCACTGCACACAACATCAAGAACTTTAAACGTCAGATTCGCTCACTGGGCTTCTCTTACGACTGGAGTCGTGAGATTAATACGACTGATGAATCTTACTACAAGTGGACGCAATGGATCTTCGAACAGCTCTACAAGAAGGGCTTAGCCTACGAAGATAAGATCATGGTTAACTGGGCTCCCGACTTCATGGGGGGGACTGTCGTGGCCAATGAAGAAGTCGTTGATGGCAAGACGGAACGAGGCGGTTATCCTGTCTACCGCGTCCCAATGCGTCAATGGGTTCTGCGGATTACGGCTTATGCCGACCGTCTGATCGATGATCTGGATGATCTGGACTGGCCTGACAGTATTAAGGAAATGCAACGTAACTGGATCGGCCGCTCTGAGGGGGCCAGCGTCTTTTTCCCAGTTGATGGACAAGAAGATACTAAGGTTGAGGTCTACACCACTCGCCCTGACACGTTGTTTGGCGCGACCTACATGGTCTTAGCCCCAGAACATGCCTTGGTTGACCAGATTACGACACCGGAACAAGCCGACGCTGTGAAGGCCTACAAGGCAGCTATCGAAAGCAAGTCTGACCTCGAACGGACGGACTTGAACAAGGACAAGACCGGAGTCTTCACCGGTGCCTATGGGATTAACCCCCTGAGCGGCAAGAAGTTACCGATCTGGATCGGGGACTATGTGTTGGCATCTTATGGGACTGGAGCCATCATGGCTGTGCCAGCTCATGATGAACGGGACAACGACTTCGCCAAGAAGTTTAAGTTGCCAATCGTGCAGGTCATCACTGGTGACGACGATACTGATGTCCAAGAAGCCGCTTATACCGGGGATGGGGAACACATCAATTCCGGTTTCATGAATGGGATGGATAAGGCGACTGCGATCAAGGCAGCCATTGATTGGCTTGAAGAACACGATGCCGGTCACAAGCAAGTTAACTTCCGCTTACGTGACTGGATCTTCTCCCGTCAACGCTACTGGGGTGAACCAATTCCCGTTATTCATTGGGAAGATGGCGAAACGACACTGGTTCCGGAAGATGAGTTACCATTGAAGTTGCCAGCTGCTAAGCAACTCGAACCATCCGGTACTGGGGAAAGCCCACTGGCTAACTTGGATGATTGGGTTAATGTCGTAGATAAGAACGGTCGCAAGGGAAAACGCGAAACGAATACTATGCCACAATGGGCGGGGAGTTCTTGGTATTTCCTACGTTACGTCGATCCACACAATGACCAGATGATTGCCGATCCCGAGAAGCTGAAATACTGGATGCCAGTTGACCTCTATATTGGGGGTTCCGAACATGCCGTCTTGCATTTGCTTTATGCTCGATTCTGGCACAAGTTCCTGTACGATTTAGGCGTTGTTCCAACCAAGGAACCTTTCCAGAAGTTAGTTAACCAAGGGATGATCTTGGGAACCAACCACGAAAAGATGTCTAAGTCTAAGGGGAATGTCATCAATCCCGATGAAATTGTCGAGGAACATGGGGCAGATACCCTGCGGCTTTACGAAATGTTCATGGGGCCATTGGAAGCAGCTAAGCCTTGGAGTACCGAAGGAATCAATGGCTCCCGTCGCTGGCTCGATCGCGTTTGGCGCTTGTTGATCGACGATAACA
The DNA here is from genome assembly GCF_003946145.1 of Levilactobacillus huananensis. Lineage (GTDB taxonomy): Bacteria > Bacillota > Bacilli > Lactobacillales > Lactobacillaceae > Levilactobacillus > Levilactobacillus huananensis. The sequence goes on from NZ_RHOC01000011.1 coordinate 13,003, forward strand.
ACCATCTGCGTGATCGTGTCACAATGATTAACGATGGATCGTTGGACAAAATTTACAACCAGACCGTTAAGACGGTGACTGAAGATCTCGAAGGGTTACGGTTTAACGTGGCTATTTCACAATTGATGGTATTCGTTAATGAGGCCTACAAGGCCGATAGTCTTCCTCTGATCTATATGGAAGGCTTCGTTAAGATGATTTCACCGATCGTGCCACATATTGCCGAAGAACTATGGTCCCTCATGGGTCATGACGACACCATTTCCTACACCAAGTGGCCAATGTATGATGCCAAGCAATTGGTTGAAGACGTGGTTGAAATGGTTGTTCAGGTTAACGGGAAAGTTCGAGCACACTTGAAAGTGGCTAAGGACGCCGACAAACAAAGCATCGAAGATGCGGCATTGGCCGACGAGACGGTCAAACTTCACACGGATGGCAAGACGATCCGAAAGGTGATTGTCATTCCTGGCAAGCTGATTAACATTGTTGCCAACTAATTTTTGAATATGATTCAGATAGATCCCTCGAGGTTAAACTTTCGAGGGATTTTTTTGTGGAATGATGTGCGACTTATCAACCAATCATTTACTGGTTCAGGTGCCGATTAGATATGGTATACTCGGCAAAAAATGGGGGGAGAACCATGTTGAGAAGGCTGTGGGCACTGATTATACTGGAATGGCAAGTGACGTGGGCAAAGAAAATGATTTTTGTGTACACACTGGGAATCCCAGTGATCTTTTTGTTGATAGGCACCTTTAGCCATTACGGTCATCCCCTAGGGAACTACAGTCTCACGAACCAACTCTTTGGTTACTGGTCCTATATGATTCTAGTCGGCGTTATGAGTGGTTTTCAGTTTAGTCTGATGGGAATCTGGGCGTCGGGTGCCGTGAATGCTGAGGCATTGACGATGAATGAGACCTATCGTGTGCTTTTGAGCAACCTGGTTTTACAAACGTTTGTCATTCAACTCGAGATTCTGATCTTTGATGGCGTCTTGGACTTGCTAATGCCGATATCTACCAGCCTTCAACATATGATGGCAGTGGCGTGGATTCTGAACTTCCTCTTGGTTCCAATTGTCGCCAGTTTTACGACGATTTTCCTGTTATTACCGGTGAGAGGGGCTGTGACCAGTCTAATTGCGATAGCTTATATTGGGGGCGGTCTGTTGGGCGTCAACGCCCAGTTATTCGGTCAGTCTGTTTTAGCCACGATCGTCATGACGATTCTCGATCCCTGTGCCTATGTCGTTCGGTTCTATCTATCTTGGTTAAACATTGGTGATCAGCGTAGCTCACTTAATGGACTCTTATTGGGAATTGTCGCGTTGGGGTATTTGATGGTGAGTGTGTTCGTTAGCCGACATTTGCCGCGTATCACGCAATCACGGATTAGTTAAGAAGAGGTGGCGATGAAATGACGTCTAAAAGTTAGATAAATGAACATCTAATTAATTTAGTCAACTGAGGCTTGATTCCGGTAACCTATAGCGACCAAGCCTTTTTAATTTGGCATATTAAACAAAAGCCCTATAAGGGTTAGACCTGTCTGTCTAGCCCTTATAGGGTATCTCAAAAAGTTCAAATGTTTTGCTTAGCATTAATTTGTTAGGTTGGTGATTACCGACGCCGATGCCGCACGAAGGTGAAGAAATGCAAGATGCTGGCCAGTAATACGTAGAATATCACAACGAATGTCACGTAGGTTACCCAAAACTTGCCAGCCGCAAAGACACCAAACCACCAGGCTTGCAGGCCCATTGTGATCAAAGCCATGAAGGCGATCATGAAGAAGAGCTGTATATAACGTTTCAAGGTATTATCATCCTTTCGTGGTCGGTCGGCAATCTTGGTCCCTAAACGCTGGCACTCGGCTAGCTTGGTTTTCCGCGGGGCGTGGGTGCCCCAGGTTCCAGTACCAACAAATTCTCCAACCTTGATGATTCCGGCCCCAGACATGACCCGATCAATAGTCACAAAGGTCTGATCCGTAATACCGGTAAAGAAGTTTTCCGTCGAGCTAATGAAACAGGTCGTCATACTGAGATAGTGCTTGTTCTTATATTTTCCGGGCAGAGTGTCGCCGGCAGAAGTCATCCGAACCAACCGAAAACGCATGCAGTCAAAGAACTGCTTCATGACTCCCGGAAGGCCACCCCAATAGGTAGGGGCACAGATAATCCAGAAGTCACTGGCGGCCATCTTAGCTTCGATCTCATCCAAGGCCGGACAACGTTTTTCCTGAGTATCCGGATAAATATCATAGTCGCGAAGAAAAACGGTTTCGACTGTGGCAGTTTTTGGGAGGGCAGACGTCACCGCGTGAAGATATTGGGCGGTGATACCATCTGAGAGATGGCTCCCTAATAAAGCCAAATAGTGCAAATATATCGCCTCGCTTAAAGATTAAGACACAATCTGATTTATGGAATGATATGTAGGTGTGAGGGCCATTCGATCCCCTGTGGAACGGTCCATAGGTGGCTACTTGACCACCACTTTTAGTATACCGCAAGCCCGTTTAATTCCAAAAAATAACCCCCTCACTGGCCAATAATGGCAGTGAGGGGACAAGCTTACTGTAAGAGTTCAGTTAAAATTGCGAAGAATCGTTGGCGAACTTGTTCGTCTTCGCCGGCCTTGGAGAATTGATAATCGAGTAAGTGGCGGTCAAATTCGTGGAAGAAAACATCAGCCATGGTTTGATAATCACTGTCATTGGTTTGGTCAATCCGCTTGAAACTGCGCCATGTAGAATAGATCAACTGGGCATCGGAAACCTTTGCCAGTTCTGGAAAATGTTCTCGAATACTCTTGGTCATCCGTACGACTTGCCGTGCTCTTTCCGGGGACATCTGCATCTTTGGGGTCGCGGTTGCACCAGCTGTTGCCTGCGTCATATTGCCATTCCTCCTTGAATAATCTTGTTTCTTGGCTACCTTCAGCATACCACTGTTCACGATATTCGGTAAATCTTCTGCGGTGTGGAGGAAACGGTTTCAGGAAAAATTTAAAAGAAACCTGATAAATGTGGGGAAAAAGCTATGGTATAATGTTTGTTTGATTAGCTCGACAAGCGTCGAGTATGGAACCGTTGAATTTACAAATTGAAAGTAGGGTGTCAAATGTCGGCAAGGGATAACACGGAAAGTCAAACCGCTAGCGCGCAAGATCAAATGGTTGCGGGATCGGCGTGGATGACTGCGGGAAGCATCTTTTCAAGAATTCTCGGGGCAGTCTATATTATTCCGTGGAACATCTGGTTCGGTGCCTTTTATCTTCAAGGTAACGCACTATATGGTAAGGGATACAATATTTATAGTTTTTTCCTGATTGCGGCGATTGCGGGGGTTCCCTCGGCCATTGCGAAACAGGTCGCCCACTACAACGCCCTCAACGAGTATGGGGTCAGTGTACGACTCTACAAACGAGGACTTGAGATTGCCATTGCTACAGGGCTTGGCATTGCCGCGCTGATGTATTTTGGCGCACCATTGTTTACCGGTGGTGATGAGCATTTGATTCCGGTATTGCATTCCTTGTCCTGGGCGATTCTGATTATTCCCACGATGAGTCTGACACGGGGGTACTTCCAAGGCTTTCAACAGATGGCACCATCCGCAATTTCTCAATTTGTGGAACAACTGATTCGAGTTGCTTATATGTTATTGACGGCCTTCGTCATCATGCGCGTCATGAAGGGAAATTGGGTCACAGCCGTGTCGCAATCGACTTTTGCCGCCGCAGTTGGGGCCTTAGGTGGTCTGCTGATCTTAGGTGTGTACTACTGGCGTCGTCGACGGGAATTTCAGGACTTGGTGGCCAACAGCAATAATGAGTTGGTTGTCCCAGCTTCTCAATTGTACCGTGAGATCATCACCCAAGCCGTACCATTCGTAGTTTTGGGAGCCGGGATTACGATCTTTCAATTGATTGATCAATATACCTTTGCGCCCATCATGCACATGGCGGGAAATTATTCGGCAGAACACTTGAATGATCTCTTCGCACTCTTCGGCGTTAATGCGAACAAACTAATTATGATTACCATTTCGTTGGCTTCGGCCTTGGCTGTTACCGTTGTGCCGCTACTCTCGGAAGCCTATACGCGTGGCAATAAACGTGAGATTTCCGGTCAATTGACCAATGCCTTTCTGATGTTTGAATTCGTCATGTTACCCAGTGCTTTGGGGATGGCAGCCGTCTCACGGCCTTTGAATATCATCTTCTATGGGCCAACACAAGAAAAATTAGCGTCATCCATTTTGGCTTTCTCGTCCTACCTATCGATCTTGTTGGGGTTGTACACGGTGGTGGCAGCCTTAATGCAAGGCATTTCACAGAACAAACGTGCGGTTCGATACTTTGCAGTGGGAACGGCCGTGAAGTTCATTGTTCAATGGCCACTGGTTTACTTCCTGGGAGCCTTTGGTCCACTAGTGGCAACGGGGATTGGATTATTTGTCACCTGCTACCTGATTATTCACTCTCTTGACGTGCAATTCGGGATTAACTACGCTCAAATTGCCAAACGAACTAATGGTATCTTGATGGCGGCTTTGGGAACCTTTGCCTTAGCACGTGTGATTACGTTGATTGGTGGCTTAATGGGTAGTGAAAGCCGAACCGTTAATTTCTTAATTACGATCGTAGCTGCACTGGTCGGGGGCTACTTTTACGTCTATGTGGTCTTGAAGAGCCGTCTAGCAGATGATATCCTAGGATCACGAGTTGCCGGGCTACGGCGCCGGTTACACATTCACTAGGGAGGCAATACGATGAGGATTGACCAATACCTAACGGATTTTCATCAAGGTACGCGACGTCAGGTTTTTCGTCTGTTACGTCAGGGCCGCGTCACCGTTAATCAAGCGGCGATTGATTCGCCACTGACGACGGTCACGGACCGGGACGACGTGCGGGTGGATGGTCGGCCGGTTACGGGCCGACAACCGAGTTATCTGGTGGTTAACAAGCCGGTCGGCGTCCAACTGAGTCTGGACACAACGGCACCACATAGTTTAGGCGGTCTTTTAAATGCTTTAGATCGTGAACAGGCTTTAAAAGCCTTGCCTGATTTACCTAAGGAAGCCGCGGGCTTGGTGATTGTCAGTGATGATGACCACTTTCTAAAAGACGTGGCCGACCAAGACTGGTTGAGCACGTTACGTGTTCGTTTGACAGGGATCGTATCTGAGCTACCTGTGTTAGATAACGATTTGACATTTGAAGAGGTAGCGTTGATGCCTGACAAGATTCATCAGGTGACGACCCTTCTGGCACGAACCCGTGATTTAGAGGTTGGTGTGCCAACATTGGCTAATCTGAATGGCGTCGATGGACCAGTCAGTCGTGTGGCGTTTGGACCGTTACGACTCCCTATTGATCTCTCGGTATCTTCCTATCGGGGCTTGTATCCCGATGAGGTCGATAATCTTATGGGATTATTGGTTAGCGAGAATGATTAAGTTTTTGATTGTATAAAGAGATCAACACGATAGGCAATTCTTAGAACTTATTCCAGGATTGCCTATTTTTCTTATGGTCTCTGTCAAATTTGTAAATTAAAATTGACCTTAAAAAACACGAGGCTAGGACAACTGTCCTGGCCTCGTGTTGGTCGTCAAGCTTAGATTACCGAAGTGTGTGGAATGCGGACAACATCATTTAACCGCAATAGGTAATGTCCAATAGCGATTACTTTTCTTTCATTCTCGTTTTATTTTGCCTCATGGCTTTTCATAAATCGTGGAATTTCGGTAATGATTTGGTGGGGTAATACGACATACTGCGTTGTAGCGAGCTCTTCCGCAATTGCACTATGACTGTAAACCGCAGCGAGAACGGCATCGGTCGGGTTACTGAACTGAGCCAGGAATCCGCCGACCATGCCGGCAAGGGTATCTCCCATGCCGCCGGTTGCTTGGGCTGGTGTTCCCAAGGGGTTTTCATAAACGCCAGCAGGCGTGTAGATTTGAGTGTGATGGGATTTAACAACTACCGTGGCTTTCAGCTCAGCTACAGCTGCCTGGTTATTGATCACTGTTTGCTCGGCGATAGCTAAACCGCTCAACCGTTGCCATTCCATCTGATGGGGTGTCATCACGAGATGTGCGTCTGGTAAGGCAAGGTGATGGCTAGCAATCAGGGTGAGTGCGGAGCCGTCGACCACTACTGTTTGCTCAGAATGAATGGCACTAAAAGTGGCGTTTAAGGCCATTAAGCTAGCCTCATCGGTTCCGAGACCGGGGCCGACCACAACGACATCGGCGGTGCTTACCAGGTCTCTGAGCTGATGGAGATTTCCGAGGTCAGCAAACATGGCCTCGGGTAGCCGGGCATGCAGGCTCGACTGATTACTGGCATCGGTGACCGTAGTGACGAGGCCGGCCCCAGAGTAGACGGCTGCGGCACTGGCCATGATGATGGCCCCACCGAAATTGGGATTGCCGCCGACTAAGGTCACACGGCCATAGGTGCCCTTATGGCTTTCCGCCGGTCGTTGACGAATGGTGCGGGTTAAAATGCTTTGCGATAACGTTTCCATGTGAAAGCCTCCTGACAGATGTTCTCGCTTTCAGTATAGCATTTTACTAGGGGAAAACGGCTTACAATTGGCGATGGGTATGCTAGAATTGACGGTAAGTAAAGTTGGACGATGAGGTCCGAATAAATTATAGGGAGGTCCAATCATGGCAATTGATTGGCAACAATTATCTGCAAAGTACCGTGACGCCTACATTGCTGACTTAACCACGTTAGTCGGTATTGACAGCGCTCGCGATGATTCTAAAGCGACTGAAGACTATCCATTAGGCCCCGGCCCAGCTAAGGCTTTAAATGCTTTTTTAGGCTTGGCCCAACGCGATGGCTTTGAGGTTAAGAACCTCGATAACCTGGTCGGGTATGTGGAATATGGTGAGGGCGATGACACCTTGGCTATTTTGGGTCACGCCGATGCAATGCCTGCTGGTAAAGGCTGGCATACCGATCCCTTCACATTGACGGCTAAGGATGGTAACTTATATGGTCGTGGAACCTCTGATGATAAAGGCCCTTCATTAGCTGCTTATTATGGACTAAAGATGTTAAAGGACGCGGGCATTATGCCTAAGATCAAGATTCGCTTTATCATCGGAACCGATGAGGAAAGCGACTGGACGGGGATGAACCATTACCTCGATCTTGAACCAGCGCCAACGATGGGTTTCTCACCTGATGCTGAGTTCCCATTAATTAATGGTGAAAAAGGGAATGTGACCTTCGAGAATCACTTTGAAGGCAGTAATTCAGGTGACTTCACTCTGACCGAATTCGATGCTGGTCTTAGAGAAAACATGGTGCCACGAGATGCCGAAGCAACTGTTGAAACTGCTGATAACGAACAACTGGTAACGGACTTCACGGCCTTCCTCGATGAAGCACCAGTGACCGGAGATGTTAATGTTGACGGTTCCGGGATTCACTTCCACGTGATCGGTAAGGCCGCTCATGGGATGGAACCTAAAAACGGGATCAATGCCGGAACTTACCTGGCTAGCTTCTTAACCAGCTACGCCTTTGGTGGAGATGCCGCCGACTTTCTGAGCCTATTGGCTAACGAACTTCATGATGATTCACGCGCTAACAAGTTAGGTATTGCCTTCACGGATAAAGTGATGGGTGACCTGACCATGAACGTGGGGATTATGCAGTTCACTGCCGGCAAGGGTGGCCTAATCAACACCAACTTCCGTTACCCAACCGGAACCGGCGCTGCTCAGATCTTAGCGGGCTTGCAACAGGCCACGGCAACGATGAATGTTTCTGTTGAACAGGGGAAAGAAATGGTGCCACATTACGTGGACCCAGATGATCCAATTGTGAAGACCTTGATGAACGTTTATCGCGAACAGACCGGTGACAACGACGCCCAACCAGAAGTCGTTGGGGGCGGAACTTATGGTCGGCTGATGAAGCGTGGCGTCGCCTTTGGGGCTCTCTTCCCCGGCACGCAAGACACAATGCACCAGGCCGATGAATTTCAACCAGAAGCTGATTTGTTGAAGGCCATGGCCATTTACGGGCAAGCCATCTATGAATTAACGAAGTAGTGAGTCCAGCGGCCCACAAAGGAGTGGTACAGATGACCAAACGTTATGAGCGAATTCTCGTGGGGGTTGACGGTTCCCGTCAATCCAAACGCACGGTGGAAAAAGCGATTGCCGTTGCGGAACGAAATGATGCCGAATTAATCATCGTCACCATTATGAGTGGGGGCGACTATGTCGGTATTGGACAGAATACGCAAGTCGGTTTTGGATATGTAGACCAAGAAGTCATGGACGAAGCACGTCAGCAGTGGGAACATACCGTTGATGAGTATCGACAAAAGGCACAGGACGCAGGGGTAAAGCAGGTTGTGACGTCGGTCTTCTATGGTCACGCCAAGGTTGACTTAGCGAAGACACTTCCTCAGGAATACCAAGCCGATCTGATCATGCTTGGCGCAACTGGGGCCAATGTGGTGGAACGAATGTTGATGGGCTCCACGGCCAGTTACGTTGTGGCTAATGCCAGCTGTGACGTCTTGATTGTCCGGACAGATATGCAGAACCACCCCAAAAATAAATAGACAGATACCTGGTCAATTGGGTATCGATAAGGTTAATTTTAGAGAACCCATTCATTTTCGAATGGGTTCTCTTTTTTTGAATCCGTTTTGGCTGTTATCACGAGTTAAAAAACGTGTTAATTAAAAGAGCTGACCGATAAGGCATTAGCGTCAATTAAAAAGGAGGCACAGGATCATTACGATCCTGTGCCTCCTTTGGGTTAGTTACAAGCTGTTTGCTTATAAGCGATGAATGTCGAGGACGCTTCCCGTCTTAGCATCGGCGATGAACTGATACTGAACGAGTTGATTATCTTCATAGCGGGTAATACCACCGTAATAAACTTGAGTTTTGACGGCAAACTTTTGGAACGGCACGGCGTGTTTTTCAATCCAGCTACCCTCAATTGGGGACTCGTGGCGGAACTGGGCTTTGACCTGTTCCAAAATCATATCTGGGTTCAAGTGGAATCCGCCACCAAAGACGCGAGTGATGAAGATGCCCATTAACCCGCCGATGACTCCGGTGAGACTGAGTTGATACAATTGTCCATTTTTAGCAGTCATCCTACCGCCTCCTTAGCAGTTATTGCTGAGCAATATCATCTGTTTATCTGCCCTTAGTATAGCAATCTTCGTTGGGAAGTTCCCGTAAAAAGGCAAAAATAGTGAAAAATGTTGTGGGCGTGCTATAATGGTGCTTGTGAAAATTTTTAAACTTAAATAAAGGAGTGCTTATTCATGGAACAATTACCTAAAATGTCAGCTGCCGAACTGAAGGACGTCGTTAAAGACGGTAAGACGATGCTATTCTTCTCCGCTACTTGGTGCCCGGACTGTGCGTTCATCAAACCAGCAATGCCTGCCATTGAAGCTGAATATCCCGACTTTAAGTTTATTGCGGTCGACAGAGATGAAAATATTGACCTCGCTGCCGAACTGAATGTCTTTGGTATTCCGAGCTTCATTGCCTATTCTGATGGTGATGAAATTGGTCGCTTGGTCAACAAAGATCGGAAGACCCAAACTGAAGTAGAAAACTTTATTAATTCGTTAGCGACCAACGCTGACTAAACCGTTGGAAAGGATCCCGACATGTTAATTGCTAGTTACAATCCCCACGAGTTAGGGGACACTTTAATTGTTATTGTTGCTCAAGATACACCACAACAGGCCCACACTGTACGTGATGGGATTGCCAGAATCTATGATCCAGAAACTGAACAAACTTTGGGCTATAATTTCTTGGCCATTTCTAAGGTCTTACCTGATATTTCCGGTAACGGTCAGGTTCATCTTACGAAAGACGATGTAGCTGCGTTAAACGACGCACTTGAATCTGCTGGGTTTGCCGGCGAGCTGGTGGCAGATACCGATCCTAAGTTTGTGGTTGGCTATGTCAAGACGGCAACGCCACACCCGGATTCTGATCATCTGTTAGTGACGGAAACGGTGGTAGACCACGATCAAACGTTAAAGATCGTGAGCGGCTCGCCTAACATGCAGGCTGACATCAAGGTAGTTGTGGCCAAAGTTGGGGCCATGATGCCGAGTGGCCTAATTATTTGGCCCGGTGCCTTGCGTGGTGTCGAGAGTAATGGCATGATCTGTTCCGGACGTGAGTTGAAACTGGCTAACGCCCCTCAACGGCCCGGTGCTTTGATTTTGCCAGACGATTATGTTGTTGGTGACCCCTTTGATTTTGAACGGGGACAATCAATCTTTAATGCTTAAGAAACATTACGAAAGCGAGTCAGCCCTTGTCGGCGGCCCGCTTTTTTGTGTACAATAGGGGAGATTGACCTTTAGGCAAAGTGATACTGCAACTTAGGGTGTCTGATTAATGATGGTTACGCGCCATTGTTGGCCGAAGGTCATGATTCGTCATGACTAGGAATCTTCGATTTAATTAATCGAAGTTAGAGCGGGAATGAGTACAGTAGCCGTCGATTAGGCGGCGTCTCCTCCCAAGGCAAAGAAATTCGGCAAGTGGCAGGCTTGTCAAGGAGGAAGAAACATGGAGCACTATGATGGACCAGCGTTTTTCCGTAAATTTGCGGTGAAGCCCTCCGCGGAGGAATTAGAGGATACCACTGACGATCGCGCACAGCGTCTGGTGAAGCATCGGCAGGAACGAAATCAGCGTTTGAAGCTTCGACAACAGCAAGAACAAGAACGCGTCGCACAACGGCAACGAGAGGCCAGAAGTCAACGTGAGGCTGCACAGCAGTCAAAGCCTAAACCCAAGGTGACTCCACAACGACAAGCGACACCCATGACGGATGATCCCGTCGTGGGCAGTGCCAATCAGAGTTATCGACCATTTCAGGTTACCCAGGTTCCTAAGCAACTCCATTGGGCACGACCCACACGGCGTTCACGACAACGATATCAGCAATTAGTTGCAAGACTCAAAAAGGATGACAGTAGCTTTTTCCTGTTCGGTAAGGCGAGTGATTTGCCAAGTACAGAACCGGTTATTGAAAGCGCACTAATGGCTAGTTCGGCATCGGCACAATCAGAGGTCAGTGCTTCAGAAGCGCCAGTTACGGTTACACCGAGTCAATCAGAGAATCCGGTAGCGGCAGAAACAGCAAGTGACGTGCTGTCACGCTCGACCTCAACTGACGGTGACTACGAGGCGCCAGTCGAGGTTTTCTATCCAACCGAGGCGGCAACGTCACAGAAGACGTCAGTGACTGAATCTGATGAGTTACGCGAAGATAATAATGCGGCATATTTGCCGGTTGGAACGGTCAAGTCGACTGCAACAGCAAAGAATGTGCATGCTGAAGATGCCCAATCGACCACGACTGAAAACGATCAGAAACCAGCAACAGCGAAGATGGATGATCAACAAGATAATGAAATTATTCAAGAAACTGATACAAAATCAGTGGTGACCAAACCGGATGGCACACCGAACGATAATGCACCGGTGGTTGCCGAGAAACCTGAGGCAACGGCGACCGAAGGGTCGATTTCCGAAACGTCGGGCACTTCAACAGGCGAGCAGCCGGCTGAAGTCAAGCGGCTCTTAGACCGCGCCCAAGCCCCAACAGAGAAGACGGCGACGATCGCTTCCGCCAAGGCAAAGCCAGCCCGTGGGTTAGGCCATTCGCTGGGAGATATCATGCAAGAAGAAGGAAACGATCAACGCAACTTGGCTCTCTTTGATCGCCCAACCACACCTGAAGTGACCACCGAAGCCGAAGCGCCTGAACGCGGGTATCACTTCCCAGACATTTCACTCTTGCCACAACCAGTGATTCCAGATGAGGCCGCCTTAGATGAATGGATTGAACATCAGGCAGAGGTCTTGGATGCTACATTGAGCGCTTTTCATGTTGATGCGCACGTCACGGACTGGACGGTTGGACCAACCGTGACGCAGTTTCAGATTAGTTTAGCACTAGGCGTTAAGGTCAATAAGATTACGAACTTAAATGATGACCTGAAGCTTGCACTAGCCGCTAAAGATATCCGGATTGAAGCGCCAATTCCCGGGAAGACCACGGTTGGTATCGAAATTCCTAACCTGAAGTCGCGGCCAGTTATGCTTTCCGAAGTTTTGAATTCACCAGCGTTTAAGAAGAGTGAATCACCATTGACGGTAGCGCTCGGGGTCGATCTCTTTGGAAAACCACAAGTCACTGATTTACGAAAAATGCCGCACGGACTGATTGCCGGGGCCACAGGGTCCGGTAAGAGTGTCTTCATTAATTCCTTACTGTTGTCCATTTTGTATAAGGCAAATCCACAGCAGGTCAAGTTGTTACTGATTGATCCGAAAGCCGTTGAAATGGCGCCATACGATGGGTTACCACACCTGCTAGCACCCGTGATCTCTGATCCTAAGGCTGCTGCCGCTGCTCTGAAATGGGTGGTTACCGAAATGGACCAACGTTACGAGAAGCTGGCGGCTGCTGGTGTTCGGAATATCGAGCAGTTCAACGATCGGGCTGATGCGAATGACGAACCAGGACTTAAGATGCCTTACATCGTCATTATTATTGACGAATTAGCCGATCTGATGATGATGGCAGCCAGTGAAGTTCAAGATTATATTGTTCGAATTACGCAGAAGGCTAGAGCGGCTGGAATTCACCTCTTAGTTGCGACGCAACGACCAAGTGTTGACATTGTGACTGGGACCATCAAGAATAATATTCCTACGCGGATTGCCTTCATGGTGTCCAGTCAAATTGATTCACGAACCATCTTGGATACTGCCGGAGCCGAGAATTTGTTGGGACGCGGGGATATGCTGTACCTCGGTAACGGGGCCAGTCAACCAATGCGTTTACAGGGGGCTTTCGTGGAATCTGAAGTGGATGCTGTCGCTGACTTTGTTCGAACTCAGGGCCAACCACACTATGCGTTTGAACCGCAAGGTCTTCTGAAGCGGGAAACTGCCGAGGAAAATCAAGATGACTTGTTACCAAAGGTGTTAGAATATGTGGCAGCCGAACAAACGGTTTCCACGTCTAAACTCCAGCGGGTTTTCTCGATCGGGTACAATCGTGCAGCTAACTTGATTGATGATTTGGAACGACATCACTATGTCTCGCCTCAGCATGGGTCTAAGCCTCGTGAAGTTTATTTGAAACCAGAAGATCTTGGGAAAGACTTACCGGAACCCCATGACCAGAATGCACCATTTTCATCATAGAGTGAATACTCCTCACTAACCATTGACCGCGCAGTTCTTTTATGGGGTGGGGGGATATGCTAAAATAAAATTAGAGTCACTCGAACGGCAGGGAATGGTCCGGTGGCCCGACCGCAGAGAGTAGAAAAGAGGATCATTAATGGATAACGCAACGGTGTATTACTTTGTAGGTATTAAAGGATCAGGGATGAGTGCCCTCGCCTTGATTTTACATGATAAGGGTTTTAACGTGCAGGGATCAGATATCACGCAGTACACGTTTACACAGCGTGGCTTGGAGAAGGCAGGCATCAAGGTTCTGCCATTTGACGAAGCAAACATCCACGAGGGATTGACGGTTATTGCCGGAAATTCGTTCACCGATGATCATCCAGAAATTAAAAAAGCTCGAGAAATGGGTCTGCCGGTTTACCGGTACCATGAATTTCTCGGCCACCTCATTGAGGGCTATACCAGTATTGGGGTTGCTGGTGCGCACGGGAAGACCAGTACGACGGGACTCTTGTCTCACGTGTTGAGCGGTATTGCCCCAACGTCTTACCTCATTGGGGATGGTTCCGGGAAGGGAACGCCAAATGCCCGGTTCTTTGTTTACGAAGCCGATGAATACCGGCGTCACTTCCTGGCAACCAAGCCAGATTATGCCATCATGACCAACATCGATTTCGATCACCCAGACTACTACACCGGGATTGACGATGTTTACAGTGCCTTTGAAACCTGGGCAAACCAAGTTAAGAAAGGGATCTTCGCCTGGGGTGATGATCCAGAACTACGGAAGTTGAAGACCGACGTGCCTGTCTACTACTATGGGACTAGCGAACGAGACGATTTCAGAGCCATTAATGTCAAGCGTTCAACGACCGGATCAACATTTGATGTGGTTCACGGTGATGAAAACTTAGGAAACTTTGAAATTCATCTGTACGGGGAACACAACGTGTTGAACAGTCTGGCTGTTATTGCCGTGGCTTACTTTGAAAAGGTTGATATGGCCGAAATCAAACGTGAATTGGCCGACTTCAAGGGGGTCAAGCGTCGGTTCGCCGAACGTAAGGTAGCTGACATGACCATCATCGATGACTATGCGCACCATCCTTCCGAAATCAAGGCTACACTGGATGCGGCTCGTCAGAAATATCCCGATAAGCAAATTATCGCGGTTTTCCAGCCCCACACCTTCAGCCGGGTGATTGCGTTGATGGATGACTTTGCTAAGAGCCTCAACTTAGCCGACAAGGTCTTCTTAACTAATATCTTCAGTTCTGCTCGTGAAAGCAACGGGGCCGTCTCCAGTAAGGACCTTGCTGCTAAGATTGCCAAGGGCGGCGAGATTCTGACGGTGGACAACATGTCCCCATTATTGGATTTCCACGACGCCGTGGTGGTCTTCATGGGGGCCGGTGACGTTCAGAAGTATGAACGTGCTTATGAAGAATTATTAAGTCATTTATCTTTGAAGAACAACTAAATTTATATCAAGAGTACCCGCTGACCATTTTGGTTGGCGGGTATTTTAGTCTCAACTTCCACAACCGTCCTTTGATGATAATTTTCCTATAAATTTCCTTGTGGGGTGGGTGACCCGAGCTACCGCGGGTCGGACCGCTTTGATCGTGAGCGACCGGCACACTGGTGGATAGTAATAGGTTGTCAGCTATGATATTACTGAGTGACAAATCGGTGCGGGGACACCGTTATAAAGGGGTTAATACTTATGACAACAGTGAAACATAGCTGGTGGTATGACCAGCTCTTTACGAATTGGAAAAAGTTTGAAGTGGGGTATGTCAGTGTTCTTTTACTACTCCAACTGGCCGTTTATCTAGTCGTGCCTGACAGTATTATTGGCATGATTTCTGGGATAGGTGGCGTGCTTTGCCTAGTTTACGGCATGAAAGGGCGCAAAATTTCATTTATTTTTGGTTTGATTCAATGTTTAGCGATGACCTACGTCGCTTGGATCAGTCATGCCTATGGGTCGTTTGCGATGGATATTATTTATGTAATTTCGCAACCCATTGGGTGGGTTATGTGGGGCCACGATGAGGCCACACGGGGGTTCAGTCCACAGGTCCGCCGATGGGTTTTCCTAGGGGCTTTCGTGGCCTGGGGCATCGGCTGGGTCGTTCTGGCCGCCTTAAATGGGCAGTTGCCTTACTTTGACTCGATTAACTTTGTGGTGAGCCTGATAGCTCAGGTACTCTATATTTTGAAATTTAAGGAAAACTGGTCGTTATGGATTGTGGTCAACGTGGCCAATGTGATCTACTGGAGTATTTTGACCGGTCAGCTATTGATGGGGGCATCGACTGTTGGAAGTTTGGGGGCCAACCTGTCTCAAGTGGCCCTACAGGTCGCCTTACTGTTTAATGCAGTTTACGCTAATCGGGTCTGGGCTCGTGGTGAGGCCGATAATGAGGGCGGTGCTGGTCAGGCTTAGGTCCAGAATGAGGAAGTTGATTCGGCAACAGAATACTTGTAATTCATTATAGATTTGATAAAATGGTCCTTAATCAACCGGAGAACTTAACTATCAGGGTGATAGCTAAGCCGGGAATTGACTTGAAAGAAGGAGCGTTTGAATGAACAATTATGAACAGCAGCCCCGTCAGACGATTAACACCGAGGTCGGTCTGAATGGTTTTATGACCAAGATGTTCGGTTGGATGGGTCTCGCCGTACTGGTTTCAGCGGCAACAGCGTTTGCTATGAATATGTACAGCGTTTCCATTGTCAGCATGCGTGGCGGGAGCCTCTTTATTCCGTTGATCGTTTGGATTGTCCTGCCATTCGTGATTAGTGGTCAATCGATGAAGCGACCAACTGTGGCCTTCGTAGGGCTTATGCTTTACGCTGTGGTGACTGGTGCCGTGATCTCGATGTATAGTCTAATCTACTCGGGTGAAACGATGGCTGCTGCGTTTGTTTCCAGTGCTGCTGTCTTCCTCTCGATGGCTGCTATCGGTGCCATGACCAAGCGTGACTTAACCAAGATTGGGACGCAGGCTTCTGCTGCTCTCATTGGGTTAATTGTAGCAATGGTCGTAAACCTGTTCTTGAGAAGCCAACTGATCGCCTTTATCTTCTCGTTTGTCGCTGTGATTATTTTTGCCGCTTTGACGGCTTGGGATACACAACGAATGAAGAAGATGTACTTGCAGTATGGGGATCAGGTTTCTGTTAATGGGTTAGCCGTCAACGGTGCCTTGCAACTCTACCTCGACTTTGTGAACTTATTCTTACAATTCTTACAAATCTTTGGGATGTTTGGTGGCAGTCGCGACTAAACAGAACCAA
The DNA here is from genome assembly GCF_003946145.1 of Levilactobacillus huananensis. Classification (GTDB taxonomy): domain Bacteria; phylum Bacillota; class Bacilli; order Lactobacillales; family Lactobacillaceae; genus Levilactobacillus; species Levilactobacillus huananensis. The sequence goes on from NZ_RHOC01000011.1 coordinate 29,576, forward strand.
CAACGAACGAAGTTTCAGGATTCTCCTGAGACTTCGTTTTTTATTATTTCGGATTCTCAGCCTTTTTTGGTAGAATGTAAGCAGAATACTCGAACGACCGAAGCTGGTTGCTCGAAAGGAGCGCATTATGGTGGAGAAACGACTTTTATTAATCGATGGTAACAGCGTTGCGTTTAAGGCGTTTTACGCGTTGTACACGGCGTTAGGCACATTTACCAACAGTGAGGGGCTCCACACGACAGCAATCTACGGTTTTAACACAATGTTAGAGACCATGTTGAAGACGGTGAAGCCTACGCATGCCCTGGTGGCATTTGATGCTGGGAAGACGACGTTTCGCACCAAAATGTATGGCGACTACAAAGGTGGTCGGCCAAAGACCGCACCAGAACTCTCTGAACAGTTTCCTTATGTAAAGGAACTGTTAAAACATCGGGGAATCCAAACTTACGACCTGCCAAACTTTGAGGCTGATGACATTATTGGGACCCTTGCCAAGCAGGCCGGGGAACAGGGGTTCACCACGACTATTGTGACCGGGGACCGTGATTTGACACAACTTGCCGATGACCATACAACGGTGGCTATTTCTAAGAAGGGGGTCAGCGATGTTGACCATTACACGCCGGCCTATGTTCAGGAAACTATGGGCGTTACCCCAGCCCAGATTATTGATATCAAGGGGCTTCAAGGCGATAACTCTGACAATTATCCCGGTGTCACCGGCGTAGGGCCTAAGCGGGCGGTCGATCTGATCAGCAAATACGGCAGTGTGGAGGGTGTCTATGACCATATCGACGAGATTACGGCTAAGAAACTCAAGGAACACTTGATTGCTGACCACGACCAAGCCTTGTTATCAAAGACGTTAGCCACGATTAAACGTGATGCTCCTGTCACCAAACAGGTGACTGACCTCGTTTATAAGGGCGACGACCATGACGGCCTGGTTGACTTTTACCGGCGTATGAATTTTAAGAAGTTCTTGGCGCAGATGGGGGATGGCGGCGAGCCTTTGACGGATACAGCTGAACTCAAGCCCATTACCTTTTCCACGTTAACAGCTGACAACTGTGATCAGTTACCAGACTTTTCGGCTGGTTGTGACTTCTATTTGGAAATGGCTGGTGACAACTATCACTTGGCAGACTTCGTGGGCTTCGTCATTGGGACCGACCAACACTGGTGGGTTAGTAGAGATGTCAGCCTATTGGCACAGAAGCCACTTAAAGGCCTCCTAGAGTCCGCTGACGTCGCCAAACAGGTCTTTGACGCTAAACGGACGTACGTGGGTTTAAATCGCTTAGGCGTGACCTTAGCTGGGGTCGACGGTGACCTCTTGTTATGTTCTTATTTGTTAAATACTTACGACAACAGTAATGATTTGGGCCGAGTGGCGCATGAACATGGCGATGAGCAGGTGGCCTTGGACGAAGATGTTTATGGCAAGGGTGCCAAACGGGCTGTTCCAACTGACGACCAAGTACTGTTCAGTCACTTGGCACGGAAGGCTCAGGCAATCGCCGACTTACGGCCAAAATTACTAACCGAATTAAAAGAAAATGATCAAGATCAGTTGTATCGCGATATCGAATTACCGATGAGCTTTGTATTGGCGCGCATGGAAGTTGCCGGTATTACGGTGGATGCCAGTGAGCTGGAAGCCATGGGCAGTAAGTTTACTGAACAGTTGGCTGAAATTGAACAAACCATTTATAACGAAGCCGGTGAGACGTTCAACATCGGGTCACCTAAACAACTTGGGCACATCCTCTTTGAAAAGATGAATCTGCCAGTTATCAAGAAGACCAAGACGGGTTATTCGACGGCCGTGGGTGTGCTAGAAAAGTTAGCACCAGATGCCCCAATTGCGGAGAATATCTTGCGCTACCGGAAGATTGCCAAGATTCAGTCGACCTATGTTGAAGGTCTCTTGAAGGTGATCCACCCGAAGGATCAGAAGGTCCACACGCGCTACCTGCAAACGTTGACGCAGACGGGGCGCTTGTCCTCAGTTGATCCCAATTTGCAGAATATTCCGGTGAGAACTGAAGAGGGACGAGCCATTCGTAAGGCTTTCATTCCCCGGCACGAAGGCTGGCAGATTTTCTCGTCTGACTATTCGCAAATTGAATTGCGGGTACTTGCTCACATGAGTCACGATGCTAATATGCAAGAAGCCTTCAGAGAGGGCGAGGATATTCACGCGGCAACTGCCCGGCGGATCTTTAAGATGGGACCGGATGAGGAAGTCACGCCAAACATTCGGCGCCAAGCCAAGGCGGTTAACTTCGGAATTGTTTATGGTATTAGTGACTTTGGACTGTCGCAAAATATCGGGATTTCCCGTAAACAAGCCAAGGCCTTCATTGACACTTACTTCCAGGAATATCCCGGTGTTAAAGATTACATGGACCGAATGGTACAGCAGGCCCATGAGTTGGGGTACGTCGAAACGATTGCTCATCGTCGGCGTTACTTGCCAGACATCAACTCACGCAACTTTAATCAGCGGTCATTTGCCGAACGGACGGCTATGAACACGCCGATCCAAGGGAGTGCTGCCGACATTATTAAGATCGCAATGATCCAGATGGAAGAGGCTATTAAGGATCTTCAAGCGACAATGTTGCTTCAAGTTCATGATGAATTGATCTTCGAGGCCCCGGCCGAGGAGATCGAAACGTTGTCAAAGCTGGTACCTAGTGTGATGGATTCGGCCATTAAGCTGGAGATTCCGCTAAAGGTTGAGAGTCACTATGGACCAACCTGGTACGATGCTAAATAGCGTAAAGGAGTGAGACAATGCCTGAATTACCAGAAGTTGAAACGGTTCGACGGGGCTTGACCCGTTTGGTAGAAGGTGCCACTATCGACCACGTTGACGTATTCTATGCCAAAATGGTCCGACCAGATGCCGAAGAGTTTACGGCAGACTTGATCGGCCGTAAGATTGAGCGGATTGATCGGCGGGGGAAGTACCTGTTGTTTCGGTTTAGCGGTGGTCTGACAATGGTGTCTCATCTGCGGATGGAAGGTAAGTACGATGTCCAGCCAGAGGGGAGCCCGTTAGTCAAACATACTCACGTGGTCTTTCACCTGACAGATCAACGTGAGCTACGGTATCACGATACGCGAAAGTTTGGACGCATGCGCCTGGTGCCAACCGGGACGGAAGACCAAGCCTTGCCGTCGCTAGGAAAGTTGGGACCAGAACCAACCGAAGAGAGCCTGACACTGGCGTATATGCAAACGGCTTTTGGTAAGTCACACAAGGTGGTTAAGCCCTTTTTGTTGGATCAATCCCGCATTGCAGGGCTAGGGAATATCTATGTTGATGAGGTTCTCTGGCTGTCAAAGATTAACCCGCTAACACCGGCGGATGAATTGACTGTTGATCAGCTCAAGACATTGCGACGAAGCATCATTGATGAAATTGCTCAGGCCATTCAAGGGCACGGCACAACAGTGCATACGTTCTCCAATGCTTTTGGCGAGACGGGGAACTTTCAGAATAGCTTACACGTCTATGGTCATGCGGGGGAACCTTGCGAACGTTGTGGCACTGAGATCGTGAAGATCAAGGTCGCACAACGTGGGACGCACTATTGTCCACACTGTCAGCCAGTGCCAGCTGGTGCACCAGAGGCGTTGAATCATGACTGAGGTTTGGGGACTCACAGGAGGGATTGCAACCGGTAAGTCAACAGTCAGTCACTGGCTACGTCAAGCGGGCCTGACCGTGATCGATGCCGATCTGATTGCCCGTCAGGTGGTTGCACCTGGCACCTCAGGATTAGCTCAGATCGTTGCCACTTTTGGTGAAGGTTATCGACAGTCTGATGGGGCGTTGAACCGGAAAAAGTTGGGAAACCTGGTGTTTAATGACACCATGCAACTTAGTCGATTAGAAGCAATTACCCAGCCACTGATTCAAGCAGAGATCATTCGACAATTGGCGAGTGCCAAAGCCCGTCATGATCCGGTGGTGGTCATCGATGCCCCGACATTTTTTGAAGTGGGTTATCTGATGGCTCTGGTCGATTACGTCTTGGTCGTGGCTACGGACACCACGACGCAACAACAACGACTCCAAAAGCGAGACGGTTTATCGGCTGAAGGGGCGCTGACCCGGATGGCCCAACAATGGCCGATTGCCCGCAAGGTGGCGGCGGCTGACGTGGTTATTGATAACGGGGGAACGATTGCTCAAACGCGGCAACAAGTGGTAAAATGGCTTGACACGAATAAAATTGGACGAAGTAATCAAATAAAATGAGGTGACCAAGTATGCAGTGTCCGCACTGTCATCATAATGGGTCGCGGGTCGTGGATAGTCGGCCAACCGACGACGGCCGCGTCATTCGCCGGCGTCGTGAGTGTGAGAGCTGTGGCTTCCGCTTCACGACGTTTGAACGCGTTGAAGTGACCCCGCTTTTGGTAATCAAGAAAAACGGAACCCGTGAAGAATTTAACAGAGAAAAAATTTTAAAAGGTATTATCCGGTCTGCCGAGAAGCGGCCGGTGGGGATGGATGTCATGACCAAGGTTGTGGACGAAGTCGAAAATAAAATTCGTGCACTAGGCGTCAATGAAATCTCCAGTCAGTTGATTGGGGAATACGTCATGAATCGTCTAGTTGACGTGGATGAGATTGCCTACATCCGATTTGCCAGTGTTTATCGGCAATTTAAGGATACTGGCGTGTTCTTCAATGAATTGAAAGACATGATGGATAAAGACAAGCAGAAGGCCCGGAAGCGGTCGAAGCAATAAAGCGAGGCGAAATTGGGAATGGAAGACTCTTGGCATCAGTTACAACCCAAGACCACTTTTTTGGTCCGTGTGGTCGATCGGGTTGCCGATCAAAGTTGGCAATCGCTAACGCAACTGTATCAACCGATCATCGGACCGAGTGCCACGGGGCTCTTCTCGGCCCTTTTTTGGCTTCCTAAGCGAGGAACCTATCAACGGCATGCCACTTTATTGGCAGAACTAGGGATGGATCTCTCACACCTTTACGACGCGCGACTGCGGCTAGAGGCCACGGGACTGTTGACGACACGCGTAAAAATGGAACAGGGACTCCAAAGCTTTATTTATGAGTTACATGCCCCCCTGAATCCACCGGCATTCTTTAATGATGATCTTCTAAGTGTTCAGTTATTGGGGATGCTTGGGGATTCGTTGTATCAGTCGTTAGTGGCAGCTAATACGGTTACTGTCGAATCCGATGCCGATGAGGAAGACATCAGTAAGAACTTTTTGGATGTCTTTCATGTGAATGCCCAGAAAATTATGGATGTGCCGGACGCGGTGTCGAGTGCCAGGCAAGCGTTAGTACCAGCTAGTGAATCCGCCATGACGGCGGCAGAACCAGTGGATTTTGATTTTAAATTATTGGGAGAGATTCTCAATCGATCGTATGTCGATACCCAAAACTTGGGACGTTATCGGTCATTACTGATTACCGAGATTACGATGTATGGATTGGATGAACCGACTCTTGCACGGTTTATTGGTGAGGCAACTGATCTGGCTTCAAATCAATTTAATCCCCAACAATTCAAACGGCTGATTGCCGATCAATTTGGGCGGCAATCAGCACCGCAAACGGTCTCCACTGCGACGCCGTCAGCAACACCAACGGCTAGTCAGTCGGCGGGAACCTCTAATCAAGAGGCGGCCCTCATCAAGGTAGCCAGCACGACGGCCCCAGCGCTCTTCTTACGTGCTATCAAACAGAAGAATGGGGGATTTGTCACGGATGGTGAACAACGTGTGGTTCGTGACCTTGTGAGTCGACAGTTGTTCCCAGAGTCCGTGTTGAATCTGATGATCTTCCACGTCCTCGTGGATGAGGATCGGCCAACCCTGAACAAGAATCTCTTGGATACGATTGCTAATGATTGGAGTAAGGCCAAGGTCAATACACCACAGCTGGCAATTCAAAAGATTCGTGAACGTCAGGCAGCAGCAGCCAAGCCACACCGTTCGCGGAAACAGCCAACGGTTAAGGAAACTTTGCCGGAGTGGGCCAAGAAACCGAATGAACCGGTTCAAACGTCGGGTCAGGCTAAATTGTCACCTGAGCAACAACAACAATTAAAAAAACGAATTGCTCGTTTAGAACGGCGATCCCAAGAGGGGAAGGAGGACTAACGCATGGAAGACCTAAGTAAGACGATGCAAAAGTTGATGAACCAGCGTCATCTCAATGACAATTACCGTCAATTGATGGCGAAAACAGCCAACGATCCTGAGGTTAAAAAATTCTTACAAGATCATGAGGGAGAATTGGCGGCGGATGTGCTGACACGTTCGGCAGCCAAGCTCTACGAATTTGTGACGGAGCGTGCGAAGGTTGCCAACGGTGGTGAGACCTTTGCCGCAGGTTATGAACCACGACTGATTGTTTCCAATCATTTGATTGACGTGGCCTACGTGCCAACGGCACAGACCCAGGAACGTCAGGCCCAACAACAGCTGCGTCAGCGGGTGAAGTCGATCGCAATGCCTAAGAGTATTCGAGAGGCGACACTGGCCAATTTTGACCAGGATGACGATCGGGCCGAGGCTTTGATGGCAGCGTTAGACTTCATCGATGCATACGAAGCCAATCCTAAGCGTCGTCATCAAGCCCTATATCTGGCTGGAAGCTTCGGTGTCGGGAAGACTTATCTGCTAGCTGCCGTTGCTCATCAATTGGCAACGGACGGCTTTGCCACGACGTTGGTCCACTTCCCAAGCTTTGCCGTTGAAATGAAAAATGCCATTGCCCAAAATGGCGTGGCCGACAAATTGGAGTCATTAAAGAAGGCACCCGTCCTGATGATTGATGATATCGGGGCCGATGCCATGTCAGCTTGGGTACGTGACGATATTCTGGGGGTTATTCTGGAATACCGGATGCAAGAAGAGTTGCCAACTTTCTTCAGTTCCAATTTTTCCATGGCACAATTGGAGAAGGAACATTTGCGGATCTCAACGCGTGGGGATGACGAACCACTGAAGGCCCAACGGCTGATGCAACGGATTCGTTTCTTAGCTCGTGAGATCACGATGGTTGGGGTGAACCGTCGACCCCAGTAAATGCGCCGAGCAAATATAAAATTTTATGGAGACGGGAATTGCAGAAAAATTATTGGCAAGAGGCGGCGGTCGTTATCAGGGTGACCATTGATTCGAATTTTTACATTGCCATCCCTTGACAATATTTGGCTGCAAGTGTTTAATAGTCTTTGAAACCACAAGAGCTATGACGAAAGACATGGTGGTGGTGGAGTCGTTCACAGGAAGAGCTGGCCTAGATTGGAAGCCGACTTAGCGCCCACCAGCATTACCGCTTTCCTAGCTGTCGAGAGGAAATTTTCGACCGGTCCGTTCCGTTAGCGACGATTAGAGTTCACGGGATCAGTCTCGTGAAAAATATCGGGTGGAACCACGTTAATGACGTCCCCAGTGCCTTCTTTGGCACTGGGGATTTTTTCGTATTCAGCCCGAAAATCAATAAGGGAGATTGTAAACTATGGCAGATATTTCATTGAAATTTCCAGATGGTAACGTTAAAGAATTCCCAGCCGGCACAACACCAGAAGATGTTGCAAAGTCGATTTCCATTAGTTTAGGGAAAAAAGCCGTTGCAGCTAAGTTAGACGGCGAATTGATCGACAACTTAACGCCAATTGCACACGATGGTAGCATCGAAATTGTGACGAAGGGTGACGAAGATGGCTTGACGGTTCTGCGGAACACGACTGCTGCCTTGGTCAGAATTGCTTTGAAAAAGGAATTTCCAGCCATTCGTTTGGGTGAAGTTCGTGCTGACGAAGACGGGTTCTTCGTGGATACCGACAAAGATGACCAACAAGTCAGTGTTGACGAATTGGATGCCATTGCCGTTATCGTTGAAAAACTAGTCGCCGACAAGGTTGCTATCGAACGTGTTGTCCTCAGCAAGGCTGATGCTTTGGCTCAAGCCAAGGCGGATCCTTATACGACCGACTTGATCAACGCCATTGACGGCGACCAAGTTAACTTCTTGAAGATTGGTGATCACCAAATCTTAAGTGACGGTGCTCAATTAGCCAACACGGGTGACGTGAAGAAGTTCAAGTTGCTCTCCGTTGCCGGTGCTTACTGGCAAGGCAAGTCTTCAAATCCAATGCTCCAACGGATTTACGGGACGGCCTTCTACAAGCAAGCTGATTTGGATGCCGACTTAGCTCGTCGCCAAGAAGCACGCGAACGTGACCACCGTGTTATCGGAAACCAACTGGACTTGTTCTTCGTTGATCCTAAGGTTGGTGCCGGTTTACCATACTGGATGCCAAATGGGGCGACTATTCGTCGTACCATCGAACGTTACATCATCGACAAGGAAGTTGCTAACGGGTACCAACACGTGTACACACCAGTCTTGGCTAACTTGGATCTGTACAAGCAATCCGGTCACTGGGCTCACTACCGTGAAGACATGTTCCCGCCGATGGACATGGGTGATGGCGAACAACTTGAATTGCGGCCAATGAACTGCCCTAGCCATATTCAAATTTACAACCACCACATCCGTTCTTATCGTGAACTCCCATTACGGATTGCTGAATTAGGGATGATGCACCGTTACGAAAAGTCCGGTGCCTTGAGTGGGTTGCAACGTGTTCGTGAAATGACCTTGAACGATGGTCACACGTTCGTTGCTCCAGAACAAATTCAAGATGAATTTAAGAGTATTCTGGACTTGATGGTTAAGGTTTACAAAGACTTCGACATCAAGGACTACACGTTCCGTCTGAGCTACCGTGACCCTAAGAACACGGAGAAGTACTTCGATGACGACGAAATGTGGAACAACGCACAAAAAATGTTGAAGGGTGCCATGGATGACTTGGGCTTACCTTACGTCGAAGCCGAAGGGGAAGCTGCCTTCTACGGTCCTAAGTTGGACGTTCAGACGAAGACGGCGCTTGGGAACGAAGAAACGCTCTCAACTATCCAATTGGACTTCATGTTGCCAGAACGCTTCGACTTACACTATGTCGGTGCTGATGGTGAAGAACATCGCCCAGTGATGATTCACCGTGGCCTGGTTTCAACGATGGAACGATTCACCGCTTACCTGACTGAAATTTACAAGGGTGCCTTTCCAACTTGGTTGGCTCCTAAGCAAGTTACGATCATTCCTGTTTCCGAAGAGAAACATGGTGCTTACGCTGACAAGTTAGCCGCTGAATTAAAAGCTGCTGATGTTCGGGTCAACGTCGACAAGCGTGGTGAAAAGATGGGTTACCTGATTCGAGATGCCCAAACGCACAAGATTCCATACACGTTGGTTGTCGGTGAAGACGAAATGGCCAATGGGACTGTTTCCGTGCGGAAGTACGGGGAAGACGACAGTGAGTCCATGAGCAGTGATGCCTTCGTTAAGGAAATTCTGAGTGACATCGCTTCATACAGTCGCGAGGAAAACTAATTCGGTTCTGGTATACAACCAGAGAATAGAAGAAACGAGGTCGTCTAGACGGCCTCGTTTTGTGCCTAGCCCGATGCCAATGAACTTTAGCGAAACACCCGTTGACATCGAATCGGCTAGCTGGTATGATGGTTAAGTTGAGAAATTAAGCAGAGGCTTCCGCTTCTCGCCTAGCGACGTAAGTTACTGGGCTGGATATGCACGTTATTTCCATTTTACAATGGAATTTCATGCGGGAGCTGTTTGATTTTCATCAAAAGTTCCCGCATTTTTTGTGGGGTTGATTTCTGCAAGTTCTCGAGATTATTTTGGAGGTGGATTACCATAGCAAGCGACACGATTGTCAACGAGGGGATTCGAGCACGTGAAGTACGGCTGATCGCTGATAACGGCGACCAATTGGGCATTAAGACCAAGAGTGAAGCCTTACAGATCGCTGAAGAAGCGAACCTCGATGTAGTTTTGGTTGCACCGAAAGCTAAGCCACCGGTAGCCCGCATTATGGACTACGGGAAGTATCGGTTCGAGTTGCAAAAGAAGCAACGCGAAGCACGTAAGAAGCAAAAAGTGGTCAGTGTTAAGGAAGTTCGTCTGAGTCCTACCATTGATACCAACGACTTCAACACCAAGTTAAAGAACGCTAAAAAGTTCTTGGCTAAGGGTGAAAAGGTTCGCGTATCAATTCGGTTTAAGGGTCGGGCAATTACTCATAAAGACATTGGTCGCCAGGTGCTTAACCGTATGGCAGCTGAGACTTCTGAAGTTGCAACGGTTGAACAACGACCGAAGATGGATGGACGGAGCATGTTTCTCATGCTGGCACCCATCGCTGAACAAAAGTAAGAATTGATGGGGTAGCTTCGGCTACCAATTTAAGGAGGAAATTTCGTATTATGCCAAAGATGAAGACTAACCGTGCTGCAGCAAAGCGGTTCAAAGTAACTGCTAATGGCGGCCTTAAGAGTGGTAACGCCTACACGCAACACCGTTTCCATGGTAAGACTAAGAAACAACGCCGGAACCTTCGTGGAACCCGGATGATGGATGAAACGACTTTAAAGACTTACCACCAATTATTACAAAAGTAAGCTAGTCGTTAGATTTTCGGGTCGACGAAATGTCGACATAATGTTTGAATTGATTTAGGAGGAAAAGATTATGCCACGAGTTAAAGGCGGTACTGTTACACGCGCACGTCGTAGAAAAGTTTTAAAGTTAGCTAAGGGTTACCGGGGCTCAAAGCACCGTTTATTCAAGGTTGCTAAGGACCAAGTTCGGAAAGGTTACCAATACGCTTACCGTGATCGTAAGGCCACGAAGCGTGACTTCCGTAAGCTTTGGATCACTCGGATCAACGCAGCTGCTCGGATCAATGGTTTGAGCTACAGCAAGTTGATGCATGGTTTGAAGTTAGCTAACATTGATGTTAACCGTAAGATGTTAGCCGATTTAGCCGTTAATGATGCGGCTGCATTCAAAGCTTTAGCTGACCAAGCTAAAGAAGCATTGGCTGCTTAATTCAGTCGATGGAAAGAGACTTCGCTGCTAAGCGGGGTCTTTTTTATTAGTACGGAGCTGGGCTTGAGGACAGAAAGCGCCTTCTATTCCAGTGCGACGCGGTCTGCGTTCTAACGCTTGAAATTAGCCGTGGATCCCGGCTGTTACGAGTGGTAAAATAGGCCGGAATTGCGTATAATTAAATGCTAGACAGCCGGTAACGGCAATTGGACGAAGGGGGGCAGTCACCCGCATGGTATCCAGATTCAAGCCAACGTGGATGGTTACGAACATATACGATTTGACACCGGCTCAACTACGGGCTAATGGGGTCAAAGCGGTGTTAACCGACCTAGATAATACGCTCATTGCTTGGAATAATCCCGATGGGACCCCCGAGTTACGTCATTGGTTGACGATGCTTGAGATGGCCGGAATTCAGGTGATTGTGGTCTCAAACAACAGTCGTGCTCGGGTTGACCGAGCAGTAGCACCATTTGATTTACCCTATGTGCATCGTGCTTTAAAACCGCTCACGTGGGGGATTCGACGGGCCCTACGCCGTTGGCATCTCAACCGCAATGAAGCGGTTATGGTTGGGGACCAAATCTTAACTGACGTCTGGGCTGCGCATCGCAGTGGCGTTAGAAGTGTCTTAGTAAAACCTATTTTGAAGTCGGACGCTTGGGTAACTAAGGGAAACCGGCTCTTAGAAAAAGTTATTTTGTGGCGTTTACACCACAATTATCCAGAATTAACCTGGCAGGAGGATCTTGATGAACGAAAAACACACTGAACCCGTTTTAATTGATGGCGAACCACTTCACTGTATTGGCTGTGGGGCGATCATTCAGACAACGGACAAGACGGCCCCTGGCTATACGCCACAGTCGGCTCTCGATAAGGGACTTGAAAAAGAAGAGGTCTATTGTCAACGATGCTTCCGGTTACGTCATTACAATGAAATCGTACCGGTTGGTTTGACGGACGACGACTTCTTACAATTACTGACTCAGATTCAAGATGCCAACGCGCTGATCGTCTACGTCGTCGATATCTTTGATTTTAACGGGAGTGTGATTCCTGGACTACACCGTTTCGTCGGGGACAACCCCGTCTTATTGGTTGGGAACAAGGAAGATTTGATGCCCCGGTCATTGAAGCGCAGTAAGTTGAAGGACTGGATCCGGCAACGGGCCAACGAACAAGGTATTCGGCCAATGGACGTCGCCCTATTGAGTGCTAAGACCAATCAATCCGTTGACGAGTTACTTCAACTCATCAACAAGTATCGTGGCGATCGGGACGTGTACGTCGTTGGGGTAACCAACGTTGGGAAATCCACATTGATTAACCAAATCATTCGGCAAAATACCGGAGTGAAGGACTTGATCACGACGTCTCGTTTCCCTGGAACGACGTTGGATAAAATTGAAATTCCATTGGATGATGACCACGTCTTGGTGGACACCCCTGGGATCATTCAAAACCAACAGATGGCTCACTTCTTGGATGGTAAGGACCTCAAGATTGTGACGCCACAGAAGCCGGTTAAGCCTAAGGAATATCAACTGAATGACCAACAAACACTGTTCTTCGGTGGGGTTGCTCGGTTCGATTACACCAAAGGACCAAAAGCTGGTTTCACGGCTTACTTTGAAAATAATCTCTACATTCACCGTACCAAGCTGGAGAATGCGGATGACTTTTACGCACGTCAAGTGGGTCAGTTACTGACACCACCGCATGCGGAAAATGTTGATGACTTCCCAGCCTTGGTCGCGCATGAATTTAAAATTACTGAAAAAAGTGATCTGGTCTTTGAAGGACTGGGTTGGATTACCGTTCCCGCCGGCGTCAATGTGACCGGTTGGGCACCAGCAGGAGTCGGCGTTTTAGTACGTCGCGCAATGATTTAATCAAATGGAGGATGACAATTTGCTACGAGGGAAACAGAAACGGTATTTACGGGCTCACGCCCACAACATGCGACCACTCTTCTCAGTTGGGAAGAACGGTCTGACCGAGGCTTGGTTAGACCAATTAACCGGAGCCTTAGAAAACCGAGAATTAATCAAGATTAATCTCCAACAGAGTGCTGACGTTACGGTTGATGAAACCAAGGCCTTTATCGAAGACAACACATCCATTCAAGTTGTCCAAACGATTGGTCGCGTCCTGGTTCTGTACCGGCCAGCAACGGATGAAGAAAACCAAAGAATTTCATCAATCGTTGAAGAGATGTAGGAGGCCTGGCAGTCGTGGTTAAAATTGCAGAGCAAACGAGTACGCAGGTCGCGACGCAAATGGCAGCGACCGCAAAGAAGCGCCGGATTGGTATTCTTGGTGGGACCTTCAATCCGCCACATCTGGGGCACCTCGTCATCGCTGATCAGGTCGCAACTCAGTTAGGGCTCGACAAGGTTTTGTTTATGCCCGATGCCGAACCGCCTCACGTGGACCGCAAGATTGCTATTCCAGCGGCCGATCGGGTCGCCATGGTTAAAGCAGCTATTAAGGATAACCCGCGGTTTGCTCTCGAGTTGACCGAGGTTGAGCGGGGCGGCAAGAGCTATTCGTATGACACGATGTTGCAATTAACCCGGGCTCACCCGGAGAATCAATACTACTTCATTATTGGGGGCGACATGGTTGCCTACCTCCCAAAGTGGTATCGGATCGATGATCTTTTAAAGTTAGTTCAGTTTGTCGGCGTCTGTCGGCAAGGATTCACCCATGAATCACCGTATCCGGTGCTTTGGGTGGATGTGCCCCAGATTGGGATTAGTTCGACTATGGTTCGGGACCAGGTTCGGCGGGGACAATCCGTGCGCTACCTGGTGCCAACGATGGTGGACCTCTATATAAAGGAGCATCTGTTATATCGTGACTGAGTTAAATTATCAGCAGCATATTTTCCCCGGAACTCGGACGGCTCTGGTCACGGAGCTGAAGCAGGCGTTGCGGCCTAAACGTTTCCAACATGTTCTGCGCGTTGAACAGACAGCCATCTCGTTGGCCCAAGCCAACGGTGTTGATGTGGAAAAGGCCAGCATTGCTGGGTTGATTCACGATTACGCCAAGCAACGACCTGATGAGGACTTTTTGGCGGCGATCACGACGTATCATTTGCCAGAAGAACTTCGGCAATACGGCAATGCCATTTGGCATGGTGTCGTGGGAGCGGAGCTCATCAAGCGTGAACTTCACATCTATGATGAAGATGTTTTGAATGCCGTGCGTCACCATACAACGGGGGCTGTCTACATGACCCCTCTGGAACAGATCGTCTACATGGCTGATTACATCGAGCCAGCTCGCGATTTTCCGGGCGTTAAGGCGGCTCGGAGAATTACCGCAGAAAATTTAGGTGCCGGGGTGGCCTTTCAGGCCCAACACACCCTCCAATATTTGGTTGCCCATGGTTTGGCTGTTTACCCGGCTTCACTGGACACCTATAATGCGTGGGTTCCCCGGTATGTAGAAGAATTAAAACAAAACGAAAACAAGTTATGAGAGGAGTGCTTGCATGGATAGCAAGTCAGTACTAAAAATTGCAGTTAAGGCTGCGGATAATAAGCGTGCGGAGGATATGACCGCATTAGATATGACTAAGGTTAGCCTGATGGCTGACTACTTCTTAATTATGGAAGCAACCTCAAGTCGACAAGTCCAAGCGATTGCCGATGAGATTGTGGATCATATGAATGAAAACAACGTCCCAATTAAGGACGTTGAAGGGAAGAATGAGGCTAGTTGGATCTTGATTGATTTGGGTGATGTTATCGTGCACGTCTTCCAACGGGAACAACGTGGTCATTATAACCTAGAGAAGCTTTGGTCCGATGCACCTGAAGTAGACTTGAGCCAATGGGTAGAGGCTGAGGTATGATTTACCAAACCTTTGCCGAGCTTTACGACGAATTGTTTGATCCAGCCATGTACGATCAATGGCTGGATTTTGTCGCCCAACGTGTCGATCCTAAGGACGGAGACCTGTTAGATCTCGCCTGTGGCAGTGGCCGCTTGGGTGTGTTATTAGCACAAAGGGGCTATCAGGTCAGTGGGTTGGATCTCTCCGAAGAGATGCTGACATTGGCTGCGAAGCACGCTGCCGAAGCCGAAGTGACGATGCCCTTGATGGCAGGGGACATGCTGGATCTGTCAATGATTGGCACCTATCAGACCGTGACGTGTTTCGCGGATTCCTTCTGTTATTTGCCCGATCTAGATGCGGTTACACAAGCCTTCCGTCAAGTGCAACAACACCTTGCAGTCGGTGGGAAGTTCCTCTTTGACGTCATTACCCCGCACCAAACAGATGACGTTTATCCGGGGTACATGTACAACTACGTGGATGATGAGCGGGCCTTCATTTGGACCAGCTATGGCATTGAGGATGAACCCCATGCTGCCGAACATGACTTGACCTTCTTTACGCAAAATGAAGAAACTGGTGACTATCGTAAAGTGACAGAACTTCACCACGAACGGACCTATGATCTCGTGGATTATCGCCAAGCCTTGACTCGGGCCGGTCTCACGGTACAACGGGTGAGTGCCAACTTTGGCAACGCCGAGGTAGCACCAGATACGACCCGTTGGTTCTTCGAGGTTACCCGGGAGGCATAGTAAAATGACGTTACACGCAGTGGGGATTGTCGCAGAGTACAATCCGTTTCATAATGGTCATGCCGACCAGATCCGCCGAGCAAAACGCACAACAGGAGCCGATGTGGTGGTGGTTGCGATGAGTGGTAACTGGGTTCAACGCGGTGAGCCGGCACTTATGGACAAGTGGCAGCGAACTCAGGCCGCATTGGCTGGTGGGGTCGATCTGGTGGTTGAACTGCCAAGTGCGATGGCGATTCAACCAGCGAATTTCTTTGCGGCCGGAGGTGTGACCATTCTGAATGCCTTAGGGTGTGATTGGTTGGCTTTTGGGACCGAACACCCAGACATGGACTACGATCGTCTGATGGCAAATATGCCGACGAATTCGGCAACCTTTAAGCGTTACGATCAAACCTATGCCCAATTATTTCAAGGTTATCTCAGGGACCAAACAGGGATTACGCTTGAGGATCCCAATGATATCTTGGGTTTCTTCTATGCAGTGGCCAATCGGCAACAAGGGAGACGCTTACAGCTAGTGCCGTTATCTCGTCAGGAGAGTCAGCATGGCGACAAGACGATTCCAGCGGCGAGCACGTTTGCTAGTGCGACTGCTATTCGTTCTGCGGCCCTTGAACACGACTGGGGAAGCATTACGCCAGTTGTTCCTGCAAACACGCTAACGTTGCTACAGGCTGTTCAACTGACCGACTGGGAGGACTTCTGGCCGGCGTTACAGTACCAACTCGTGAGCGGTCATGTCGCAGATTTACGACAACACTATCAGGTCACAGAAGGTATCGAGTATCGCATGCAGCGCGCAGCATTAGAGAGTACAAGTTTTGCAGGATTTATGCAGGCTGTGAAGACGAAGCGCTACACCTACACGCGTTTACAACGTCAGGCAACCTATCTGTTAGGTCAGATCAAGTCAACAGAGATGGTTGCCAAGCCGCAATATCTACGTGTTTTGGGATATTCGGGTCGAGGGCAGACGTATCTTCATCAGATTAAGAAGCAAGTCTCATTGCCGCTGATTAGCCGAGCTGATCGGGAGTGGTTAAATGGGAAGGGTGCTTTGGATAATCGAATGGGTGAGATTCGGACACTGATTACCGATGTCCCACAGGATTATGGTCGAATTCCCATAAAAGTAGCGGATTCTGATCGACTATCAAGGAAATTACCTTGACATCATTATTTTTGACAGGTATAATTTATCACGTTGCATTGGAGGAATTACGATGAAATGGTCATTGACCGAGCTACGAAGAAGTCACCGTAACGACCCGTTGGTGTTTGATGAGACTTTAGATTTACGCGCCGATTTGATGGAACGATATGGCGAAGAGGTCTTAGACCTCGGTCCCGTTCACGTCAAGGGTCAAGTATCCGTGATTACGGGTGGCGATGTTGTCGTTGACGCACAGGTTACCGCGGACTTAACAGTCCCATCCAGCCGGTCACTCACACCGGTGGACTTACCAGTAGCCTTTAACATGACGGAATTTTATGTATCCGACCCTGAAGCCACGCAACGGTTTGAGAAGACTGATGTAGTGATGGTGGTTAAGGATGACCTGATCGATTTTGACAAGGCCATTGGGGATAACATTATTTTAGAAATTCCGATGCACATTCTTTCAAAAGCTGAAAAGCAAGGTGCCGCACTGCCAACCGGTGATGATTGGGCAGTGGTTGCGGAAGCCGATCTTGCTAAGGTCGAGAAGGAAAATCAATCTGTTGATCCACGTCTTGCAAAGTTAAAAGATTTCTTCCCTGATCAGGATGATCAATAATCGCCTTTGTAAGCCTTAAAAATTTTTTCACTAGTGGATATAATTTTATTAAAAGGAGGTGTTTTCTTTGGCTGTACCAGCACGGAAAACGTCTAAGACGAAGAAGCGTATGCGTCGGGGTCACATTAAGTTGGCTACCCCAGGTTTGACTCCTTGCCCAAACTGTGGTGAATTACGTAAGTCACACATGGTTTGCCCAAGTTGCGGTTTCTACGATGGCCGTCAGGTCGTTGCGGTTAAGAACGCAAACAACTAATTTTTAACGAATTAGTAATAGGAAACTCCCATGAAGTCCGCGGCTTCTGGGAGTTTTTTTGTCATTTCATTTAAAAAACAGGTATAATGACGTCACTGACTATTATCCGAGGAGTGAAATTTTGGGAACTAAATTAATCGCGACCGACTTAAATGGGACGCTACTACACAATGACCAGAGCTTCAATCAGGACCTTTTTAAAGAAACACTACAGGCTCTTGACCAACGGGGAATTCAATTGGTATTGTCGTCTGGCAATCAATTCGCTCACCTGAAACAACTCTTTAAGGACGTTATGGCTGACAACCTGACTATCGTTGCGGAAAACGGAGCGTCTATCTATCTCAAGGGTAAGCAGGTCTTTGATGGCAGTCTGTCGGCTGAACAGGTTCACCAGTTTGTGACGGTTGACCGCCAGCAGGCCGCCTTGGCGAATGCCTACCTCATCTTGGTGGGGCAGAATGGATCTTATACCGAAACAGGTGCGCCTCAGGTTCTTCTCGATGCTGCGGCTAAGTTCTACGACAACCTCCAACAGGTCGATGACCTCGCTACCGTGACCGATCGGATCAAGAAGATCAGCGTTTCGACGTCACCGGGTCAAGCAGCTGAATTGGTGACGGCCCTCAATACCCATTTTAATAGTCGATTACGCGCCCATGACAGTGGTTATGGCGTGGTTGACGTGGTCGGGGCTAATGTTGGTAAACTTCCTGCCGTTCAGTGGTTAGCGCGGCATTTTAACGTGATTGCTGATGACATCATGGCCTTTGGCGATGGGGATAACGATCTTCCGTTGATCAGTTATGCCGGTCAAGGCTGGGCTATGGCCAATGCACCGGCGAGAATTCGGGAAGCAGCGACTCAGACCACCAGTCTTGATAACGAGCATGATGGTGTCTTGCGAACGATTCAAGCGGTGTTGCTAGCAGATGATTTGACGAGGTGAGTGACATGAAGAATTTCTTTTTCGATTTTGACAGTACTTTGGCGGATACCCGTAATGTTGCGGTGTTGTCGACGCAACGTGCTTATGAGGCCCAAGGCCTGGCCGTTCCTAGTCGCGAGGCAGTTGTGAGCTATATGGGTGTGCCTATTGAAGTCTCCTTTGCTAAAATGGCGAAGGAAGACTTGAGTGACCAAGATCTGGAAGACCTCTACACGGTCTTTCGTTCGCAGTATCATGTTACAGAGCAAGAAGGAATTACATTGTTCGATGGCATGGACACGGCCCTGAAGCAATTGGCACAGCGAGGAGCCAATCTCTATGTGGTGTCCAGCAAGCATTCAGTCCCACTTCAACGTAATCTAGACCAAGTAGGTCTAAACACGACGTTTGCGGCGGTGAGTGGGTCTGATATGGTAGACCATTACAAACCGGCTCCAGATGGTATCTGGAACCTGGTGACCCGTTTTGACCTGGACTTGGCAGAGAGTGTCATGATTGGTGATGCCAAGTATGATATCCAGATGGGCCACAATGCAGGTGTGGCCACTGCGGCAGCTATGTGGGGAGCGGCGGATCCCGAGTCAGTTAAAAACGAAAAACCGACGTTTTTACTGAAAACACCAGCGGATCTCCTAAGTATCTAGAGACAATATTAGGAGAGTCAGCTAACGTGGCGTGAGACAGTCTTTCGCCTCAAGTGCTGAACTATTTTAGAATCTGCTCTTAGGTGGCTACCGGCATGATAGTTGATATCAGGCCGTAAGCATGTCTTGTAGGATCTTATCCAGTTAGGGATAAGATCTTTTTTACGACCTAAAATTCAGCGAGTAGGGTCTAAAGGCGACCAGTAATTAACAATTCTTATTAAATTCTCATATGATCGAAAGGTTGCACACAATTGTATTGTCTGTGCGGAAGAAACGTTAAAATATAATAAGACTAATTATTTACTGCCCAGAAATAAAAATTAGATTTATAGGATCTGGGCAATTGGACGAATATCTCTATGGATGCGCATCCGTAGCGGCTAAACTAGTGGTAATCAAATGGACGAGTGAGGGAGATTACTGATGACTAAACGTCGCTGTGGATTGTTAATAATAGCTATTGTGTCCTTCATCTTTTTAATCTGGGAATTCCCACGTAATTTCCAGTCAAAATTTATTCAGGCGGAACACGCCATTCAGACCTTAGAGACGGCAATACCTCGTCCTAAAGATGGTGCGCCAACGCCAATTGAAAAAATTGCGGGGGAACATCCACTGCGACGAACTTATTACTATCATTTCGATGCCAAAGTTCCTAGTGAAGTGCGACCTGCATTTGAGAAGGCCGTTATGGTCTACAATCAGACCGGAGCCGTTCACCTAATTCCGGGGACACCACGAGGACGACAGAATGGCATTACCTTTTTTACCTACCATCGAGAAGCTGATGATCAACGCCCGAATTATTTGGAATTAGGTGAAGGGGGGCCTGAGATTGAGCGGTACGTCGGCCTAGGAACCTATACGATCAATCGGGCCCATGCTGGTATGAACTTGGCCCACCCCCAGACGGGGATTCGGACATCGGTCGCTATTCATGAAGTTGGGCATGCCATTGGTCTCGACCACAGTGAGAGTCGCCGTTCGGTGATGTATCCGATGGATCAGGGACATTTAAAGCTTTCCGCTGCAGATCTCAAGACCTTACATGCGTTATATATTTAAAAAGAACAGCAAAAAGCCCGCTCTGTCACGGAGAGCGGGCTTTTCATGGAAGTATTGAATTCTTAATTATTTAGTGAAGTCGACGACCATTCGGCCAACGATCTTGTTGGCTTTCATTTCGTCAATGATGTCATTAACTTCATCCAAACGACGGGTCTGAACGATTGGGTGAACTTTACCTTCAGCACCAAATTGGAAAGTTTCGGCTAAGTCTTGACGAGTTCCAACAAGGGAACCACGTACGGAGATGCCATCCAAAACAGTCTTGGCGATGTTTAATTCCATATCACCTTGTGGCAAGGCAACGGCAACCAACTTACCATCTGGCTTCAAAGCATTAAC
This sequence comes from Levilactobacillus huananensis, assembly GCF_003946145.1. Lineage (GTDB taxonomy): Bacteria > Bacillota > Bacilli > Lactobacillales > Lactobacillaceae > Levilactobacillus > Levilactobacillus huananensis. The sequence continues at coordinate 50,217 of NZ_RHOC01000011.1, forward strand.
GGATTGCGTGAAGGCATCCTTGTTAACAGCAGTGACTTGGGCGTTGTTCACACCACCGACCTTTTCTTGGATCTGTTCAGCAACATTGTTATCATGACGGTTGATCAGAACTTCAGCACCATTGGCTTTAGCAGCAGCTAATTTGTCAGGATTACCGTCCACGGCAACGACATGGGCACCGAAAACGTTGTGGGCGTATTGAATAGCCAAGTTACCTAAACCACCGGCACCAACAACTTCGACCCATTGACCGGGTTTTGTTTCGCCGACCTTAAGGGCTTTGTACATCGTTACACCAGCACAGGTAAGGGAAGTTGCTTCGACTGGGTCCAAGCCTTCTGGGACTTTGACGGCGTAGTTAGCATCAACGATACATTCTTCAGCCATGGCACCGTCAACAGTGAAACCAGAGTTTTTGACGTTACGGCAAAGTGTTTCGCGGCCAGTCAAGCAGTATTCACAGTGACCACAGCCCTTAAAGAACCAAGCGATGGAAACACGATCACCGATCTTTAAGTTATCAACATCATCGGCAACTTGAATAACACGACCGACACCTTCATGACCAATGATTCGGCCAGGTTGCTTACCGAAGTCACCAGCGGCAACGTGTAAGTCAGTGTGGCAAAGACCACAATATTCCATCTTAACTAAGGCTTCACCGTGGGTGATAGGACGCAAGGTAACATCTTTAATATCAACGTAACCGTCAACTGAATCGCGAATAACTGCTGCTTTCATAATTTAAGACTCCTTTTTATTTTGTCTACAAGGCTAGTATACTAAATTCGCTCTCAATTTCAAGTGAAAAAATGAACAAAAAATAAATAATTTTCAAATGCTGCTGTACCAGTCCCCACCGTCATCGGATTAGCAAGATTATACACTGAATAACCTAATGTGAAGCAACGTGCTAGATGGATTTTCCAAAGCAACATCAACAAATGGGTACAACCGGTTGCATTTTCTTAATCACTTTTTCAGCGAGGATGAGAAGTCTTAATAATTAGATAAATATGAAAGGGATGGTGGTTTTCGCATACAATTATGAGAAACTATGATAAAATTAAATGTTGAAATGAATATCGGACGTCCTTGTCGCTGATGGTTTTACGGCGACTCGAACGCAGCTAACTAACCAGAGGAGTTAAAGTGCAATGAGTCGAATTTTAATTATTGAAGATGAAAAAAATCTTGCTCGCTTTGTTGAGCTAGAACTAAAGCATGAAGGCTATGAAACCAACGTGCAGTTTAACGGACGGACAGGGTTGGAAGCGGCCTTGTCACAGGATTTTGATGTGATTCTACTCGACCTGATGCTCCCCGAATTAAATGGGATTGAAGTGGCTCGCCGAGTTCGTGAAGTGAAGAGCACGCCCATTATCATGATGACTGCTAGAGATTCCGTCATCGATCGTGTCTCTGGTTTAGACCATGGGGCTGATGACTATATCGTGAAGCCTTTTGCCATCGAAGAACTCTTGGCTCGAGTACGGGCACTCTTACGGCGAATTCACCTCGAGGGGGAACAAAAGAATACGAAGCAAACCACGGTTAAGTTCAAAGACTTGACGATCGAAAAAGAAAACCGAATTGTTCGACGTGGTGATGAAGTGATTAACCTCACGAAACGAGAATACGAATTACTCCTGGCTTTAATGGAAAACATCAACGTTGTGTTAGCACGCGACGTGCTTTTAACCAAGGTTTGGGGTTATGAATCCGAAGTCGAAACCAACGTGGTCGACGTTTACGTACGTTACCTACGAAATAAAATTGATGTTCCTGGCCAAAAGAGTTATATCCAGACGGTCCGTGGGACAGGGTACGTGATGCGGTCGTGAAAGCAACTGAATTAGAAAAGGAAACGGAAGAACAGCCTAAAAAGCGGGGCTTCCGTCTTTCTTTGAAATGGGAATGGACACTGTCGACTGCACTCGGGGTGCTCGTCATCTTCGCGGTTATCATCATTCTTATTTTTAACAGTTTTATGACGGTGTTAATGCGGCAGGAACGGGCCCATGTGGCAGATTCACTGAATGTCGTCGTAGAACGCTTGAGCAGTCAGAAGAAGACATTGTCGAGTGGCCAAGTTGATGAAGTGTTACGGCCACGGACGGTTTTGGCTGACGAACCAAGTGGCAAAGGAAAAGGGGCTATGCCCTACAACAACGCCATTTTATCGACGTTGTCACGAGATAGTCAGACGGTGACGGTGTATGACACCCAAGGCCGAGTCCTCTATGCCACTGACAAGACGGTGGCACCTTTCAAGGCCTCTTCACACCAACACATTGGGGTCAAGACGATCAACAAGGTCAAGCACCTTGTTGGTCGTATGCCCATCCGCAGTAAGCAAGGAAATCGTTTGTTAGGTTACGTTCAGGTAACCGATAATCTAAAGGATTACCGGGCAACCCAGGTGAAACTCTACCAGGTAGCCTTGGTACTTGGTCTTATCGCAGGTCTAGCGGCAGCCATCTTGAGTTACATTTTGGCGTCGTTTCTACTGCGGCCAGTGGAAGCTATCAGAGAGACCATTCATGCCGTTAGAGAAGATCCGCAGACTGACCGACGAGTACCCGAGATTCGGCATACTGATGAGCTCAGTGACCTAGGAACCCTGTTTAACGACATGTTAGACACGACCCAGGGATATATGGATCAACAACAGCAGTTCGTTGAAGATGTTTCTCACGAGTTACGGACGCCAGTCGCCATCATTCAAGGCCACATGGAAATGTTGGATCGTTGGGGTAAAGACGACCCAGAGGTTTTAGATGAGTCAATTAAGGCTTCTTTACAAGAAACGAAGCGGATGAAGAGCTTGGTTCAAGAGATGCTCGATCTTCAACGGGCCGAACAGATTGAAGTGAACTATACCAATGAGGTGACCAATGTTAGTGAGGTCGTCCAGCAGGTCTACGATAACTTCAAGATGATTCATCCAGACTTTACGTTTATCCTGGATGATGATGTTCATCGTCCAGTTCAGGTGCAAATTTATCGAAATCATTTAGAGCAGATTCTCATTATTCTTCTGGATAATGCGGTTAAGTATACCCAAGCACGCAAGGAAATTCATCTGACGTTCGAGAGCGATATGCGAAATGTCGAGGTGGCTGTTCAAGATTTCGGTGAGGGGATTTCGCAACAGAACATGGATCGGGTCTTCAATCGGTTCTATCGTGTCGACAAGGCACGGTCCCGAACCAAAGGGGGCAATGGGTTAGGCTTAGCAATTGCCAAGCGACTGATCGAAGCCTATCATGGTCGAATTACTATCGAGAGTGCAGTTGGTCATGGTTCTGTGTTCCGGATTTCATTACCTATCTTGTCAGATGCTAAGGCCAAGGTCTTGACTGCCAAGAAGGAACAGGCCCAGGCAATCGCTAATGGTGGGATGCCAACTGGCATTAAGTCCGCTTTGTTGGAAGATGACACCAAAACAGACCATTCGGAAGAACCGAAGTCTTAAAGGTTGTTAAATACAGTTCTAGGAGTCGCGAATGTTTTATTCGCGACTTTTTTGTCGTCAAAAATCGATCATGGGGTTGACAGGTTAGAAAAGAATGGGTATTCTGAGATAGCTAGTTAGTTAGTCTAGTAACTAAGCAACTTGGAGGAGACTATTCATGAAATTTTTAAAAACTTTACTAATCGTTACGGGGACACTCTTGATCCTGCTAGCAATCGGGTCTATCTTTGCCCCAGCCATGACACGTAATCGCGGGAGTGAGATGGCTATGGCACTTGATAACGTTAATCCATGGGTGAAAACCGAAACGGTTTATGCCAATACAACAGCGCAACCCATCAAACACTTCATTGGAGGTGGTGGTGAGGATGAATACACTTATGTGCTGCAAACTTATAACAGACAAGGGAAGTCCCGAAAATTAACGTTTGATGTCCAATGGAAACTCAAACCACATCGATATTTGAAGATTGAAACGAAGGGGCAAAATGTAGAGACATGGGAAGCTGTAGAACAGGAGAAGGTGCCAAGCAGTGTCCAACAGAATCTTATGATGAGTTAGAATGCATTGGATTAAAATGCTGATAATAAGCATTTTGCTATAAGCAACTAAATGCAATGGACACAGAAAAACGCGTCCCCGAGAATGGATGCTCTTGCGAACAATTCATCGGGTGATAGTAACAAGTCAAGCCCAATAAAAGTCCAATATTGTTAGATACAAAAAGGGCCATTACTAGCAATCTAGTAATGGCCCTTTTGGAACACTATTATTTGTGATGTTGTTGCTTACCAGCGTTACGTTGGCGGTTTTTCTGCTGAACTTGCTTCTTAGCAGCTTTAATTTCGGTTGGCTTAACGATAGGAACTTCAACCACTGGCTTCGGATTCTTAGCCATTTGGTCGCTGATTTCACGTCGGATACGAGGCCGGTAGAAGTTAATGATTAAGGTTTGCACACAGGCAAATAATCCACCGACGAAAAAGTAAAGACCTAGACCAGCAGGTGAACTCATCGTGAAGAATAAGATCATGATGGGTGACATTAGCATAGCCGTTTGCATTTGCTTCTTCTGTTCAGCTGGCACACCCAATGTAGAGAGATAACCCTGCAACAGGTAGGCGGCAAAGGACAAGATGGCGAGAATCCAACTTGATTTTCCTAAGGGAATTCCGAAAAAGGCAGCCTTGGAAAGTTCAGGTGAGTACCGGATAGCTGCGTAGAGGGCTGCGAAGATTGGCATTTGAATCAGTAGTGGCAGACAACCGAGACCACCGGTCATACTAATCCCATTGTTCTTGTAGACGGCCATAATCGCTTGACCAGCTGCAGCCTTCTCTTCTTGAGTCTTGGCGTTCTTTTGCATCTCTTGGTACTTGGCCAGTTGTGGTCGAATCATAGAGACTTTTTCTTGTTGAACGGTAGCGCTACGCATCTGGCGAACCATGACAGGTAACAGAACCATTCGGACGAGGAAGGTCAGGACGATGATGGCCCAGCCATAGCTACCACCAAAGGCGTTGGCAAGCCAATCCATGACGTGCTGTCCAGGAATGGCGAGGTAATCGTAGACAAAGCCGTACGGTTTACCATTCTTAGTCTGCACACAACCACTGAGGACTAAGGCCAGTCCCGCCAATGCGGTGGTTACCGAGACTTTTTTGGAAATCTTCATATTTAATTTGAACCCCTTTTAGTAAACGATGTAGAGCGCGTACGCCCCCAAACGACGAAATCGTCATTAACAGTCAACATATTACTTGATCTGACGCCGTTTTTCAAATAATAATCTGGAAGTCGGAAAACTGACGTAAGGGGAGCAAGGTCACGCTGAGTCGATCCACGACAATCCAGGGGGTAAGCCCTCGTTTTAGTTGGACGATGAGCTCGGCGAGTTGGTCTGCTGATCCGGTGACGATTAGTTCTACCTGACCATCACGACAGTTGCGGACCGTGCCGGTCAGGCCAATCTGCTGGGCCAATTGGCTAGCAGACCAGCGAAAGCCGACCCCCTGAACTTGGCCGGAAACCATTATTTTTTGCGTTTCCAAGGTGCATAACCTCCTATTAAAAAAGATTTAAGTTAATCATACCGCGAGTACTCAGGCCTGCCTAGTGGTGTGGTAAAATTAGGAAAAGTAACGGATGGGAGCAAACAACGGTGAGAGAACGGATTACATCGAGTCAAAATAAAAGAGTCAAGCAATGGCGGGCTTTAACCACGAAAAAAGGACGTAAAGTGACACAGACCTACCTCTTAGAGGGCTGGCATTTGGTACAGGAGGCCATCAAGGCACGTCTGCCGCTCACAGCCATCATGGGAACTGAAGAGCAGCTCACGGCACATGAGGGGGCTTTCCCAGCGGTCCCAATTTATGAGCTGACGGATAGTATTGCCCAAACAATTGGGGATACCAGTACGCCTCAGGGAATCTTTGCGACGGCGTCCATGCCTAACGACGATCACGTTGATCCGAAGCAAGCGAGTGGCATTTGGTTATTTTTGGATCAGGTTCAGGATCCCGGAAACATTGGGACTATGGTGCGAACTGCTGATGCAGCGGGTCTGACTGGCGTTGTCTTGGGGCGTGGAAGTGTCAGTCGTTTTCTACCCAAGGTCCTGCGTTCCATGCAGGGAAGTCAATTTCACATTCAGCTGGTTGAAGGTGATCTTCACGATTGGATCACAGCCTTTACGGGCCGAGGCCTGCCCGTCTATGGAACCAATCTGGATCCACAAGCTAAGGACTATCGTGATGTGCCTGGTCTGAGCCAGGGGGCCATTGTCATGGGAAATGAAGGCAATGGGATGGCACCTGATCTGCAGCGGATGACCACACAGAACCTTTACATTCCGATTAAGGGACAGGCGGAGTCATTGAACGTCGCTATTGCCGCTGGGATCGTCATGTTTCGGTTGGCTGAATAAGGTTAAGAAAGGGTTAACCACGGTCGATCGCAAGCAATTTGGTTGCTTTTTACGTCAAAGGCAGTATGATATAGTGTAATTGAGAGAAAAAATCATAATCTATATGAAAAGGAAGCATTCTATGAACAAACTTACTTGGCGTGATGACCCCGAGTACCTTGCCTTAGTTTCTGACTTGTTGGAAAAGGAGCCGGTCCAACGCCTGGCGAATTACACCCAGCACCACCATTCGACACGCTTGGAACATTCTATTTCGGTGTCGTATAACAGTTATTTGATTGCGAAGAAACTTGGTTTGAATACCCGGGCCACTGCACGGGGTGGTTTGCTACATGATCTCTTCTACTATGATTGGCGGACGACGAAGTTTAACTTAGGGTCCCATGCCTTTATTCATCCACGGGTGGCTTTACGTAATGCTGAGAAGCTGACGGACTTAAGCCCGATGGAAAAGGACATTATTTTGAAGCATATGTGGGGGGCAACCTTGGCTATGCCGAAGTACCGGGAAAGTGCCATTGTGTCTTTGGTTGACGATTACGAAGCTGTTCATGAATTTTGTGGGCCAGCTCGTAAGCGTGTCCACACGTTGGTTGAAAAGTTAACGCCGAACGCCTAGTTTCGTTGAAACGCGGATGGAGGCGAGTTAAATATGCAAATAGTACCGTCAAACACAGCCACGGGTTCCGGAGTGGACTTCTCACTCTGTCCGCGGTTTGAACGAACCTTTTCCTTCCTGGGAAAGAAGTGGAATGGCCTCATTATTGAGGTGCTTCTGCAGGAAGGGCCACAGCGGTTCCGGGATTTGGCCCGGAAAGTTCCCCGCTGTAGCGACCGTGTGTTAGTTGAGCGGCTTAAGGAGTTAGAGATTAATGGCGTTATCTTACGCCGGACTTTTCCTGATAATTCGTTGATCGAATACGAGTTGACGACTAAGGGAGCCGAGCTTAAGGATGTTATGACTGCCATTCATGCCTGGTCGGACAAGTGGTCTTGCCCCATTGAGGAAGACCAGTAGGTGTTGACAGCGACACCAAAATTCGCTAGGCTATGACATGTAATAATTTAAAGACGATGATAGAAAAGCAGTAGCCGGTGCAATTTGTCAGGAAGAGTTTGCCGTGATTGGAAGCAAACTTCAAATTACTTGGGTGAATTCAGTTCTTGAGTTGTAATCGGGAGTCACGGTGTCGTGATGAATGATTGACCGGTGAGTGACCGTTATCACTTCTGAGTGTGGTTGGTGCTTTTTGAGCGCCGACTGAATCAGGGTGGTACCGCGAAGCTTCGTCCCTAGTTATGGGGACGGAGCCTTTTTTTGTGGGTAAGGGGCCAATTATGGTGCCAGATCCCGGTGCAGAGTCGATAAATAGTGAGTACAACTAGATAAATGGAGGATGACGTATGTCGTTAAAAGATAAACTCAGCGAGCTGCGGCAACGCGGTTTAGCAGATATCAAGCAGTCAACAGATTTAAAAGACGTTAATCAAGTGCGTGTCCAGCTGTTAGGAAAGAAGGGGCCTATCACCGAAGTTCTTCGGGGGATGCGGGACCTGGATGCTGCTGAACGACCAAAGGTAGGGGCATTTGCCAATGAAATCAGAGATGATTTGACCGCTGCGTTGACGCAACGTAAGGCAGAATTGGAACAAGCCGTATTGAACGCACAATTAGCTAAGGAAACCCTCGACGTTACTTTACCTGGAACGCCGGTTGCCAAGGGTGAACCCCATGTGATCCAACAGATTGTGGACCAGATTGAGGACTTATTCTTGGGCATGGGTTACCAAGTCTTGAGTGGTCCTGAAGTCGAAGAAGACAAGTACAATTTCGAAATGATGAACCTCCCTAAGAACCATCCAGCACGTGATATGCAAGATACTTTCTACATCACCAAGGATATTCTGATGCGGACGCAGACTTCACCGATGCAAGCCCGGACACTAGAAAAGCATGATTTCAGCAAGGGACCGTTGAAAATGATCTCTCCAGGGGTGGTTTATCGACGCGATACCGATGATCCAACACACTCTCACCAATTCCATCAGGTGGAAGGATTAGTTATCGACAAGCACATCACCATGGCTGATTTAAAGGGGACGTTGCAGGTCCTGGCGCACGAATTATTCGGAGACAAGTTTGACGTGCGGTTACGTCCAAGTTACTTCCCATTCACTGAACCATCAGTCGAAGCCGATATTACCTGTTTCAACTGTGGAGGTAAGGGTTGCAAGGTCTGCAAGAACACCGGTTGGATCGAAGTTTTAGGTGCCGGTATGGTTCATCCGAATGTCTTGAAAATGGCTGGCGTGGATCCCGATGTTTATGGTGGATTTGCTTTCGGAGTCGGTCCCGATCGCTTTGCGATGTTGAAGTACGGTGTTGATGACATCCGAAACTTCTACCTCAATGATGTCCGGTTCCTCACACAATTTACGAAGAAAGGATAGTCGCCAACCATGAAGATTTCATACAATTGGATTAAAGAATATTTAGATTTAGATGTTAAGCCCGTTGACCTGGCCGAAAAGATTGAACGGACCTCCGTTGAAGTTGACGATGTAATCAAGCCCAGCGATGGTTTGAAGAAGATCGTGGTCGGCCACGTCCTGTCAGTTGAGGCCCATCCGGATTCCGATCATTTGCACATTTGCCAAGTAGATGTTGGGGAAGCTGAACCCTTACAGATTGTTTGTGGGGCTCCTAACATTGCTGAAGGGCAAAATGTGATCGTGGCCTTACCTGGCTCACGGATTGCCAACAACGTGAAAATTAAAAAGTCTAAGATGCGCGGTGTCCCATCTGCTGGGATGATCTGTGCCTTACAAGAAATTGGCTTCAGTGAGGATGTTGTGCCCAAGGCTTATGTCGAAGGTATTTACGTTCTGCCAGAAGATGCGACTCCTGGGGATGCTGTATACGATTACTTGGGCATGAATGATAGCCTGATTGATCTTGATGTGACGCCTAACCGTGGCGATATGTTAAGTCTTTATGGGACGTTGCATGACCTGGCTGCCATTTACGACAAGCCAATCGATTTAGATCATCCAGCGGTCAAAGAAGATGGCGCTGCGATTGATGATCAACTGGCCGTTCACGTGGATGAGACGTTATCTTCACAATATCGGATGCGTTTGGTGAAAAACTTGAAGTTGGGGCCAAGTCCGATGTGGCTGCAGATTCGTCTGTGGAACGCCGGAATGCGGCCAATCAACAACGTGGTTGACATCACGAACTATATCATGTTGAAATACGGACAACCGTTGCATGCTTTCGATTATGATAAGTTTGCCGGTGAAGATGTTTACGTACGAACTGCTAAGGCTGGCGAAAAGTTAACAACCTTGGATGAAAACGATCATGATCTCGACGAAAATGATATCGTCATTGCCGATCAAAAGGGTCCGATTGCCTTAGCAGGCATTATGGGTGGCTTGGATGCCTCTATTCATGACGGGACGACCACGGTAGCGATTGAATCTGCCGTCTTCGAACACGACCATATCCGAAAGGCTGCACAACGGCATAACCTCCATACGGATGCTTCACAACGCTTCGAACGTGGTGTTAACCAAGCTGGTGTGCAAGAAGCCCTGGACGCTGCTGCTCAGCTGATGAATGAACTTGCCGACGGGGAAGTCCAAAAAGGCTCTGTGGTTGGGAGTAGCAACATTCCTGAACCCGCTGTTATCACAATCACGCTGCCTCATGTCAACGCCATTCTCGGAACAGAATTGACTATGGACCAAGTTGCCCATATTCTGGAAAGCTTAGGATTCAAAGTCGTTATCAGCGCAGAGACGTTGACCGTGACGGTTCCGGTTCGTCGTAATGACATTCACATTCCAGCCGACCTACTGGAAGAAATTGCTCGGATTTATGGATACGATCAATTGCCAGCGACGTTGCCTACTGGCCGGATGACGATGGGTTCTCTGACGACCAAACAACGCTTAGTGCGGGCTACTCGTAAGTCTCTGGAAGGTTTAGGCCTCAACCAAGCCATTTCTTATGCTTTAACGACGGCTGATAAGGCTAAGATGTTCATGATGCAGGCCAGTGAAACGACTGAATTGGCTTGGCCAATGACGGTGGATCATGCCGTTTTACGGATGAACCTGATTACCGGATTGTTAGACGACATTGCCTACAACTCTGCTCGAAAGGTTAAGGATGTGGCCTTGTATGAACAAGGTCGGGTCTTTTATCGTGAGGATGGGCAAGACCGTCCTGCAGAAGAGGAACATATTGCTGGTGCCATCACTGGGACGTTACTTCCAGCAGCCTGGAATCAACCAGCTCAACCCGTCGACTTCTTCCAAATGAAGGGGATTGTAGCGGCGTACCTCAAGGATATGGCAGTTAATGGTGACGTGACCTACGTCCCAAATGCTGACATGCCAGAGATGCATCCAGGACGGACCGCGGATATCTTAGTTCATGGTCACCGGATTGGTTTCTTAGGTGAGGTTCACCCATCAATTGCTAAAAAGTTCAAGGTCGGGGCAACTTACGTCTTCGAATTGAACCTGCAGGCGATTGTAGATATGCCAAAGCAAGAGAATCAATACGATGTCATTTCTCGTTATCCAGCAATCACCCGTGATATTGCGATGTTGGTGGATAATGACATCACCAACGAACAGATCGTAGCGCTAATTGAACGCCGCGGCGGGGCCTTCCTCCAATCTGTCAAATTGTTTGATGTTTACGATGGTGTTAAAGTGCCTAAGGGCAAGAAGTCCTTGGCCTACACGTTAACTTACCAAGACAAGCACGAGACGCTGGTGGATGACGCCGTGACCCAAGCTTTTGACAAGGTGTCAAAGCATCTTGAAGAAGATCTTGGTGCCGAAATTCGTTAATTTATTGACTTTAGACGCGTTTGATTCTCACTTGAGAGTTAAGCGCGTCTTTCCTATAAGGCTTAAAGATTACAATTTTATCAAAGTAGCGCTTTCATGTTTCCGTGAGCCGGGAACTTCTGTATAATGGAGTGGACTATGGCAAAGAACGGAGGAAATAAGTTGGATAATGACAAAAGTCCGATCCCGTCACGGCAGGATTCGGGTAACAAACGGTCGTTTGGCCACAAGATTATGGTCGGGGTGATTAGCCTGATAGTAATTTTAGCTGTTGTAATTGGATTCTTCGGGTATCATTTCTTCCAGACGGCGTTAAAGCCAATGGATACAAAGAATACCAATGTGGTACAGGTTCACGTTCCCCTGGGCGCCACATCCAATAAGATTGGCCAGATTCTTCAAGATAAGAAAGTCGTCAAGAGCGGCATGGTGTTTAACTACTATGTTAAATCCAACAAGTTCACGAACTTTCAGGCCGGTTATTATCAACTCAAGCCCTCAATGACTTTGCATCAGATTGCCAAGCAATTGCAGAAGGGTGGTTCGGCTGAACCCATCCAAAGCACTGCGGGCAAACTTTTAGTTCGTGAAGGGGAAACGGTGGACCAATTAGCCGCCGAAATTCCAATTCAAACGGACTTTACGAAAACAGAATTTCTCAAGCTTATGGGTGATGAGACCTTCTTCAATCAGCTTGCCGAAAAGTATCCAGAACTGTTGCATTCGGCTAAGGCGGCAAAGAACGTTCGTTACCGGCTAGAGGGTTATCTGGCACCGGCAACTTATGAGGCCGGAAAAAAGATGACACTCAAGCAGATCGTGACCCAAATGGTCGCTAAGACGAATCAAAACCTGCAGGGCAACTATGCAACGATTAAGAAGCAAAAATACAGTGTGCAGGAAGTTTTGACGTTGGCCTCATTGGTTGAACGTGAAGGGGTATCACAAAACGATCGTGATAAGATCGCGGGCGTCTTCTTTAACCGGCTGAAGGCAGGGATGGCATTACAATCGGATATTTCCGTTCAGTATGCCTTGAAGACCACCAAGAAGACGTTGACCTACAAGGATCTGAAGAAAAAGTCACCATACAACCTGTACATTCACACAGGTTTTGGTCCTGGACCTTTTGATAATCCTAGCACTTCGTCGATTACGGCAGTGCTTCACCCGAAGGATCGGAGCAAGGGGTATTACTACTTCATTGCCAACACCAAGTCGGGGAAGGTTTACTTCTCAGAAACATATGCCCAGCACCAAGCATTAACCAGTTCATTAGCAAGCGATAATAAATAAAGGATGGCGACAGATTTGGCAGGAAAAAAGCGACCGATCATTATTGGGGTTACCGGAGGTTCCGGGAGTGGGAAGACCACTGTTAGTCGGGCAATCTTCAATCAATTGATTGGGCATTCGATCATGATCTTACAACAGGATTCATACTACAATGACCAATCAGAGATGACCATGGAAGAACGGGCAGCCGTGAACTACGACCACCCACTGGCCTTCGATACAGACTTGTTAATCAGTCAGTTACAACAACTGCTTAACTACCAACCAATTGAAAAACCAGTCTATGACTACAATCTTTCGACGCGAAGTACCAAGACCATTCATCAGGAACCACGCGATGTCATCATTTTGGAAGGTATTCTGATCTTAGATGACGAACGTCTCCGGAACCTGATGGATATCAAAGTCTTCGTTGATACGGATGATGATATCCGGATCATTCGTCGAATTGAACGAGATATGAATGAACGGGGCCGCTCCCTGGACTCCATCATCCAACAGTACTTAGCGACGGTTAAGCCAACGTATCATCAATTCGTAGAACCTACGAAGCGATATGCCGATCTTATCGTGCCAGAAGGTGGCGAGAACCAAGTGGCCATTGACCTCTTGGTCACGAAAATTCGGGCTATCCTCGAAGCTAATGGGAATCACCAAGTTTTTGACAATCCAGACACAACCATATAGAATAGGACGGGTTAGCTGCAACCGGGCTAACCTTTTGTGAACTTAACCAAAACTCAGTGTGTAAAAGGGACGACTAGCCGGTCAACAGTAAGGCCGTTGATTCGGCATCGGCGGCCTTTTTAGCACACTTTTCGGTGAGATAGCATCGACAGAGACTAGTGCCCGGTCGTTTGACAGGGCGACTAAATTAAAATTAATAATTAGGGGTGTTCAACGTGGCACAAGATAAAATGTATCCAATGACTGAAGAAGGTAAAGAAAAGCTCGAAAATGAACTCGAAGACTTAAAGATGGTTCAACGGCCTAAGGTTATCGAACGTATCAAGATTGCCCGGTCATACGGGGATCTTTCCGAAAACTCTGAATACGAATCAGCCAAGGATGAACAAAGTATGTTAGAAACTCGGATCAGTACCGTTGAACGGATGATCCAATATGCCCAAATCATCGATAACGATGGGACTGACAAGGACGAATTAACGGTGGGTAAGAAGGTTACCTTCAAGGAATTACCAGATGAAGAACCTGAAGAATACACCATTGTGGGTGCTGCTGAAGCCGATCCTATGGCTGGTAAGATCTCGAATGACTCCGCCATTGCCAAAGGCCTGTTAGGCCACCGTAAGGGTGATGAAGTGACCTTCCCAACACCTGGTGGGGATATGTCCGTTAAGATATTGGACGTGGAATAACCAAGAGCGTGTCAAACGGCGTTTAGCTGGTGAGCGGAACTGGCTGCCTGTTAGCGCACGTTTCAACAATCTGAATTCAAAGCGAGTTGGGCTGCCCTATTAGAGGGAACTCAGTTCGCAAAAACTAATTTCACAGCAAGTCTAGGGGAAGCGACGATTGTTGCTTCCTTTTTTTATTGGCAATAAGTGTGAACTTGTGATAGCCTCCACAAGCAGAAGGGTGGCAATGGGGTGGAACTTCCGCCATAATGAAAGCGTAACCATTGCCTTGCGCATGTTGGGTCGAGCATGGTATAAATGGTGATGAAAGCGAATTCATTAAACGGTAAAGGGAGTCCTACGACATGAAGATTACGGTGACTGATACGGCTAGTAAGTGGTTCCGCGACGAGATGGGTATGACTGGCCGCGGTGTTCGGTTCTTCGGCAAGGTGTACGGGAAGACCCCCGTACACCAAGGCTTTTCACTGGGGATGACCCCAGATGATCACCCCCGTGATCCGATCGTGACGGAAACCAAGGATGACGTGACCTACTACATTACGGAGGGCGATGAATGGTTTTTCGTGGGGTACGATCTGACAATTGATTATGATCCTGAAACAGATGGACCGACCTACATTTACCAGGCTAACGGTGAGTTGGATTAAGTTTGGTTAAAAAAGGTCTCAGCGAACTGCACTAGTACCTGTCAAGTTGACAGTTGAAATAATATAATTTTTAGTATTGCTTAGGCGGCTTCATCGCGGTATTC
>NZ_RHOC01000012.1 GCF_003946145.1 Levilactobacillus huananensis
GTCCTATAAATTATAGGATTCAAGCCTCAGTAGCATAAATTAAATTACTATTTGTCTAACTTTTCTATTGCACTTCAGTGGTCGGCGCCCTTTTTGATTATTTCAGTGGCAGGATCATGTCTAAATGAGGAATACCGATGTCCAAGTAAACCTCACTGATCGGTTGAAACCCGAAGGATTCGTAAAACTTTTGTAAGTAGGCCTGAGCCTGAATGATGATGCGACCGGCCTCAGGATACGTTGCCTTGCAGGCGGCGATGGCTTGGGCGACTAGTTCGCGTCCACTACCATTGCCACGAGCGTCGGGAGCAACCACGACTCGGCCGATGCGAACCTGACTCTGCTCATCCATCAGCCGAGCATACGACCGAATCTTACCATCGGGTGCTTGCGTGAACAGGTGCTGAGCAGTCAGGTCCAGGTCATCCACCTCTTGATAGGCACAGGTTTGTTCCACGACGAAGACCGCTGTTCGTAACCGATAGATCTCAAAAAGCTCGGCCGTCGTTAATTCTTGAAAAGTCTTTTGCTGAAAATCATGCATCTACCCACCAGCTTTGATTAGTTTAATTGCTTAATATGCACTTGGTGATCCAAAGGATACTCGACTGGGGTATCCCATTCATTTAACATGTCATCCGTCATCTTGACCCCTTGCAACTCTAAGTTGTCATAGGGTTCCATGTAGTAGGCACGGTCGTCCAAGGCCATATAGCCTCGGTACTGCGTGTAGTCACTGGCGCCATCATCCTTTAGTTTAACGCCCTTAGGAATTGTCACGCTGTCCATTAAATGTTGTAACAGATTCAACGTGGTTGGTGTGTCTGCCGTTGGTTGGCTGTAATGCTTGTTGAAGACAGTCCGAACGAACCGGGATGGTGAGGTGTAGTCCCCGGGCATTCCCAAAGCGCCGGTACCAGGACCCTGAGTTGCCAACTCGAAGCCTTCATAGTCATGAAGTGGCCGTTGACTTGCCACAAGTGTGCCATAGGTACTGAGGTTCTGTAAGTGCCAACTCAGTTGCGGTGAGTTGGCCATCACGCCAACAGGATCATCGATAAGGTGAAGATCGTCACTCGTCGCTTCCAACACGGTCGTTTCTCCGGTCGGGTCGCTAAAGATGAAATGTAATGGCGTTGTCAGTCCTAGCAAGGAGACTGGGACGTCCACAAGTTGCACCTTTTGAATGAGTTTGCGAAGGTCGGCCACACTCTGGGCGTTTCCTAGAACCCAAGCAACTAAGTCATGAGGGGCAATCCCTAACTTGTCGGCTGCGGCCTCCTTCACGTACTTCGCGTACTGTGAAAAATAGAGGGCTGCGGCACCCAGACCAAATTCATTGACCCCATCAACAAAAATATAATGTTTCAAATTACGCCCAGCTCCCACAAAACCATATTTCGTGGTAAATTCACCGGCATCTCCTTGAATGCTTTGATTACGGGGCATAAAGATCGGTTGACCGCCTAATTCAAATGCAAAATCCATCGTTCGTGACAAGAAATGATCACCCTGACTATTTTCATACGTCAAACTAGTACACATCAAAATCATCCCTTTTCTAATATAATTATCCATTATTTTAACCCTAAAACAAATGTTATGCACGGATAACCGTTGATTATATAACTATTATTTAAAAACATCTAGCAACCGCGTCATCACGCCGTTTGACGGTTCAGGCCGCTAACGATTATCTGGGGTGATCATGTCTGCTAAAAATTAGGTCACCGTTAGAAGTTCACCGGTAAAACCACCTGAATTTAATGAATCCCGTTGTTCTCCAATATTCATTCAACGCCATATCGGGTATGCTTAGCCGTGAAAAGTGTTTCTATTTGACCCCAACTACCCCCAAGGGGATTTGCCCGGCTGGCTGCTTCACTACCAGTGAAAACAACCCGGGATTGGCCTTTCAAGACTGCTTGATTGACTTACCTGGCGAGATCAGCCTAGCCACAAGCGAGGGCTTAGTTCCCGTCTACGACCCGAGTTCCTCCTCCTTTTTCTGGTGACAGCCCCGGTAGTTTGTGAAACACTTTTCATTAAAAAGAGCCACGGAATAACATCCGCGGCTCTTTTTGGCATCCCAAGATGAGAAGCTTAATCTTCAGTTTGATAGGTAATTTGGCTCTCCCCATTACCATTGCTAACAACTTGCAATTGGTTAGCCACTTGTTCTCGTAATTCACTGACATGGCTAATGATACCAATCATTCGATTCTGACCTTCAACACTTTCTAACGAACTCAAAGCGGTCATGAGCGCGTCCTCGTCCAATGACCCGAAACCTTCATCAATAAACAGGGCCTCTACATCCACACTTCCGGTGGTTTGTTGAATAACTTCACCTAAAGCCAAAGCAAGGGCCAAGGCCGCAATGAAACTTTCCCCACCGGATAAGGTATGGACACTCCGTTGTTCCCCCACGTGATCATCATAGACATTAATCTCCAGGCCAGAGTTCTTTTTATAGGTAGCCGGACTTTCATCTACTAAGAATTGGTAACGCCCATTGGTCAACTGCTGAAGACGCTGATTACCAACCAACAAAATCTGTCTCAGGTAGGTCTGGAGAACGTAACGTTCCAGTCCCAACTTGCTATTCGGTCCGTCCCCGTTGGTCACCCCAACCAATTCATTAAGTGCCTGCGTCTTTTGAACTGCGGCGGCTTGTTGTGCGATCAACTTCTTTAGCTGTTTGACGTAGCGATCGTTGGTCTGCCAGCGATCTGTCAATTGATGTTGCTGATCGAGAAGTTCCGTTACCTGCTGTTGAGCAGCACTTAGGTCGCGTTGCGTCTGTTCCCGATTAGGCTGTGGTCGATCAGCGACACGCTTCTTCAGGTCAGCAACAGTCGTCTCAACTTGAGCCTGCTGCTGTTGAAAATCTGTGAGTTGTTGTCGTAATCTCGGTAAAGTCGTGACTTGTGCTAAGAGTCCGGCAAGCTCGTCAGCCGACAAGGCCATTAGATCCGATCCTTGCTTGGCAATCGCTGTCTTCAAATCGGCTTGAGCTAGTGTGAGTCGTTGTCGACTAGCACTGTATTCCTTAGCAGCACCATCTCGCTCCGTGATGGCCACAGTAACCGAATCTGTCGCCGTTTTAACAGCCTGAATACAGGCATCCCACTGCTTTTGGTCGGCGTCTAACTGCTGCTTCAATCGGCGTTCCTGTTCCTTAAACTCTGCCAAAGTTGGGGCGTCCTCGGGCAAGGACTCACGTTGTGTGGTCACTTGAACGTCCAAATGATCGGCCACCGTAGCCTTTTCCTGGTGTACCTTCTGCGCATCCTTAATCATCCGTTCCAACCGTTCGGCCTCTCGTTGTAACCGCGTGACTTGCGTTTGGGCCTGCTTAACCTCTGTTAGTGCTTGTTTATTCTTGTCAGCAGCCGTCTGATAAGCCGCTACTAGGTCGCTTACTCGCTGTTGACAATCAGCAAAGTTTTCCAACACATAATCGGTCGTCGACACAACGGCCATCAGCCTCGTCACCTCGGTATCACGCTTCTTCTGCTGATCTGCTAAGGTGGCTACTAATGTCTTGAGCTTAGTGTCCAAGCGAGTAACCTGTGTATGCCGGTCTTCTGCATGTTGCCGAGCAGTCTTCACCTCAACTTCGGTCACTGCGGAGTCAGCTACTGCCACTGGGTGAGGATGATCCACGGACCCACAAACAGGGCATGGGCGTCCTGGCTTGAGTTGTGCTGCCAATTGTGCAATCTGATGCTCCAAGAGTTCTTGATTCAACTCTTCAAATTTTGCTTGGCTCTCTTGATATGTTTGTTGTGCTTGATTCAAATCCACTTTTACAATGGCCAACTCTTCCTCAGTCGCCGCAATTTGCCGATCCGCACTCTGGATATCTCGAACTTGCCGTCGCCATTCATTTAATTCGGCCTCACGCTTGCTGAGACGTTGTTGTTCCTGATAGTGTTCGGCCTGCGTTTCCGTTATTGCTAATTGCTTTTTGAGTTGTACTTGTGTTTGCTGACCATTCTTCGTTAACTCTATTTCGGTGGCCTCAGCTTGCTTGCTAGCGCTCTGAGCAGCTTTCAATTGTTGTGTCAGGTCGGCAACTTTTTCGTAAATCGGCATTACCTTAGCTCGAGCCGTTAAATTAGCCTTGATTTCAGTCAAGCGCGTTTCAATCTGAGCTGCCGCTGCTTGGTCTTCTTGAGCCTGTTTAAGACTAGTCTTCTTGGCCGCCAGTTCAAGCACTGACTTCTCCGCTGCTGACTTGCGCTTAGCAAGATCACGCTGGGCGCTCGCCTGGGCGGTCCACTGAGGTTGGATGGCCTGAGCGCGTTCAAGTTGCTGGACTAGTTCCCGCTGGCCCGCCATTTGGGTCTCTCTTTCTTTCAGTTGTTGCTGTCGTTTCAATTGTTGTTCGAGTTCGTGCCGGTCCTTAAGCAATTGCTCTTCACGGGTGTCCTGTTGTGTCAACGTTGTGACTTGTTTGGAGGCAATCGTCACCTGTTGCTTAGCGGTCGCTTCAGCAGCTTGATTAGCCGTCTGTTGCGCCGACATCAAGGTCATCACTGCCGCCGTCTGTTTCTGGGCAATGGCGGCCTCTGCCGCTTCTTGATTCTCTGCTGTCCAAATTAGACTAGCCTGAACTTGCTCCCGATTCCGATCAGCTTCCTTGTTTCTGTCCTGTTCAGCTCTGAATTGCGATTTCAGTTGGTCGGCCCATAAGCCAAAAATCTCCGTATTAAAGAGTTGTTCCAGCACAGCTGCCTTTTCGTCACTTGGGGCAATTAAAAACTGGCGAAACTTTCCTTGGGGAAGCAACACAATCTGAGCAAATTGCTTGCCGTCCATCTGAAGAAGCTCCTGCAAGAATTGACGAACCTGATTGGCCTTAGTCAGTTGCTTGGTCTCTGAGCCATTCTCAAAAACTGTGAGTTCAACGCTGGCCGGGGTGTTAGTAACACCGGTTCCTCGCTTTTTCTTCAGAGTTTGTGCAGGTTCCCGAATAATCCGATACTCGCAGTCACGATGACTAAATGTGAAGGTTACGCGTGTATGATCTGCAATTGTCGCAAAGTCAGATCGCATTGCTGCGGGCTCGCGATCAACCCCTGAAGATTGATCAAAGAGGGCATAGCACATACCATCAAAAATAGTTGTTTTCCCACTCCCGGTCTTCCCACTAATCAAAAAAAGGGGGCTGTCAAACCTTTGAAAATCAATTTTTTCGTCTCGATATGGACCAAAGTACTGTAAATGTAAAGTTAATGGGCGCATGACCTTAACCCTCCTCTTCTTTCTTAGCACGTTGATAGGCCTGTTTAGCCCAAGTTTCCTGTTGATCAGTCAACGGATGTTGCGCAACTGTTTCGAAGAAATCGCGCAATAACGTGAGAGGATCCTGTTGCACCTGATCAATGTCGAGAGTTTTGGGAGCGACATCAATCTGATTAATCCGATGTAATTCGGTCACTTTGGGAAACCGAGTCTTGAGTCGCTGCATGACGTTAACAATTGGCGCCGTATCGGTTAACTCAATCGCCACGAAATCATCTGGCGTTACCGGAAAAGCCTTTTTCGGATTCATTAACTCTTCAAACGACGCCTGCAATACGACGAGATTGTGCAAGGGCTTTAGCGGTTTAAAGGTCACTGTCACAGGGTCAGTCGCCGTATCAACAATCCAGACGCCCTTCGTATCCTGGGACTCGCTGGTCGAGAATTTCAATGGCGATCCACTGTATTTTATCGTTGGTTCACTCTGCAAGGCTTCCTTACGGTGTAAATGGCCTAAAGCAACGTAATCAAAATCACGCAAAAGGTCTACAGGGACAGCGTTTAGGCCACCCACTTGCACACCTGTTTCCGAATCAACATGGGTACTTCCGGCCGCAAAAAAGTGTGCGACCAGGACATGTTTCATTTCTGGATCAAAGGCTGCTACCATCTTATCCACAACCTTTTTCATCGCTTGAGCTACCGTCTTCAAGCTGTCATCCTCGAAATATTGACGCGCCGCAAACGGTTCAAAATAGGGAAGTAAAAAGAACTGTGTCCCCGCCATAACAACCGGCGTAAATGCGTCAGCCAGGCGGGTATTGAGATAGAACGCCGTACTCTTGAACCAGTCACTTCCTTGACCCAACCGAACCGCAGAGTCGTGATTGCCACTAATTGCGAGTAACGGAAAGTGTTCATGACGATTCAGATCGACTAGCATATCATCAAGGGCCGTTACTGCATCTTCGCTGGCCAAAGCCCGGTCATATAGATCGCCAGCAATCACAATCGCATCGACCTTTTCAGTCTTGGCGATAGCCTTAATCTGACGGTAAGCATCACGCTGTTCCGTCAGGAGATCATAGCCTTGAAGCTTTCTCCCAATATGCCAATCTGCTGTATGTAAAAAGCGCATTTGTCATCGTCCTCCCTTATTGTTTTTCCGGTGCCCAGTCACAACTCAATTCGTGGTCGTTAACGAGTCCCGCGGCCTCTAAAAAGGAATAAACGGTCGTGGGCCCAACAAACTTGAACCCTTTTTTCTTCATCTCACGAGCCACTAATTTTGATAAATCTGTGGTCGCTGGCAGATCGGCCATCGTGTGAATCATGTGCCGAATCGGCTGGTTATCCACGAAATTCCACAGCCAACTGGCAAAGTCTGTCGGATCATTCCAGGTCAAGATAGCCTGGGCATTGGCAACGGTTGCCGTTAATTTGAGTCGATTACGAATAATGGCCGAATTGGTCAAAAGCCGTTCAATATCAGTAGGCGTCATCGCTGCTACTTTGGCCAGATCATAATCATAGAAAGCCGTTTTGAAAGCTGCTCGTTTATTAAGCACCGTTTGCCAACTTAACCCGGCCTGATAGGTTTCTAGACTCAACAACTCAAACAGCTTTTGGGGATCATGTTCTGGTCGTCCCCATTCTTTATCATGATACTCCTGCATGACGGGTGAATCAGACACCCATGTACACCGCTTAACCACTAAAAAGCCCTCCCTTTTTTTCGTTACGTTTACTATACCAGATTTACAAGCAAAGTTTCGAACATTCGTTCGCTAATTTTAAACGGGTCATCCCACTAACCCCGCTATCATAGGGTTAACGCCTAAATCATTTGGGGCCTTCTTTGCTTGACCCGTTACGGGGAAAAGGCTATGCTATTGTAAACATGACGTTTTGGGGAATTGAGGAGGTCAAACTCATGCATCAAGCACATCATTTAGGAATTCGGTCACTACTCGTAACTGCGGCTGCAGCACTGCTGATTACGCCTGTGATCTCGACCAGCACCGTGACGGCCCATGCTGCCAGCGTGAACCCGTCAGCGACAACGCTGAAGAAGTCCAAGAGCTACTATCGTAAAAATGCGCGCAAGTTGGCTAAGCGCTATAAGCTCACTTATGATGCCCAATCAGCATTGAAGAAGAACGGGCGTGCGACAGTTTGGATCAACACTAGCGATTCAAGTCTCAAAAGTAGCACGAAGATCGCCATGAACTATTGGAATAAAAAACTCGGGAAAAAGGAATTTGTTCAGGGCTCAAAGAAGAACCACACCCTGACACTCTCTATCTCAAAAGCTAAACCAACGAAGTCTGACCAAAGTGATGCCTGGTGGACACCTGGTAAAAAGAAGCTTCAGGTCCGGTGGTCCTACTACCGTGATGAGACGCAAAATATTGCCGTTTCCATGACTAACCAACTCAATGATGCCTTCTACAGAAAGTATGCGAAAACTATCGAAGCCAAGGCGAAAGCCAATTTGGCCGCCAAGGGTATTACGACTAGCGATGCCAACTATCAGAGTCTCTTCAACGCTGAGGCTGCAGCAGTCGAAACTTCTCTGCCTGCCTATGCCACCTTGAAAAAGGAAGTTAAAGGTGTCAACAGCGTTGCCAAGACTGGCCGTAAGTATGAATATGCTAGCACCGTGGCTCATGAATTGGGACATGTTCTCGGCTTGAATCATTCGCCGAAAAAGGCTGATCTCATGTACTTTGAGAGTGGTAACGACAACGTTTACAGTTACAAAAAAGTTAAGGCTGGCTTGTCTAAGTACAATCCAATCACGACAACCGATAAGAACCGAGCTAAGTTGGCATTAAAAGTTTACGCTGCTGCTCACTAATTTTAAATTTCGCCAAGGGCGTGGCCACGGGTCACGCTTTTTTTATATCTGCATGTCCACCATTTACCGGCGCCATGTCTCCCCATCTTTCAAGGTTGAAATCTAAATGTAATCAACTGTAAACCTGTGGTAACCTTTTGGCTGGCCATACCGTGTACAATGAAGGCAAAGATTGAGGAGGAAGTATTTTATGTCTAATAAGTTACATAAATTGAGTGTTGGTATTGCCGCCTTCGCTGCCGTTCTCGCCGTTGGTGTTGGACTTAGCACGACTAAGGCCGATGCCGCCGCCAAAAAGGTTGCCGATATTTCGCAATACCAGGGGAACATTAACTGGAAGAAAGCTTCCAAGGACCTGAAGTACGCCATTATCCGCGTCCAACATGGAAGCAAGGGCGACGCTGGTTATATGGTTGACAGCAAGCGGAACGTCAACGCCAATGGCGCCCACAAGTACGGTGTCCCATTTGGTCAATACATGTTCGCTGAATTCACGAGTGTGAAGGATGCCCAGAATGAAGCCAAAGACTTCTACAAGCGAAGCAATAAGAACACGAAGTTCTTCGTCTTGGATGAAGAAAAGCGGATGCCTTCTGCTAAGAATAAGGAACAAACCTACGTCAACGCTTGGTTAAAGACGATGCGTAAGCTAACCGACAAGCCTTTAATCATGTACGCTGGTGAATACTACGCCAACTATCACAAGCTGAACTTCAGCAAGTTCGATGGGGCCTGGATTGCCAAGTACAGTTCTTACAAGCCTAAAGTTTCTGGAACGTCCATTGACCTCTGGCAAAATACGAGTCGTGGTCGGGTCTCCGGTATCAGTGGTAATGTCGACCTGAACAAGGTTTTGAATAAATCCACGGTTGACAAGTGGTTCACCGGTTCTATGTCCCACAAGTCAAAGCCTAGCTATTACAAGTCCTTAGATGGTGCCAAGGGTATTACCGTCAAGAAACCAATCTTCGAATACAAGTCCACCCTCTTCACTAAGAACAAGCGGACTTCACAGACGCGAATCAAGGCCGGTAAGAAGTTAGCTGTTAAGGCCGTTGTTAAAAACAACAAGGGTTCTTACCGTTACCAATTAACCAATGGTCACTACATCACTTCTCAAAAGAACTACGTGACGCCTTACAAATAAAGACTGATTTCAACGATGATCAACCTTCGAGTTGACCATCGTTTTTATACGAAAAGACGTTGCATCCCAGATAATTGGGACGCAACGCCTTTTAATTTCACGTTATTGAAGTGCCGTGACCAATTGTAACGTTGCCGAGAAGTAATTGTGCTTTTCGATCTTCTTCGGTAACTGTTTAGCAGTCTTCTTGGTTAAACTCTTATTCCCCATAATCTTAGCAGCCACGTGAACCGGTGCGGTAAACGCGGTATTCTCGTAACTGTTGACGGCCCGGCCACTCATGGTATAAACCGCGGTAATCTTCTTTTTCTTGTTATAAAAGGCCAGCTGCTTCTTCAGGGCCCTCTTGGTGACGCTGTCCCGACTAATTTTGTAGGTCTGGGCTAAACGCCAAGGGACGCGACAGGCATTGTAGCCAACCTGGTTGTCCGTCCCTGACTCAATCGTATACGGTTTAACGGCCTTAAGCTTGATAGTCTTCTTCGTCGCAAAGATAAAATCTGGAAACAGTCCGGTCTTGTGCCGTGCGCTGAGTTTCTTCACGGCCACCTGGCTCTGTTTAGCGACCTTACGCCAGGTTTTATCCTTAGTATACTTGGCAAATGTCTTAAAGTATCCCGTCATCAAGTCCGCCGTTCTAAGCTTGCTGACATCATAACTAGAGGTCGCCCAGTTCCCCATGGTTGGCAGATAGGTCGTCTTATTGATCTCCTTTTGCTTGATGGCCTTAATCAGAGACTTGGCTGCCTTTTTATAATTCGTTTGACGACTCCCCCACTGCTTATCCGCTAGGATGAGGGCATAGGCGATATCCAGATCCCCATCGGTCGCACTATTCTTCTGAGAACCTTTACTGGTCATCTTGCCAGATCGCTTGGTCTGTTGCCATTGCATCAGTGGCACCTTGCTCGATACCCGATGCGCCCGGTAGTAACGGTAAAACTGGTTAAATGTGGTCTGGGTCTTGGCCCCCTTCTTAGCAGCCAGGACGGATGCCAACATGGCATAGCCTTGCCCTTCAGAAAGCGCCGTTGTCTTCCCTTGACCATTGTTACTCTTCACATATTTCTGAGACGCCCCAGCCACATAGGCCTGACGCCACTGCCGATACTGAATCACCGCCGTATTGGTCTTGGCCTCACTCGTTGTTGGTCGGAGATTAGCTAGGCCCGCCACGAGTCCGACAACCAGGCCCAGTCCAAGAACAGCACCGATTAACCCTCGTTTTTGCATATTTCCAGCTCCCTCTTTAACTAGTCACGACATGCTAATTAAGTTCAATTATCTCGCAAACTAAATTATTTGTCGTCCAAAATAGCCCAAGTCATCAATTTTGACCTGACAACTGACTGGCTAGCAACATAATAGGACATAACTCAAAAATCAGCTTTTCCAGAAGAAGTTTCTTCTGAAAAAGCTGATTTTTTGCCATTATAGTGTCGAAACGTGCGCCACAAGGCAGTATTTTCCACTCTCGTTGCTTGCTTTTCTAATCCGTAAAAACCTTTTTGGCGATCCCAAATGCGGACCAAGCCTTTGGCCAACCCACGTAGAAGGACAGATGGGTAATCACTTCAGCAATTTCATCCTTGGTAATTCCGTTTTGCTTGCCAATCTTCAAATGAGCTGGCAACTGTTCAAAGTTTCCGGCAGAGATCAGCGCTGAAATGGTCACCAGGCTTCGTTGGTGCGCAGAGAGTTTGTCCTCGCGAGACCAGACTTCGCCGAATAAAACATCATCGTTGAGCTCTGCGAACTTAGGGGCAAAATCACCTAAGTTGTCGCGACCTGCTGTTTGCTTCTTTGCCATGAAATCCAGACCTCCTAGTCTAATGCGTTATAGTGAGCATCGTCAACGGGTTCCAACCATTCTGGCGTACCCGCTGTGATAGCGATGTGGCTGAACCAGCTATCCTTCGTAGCCCCATGCCAATGCTTAACACCATCCTTGGTGACCACAACATCACCGGGATGTAAGCGCCGAGCTGGTTGCCCGTCTTCTTGGTACCAGCCTTCACCACCAGTAACTAACAGGATCTGGAACCCGTCATGATGGATGTGCCAATTGTTCCGGCAACCAGGTTCAAAGGTCACATTACCAACCCCAACGCTAACGTCAGGATCGCTCACTAACCCCTGTAAGTAGCTCTGACCGGTAAAAAATTTTTGATAAGCCACGTTCTTGTCTCCCACTGGGAAAATCACGCCATTTTTAATTGCTTCATTTTTAGCCATCATTTATTCTCCTTTTGTGTCGTTGAATTGTTGTAGATAGTCATGAAAACTCTCGGAATCGTCAATCGTGTGATCTACTTTACCGTCATACCAATCGATCTTACGACTGAGGACCTTGAGATGCATTTGAAGCTCAGCAATATCGGCTTCTGCATCATCCTTGGTTTTCTGTAGCATGGCACGCCGTTCGGGAATCGTCCGGTCACCTTCTGCTCGCAATCGAACATAACGTTTGAGATCATTCAGACGGAGTCCCGTTCCTTTGAGATGCAGAATAAAACCGACCCACCGAATATCATTCTCTGTATAGTAACGAACGCTATTTTCATCACGCTGGGAAACGATCAATCCCTGGTCCTCGTAGTAACGTAACGTGTAGGTCGACAGACCTACCAACTTCGCAAATTCACCAATCCGATACTTTTTACCTGCCACGATGCCACCTCCTTGCGTACTTTACAAAATCTAGTTAACACCTTTGAGTGCACTTTAAGTCAAGGGATTTTTTAATATTACCTACTTTTCCACCGTAGTCCTTCAATAGCTGGCTGACTCAGGATCTGCTTACCGAAAAAAATGACTTAGAAAGGCCAATTCTCCCAAAATAGTCGTCTGATAACGTAAGTAAGGCAAGGTTACGAATATAGTATAACCTATGTATGCCGATAATTGTCTGACTGATCGACTGGCACAATTCGTTTAAGCTGTGGCAAGACAGCCGTTAAACCAGTCTACTTAAAAAAGAACGTTGCAATCATCATGACTTATCTGACAAGGGCTTAGCCGGGTAAATCCTTTTAATTTGACGTCCGTATTCATAATCCAAGAAATAGTTTCGCTAGTTTATAATTTAGCTTGAATTTGCTATGAAAGGGTGTACAATGAAGTTGTAGAAAAGATTGTCCACATTAATAAATGTGTGTCAAAAGTAACCACTGACTAGGGCGAAAAACTTCATATCAGTTGAGGAGGAAATCATCATGAGGAAACAAGTTAACATTGAAACTAAAGAACACTTTAAGAGTTACAAGGCAGGTAAGAACTGGGTCTTTGCTTGTCTCACTGTGGCAACCTTAGGCTTAGGCATGACCGGCATGAGCGTCACTGCTCATGCGGATACAATGCCAGCTCCCGAACCACAGACTGAAGTTAATGATGAAAGCGCTTCCGGTTCAGAACAATCCAATCAAGTGCTTTTGACCACTACTTCCGAAAAAAAGACCTCCCTGGATGACTCTGGTGCTGAAGATAAGACCATTTCTGACACTAAGACTGGAACCGATGAGGCGCCCAAAGATTCAGACACAAATCCTGAAAAAACTAACAAGTTAACTTCTAATGACCAAGAAAAGGATACCGTTCCTGAGACCCAAAAAGAGAATCAACCAGAGGTGCAAAAAGCGCCTGGCGTTTCAGTACCGCCAAAGAACGATGACACACAAAAAGAAACACCTGACAACAAACAGATTGAACCAGTTCAATCTATTCGACCGTTCTCCTCAATTCTTCCAACAGCCATGTTATCTCGAAGTGCCCTAGTGAAGGACACTTTGCCTAATATCATGGGTGTCGATGCCACAGAATGGATGCCAGATCCAGCTATGCGGGCTTGGGTCATTAACCAGGCTAAATTTTTCAATCCTGGTGCCGTCATTACTTCAGCTAATTTATTTAGCTACATCTCAAATGTCACGTCGTTGAGTGATTACAATTTTACGGCTGATTTGCCAACTGACTTCACAGGTATTCAATATCTGACTAACTTAACTGATTTCAGCCTGACTAAACAAGCTATCGCCCCGGACCATATGATCGATTTCTCCTTTGCACCAAATCTAACAAGCCTAACGTTAACCGTCCCAACTGGCACGACGATGGCACCACAAGATGCCAGCACCTTCATGCAGACTTATTTGGGCCAGAACACGAAGTTACAATACCTCTACATCAGACATTACAATTTGACTGGTGATCTTCCCGACCTTTCCGCTTACAAACAACTGGTCAATGTTAATTTAGATAGCAATGCGTTGACTGGTACCCTCGCCAACCTTGGAACCTTGCCTGAAGTGCTTTATCTTCAACTCGGTGATAATCAACTCTCTGGTGCTTTCCCTGATCTCACCGCTTTCCCAAAGTTGCAAAGACTCTACATGACCAATAATAACTTCAGTGGTAAGTTACCAGACCTATCTGGCTTTACTGGTCTCAACACCCTTGCCATTGACGGTAATCACTTTACAACCAACTTTAATGATCCTAACCTTCTGGGTGTCTGGACTTCCAATCAGACGGTTCAAGGTGGAACTTACAAACTTTCTGATTTACCAAAACTAGCAACCTTCGATCCACTCACTAATGTTCTCTTTGGTTCACAAGACCTTGCCGGTAACATTGATACCACAGCTAAGTACAATGTGATGAATGAAGGAACGTTGCCTTTATACTTCTGGCGCAATGCTGACCCAGACAACCCCTTAGGCTTTGTCTACAAGGCCAACGGCACGGCAATTCCAGCCGGGACTTACACGATCACTGTTGCAACGACTAACAACTACCAAGCTGAAACGACCGTCACCTTCACTATCGTCGATGATACGACACCAGTTGATCCAGATCCGGATCCAAGTACCGACCCTGACACAACCGATCCAACAACCGATCCTGGAACAACTGATCCAGTCGACCCAACAGAACCTGTCACACCAACAACACCACCAACAACTGATGATGCCGGAGACCAGATTATTTCCGATGGTGATGGGGATCAAATCGTTACCCCTACCAAACCCACGACCAATGATCAGACGGCACATCCAGTTGTAACCAACGACGGCGCTGCTACAAAGATTGTGACCAACAATGGTCACCACGTCACCGCAACAACTGCCTCTGTTAGTCCTGTCGTTAGTCACCGCAATCAGGTGACTAACCTGACAACTACCAAATTGGCGACATCCAAGACGAGTCACCAAAATGAAACAACCTTACCACAGACTGGTGAAAAACAAAATCTTGTTTCGATGATCGCTGCTGGTGTCACCGTTGCTCTGGCTACCTTGGGCCTTGGCCTACGTCACAAACGTCAAGAATAAACATTTCTACGCAACTAAAAATCCGTTCGATTGCTGAACTTAATCAGTGATCGAGCGGATTTTTTATTCAGGATCAATTTGATCAATAGCGAGCCGCATCACCTGTTTGAAACGAGCATCAATCCTGCGTTGAGAGATGTTCAGAAAACCGCCAAATTCTTGGACTAGAAACCCAAATAACGCTGAGCGATAAAGTGTCGACGCCACAAGACCTTCTTCACTGCCTTCGACGAGATGCAAGCTCCGAAACATCTGTAAATAGAGTGTCGACAGCGCCTCATGTGTGCGTTTCAATTGTCGCATATCATTTGGATCCATCAGAATTGGGGCCAAATGTTGTTGCTTTCGACAACCCTGCCGAAATTCTTGAGCAAAAACCATTAAGGCCTCTTTTCCTCCGACGCCTACTAGCCGCCGCATCAGCCGGTCTGATAATTGTTGGACAAACTGCACGCCCACTTGGTCTAGGAGATCATTCAAACTGTCAGCATAATTATAAACAGACTGTGGTCGAATCTCCAGTACATCTGCCAGTGCCCGAATAGTCAATTTTTCAATACCATTCTCTGCAATTAACCGATTAGCCTGGTCTAAGACTATGTCTTGCGTTAGTGCACGCCGCTTTACCATGTTCTCGCCTCTTCCAAAAGTATTCCACACATAGTAAATTATAACCTGAACTGCTGTTAGAATAAATGACTTATCTCGTACCAGCTCCAACAATGCAGATCATACTGAGATAACGTGTGGAAAACATAAAGTGGTGGATTACCACCTTAGTAATCCACCACTGACGCATTATTAAGCAACTAATACCGACGTTCCCAAACAAACCAGCCACCCGTCACTAAGACCAACAGGAAGCCTAACCCGGCTTCAATTAATGGTTTTGCGGAACGTTCACCGGTTTGTGGTAACATTTGGATCACGTGACCGCCAGCTGCTTGTGTCGACCCACTCGGTTGACTTGTCACTGGCGCGGTGTTTCCCGATCCACTAACACTTGGCTGTTGCTCACCTTGACCAACCGTGTGCCCCGTCTCGGGCGTCGTGGTTCCTGGAATCGTGGGCGCTACTGGTGGTTTCGGTACAGATGGATGTGTTGGTGTTGGCGTTGGCGTTGGTTCTGGTGTAGTCGGTCCAACTGGTGGCGTTGTCACCGGTGGTACCGTCTCACCAGGCGTACCGCCCCCACCAGGATTTTCACCCGGTGTTTCTGGCGTCGTTGCAACATCTTCTGCAGAAACAGTCACTGCCCCTGCCCCCTCACCAACGATGGTAAAAGCAAGTGGGGTCTTGTCCAATTTGTAACCTTCTGGCGCCTTGACTTCAACGAATTGATACTTTCCTGCGGCAAGATTATCCACCTGAATAATCCCCTCAGCATTCGTCGACAAGGCTTCCTTCACAATATTACCCGTGCTATCTACTAGGTTATAAACCGCACCGGCCAACTTCTTACCAGTAACCCGGTCTGTCTTCGTTAGAATAACCTCGCCAGGTAGCTTCTCATTACTATGGTCGGCCGTGTCCTCAGCCGAAACTGATACGGCTGCTGTCGACCCACTGACAATCGTGAAACTAACCGGTTCTGCATTTAGGGTATAACCGTTTGGAGCCGCTGTTTCAACAAACTCATAATTGCCGGCTGGCAATCCTTTGTAGGTGATGATACCCTCGCTAGTTGTGACTAAACCTGTAGCGACTTCTGTCCCATCACTCTTTCTCAAAGTATAGGTTGCCCCGGCCAATTTCTGACCAGTTTCCTTATCTGTCTTGGTCAAGATAACTTCGCCCGAGTCTGGTACAACGACAGAGATTGGCGTATCCTCAGCAGAAACCTTCACTGCGGTTGTCACATCTTGTGTAACCGTGAATGGAATCGGCGTTGTGTCCAACGTATACCCTTCGGGCGCGGCCGTTTCAATAAACTTATAGTCACCAACTGGTAAACTAGTAACAGAGATGTTTCCCTCCGCATTCGTGACTAAATTGGAACCGTAAATTTTACCATTGCTATCCATCAAGGTGTAGGTTGCGCCAGCGAGCTTGGCCCCAGTAGCCTTATCTGTCTTGGTTAAAAGAACCTCGCCGAATTCTTCGCTAGAGCCATTACCACTGCCAGTTCCCCCCCAAGTAATTTGGGCATCCACATTCTGACCATTCATCGACGCCAAATTCGTCCAGATACCACTTTCACCGACAATTGTTGGCTTCGTTTGAAAGACGATATTGATGGTCTTTGTAACGTTTGGAAAGGTAAAGATAATGGTATTTCCAGAAAACTCAATTTCAGGCGTCACTGTCCCATCGGCCACAAAACTGCCATCTTCATTATACTTGCCTGTTTCAGCATAAACACTGCCTGGAATATACGTTTGGTTTGGACCCAAGTTATCCGTAACGACAGCTGTTCCTAATGACAACCCATTCGGATTAATCGCAACGTTCCAAGCCAGAGTTGCAGGTGATCCGTCCTCATTTCGATCGGCAATCCACCCAACCTTGTTGACTATCCAGTCGCGTCCGATATTTTCATTTTCCTTCGTTCCTGTCACGTAAAACTGAAGTTTACCGCCACGATTGGTGCCTGTCTCGCTTAACACATCGTTAAAGGTAATTGTCCCAGTCGTTTCACCGGCCTTAATTACCAGGGTACCAACCACACGCCCAGAGTCATCCTTCAAGTCAATCGAAATATCTTGACCCGCCACTGCATTAGGTGGTAACGTCACGGGCACCGTGTCGCCAGCCTGAATCGCCTCGCCATCTGGAATGCCCCACGTATAACTGACCTCGTAACCATTCCATTTGCTTAGGTCGCTTCCTAAAGGTACCTTATTCCCTTGCAGATCAGTAACAGTCGCATCGTTCCCGGTGAGGCCGGCCGCACTTAATTCAGCGGCGTGGGCCGTCACACCACTGATGATGAACCCACCTGTAAGGAAGACTGTCAGTACCATCACAAGGCCCAAAATGATAGGCCAAATCTTCCTTTTCATCGTCATCCTCCTCCAATCATCAACACTCCCATCTTGGATTATGCCCTAGTGGGAATCGAAGCTTACCGAATTAAAGACTTCTCTTCTATTCCGCTTCATTTCCTACTATAACGACTCATCGTCATCAAGACGTCCCGGGGTACTCAGTCATTTGGCGTTTTATGTTATAGATTTCTAACCCCACCTTTAGCAGTTATCGTGATTGACTTCTGGTTCGCCTTATTACCACTTGTGTCTCGGAATAATCATTTGTCATCTTAGGTATTTGGGGTCCAAATAAAAATGGCATGAACCGATTAAGTTCACACCATTTTTGAGATAACTCATTAAATTAGGGACTAAAAATTAGTCAAATTCCTCGTATTCATTCGGATCCTGATTGTCAATTCGGCCATCAACCCGATTGAGCGCTGTAATAGCCGTCACTTCTTCTGGGTCTAAACTAAAATCGAAGATATCGAGATTGCCGCGTTGATGAACCAAGTTACTAGCCTTAGGAATCGGCACGATCCCTCGTTGGATGTGCCAGCGAAGGACAATTTGACCAACATTCTTCCCATACTTTTTGGCCAGCTTCTGAATCAGTGGCTCCTTTAAAGCCGCACTACCTCGACCCAAAGGACTCCAGGCTTCCGTCACAATTCCTCGTTTTTGATCTTCAGCTCGCATCCGTTCCTGAGTCCAATACGGATGAACCTCCAATTGGTTCACGGCTGGTGTCACACCAGTTTCATTAATCAATCGATCCAAATGTTCAGGTTCGAAGTTTGACACACCGATTGAGCGAATCAACCCCCGCGTTTGCGCATCGATCATAGCCCGCCAAGCTTCCACGTAGTGATCTCGTTTGGGCAGTGGCCAGTGAATTAAGAACAAATCAAAATACTCGAGCCCCATTCGATATAATGACTCCTGAATGGCCTTCGTTGCCTCGGCATACCGATGATACTTACCAGGTAATTTAGATGTCACGAAAAAGGCTGACCGTGGTAAGCCCGATCGACGAATAGCTTCGCCGACAGCACCCTCATTGTCATAATTTGTGGCCGTATCCAAGCTTCGGTACCCATCTTTGATGGCCGCCAGAATCTGATTAACGCCTTGACCACCGCGAACTTGATACGTCCCCAGGCCAATAGCTGGCATCTCAAAACCATCATTTAATGTCACTGATTGTACATCTGTCATGACAGAACCTCCTATAACACAATCTCAATTCACCATAACGCGTAGTCGTTCTAAAGTGAACTGATTTGCTTATGTCGGCGAATAACTTGGTTGAGGGTCAACGCTAGTCCCAGCGAGACCAACGCATAGACGGCAGCTCCCCAACTAATATAGCGAAGCCCGACTGTTCCGAGCATCCCCGAAGCCGTAGCTGACCCGAGCGAAATACCAAAATTAAAGAAAATCGAATTTAACGACGAGGCGAGCACAGTCGACTGCGGATACTCTTCTTCCGCAATATTGAGAAAATGAATCTGAATTGGTGAATTGATAACCGTGACAATCAAACTCATCACTAACAGGATACTGAGACCCAAACCCTTTGATCCCAAAGTAAATGGCAATATGGTAAGCAAGACAATGTCCGCAACATAGAATTTGGGCATCATCCGCAACCCATTTCGTTCAGCCAACATCCCCGATATCCGGTTACTGATGATGCTCATGACACCAATCAGGAAAAGTAACCAATTCAAGCTTGCAGTACTGAACCCCAGTGCCGTCGTCAAGAGTGGTCGAATATAGGTATAGTAGGCATACATCGTTGCAGCAGTGAAGAGGACTAGGGCGATGCCGACATAAATCCGACGATCCTTCAGCAACACCAATTGATGACGAATACTTCCCTGAACTTGCTCAACCTGCCGTGGCAGTAACCAACCTAGTAATCCCCATGTAACCGCGCTGATCCCTGAAATCAGGTAAAAAGCATCATGCCAACTGTAATTGGTACTGATAGCCGTCCCGATCGGCACCCCAAATACAGAAGCAATACTAAAACCAGCAAAGATCCATGACACTAATCCCGCCCGTTTCTCCCGCGGTGCAATGGTGCTCGCAAATGTCATGATAAGCGAGATGATGGCACCAGCCACCATTGCCGTCACCATCCGCGATACCAGCAAGATCGGATAATTCATGGCCATTCCACTCAGCGTATTCCCAAATAGGAACATCCCCATCAACACCATCAGCGTCTTATAGCGGCTATAACGGTTTGTCAACATCGTTACAAACGGTGTGCTGATAGCGTAAACCGTCGCAAATATCGTCACCAGATAGCCCACCGTGGCAACCGGTACTTGATATTCCTTGGCAATGTCAGAGAGTACACCCACTACAATAAATTCATTACATCCCAGCATAAAGGCAACTAAGACAAACACGATAGCCTGCCAACGATACTTATTCACGATACTTTCTCCTCTGAGTCGATTTAGTACATCACATCGATCAGCTTACACGATCTCTCGGGTAAATTCTCCGGTAACGACTTATGAAAACGCCATCACTTATCATTTAATGATTACCCAACTCTGAGCGGCGTCGTTTAGCCATTTCGTGATTCAAGACCAGTACCAAAATCAGTGAAATAACAGCATAAGCAATTGCCCCGAAACTCAGGCTTTTCAAGCCAGCATGGTTCAACAAAATAGAGGCTGTGGCCGAGCCTACCGAGATCCCCACGTTGAAAAAGATAGGATTAACGGCAGCGGCTAACATCATCGCTTGTGGATAGCTCTCCGCCGCCACATCTAGAAAGTGAATCTGAAGCGGCGCCCCAGCAATGATCACAATCAAAGCCAGCGCGAGTAGGATAGCAAATCCCCAGAAAGCATGGCCCATCGCAATTGGAAACAGTAACAACAACACAATATCAGCCACATAAAACCAGGGTACTACCCGCAGCCCATCACGTTCGGCCAGCGTTCCTGACAAGCGATTACTGATGATACTCATAAGTCCCAGAATAAAGAGTAGCCAATTCAAACTGGAAACACTGAACCCTAGACCCTCTGTGATAATAGGCCGAATATAGGTGTAGTATGCATACATTGTCGCAGCCATAGTCAGATTCAGCCCGACCGCTAGATAGACCCGTTTGTCGGTCAAAAAGACCAGCTGTTCTTTGACGCTTCCGGTACTCTGATCAACCTGTCGTGGAAGTAGCCAAGCCAACAGGACATAAGTGATCAGCGTAATCACTGAGATGATGTGAAAGGCCGTATGCCAGCTATCAGCCGTACTAATGGCTGTCCCAATCGGCACACCAATGACCGAAGCGATACTAAAGCCAGCAGAGATCCAGGCGATCAGAATTGGTCGTTTGTCACGCGGTGCAATATCATTGGCAAAGGCAATAATAAAGGACTCAATAGCTCCGGCTACCACAGCTGTCGTCATCCGAGCTGCAATCAACAACCCGTAAGTCGTCGCAAACCCACTGAGCGTATTCCCTAGAAGAAAGATTGCCATGAGCACCATAAACACCTTATAGCGACTAAACCGATTTGTTAACACGGTAATAATCGGTGTACTGATGGCAAACACTGTCGCGTAGATGGTGACCAAGTAACCCACCGTGGCCACAGACACACTCAGCGTCTTGGCAATGTCAGAGATCACCCCAACAACAATGAACTCGTTACAGCCCAACATAAACGAGGTGAGGACAAAAATAATAGTTTGTAACCGATACTTAGACATGACAAATCCTTCCTTGATGACGTGAGACGTCTCATTTTAGTTTTATAGTCTACCTTACACGACAAACCAAAAAACGGCTAGCCCCCAAATCGGGAAACTAGCCGTTTACTTTATTTTTTGAGTGTTCGCACAATCTGGTTCGTAATGGTCTGTAAGTCTTCCTGCTCACCATGCAACAATTCTGGCACATAGTTGCCTTGGATGATGTAAACAATCATCTGCCCCGCGATCACGCGAATCAAGCCGGCGGCGTCGACGTCCTCACGCAATTCACCAGTCCGATAGAAAAATTGGACGAGTTCTTGCAGAAAATTGAAATCATCACTTGTGACGACCTTGGTAAAAACCATGCGCATCTCGGCACTGGTCATCATCTCCATCACAATAATTCTAACGGCTTGTTCATTGGCTTTAATGAAGTGGTAACGATCGGTAACGATAAAGTGGACGATCTCGGTCAATGTCTGTTGCTTCGCAATTCCCCGGAAGAAT
This sequence comes from Levilactobacillus huananensis, assembly GCF_003946145.1. GTDB lineage: Bacteria > Bacillota > Bacilli > Lactobacillales > Lactobacillaceae > Levilactobacillus > Levilactobacillus huananensis. The sequence continues at coordinate 21,799 of NZ_RHOC01000012.1, forward strand.
TCATCACGATAGGTTGGAAAGAAGTTTTCTAAGACGGGTTGTACAATCGCCATCAAGAGATCTTGCTTCGTATGAAAGTACTTAAAGATTGTCGCTTGACTAATCCCTGCTTCTTCAGCCACTTGAGTTGTCGATGTGCCATCAAAGCCCGATTCTGAAAAGAGTCGCATAGCCGCGATGAGTGCGGATTTCTTCCCCTTAGGCATTTTTTGCTGGTCGAGCCAATCGCGATAGTTATCAAAGATTGGTAGTTCCAAACTGGTCACTCCTTTCACAAAGTCTTGTCAGATTCTTATTATACGCGAACATACTGGAGAAGAAACGCCATTTTATTAGACTTTCCGATAGCGCCGTAATCCAACAATATTGAACACCGTCAATACCACCAGGAAGGCTAGCAGAACCAAAATGTCACCACCCAGATTGAAGATAGACGTTCCTCGCATGATAATCGCGTTCACGGCATCCCCCGAGTACTTCAACGGGATGATATAGGCGATGTCACTAACCCAATTAGCCATGGAATCCAGTGGAATCAGGCCAGAGAAGAAGACTTGTGGAATGATGACCAGTGGAATGAATTGCATCATTTGAAATTCAGAATTGGCAAATGTGGACAGAAGAATCCCAAAGGCCAAGGCTACGAGTGCTAATAGTAAGTTAATCACGATCACACTCGCCAAATTTCCAACAACTTCAATGCCCAGTAACCAAACGGTCACGAGGACAATCACAACCGTCTGAATGATGGCGAGAATCCCGTAACTTAACATGTACCCATATACGATGGAAGAGCGTTTAACCGGCGTCGCCAACAATCGGTCCAACGTTCCCGTCGTCCGTTCCTTCAACAGTGCCATTCCAGAAATCAGGAAGACAAAGAAGAAGACGAAGAAACCCATCAGGATTGGCACCATCTTGGCAAAGAACCCCGTGTTCTTATCCCCATATACGTAGTGATTGGTAATCTTCGGCGTTGTCTGACTGCTGCTCTTGGTCGCATGGTTCGTCGACACCGCCTTGGTTGCGGCGACCTTTTGGGCGGCCGTAGCTGCGCCAGCTGTCTGACTAGCCGCACTAGTGGCTGCCTGTTGTTTTTGCATGGCAATCAGCTGAGCCTGGAGCTTGACTGTAGCCTTGGTACTCTTCTTAAGCGCTGACTTCAGCTGGTCAATGCTTGTAGCTGTCAAAGCGTTCTTAAAAGCCAGTTTAACGGCCGCCGTCTTGGAAGAATCCGTATTGGCGTAGGTCAGACTAAAGTTCTTGCCATCTTTCTTAATAATGGCATCGATTTTTTCATCCTTTAGCGCCTTGTTGGCATCAGCCTTACTATCATAAGTTTTGACGTCCACGTGCTTAATCCCGCCCATTTCCTTATTGAGTTTCTGAGTGACGGAAACGGTCCCAACATTCACATTTGTCGTTGAGTTGGTATTGAAAATCACACTCATTAGTAACATAACCAGAATCGGGGCAAGAAACATTAACGCTAACGTCCGTTTATCTCTAAAGAGTTCTTTTAGAACCCGATTCATAATCGCAATTGTTCTCATTATTCAACACCCTCCGCCTTTAAGAAGACATCTTCAATCGTTGGCACGTCGTACTGTTTCTTCAATGTACTTGGTTCGTCGAAAGCCATAACTTTACCATCTAGCAACAGGGCCACCCGATTGGTTAACTCAGCTTCGTCCATAACGTGCGTCGTGATGAGGATGCTCCGACCTTCGTCTTTGATCCGGTCGAGTTCCGCCCAGATTTGGCGCCGCAACGCCGGGTCAATCCCGACAGTGGGTTCATCTAGTACTAATAGCTCTGGGCTTCCCATTAAGGCAATGGCCAACGATAACCGTCGCATCATTCCCCCGGAGTATCCTGAGACCCGCTTACTCAGGTCACCCGTCAAGTCCACGACCTTGGCCGCATGTTCAACCTCGGCTGCTAACCGTGACTTCTCAATGCCCTTCATCTTGCCATAAAAAACCAAATTTTCCTTTCCGGTCAGGGCGTCATACAGAGCGTCCGTTTGGGCCATATACCCGATTCGCCCCAGCAACTGGCGATTGGGCATCGTCGTATCGAATACTTTGGCCGAACCACCACTCGCGACCTCCATTCCCAGAGTAACCTTGATAACCGTGGATTTTCCGGCGCCAGAAGGCCCAATTAATCCCACAATCTCACCTTTGTTAACGGTAAGATTGATATCCTTTAAGACAGTTTCATCGCCAAACTTCTTAGCTAAATGTTGTAAATCAATGATTGCTTGTCCCATGATAATGCCTCCTAAAACAGCTCTAAATTTAGGTGAGTGAGTAATCACTTACGTTATGAGGTGAGTATACAATCACTTTTGATAAAAGTCAATGATTCCACAAAAAAATTGGCACCACATGACGGCACCAATTTTCCTTATTTAGTCATCAGACTCATCGTAATCAAACGATACCGCTGATCTTCCCTAATTGTCGTTTTGATTTTATGCTTACCAGACTTCAAACTAACCTTTAGCCTCCCCTTAATCGTGACCTTTTGAATCTTGGTCACAATCAATTTAGTATTCGGATTCAACAAATATTCATCTTCTCCATTATAGCTAGAGATAGGATCCAGGTACGCCCCGTGGTAACCGGCTGGCATATTAATCTTCAGCAAGTCCTCTGACATGAAGTCGGTTCCCACGGTCTTGCTCAACGTGGTCGAGGCAAATCCCGGATCTTGGTAGACGGCTCCTGGCTTCAACGTCTTCCCACCCAAGGATAGATTGACGATCCAATCCGAAGTTCCCCGGTAAACCGTCATCGGTTGCTTAAGCTTAAACGTCTGGAGAGCCGTTCTCAGGTCCTTAACTCGTTGCCGGGTCTTAGCAGTCGTTCGCTTCTTAGGCGCCCGTAGTGCGTTGTTAATCGCGTCTGAACCCTCACCAGTATAGACCCCAATTACTTTGCGTTGCCGCTTACTGAGAGTTTTCGCCCATTTCAAAGAGTGCCGGTTTAGCTTCTTCTTCGCCTTTTTTGAAATGGTGATTTTCTGGGTACTATAGGTAACCGCCGCCAGATTAGCCACCCACAGAGGCTGATTACTATCGCCTACCGCAACCTTGGTATGACCATCGCGATGACTCATAATCGTCAAGGCTGTATTCTTAGGAATCGAGACGGCTTCATCAGTTGTTGCGGACCGGGCAATAACCTCTCGGTCAGTCACAACTTGAGTGGTTCCAGGCGTTGTCGTTTGCCTGGTCCGATCATTGACCGTGTAGACCGTGGATTGGGCACTGGCTGATTCCATTCCCCAGATACCTCCACCCAAGACACCCCCCACCATGGTTAAGGCCATAAAGCGTTGAACTGTATGCATTTAAAATTCCTCCTCCGAACCCCACTCCCCGCCGTGTTTCATTCGCTTGAAGTTAACTTAATTATACCACCACCGGGTTCGGGTTAAATCGTTTAATCCATCATTGAATATTTTCAGCTCTAAGCTTTGTAAAAGTCCTAGCGGCTAATTTAGGCCACGTTACAAGAATGAGGAACTGTACCGATCGGTACAGTTCCTCATTGATTTGAAGTCACACTATTACCCGTACAAAAAAGCTGGTACCGCTTCACACTAAGACCTAAATCACCGTTTTTTGAGTTTTCTGCTATTTTGTAATGAAATCCAACATTCTGGCCATAACCAAAAAGTTCTCAGCCGGGATCGGAAAATCCGCGACGTCTTGCGCGGTTTGATTAAGAACCGAGCCGTGGACGTAATCACCATCATTGACGACCATCGTGTACACGTTATCTTCCATGACCTCGAGATGGAACTGCAGACCAATAACGTTCCCATTGACTAATAATCCCTGATTGTCGATCTGGTCACTCTCAAATAATCGAATCGCACCGGCTGGGAGATCGAAACGATCTTGATGCCAGTGAAGAACTGTCAATCTCTCTGGAATACCGGGAATTACCGTTGTTAGGCGCCTAACTGGCGCCCAACCAACTTCCTTCACTGGTGCTGGACTGACCTTAGCGCCCATAAGTTTGGCAATCTGTTGCGCGCCAAAACAGGCACCAAAGATAGGCTTATGGGCGGCCATCATCTGTCGCATCAATGTCCGTTCTGCAGCGATCCAAGGGGCCGAATCATTGGGACTGATCGGCCCGCCTAAGACAACCAGTAGGTCGGTCTCGTCGAACGTTGGTAGCTTTCCGTGTTGCGCCGGATGATAGACAAAAACCTTATGTCCCCGGTCGTGAGCCCAGATTCGAATCGCACCAGGACCTTCTTCCGGTGTATGTTGCAAAATATTTACGCGCATGGCTGTCACCATCCCTCCAAATGAATCGAATGGAATTGTATCACTGGGAATCAGACATAGTTCCATATAGGGCCCTGTTTGATTGGTCACCCGCTCTACCTCAAACAAGAAAATCAAGTTTCCAGCATAAAGCGCTTGCAAAAAGTAAGCCTTTTGCTTAACGTTAGAGGTGTTGTTATTTCTATAATGAACCAATAGGTTACGATTGATTGGATGACTGATCAAAAAAGGGGTGGCTTTATAGACTATCTTCTGTTTTTACGGGGGCATTAACGTTGGTGGTCATCAACGCATACCGACGTCTGCCTAATAAAACATACGACTAGCGCCTGCGAGCAGAGTCTCATCACACCACACCAACTTTTCTGGATGTCCACGTTCAAGCGCCACTTTAGCCGATCAATTTATAGTAAGATGCTTGGGACACCCTTGTATCGTCAGATCAGTACCCGTAACTTCAATACCACCACGACACTCAAAAATTTTTGGAGGAATTCTCATGATTAGAAATTTAGTTCACGATCCAGCTCGATTACAAACACGATCCACTCCCGCTACCGAACTCGATGGTCCCGTCGTTACTGACCTACTTGACACCTTGAAAGCCCATAGCGTCAATGGTATCGGTATGGCTGCCAACATGATTGGTGTCAACAAGCGCATTATCGTGATTAACTTGGGAATGATTCCAATTGCCATGCTCAATCCCCAGATCATCAAGATTTCTGGAGAATTTAAGACCGAAGAAGGTTGCCTGTCACTTAAGGGGACTCGGCCAACAAAGCGCTATAAAGCGATTACCGTTCGTTTCTTGGATCAGAACTTCAAGCCTCACGAACAAGTCTTCGCGGGTCTTGTCGCCCAAGCCATTCAACATGAGGTCGATCACTGTAATGGGATTTTGATCTAGGAGGCCCTAGTATGACTGAAGAAGAAAAAATGTTGGCTGGCAAGCTTTACGACCCAACCGATGCCAAACTAACCGCGCGACTCCACTATGCGCACCATCTTTCCCAGGAATACAGCCAAACCTTCGATGACGAAACCGATAAACGGGAAACCATCTTGGAAAAGTTGCTCCCCAACCGAAAACCTGGCATGTATTTGCAAGGACCAATCTTCTTTGACTATGGCTGTTACACGACCTTTGGCGAGAATTTCTATGCTAACGCCAATTTCACAGTGCTAGACTGTGGCCCCGTCACTATCGGCAATAGCTGCTGGTTCGGTCCCAACGTCACACTGGTCACCCCGATGCATCCCCTCCGCTACCAGGATCGCAACGCGCGGTATCGCGCAGACGGTAGCAAGTACAACCTCGAATACGATCGCCCAATTACCATTGGTGACAACTGCTGGTTCGGCAGTAACGTCACCGTTATTGGTGGCGTTACTATCGGGAACGGTTGTGTCATCGGCGCCGGTAGTGTCGTTACTCGGGATATTCCTGACAATTCACTCGCTGTCGGGAATCCTTGTCACGTCTTGCGGACCATCACCGAGGAAGATGCCAGTGAGCTCCAGGCTGAACTATACTAGTTCATCTAAACATTAGAAGTATGCTTTAAAGAGGCCTTGCCAACGTGCAAAGCCTTTTTATTACCCACAAATTTTTATCGCTGTCACGGCTTTCAGTGTTGCGACCACAGCCAATAGCCGTCCCAAACGATCAATCCGAGATCTAGCAACATCAAAATTGCCCAGAGCCATAAAAAATCCGCCATCAAAGGTGAACGCTGGGTCTGCCACAGGTCGATGGCCATCCCAATCACGACGCAACTATTGATGACCAACCCCCATTTTTTGGCTAGACGATGCTTAGCTAATGCGGTACCCCCGATCACGACCAAGATACCGGCGACAAGCCACAGGTCTCGCGGCCGCCACGTCAACTCCAGATCAAGCGCCGTTGTGGTTGGTATCATCGACATCAACCATAGAAAGTACAGACTCGTGAGCGCACTCAACATTGGGACATATCGATAAATCTTCTGCATGGCTCTCACCTCTCGTTTTACTGTCACCCGTACTGTAAGACGGTCAGAACTGAAAGGTAAACAAAAACAGCTCAACTTACCCCCAATGGTAATTTGAACCGCTTTACTGTCGTCATATTGTTTGTTTTTAAACCAAAGCTTCTCTCAATGCCGCTTCAAACAGGGGCTTTGGCCGGGCACCGACCAGCCGATTAATAACCTGGCCATCCTTCTTGATTAAGAATGTTGGAATTCCCTGAACCTGGAACTGACTGGCAACCTGCTTATCGTGGTCAATGTTGATCGACGTAAACGTCACCTTGTCCTTAAAATCTTCACTCTCGGAAAGCTTCTGCAAGATTGGATCCATCATCTTACAAGGCGGACACCAGTCGGCCCGAAAATCGACTACCGTGACACCCGTACTCGTTTCTTTTTCAAAGTCCTGATCGTGAATTTCTTTAATCATGGTCATTCTCCTCTAGCTTCCCAATTGGGATTGATTGGGCCACCACGCCTCGGCTAAGAGCACGCGTTCTAGTGAACGCCGTAAAACATCAAATGGTAGCCTTTGATGTTTTAAATATACCCCGTTGGGTATAATAAAGCAACTTCTTTGCCTTTACTGACAAATTCGATCGATCCAATCAAAAAGTTCTGGTAGGTCGTAATCCCCGTCGTGTGGCCGCCCCCAAGGAAATGCCAAGTCGACATCGCGTCCTTGATTTTTAAGTAACGTCGCCAGAATGAAGGGAATGGCAAACGAGGTGTCGCGATCAGCTGCCCCGTGACGAATCCGCCAGTATTGGGCAACCTGACTTTGGTTTGTGCCCAAATAACTCACTGGATTGATGGCAGTCACAAGATCCGGATCCGCCTGTTGTGCTGGAACGTTACTGCGTTTTTGAGCAAATGACGTGAAGTGTCTGGCTGCCAGTAGTCGATTTCCAAACAGTTGGGTCTCCGCACTGCTGAGATCCAAAGTATCAAATGCTGGGACCGCCTTCATACGTGTAAGCCCCCTGAGGTATTGTGCCCAATCTAACCGCGTCACGTGTCCCGCCTGAATCGTAAGTCCACGTTGGCCAGCCACATCTCCTCCAGCATCTAATACCTGCTGGGCCGACCATTTAAGTTCATTAACAATCGCCTGTTGAAAGGGCCCTTGTCCCTGATCATCTAGCGTCAAAGGGGCCTCCTGGTCATTTCGTAAATGAAGTGAATTGACATAGGTCGGAAAGGCCGCCTTTAACTGCGTCGACAATGCCTGTTCTTTGGCGGAAAGCTTGCCAGCTATCGGCTCAACTTGCAGCTGATTTCCTACCCGGGAGAACTGCTGATTATGCCAGGTATTCAGTCCGTTGAACTGCCACTCATAGGCGGCATCGGCATGTTCTAAATTATGAATCGGGCAGTAGGCCGAAACGGCAAATATATCGTCGGTCGCCGGAGCCGCGCCCAACTCTGTCAATCGCATGGTAAAAAAGTCGGCATTGCCACTGGCCCCCGCCAATGCTGATGCGGCACCACCCGCACTCGTTCCGTTTGTGATAATCCTTTCAGTATCGCCGGGGATCCAGCCAGCATTGAACTTGACATAGCGAATGGCCGCCTTTAAATCAACGATAAAGGCTGGCGCTTTGCCAACGAATTCACCCCCATTCTGCGTCGTTCGGCCCCGAACACCAGCTGAAACCACAACGTATCCTCGCGCCAATGCTTGTAGAATTGTCGCTCCGCGGCTATATGGCGCCGGGTTACCTGGGTAATCGCGAGGACCAGGTAGATACCCCCCAATGGTATTGGGCATAAAGATTGGCGCCGTGACTCGGCTGTAACGGTTAACCTTTCCCTGATTAAAATAAGGTTCCGGAACAAAAACATTGAGTTGCTGCTCCTCGGCGACAGGCATCATCAGATAGTCCAGATCTAAAAATGCCCGGTATGTGATCCGCTTGCCATTCACAACCACCGTTTGGCGTTCAAATTTCTTTTCGTTAAACCGTAAGGGTACCATTGCCACTCCTCCATTCCATACATGTTTACCCTAACCATAATAGAAATAATGGGCTAGGGCAATCAATTTGGCGAGGCAACATCACCCAACGTTAGTGATGTTGGCCATGAATGGATCGCCCCCTAGCCGTTTGTGAATTTTCAGAGTCGTTTTCGTTGTTGCAAACGCTATCATTAAGTAGAATGAGTCTGATAATTTCACAAGTCGTCGCAAATCTGTTTCACGAAAGCGAGTCATACCCATGCAGAATTTAACCCGCCACATTTCATTTCCCCGCCTCCTGATCCTGGGCGCCTCAAGTGTCATCGGAAGTAGCTGGATTTATACCAATGGGATCTTCTTCTCTAAGTACGGTGCCGGAGGCGAAATCTTTGGCTTCGTTCTGGCCATGGCAATCACCGTCCTGGCCTCGCTAGCCTTCGCAGAACTCTCCTCAATCTTTCCAAGAAGTGGCGGCCCCGTTGTTTACAGTTACCTGGCCTTTGGCAAACGCTGGGGCTTTGCCACCGGTTGGGCGATTCTCGGTGCCTATCTGAGTGCCCTGTCATTTTACGTCACCGCTAGTAGCATGCTCTTGGCCACTATTTGGCCCCAAATCAGCCATGGACCAGGCTACACGATTGCAGGCGCCCACGTTTCACTCATGGAACTCGCAATTGGAGTGGCTTTCACCCTCTTTATCTTTGCGCTTAATATCCGTGGAACCCGCCTCACTGCCGGCGTCCAAGCCGTATTGTTTGGCGGCCTTGTTATCTTAGGTGGCGCCCTCATCGTAACCGGCTTCTCTCAAGGAAGTCCGAAAAACTTCTGGCCGGCTTTCTCCACGGGTAGTGATCCCCTGTTGAATATCGTCCGGTTCGTGTTGCCCGCCATGACCTTCTTAACCGGTTGGGAGGTCGTCACCATTCTCGCCGAGGAAGCCGACATGCCGCCAGCCAAAATTGGAAAGGCTGTCGTTGGGGCCATTGTTCTTGCCGCCAGCTACTACATCATCGTGCTCCTCGCCAGTGCCTGGGTTTATCCTTGGCAAAAGACAGCGACCTTTGATATGGGGTCAATTACTGCCTTTACGAAGGCCGGCTTCCCGCTGCTGGGTCAAGCCGCCTTCCTCATTGCCTTTCTAGGACTCTTTACCAGCTTCATTGGTCTTTTTACCGCGGCTCCCCGACTAATCTTGTCACTAGCTCGCGCTGGCCTCTTGCCACCACGGTTTGCAAGCTTGAGCGAAAAACGTGGAACACCTGTCAACGCCACAATTCTCGTGCTCCTCTTTGCCATCGGCTTTGGTTGGCTCGGCAAGGGGGCCATGACCTACTTTCTCGACCTCGGCGGCTTCTTCGTGGCTATGGCTTGGGCCATCACGGCAATGTCGCTATGGCGTATCCGTCGCGACTATCCGGACCTCAACGGCGGCTTTCGTCTGCGCCGCTTGTGGCCTAGCATGCTCGGTGGCTTCCTCGCAGTAGTCATTGCCATTGGCACGCTGTATCCCAAGTCGCCGGTCGCTCTGGCCTGGCCAACGGAATACATCATGTTAGCCGTCTGGATCGGCCTTGGCTTACTTTTCTATTGGTTAGGTCGATCGGAACATCAAGACAATGATACTGCCTTACATCACTTGTTGGGCGACAAGGAATATCAGCGCTTGGCAGCGGTTAAGCGACAAGATAAGAAGAAAAACGCCTGACTTTATCCAGACCTATAAATTATTAATTCCAACCCTATAAACTAAAAATTTTGATAAACGACGCAGAAACGGTAGCCGCTATCTGATGATTGTCAGATAATGACTACCGTTTTGGTGCGGAAGACGTTAAAAACGACTAAACCCTGGCAGCCGTAGGTAAACCATTGACGCTACCGTAAAATACTTAGAACCCATGTCATCCAAGCCCGCACAGTGCTGACTCGCCGATTAATAGTGGTGGCATTGAGATCTGGAATATTGGCCTGCATCACTCGCCGAATCTCATCTAAATCGAGCCGTTGGTTATTGACCATCGTCGCCTCAAAGATCAGTTTAAACGTGCGATGGGCCAACAATTGTTTCAAGAGTAATTGGTTGCGTTGATCCCCATTGGGCAATGTCCGTATACGCTGGCCGAGCTCAGTTAGCGTGAATTTACGGGCAACTTTCTTGGCCAGTCCCAGATACACAAGGGCGTTCCCATAGTAATCCCCCTGGCGTGTATTTAAGCCCAATTCAGCAGCCAAATCCGATCCAGTCAGTGGATCTTCGAGACTTGCCAGACTGCCCAAGACTCGACTAAAACTGTTTGCTTGCGGATAAATACCTTGCTCGGGTTCATTTGGACTCTGTGCCGCAATCTCCCGTGCCACGGCCACTGGCGTTCCCCAGGTCGTATTCAGGACAAAGTTCATCTGGCGTACCTCGTGAATACTCGAGTAGTTCATGGGATCCGTGAATTCATAGATATGGAAGGCATAGACCTGATCCACATAGGTAAAGTAGATCGGGACGACTGTCTTACCCGTTTGTAAACTCTGATAGAGTCGATATGGATAATACAACTGGCGAATCATGAAGTCCTGCGGCAACTTGCGTTTAGCCTCAATGACCGCCAATTTATCTTGATTCTCATAGCCAGCATCAATTTCCACCTGACTGTTTGCAACTGCAAAGTCAAACTGCTGGCCCTTGGTCGTCGCAATTTGATAGGTTAGATGACCACTCTTGACCCGTCCAGTCAGGGTGTCTACCGCCGCGGGCTCTCCCGGCTGGCGGCCGAGTACGTCGTCAATCATCCCCGATGCCTGTGCTACATTCAACGCCATACTTTCCGAAGTGATCGGAAAGTGGTCAAACGAGTGGACGAAGTCGGGTAATTGTTTCAGAATTGGTCGCAACTCTCGGTGGACCAACGGTTGGTAGGCCTTGAACGGCCCAATCTTATAGGTCCCCCGACTATCCGGCAGAATGGCTAATTTATGGGCCTGAAAGATCTGGGGTAAACTACTCGACCAGTCATACTTAGTCACCAACCGCGGTTCATAGAATGCCTTGATCTGATTTGCGGTGATCTCAAAAATCCCCTCACGCTCGATGGCCCCTAAAATATCATACTTGGCGAATAATTGCTCCCAGACGCGATCTCGAATATTCTCCTTAGCCATTGTGGTCCTTCCCCTCTCGATGCTAAACTAAGTCCATTTTAGCAAATCCCCGACCGTTGCGCCTATTTTGCATAAATAGTATTGGTTTTTTAAGGGCGTTTTCTTTATACTTGAGACAATATGCCTCAAGACAAGTTATGGAAGGACCTGACCACATGGCCGAAAAAATCGTAAATCCAGTTCAAATCACGCCAATCATCAAGTGGGCGGGCGGTAAGAAACGCTTAGCGCCCACCATCGAGGCCCTCACCACCCAACAGGTTGCCTTTGAAAATATCGACACCTATGTCGAACCCTTTGCCGGAGGGGCAGCTTTCTTTCTCTACTTGGCAACGCGCTATCGCTTCAAACATCAAGTTATCATGGACGTCAACGCAGAACTCATCAATCTCTACGTTCAGGTCAGAGACCACCTGGCCGACCTCATCACGGAACTCGGCGCACTCGAGACAGCATACAACGCTCTCTCCGAAGAGGATGATTTTGTCGCCAAAAAGGCCTACTTCTACGACATGCGGACAACCTTTAACAATGGCATTACCCAGTCGGTTACGAACGAAGCCGTCACGGAGATTCCCACACCGGTTCGCCAAGCCGCCCTGTTCGTTTTTCTCAACAAGACTGACTTTAACGGTCTCTACCGGGTCAACGCCAAGGGAACCTTTAACGTGCCCTTCGGCCGCCGAAAAACCGTTTCATTGGTCGACAAGACCAATCTCCAAAACTTCAGCAATCTCTTACAGAATACGACAATTCTACAAGGTGACTACCACCAGTCCCAACAGTTTGCTAGTGATCGCACCTTTTTCTATTTTGACCCGCCATATCGGCCCCTCACGGATTCGGCTAGCTTTACCAGCTACACGAAATCCAGCTTCAACGACGATGCCCAGGTGACCCTGGCCAACTATACCCATGAGTTGGCTAAGGCCGGCGCCCACTTTGCCCTGAGCAACTCGGATCCGCATCAAAGCGATCCAACCGATGATTTTTTTGAGACACTCTACCAAGATTTCACGATTAATCGTCTCACAGCGGCCCGTATGATTTCGGCGCGCAGCAAGGGACGTGGGAATGTTTCTGAACTGCTGATCGTTCACTAGGACTGGAGGACTTTGTATGACCCTCATCACGGCTTATATTGACCAAGCACCAAGTGAGACCCAACCACAGCTCACGGCAATGTATCAGCTCCTCAAAGAATTATTACCCGATGCCACTGAAAAATTCAGTTATGGGATGCCAGCATTCGTATTGGGCAAACCTGTCGTTTACTTTGCTGCCATGAAACATCATCTGGGATTCTACCCCACATCTGGTCCCATCACAGCATTTGAGGACGATTTGCTGGGACGCTATAAGTATTCCAAGGGGGCAGTCCAATTTGCTTACGACCAGCCGCTGCCGGTCGAACTGATTACTAAAATGGTGAAATTTCGATTGGCCGAAATCGCGGGGTAGATTGTAACTTTCCGCCTGCGACTAAGACTGTCAGACCACTGCAACCGTGTTTTCTTTGAACGCGGCCATTCTCAACAGATTAAAAAGATGTCGACCACCTATCCTGAGATAATTGGTCGACATCCTTTTATTTGTCACCTAAATTCAAATTGACTATAATTGCGAAACCTAATAACTGAAAACCGAACGCAACTATTAGCTCGGAGACGCTGTCAATGGTCTGATTGGCCTGTATTCAGAACCCGTTTAGTCTTCGCTACCCATTAACCGAGCTGCAAAGGCTGCCAGAATCGCCCCAACTTCAGGGGCCACAATGTAAAGCCACAAGTGTGACAAGGCACTGCCACCAGCAAAGATGGCTGGCCCAAATGACCGTGCTGGGTTCAAAGAACCGCCAGTCAGGTTCAAAGCGACAATGATCAGAAAAGCTAAGGTAATCCCGATCGTCAGGCCGGCAAAGTCACCGTTACCATGGCGATCGCTGGTAACATTTAAGATCACCATTAAGAAAAGGAACGTTACCAAGGTCTCAACGACAAAGGCTAGCCCCGTTGAAATCTTTGGAAAGTCCGTCTGACCTAATTGCGTCGTCGCTAAGCCCAAGCCGCCTACAAAGAGTCGGATGCAGGCCGAAGCTACTGTCGCACCTAAGAATTGTGCCACCATGTAACCCGCGGCATCACGGCCATCAATCCGACGGTTAATCAACATAGCTGTTGTGACAGCCGGGTTGAAGTGACCACCTGAAATGCCACCGAAGGCATAAGCTGAAATCGTAATCGCTAACCCGAAAGCTAACCCAATTGTCAGGGTATTCCCCGCGGCCACCGTGACTGCTCCGGTCCCCAAGAACACCAACATGAAGGTGCCCATAAATTCCGCTGCATATTTTCGCATCATAAGTCCTCCCATCAATTTCGCTATTATACAAATCCTATTATAGAATAATCCAACGCGTCTGGGATTAATTATGATGAAATTTATAAACGGGCCCTGACGTCTTTCCAGGTGAGAAGCCCGTCGGATAAAGCTTTGTGACCTCTTACCGATTTTGATCAAGTTCACTCACCGTCTAAGCTAGAGCGTCTGACTGGCGCTCAACGGGCGTCGTGACAATTGCGGTAATGGCCGCCGTAATCCCTCTGACGTCATCGTCCAAGGCTAATGATGGCTGACCAGGCTTTGTGACCACCTGGCTAGGTAAAAATGGAATATGTAGAAATCCCGCCCGTAACTTTGGAAATTCAGTTGCCCGCAGATACTGAACGCGATACATCAGGTCATTGCAGACATAGGTTCCAGCAGTCGTGGAGAGCAGAGACGGAATCCCTGCCGCCCGAATAGCTTGAACCATGGCTTTCACCGGTAATTGTGTGAAGTAAGCCGCAGCCCCCGTCGCTTCAATCAGGTCGCCTGTTGGTTGGACCCCCGCATTGTCTGCGATGCGACCGTCGGCAAGATTGATCGCCACTCGTTCAGGCGTTAACCCAAACCGACCGCCAGCCTGACCTATACTGAGTACCACATCGGGATGGTCTGCTTCAATGGCTGATCGCACGACCGTCGCACAACGTTTGAATTCAGTTGGCACCACCAACGGTATCACCTGAGCACCAGAAATCGTAGCTGGTAGCCGCTTGACCGCTTCCATCGCTGGATTAGTGGTCTCCCCACCAAAGGGATCGAAGCCTGTAACCAAAATTTTCATAATCCCAACCTCCTCGACATAAAATTAGGTTCATTATACGCCAATCTCAGTTCTAGACACCCCATAATCTATGGCGACACAGACAGGCTGAAAAAAGGCATTTCTGGACAGTATCCCCACCACATGCTATGATGAGTCTCTTTGCATGTGACATACATACGTCTCGTCTCTTTTACACTGACAACTCTAACCAATAGAAAGGCGGCAATTAACTCATGCCCTTAACGCAACTCAACCTCGGCTCCGAACTCGGTGTCGAAATTTTGCATCACCGTTGGTACGCGCTCGTCCTTTATCAACTCACTGAAGATCCCACTGAATTCATGGACCTGCGCCAAGCAATCCGTGGCATCTCCACATTTAACCTCTTTACCACCCTCCACAAGCTGGAAGACTGGGGCCTCGTCGATGCCTTCGAGGACGACAATTACAGTTACCAACTCACCGACAATGGGCTCATGTTTCACCGTATTCTTCGTGACTTCGAATCTTGGGGAAACCATGCGTTAACTAATAATTTAGCAATCTAACCTTTTAGAGCCTTCCCAGGAAAGCTCTTTTTTATTACAATCATCGTAAACTGCCCTTTTTATTAGCTTTTAAATGATGAATATTGAGAAATAAAACGGAACGTAATAGTTTGGTATGGATTTCGTATTGCTTTGCCTAAGTCTGCTGACAAAGGGATTAAACTCTCTTATGATAGTCATGTAACAGCTATGAAAACGCACCTCAACTTTGAAAGGTAGGTATTTTCATGAAAAACAGACATCATCATTGGGCCCGTAAAGCGGCCACAGCACTTTCTCTAGTTGCTGTCACCTTACCCCTGGTTACAACCGTGACCACGGCTCACGCCAGCCACAAGGCTAAGCAACCTGACCTCGCCAAGCTTCTAGCTCCACACAAGGCTGGGTACGGCTACTTTGTCGACACGTACCAACAAAACACCGACAAGTTCACCACACCCACGACCAATCCCGTAATTGGCCTGGTTGACGAATTTTCTACATATTGGACCCACAATCAAGAACCTCTCAACAAGCCCTTACTCGACCTCAACATCGAGAAATCTGCAGCGATTACCCGCAACCGGACCGCTGTTGATGCCGAACGGTCATTTCTGACTGACCAACGGGATAACCGTTATGCCGTCATCCAAGCCCTTGGGCCTTACGCCCCAGCATTCATCCGCAATGCTAACGCACAAACCGAAACAGATTCGATGCCTAGCGATCCACTTCCTTCAAATTTCAAGAAGAAACACGTTGAATGGGCATCTGCCACATCGACGTTAGGTCCCGTCGTTCAACTGGTAAACCTCACCAAGCAAATGCCTTACTCTGGCACTAACACTGTGAAGCATTACTACGACTTCGTCCGACCATACCGGATCAGTCCTTCAGTTTTGCCCTTACCTGCTTTAAAGAACATTATGGCAACTGCTGCAAAGGATTCCTACGACTTCCCAAGTGGCCATACCACCGGTGGTTTTGAAAGTGGTCTGTCCCTAGCCTACGCCTTCCCAGAACGCTTCCAAGAACTCGCCACGCGTTCTTCCGAAGTGGGTTACGATCGTGTAATCGCCGGCCGTCACTCACCACTCGCCGTCATGGGTGGCCGAATGGTTGGATCAGCCATGACCGCTGCGACACTTTACGACCACAACAACCAATCCCTCATGAAGGATGCCTTAGAAGTCGCACATTCCAGTGCCTTATTAGGGAGCAAAGACACTTCCGTTCATGACGATTACGGTAACTATGAAACCAACCGTGCCGCCTACCGTTACCGGATGACTTACGGCTTTGACCAAACTGGTGACACCCACCAAGAAATGCGCGTTCCTAAGGGGGCTGAAGCGCTTCTGGGTAGCCGTCTACCTTACCTAAGTGCCAACCAACGTCGCGCTGTTATCTTCACGACTGGAATGCCTTCTGGCTACCCTGTAATGGACGACGCCGAAGGCTGGGGTCGAATCGACCTCTTCTCCGCAGCCAATGGTTACGGGGCCTTCCTCACCAACACCAAGGTCACCATGGATGCTAAGAAGGGTGGCTTCAACGCCAAAGACAACTGGCGTAACAAGATCACCGGTACCGGTAAATTCACTAAGGCCGGAACTGGTGCCCTGACACTGAGCGGTGCCAACCGTTACACCGGTGGGACTGTCGTTCAAGGTGGGACACTTCAACTCGCAAACAAGTCTGCCTTTGGGACTGGTAACGTGCAACTCAAGAAGGGGACGATCACCCTTTCTGCCAAGACGGTTGCCGTCAAGGGCCAATTTGAGACCGCCAAGGCTGGTAAGCTGACAATGAGCCGTGCTGGTCACCTGACGGTTAAGAAAAACGCCAAATTCAACGGTACCCTGAAGTTAACTAAGGGTGACTTGAAGAAGGGCGCTAAATTAATCACTTACAAGAAACACAGCGGCAAGTTCCGTCACGTTTCTGGCCTGCCTAAGGGTTGGCACGTTGTTTACACAAAACATGCACTTAAGTTAGCTAAGTAACCGTAATGCCTAGAAAAGGGCTGGAATCAATTACTGATTCCAGCCCTTTTCGTGTACTTATACGATTGTGAGGATAACCGCCGCTAAGAATTTCATTCCGTATAAATGGTGAGGCTGACCTAGTCGACACGACTATGCCTTGAATTGAATTTTGACGTAGTCGCGGTACAGCGGCAATTTGGCCATCAATTCTTGGTGAGTTCCATTGCCACTAACATGACCATTCTCGATGAAGTAAATGTTGTCGGCATCCACGATGGTGCTCAATCGATGCGCGATAATTAAGGTTGTCCGCCCCTTCATCAACTCACCGAGCGCTTGTTGAACCATGGCTTCGGACTCGGAGTCCAGACTGGCGGTCGCTTCATCCAAGAGGAGAATCTTAGGGTCACGGAGAAAGGCGCGGGCGATCGCCAAACGTTGCCGTTGTCCTCCACTAACCTTGACTCCACGTTCACCAACCTGGGTATCCAAGCCAGCGGACATGTTGTGAACAAACTCATCGGCTGACGCTAACTTCAAAACGCGCCACAACTCATCATCTGAATAGCTGCGGTTAGCGCCGTAGGTGAGGTTGTGTCGGATGGTTCCTGCCATAATTGCGGAATCTTGGCTTACATAGCCAATCTGTGACCGCCAATCGCTGAGGTTAAAGTCGTTAACATCCTCGCCACCAATCGTTACCCGCCCACTCTGGGGCCGATAGTAACGCTCGATAAGGCCAAAGATCGTGGATTTACCACCACCGGAAGGTCCAGCGAACGCGACCACTGTATTAGGTTCTGCGGTGAAGTTCACGTCATGAAGAACCGGTTGCCCATCATCCTCATAGGCGAAGTCCACATGTTCCATGGCTAAGGCCTGATCAGTAACGGATTGGGTTGGCCCTTGCGCCAATCGTTCTTCCGGTTCTGCCAACAGTTCACGAACGCGTGCTGTTGACCCACTCGCCTTCGCCGTGTCGGTGAAGAATCGAGCCAAGGTTCCAGCAGGTCCGATGATTTGAAACAGATACATCAGAAATGAGAACATCATCCCTAAGCTCATGGTACCAGCAGAAACGCGCACGGCAGCGTACGCCAAGACCCCCACGAAGACGGCCAACATGCTCGCCGTCATAGCTGGACCGGCAATAGAGTCATAGATGGCTTCCTTGAGCCCAATGTGATATAAATCTTGAATTTGAGCTGAACCCGTTTGTGTCTCATAATGCTCCGCATTGGATGATTTCACCAACCGAATCTCACTTAACGTTTCATCAGTCTGCCCACTGAAAGTCGCCATGGCATCTTGCCGTTGCCGACCAATCTTTCGGGACTTAACCATGATTGGAAACATGACTAACATCACCAGCGGTACCGCGACAAACATGATCATCGTCATTCGCCAGTCCATTAAGAGCATGATGACCAGCGCCCCCACTAGCTGGAGCAGTGACGTAACCATCTGTGGAAATGAGTTGGCCAGCAGATCCTTGATCTGCATCGTGTCGTTGACTAACCGGGAAGTCATCTCACCAGTCTTCACGTTATCAAAATAACTCACGCGTAACCGGATTAACTTCTGCCACAGTGTTTCCCGCAGACGGGCCACCACATTTTCACCGAAAAATCCTAGTAAAGCCCCGGATCCGGCACTAACTAGGGCACTCACGATAAATAAAGCGATAACCGTCATCAACAGGGGCTGATTCATTGCGTGTCCCAGGCCGTTAATCAAAGACTGTGCTAGCTTCGGCACGGCCAGTTGTGCACCGGTCGCCAGCATCCCTAGAAATAGTCCAACCCACAGTTGCCAATACTTCGGCTTGGTTTGGCGAATCAATGCCAAGAAGCCTTTAAAATCAAATTTTTCTGCGCGCCGTTTCCCAGCGGTCCGCGGTGTTGCTAATCTATGTTCCATCTCTTATGCCTCCGGTGAATCAAAATTAGAAGCGGGGACGACCCATCCCATGGTGGGGCCAGCCGTGTCCGCGTTGCATGAAGTCATCCCAATCCAGATCAGCGACCTGGTGATTCAACTTCGTCAATAGCTCTTCAAGTTGGGTCTGTTCAGCCGGCGTCAAGCCACCGAATAGCCGATCGGCGACCTCGCGACTACGTTGATCGTACTGCGCAAATAGATCCCGTCCGTGGTCACTCAACCGAACAATCACTGCCCGCTTATCCGTGGCACTAGGGACGCGTTCAACAAATCCAGCGTCCACCAATCGACTGATCGTGGCGCTGACCGAACTGGGACGAATGTCCAAGATTTCGGCAATCTCCGCATTAGTCAAACCCTCTGGCGATTGCGCCAAAATCTTTAACAAACGACCTTGGCCACGGTGACCTCCCCGGCCACCAGGACCACCCATTCCAGGATGTGGACCTACCGCTATTAAGAACATGCGGTTTGTCATCAGTTTTCCAAAGCTCTGAAGTAAATCGCGACTCTCGTCTGTCATCTCAAATTCCTCCCTGTTTTCTTGATGGAATAAGATTAGCACGATGGTTAGCTTTTGTAAACTAAAACTAACTAAAAACTAACTAATTATTTTTACTTCGGATAGTACAAAGTCGCGTAACCCCTCTATTAGCAATGCTTCTTAACGTTAAAATTTCTCAAAAAAACCGCTTAGACACCTATTTAGCCATTCAGAAGATCCCCCAAAACCGTAAAGTCTCACCAATCAAAAAACGCCCGATACACTGACTAACGAAATTAGACCACTTTTTTTCGCATAAAATTGACAATTAGACAAAAAATCGACTAGATCCCTGAAGAGATCTAGTCGATACTTATTTTCATAAATTTAATCTAAGCTGCTTGGGATACAACGCCAGTCGCCAAACTCTTAGTCAGTCAGCCATGCGTTCTGCGCCACTTGAGATTATCATGCTGTTCCGTAGTGGCGACTTGTGTCGTCACTTGCGAAGCACTGTTCGAGACCGAGTGGGAACGTTTAGAAGCACCGTCCCAGCTATCCAATTGTACCATCACACACTTTGCAGAACCATTCTTGGTAAATACGAGCGGTTGACCATCCATTAACGTATTGATCACCCGTTGAAACCGATCGTGTAGACTCATTGTAGGTCTCGAAATTCTCATCATGTTGCATCGCCACCTTTTGGGTCACTATACCACAGACCATCTACGATGGAAAGCGAATTCAGAATTTTTTTGCCACCCAATTCGAATTGGGTTATTCAGCCGCGTAACCCCGCTATTTTACTTGACCCACTGCAAAATAATTTCCTTCGGGATCACGGAAATTAAAGGTGAGCATGCCGTTATTATCAGCGATAGCACCGGCCGTTGTCAGACGGTCATGCAAGGCTTCAAAGTCCTTAACAAAGAACATCAAAGAGGGGGTACTCCCCAAAACTTCCGGAGAATATTGCCGAATGAAGGCCTTACTGAAGAATGACAGCTCAGCTCCCGGCGCCATTGTGAGGACGATGTTATGGGACTCATCGGGCAAAACATTCACTTCAACTACCGTTGCTCCGAGGTTATCTTGCCACCACTGAGCGGTCTCTTCCACATCATCGACATACAACATTGTCCGCATCTTTTCCATCGTCGTCACCTCATGAATTAGTTGTTACCCACATCCTACCACGCCACCTGATTAAAGCAATTTAAAATTTAGCTGGCTATTCTGTTAAATATCGCGTATGATAGGCAATGCAGGTTTGCACCTGCCCAGTTGCTCTGTACATTCCAGATGCATCCTATGGATCAACTGGTTGCTCTCATCTCGGATTGATGAGGGCATTTTTTGTGTTTAAATTTATTTCCAAATGAAAACGGGAGTTGACCAAATGGCCAGCTTCCGTTTTTTTTAATTAGTTTGGCACCGTTTCAACCCACTTCTTCAGCAGGAAGACACTGGCAACAGATTCGATGACAATGACCAAGACCATACCACCGATTGGCCACCAGAGGTCCATAATGCCACCAGAAGTTGGTAGCGAACTCGTGACCCTCGAGAACAAGACAATCAAGAATGCCGCAACTCGGACAACGAGGAAGATAACCACGATGTAGAGCACGAAGTTCACCAGCCGCTTGCTAGCACTTGGCAAGAAGTTTGAGGTTGCACTGACAACCAGATGAACGAACGTAATCGTCGTCCACATTAAAACAATGACAATTAGGACCAGTAAGGCAACCAGCATGACTATCTTAATAATGTCCCAAGGCGTATTGGGCCCCATATCTACCGGGTGTATGCCGAGATCCTTGCGAAGTGCCTGCCAGCCAATACCAATACCAGCCAGATGCAGCAGAACTTCGACGCCCATTATGTAAAAGAACATCACGAATGATGAGAGTAAGTTCCCCAGATACAACCAGGTTTCCTCTACTGGAATCAGCCGAAAGGTGTCTTGCGTGTACGCCTGTTCCGACCGCCGAGCGATCAGATAGAACCCGACGACGTAGGTCACACCAGCCCAACTGCTGACGGCTTGAAGTAAGCTGGTCGTGGATAGCGCCCCCGTAATCAGAATCCACACCAGACTTACTGCAATCGCAATCAATTGAATTAAGAGTAGTAAATTTGCCTCACGGAATTTACTCCGCGTCAACACTTTGAAAATCCGCCCAAAACTAGTCATAGTCGTTCCCCTTTTCGTATAAACTCTCGTAGTAGGCCTCAATCCCCACGTCATACTTTTCACGAATAGCATCGGTTGCTTCATGGGTGAAGA
Source organism: Levilactobacillus huananensis (assembly GCF_003946145.1). Taxonomy (GTDB): domain Bacteria; phylum Bacillota; class Bacilli; order Lactobacillales; family Lactobacillaceae; genus Levilactobacillus; species Levilactobacillus huananensis. The sequence continues at coordinate 43,623 of NZ_RHOC01000012.1, forward strand.
TCGTTTGGTCCTTAACAACCACGATTTCATCTAAAATAGCGGCAACTTCTGAGACGTAATGGTCGCTGATAACCATGATGGCATCATCCGGCTTCCACTGAAGAATACTGTTGATGATCCGCTTGCGACTCATACTGTCAATTCCACTGAAGGGTTCATCTAATAAATAGAGGTCCGTGCGCCGTGAAAGGGTCAGCGCGATGATCAGCTTCTCCTTCATCCCCTTGGAGAGGCTCGACAATTTCAATGACCCATCAATCTGCAAGAAAGTGGCCATATCTTGATAACGCTGACTATCAAAGTCCCCATAGACGTCGTGATAAAAATTCACGACCTGTTCAACCCGTGTCTCACGAGCAAATCCCCGTAATTGTTCCGTAAAACTCACGTGCTGCTTGCGATCCCCGACAACTGTGGCATCATTAATAGCGATCGTGCCCTTCCCCTTGGCACTCCCCGTAATAAGCCGCATCAGAGTTGTCTTTCCGGCGCCATTTTCCCCTAACAAACCGATGATCTTTCCTGGCGTGATGGTTAAGTCAACGTCGTGAAGAATCATCTTCATGCCGTGTCGGTACTGCACGCCTTGTAATGTTAATCCTGCAGTCATTCCACGTTCCCCCTCTGTGTCATGTAGTGCTTAAGACTCGTTAGAATCTCTTCATCGCTCAAGTTCAAAGCATGTAACTGCTGATAAGCCCGTGCGACTTGTTCTGTAATCAGTTGGGTTTTTAAGTCTGTAATCTTGGTCTCATCCATCGTCACAAAATTCCCCTTACCTCGTTTAGAGTCAATCATCCCTGCTGCAATCATCTCGCTCAACGCGCGTTGAACCGTATTCACGTTAGCTGTCACGTCCAGTGCCAGCTGTCGCACTGATAGTAGCTTCTCGCCCGGCTGCAATGTCCCCGTGATGATCTCGTGATAAATGTGGGTTTTAATCTGATAATAGATTGGAATCTTATCGTCGAAATGCATGTTGTCCCACCTCACTAGTGTTCTATTTCTCTATTACACTATTACTATAGCACCACCTCTGTCATACTGCAACCGCCGTTGACTTCTTTTTCTAAATCCGGCAAACTTAACTTAAACAAAGGAGACGTTTTGATGTCCTGGTTACTTATTCTTACTTTCGGTCTCTTGGCTGGTCTTGTTCAAGGACTGACTGGTTTTGGTTCCGCAATCATTATGATGATTGTGTTACCCACTATCATGCCTATCGCTCAGGGAGCTGGTGTCGCCACACTAATCATGGCCGCCAGTGTCATCACTTTGACCATTCGTTATCGACATGACATTCATCTTAAACGGGTCATCCTGCCCTTCATCGTCTATGCTGCCATGGCAACCTGGTCCGTGCACCTAGGACAGCACCTTGATCTCCAACTTCTTCGACACCTATTAGGCGTTCTTTTGATCGCTTTAGCCCTCTACTTCACTTTGGCCCCTAAGGCCGGTAACCATCCTTATCCGTTGATCGTCGCGATCGGTTTCATGCTTATTTCTGGTTTCTTCAACGGACTCTTTGGTATCGGAGGCCCACTGATGGCGCTGTATTTCTTGACCCTGTCATCAACTACTGAGGAATATGTGGCGACGGTTCAGGCCTTTTTCCTGATTGACATTATCTATATCACCACCCTACGTATCAGTCAGGGAATCCTCACCATTACCACTCTTCCTACCATTCTAATCGGGATGGCGGGCGCACTCATCGGAACGATTATTGCGGCGCACCTACTCAATCGTTTGAACATGACAGCCGTGAAACGCTTAATTTACCTATTCATCGGCATGAGCGGACTCTACTACCTCTTCCTATAAGAATCAGAGTAGACACCAGACAGATCACGAGGTAACCGAGACGAAAAGAGTTTGGCCCAAATGAGATTACCTCAATTTGGGCCAAACTCTTTTTTAACTCAACCAACTGTCCATCCAAAACTTCTTCGCTTGAATTACCTCTCCTACAGTCGCGGTCAACTGCTGGGTCGCCCTGAGATCGACACTGGCCGCCAAACGATCGGCGACTGCCGTTGTCAGATCGGGAAGGTCGCGGCTGTTGATAAGCCAGCGTAACGCGTCTTGTTGAGCCAATATCAGCCACAGATCCACCAAGCCAGAATCGTTCCGTCGGTCTCGAATCGCGGCTATCAACTCCCCCAAAACCCGTTGCCGACTGGCCGGTTGGGGCACCGCGATCACGTGAGGCTTCAGATTGTTTTGAAAGATCTGTGGCGTGACATCGCCTTGGTCTTGAAGCCGACCCATAATACCATCATATAGGACATTAGCAATCGTCCAACTGGTCACCAGTCTTAGTGAATCTTCAGGTGTCACGGCCTTAGGTAAATCCGTGACTAACCGATCACACAGTGGGGTCAAAAATTGAGGCTGTGCCGTCAAGACCTTCGAATCTGCCAACGCCAATCGGCCATCCACAATCCGCAGCCCACCCTGTCGAAGCAGATCCAGAACTGCACTAAAGACGAAGTAGGCTTGCGTCGTGAAACGTGTTCGTAGGACCGGCTTTTGCCCAATATGTTCGGTAACCAATAAGTAATCTTCCGTTGTGGTTAATGCCATCCGATCTTCCCCCAATTCGTGTGTTAATTGTGGGTCAGTATACCACTGACGGCTCAATCGCAACAGATACGTCTACAATACTCAAAAAGCGATTGCACATGAGGTCGTCATGTCCAATCGCTTCATAAAACTTGGTTAACTTATCATTTCTAATCTTCCGCGACATTCCCCAGTGCGGCAATAATCGTTGGTTCCAGACTTTCTGGCGGCGTCCCTGGTGCGAAACGGCCCAAGACTTCACCATCACGCCCTACAAGAAACTTCGTAAAGTTCCATTCAATTGGACCGTGGCCAGCTTGAGACTTCAGGTACGTGTAAAGACCATCTTCACCCTCACCATTGACCTGAACGTGCTTAGTCATCGGGAAGGTCACGCCAAAGTGCATTTGACAGAAGTTATGGGTGGCTTCGTCAGAATCGAGTTCTTGATTGAACTGATTGGAAGGCAGACCCAAGACTTCAAATCCCTTGTCTTTGTATTGCTTGTAAAGGGCCTCCAGGCCAGTTAATTGTGGCGTAAACCCACACTTGCTGGCGGTGTTCACAATCAAAACAACTTTCCCCTTGTAATCGTTAAAATCAATAGGTTGGTTACTCATTTCGGTTTCCATGAAATCGTAAACTGTCGTCATTTTCTCCCATCCTTTCGGTAATTTCGCTGATATTCAGCGGTGGGGGCATTTCTAAAGCGGTTAACAACTGACACTATCATACAACAGTTGTCGAGATTCCGCCTTCAATCTGCTTATTCGAAAAGATACAGTCAATTTAATGGGTCTGACGATGGGTTTATACGGTAAATTATTTTCGGCTTACGACTAATGTTATCGTAAATGCAACTATTGCTTAATAATGAGACCAAATACTGGTCCCATCTGACCGAGAAAGCCGCCCTACGTGACTTCTAGCCCTATCAAACATCACGTGGTAAATTCGCTGATAAATTTAGTCTGATCACTTAAAACCAACAACTAGGCCCCTAAGCAGAGACAAATATGTCTTCGCTTAAGGGTCACCTTTTCTATTCTTTATGTAATCGCTCAATCTTTCGTTGATAATCTGCCCGTAACATCGCTAGCGACGTCTCATCCACGAAGAAGGTCACTTGTCCCGTCTCAAGATCGACATCGGCATTTACCGTGACCAGGTTACCAAGGATCATATTTGAGGCTTTACGGCGAATTCGGAGTGGCCCACTATAGGCGACCGTTCGATACTGTTCATGCATGGCTAGTCCTCCCCAAAACAGTCGGTTTATTTGAAATGACTTGTCAGACCACGCACCCCTAGCGTAGCCTTTTTTTCTGCCGTCTCCGGCGTTGCGTAATGCTCGGTTGCAATGGGTTCCGCGTAATTCTTATGCAACTGAAGCCCCAAGACGACACAGATTCCCACCATCAGCGTCGATGACAGGTAGCTGAACTTGATCCCCACCAGTTGGCTGTTCATCGACCAATGAAATTGGCCACTGGCCGTGATGCTGATAATCGCGACTAGAAGCGCTGTCCCGAAGGAAGCCGCCACCTGTCGTAGCGTGTTGTATACCGCAACCCCATCCGGAATCATCGGGGTTGGCAACATGGACCAGGCATGGGTCTGAATCGGAATCAGAACCAAGACGAGTCCTAATTGCCGAATGGTCTGGCCTAGAATCACAAACCCGATCGAAGCTCCAGGTCCGGTCGAGCTCAGCAACAAAGACCCCGTCATATCGATACACAGCCCACTAATCACCATTCGCCGGAAGTTATACCGGTCATAGAATCGACCGCTTAGTGGTGAAATGATGGCCGTTAGCACGGACCCTGGAAGAAGTGTTAATCCAGAAATCACTGCGCTGCGATGAAAGACATTCTGGACAAGAACCGGAATGATAACGGCATTTCCATACATCGTCACCATCAGTAACATATTGATAATCAGGGGCAGATTGAACTGCCGGTAACGAAAGACGTGGAGATTCAATAAGGGATACTGGCGTGTCCACTGACACTTGACGAACCAGGCCAGCAACCCGGATCCTACAACCAAAGGAACAATTCCCTTTAGAGAAAGAAAAGGCGTCTCACCGACGTTTGAAAAACTATAAAGTGCTAGGGCCAATCCTAGACCGGATAACACCAATCCTTTGCGATCCAAGGGTTGCCGATGCTGTTCGCCGACATCCTTTAGGAACAGCCACGCGAGCATCGCATCCAGCAACATCAATGGTAACGTTAACCCAAACAGGTAACGCCAACTCAATTTGACCAGAATCACACCGGATACGGTCGGTCCCAGAACAGGTGCCAAGTTTAATGCCAGACCCACAACCCCCATGGCAGCCCCACGTTCGGTAGGCTTGGTGGATGTCATGACAACTACATTAACCAGTGGAATCACGATACCGGCACCTAGAGCTTGGATCATCCGCCCGACAATCAGAACGGGATAGACTGTGGCGACAGCCCCAGTCAATGACCCCGCGATAAAGATCAGACTCGCCGTTAGGTATAATTGACGCGTCGTAAACCGCTTGATCAGGTATGCCGTGGTGGGAATCATTAGCGCATTAATCAACAAATACCCGTTGTTGAGCCACTGTCCCTGAGCAGTTGTGATATGAAAAGCCCGCATAATACCGGGTAGGGCCGTTGACATCAGCGTCTGGTTTAAGACGCTGAGGAACGCCCCCACCATGATGAGGGCAAAGGAGAAACGATTTTTATTCATGACAAGCAAACGACCCTCAATATGTATTTTAGTTGACAAAAGCAACTGTAATTAGCATAATGGCGATAGTTGCTTTTGTCAACAATAGAAGGAGCATTCCCATGAATAGTCAAGATATCCATCAAATTAGAGCATTCGATCGTTTCTACACCCAAACCCTGCACCTCACCGATAAATATCACCTACAAACTACCCTGACATTAGTTGAAGCCCGTCTTCTGCTGGAGATCGGCGAAAATGGCCGTGATACCGCCATCCAATTAGTTCAAGAACTTCGGTTGGACAAGGGGTATCTCAGTCGGCTCATCACTCGTCTGGAAACCAATGGACTTCTCCAACGGACCCCCGACGAGCGCGACAAGCGGGCCAAAGTCCTTTCACTTACTGCCGCTGGTCGTGACCAGCTGGCCCTTATTAATCGGCGAGCAGACGATCAAATTCGCCGCCTCTTCGTTGATCTGACACCAGAAGAAACACAGCGGGTCATCGCCGCCATGCAGGTCATCGAAACCCACGTGGCCGTTGACCCACAACTCAAAACACCCAACCAGCAATAACAACTGGTTGGGTGTTTTTTAGTCGCTAATTATGTTAAACGAAAGCTAATACGGCAAAATTAATCACGAACAGCACCGAGACAATCCAAATCAATGGATGTACCTCGCGGCCCTTGCCAGCAACAGTCTTGACAATGCAGTAGAAGATAAAACCAGCGGCGATGCCGTAGGTAATGTTGTAGGCGAAAGCCATGATGAAGGACGTCATAAACGCCGGAATAGCCTCGTCCAGATCGTGCCATGGAATCTGACTGAACGAACTCATCATCATAATTCCCACTAGAATCAAGGAAGGCGCAATCGCGGCCGTAGGAATAATCGACAACAGTGGTGATGCCAAGGCGCTCAGAGCAAAGAGCACGGCAACGACCACACTGGTCAAGCCAGTCCGACCACCGGCACCAATTCCGGCAGAGCTTTCGACGTATGTGGTCAGATTAGAAGTTCCGAAGATGGAGCCGACCCCCGTTGCGATGGAATCAGCAAACAAGGCCTTATCCAATTTGGATTTAAATCCCGGTTCCTGCTCTAAGGCTAATTCCTTTTCCCCAGCGAAGATGCCAGTTTGCCGCCCAGTTCCAATAAAGGTTCCCAACGAATCAAAGGTATCCGAGAGGCTGAACGACAAGATCGTCATTAGGACCAAGATAATTCGGTTATGTTCGGAGAAAAGTGAGCCCATCCCTTGTGCAGAAAAGGCAGCCAGGAAGGTTGTTTCTAACTGATGAACGGAGGCACCAATCGAATAGTCACTTGCTAAATGCAGGTTGGTAACCCCCATGGGAATCCCAATAATTGTGGTAACCAAAATCCCAATCAGTAATGCGCCAGGAATCTTACGAACTTTCAAGATAACCGTGACAACCAAACCAATCAAGGCTAACACCAAAGCCGGTGAGTTGAATACAGTCAAGGCTGGTGTAATTCCCCCACCAGTCATAACCGTTCCGATCCCGTGCTTAAATGTTTCCTGGGTTGCATTAAAGGCTTTGCCGTTCACCGACAGAATGTTACCGGCGCTACTCGTAAATTCCAGAAAGTTGGCATTTTTTAAACCAACGTAGGCGATGAAGGCCCCAATACCGCCACTAATCGCGAGCTGTAGGTTCATGGGAATAGCAGAAATTAACATTTTACGAATCTTGGTTGCCGTGATAATGATATTAATAATGCCACAGAAGAAAACCAGGGCCAGCGCCTCTTGCCAACTAAAACCCAGTCCCAAGACAACGGTATACGTGAAGAAGGCATTTAGACCCATCCCCGGTGCCAAGGCGTACGGCACGTTAGCGAAGAGCCCCATCACCAAAGTGCCAGCTACAGAAGCGATGATAGTCGCTAAGAAAACGGCCTGTTGGGGCATTCCGGTCTGTCCTAAAATTTGTGGATTGACGAAAAGAATGTACGACATGGCGAAGAAGGTGGTGATTCCAGCACCAATTTCGGTACCCACGGTGGTTCCTGATTCCTTTAGCTTAAAAAAGCGATCCACGGTTAAGCCCTCCTATTCAAAATACGAACATTACAAGTCTTTCAATGATTGAATGTTAACTGATTCAACATGACTATAACAGATCATCACTCAAAATAAAAGAATTAAGGGAATAGGCGAACATCAGAAATGCTGTACTATTATATGAAAGAACCAAATTTAATTTTCCTGATACGCACCATTACCAATCAGGTTTACCTTTTGCGACGGTTCGTTAACCAATTGAACAATGTTTCATTATCAATTTTCTAATGGCAAGTCGGGCCTCAGTTAAAAAAACAGTCGTCAGATGATCAACGGCTGAAATTACTCTTATTCGGTACTCATGTCCGACAATTGTTTCAACTTTCAGTTAGATCCCAGTCTGCGTGCAGCTTCATCAAAACGTTTACATAATTAAATAAATCCAATCTTTACATGATCTATATGCCTTTTTTGCGAGCGATTTACATGAGTCATCTAATATACACCTCGTAACTATAAGAGAAGGAGTGTTGATTTGATGTTTAACAAACGTAATTTGGTGATTGCGGCTGCGGCCCTCACGATGGTTTCAACTCTAGCAGGATGTTCAACCAAGAAAGCTGAAGGGACTTCCAACGACTGGAAGACCATCGAAAAACAAGCCAAAAAGGAAGGCAAGATTGCTTCCGTAGGGATGCCTGACACCTGGGCCAACTGGATTGGCAGCTGGCAAGACATTAAGTCCAAGTATGGCATTTCTCATACTGATACTGACATGTCCAGTGCGCAAGAACTTCAGAAGTTCAAGCGTGCCAAGTCAAGCGACTCTCCTGATATTGGTGATATTGGCCTGAATGTTGCACCGACGGCCGTTCAACAAAAGTTGGTCACGGCTTACAAAACAAAATACTGGAATGAAATTCCCGGCTGGGCCAAGGACAAGCAAGGTTACTACTCTGCTGGTTACTCGGGCTCAATGGTTTTCATTACCGACACCAAGAACGTTAAAGCTGCAGATGCACCTAAATCCTGGGCTGACTTAGCAAACGGCAAGTACAAGGTGTCCTTTGGTGACGTTGCCAGTGCTGCCCAAGCGCAATATGCCGTTCTGACTGCTGCCTATGCTAACGGTGGAAGCGAAAGCAACATCGAGCCAGGTCTGAAGTACTTTGCTAAGATGCACAAGCAGAAGCGGATCTCTACGGTTGATGCCACTGTTCAAAACCTTCAAAAGGGTGAAATTCAAGTTTCAATCATGTGGGACTTCAACGCCCTGAACTATGCTCATCAAATTGACGCTAAGCGTTACAAGATCACCGTGCCAACCGATGGTACTGTAACCAGTGGTTACACCGAAATCATTAATAAGAACGCCGCTCATCCCAACGCCGCTAAATTGGCTCGTGACTTTATCCTTTCCGACCAAGGTCAAATCAACTTGGCAAAGGGGTACGCTCGTCCCATCCGTAGCAGTGTGAAATTACCAGCAGACGTCAAGAAAAAGTTACTGCCACAAAGTGACTACAAGAAGGTTTTCCACGTAAAGAGTAACGACGTCTGGAACAAGGCAACCCTCAAATTAGGTCAACAGTGGCAAAGTGAAGTTCTTGGAGCGAAGTAAGCCACATGAAAACGCGACTGAAAGTCTTCTTTCCGCTTGGCTTACTGGTCATCTTAGTTCTCTTGCTGCCAATTACGGTCATGATTATTGCGAGTTTTCAATCTATCGACGGTGGCTTTAGTCTCGACAATTACCATCAAGTTCTCTCGAACCATTATTATATGGAGGCTATCCGAAACAGTCTGGGAATCTCTCTGATTACGTCGGGAATCTCACTAATAATCGTGATCATTGGCGCTTGGGCTCTAACCAAGCTTGCCCCTAAGACCAAGAATATTCTACTGTCACTATTCAACATGTCCTCTAGCTTTGCCGGTGTACCGCTGGCCTTCTCGTTAATTATTCTGTTTGGAAATGCCGGAATCTGGCAAGCGCTGATGACAACCCTACACCTTCCCAGAACATTTGAAATCTACTCTCTGAGTGGGACGACGCTGGCCTATACATTCTTCGAAGTGCCACTGGGTATCATGTTTCTCTTCCCAGTTTTTGAGGAATTGAACCCCGAATGGAAAGAAATCTCTTCCGTATTGGGTGCCAAGCCGCTGTTTTTCTTCAAAAAAGTTATCTTCCCGGTCATCTTGCCCAATATTGTTGAAGTCTTTACCTTACTCTTCGCCAACGCCATGGGAACTTATGAAACAACCTTCGCCTTGACTGGGAACAGTATCGTCACGATTCCAACCTTAATCGGAACACTGATTGATGGTGGATTGACGGCAAACATTCCGATGGCTTGTACTTTTGCCACATTGTTTGCTCTGGTCATGACAACTATCGTCTGGTTAGGTAACCGCGTAACTCGTAGTAAGCGGGAGGTGAAAGCCTAATGAGTCACAAAGCTAGTAACCGCGTTGCTCGTGCGATCATTACCTTTCTGTTCGTCTATCTTGCCACACCAATTGCTGTCACGATGCTTTACTCGGTTTCAACCTCCTGGGTCAAGACTATTTTACCTAAAGGGCTGACGCTGAAATGGTATGGCCAGTTGGTCACTAATTCAGATTTCATGTCGGCCTTGGTGCGGTCGTTTGCTCTCGGGTTCCTAACAACCGTGATTGCCATGGCCTGCTTTCTACCCGTTGTCTTCTATGCCAACGTCTACAACCCCAAAGTAAAGTCTCACCTTCGCTTCATCACGGTGCTTCCGTTTACGATTCCTGGGATCATTCTGGTAACAGGGCTGATTCAACTCTATGCTGACCTGCCAATTCCTAAGTTACTCATCTTGGTTTTGGCTATCTCATTGTTGAGTCTCCCCCTTACCTACCAGGCACTAGACAACGCCTTCATTGGCCGTGACTTCCGGGCCATGTTTGAACAGGCTCTCGTCTTGGGTGACTCACCCTTTAAAGCCTTCATCAAGGTCATCATCCCCAACATTCGTGCTGGCGTCCTGGTCGCCATGCTACTGACCTTCACCAGTGCATTCGGGGAATATGTCCTGACGAACATTCTGCTCGGAGGAAACTTTGAAACACTCAAGATCTACATGTACCGGTTGATGCAAAGTAACGGTCAAGCCAGCAGCGTGCTGACAACGATCTACTTCATCTTTCTTGCATTCATCTCACTGATCTTGATCCTCATCATGCAACACTACTCGGCACCACACAAATCCACCAAGGAGGGCGCAAAGAAATAATGCAGTCAGACTTCTTACAGATTCAAGGCTTAGGGATTACCCTTTCCGGCAACAACATCATCAAGGACATGTCCTTCAAGGTGCGCCGAAACACCCTGACAACCTTTCTCGGACCCAGTGGGAGCGGAAAAACGACCGTTCTACGTGCCATTGCCGGACTCAACACCGAAGTGAGTGGCAAAATTTTACTAGATGGCGAAGAAATTCAAAGTCGTTCCGCCAATCAACGAAATATCGGCATGGTTTTTCAATCCTATGCCCTCTTCCCCAACATGTCTATCTTCGACAATGTGGCCTATGGGCTACGTGTGCAAAAGAAAAGTAATGACGTCATCAACAAGGAAGTCATGGCGATGCTTCAAACGGTCAGCCTGACCAACAAAAAAGACGCTTACCCAGACCAACTCTCTGGCGGTCAGAAACAACGAGTAGCCATTGCGCGAGCTATGGTCCTCAAACCAAAGCTTCTGCTGCTAGACGAGCCACTGAGTGCCCTGGATGCTAAGATTCGCGTTAGCCTGCGAGAACAGATTCGTGAGTATCAACAAAAGCTTGGCATCACCATGCTCTTCGTCACGCATGATCAAGGAGAAGCCATGGCAATCTCCGATGACATCGTGGTTATGAACGAAGGTAAAGTTCAGCAACAAGGCTCACCAATGGCTATCTATGCCCAACCGGAGAATGTCTTCATGGCACAGTTCATTGGGAATCACAACCTCCTGACGGGCACGCAGCTTCAACAGTTAGGGTTGACGACGGCCGCTGGCCAAGCACTCCTTGCCGACATACATTACGTTGTTCGTCCGGAGCTTTTCTCCCCGGAAGCAACACCTGAAGCCATAGCCATTTCTGGGGAGATCACAACTTGTAGCATGCTAGGTGATCGGGTACAGTATCACTTCATGAGTGATGCGAAGTTGCCACTCAAGGTTGAACTATTGAATCACTCGGAACCGCTGAAAATTGGCGTTCCGCTCACGCTCTATCTTGAACCAGCTGCCATTCATCCAGTAGGTCCCGCCAATGCTGAGTAAAACGAGCCTTGGCGCTATCGACCGTCACACCTGGAGCGGCCATAACCACACGGAGTTTTGCCCCCACGGTTCCGGTGAGGACGTCGAGGCTTTCATCCGTCAGGCCATCCTAAGTGGCTTCAAAACCTACTCCATCACGGAACATTTTCCCTTGCCACCGGCTTTTTACGACAGGCCAGTGGGGTCACGACATGCTGTCTACACCGCTTCATTTGGGTTGATTGAGCTACCTGCTTATCTGGAAAAGATGGCACGACTCAAATATAAGTACCGTGACCAGATTCGAATTCTCATTGGCTTCGAGGTCGATTTCTTTCCTGAATACGCAGACTGGACGGCCGCCCAATTGGCTCACTACGGCGATCAGATTGATGACGCTCTGCTCTCCGTGCACTTCTTACCAACGAAGACGGGTTTACGAGCCATTGATGATACGGCGGCTGACTTTAAGGATGGCGTGGTAGCGGCTTATGGGTCTCCCCTGACAGTTGCTAATGCCTACCTTGAACGCGTCCAAGCGGCTGTCGACTGGGAAACCCCCAACAAGCCAGCGCGTTACGGACATATCATGCTATACCGCAAATGGCGCAACACCTTCCCCGCAATTACCGCTTGGGAAGACGCCACGACTCGGACACTGTTGACCCATATTCTAGATACGATTGCCGACCATGGCGACCAACTAGACTGCAACATGGCTGGCCTCTTCCGCCCAACCCAAACGGAGTTCACGCCCACCTTACCCTGGATTCAGGCTGCACAACAGCGCCAAATTCCGTTAGTCTTCGGGGCCGATGCTCACAGTGTCACCGCTGTCGATCAAGGATACAACACATACCTTGAAAATCACTTTGATGCTTAGAAAGGAGTTCATCTCATGCGTCTCGAAACTACCGGTCAGAAGGCCTTTAAGATTTGTCAGTTAACGGATATTCACTTGGGTGACACGCCTCTCAATGCGGCCAGTCAGAAATCCCTAACGGCCATTGATAAGTTACTCCAAACCAAGGTTATGTCCGTATAATTGGTGTAAATTCTAAATAGGACTTTGTGAAATCTGAAAGGAACTTCATTATGCCAAAAG
>NZ_RHOC01000013.1 GCF_003946145.1 Levilactobacillus huananensis
TAGTTCTAGGCATAATAAAGTCCCCTCAAAGTTAACAGATGAATTATACTTTTTCATCTGTCAACCTTAAGGGGACTATAGCAAACGCCAGTTGCTAAGCCGTGTTCAAGCGAGCAAATTCGACATCGAATTTGCTCGCTTTTTTGTCTGATTAATTTTCAATTCATTCGAATCCCATCACCTACTTGGCGCTGCCTTCTCACTGATATCTTAGCTAAGATTAGTCATGACTTTTTATCTGCCAATCAAGAATAAGCGTGTAATGTCCACCCTTCTTCACCTGCCAGCCCCTAATGGTTCATCAGAAAACATCATTAAAAGGAGACGGCGCCCCTTGTTATCTAGGACACCATCTCCTTAAATAAGCTAAAAAGCACGTTGTCTAGTCAACGTGCTTTTTCTCATTATTCTGTTTAACCGCCATAGCTACCTGGTGGCGCCGTTGGCCGGTCACCGCTCTAGTCATAACCCAGGTCGTAATCGGCACCGTCAGAATGACACTGACCATGGCAAAGAGAATCATCAGGATCTCTGCCACAAAGACCTTATCATTTAAGATCTCACCAAATGAATAGTGGACACCGGTAAACCAGATGAACAGGGCTAAAAAGCCTCCGAAGAAACCAAAAAAAAGGGTATTGAAGGTTGTCCCGATAATTTGCTTACCCACATCAATGCCATCCCGTAGGAGGCTCTTAATAGCCACCTGAGGATGTTGCTCTAGAATCTCACCTAATCCTGCCGCAATTGCCATAGCTGCCTCTGCAATGGCTCCTAGAGTGCTTAGAATTGCCGTCGCGATCGTCACCTGCGTAAAACTAACCCCGACCAGGACGGAAAGTCCCTCAAGGTCCTCGCTATCTTCGGGGCCGAACCCCTGTGCCATGGCCCAGTGTTCAACCGGCACAATCACTAGGATCAACCCGACGAGTACAATGGCCGAGGCAATAAAGGCCACAGTACTCGACAAATCATCCCCACTACTCATGAAGATTGTCAGGGCCAATACCAGCAAACCAACCACTAGCGTCACCGTCAACGCTGGAAATTGGAAGGCTACTAAAACCATCGCCAAAAACAAGAGGCCAAAGTTCAGAATTAAGGCCAGAAAGGATTGAATCCCCGCCTTGCCACCAACTAAAGCCATTAGTAGTAAGAGCACAAGCCCTAGCACACTAATAGTACTCATTGTGTCACCTTCTTTATCATCAATCGACTTGCTAAGAAACTAGCCAGTGGAACGGCTAAGACGATCCCAATCCCACTGATGAGACTCTGCACGACCCCCATCGACATGTTCATCGCAAAAGTGTATCCCCAACTATTGCCATTTCTTAGGTACAAAATCCCCATCGGAAAGGTATCAGCCACGAAGATGAAGAAGAGAACATTGATCAAGGGACCCATAATGGTACTGCCAATCTGACGACCGGATTTGAAAATTTGACGAGCGTCCAGTTCTGGCCGCTCCCGTTTCAGCGCAAACAATGAGGAGATAATATCAGTCGACTCATCCATGACTGCCCCGAGCGATCCCAATAACGTTTCCGCCAAGAACAAGGGGCGAGGAAGCTGCGTGACATATTCCATGGCCTCGTAATGCATCCCCTTCTCATGAGTAAAATGGAAGACTAGTAGCGCAATCAGCAAAGCCAGTATCGTTCCACTGAGCGTCGTGGCTAAGGTGATCACCATCTGACGCGTCCCCCCTAACACCAACCACAACGTTAACGCGGCAAATACGATAGCTAAGCTCCCAAAAATCCAGAGAACCCGTGCCCCTTGCGTCGAGCCATTTAACAGAATTGCCATTAGAAACAAGACCCCATTGAGGGCTACGCTGAGAAAGGCCATGAACCCACTAAACTGCATGATGAGCAGGAGTAATCCCACGACGACCCAGAGCATCAAGACCAGCGGTCCATCCCGTTTCAAGTCTTTCACAGTTCCACTCAAGTTGCCGTGGTGGTGATGCAACGTCACGAAGAGCTGACTTCCCACTCGGTACCGTTGATCCATCGCCTTGGACCGGGAGTACACATTATTCAGGGTAATTGTCTTCCCGGCATACCGGCCGTTTAGAATCTTGCCAGCCAAAAGCTGTTTGGTCTGGATGTCCTGGTTATGAAAATCATCTTCCACTGTTGTTCTCTGTTGTGTCCGGACCTGTGTGACCCTGATGATCGGTTCGTGATACCAACGCGCATTGTGCTGGGTTACCCAGACGAGTAGACCTCCGATGGCGATGACCACCAACCAGGCAACAAGCATCGTTGTCCGACGCTTATGTAAATTTTTCTGCATCTTCCCTGTCCCTTCTCAACTTGCCGTGTTATCATTCTCAATATAACACTCTTTCAGGGTCAGCCTCGGCGTCAATATAAACTTTAATAAAATCACAGCAATCCCTATTCTACCAACCTTACCAGGGTGTTAATCATTGGGGATTATGCTGTAAGCCTTGCATTCCCTGAGAAAAAACAGTACAATAACAGTCGATTGTTATTTTAATTAAGCGAGGGTTCATACAATGAGAAAAGCACATCCAAATGGCGTACAAGGCCGGCGGAAGGTTAACCGTAAAAAGGACCGGAAGCGCCGCGACGACATTTCAAACTTACAACGTTGGTTAAAGGATAAGAAGTAACCAAACGTTTCGACTGAAAAGAGACCGGATTTTTCCGGTCTCTTTTTTTATGCCTAAATTGAAAGGAAGGTCCAGCAATATCTGCCGAACCTTCCCAATCGTAGTCAATTTAATCAACGACTAAAACGCTGGTCTCTGAGTGGTGCACCACGTAACTCGTGGTTGAACCCATGATAGCCCGTCCCAATCCGTGAACTCCCGAACGACCAATCACAGTCAAGTCGGTGTGGAGTTTCTCCGGAAAAGTCTGCGCGATAGATGGTTTAGCAAGCCCCGTCGTGAAGTGCGTTTCCACGGGAATTCCCGCATCCTTAACTTCTTGAACGGCACCATCTAAGAATTTGGCGGCTGCCTTTTTAAAGTGTGTCACAATTTCATTGCCAAATTCCGCGCCATAGTGGGCATATGTCTGATCACTGGCGACGGCCACGATGAACAATTTGGCACCCAGCTTTTGCGCTAACTTAATAGCCTCGTTCAAAGCAGCATGGGCATTCTTACTCCCATCCATTGGTACTAAAATGCGTTCATACATCATAACCCGTCCTTTCCATAGTAAACCATATATGTGGTATCGCTTTCAACAACTTCATCATATCAGGAAAAAGCCCGGTATGGAAGGCTTTTGACCCATTTATCACGAGACTCTTAGAGAGCATAGCAAAATGTTAGCCAATTCTCATTCTCGCTTTTTGTTCGGAATGTGGTAAGATGTATCAAGTAAATTAATTAGAGGGATGGATAACATAATGAAAAAGCTATTGTTGGGCACCCTGGGGTTACTCGCACTAACTCTCGCCGGCTGTTCAAACGACCAACTAACCACCAAAAAGAGTAGCTACCGTCCAACCGCTTTGACCGCTGTTATCAAGGGGACGGCCAAGACTAAGCGCGTCAACTATCAAATCGATAACCAAACTAAGAAGTCTGTTGCAGTTAAGGGCGGGACCTACTTCTTCCAAGTTCCTGCTGCAACGACTAAACAGTCAGTTAAGATCAGTGCAGGAAACACTAAGAAATCTGTTACCGTCTATCCAGTTAAATCTCTGGGCAATTACAAAAAGTTTGCAGCTAAATACAATCAGATGATGATTGCCAGCTACCTGTCAACTAAGACCCAGAAACAGCTTCAGCAGGCACAGAAGAATCAAGCCGCCACCAAGAAAAAGTTGACTGATTTGGCCCAAACTGACCCTGCCGCAGCAGCTGTTGCTGTTCAGCAACAACAAGCTGCAGCAAAAAAGATGCAGGCCAAGATGGTCACGGCCAAACGTCAGGCCAAGGATGACCTCTTGCCAACTACGACCAAAGATGGTCTTAAAAACCTGGTTGATACCAAGTACACCACGGTTCGGGCCAATGTTCAGGATGGTAAGTTGATGGGCTTAGCTCTGATAACACCTATTAAGCAAATGAAGGAAAAGACCGGCCAAAAGAAGTTCGGAACAACCTTTGCTTTGTTGGGAACGACCCTGGACACTGAACCTAAGACGGTGATGAAAAAGTTCAAGAAGGTTCTGAAGGACGCTAAGAAGAATAGTTCCTCCACAACGACCAAGACCATCACTTCTAAGGGCATCAAGTTCAACACCGGTTTCTCAACCGATACTCTCTACATCTACATGACAAAATAAAGGGCTAAATCGAGTCCACGAAGTCAACAGGCTTCGCGGACTTTTTGTTTACAATAACAAGATTTCGCCTAAGAAGCTGGATCCACACATTCCCGCCAACACTCGCCTTCACCCTCTCACCCGGGGTCGAAGTGCAAATTGAGATTACAAACTGAATAGGCCAAACTATTCGTGTCTAAGCGCAATCATTTTTATCCCACTCATTGAGGCGGCATAATAACGGTATGCTGATGTAGTGAAGTTGCGTGGCTATTTTGTCACGCAAGGATTGTTATGCCAGCACCAGTGTTTTCAAGGGGGGAGTATCATGCAAAACGAAGAAAGGGTATTCGAAGCATTCCTGCGGCAGTATCGCGAGATTTTCCGAGTGATGATTAACGCGGCTGAACAAATCACCGGCCAATACTCGGTTAGTTTCGAACAGTATCTGTTGTTGAAACAAATCCATGAACAACGAAACATCACTTTAAGTGAATTGGCGGACGCCACTCACACCACGCGTTCGGCAGCAGCTCGAAAGTTACGGGCTCTTTTGCTCGACGGATTCGTTGAACAAGAGGCCAAGATGGATGATCGTCGGGTCAAGTACCTTCGCCTGACCACTAAAGGCGTTACGGTTGAACACGACATCCGTCAAGCCTTCCTACAAAGTGCGCGGACTTGGGAAGAAATTCCAGCAAACATGAAGCCCGCGAACATCAACGATTTCTTCACGCAGTATCAACAGAATATCGCGATTTGGGATCGAACCCGGCCAAAGTTCCGGCGTCCGGTACTCCGTGCAAAGCGCAAAGCTTTAGGTGGCGAGTAGCCCAAATAACAGGGTCAAGACGCTTCGTCTTGACCCTGTTATTATGGCCTTTGATTGGTTTTATTAAATTATGATGATAAAAAAGTTTCCTTTTAAAGGCAAATGGGTTAACCTGTGTCTAACGACTAATTTTAAGGAGGATTTTTGTATGCGATTTAATCATTTCTCAGCACAACCTTCTACCAACGGTACAACCGCCGGTGACATCAATTCAGCGCTCTTAAAACAAGACCTTTACGAAGCGGTCAATGGTAAATGGGCTGAAACAGCCACTATTCCTGGTGACCACGCCTCGACCGGTGGCTTCATGGATCTGGTTGACGGCATCGAAAAGACTTTAATGAGCGACTTTGCTGATCTCTTAGCTGGTAAGCTAAAGCCTGCCAATCCAGAAATGACCGAGTTCAAAAAGCTCTACGCTATGACAAGTGATACCCAAAAAAGAGAAGCTACGGGAACGGCACCTTTGAAACCCTGGTTGGCCAAAATTGAAGCCCTTCAAAACTGGGCCGATCTCAGTGACCACTTGGCCGAGTGGTATCAAAAGGGACTCCCAACGCCGATCACGATGACGGTAGAGCCCGATATGAAAGATACCAGCCGTTATGCCCTATTCGTGGACGCCCCTGATCTCTTCCTACCTGACAAAACTTATTATGAACCGGGCAACGCCGCAGCTAAACAACTCCTACCAATCTTCACGCAGACGGCTGTGAAACTACTTGAGCTGAATGGTTATTCGGCTGACAGGGCTGCAACCATCGTCGAACAAGCCAAGGCTTTTGATGCTCAAATTGCACCTCACGTAAAGTCTTCCGAAGAAGCGGCCGACTACGTGAAGATGTACAATCCTCGCACACTCAGCGACGTGGATGCCCAGGTCAGCCAATTAGACTTGACGGCTGCCTTCACTCAGGTCTTACATGACACGCCGACTGAAGTTATTCTGCCACAGCCTGCCTTCTTCGACGCTGCTAATGACATCTTGACTCCTGCCAACTTTGAAAATCTGAAGAGTTGGATGCTAGTCGGCGCCATCTTCGATGCCACCGGCGTTTTGACCGAAGAATATCGGCAGGTCGGGGGCACGTACAGTCGCGCCCTCTCTGGTAAAAAGGAGGCCCGTTCACCGGAAAAAGCCGCCTTTTACTTGGCAACTGGAAGCTTCTCCCAAGTTGTTGGGGATTATTACGGTCGGAAATACTTCGGTGAAACTGCCAAGGCCGACGTGCGTAACATGGTCCTAAAAATGACGCATGTTTACCAACAGCGGCTTAAGACCAACGACTGGTTAAGTGCCGCGACCCGTGAGAAAGCGATCGTTAAATTACAAAAGTTAACCATCAAGGTTGGTTACCCCGACCAGATTGACCCACTCTACTCGCAATTCCACGTTGACACCACCGAATCATTATTCGATAACATTCAACACTTCGGTGAATTGGCTCTGGCTGACGAATTCGGTCACTGGGGTCACCCGGTTGATCGTGACCGTTGGGAAATGAGTGCCAACACCGTCAACGCCTACTACTCCCCAACTAACAACGAAATTGTCTTCCCAGCGGCTATCCTGCAGAAGCCATTCTACAGTTTGGACCAGTCCAGCAGCGCCAATTATGGTGGGATTGGGGCCGTCATTGCCCACGAAATCTCACATGCCTTTGACAATAATGGGGCTCAATTCGATGAATTTGGGAATCTCAATAACTGGTGGACGGATGCCGACCTGTCTCACTTCCAAGACCTGGCACAAGCCATGATCAAAGAATTTGATGGCATTGAATTTGCTGGTCAAAAGGTCAATGGAAAGCTAACCGTTTCTGAAAATATCGCCGATGGTGGGGGCCTAAGCTGTGCGCTAGAGGCCGCTAAATCTGCTGACGATGTCGACCTGCGTGCCTTCTTCATCAACTGGGCTAACGTTTGGCGGATGAAGGCCACGACCGAATACATGCAACTCTTGCTATCGATTGACGTGCACGCCCCGGCTAAGCTTCGGGCCAACGTCCAAGTCAAGAACCTCGATGACTTCTTCACGACCTTTAACGTGCAACCTGGAGATGCCATGTACTTGGCACCAGCAGACCGCGTTAAGATCTGGTAACTTAAGTTTGTCATCATTAAAAACGTTGTGCTAGCAACTTAAGCTGGCACAACTTTTTTTTCGTCCAATTGATTGGATTCACTTGCCGATCAGCGCTGATCCATGTCCGCACCGTTCCTTAGTAACGGTTGGAAATAACTTAATCTGTCCCGAAAACCAACATTCTCGGTGAAGATCAGGTTAGCCGTCGTCATCAACACCCATTAATCTGATTTCACAATTGTCTTTCTCACGACCTCCCTATCGAATGAGAAACGATTCTCCAAGCTTGTTCACTTTCCTATTGGTGCGAAGCCATTTCGATTATCTCGTATATGTACACTAAAAAAGGATCCATTAGCAGTACTAGCCAATGAATCCTGAAACTATTCTTAATTAATAAGGTTCCCCGCTGTCGCGCTTATACCTCTTGGAAATCGGCATACCCGGCCGGATGCTTTTGCTTCCAGTTCCACGCGGTTCGAATAATATCATCCACATTGTCAAATTGTGGCTGCCAGTTCAGCACCTCACGAGCCTTGTCACTAGCCGCAATTAAGGTGCTGGGATCACCGGCCCGTCGCGGCGCCATGTTGGCGGGAATCGCCTTGCCAGTCACGCGACGCGCGGCTTCCAATATTTCAAGATTAGAGAAACCGGTTGACGAACCAAGGTTAAAGGCATCGCTGACATTGTGGTCTTGGAGGTAGGTCAACGCTAAAATATGGGCATCCACCAAATCAACCACGTGAACGTAGTCTCTAACATTCGTCCCATCCTTTGTCGGATAGTCATCCCCAAAGATAGCCAGTTCCTGTCGTTCTCCGGCAGCCACCTGGAGGATAATCGGGATCAAGTGGGTTTCAGGATGATGGTCTTCTCCGATACTACCATCTTCCTTGGCACCAGCCACGTTAAAGTATCGCAACGCAATAAACTTAATTCCGTATGCGTCGTCCGCCCAGTGCATGATTTTTTCCATCATGAGCTTACTTTCACCATACGGGTTCGTCGGAATTTGAGGATCGGTCTCTCGAATGGGAATCTGTCGGGGTTCACCATACGTAGCCGCCGTTGAGGAGAATACAATTCGTTTCACATGATGTTGCTTCATCACTTCTAGCAGTGTCACCATACCGGACGTGTTGTTATCAAAATACTTCAGTGGGGCCTGCATCGACTCTGGCACGATTGAAAATGCCGCAAAGTGAATGACCCCTTCAATCTTTTCACGATCGAAAACGTCATTTAGAAAACTCTTGTCACGAACGTCCCCTTCATAGAATCGGGCCTTGGAATTGACCGCCGCGCGATGACCGGTGACTAGGTTATCAACTACTGACACATCATAACCACGTTGAATCAATCGATCAACGGCATGGGAACCGATATAGCCCGCGCCACCTAAGACTAAAACTGTCATGGGTAAACTCCTCCTCAAATTGACTGTGATGTGTTTATTTTCCATCATTTTACCGAACTTGACCAGTCCTAATTGTGAAACAACCCAAATGTAACCCTTTTTTAACCCCTGTCTTCTTAAGATTACCATTCGCCCGTCTAAATCCAAACTCAAAGCCCCGCAAAGACGTCAGTCTGATCGGGTGCCAAACGCACCCATCTGAAGACCCTGGGGCACGCCGTTTATTGTCTGATTTTCCCACGAATCGGCCTGAAATGTTTGGCATACAAAAATTCTGGGTATTTAATCCCAGACTCTTAAAATATTTGGTTCTAAATTGATGCCACGTATTTTTTCACAGCCGCTTCAAAAGTAGCCAACTTCTGGTGGGCAGCCTCATCAGTCTTGGCGTTGGTTCCCACATAGAATTTCACCTTAGGTTCAGTCCCAGAAGGCCGGATACAAATCCAAGTCCCATCGGTCAACCAATACTTCAGAACATTAGCTTGTGGCAACTCAATAACGCTCGTCTCACCCGTGGCTGACGTCTTGACACCGGTTGAAAAGTCCTCGGTCTCCGTAATGGCGACATTGGCAAAGTCATGAGGGGCATTTTCTCTAAATTCGGTCATGAGATGAGCCATTTCTTGGGCACCGTTGACGCCAGGAAATTCCTGAGCAATCGTCTTTTCAGCATAGTAACCATAAGTTGCATAGAGCTCTTCAATGCCATCGTACAACGTCATGCCACGTTGCTTGTAGTCGGCTGCAACTTCGGCCAACAAGACTGTCGACTGAATGGCATCCTTGTCCCGGACAAATGGTTTGATCAAATAGCCGTAACTCTCTTCGAAACCAAAGAGGAAGGTATGGTCGTGTTGTGTTTCGTACTGATGGATCTGTTCGGCAATAAACTTAAACCCGGTCAGAACGTTCTTCATTTCAATGCCATAGGCCGTTGCAATCTTGGTTGCCAGTTCCGTCGACACGATGGACTTCACAACGCGACCATCTGTTGGCAACTGACCGGCTTCCTTGCGGGCTTTCAAAATGTAGGCCAACAAGATCGAGGCAATCTGATTTCCAGTCAAAAGTTGGTACTCTCCACTCGGTTGACGAACAGCAGCACCTAGACGATCGGCATCGGGATCGGTGGCAACTAAGAGGTCAGCCCCCTCCTTCTTTCCCAAAGCAATTGCCATATCAAAAGCTTGCGCAAATTCTGGATTGGGGAATGGAACCGTTGGAAATTCAGGATCGGCAATGGCCTGTTCTGGCACCATCGTAAAGTTTTCAAAACCAGCTGCCCGTAACGCGCGTTCGCCAATGACCTTTCCCGTTCCATGTAGTGGCGTATAAATCAGCTTCATCGTCTTCCCAACTTTTTGAATCAGGTCGTCATTGATCGTGACGCTGGCCACATTGGCGAGATAAGATTGGTCGACATCCTCACCAATAATCCGGAGCAACTTCCGCTGTCTTAGGTCTCGTTCATCGGCCACAGGAATGGTGAAGATGTCAGTGGCGGAGCGAACAAATTCGGTAATCTTATCCGAATCAACCGGTGGCATCTGGCCACCATCTGGTCCATAAATCTTGAAGCCGTTGTATTGCTTCGGATTATGACTGGCCGTAATCATGATTCCCATTGCCGTCTGTAAATGCCGCACAGCAAAAGACAGTTCCGGTGTTGGCCGCATGTCATCAAAGACAAAGCTAGGAATCTGGTGAGCTCCCAGGACATGAGCGGCCTCATGAGCGAACTCACTGGAGTGGTACCGGGAGTCAAAGCTAATGGCAACCCCGCGTTGTTTCGTCGCTTCATCCAGCGTATCGAGATAGCGTGCAACCCCTTCGGTCGCCTGCCGAACCGTGTAGACGTTCATTTGACCGATACCAGGTCCCATGACACCACGCATCCCGGCAGTACCAAAGCTCATGGGACCGCTAAAAGCGACCTCTAAAGCTTCGTCATTCCCAGCCATGGCCATTAATTCGTCATGGATATAAGGAATCATTGTGGGTTGTTCTTGCCAATCTTGATAATTCGTTTGCCAACTCATGAGTATCTCTCCTTAATAATTATACTTTCTAACGACTAACGCCATAGGTTTATTGGATGCCTCGGACCGGTAACACCACTCGTAGCGTGGTCTCTGCTTTGGTCCAACCTATTGACGCTTCCCCTGTTAATCTTGGCGTTCACTAAAATGATACCCCGTTTGTGCTTTCTAAACCAGTGTAGCTCATACATTTTTCCTTATACAACGGCTTCATTTCGGGTTCCTCTTCTACATTAACCGTGATATAATCCGCTTTCATTGTACCTTATTTTAAAACCCTAGATTATTTTATTTTTACTAAAATAGCCTGGTCTGCGATCGTCGGCCCTAAAAAAAGTATCGTTCAGTCCCCAAAAATGAGACTCAAACGACACTTCATCATCAAAATAGGTCATTAAATTGTTTTGACTGCTAGGGAAAAATGAGATTCCCTGACGTTTAAATAGCCAATAAAACTGCCAAGAGTTCTCGGGCCGACTCGTTCAATTTATCTTGTGACTTATCGTTGCCCAGGTGCGTGTAGATCTCACCCACGTAAACGCCATCGGCAAATAAACGATCGAAGACGGCATCAATGATTGGTTGAGTGGCGGCCTGTTCTTGAACAGGGCCAAAGGGATTGGCGAAGAATGTCGTGCTCATTCCCACTTCATCGGTCGTCCCTAACGCCTTACGCTTGCCGGCCACAAAGGTTGCCTTAGCCGTTTGCTGGTCGTCGAAACGATGAATACCCACAGCATCGTCGTAGTTATTGGCGTAAACCCACATGTCAATATGATGGTGTGCCACGACACGTGGCCAAGTATTGGCTGGGATGATAACCCGAGCATTCTTCTGTTCGGGATTCATGTAAATCCCTCGGTCCATGTTATTGAAGGCAACCTCGCTGCTGAGGTCATCCAAACGGACAAATGCCCCGGT
This sequence comes from Levilactobacillus huananensis, assembly GCF_003946145.1. Classification (GTDB taxonomy): domain Bacteria; phylum Bacillota; class Bacilli; order Lactobacillales; family Lactobacillaceae; genus Levilactobacillus; species Levilactobacillus huananensis. The sequence continues at coordinate 11,562 of NZ_RHOC01000013.1, forward strand.
CTCAGTTCCCTGCGCGTAGAGATCCTGCCCATTTAACGTGAAACTCCCCATGTCATCGAAGATGGTCTCCATGCTGACGATCTGATCGTCAGCCACTTCTTGGAGTGCCTCGATGGACTCGGACTTACCAGCACCGGAGTCTCCGAAGAAGACCACCGTCTTGGTCTGCCCATTAGCGAAGGTAATCTTCATCATAGATCCATGGATTGGCAGGCGCTTCTGCGCAATCATATGCAAGTTGTGTAACGTTAAGCACATCTTTTTCATGTATCCAAAATAGGTCGTTTGATCGTTATAAGGCACTTGACCAACATAAATATCGTTAGTCGAATCATAAAAGTAATGTCCATTTTCAGGATCAGTATCACTCGCTACACCTGGCGTTCCAAATAACAGAACCAGGTCTGGTTTATGGGCGGCAACCTCGGTACTGTCCGCTAACTGAAAGAGGTTCGCCAATGCCAGGCCGGAAGCCAAATAGTCGCGGTGAAAATACAGATAGGCCAGACTCTCTCCAATCTTTGCTGGGTAACAGAACCAGTCGTCCTCGGTTCCGGTAAAGTTCACCAACGGATTGACCTTAGTAGCGGTAAAAGTCCCTTTTCGCTTATTACTCTTGGTATGTAACATCATTGGTGGCCGCAACATCAAGCGACTGATGAACCGAATATCCTTCAGGACCTCATAACCATGAGGCATGGTCCATGCTAATCGTCGTAACAACACGCAGGCACTCGACCCAGCACTCACTTGACGATAAACATGGTTAGGATGACCTTGCAGTTTTTCTTCAATCGTCCGGTATAATCGAATAACCAGATCATTAAACCGCTGGTCAATTGTCATAAATTCACTGGTGACCACGTCATTACGCGTGACAGTCATCGTTGCCACGCGTAGATATGTCCGGTAGTACGAGTAGAGATCTTCAATGCTGGCCAGAATTTCGGCTGGCTTGAAGCGATCAAATGCGTCCACCCGGTCAGTCAGAACGGCCTTGATCGTCGCAAGATACACGTCTGGCGTAACCAAATCGAAGGTTGTTTGGGGATCCGCAGCATCCGGCGTCCGATCGCGTTGTTCCTCTAAGAACAACTTTACGAAGCCAGCCAATTCGGGACTATTCACCAGGTCGAAAATACTGGTAACGAAGTGTTCATTATAATTCAATACAGCCACATTGCGGTCCGGGTTCGCATAAAATGACGGTAAGTTCAATGATTCGGGTGTTTGCATAAGCTTTCTCCTTTCAAGACTCTCCTTAATCGTCATTTTAGCCTACTTTACCAGTCGAGGGAAGTGACTTCTTGCAACTTTGGTGGCAATCCAGTCGCCTGAGGCTTACGATAAAGATGGAACTTGTTTCGAAAGGAAGTCTTTTGTCGTGAAAATTGATGGACATACAGCCTTAGTGGGCCTCATCGCTCACCCGGCCGGTCACTCACAATCTCCGACCATGCACAATCTTGCTTTTGAGGCGGACCACATTAACGCCCGCTTTCTAGCCTTTGATGTCGCCCCTGAACACCTCGAGTCTGCCATCGATGCCATTCGCGCTTTCAACATGTTAGGTGCCAGCGTTTCAATGCCCTTCAAGCAGGCTGTGATTCCCCTGCTCGATGACCTTGACCCCGCGGCCAAAATGATCGGCGCCGTGAATACCATCGTCAATCACGACGGTCACCTCACCGGCTATACAACCGATGGTATCGGCTTCGTCAACGCCTTGAAAGATGAAGGCGTCTCACTCAAGAACCAGACCATGACCCTCGCCGGAGTTGGTGGTGCGGGCACACCCATCGCGATCCAAGCCGCACTAGCCGGTCTAAAGACTCTTAATATCTTTAATATTAATGACAGTGCCGTGGCGAACGCCAAGCGGATCGTCACCGAAATCAATGAGCAAACCGACTGTCACGCGACATTCACCCTATTAGAACACCAGGATCGGTTTCAAGATGCCCTCACACAGAGCAATCTGTACGTCGATGCAACTGGCCTGGGGATGGGCAAACTCGCAGACCAGTCCCTCGTGACAGATCCCACTTGGTTTCACACCAAAATGACGGTCTTCGATACCGTCTACGCGCCGAGTGAAACCAAACTCATGCGAGTCGCCAAACAGGCCAACGTGGCTCACATCTTAAATGGACAAGGCATGTTACTGAATCAGGGAGCCGCAGCATTTAAGCTGTGGACCGGCCAAAAGATGCCCGTTGAGCACGTACGAAAACACTTATTTAAGGAGGATCATGAATGACAACAGAATGGTTAGGATTACGCGATAAAGTTTGTGTCGTTACGGGTGCGGTCGGCGGCATGGGCACCAAGATCTGTGCCGCTCTTGCCGAGCAAGGGGCCAAAGTCGTCGTGTTGGACCGTGAAGATGGCCCTACCACGACATTCGCTCAACAATTGACCCATGACTATGACGTTCAAACCTTGGCCGTCAGCTGTGATGTCACCAATGAGTCCAGCGTTAAGTCAGCCGTCGCCCAGGTTCAATCAACCTTTAATTGCGTTGATGTGGTGATCAACACCGCCGGCATTTTGAAGTTCGATCCCCTTGAGGATCTGGACTATGCCACCTGGAAACAGGTCTTGGATGTCAATTTAAATGGCTACTACCTTATCACCCACGAATTTGGAAAAAACATGATCGCCCAGAAGCATGGGACCTTCGTTCATATCTCAACGGTAGCCAGCGACATTCCCGAAACCTACAGTGGTGCGTACAGCACCAGCAAGGCCGGGGTCAACATGCTGTCAAAACAGGTCGCAGCTGAATGGGGGATGTTCGGTATTCGGAGTAACGTTCTTGAACCTTGTTTGGTCAAGACACCGATGTCCGCAGCCTTTTACGCAGACCCTGAAGTCGAAGACGGTCGGAAGAAATTGACCGCCAGCAAGCGGATTGGGACAACCGATGATATTGCCAATGCCATTCTATTCCTAGCTAGTGACCGGTCAAGTTACGTCAATGCCACCAGCCTCGCCATCGACGGCGGCTTCAGCGTTATGATGCAAAACCAGATCCCTAAACCAGGCGGCCGTCGTGGCTTCGCCGAAACTCACTAATCTCTTTTAGGAGGAACACCTTATGACAATTGATGAATTCTGGCAGGATTTCAAGTCCCGCCACCCAGAAGTCACAACTGACCACTATGATGCCTACCCTTTTGGCTATACTGAAGCGACTGAACTCGCTCATCTTGTGGCAATTGGCCAAAAAACAGCCACAACATCCGCTCTAGGTCTCTATGAACCAGATGAAGCGCGACCCTTCGTGGGCGAATATAACATTATTCTAGATGGCCATGATCACCCAGTCTGTGTCACACAAACTAAAGTGGTCGAGACAATGCCTTTCGACCAGGTCACAGCCGAACACGCTTATCATGAGGGTGAAGGTGATCGGACACTAGCCTATTGGCGTCGTGTTCACCGTGAAGTTTTTACCCAAGAGTACCAAAACGAATCCGATGTCCCATTTAGCGACCAGATTCCCTGCCTCTGCGAAGTCTTTGAACGCGTCGATTAGGTGACTTGACCTAGTCAAAAATGAGTGTCAGTGGCCAAGACAGGCTCGTGACTTATCTGATACCGGACACGCTAACCTCTTTCAATTTTAAGGCGACCTTTACTAAACAAATCAACTTTTTCTTGAGACAGTATCACAAAAAAGTGCCCCTTCTGAAGTGAAAAATCCACTCAGAGGGGGCACTGTCTCAATTGTTTTTCGAAAATTTCAAATTATTTAGCCGAAGCTCGACCATCACGCAACATGACCGCGAAGATCCAACCAACAATAGCAACCCCCAGGAAGGTCAGGAACACAGCCCGATATCCGGCGAGAGTCGCCGTGGCACTGCCCACCTTGGCATGATTGCTGGTAACCATCGCTAGAACCAACGTGGCAACGGCAACCCCAGTCGACCCTAAAATTTGCCGTACCGTGGTAATCACGGCTGTCCCATGGGAGATCAGGTTATCTGGTAACGAGTTCGCTCCCAAGGTGACCGCGGGCATCATGACAAAGGCGTTACCGCCTTCAATTAAGGCCGCCGTCAGCACCATCGCCAGCAATGACTGGCGACCACCGACTAGGCTCAACCAAAGCCAACCGATGACAATCATACTCATTCCTGTTAACATCGTGGCTTTAAAGCCGATCCGATCGGCCAACTTCCCCGTCAATGGGTTCAGTAAGCTCAGGACGATAGCCCCTGGTACCAGCGCCATCCCCGAGGCAAATGGTGACAACCCCAATACCTCTTGATAATACAGAGGAAAGATAATCGTCACCACGATCAAGGCAATATAGGAGGCCCCCGTTAATAGGACAGCTAAGTCAAAATTAAACGTCTTGAGCACCCGCAAATCCAGAAGTGGTGTCTCGACGTGAAATTGACGCCAAACGAAGAACGTCACTGCCAAGACACTGGCGATCAACAACCCCAACATGAGTCCCCAGTTAGCGTTGACCTTGCCAATTTGATTGACAACATAGAGAATGCCAATGAACCCAATACTACTCAACACGGACCAGTAATCCAAATGCGACGTGGCCTGTGGCATAACGTCTTTGATCGTTTTGAGGGCGATCACGAAGACCACGGTGATAACGACCATGAAGACCACGAAGAGCCCTTGCCAGGTGGTGTAACGCAACACAATTCCTGAAATTATCGGACCCACGGCTAATGCCGATCCCATGACGAGTCCGGCCATCCCCATCACCGCGCCACGCTGGTCTTCCGGTGTAATGCGCAACATGACCGTTTGATACGAGGGAAACATGATTCCCACAGCCATGGCTTCCATCACCCGGCCAAGCATCATTAGGCCAAAGCTGGGCGCCAGATAGATAATAAAGGTCCCAATATCGAATAAAGCCAAAACACTCACAAACATGACCGGAAAACGAACGTTATTGAGCATCCACGGACTGATCGGCATCATAACCACCATCACCAGCATGAATCCCGTCGTTAGCCACTGAATCGTTGATGCTGGTACGTTAAAGTACCGCATCAATGTCGGATAGGCCGTCGATAAGGACGATTGGCTAATCGACATGGTAAAGGTCCCGGCTAGCAACGTCCAAATGAATGCTAGGTGATTATATGGCTTTCCCTGTAAATCAACTGACTTCTCCATTCACTCACTCCCACTTCTCCACTTTAGAAACATTATCAACTGATATCCATCGTAGTCCTTTTCTCATTCTCTGTAAACCAACGCGTCCTATGGTCGGTCTACGCAATCAAGTTACTTATGAAGTAAACTTTGGTACAATGAATGTAATTGGTGTTTGCAAACCTGCGAGCACAACCATGATACGATAAAGAGAGGGTAAAGTATGGACTTAGTAGCCTATTTACATGACGAAATTAATTTTTTAACCGAACAAATGAATCGCGCTAAAGACGAAAAAGACAACGCCATGAACTTTCTTTGTGACGCTCGGATAACTGAAGCTAAGCGAATACTGACCCAAATTGATAACGGGACAATTGACCGGTTAACCGCCGAATAACGACGACTGCCATCAGAGAGCACCTCACAAACGAGTTTGGGACAGTCGTCTCAAGCTCGTTTCTGCCGTCAGCCGATTTGAAAGGATCTGCTCGTGGATGAAGACGATCATCAATGAATTGATATTTTTAAGTCTCTTCAGCCTACTGACCTGGTTGGTCTACTGCTTGGTGACGGACTTCCGGGTCACCCTACACGGCCTCTTAGACCTAGTCGCAGCCCGTTTGATTAAAACCCACTTCTTTGATAAGCAAAAGTAACAGCTGGCCTAAAGCTTCCCAGCAGCGATTGCATCAAAGACTTGGTTCGCCTAAATAACAAATTAGGTGTAAATTAGTATTGTATGAAAATGTCTGGTTCCAGGTCGCTAACTGACACTTACGGACTTATTCGCACGTCAGCGGCTACTTGATTTCAGCGAAATCAGACGAAATTTTTGAGGAGGTAACACGTTGATAACCATTAAATCAGCACGTGAAATTGAAAAAATGGCGGAGTCCGGAGCCGTTTTAGCCGGTGTCCACAAGGGATTACGTGACATCATTAAACCCGGGATTTCCAGCTGGGAAATCGAACGGTTTGCCAACAAGTATATTGAAGAACACGGTGCCACCCCTTCCGAAAAGGGATTTGAAGGTTACAAGTATGCCACCTGTGTCAGTGTCAACGACGAAGTGGCCCACGCCATTCCTCGTAAGGAGCTCTTACTCAAGGAAGGCGACATTGTCGCAGTTGACATGACCGTCAACCTGGATGGCTTTGAGAGTGACTCCTGCTGGACCTACGCGGTTGGCAAGATCAGTCCGGAAGCCCAACACCTGATGGATGTGACCAAGAAGTCTCTGTACCTGGGGATTGATCAAGCTATCGTTGGTAACCGGATCGGTGATATTGGTCACGCTATCCAAGCCTACACGGAAGGTCAAGAACACATGGGAGATGTCCGTGAGTTAATCGGCCACGGGATTCAACCAACGATGCATGAACAACCGAATGTTCCCAACTACGGTGAAGCCGGTAAGGGACTACGGTTACGGGCCGGAATGACCATCACCATCGAACCCATGATCAACCTGGGAACTTGGGAGATTGCCACTCGTCAAACTGCTGATAAGTCTTGGGATTACTACGTGACAGCCGATGGATCTCTGTCCGCACAATACGAACACACTCTGGTTATCACTGATGATGGTCCTAAGATCCTAACCTCACAAGGCGACGAGATCGACAAGAAGTACCAACTCTAATTCTAAAATCTAATCAAGCTTTCAATTTAGAGTGAGGATCAGTTTTGATTCTCACTCTTTTGTTTTACACTGAAGGTAATAAAAAGGCGTCATTCAGTCAGGAGGTAACAACAATTGACCTTAACCAATCAAACCTCGGAGGATACTATCCAAACAATCTTCGACCATATCGCCCCACAGTATGACCAGATGAATGGTCTCATTAGTCTGGGGACTCATCGCATCTGGCGAAAACGTGTCATGGACCTGATGACCGTTCAACCCGGAGACTTTGCTCTCGACCTTTGCTGCGGCACGGGTGACTGGACGTTAACCCTCGCCCAAGCAGTCGGCCCCCGTGGCCAAGTGGTGGGCTTAGATTTCAGTTCGGTCATGCTTCAAGAAGCCACGCACAAGGTGCGATCAGCTGGTTTGCAAGACCGCATCACCTTGCGTCAGGGCGATGCCATGCATCTGCCCTACCCAGACAATAGTTTCAACGTCGTCACAATTGGTTTCGGCCTGCGAAACGTCCCCGATGCCAATCAGGTTCTCGGCGAGATGGCCCGAGTGGTCAAACCCGGCGGCCAAGTGGTCTGCCTCGAAACCTCACAACCTAACAACCGGTTGGTCCATGCCGGCTGGCAGCTCTACTTTGGTCACATGGTTCCCATGATGGGGCGCCTGGTTCATCATTACCAGGCCTACAATTACCTCCAAAGTTCAACGCATCGCTTCGTCTCCGTGACTGAGTTGGTGGCGATGTTTGAAGCGGCAGGACTAACGCAAGTCCACTATGAGCGCTTCAATTTGGGGGCTGCGGCGGTCCACTTTGGAACGAAACCGTATCAGTAATCAGCAAGCTAAGTAAAATAGGCTTGAATCTCTATTATCCCTTACGAAAGAGGATGCTAAAGATTCGAGCCTATTTTAAGTATTTCCCCATCAATCTTGTATTCATCCCGACTTATTTCCACCCGTGTCCTTCGCGATCCCAGTCACGCTTTCGACTACCGGAGACAAAGGGATTACCGGCCACAGTAAAGCGCAACGGCCGGTCCTGCCAACTTCCCGCAGACACACCTATCCGCGATGTTGCCGCTATTTCACGCGGAATACGTGTCGCAGTTGGCGTAATCGTCAAATTCTGAGCACCTAACATTGTACGGTTCAAGCCCTTGGACTGAATGCCCAGGGCCGCCATCAACTTCCCTGGCCCATTCGTAACTTCTGGCACCGGTTTATCGCGGTTCTGTTGCATCAAGTTGAGGCCCTCATGTGGTTCAATACCACGAATCAGGATTCCCTGTGGTGTCCCTTCGGCCTGGGTCGCCACATCAAACATGTAATAGCCTCGTAGTGTGTAAATATAGATGGTTCCTGGCACATCGTACAGGGCCGCATTGGCCGCAGTATGTCGCCCGTTAAAAGCGTGGGCCGCGGTGTCTTGTTCCCCGAGATAGGCCTCAGCTTCGACAATCCACCCACTCATAGTTCCACCTGATGTTTGATAAACCAGTTCGTGCCCTAACAAGTCCTGAGCAATCTGGGATGTTGGTCGTCCCGTAAAGAAATTCGCTAATGCATCTGACATCATTTGCCTCCCATTTGCTATGTTAGAATAAAGCCATGGAGATGATTCCTTATGGCAATTAAGTGTGAAAGAATTTATACAAAACCCGCTGATCTCAACGGTTACCGCGTCTTAGTCGACCGGCTTTGGCCACGTGGTATCTCAAAAGTGACTGCACAATTGGCGTCATGGGAAAAGGAAATGGGCCCCACTACCGACTTACGCAAGTGGTTCAACCATGACCCAGAGAAGTTCCCAGAATTCAAAAAACGCTACCTGGCCGAAATTGAAGCCAACGAAGCATTACCAGCTTTCTTGAATCTGATCACCGAGCAGCTCTCCGAGCAAGATATCATCTTATTATACGGTGCTAAGGATGAAGAACATAATCAGGCCATCATTTTAAAAGAATTTCTCCTTAAGCATCTGGCAGATCGCGTACCTGCCGAACGACTGACAGACTCAGGTCATTAGTCCGAGTCACCATGATGGTCGCACCAGCTAAAGGAACGGGGTTGATACCGATCACCCGACAACCAGCCGCAACGGCCGACTGTACCCCAGTTACGGTATCCTCGAACGCCACGCACGCTCTGGGATCGCAACCAATCAATTTTGCCGCAGCTAGATAGACATCCGGAGCGGGCTTACTGGCCTTGAGTTGCCGAGCGTCCACGATATGTGGAAAATACCCCCGCAGTCCCAGGTGATCAATCTCACTGGCCGCATTGGTCGATGCTGAGGCCACGGCTAGTGGATAACCAGCTTGCGTCAATTTCTGCAGAAAATCCGGAATGCCGGGTAAACAGTTTGCCGGAGTCAGAACGGTCACATACTGCTTGTACAGTGCATCTTCATGGTTCGTGATCATTTGTCTCTGTCTCACATTAAAGTCCCTCTGACGGCTTACAGAGGCCAGTATGGCCTCCAATGAGTCTTCTCGACTCATTCCTGGTAATTTGGCAGCTAATTCGGCCGTCCAGGGAATCCCCAATTCGGTGGCAATTGCCTGCCATGATCGCAGGTGATACTGCCACGAGTCGGCTAAAACCCCGTGGAGATCGAATAAGCATCCTGGTCGTTGTTGTGTTGGCATGTGCTTTCTCCTCCTTCGAGCCTTTTTCTGACTTTATTATAACTGATCCTAAAATGGTTCACTGCCTCATTTAGGGCAGTGAACCATGATTTGTTTATCGAATAACAATAACCGAGACGTCGGACTTCTTTGCCAGACGCAACCCAATGGCACCAGGACGGCCGTGGCTGGCAAAGTCAACATCGGCCCCTGAAACGATCAGATCAGGTTCGAACTCTGGAACAATCTTTTGAAGAATAACGTCATCGACGTCGCCACCCTCACCCACAATGGCACGAACATCTTCGACGCCAAAGGCTCTGGCTCTATTTGCGTAGTCTTGCACAATGGCTTTCAAGTGATCGCGCTTTTGGTTGAGTTTGTCGGGCATCAAGGACTCATAGATACTGATATCATTGTTCTCGAGTACGGAGGCAATCCCCAGATGAGCCTGATAGTCCCGGGCCATCGTTAACGCGAACCGGAAAGCCCGGCTCGTCGACGGCCGGTCGTCCTCGTCAATCGTGATTAATATCCGCCGGAAAAATAGTGGATTATTACTTTCGTCTGCCATAAAACCCCTCCTGCAATGATTGGTGACACGAGCCTATTGTATCATATCTGATGGGAAAGAAGCCGTTTGCCCCATAACATTTTACCAAGCATAATCTAGTCAACAATTAACCCTTTTAAATCTAAATCAGCTAGTGTATGGTTGAAATAAAGCGATATTTACATAACGCGCCCAACTCACGGAGGTGCCACCAATGCCAACTGACCCTGACTTCAAGTTTTGCCTACACTGTGGTCAAAAAATCCCCATAGAATCCACGTTTTGCCCGCACTGTGGCACGAAGCAGCCTACAGAAAAGTTTACCGATTCACGAGAGACTGGACCTTCTGCGGATCCCAACATTGCGTCTGAATCAGATGCGCAACTTGAAACAGTCTCAACGTCACAACCAGCTCCAGAAACACCTTCAACACCTGCCTCAGAAGTAGACATGGATCCCACCAACCAGTCAAATATGGTCAATGCCTTTGACCGCGCCATCAAGGCGGCTTTTACCCTCAAAGGACGGTTCTCCCGGGCAGACTATTGGTGGTTCTACTTGGACACTCTCTTAATCACTTTAGTTGTCATGGGTCTCTTCACTTTGGTCTTTTTCGCCAAAAGCTTGACCCTGACTCCCGGCAAGTACATCGCCTTTTTCCTAATTGGTGCGGTGGTGGCCTTGCTCAGTGTGTTCCAGTTCACTGCCACTATTCGCCGCCTACACGACACTAATCATTCTGGCCACTTTCTTTGGTTATCCTTGATTCCAACCATTGGTCCCATTATCTTGATCGTCCTCCTCACCCAGCCTGCGGTGACCGTCAACAACCGCTTCAACCAGCCACAATCACCAAAAGCTTGGACGAAGAAGTGGTGGCCTTGGACAATCCTAGCAGCTCTAACACTAGTCTTCGCCTTCTCCTATATCTCAATGAGTACAATGACTCGAGCCGCTATTATTTCCATCAATCAAACGGCAGACCAGTCCACTGACAAGTCCTCTACCGGGGGAAATTTAACTCTTCAAGATTCTCAGGTTCAACTTAGCCAAGAGCACACCTATCCCATCACCTACCAAAACAAGAGCTGGGCAAAATCCATCTTTGCCATCGACAAGGTGGTCGTCGCCAAGACAGCTAAGCCAGTCAAGCTCGATAACAGCGATAAGCAACAGGCCTTCAATGGCGTCATTGCAGTTCACTTCAAGATTAAAGCTGGTCGCGACATCGCCGCTTACCCAACACAAGCCACATTAAACACCAATCTCGGCCAGCAGGTGAATTCTGATATGAGCCTAAGTGATACCTTCGACGGCGATCTGAATAAAGGCACGAGTCAAGCCGGTAACGTCTATTTTCTCTTGCCAAACCTCAAGTCGGCTGCCAGCATCACGTCTATTCGCCTAAAATGGGATGCTTTTTACGATACCAACGATGAAAACGACAACGACTTTGCGAAAAACTTCGATACAACTTTAAAATTAAACTAGACGCTCTGTATCTTAGCTCAAATGAAAAGAGTCACCGGCAACCTTCCCTTTACGGAGAGGTGCCGGTGACTCTTGTTTTTGTTCAGTTTAATTTGACCTGTTGAGAACCGTCAGATAGAAGAACGTGACTCTCGCCGAGTGCTCTGAATACTGGCAGTCTCGGAAACGTGTTCGTTCAGGCTGCCCTTCCGTTTAGTCTCGACCAGCCCTCGTTCGGCTTCGCCCAACGGGTACTGATCACAACTCTGGTTCAAGCCCGCGTTTACACGCTATCTGGCGTGGTCTGGTGACAAGATCATTGGCCCGCGAACCGCACGTGGCAATTCGACAGTAATCCGGCGGATAACCACTGGTTGTGGCACGACCACAGGTGCCGTCTTTGGCTTGGCAGCCAACATGTGCCAGATAGAATGTAATAACAGCACACAGACAAACATCAGTGGGAACCCAGCAATTGTGGAAACCGTCTGAACGGTCTTGAAGCCCCCGACCATCACAATCCCGAAGGAGAAGAAGATGAAGACAACCACCCAGACCATCCGATTCCAACGACTTGGTTCTTCACCGTCATCCAAGTGAAGACTGGTGAAGGACGACACGATGAAGGCTGATGACGAAATCGTTGTGGCTAAGAAAATGAAACATGAGATACAGTACAGTGCCAAGATAATCATCTTAAAGGGCAACGTTGCAATCACCGTGGCAACCACAGCAGCTTGACCTTGCGTGTTTAAGATGTGAACCAGGTTAACGGCTCCGGTACGTTGTAACCACAAGGAGTAGCCACCAAAGATGGCATAGAAGCTCATGCACCCTAAAGCCCCATAAGTCAACATTCCCACGAGGACTTGACGAATCGTCCGTCCCTTAGAAATCCGGGCAATGAAGAGCCCCATGACGGGCATATAGGAGAGCCACCAACCCCAGTAGAAAATCGTTTCCTGCTGAGCAGTATTATCTCCCCCGTTAGGTAAGGTGTTAGTCGACATGGCCACAAACTTTTGGGCCATTAATCCAATACTATTTGTTTCAGAATTTAAAATATAAACTGTGGGTCCAATAATTAAAATTATCGCTAATAGCCCCAGCGCCGTCCAAATATGGGCGGAACTTAAGCGGTTGATCCCACCGTTTAAACCATGGAAGACCGTAACCGCAAACAGAATAAATAGAATCACAAAGAGTTCAATTTTTAGCATCAAATTATCTTGAACACCGGTAAGCCGGCTTAAAACCTTGGAGATAATTGGAATTTCCATCCCCACGGACGATCCAATTCCGCCCATGATACCAAAAACGACCAAGAAGTCCACGACGTGCCGCGCAATAACCTTGCCCTTACTATCCCCCTGAAGACTGGTGATAGCGGCACTAACCCGCTGAACCTTGGCGTGCTTGACGTACAACACGTAAGCAATCGCAATGGTGGCTGGCGCAAACATCATCCAAGCCATGGGACCCCAGTTGAACTGCCCCAACATGTGTGCTGCGCTGTAAGCCTCTCCGGAGAAAGGCTTCAGTCCAAACGCTGGGTGTTGTAAGTAGCGCAATGGGTCCACGATGGACAGCATCAAGATGCTGGCATCGATCGCCGTAGCGAAGACCATGGACCCCCACTGGAAGTTACTATAGTGAGGCTTGTCTTCCGGGTCACCAAGTTTTACCTTACCAAATTTACCAAATGCCAAATACATAAAAAATAAAAAGTTGACCACGTACACCATCATATAGGCCCATGACATGCGAGTATCAATCCAATTCAAGATGGCGCTCAGACTAGTCTGTAACTGGCCACCGCCTAAAATGAATAACAATGACGCGAGTATAAATAACACGATGGTTGGTACGAATACTAACTTATCAATATTTTTACGCGCTAAAATAAATAATCCTCCTCATTTGATTCCTGAGAAATCCGATGGACTCCCAGCGGCACCACTTCAGAAGAGATTGTACGAAAAAAGCGCTGTTACCAGGTCGTCTTACGAGCCACCTGTACAGCGCCTAACGGTTGTATACAAATTGCCTTCGCAAATCTTCTTAAAGCGATATCCACAACCCATTATACGCGGAAGCAATGATTAGTAAAATCTAGCACTACAATAAGATTTTTAAACTGCAATTAAAGCGGTTACACGCCCTATCATGATAGGAATCTAAGAATTTGATTAGAATTTACGTTTCCGCTCTTTTAAGCCTTGTCGCCGAGCTTGTCTGCCCAACGTGCCTTTGCAGCGGCATTTCCGGCCTCACTATTGTCAATCTTCTTAATAGCCCGGGCTGGATTACCCACGATAACCACGTTATCCCCAAAGGACTTCGTCACGACCGAACCAGCGCCGACGACCACGTTATCTCCCAGCGTGACTCCCGGAAGAATCGTGACCCGACCACCCAACCAAGCATTGTTGCCAATGGTAATGGGGGCCCCCATCTCAACGTCATTCTTCCGAGCCATGGCGTTTAATGGATGGACTGGCGTGTAGAGGCCGATGTTGGGACCAAAGTAGCAGTTCTCCCCAATCGTAATCGGACAGGTATCTAGGAACGTCATATCATAGTTCCCGTAGAAATGATTCCCGATGTGGATGTTCCAACCGTAATCAAACTTGAAACCCGCTTCAACGAAGAAATCGTCGCCGGTATCTTCGATTAACTCACGATAACCATTGTTTCTTTCTGCATTATCATCTAGCTGATTGACTGCCCGTAATTGTTTACGTGCCACCATCCGCCGTGCGATAAGTTCCTTGTCAAATTGTTCATACGGTTGTCCCGCCGTCATCTTTTCTCGTTCCGTTGCCATATCTTGAATCACTCCTCTTGCGTTTCATGATAACACGCGATTGGTCTGGCCCCCAAATCAGTTCGCATTGACAACTGGTCAGATAACTGACTTTTCGCTTAATCGGCCTGGTTTACGGATACCTGCTTATCCGATTCATACGACAACGTTAGGCTTCATTTTCGACACAAACTATAAGCCAACCAAAAAATTCTCATTTCAAGATTAAGTGGCCAACACTGCCAGACGAGATCACCGGCAACTGCAGGCAACCAATTTACATCTATTTCAAAAAAGGTCAGCGCACTAAGCGTTGACCCCACTAAAGTTCTTTAATTATCCAGTAACATCGGTTGTTCCCGTAAGATCCAGGTAATGCCATAGGCATCAACAACCTGTCCCATCTTCCCACCGGCAGTCTGCGTGGTAAACGGGCTGATAACCTTGATATCTGATTTAAGCAGATGTTGATAGAGGTCTGTCAGAGCCTTAACTCCTTCGGAATCCTGTTCATCCACCGCAATCATTAATGACACCAAAGTCGACGAGGTCGGTTGACCCATCAACGCATCAGCACACTGAATATCTAGGCCCATGACCCGAAAGCCGCCACTCATGGTCATTTCGGCCAAATTCATGGTTGGTTCCAACCCAAATTGCTCAACCTCACCCGCTGTCGGACTAACCCGATAGGCATCGGTTGCACCAAACACCCGCTCGTAATAGCTGATGGCCTCTTTCGCGTTTTCAAATTCCAGATACGGAATTAATTTTGCCTGCATCATCGGTACCCCATTCATTGACTTAATTTTTTAACCCATGACTAGAACCGGCAAACCAGTCTAGTCCCCCAAATTAGGTTATCCGCATGTAATCCTTAGGTCTCATTATACCCTTAATTATCAAGAAGTGGAAAATCCTGTAAACTACGGCTCAGATCAGCCACAGATTGGGCCGTCGTTTGGCCGTGTTTCGGCGTTGCCTCGGTCTGAACTTTTGCGACCTCCGAAGTCGACATTTGCGTGTGATTTCCACCACTCATGTGATCCATGGTTTCATTCAATAGATGATCCACGAAGACATTCCCTTGATTGGTCGCATGCCCCTTGGTCCATTGGTAACTCAGGTGAGAGAATTGTGGTAACAGGTGATCGACTTTTTGCCAAAGTTCAGCATTGGCCAATGGTCCCGCACTGCGCTTCCAGCCGCGGCGTTTCCACCCAGCCAACCAGCCCTGGGTCACAGCGTTCAAAACATATCGCGAGTCTAGAACAAAACAAATCTGCTGATCCGTTACCCCCAGCTCAACCAGATGTTGCAGCGCATTTTGAAAAGCCATGATTTCCATCCGATTGTTGGTTGCGCCAAACTCACCATCCGAGCCCTTCTCCACGCGGTCAGGTAACTCGATTCGATACGCCCAAGCCGCCTTATCCTCAGCTCGAACATGTCCACCGGCAACGTTCCCCGTATTCCGTGAACCACCATCTGTGTACACGATGATGTCCGCATCAGCGGGGCTCGTCGTTGTCTGTATTGCTTGATGCTGCTTGGCAGTAGTCTTGGCTTCTGCCTGTCCTTTCATGAATGCATTAGCCTCAGCTGCCGTCGCAAAACTCTTGTACTGAGCACCGGAAAATCCGCTCACCTGGCTCTGGGTCTCCGGCCAAGTTCGATAGATGCCAGGCTTTTTCCCCTTGCGCACCGCATAGTATTTCTGTGCCACCTAAATCCCTCCGCTTTCAAACTAATCTAAGCTAGTTTACCATACTTTACCCACAATCCCGTAAATCCACAATTGCCAAGTTTATGGTGCCGTTACCATCTCCGGTATTTCACCTGAAAGTTTCTGAAAATTCAACGTTCCTTAAAAAAGGTTAATTTAAAAGGTTAAATTGTTTTCATAACTTTTATATTATGATAACCTAGATAGTGTGAGTATTGGCCGGAGACTGTCAGTACCTGTATTTTTTTCAATTATTTAAGGGGGTTTTTGATGAAGAATCCAATCCACGCTTCACTTATCACCGTCGACCAAGCCCGCGCAATGCTCAAGGATCAGCGAGAACAACGTGATGAACGTTTTCCCCAGCTGTCCACCTCCGGCCAATACATTTTACCTGATTACCGGATGACCAGAAAACGCGAGGCTTTCAAGATTCGACGTCATACGTTTCTGAAGAAACATTACCGTTCCTACGTTGCCTTTGATTCCGACAACGGCCAGACTCTTTGGATTCACAACTTTTCTAGTTTATCTGAAGCTTGTTTCTGGCTCAACATGGGCTTGAAGCCTAACGATACGGACTCTGCCAGTTCCTACAAGGAATGGAAGACACATCACGTTGACGAGCTTGAAGCGCTGAAGGCCGAATTACGCGACATGAATCAAGCCAAGCGTAAACCAGCGGCACCTGCCGAACCGGCTAGTGTCATTACTGTTAAAAAAACTAAACACACCCGTAAATAGGTGTGACTCAGACAAGCGTTCCGGAAAATTCCGGAACGCCTTTTTTGACTAGAAAAAACCTCCTCCACCGTCAGGCAGAGAAGGTCGTCATTAATTTAAAGATCTAAGTGAACCTGTTTAGGATCGGTCTTAACGATCATCTTACCATGGTGAATCGAGTAGAGAACTTCAGAGCGTTGGTTCAAGGCGTTGTAGAAATTATCATTGTTCATGATCACCAGGTTAGCTGGCTTGCCAACAGTGATGCCATAGTGGTCACCCACGTGCATTGCCTTGGCCCCATTAGTTGTGACAAACTTGTATGACCCATTAATGTCATCGTAACCCATCATTTGTGTCACATGGATCCCCATGTGCAGAGCATCCAGCATGTTTCCGTCACCCATTGGGTACCACGGATCCTTGATGTCATCTTCCCCAAAGGCCACGTTAACCCCGGCAGCGTTCAATTCCTTCACACGAGTCAATCCGCGACGCTTAGGATACGTGTCGAATCGGCCACCTAAATGCGTGTTAATTAGTGGGTTGGAAATCATGTTGATGTGTGACATCTGTAAGAGACGCATCAGCTTGTAGGCATAGGCATTGTTATAAGACCCCATGGCCGTAGTGTGACTGGCCGTCACTTGGTCACCCAAACCAGTCTCTAAAGCTAACGTGGCCAATGTTTCCAAGCCACGGGAAGCCGGGTCATCAATTTCATCACAGTGCGCATCGACTAACTTACCATACTTCTGAGCGAGCTCAACGGCAAAGTGGAGGGATTCCACACTGTACTCACGAGTGAATTCAAAATGAGGAATGGCCCCGATAACGTCGACACCCAACTTAGCGGATTGTTCCATTAACTCTTTCCCATGTGGGAAGGAGAGGATACCTTCCTGGGGAAAGGCGACTAATTGTAATTCAATAAAGTCTTTAACTTCATCACGAACCTCAATCAAGGCTTTTAATGCCGTGAGATCAGGGTCAGTGACGTCCACATGGGACCGCACGAACTGAACCCCATGTGAAGCCTGAAGTTCCAACGCTTGGCGCGAACGGGTCTTGACGTCTTCGATACTGAGCGTCTTCTTTCGTTCTGACCAAATGCGGATGCCGTCGAATAAGGTCCCGGATTGGTTCCATTCTGGGTCACCAGCCGTCATAGTACTGTCCAAATGAACGTGAGGATCAACAAATGGTGGCAAAATCAATTTACCGTGCGCGTCAATCACCTGCTCGTGATCCTTTGCCGTTAAATGATCGGCAATTGCCGTAAACTTGCCATCCTCAATCCGAATATCTTGCGGTTGTGTTGCATTTTCGATAAGACCTTGTTGAATTAACATGGGCGTTAATCGACCTCCTACAATTCTATTTGTCATCTAATAAAAGCCTGGGATCGTCATGCCTAGCCCCAACAATGTGGCATCCACCACCAACCCCAGAATCAGGGCAATAGTAATCACCGTTGACGGGATAAGGCCCCATGCAGAACCACGCTTGGCGGCACGACTTAACCCTATTAAGCTTATCACAGTTAATCCGATCCCGATCGATAAAGTCACAGGTTCACTGGAAAAGATTTGGTACGCCACCGTCACAGCTCCGACGATGGCATACCAGCTGACAGCGACACCCATGACCCACCAGAAAACCAACTGACGCCAGGCTTTAGACATGGTTCTCACTCCTCATAGATTTATTTATAGAGAGACTTAATAGCGCGCTTACAATCACTTATGCTATGCTAGACCCATTCTTAAAACACTGGAGGTTTCACTCTTATGGTCAACTCATTTCCACAAGCCCTCACCATCGCTGGGTCTGATAGCGACGGTAGTGCCGGCATGCAAGCCGACCTACATACTTTCTTTGCTCGGCACGTTCACGGTGCCTCAGTCATCACCGCCTGCGTTGCCGGTAATTCCTATGGTATTCACGCTAGTATCCCTATGCCAACCGATTTCATCGACCAAGAATTTAAAGACCTCGCCGACGACTACCACATCAAGGCCGCTAAGACCGGGATGCTGGCTGATTCCGAGTTGATCCATAATGTCGTGAAGAACTATCAGGCGGCCAACTTTGGTCCCCTAGTCGTGGATCCCGTCATCATGACCAAACATGGTAACCAACTCCTTGAAGAAAGTGCCTTTAACACGTTACGAACCGAATTATTACCTCTCGCTACGGTCCTCACACCCAACTTCTATGAAGCTCAGAAGATTGCCGAAATGACGATCAACAACGATGCTGACATGGAGGAAGCTGCGCATAAGATGCAAAAGATGGGCGCCAAAAATGTCATCGCCAAGGGTAGTCATGCCAAGGAAAACCAGACTCATGTCAAAGACTTCGTGTTGTTAGAATCTGGGGAGAACTTCTGGTTAAGTGAGCCTTACCATGAGACGGACCGTGTGAACGGCACCGGTGACTCCTTGTCTGCTTGCATTACCGCAGAACTCGCTAAGGGGACTCCAATGAAGGATGCCATTATGATTGCCAAGCAATTTGTAAATACCGCCATCGGTAATCCCGTTGAAGTCGGCCACAAATTCGGACCTATCAACCATTGGGCTGCAATGGAACAAAACTTTTAGTCATTCACATATTACACTGGGTCACGACACCCGCCGTGACTCTTTTATTTTGTCATCGGCCCGGTCACCACTGGTCTGGGCTCCAGGTACGACCGTCGACTTCGCCCCCAAGTTGATCCGCTCGCCGGTCCTGTTCAGCGATGAGTTGTTTTAAAGCTAGCCAAAAGGCACGGTCGGTAAACTTCACCTGTTGTTGGGCGAGCTGGTCAATCTGTTCGTTTAACCATGCTGCATTCTCAGTCATCACTTTGCTCCTTTATCAGTGCCAGAGTATCTGTTAGCTGATCCAGATCGGCACTCTTCTGATCGAAGACACTGGCAATCAATTTGCCCTTGGTCTGCTGGTCTGCCGGTAACCGATCAATCATCCCTGGTAATCGTTCGGCAAACCAGTTTTGCCGAGAAGTCAGGCTATCTGGTTGGGGTTGCGTCAAGTAACGTTGATAGCGAACCACTAGCTGAAGCTTTTCATTCTCATTGAGATACCCAAATTGATGAATAGCCAAGATAGGTAGCCAAGTCATCTTAGCCCGTTGTGCGACCGCCGCCAGAGGCGCCAGTGCGGCATCCAAGGTAAGTCCCTCGGCACCACCGCGTTGGAAGGCCTTGCCAGGCATCCCCGTGGTCACAACCACGCCGAGTTCCTTGCCTGCCAGTGGATACCGATGATCGCCATAAACAAACTTCCTGGTTAACACCGAATCTTCCCATTGTTTGAGACTAGCCGGTGCGGCAAACCAATAAAGGGGAAACTGAAGAATGACCCGATCGGCCTGACGAAGCATTGACTGTTCCTGGTTCACGTCAATGGTCTGTTGACCGTCCAACCACTCCCAGTCGATCCCTGTGGCCGGCAGACTTTCTTTTAGGAACTGTTGACTACTCGAATCTGCCAGATGGGGATGGGCCACCAATACTAACGTCTTCATTATCGCATGAACTCCCTTTCTGTCGTGTACTTAATTGTAGCCTCACTTTATCACAAAATTGCTTTAATTGGGGACTTGAGGCCCGTCTTGTCCACCCACCTAGCATCACTAGTACGCAACCCCTAGCCATTTTAGTAAAACTGCGTATAAAAAAAGTGACCGGAATAACGATTCCAGCCACTGCTAAATGAAAATTTAGTTAAATCAAGCGACGGTCAGAGTCGTCGGGTAACTTGCTCCGGGTGGCAAGATGCTTACTATTTTTTCGGAACGCCTCTCGGTTGTTGAGATATAACTGACCACCTGCCGCTAAACCAATAATAAATAAAATAATAACTAGTGCATGCATAGCAATTCCTCCCGTCAACTTTTAGGTTACAGTTATATTATCGTAATGTTACAGGAACATTGCAAGCGGTTTGGATCAAAAATTAAAAATTCTTGAGATTTTTTCACGAAAGTAAGTTAATCCTGTAAACCTCATAATGGGGTGATGGTCAGGAGCAATTCTCAACAGTAATTGACAGGTTGCGTTGGCTTCTCTATAATTAAGAAGTTGTCGAGCAGACTTCCATTAGGTCGCAATAGCTCAGCTGGATAGAGCAACGGTCTTCTAAACCGTAGGTCGAGGGTTCGAATCTCTCTTGCGACATCATTCAGAAGTAATCGAATAAGTTAAAGAAGGCGTCGTGAGCAGATTATGCCCACGACGCCTATTTTTTCATCTCTCATTACCGACCACTAAACGCTAGTCGTCTTGGTACTTACCCACTACAGGAAGCTTTGCCAAAACCTTGCGACCATGAGGAGATTGGCCATCAATAACACTGGTGAGCTCGTTCCCCGCCAGATTGCCATGATGCTTGCCACCCTGCCAGGCTTCGACACCAGACACATCGTAGACAACACCATCAACCGCCACATAGGCTGGTTGCCCATCTTGGCCATTGAACTTGGCTAGCTCAGTTTGGTTAAAAATCGTTTCACTCATTCAAAATCACCGCCTAATTTGATTAGTCTTATCGTAAACTGACTAATCAAACTTTACAAGCAATTCGCCTTTCACCTGATAACTCTCTAGTCAAAAAAAACCACTAACCGAAGTTAGTGGTTTTTTACGACACGATTTAGGCTAATGTAAATTAGTCGACAACCGATACGTTAGCAGCTTGTGGGCCACGGTCGCCTTGTTCTACATCAAGGGATACGTGTTGGCCTTCTTCAAGCGTCTTGAAGCCTTCACTGTTGATAGCTGAGAAGTGAACGAACACGTCTGAGCCGTTTTCCAAAGTGATGAAGCCGTAACCTTTATCAGCGTTAAACCATTTAACAGTACCTTGTTCCATAAGAATGAAACCTCCGTGTGCGCATAGCGCAATATTATTTGCATTTGAAAGCTGGGGTAAAAAGGAGCCATTCTTATAAGAACGTCGAGCCTTTAAAACTTCCGAACCATAAATACATTATCAATAGAATACCAGGTATTCTCCAAAATAGCAAATGAGAAGTGTTCGTTTTTCAAATCTTTTTTAGCGTACTCCCTCAATCGTTTTTACCCAACCAGTTTTTAGCAGCACGCACTTCTTGTGGTGTCAGCATATGGCTACCACCAGTCTGGTAAAGGGTTACCGCGGCTTTTGTACGCCGACAATCAGCCGCCACTTGTTGCACCGTAGCCACCGTTACTAACGGGTCACGTTGCCCAGCAGACAGCCAAATATTTAATTTTGGCCGTTCAATAAGTCGAGGTGTTGCAACCCATAACGGGTGAAATAAAACGGCTTGGGTCCCAGGTAAATCTCCGGTACGCAAGCCATAAGATCCCATCGCCGCACCATTAGAATAACCTACCGTGATCAAGTGATCAACATCCCAGCGATGATTCTGACAAATCTGCCGGACGCTGGCACCCAACCAGGCCGATTCATCAGCGACTTGTTGTGGATCGATGGGGCCGGCTGCCGTCTGCTGAAAATACTGTCGTTGTGCACCTTCGCCCAACCGACCCCCAATCGTCAACAAGGGACTCTGCGGGACCAGTCGCCGACCAAAAGCTAACATTTCTTCATTTGTGCCCCCCGTCCCCTGCAACAGCAAGACTGGTGGCGCCGTATTCGCTCCCGGGGCCGTTTCAATTAACTCGTCCGTCATGTTATCTCTCCTACCGCCGAACAATCAACTCAATTTGAGCCTTCTGAAGGGCAAAAT
The DNA here is from genome assembly GCF_003946145.1 of Levilactobacillus huananensis. Lineage (GTDB taxonomy): Bacteria > Bacillota > Bacilli > Lactobacillales > Lactobacillaceae > Levilactobacillus > Levilactobacillus huananensis. The sequence continues at coordinate 33,996 of NZ_RHOC01000013.1, forward strand.
TAAGGCCATAACAAGGCTCCGTTAGAATCTTACTGTACTCGCTTAAGACATCGTCAGGCAGTGGCGTATGGCTTCTCAGACGCTCGATTAATGCCGGAGCAGTCGCCATCTCCTTTAGCGAAACAAAGAGTAAGGCATTATTGATTAAATCATGAAGCAGATCGGTCAATAAGCCATTGGGCTTCCCCTTCGCATCAGTCACAACCACTTGGTGACTTTCGACTTCCTGATGATTCACGGATACTGACTTGAGAACATCAAACACCGTTTGCATGATTAAGTACCCCCTCGTGATGGCCGAGAATCGTAAACCCTTTTGACCATCAAACCGACTGTCATTTTTTAAAAACACTTGCGGTCACTGGTCAGAGCCACTGACTACACCGCATCATTGATTACTTTGATGATACTGCAACTTGGCTCGAAGAGAAACTAATTTTCTTTGAACACCGCATGTCCAACCTGCTTCTCGTAACGCGCCATCATCTTCTCTTGAACCTTAGGAAGGGGCAACGCAGACACACGATCGGCGGCCACCCATTGCCCTGGCAAGAAATCTAACGAAGGGGTCACTGCAAGTTCCGCCACAAGTAGTTTAACTTGCCAGCGCTGATGCGTATAGGTATGGCTAACTGGGCGACCACCTAATAGCTGAAGGGGTAACGCCAGTTGATTTTCGCGTAACCATTTCTCCCGTAACACGGCCAAATCCATCTCTTCGGTCGCCTCGTCCGCCTGCTTCTCATCTCGCAGGTCAGTCTGTTTGACGAGCGGAAAACACCAGTAACCCGATAGCATTTCCTGGCTTCCTCGTTGAACCAGCAGATAGCCCGCTGGCGAATGAACGATGAGACCGTAATAGGGCATTAATTTCGGCCGAGGCGCCTTGGTCTTCACGGGAAAATCAAGGACCCGACCAACGCGATACGAGGCATCAAACCGCCGAACTGGCGAGTGCTCTGGGTCTGGATTCTTAGCTGTCATGTAACTCGATCCCAGATCCATGATGGCCTGATTAAAAGCACCCGGGCGCTGCGGATCCACGATTGGCTGAATAATATCGGTGAAGAGTTGTCGCGTCTTAGGTTTCGCAATGTCGGCATCGATCATGAGTAATCGGGCAAACACCCGAAAAGCATTACCGTCCACTGCGGGCACTACCTGGTCGAAGGCAATGCTGGCAATCGCACTGGCCGTATAGGGTCCAACCCCAATCAGGTCTTCGAGTTGGGCTGCCGTTTCCGGCCACTGGCCATGATAGTCGGTAACCAGCTGCTGTGCTGCCCGTTGCAAGTTACGCGCACGTGAATAGTAGCCCAGCCCCTGCCAAGCTTTCAACAGCGTGGCTTCTGGTGCCCAAGCTAAGTCCGTTACCGTTGGAAAGGTCGCGATGAAGTTCTCATAATAAGGAATGACCGTTTGGACCTGAGTCTGTTGCAACATGACCTCGCTGATCCAAGTGTGGTAAGGATTTCGTCCATGCCGCCACGGCAAGTCGCGGCCCTCGGCGTCGTACCACGCCAGTAAGGTGCGGCGAAACTCGACAATTGTTTCTTTAGACCATTGTTCCATCCGTCTCGCTCCTCTACTTGTTTTCACCATTCTAGCGAATTCCCTGCGGTGCCACAAGTCACCGGCCAAAACAGCTTGACGCCACCGTCTCGCTCACCTATTATCAGAGAAGAATGCAGTTCACTATCGGAGGGGTAAACGTGAAATATTGGCGAATCTTAGGGATCCTGATGCTAGGTGTCAGCTTGACTGGTTGTTCCACGAACCACGAAACAGATACGACTAGCGATAGTCAGGGAGTCATGACTAAAAATCAAGACTTAACCCTCACTACAACTCATCCCATCACCAGTTTAGACACGGATAAACTTTCTCAATTCGGTCGTTTAAATAACACGATCGAAGGCCTCTATTCGGCAATGGGTGACAGCGATACAGAGCTGGCTCTTGCCAAAAAGGTGACGATCAATGCAAGCCGTACCACTTATACCTTCACACTATGGAAAGATTCCTACTGGAGTAACGGTGATTTAATTACAGCTAGTGACTTTGTCTTCGCCTGGCAACGTGCCTTGGAACCGCGCACGAAGGCTCCCAATGCCGACTTATTTGACGGCATCCAAAACGCCCGACAGATCTTAAATGGCAAGTTGCCAGCCAGCCAATTAGGTGTCAGTGCCCCGGATAACTTCACCTTAGTCGTCCACCTGGACCATCCGATGGCCGAACTACCACAACGATTGGCCTTTCCCTTATTTGGGCCACAAAACGAAAAATTTGCGAAAAAAATGGGTAAGCGCTATGGCACCAAACCCCAATACCAGGTCTATGCAGGACCTTTCATGGTTTCCAGTCATAAGTTCAGTATTCAACACTGGCACATGGTCCCCAACCCTCATTACTGGGATCGCAAACACGTCTACCTCCGCCGGGTCGACGTTCGGATGTACCCTAGCCAGCGCGCCGCTTGGAATGCCTACGAGGACGGAACACTAGATGAAATCCGTCTCGTCAACAAAACCAACCTCAAGAGTTTCGAAAAGAGCGCAGACTATACAGCCCGGCCCTATTCAAAAATGGTCAACTTGGTCTACCGCCAACGTGGAAATACTGCTAACACGCGCCTTATGCGCCAGAAGATGGCACGTCTAGCTATCTCCCATGCCATTAATCGTCGCGTGCTCACGCAGGCTTCTTATGGGTCCACCTCATTGCCAGCCAAAGGAATTGTTCCAGCCGGTCTCAGTCGTGGTGTCCGAGGAACCTCAGACTTTGCTGCCGCGCAACCTGAACAAAAGACGCTGGCCTTCCTGCCCAAGACCGCACAAACAGAATGGCTGGCCGCACTAAGGGCGAACCATCAAAAGCGAGTCACCCTCACACTTGGCTACTCGGATACCGGTTCCGGAGAAAAAGTTGCCAAAATCCTCAAGCAACAACTTGTCGAAACTCTGCCAGGATTAACCATCACACTAAAGCCTCGCGAAGAAGGCCTTAACCGTGACTATGCACCTGTGACTGCTGACGTAACAGTCGTTACCCAGCGGGCCCAATATGCCGATCCCTTAGCTATGTTGGACCTCTTCACCAGCGACAACGCCGCCAATTTTGGACACTGGTCCAATGAGACCTATGATGACCTAATTGATCAAGCCAGCAATGCCCCTAGTTTCAATTCTCAGCGTTGGCAGATTCTCCTCAAGGCTGAGGGCGTCCTCATGAGAGAACAGGGTGCCACGCCACTGATACAGCCAGCTAGTACCTACCTGGTTAATCCCAAATTGAATGGTGTTGTCTACAATACGGTCGGCACACAGTCCAATTTCAAGAGTGCCTACTTTGTCCATTAACTCAGGTTGACTCGGCCGTTATATAGATAAGTCTGGAACCTCGACACCCAGAAATTCGTTTCAGATCTATAATCTTCTCACGCAATTTGAAGCTGAAAAAATCACGCGCCTCCAAAGTCGGTCGCCAACAGCTAAAGTTGTCTTCTATTGCCAGCTTTGCTTTAAGTCACAACCGGGCTCAAATTAACAATGCCCCAGCTTCGTAAGCGTAATCAATTCATATAGACTCTAAACCAAAAAGCACGACTGAAAGTTTTAATTCACACTTTCAGTCGTGCTTTTTGGTTTGTTTTCAACTTAGCCTGTTAACTAAGATTGGCCGAAATTAGCCACCAAAATCCCTATCAACTCCAACTCCCTTAGCCGGCGGCCAGAGATGACGTCAGTCGTAGTGGTCGCGTTAACTGATACTTTCCAGTTTACAGCAGGTGGGCACTCTGATAACCGATCTAATTCGGTAATTGTGCTTGGGCCAGATCGAGAACATCAGGACCCACGAATTCACTCGTCAGTCGTTGCATCGGCGTAAACTGGTGACGTTCCTTAAATGGCACGGGAGAAGCTGCCACTACGGCCACCTTGAGGTTATTTTCCGTCAGAAAGATCTGCCCAACCCCCTGATATTTTCCCTTACTGTGCTTTCCAGTTCGCCAGGAATGCAGTTTGAAATTCCCATCTGGTTCCCGTTTAATTTCATATTGTCCCGAGGCGTTGGTCACTACCGGCACACCTATATATTGATTCACGGCATACTTGCCCTTCATTCGTTATCCTCCTTCGTCAAGGCTGACGCGACGATGGCGACATCGTTTGCTGCCAGCACGCCTTGTTCAGCGGCAGCCGACAACACCGGCGTCACCGCCGCAATCGTGGCTGACTGTCCCGTCAATTGCTCGGCAATCGCCGCCAATTCAGTCGGCGTCCCCACCGTGCCAAACAAAGCCACGCGTCGGTACTGTCCCGACTGTCGTGTAAAGTTCAGGTGGAGATCGCCAGTCACTAATTGGCAACGGCGATATTCCCGTAAACCGGGATTGGCCCCGTAATTCCAGGCATCCGTACGATATTTTTCGGCGAGTCGTTGGTCAATCACGGCCCAGTCCCGATTTGTCAGCTGATACGTTTTAATCTGATCTATGCGATCCACTTGAAAAATGTGACAAAGTAAAGCCGTCTTAAATTCTTGAATCGTCAGATCTCGATAGGCTGGCGCCAGGTATTGGCGGAGATTAGTGATAGCCACCCGATTGGAGGCTACCCCGCGATGTGCATGCTTGGTAACCGGCAATAAAGCATGGTGCGCCGCATCGACATTGAGATCATACATAATGGTCCCCCCAGCAGCGTACCCCTCCCCGTTTTTAAACATGGTCATCCCCGAGAATTTCTTCTCACCCACAACGAGATTACTCTTCTGACGAATGCCTAGATTGGAAACTCCCATGGCTTCTAATGCCTTTAGAATGGGAGCGGCGAAGATGGCATAGTCGCCAAATACTGATCCATCTTGAGGATCACCGTTCACAATATGTTCAAAGATCAAGTTCCGCTCATCGTGATAGACGGCACCACCACCAGAGGTTCGGCGTACCAACTGGACGTTCTGATCGGCGAGGTAGTGAAAGTCAACCTCGGCCGCCACATTCTGATTGACGCCGACAATAACAGCTGGTTGATTGACGTACATCATGAATCCATGTCCCGGCAACTTGAGATCATTAACCAAATAATTATCAATAGATTGATTCACGACAGCGTCCGTGACCGCTTGACCATTTCGATTGGTATCAATGAGAAACATCGTGTCAGCTCCCTTGGCTTCATTCTAATAAATGTAGTTTAGCATACCGCCTCTTCCCGTTCCAATTCTCAAGGGATTCCAGTTGTCAGGCCGGCCGTTTAAAGGCTATACTGAAGACACAATCAAGAAGGAGCGGACTGCGATGGCGACACAAACAATTTGGCAACGACTCACAACCTGGTGGCAACGTCGACACCAGGCGGCACCAGTGCTCACCATCAAAGATGGCGTCTGGCTGGAACAACGTGATCAGGGCCATTATCGTCTGGGACTGGCTAGCGATGCCCGTGAACAGATGGGCACCCTGAGTTTCGTGGATCTCCCCATCCTGAGCGGGGATCATCTGGAAACTGGCGACGATATCCTCGAAGTTGAGAGTGACAAGGCCGTTCAGAATTTTCAGACACCAACCGCTGGTACCGTCGTTAAGATTAATGACACCCTGATGTCTAATCCTGAAGCAATCAACACCAATGATCAAGCAGCCAATTGGGTTCTAGAACTTCAAACCGACTAATTAAAAATGGTCATCAGCACATCTTTCAACATGGCTGATGACCATTTTTAGTTACCAACGATACTGAACGGGATCTTTGATGTATTTATCGTAGACATCGCGAACAATTGCCATCTGTTCCGGCGTAAACGCAGAGACATCAGCAGCAGCCACGTTACGGCTAATCTGCTCTGGCTTGGAGGCCCCAGGGATTACCGTGCTGACAGCATCGCTCATTAAAATGTAACGTAACGCCATCTGAGCCAAGTGGTCGCCGGCGTGCAGGCGTTCCTTGAGCTCATCGGCTGCGCGCACACCAGTTGCATAATCCACTCCGGAGAATGTTTCCCCCTGGTCAAAGGCTTCCCCATGACGGTTGAAGTTTCGGTGGTCGGCCTTACCGAACGCAGTATCCATCGTATACTTACCACTCAACAAGCCACTAGCCAGCGGTACTCGAGCAATAATGCCCACGTTTTGTTCCTGAGCCATCTTGAAGAATCGATCGGCTGGCCGTAGACGGAACATATTGTAGATAATTTCAACGGCGGAAATGTCGTAGTCCAAGGCTTTCATGGCTTCCTCAACCCGTTCGACACTAACCCCATAGTTCTTAATCTTCCCAGCCTTTTTCAATTGGTCGAGAGCGAAGAAGACCTCTGGTGTGTAGTACACAGCAGTTGGTGGACAGTGTAAAAGCACGTTATCTAAAGCGTCGACATTCAAGTTCTGAAGACTCGCTTCCACGAACTTGGTAATATTGGCGGGCGTGTACCCACTTGCAACGTGTGGATCAAGTTTCCGGCCCACCTTGGTGGAGACGAAGACCTTATCGCGTTTGTCTTTAATAAACGTGGCTAATGCCTGTTCACTCAACCCATCCTGATAGATATCAGCAGTATCGAAGAAGTTTACCCCGGCGTCATAGGCAGCAGCTAGGGTATTCTGGGCATCGTTTTCGTCAAACGGTTCGCCCCATTTTGATCCTAACTGCCAAGTTCCTAATGACACTTCACTAATCTTGAACCCAGTCTTACCGAGTTGCCGGTATTCCATAGCACACACCACTTTCTGGCAGTTTTCTGCCTATCTGATATCTCTCATTCTGCCGTTTATATCCCGTCTCGTCAATAGACCCAACGGATGATTTGAACAAAATATTTACCATTCTCCCTTAAAAGGACTAACATTAAAGATGAAGCCGGTGAGATTCATGCCAATCACAAATTCCACTGACCCCAAATTCTTTTTGGAGGTAATTGGTTATGGCTGATATTGAAAAGACTGCTTTATTGGATGAAAAGATGAGTGAAGTATTCGACTGGTCCGACCAGGCTATGCCTGTTCGTGACGCATTGTGGGACCACTTCATGGAAGCCAATGGGCACGACACTGATAAGACTGAAGCTTCGATGAAGGAAATTGATGCGAAGTCCGACGATGACGTTCGGTCTTACGTTGAAGATAACCTCAAGAAGTAACCGACTTTCAACTAAAAATAACCCCGCCAATTGGCGAGGTTATTTTTTTACAGTCATTTAGTTAAAATTGCCAGTTACCAAGTTGTAAAATTGCAGATAACGTCGGCCGGTGACCGGATCAATTGTCATCCGCGTCACACTGGTATTGCTAGGTTCAGGTAAGGCAGCCGTTGCCGGTGCACTCAATACGAGAAGGGCGAGGGCCTTAATCGTCAGACCATGACTTACGACTAGCACGTGGTCATCAGGATGATCCACGACCTGTTCGGCCAGCCACTGCCCGACCCGCCGCTGAATCATCAAATACGATTCACCACCGACTGGGGCTAACTCATTCGGTAAAACTTCCCGAGTGACCGGATCAAAGGATGTCGCGTATTCAGCACTAACGGCCGCATAGGTTTGCCCGGTCCACTGCCCGTAGTCAGCCTCTTGTAGGCGTTCATCAAACTCTGGGACCAGGGGAATCACTTGCGTTAATGCGGCGGTCGTCTGCCGGGCACGATGTAAAGGACTGCTGACGACGCGATCGTATTTAATTGACCGCAGTGCCTGCGCCAACTGCTCGGCCTGTTGTAAGCCACGAACGGTCAAATGTGTCGCGGCTGTATCTAATTGACCTTGAAAAATTTGGTCCACATTGGCCTGTGTTTGACCGTGGCGAACCCAATCAAAAGTTGTCAATTTCGCTCACTCCCGTCAAAAATCCTTCTCAACAATCTTTCGCCGCCCGCGTTGAAGCAGGTAGATGGCCAAGATCACCAAGATGGAACCCACAACTTCGGCGATGGAAATCTTCAATCCCAAGAAGATAATCGAGAGGACGAAGGTCATCACTGGTTGCACAGCATCGACAATACTAATAACATCAGATGGCGCGAAGTGGGTGCTGTACAGTATCAGTGCAAATGGCAGAATTGTTCCGATGATAATGACCGTGGCCATCGACATCAAGAGCGTACTCGTCAGAGGTGGCGTCTGTACCCACACTGGCTGGTGAATGTTAAAAAAGACCCCTGCAATGAAGGTTCCCCAGCCCAACACCGTGATGGGTTGGTGTCCGTAATCGCGGACCAGTGGCCGGGGCAACACCACATAAAAAGCCGCGGTAATCCCAGACCCGATCCCCCACATCAGGGAATCAAACGGAATGGCCAATTGTGAGATGTTTCCTCGGGTGATTGCCAGAAAGACCCCGACCATGGCCACCGCGAAGGCAATCAGGTCACTTCGTAGTGGTCGTACATGCTTAAACAGTAAGCTTCCCAACACGATAAACAGTGGGCTTAAATACTGGAGAATTGTGGCTGCAGCGGCATTCCCTGTTTGAACGGAAATGTAAAAGGTCAACAGGTTCGCCCCTAAACCAAAGATAGCATAGGCAACGACCAAGCCGATCTCCCGCCAACTTTTAAAGATCGTAAACGTTTCTTTGCCATACATAATCAGACTGATAACCAATAGGGTGACCCCCGCCCCCATCGTTCTGGCAGATAGGAACCAACTGCTGGGAATCGATTGTCCTTGTGAGATGAACTGGAGCACCGTTCCCGACACTCCAAACATTGCCGACGCAACGGTCGCCCAAAAAATTCCTTTGACGACGTTTTCGGTTGCTGATCCTGATTTTTTCAAGCCCATGAATCCTTTCTCTCTCACGTCACACGTGTGTTTTTAATTTGTCTATTTTACCTAAAAATCATTAGAATTTGGCAACAAAATCCTAGATTTTAAAACTTTTTAGATTACCCCGTTTGCCAGTTAACAGACTTCATAGGAAAAGGAGAGTGGGAAACATTCCCAACTCTCCTTTTCGAGTTTTAATAACAGTTAGGCGGTGTGATCCACGCGACGAGCCAATAAGTCTCCCACTAATTGAATAGCAAAGACAATGACTAGAATGATCAACATGGCCAAAACAGTCACATCCGTTTCAAACCGGCTGTACCCAACATTGATGGCCAGGTTCCCTAAGCCACCCCCACCGATAGCACCAGCCATAGCGGTTAGGTCAATCAAACTGATCAACGTTAGAACAGAAGAACGAATAATGTCAGGCAAGCCTTCCTTGAGGTAGACCCGGAAGATAATGCCCATGGGACTGGACCCGACCGATTCGGCCGCCTCAATTACCCCGTGGTCAACTTCAGCCAAGGCATTTTGAATCTGTCGCGCATAGAATGGTGCGGACCCAATCACCAGTGGCACAATGGCCGCAGTCGTTCCAATGGCAGTTCCGACGATCACCCGGGTTAAGGGGGCAATCACGGCCAGCAAAATAACAAATGGAATCGACCGACAGAGATTGACAATTTTATCGAAGATGTTGTAAATGATGCGATTTTCCAGAATACCACCGGGTTGCGTGACGATTAAACCAATCCCGATAATCATTCCGAGGATCCCTGCCACTACAGCAGTAATCAGCGTCATATACAGCGTCTCACCGGTGGCTTGAATGAAGTCACTCTTCATGGTAACAGCGTTAGGAAAATATTTAGCAAACCAACTCAATTAAGCCACCTCCGAATCCGTGGGCTTCAAGTGGGTAATCTTAATCCCGGCATCCTGGCAGTATTGCCAAGCTTCTTGCAACTTATCCGGTTCCCCAGACATGACCACGATCAAGTTTCCCAGTGGCGTGTCCTGTAAGATTTCCACGTTCCCATATAAAATGTTTGAAACCACATCGTATCGCTTGTAAAGTTCCGTAATCAGTGGTGCATCAGTACTTGCACCCACGTATTGGAGTTGCACTAACTGCTGATGGTCACTCAGGTCCAGCGCACTGGACTGCTTGTAAATCTTTTCCAGAGCCTGGTTGATCTGGGTCGCGGTGTTAATGAAGTCCTGTGTCAGTGGCTTCTTAGGCTGACTGAAGATCGAGACCAGATCCCCGCGTTCAATGATTTCACCGGATTCCATCACGGCAACCTTGTTACAGATTTCCTTGACGGCTTCCATTTCATGGGTAATTAGCACCACCGTGAGGCCAAGCTCCTTGTTCAGCCGCTTCAATAGTTCCAGGATGGATGACGTGGTCTTGGGGTCCAAGGCACTCGTCGCTTCATCACTAATCAGAATCTCGGGGTCGTTGGCCAGTGCTCGAGCAATGGCCACCCGTTGCTTCTGACCACCAGAGAGTTGGGCCGGATAATCGTTGGCTTTTTCACTCAGACCAACGAGTTCCAAGAGGTGCGCCACCTTTTCTTGCCGATTCTTTTTAGATAAACGGAAACGTAGAGGATAGCCCACATTATCCGCAATTGTCCGAGAATCCATCAGGTTAAAGTGTTGGAAAATCATTCCAATCTTAGTTCTGGCTACCCGCAATTCCCGGGGCGTCAGGTGTAATATATCTTGACCGTTCACCACAACGGTGCCGGCAGTCGGTGGCTGAAGCCGGTTAATGACCCGCACGAGGGTACTCTTCCCCGCACCGGAATAACCCACTACCCCATAAATGTCTCCGCGATCGACGGTCAATGACACATCCTTCACGGCGTTGACGGTCTGTCCCTTATTATGGAAAGTGACGTCGATATTCTTTAACTCAATAATCGCTTCGTTAGTCAAATCTTCGTGCTCCTTACTCGCCTTATGCCGGCTAATTTTAACTTAGAACTCTCAGCTTGTTACCAAGCTGGGATAGTTAATCCGTGATAGTACTTCTTCAATAACTTCTTCGTCGCTTCGGTCTGGTAAGCCTTCACAATCTTCTTGTAAGTCTTGTTGTTCTTATCAGCCTTGTTCGTCGCAATGATATTAATGTAAGGAATTGAAGCCTTGTTGATCTTTTCCTTATAAATTGTTTCACTGTTTGGTAACTTCGCTTCGGCAGCAAACTCATTGTTGATGACGGCACCGACGGCATCCGTTAAGGAACGTGGCGTCTGAGCGGCATCAACTGGCGTAATCTTCAAATTCAACTTGTTCTGAGTGATGTCCTTAGGCGTTGGTAATGCCTTGCTACCATCCACTTTAATCAGACCCGCCGATTGAAGCAAGTGTAAGGCCCGACCCTCGTTAGTTGAATCATTAGGAATCGTAATCTGTTCGCCCTTCTTGATATCGGCAACGTTCTTAACCTTCTTGGAGTAAAGACGTAGTGGTGCGCGAACGGTCTTCCCGATGGAAACGATGTTGCTCTTGTGTGCCTTGTTCCATTGGTCCATGAAGTACGTGTGTTGGAACGAGTTAAGCGCAATTTCATGGTTCGTTAAGGCTGCGTTAGGCTGGTTGTAATCGGTAAAGGTCACCAACTTGATGTCGACCCCTTCCTTCTTCAGTCTCTTTTGAACCGGCTTCCAAATCTTTTCGTCGGATCCCATGATCCCGACCTTAACCGTCTTGCTGCTGGACTTGCCACAGCCAGACACAATCAACAGTGGAACTAACAGTAATAATAGCCAACTAAAATGTTTAAATGATTTCTTCATACTCAAAATCCCCTTTATCCCTTTTAAAGATTTATTTTGAAGCTCGCGATTGAAAACAATGACCAAAAGAAAAGAGTCCGCTTCTAATTTAATAGAAACGAACTCTGTCGTGGTACCATTCTAATTCAAGTCAGACGATGCCGACCCCTCATTAACACTCGCCAGCTTGCGCCTTAAAGTGCGTGCACGATAATGAGTGCCAAGCATTACCACTTCATCGAACAGACTCAGCGGTACCAATTCATTTCAGGCCATCTTCACCCCGCCGTGGGTTACCCGCTTTCAGCAAGTCGCGAGCTCTCTTGAAACCATTAACGGTGGTTACTCTCCTGATCACATTGTTTTCAATCGCTTAATTTAATAGCAAGTCTAATGCAATTCTAATTCGGTGTCAAGCACAATCGATAATAAATTTATTCATAACGGATCCCGTCCTAGCGGCTCTGACCAATCAGTGCCCTAAATAAATCGGTTTCAGGTTCCCATAAATTCTCACCTAATTTTCACTTAGTCCGGCACGACCGGCTCTTGCAAGATGCCCGCAGCCAGCAGAAACATGTGCGTCACCACTGGTCCCACAAAGCTAAAGCCACGACGCTTCATGTCCTTGGCAACGGCACTACCCAACGTCGACTGATGGGCCAGTGCGTCACGTTGCGGTGCTGGCAATAGGAAAGGTGTCCCATCAACAAAAGCCCATAAATAGGCGGAAAAGCTGCCAAACTCTTGTTGCACTTTGAGAATTGCCCGGGCATTCTGTAAAACGGCCCGAATTTTTCGATGATTGCCAATCATCCCCGGAAACGCCGCAATCTCCGGAATTGCTAATTCATCAATCATGGCCGCCACTGACGGAATCGCCATACCGTCAAAGACCTGCCGATAAATTGGTAACTTGCTAGCCGCTGCTTGCCAACTCAGGCCAACCTGAAAGACTCCAACCGTCAATAGTTCGAATAACACGTGATCATCATGTGTTGGGGTCCCGAAGTAAGCGTCATACTCCGCAGCACCATCCGTCTTCCATTGTTGACCATCATGTGGTCCAATTGCCATTGGTCTCCCCTCTCCCTTTTAATCTCTCTTAATTGTAACGGGATTGGCCAGTCAGTGTAAAGAAAAAAAGGACGCCGACAAAATCGACGTCCTTCACGGATCTAAAAGTTCTATTTGAGGTAAGCGTACTTGTAACTCCATTGCGTTCCGGCCGTGTTGTGAATCACACCCTTAACCGTAGACCGTTGCAGATAGGCGTAATTGGCCTGGTAGAGCGGCGTAAAGCTCTGTTCCTTGTTAATGAGCTTAGCGGCCTGAACCATGTCTTGCCAACGGGCCTCATCGTTCCCAGCGTCTTGATTCTGGGCCTTGTCAATCAAGGCATCGTAAGCCTTGTTGGACCACTTTCCATAATTCAAGGCGTTAGAACTCGTTGGGATCTGCATAAAGGAAATGGGATCATTGAAATCGGCTCCCCAGTGGGAGAGGAAGAGGTCAAAGTCACCACTTGTTGCCCGTGATTGAGCGACTGAAGCCGGAACATTTTGAATCGTGAGGTCAAAACCAGGTAAGTTCTTTTCCAGTGTTCCCTTCAAATATTGGGTAACAGTACTGGCAGCGACATCGTCATTTCCAGCCATAATGCTTAGATTAACCTTCTTTACCCCCAGTTGCTTCAAACCAGCCGCCCATTTTTTCTTCGCCAACGTTGGGTTGTAGGTTGTGGTATTCTTAACCACTTGTTGCTTAGCGAAATCTTCACCGGTTTTTGGATCCTTGGCAAGACCACTGGCCACAAAACCAGTCGGCGTCACAGACCCATCCCCCAAGACCTTCTTGGTTAAGAGACGACGATTGATGGATAAGGCAATCGCCTGACGGATGTTCTGATTATTCATGATACGCCGCTTTTCTTTATCGGCATCCTGGAAGTTGTACTTCAGGTGAATAACAATGGAATAAGGATATTCTTTGAACGCCTTGTTATTCTTGTAGTTCTTAACCTGTTCCGTCGAGAGCTGTGCGAAGTCAAGCTTCTGATTCTGGTATAGGCTCAGCCCAGTCTGCGGATTGGTAACCACTTGGTAACTAATCTTATTCAGTTTCACAACTTTTTTGTCCCAATAGTGGTTATTCTTGACGAATGACCAGGTATTCCCAGTCCCACTCCAATTGGTAATCTTAAACGGTCCACTATACACCATGTACTCGGACTTCGTAGCATACTTCTTTCCGTATTTATTAACGACCTTTTCATTCTGTGGGGCAAATAGCGGATAGGCCATCAGAATCTTAAAGTAGGCAATTGGCTTATCCAATTCGATAACCACCGTGTGCTTGTTCTTAGCATGAATCCCAATCTCACTAGGATCAGCCTTGCCGGCGATGATCTTGTCTCCGTTCTTAATTCCGGAAAACATCGTCGTATAGGACGCTTTGGTGGCTGGGGTCAGCGTCCGGCGCCAAGAATAAACAAAGTCTTGCGCCGTGATCGGATCGCCATTACTCCACTTGGCATTGTCTCTAATGTGGAACGTCCAAGTTTTCTTATCCTTGGACATCTTGGCAGAATCCGCCAAGCCAGGGGCTACTTTACCGTCCTTGCCCAACCGATAGAAACTTTCAAAGACGTTTCCAGTCTGACCATAACCCGTGGCTTTGGCCAAATCAATCGTATCCAATTGTGCCGTCGCTGGTAACCTCAAGTCTTGCTGGGGCGTCGCTGATGATGATTGCCCACATGCAGCCAGACCCAATCCCATGGCGACTACTGCGGCAACTAATCCGATTCCGGTCCATTTTCTCATAACATTAACGCTCCCTTTTCTTCAATTTAGTGGCGTGCAATCCCCTAAACGAACAAACAAAAAGCGGGTTTTCCCTCACAGTCAATCGTGAGAGGAAACCCGCTACAGCGACAACAATCGTTGTCGTTATGTAGGTCTACTGGTTTGCCTGGAAATCACGATTTAACCCAACACAAATAGTCATGTTACATTTGCAACATGCAGTGATCGTCATTTGATTGTGGCGTTCGTTGGCTAGCATCGTGGTTTCCTCCTTACTTTTAGTTATTAAATGGATTGCACAAATTTAAAGGTACGCTATTTGCCAGGCTTTGTCAAAAGAAACGGTTTCCTTACTAACATCACTTCCGGGAAAACGGTATACTAGGACTAGCTGAAAAAGTAGAAAGGATTTGAACGTATGGACATCGAACGCACGCTTGCTGAACTCACGTTACCCGAGAAGGCCGCACTGGTCTCCGGTAAGAATTTCTGGTACACCGCCGCTATTTCTCGACTCGGGCTTCCCGCCCTCATGTTGACGGATGGCCCTTCTGGACTCCGTAAGCAAAAACCAGGGGCAGATGCTGGTGACATCACGAATTCCGTGACTGCCATTACCTACCCTTCAGCAGCCCTCACGGCTAGTTCTTGGGATCAATCCCTCATGCAACGTCTCGGTGAACACCTCGGTCAAGAAGCCCGTGCTGAACAGGTCAGTCTCCTCTTAGGACCAGGCGTTAACCTGAAACGCTCACCCCTTGGTGGTCGTAACTTCGAATACCTCTCCGAAGACCCCTTAGTCGCTGGTAAACTCGCCAGTGCCTATGTTCGCGGCGTACAATCTCAACACGTCGGGGTTGCCGTCAAACATTTTGCCGCTAATAACCGCGAAAATCAACGGTTCACGGCGTCCAGCGACATGTCACAACGGACACTCCGTGAGCTTTACCTGCGAACCTTTGAAATTATTGTGAAGGAAGCTCGCCCTGCTAGCATCATGACCTCCTATAACAAGGTTAATGGCGTCTTGAACGCTGAGAATCACCACCTGTTACGTGATATTCTAAGAGACGAATGGGGCTTCCATGGGGCTATCATGTCCGACTGGGGGGCGGTGGCCAACCATGCTCGCTCCCTACGTGCCAGCCTCGATCTCGAGATGCCCGGAAAGGGTCAAGCCTCGATCGATGAAATTCTGCGAGCCATCGAAACCGGTGAACTGGATGAAGGAACTCTGAATAAGGCTGTTCGCCATATCCTCCACCTCATCGATGATTGGGCTCCACAGACCACTGCTGGCGACTACGACCATCAGGCACACCACGCTTTCGCCCGTGAGATTGCGGACGATAGTATCGTTCTGTTACGGAACCACGACGAAGAATTACCTCTGCGTCCTAAAACATCAGGCAAGATCGTCGTCATCGGTGAACTCGCCGAAAATCCGCGTTATCAAGGTGCCGGTAGTTCGCACGTCAATCCGTCTTATTTGGTCACCCCACTGGATGCCCTTAAGCATACTGGTCTGGACGCGACCTACTACCCCGGCTACCGGCTAGACCAGAGTGAAACCGATGACCACCTGGTTCAAGAAGCCTTGACCGCCGCCAAGGAAGCCGATCACGTCATCATCTTCGCCGGTTATCCTGCTAGTGATGAATCCGAAGGCTTTGATAAGAATTCCTTGATGCTACCGGAAAATCAAACAGATTTAATTGGCAGTCTGGGTCGTATTAACGCCCACACCACGGTTGTCCTTCAAAATGGCTCCGCGGTTGAAATGCCATGGATTCACTCAGTCACCGCCGTTGTTGAAACCTACCTGGCCGGTGAAGCCGTGGGTGAAGCCACCTGGGATGTCTTGACTGGTAAGGTTAATCCTTCTGGTCACTTAACCGAAACCTTTCCAATTCGTTTGACCGACACCCCAATGGCACCAACCTTTGGCCAAGATCCCCAACACGAATACTACACGGAAGGAATTTTCATGGGTTACCGTTACTACGATACGCACGAAATGCATGTCCTCTACCCATTTGGCTACGGACTCAGCTACACCTCGTTTGAACTCACTGATCTCGCGGTTGATCAGGACGAGCACGGGGCTACCGTGACCTTCAATGTAACTAACACCGGTGACCTCGCTGGGAAGGCTGTGCCACAACTCTACGTCGCCAACCATTCTTCCCATGTACCAATGCCAACTAAGGAACTGCGGGCCTTTACCAAGGTTACCGTAGAACCTGGCGAAACCAAGACTGTCACCCTCAAACTCAGTCGAAAAGACTTCAGTTGGTGGTGCGATGGCAAACACCGTTGGCAGGCCGATTCTGGTGATTACGAACTCATGGTGGGTCAATCCTCTCGTGACATTCGTCTCCAGACCAAGTTGACCATGGACTTCAAGAACTCCCCAGCTCCTATCACCATGGAAACCTATCTGACCACGATCGTCCGTGACCACAAACTTTTGGACCAATTTAAGGCAACAGTTCTCAAGCCACTTGGCGCCAACAATCCCCTCGGATTCAGCGACCAACAGGCTGATCAGCCACAGCTAACCCAGAATCTCATGTTCCTCAACATGCCGTTGCGGGCTCTGGTAGCCACCGGTGTGCCGGAAACATTTGTGGCCGATTTTATCAGTCTCGCCAACCAACGCAATTAACTTCTATGTCAAAAAAGGCACTGACCATGTGGTGAAGTGCCCTACAATTGTTAGACAGATAAATCTAACGATTGTGGGGCTTTTCTTATGACCAAATATAGTACTCAAT
>NZ_RHOC01000014.1 GCF_003946145.1 Levilactobacillus huananensis
GCATTCACGTCAAAAGCTTTCAATAATTTAATGACTGATCACGAAGTGATCAGAAGCATGTCACGTCCAGGAACACCGTACGATAATGCGCCAATGGAGCGTTGGTGGAATGAATTCAAGCTTAACTGGTTGGATAGCCACCCAATGCCAAAGACAAGGGAAGAATTAATGAAACTGATTGAGGCAGGCATTTACTACTTCAACTATATTGATCGCACAGCACAAAGAAACGGCTCCACCGCGAATGAATACCGCGATGAAGCCGCTTAAGCAATACTAAAAATTATATTATTTCAACTGTCAACTTGACAGGGACTAGTGCAAAATGAAGCGGTTAGCCTATTTTTGCTAGTTAAGTCTGGTGACTAATTTAGGATTACTGGTAATATAGCCACCGGTGACACGATAACGAAGATGACCTGACACAGACGTACTGGTTCCATGTGAATAGTCATAACCGATTATCTTAAGAGTCTGGTGATGCTTACCGATATAGTGATGGTTTCGCGTGGTTAAATTGGCATTGGTGTAGCGATTCATCCCTGACTTAACTCGAACTTGAGCGGGTATCGTGACTTTACCCGTTGTTATGAGACGCTTATTGGCGGTGATGTAATGGCCATTGGCTAAACGAAAACGAGTCACATGGCCAGAAGTGACTACAGCTTTCACGTTTAGTATGGTTCCTTGTGAGTAGGAAACTTGTTTATGGTCTAGGGTCGCATTGTTGTAGCCATTGATACCATTGCGTGCAATAACGGTAATCTTTTTTGGAGCAACTTGATCATAAGTTGCGGTGACATAAGCGGGCTTAGCCGTGATATAACCCTTTTTCCCGTAAGTCATAGATCTACGATTGGTGTCACGAACGCGGTAGCGTGGATTACCGTTGACGGAAGTTGCGGTCCCCAGAATGGTGAATGTTGGTTGTTTCATCTGTGGTTTTTTGACGAACCAGTGGGATCGAGATCCAGCGGTGAAGTTAGGCGTTCGGTAAAAGCCAATCTTGTGAGTAGCAATGACATAGTAAGGGGCCAGATTGATTGTCGGGGGTGTGACTGGATTGACGGCTGTCGTTGGAAAAGCCGGTGCGATTATCGGTTTATCTGGTTTCCAAACGTAGGTTTCATTTCCAGGAATGTTGGCATTGTCGTTGGTGTAATGGTAAACTAGCGATTTTTCGTCAACGGATGATGAGTAAGTCTCCCCTAAGGGATTGTAGTTCAGATATCTTTGAGTGGGATCGTTGTTGACGAAGTTAACTTGGCCGTTTCCGACGGCTTGCCATTGCTGAGAAGTAAACGTTGACTGATCGGTAGGGGTCATGTCTGGACTAAGACCGACAGTTAGTAGCAGGTATTGGGCGGTGGTTAAATGAACTTTGGGGCTTAGCGTCAGATTTTGCAAATGCTGATCACCCAAAAATAAGTCGGTAGTTTTTGCATCATAAGAAGCCATATTTGCGAGGTTGATGGTACGAATCGACGTGTCATTTATAAAAAGTTGATAGATGCTTGAGACGTTGTGAGTATCGAGTTGAGAAAGATCGGCCGACAATAAGGCAGAGTCTCCCGAAAACATGTCAGACATATCCCGTGGGCTAGTGGTAGCCGTAACCGCGAACTTAGGAGACGTAAAGGTAACGAGACTTGTGTCGTTGGCAAACATAAAGGCCATCCCGCGATAATAGCCCTCCTTTGTTGCAACATTGGCTGTCTGTAGGTAGTCGAGACCAACGAAGTGTGTGACCGCTGTTAAGTTAGCAAACAAGTAGTCCAGATCGGCACCTTCGTATGTGGGATTAGCCAGGTCGTTAGGCGTTCCATCCCATATCGGGGCTGTTAATTTAACTGTTTTAATTTGTGGGGCTAGGTCCTGAATCGTCAGAGTGGTACCTGTAGGTTTAATGTCGGTTGAATTGACTAGAGACATCAGTAGCTGTCCATTTTGTGGGTGGTTGGTATCGGGTGTCCCCATGACACCGCCACTTAGGGTGAGGAGCCCCTCTTTTAAGGTCCAAGTGACTGGCTTGCGAGTTGTATCGCTGACAGACATCGTTCCTGAGTAATTTGTAGAAGCGCTTACATTGCGGGGCATGCTCACTAGACCTAAACCGAGGATGCCAATGATGATACTTAAAACGACGGGCATTTTAAAATTTATTTCCATAAAAAGACCTTCAATCTGATGGGATAGTAAGGCAGCATATGTCGTCAAGAACACTTACGGCTTCATCCTAACACTTGATTTACAGCGGGTCTAGATATTGATACATTCTTCACAAAGTGCAATTTGGAGGCGAGGTCATGGCAGATATAAATGGGTTTCTGTGTAGACTGGTAAAAATAAAAAGACGATCACCATTTGGCAATCATCTCTGTGAGGTGTCTTGAAGCTAAAGCTCCGGATATTGTTTTTCTTGATAAGTGACCAGTCCCAGTGCTCCCGCGGAACAAATGAAGAGCATGGCCGCCATAGCTGCGTAGGATTGACCGGACAGTCCAACCAATGGGGATGCGAGACCACCACAGGCGTTCTGCGCTAGGCCAATCACGGCAGAGGCCCCACCGGCATTGCTGGTGGCACGGTCCATGATGAGCGTTACCGTGAGTGTCAGGAGTGCCCCAATAAGGACCACTAGAATCAGGATGAAGATGCTGACCACCCAGACGTTGGCTGGGAACAGTAAGGTCCCCACTAATAGGGCACTGAATCCAGCGGCAAGTGAGAGGAAGAGCGTCACCTGTTGGCGATTGGTGAAGCGCTTGGCCAGGTGCCCTGGCAGGTTACTGCCAACGACGATTCCCAGGCCGTTAAAGGCATACAGGAGACTAAACATTTGTGGTGCCATGCCAAATCCCGTTTGAAAGACGAATGTCGAGGCCGAGATGTAACTGAAGAGGGCACCATAGACCAGCCCGGTTGCGAGAATCAGAGGCCAGAAGGCGGGTTTGACCACGAGCTGGGCCATCGATGTCAACGAGGCATGGAAACCGCCAGTCTGTCGCTGGTCGACTGGCAGCGATTCCTTGAGTCCTAAGGCGACAGCCAGGGCAATGATCCAGCCAATCGCGGCAAGTAATATGAAGATAGCCTGCCAGTCCCTGAATGAAACGGAGGATAATAAGTAACGTAATCGATTGGATAAAGGCCATAGTCAGAGAAACTAGGCCGAAGATAATGAAGCCCGCGATGAGCGGGCGACGTCGCCCATACTGGTCCGATAAGGGGCCGGCAATCAATTGGCCCAGAGCCAGACCAATCAGGCAGGCAGTGATGCTGAGCTGCATGAGAGAGGCACTGGTACCGAATTGGGTGCGCATCTGGGGCAGGGCCGGCAGATAGAGGTCAATAGCCAACGGGCCGGTCGCACTGACCGTCCCCAAGAGGAGAGTCAGCCAGAGTTGGCGGCGCCGAGTAAGAGTAGGATTCAAATAAGTCAGCCCTTTCATATAGTCGTGGTTCGTATGTAAGTTGACACGTATGCTTCATTATTGACGGAAATTCGGGAATTTGCAAGGTGGTTCTTACGGTCAGTTGGCAATTCCGTATCAAATGGATTAAATTCGCGGAAAGCGAGGGTATTTTTTCCGTGTAAATGGTAAGATTAGAAGCGACCGCTAAACTGGGGAATGGGACAAATTCCCGGGGTGGTGTATGATAATAACAAATATAAACTAGTTGAGAAATAAGGAGTGCCAGTATGAAAGTCTTAAAGGAAGTTGCCAGTTGGCTCATTCCCGTCATTATTGGGTTAGCTATTGCTGGAGCGTTAAAAGCATTTGTCTTTACCCGTGTTAGGGTAGATGGACCGTCAATGGAGCCTAACCT
Organism: Levilactobacillus huananensis; assembly: GCF_003946145.1. Classification (GTDB taxonomy): domain Bacteria; phylum Bacillota; class Bacilli; order Lactobacillales; family Lactobacillaceae; genus Levilactobacillus; species Levilactobacillus huananensis. The sequence continues at coordinate 3,832 of NZ_RHOC01000014.1, forward strand.
GAATAACAACGAAAAAGTCTTTGCTTTGAAGCAATCCAAGGTCAAACACCTAAGTGTTATCGTTTTCGATGCCCATGGTGAAGATCCTTCGGCCAAGGTCAAGACCAACTATGTCAAGCGGGTCATTGGTTTACCTGGTGACAAAGTTAGCAGTAAGAATGGGTACATCTACGTCAACAACAAGAAGATTAAACAGTCCTTTATCAGCGATAGTGAACGGACTGCTGGCACTGGAAATTGGACGCTGGCTAGCTTGCAGAAGACCTATCATTGGGGCAACGGGACCACGGTTGTACCTAAGGGCAAGTATTTTGTCTTAGGGGATCACCGGAGTGTTTCCAACGATTCTCGTTACTGGGGATTTGTGAACAAGGATAAGGTCTTAGGTGTGGTCAAGGTGCCGGTCTGGGCATCTAATAAGACGAAACGAGCCAATGTGAATTCACTGGCCTACTAAATATAACAGGATGGCGTTCGGAAGATTCCGAACGCCTTTTTGTTTCGCCACTTGACGCGACTTTTCAATGGGGCCCTGATCGGCCGAACAGAGCCGAACAGATTGGGCCGTTTGGTCGCAGATTCAGCATAATTTTCAGGCGAAATCGACGGGGATGGTGCCTCATTTAGCGGCTTGACTTTTAAGCACATTTAGAATATGCTTGCGCACGTAATTAGAGAGAGGGAGGTGGTGGCGATGGCTACCACGGGAAAGGATTCGGATATTATTAAGTGGTTGTCGATTGCCAACCGCTATACGAGAATCGCACTGGACCGATGTTTACAGTCGTATCGCTTAAATGCCAGTCTGTATTATTATATTCTGAGATTGCACGAACAACCTCGTCTGACGCAGGATAAGTTGATCAGCATGACTTACCTGAATCCCAGTAATGTGACGCGGGCTGTCAACCAGTTAGTCAGCCTGGGCTACGTTCGTAAGCGGCAGTCCAAGGCAGATAAGCGGGTCTACGAGTTGTCACTGACCAAACGAGGGGAACGCATTTACCCCGATATTTTACGTTTACGGCAGACGGTTGCCGATGACCTGTTGGCCCAGTTTCCAGGGGATCGGCACGACGAGTTGGTCGCAGCCGTTCGTCAATTGGCCTTGCAGGCCGTAGATAATGAAGCGGTAACGGATCAAAATTAAGTTGTGGTGGAGAGACCAGGACAACTGTCCTGGTCTCTTTTTGGTCTCTGAAATTATCGTATTGAAACGTGGGAAACAGGCCGTGCTGCTCACCCCCAATAGCCAAACAAACGCAAATCAGGATTATCCGATGACTAACGTTAAGGCGCGCTGACTAGTCGTTTACGCTTAAAGAAAACTCCTCGTTGCGTCCACTATCGGAAAGCGTTAGAATGAATTCATGCTTTATTATGAGATTTTCATGAGATTTCTCATGAAATAGGAGAGAGGAGTTATTTTATGCCAGAAACGCAAACGAATTATCCTTTAACAGTGGCTGAAATTGCGGCCCTACATGCCGATTTACAGACGCAACCCGCGCACGAGGTCATTGGGCGCGCCGTCATTAAAAACGGGGTCTTAGCGGCGGCCGAGGATCCACAGGCTGTCACGCGATTGAACCGAACCTTTTCCGTTGAACTCGATACCGGGAAAGTCGCCAACCAGAAACATTCTGGCCGTTGCTGGCTCTTCTCCGTGTTAAACACGATTCGCCATCAATTCGCGGCACAATACAACGTGAAAGATTTCGAGTTATCCCAGAGTTACCTCTTCTTCTGGGACAAAGTCGAACGGGCTAACATGTTCTATGCCAACATTTTAAAAACGGCTGATCGGCCTCTTGATGACCGGGAAGTGGCTTACTACCTGAGCCGTCCCGACGATGATGGTGGCCAATGGGCCATGGGTGCGGCATTGGTTCAAAAGTATGGGGTGGTGCCAACCAGCGTTATGCCCGAATCCTTCAGTGCTAACAACACTACGGCTTTCGCGGCAGCCTTAAACTTAAAGCTCCGCAAAGATGCCTTACATCTTCGTCAGTTAGTTGCTGACGGTGCCAGCGAGGCTGACATTGCGGCAGTGCGTCAGGCGGCCTTGAAAGAGGTTTACCGGATGGCAGCCTATGCCTTTGGCGAACCACCAACCACCTTTGACTTGGAATACAAGGACGATAAGCAAGGCTACCACCGAGTAGCAGGCCTGACGCCCAAGGACTTCTTCGACCAGTACTTTGACGTTGACTTAGATGACTACGTAGTGCTGTCCAACTCACCAGACAAGCCATTTGACCACTTTTACAGCCTGCCTAGCCAGGACAACGTGGTTGGCGGAAAACACATTACCTTCCTCAATGAACCGATGGACGTGTTGAAGAAAGCTGCTAGCGCGCAACTCCAAGCCGGAGAGGCTGTGTGGTTTGGAAACGATGTTCTGCAACAGATGAGTCGGGAACGCGGCTTTCTTGATAGCCGTCTTTACCGGACAGCAGAACTCTTTGGCGTTGACCTTAGCTTGAGTAAAGCTGACCGCCTTGCAACTCATGAGGCTGAGGTGACCCACGCTATGACCTTGACGGGCGTTGATCTCGTTAATGATGATTCAACTCGCTGGAAGGTTGAGAATAGCTGGGGTGAGAAGAATGGCGACAAGGGTTACTTTGTTATGACTGACGAGTGGATGGATGACTTTGTCTATGAGGTCGTCGTGCACAAACGATTCCTGACCACTGCGCAACAGGCTTTGTTGCACACAACGCCAGAGATCTTGCCCGCTTGGGATTCCTTACAATAATAAATTAAGCGATAGCTGCCGAGTAGTCGGTAGCTATCGCTTTTTAGGTTTAACCGTTGTGATGGAATGGCCGGCGAAGTGCCAATGGTCGAGGACGGCCGTCGGCATGGTGGCCGGGACGTAGCTGGTTAAGTTGCTCCAGCTGGAGTTGTTTCGTGTGTTCCCGTTCGATTTGGAGTTGCTTCTTGAGTTGACGATTCTTCCAATAACCGTGAATAATTACCGTGGCGGGCAGAACTTCCATGAACAGGGTCGCGGGAATTAGCCAAGGATTCTCAATCACGAGGGTTTTCATAGCGTCGTGGTGAGTGGCCAGTGGTTCGGCGACATCTGTTATCAGTTTATGCTTTAACATCAGCAATCACACTCCTTTGACTCATCATAACCCAAAGGGGCGGCCCTGTCAGCCAACCTGTTCCACGTGAAACATCACTAGCGTCGGTGCCAATAGCTTAATAGGTGCAGAATGCTGAGAACAGCGGCAATTCCTAGCACGATCGTTTCCAACATGGGGATGATTCCCAAGTGGCGATAGTATTCATAAGCGAGGATGCTTCCCGTAACCAGTACGCCACCAATCCAGGCCAGTAGTTTTTGCATCTTAATGGGGCACCTCCTACGATCTTAGTCACGAAAAAAGCCCGGAAACTTCCCGGGCTCAACAATTCGGTGGTTATTCAGCAACCTTAACCAGCACAGCCTTCGTCACGTCTTCATCGACGTCGCGTGCGATGTGATAGCCGGCAACTTTCAAATGAGTGGCTTTGTTCTTGCCTGTCAGAGTCGTCTTAACCGTAAATTTCTGGGTCATCGGAATATCCGATAACTTCCCCTTAAAGGAGATTTCAGTTTGCTTGCCCTTCGTCTTAAACGTCGTGGTCAACGTGCCTTCCTTATTGAGTGCATTGGCCTTCTTAGCTGCACTGAAAGTCTTGTAGAACTTATTCACGTTGTAGACGGTAACCTTTCCGTCCTTATTAAACTTGTAGGCTTCCAGGCCGGAATTACTTTTAGCGTTGACCGAACCGGTTACGTACCAAAGTTGTTTGGACTGCGTCAGAGTGGACTTCACGTCAGCTTTTTTTGTCGTCTTATTTTTAAAGCTTGCTTGTTGGGTGTTACCTGAGTCACTACTCTTACTGCTGCATCCTGCTAGGCCAATGGTCAGGATCGCCAATAAACCTAAGGTAGCAGCGAACATCCGAGACTTCTTCATTATCCAATCACCTCATCTAAAAATGATAACAGTTTTTACAGTAACGTACAAATAGAGCTATTTTATTCACCAATAGTATAGCATGACAGCCGTCGTAAGATGGAATGAGGCCCGTTAAAAAAAGGTTAAGGTTAAAGGAAAAGACAGGAACCCAGAATAAAAGTTATTCGTGAGAAAGAGCAGACGAACGTATGTTTTTCTGGTAAAATGTGACAGAGAGTTTGAACGGTTTGAGAGAGAGGGGAATTAGAAATGAGTAAGCGACATTATCACAGGGGGCGCCGCGGACGGACCTCAATTGTAGCGGCAATTCTGCTGATTATGATTGGGGCCATTGGGGGACTGAGTTCACAGGGAAACCCGACAGCTGAGAAGCTCACCCAGACGGCTAGCAACGCAGTCACTCAGATTACGGGAGGATCGCGTAGCCAGTCCGATCAAAATGGTGGGGCTCAGACACCGAAACAGTCGGTGGCTACCAAAAAATTAGCCGAGTTGAAGTATACGGGAACTCAGATCGTGGCGGTTAATCATAATGAACCAACCTTCACGAAGGCTGACCTGTCCCTCAAGCAAGGGTCCTGGGCGAAATATGGCGCCCTAGACACTAGTAATCGGGTGACAACGGCTAATGCCATGTTAAGCAAATCAACGATGCCTACGGCCAAGCGAGAACCCCTGTATGTTAATCCAACTGGGTGGCGAAATAAGCCGTACACGGTTAACGGGAAGCGGGGGTATTTGTATAACCGAAGTCACCTGATTGGGTATCAACTGACCGGTCAGAATAACAATCTGAAGAATCTGATGACCGGGACGCGTTCCCTGAATGATCCGGGGATGACGGCTTACGAGAATCCGGTGGCAAGTTATCTGAAGGCCAATCCTAGCAATCACATCCGTTACCAGGTCCAACCGGTCTTTCGAGGAAACGAACTGGTCGCTCGTGGGGTACACATGCAAGCTGAATCTGTTGAAGGCAAGGGCATTTCTTACAATGTCTATATCTTCAATATTCAAGCCGGCATCAAGATTAACTATGATAATGGGAGTAGCCAGCTTGGCGATCCTGCGGCGGCATTTTAGCCGAAAAGATAAAAACGGCATCGACTTAACAGTCGGTGTCGCTTTTTAGTGACGATTCATATAACGGTAAATGAGATAGAGAACCAGTCCGGCCAGCAGGATCAGACCAACGGTAGGATTGTCACGGAAAATCCAACGGATGGCACGGAAGGTTCCGGTGCCATGTAGGCCGCCAAGTAAGGCAAAGAGTCTGGGCATGATAGCTAACCTCCTAAATTTTTTTCTGGAGAAGTAAGTAAAAGTTAAATAAAATTAAAGACATTTACACGGATTGGCGTATGATAAAAAAAGAAAGTGTTTTGTTTAATGAGGAGGGTTACTGGTGAACGTGAATTTTGTGCTGATCTTGGATATTATCGTCATTTTGAATACGGCGTTAGCCTTCGTGACGGTTTTCCGAGAAAAACGCGACATTGCGGCAACTTGGGCCTGGATGTTAGTGCTAGTTTTACTGCCGGTAGTTGGGTTTATCGCCTATGCCTTCATCGGACGGAAACTACCGAAGAACCGAATGTTTCGACTGCAGCGGCAGGTGGCCGTCCAGTTAAATGAACGGTTGGACCAGCAGCGTGAACAGTTGGGAACGGAAATTATGCCCGCCGATAAGATTAGTCATTCGGTCATTAATATGGTGAATATGTTTATGGAAACCGATCAGGCCTTTTTGGCCCGTAAGAATCGCGTGCGCATTTTCACCAATGGACATGACCTCTTTCACACCATGATGGAGGATATTGAGGGCGCCAAATCCAGCATTCATATCGAATTTTACACCTTTTATAACGATCAGATCGGAAATGACATCTTAGATCTTTTGGTTAAAAAAGCCGCTGAAGGGGTTGAAGTCCGCGTCATCTATGATCCGTGGGGCTCAATGGGAACCTGGAAACGGTTCTTTAAACCCTTGATGGACGTCGGCGGTCACGTGGAACCCTTCCTGGGTGTTCGCTCGGCGGTGATTGACTTCCGTCTAAACTTCCGTGATCACCGGAAGATCGTGACGGTTGATGGCAAAGTTGGCTACGTCGGTGGTTTCAATATTGGGGACCAATACCTCGGTCGCAAGAAAAAATTTGGGAACTGGCGCGATACGCACTTGCGCATCGTGGGTTCCGCGGTCTTTTCGCTCCAGGCACGCTTCATGCTTGACTGGAATGCCACCGATCGTGACCACCCCTTCGTAGACGATCGGATCGATTCTCGATACTTTCCAATTACGAAGGTCAAGGGGACTACGAGTCTACAGATTGTTTCTAGTGGACCGGATTCCGACTTACAACAGATTAAGATGGGATACATGCGCTTGATTCAAACGGCAGAGAAGAGTCTGTGGATTCAGACGCCGTATTTGATTCCCGACGACAGTGTCTTGGATTCTTTGCGGATCGCCGCGATGGCTGGTATTGATGTTCGGATCATGATTCCTGACAAGCCAGATCATGCTTTCGTTTATCGGGCGACGCAGTACTATGCTCGACAGTTGGCGGATGATGGCGTCAAGATTTACTACTATCATGATGGGTTTATTCATGCCAAGACGATGGTTATCGATGGGAAGATTTCTTCCGTAGGGTCCGCCAATATGGACTACCGAAGCTTCAAGTTGAATTTCGAGATTAGTGCCTTTATTTACGATGAACAGATTGCACAACAGCTGACGGCTATTTATGAAACAGATATTCACAACAGTGAGTTGATCACGCCAGAGATGTTTGATCAGCAGTCGGCTTACTTGAAATTTAAGCAAACGGCTTCACGTTTATTATCGCCAATCTTATAAGCCATTTCAGTAGTGGTTTATCGCGGACAGGTGGTATGATGAAGACGTTGAAGGTCGTGGTGCTTAGCCACCGGATTGAGGCCGGGAGAACCGGTCGGTTGGCAGGGCAGACCCGCAGCAGCAATAGGTAGTATGTGTGAGAGGCGAGGACGCGGGTCCTCGCCTCTTTGGGTTTCCCGGTGCATTTTTCAAAGGGTCAAAAATCAAGGTATGAACCCGGTCATTCCCCAGCAAATTTTAATCCGGATTTGGTAGAATCAATTCTTAAAACAAGTGACCTTGGCGGGAAAATCTCGCGGTTGAACGGGTCAATAAAAATGGGGTATCGGACAGGGAATTAGCCTGCCGGTAAGTGAACTGTGAGTATTGGAGGAAACAAGATGAAGATTGCGCGACATCGTTGGCCGCTGTGGCTGCTGTATACAATCGCCTTTGCTATCATTGCGGCGGCGAGCTTTGGGGTGTTGGCCATGGCTAACCGAACCTTGATTTGGAATATGGACGGCGTCAATCAGCATTATCCCTTGATGCGTACGTTCCATCAGATCCTCCATCGCCAAGGCCTAGGGGGCGTGGCGGGGTGGTCATGGACTTTCGGCTTAGGAGCCGATAAACTGACAACGTTGGCCTACTACGTTCTGGGTGATCCCTTTGCCTATGTGCTAGCACTCCTCCCGTTACGCCTAATGGAGGCGGGGTATGGGGTACTGGTGATTTTGCGCCTATATGCAGCTGGTTTAGCCTTTCTGGCCTTCAGCCGTTGCTATGCCTTTACGCCGGGGAGTCGGCTATTAGGGACGCTGACCTACACCTTCACGGGGTATTCCCTGATGATTGGGGTGCACCATCCCTTCTTCATCTTACCGATGCTCTGGTTCCCACTACTCTTACTGGGCATCGAGCGCGTCTTTGCTGGTAAGGGCTGGCGTTTGCTGGGTCTCGTCACGGGACTCGCCGTTTTGAGTAACTTTTATTTTGCTTACATATTAGGGTTGGGCAGTCTCTGTTACGCGGTGATTCGTTACTTTAGTCTGCGTTCCCAGGGCCGACTAACCCTTAAGATTCGCACGATCTGCTGGCAATTAGTGGTTGCCGCGATCACAGGACTGTTCTTTGCTGGTGTATTATTGGTGCCGGCTGGGGTCATGATGCTCCAGTCTACGCGGACGCTGTCGACGTTTGCCAATGGGTTATGGGTCTATCCGGCCAGTTATTACCTGACTTTGGGAAATGCAGTCCTGACCACCGGTAACGTCCTTAATTACTGGGCAATCTTGGGAATGAGTGGCCTGACGTTTTTAGGATGTGGCTATACGCTACGTCATTGGCGCCAATACCATGACTTGGCGTTGACACTGGGACTCATCGTGGTTGGGCTTGCGTTTCCAGCCGTGGCGGCGTTCTTCAATGTTATGTCGACGCCGTCCAACCGCTGGTTGCTCTTGGCGACGATTCCCTTTAACCTGGCCACGATGGTATTAGGAGATCACTTGTTTAGTCTGTCCAAGGGGGATCGTCGTTTTCTAACGGGCCTGGCGGCGGCTTTAATTCTGGTGGTTTACGCCAGCAATGGGTTTGTTTTCAGTAATCCGCGCCGCAATCTGATTACTTATGGCCTCTTTTTAGCTTTGGTCGTCGTTGTCGTTGGTGGCCATCAGTGGTCACGACGCTGGGTTGTGGGGCTACTGGGAACATTGGTGGGGTTAAACCTGATCAGCAACGCCTGGGGTTATTATGATCCCGATGCCGGCGTGCAGGCAACTCAGCAGTTACGAAATCAGGATGCCACGCGCTACATCACGGCGTATTTTGATGGCGCACAACAGGGCCTCAGTCAAACGCCATTTAGTCGGGTCAACACAGCGCCTAACTTTAATTTACAGCGGACAGTAGGGAACAACATGACCATGGCCCATGACCTTCATGGGGTAATGTCGTATTTCTCCGTCCAAAATGGGCACCTGGGCCAGTTCAGTCAGGATGTCAAAAATGCCGAGTATGCCATGAATTCCCCCTTAGGACAACTGGATGGGCGCACAGCACTGAATCAGATTCTCGGGGTAAAGACGCTTTTTGCTCGGGACGATCAGGTTCAAAATGGTACAGCATTGCCTTACGGTTATCATGCCGGGAAGCGAATTTACCCGGAAGAGTCAGTCTATGGCCTTTCCAATGGCACGGGAACCCGACGATTGACTACGAATTTGAACTTTCCCTTAATTTATACGCAGCCGCAGGTGCTGACGCAAAAACAATGGCGTCGATTGTCTGCGGTAGACCGCGAGCGTAGCCTCACACAGGCCGCGGTGGTTCCGGGTAATCAAACTAAGGTGGCCGAGGCTAACTATCATTCACCAGCACGCCACCTGAGCTACACCGTGACGGCCAATACGATTCCCGTACTGGATAGCCCCAACAAGGTTATTCAGTATCGATTGAAACAGGCCGAGGTTGGCCAAAAGAAGACGCTTAATGACAAACAGCTGGCAACCTTTGGTCAAACCTTGAAGGCGCCAAAACTGACTCTGGATCAGAACGGCCTTATGAGTCGCCAGGACGAGCAGACTTACGGGCCAATCGTTCAGATTAAACAGAATCAGGAAGCACTTCAGCGGGTTCTCAAGGCTAATCAGCGGATAGTTTTACGGAATGCCCAGGCCAACGCAACGGGACTTCATCAAGTAACGAGTGACGTTCAGGGCCAGCCAATTCAGTATACGTTGACAATACAACGGCCCAAACAAGCTGAGGGAACAGAACTGTATCTAGCCTTTGACGGGATCAGTGCGACCCGCCAGTCGACGCGTCAACAACTTAAACAACAAGAAAATTCAAGCATCTTTGGGAGCACGCCTCTCTCGGCTTTGACGAAGCTTGATTCATGGCGGGAAGCTGTTCGGACCCCTGATCTTGGCGATTATTGGGTTACAGCTAAAACTCGAAATGGTCGCAATAGCTTTTCTCAATTTGGGATCGATAATCTTTCAGATTATGAGCCTAAGCACAACGTTCTTTTAAACCTCGGTTATTCAAAACAGCGGCGTGAGACTATTGACATTACGTTCAGTGCGACCCGGCAGATCGATTTTAAAAAGGTCAACCTGATCGCCATGCCCTATGGTAAAGACTACGATCGCCAGGTCCACGCCATTCAATATCGGGGAATCCGGGCGGCCACAGTTCACGATAATCGCGTTACCGGGACGGTCGAGAACACCCAGTCGAGCTGGCTGACGACCTCGATTCCTTACTCGACCGGGTGGCGGTTACGAATTGATGGTAAGAAAGTCCCAACCCAGATCGTCAATGACGGGTTCGTTGGGGCCCCAATGAAGGCTGGTGACCACCACATCGAACTGACCTACCGAACACCGGGACTTGCGGGTGGCTGGATTTTGACTATTCTTGGTGGCATAAGCCTTGCTAGTGGTCTGGTCATGCAAGGGTGGCGGCGTTATCGACGGAAATAAAGGGCAGCTATAACCCAGGAAATTAAGCGAAATTAAAAAGACAGCGTGACCAGTTTGACTGGTCACGCTGTCTTTAGTTAGAGGCGGTTTAGCCTGCATTTAAAATCCAAAGGAAGATGACGAAGACCACGGCAAGGCCATACATCATGGGGCCCACTTCCTTACCACGCTTGGCGGCAATCATGGTTAAGGGATAGGTGATGAAGCCCAGAGCAATGCCATCGGAGATACTGTAAGTTAGGGGCATTCCCAAAACAATCAGAAAGGCTGGTGCGGCAACTTCAAACTTTTCCCAGTGAATACCCTTTAAGGATTGGGCCATGAGAACCCCAACGATAATCAAGGCTGGTGCCGTGACTTGATTGGTTACGACAGCCAATAGTGGGGAGAAGAAGGCACCGAAGATGAAGAGAATTCCAGTGACGATCGCGGTAAAACCAGTTCGCCCACCCACGGCAATGCCGGCGGATGATTCGACGAAGGCGCCCATTGGGGAGGTACCCAGTAAAGACCCCACAACCATCGTACTGGAATCGGCCATTAAGGCCTTACCGATTCGTGGTAACTTATTGTCCTTAACTAATCCAGCTTGTTCAGCCAGACCGACTAAGGTCCCGGTGGTATCGAAGAAGGTTACTAACAGAAAGGTCAGAACGACCACGACGAGTTGAATTGAGTTGATACTTCCAATGTGTGTTAGGCCCACTAGGAAGGTGGAATGGATGCTAGGAATTGGCGCAATCAGGTGACTTGGCAATGGAATCAAACCTGTGAGAAGACCCAGAATGGAATTGGCCACCATTCCGATAAAGATGGCACCGGGGACCTTGGCACTCATGAGGATTAGGGTGACTAAGAGGCCAAAGATGGTTAACCAAGTACTCCCGACTTGCAGGGAACCCAAGGTCACCACAGTGGACTTGTCAGCGGCAACGAGGCCACCTTGACTGAGGCCAATGAAGGCAATAAATAACCCAATACCGGCACTAATGGCCATTTTAAGATCACGTGGAATGGCGTCAACGACCATTTCACGGAGCTTGAATGCCGTTAAAACCATGAAGAGTAGTGAGGCCACAAAGACCCCGGCCAACGCCGTTTCCCATGGGACCTTCATACCAATAACGACAGAGTAAGCGAAGAAAGCGTTGATTCCTAAGCTAGCCGAAATAGCGATGGGATAATTGGCCATGATTCCCATGACGAAACACCCGAAGGCAGAGGCAAAGGCAGTTGCGGTGAATACTGCCCCTTGGCTAATTCCAGAGGCCCCGAGGACCTGTGGGTTAACGAAGAGAATGTACGCCATGGAAACGAAGGTGGTGAGGCCGGCTAGAATCTCGGTTCTAAAGTTGGTATTTAGCTCATTAAAATGAAAATAGTTGGCAATCTTTTGCATGAATCAGCGCTCCTCAGTAATTTATTTGATTAAAAGACGAACATTAATGACTATTGTTCGTGTATTTGTCGGTAAATACTCCTTAAAGAGCTTAACATTTTTCTCTTTTAGAAGCAATCACGAATTAACATATATTTTATAAAAATAATGTTCGTATTAATAAAAGCGAAATTAACGTTGAACGAAGAAGTTGCTAGAAAAGGTCACAACATTAGAAAGGTCTGTTCATAAATATTGAAAATTCATGAAAATTGGTAAGGTCGTTATCCCTCGGTGAAGCTTTCTGGTACACTGGGAGGCAAGTAAAAAGGAGCGAGAACTGATGACAACTTTCTTAATTATTGGTGCAACGGCTGTGGGTCAAAGCGTCGCTGAACGACTATTGGCAGCTGATGCTGGTGCAGTACGTCTTCTGCACACACCACAAGAACATTTAGTGGCCAGTGTGGCGAATCGGGTAACCGAATACACGGGAGATCTCCAAAAAGAAGCCACCTACCAGGCACCGTTGCAGGGTCAGCCGGTTGTCTTCTCGGCGCTGACTGGAATGGATGTCGATCTGGCCTTCGAGGCCTTATTCGACGCGCAGTATCACCAGCGACTGACCTATCCGCGCTTCGTCATGTTGAGTACTGCGGGTGTGGATCACGAGGTTGAAGGCGACCTGACCTATCCTGGTATTTCGGCCACAGACGAATACCTGAATCAGCAGCGGTATGCCGCCAAACTGGTGGATGAAGCGGAGTTTCCATATACGATTCTTCGACCAGTGGCGATGGTTGATCGGCCCGAAGAAGATGCCCAGATTATTCCAGAGGGCCATCCTGTTCCTGCTGGTCAGGTGGCAAGAGAAACGGTTGCGGCCGTGGCAATGGATGTCCTGTGCAATGGCGGTTATGACTATCAATCGATTGCAATTTGCTAAATACAACACAAAGTTAGTTTTTTTCATGGAAAAGGGTTTGCTCGCACACATAGTTTGTTAAAATAAGGGCAGTGGGGTGAAGGCATTGGCAATTAAAATAGATGATCAACAACTTCAAGCAATTCGTGAACGGATGGACGAAGCGAACCAACAGGCCCACTTTGTAATCTTTGAATCCGTTGAAAGAGACACAGGCAAGGTTCTGCGCCTGATTACGGATATTGAGAGTTTTCGAACCATTCAGGAACAGCATGCGGCTGATTCCGACATGACGGTTATTCAGGATATTGTCCCAATTACGGATGCTTTGGCCCGCTGGGCAGTCGCCGAAAATATGGCGGCACAGCAGACGGATGGTAAAACAGTCCTCGCCGATTTGGAGTACTACACCAATGAAGTGTTAAAAGAGAATCATCAAGCGGTTAATCCTCCAGAGGATGCTGCTAGCAAGTAGGTTAACTTCGGTTAGCCTACTTTTTTATTGCTATTTTTGTAAGGCGTATGGAACCTGGTTGGGGGCTAAGGCTGGTAAAATGGAGATAAGTTTAGGGGATTACCCTTGAGGAGGGGTTATGATGAAACAAGGAAAATTGATAATGAGCGGAGCGCTGGTCACCTTGCTAACCTTTGGACTAGTTGGGGGCTCAGTTACTGGGTATGCGGCGACGACCAAAGCCGTCACCTATGGTCAACTCACGAATAACAATGCCCATCGACTCGCGGCTATTCGTCAGGCGACGCGGCAACAGATTCTCAAGCAGACAAAATCGAAGAGTAGCCGGGTTAAGGCGGTTTACAAGGTAGGGTTGCCCTATCATATGAATAAGAAAGGGAAGCTGACCACCAAGGGGTTACGGGTCAGTTTGCAGAAGAATTCGTTTAAGTTAAAGAACGTGACGGTTCCTTACAAGGACTTGAAAGGGAAGATTCGGAATCGTTATCTACCAAAGGCGCAACGGACCAAGACGATCAAAACATCTAAGTTGGTCGCATTAACCTTCGATGATGGACCAGATAAGACGCTCACACCACGGCTGCTGAAGACGCTGAAAAAGTACAAGGTTCACGCGACCTTCTTTGAAGTTGGCCAGAGTGTCAGTCGCTACCCACAAATCTCACGGGCAGTGCTCGCTGGGGGCAATGAATTGGGGAACCATTCGTGGAATCACCCAGACTTTAACGCCATTGGAACGGCGAAGACCGCGGCGCAAATTACGCGGACCAACCAAGCCATCTACAAGGCGACGGGGACGCTACCACAATACGTTCGGCCGCCATATGGGAACATCACGGCCGCTGAGGGTCGAGCTATTGAACAGCCGATCGTCCGCTGGTCGGTTGATTCTCGTGACTGGGCTTATCTGAACAAGCAAAAAGATATTAGTTCTGTCATGCGGGCCACTAGAGGGGGGTCCATCGTCCTTATGCATGATATCCACGCACAATCGGTAGCGGCCGTGCCAACGATTATCAAGCGGCTGAAAGCCAAGGGATACAAGCTGGTGACGGTTAGTCAGCTGTTAAATTATCAGGCATTGCCTGGCCTCCAGTACTTTGGGGCGCATGACTACCGGACAGCTGGTAAGTAATGACGATCATAAAAAGGGGTCGAGACATTGTCTCGACCCCTTAAGTTATCATTTAATAGGATAAGTGACTTATGCGAGGAATTGTTCTGCGAGTTGCTGATAGACGTGTTGCACGTGAATGAACTGGTCCAAATCGACGGATTCATTCAAGGCATGCGCATCACGCCAGTCACCGGCTCCGTAGACGATGACTGGGAAGACGTTACTGGATTTCGTAAATTCAGAGGCATCTGTGGCGCCATGAATGACCTGTAAATTAATTGTCCGACCGAATTCAGTATCTGCAATTTTCTTGGTCAGTTGGACCAATGGCGACGTTTGTTCGGAGATGATGGGTTTGAAACTGTAATCTACGTGGAGGGTCAAATCCTGCTGGGGATCTTGGTTCAATTGATCAACGAGGGCATTTAACCGGGCGATCACGGCTGCATTGTCAAATTCTGGAATTGGTCGGATGTTACCTTGCAGTTCAGCTTTGGCGGGGATGCTATTCACCTGTTCACCACCATTGAAGACCGTGACACTATGTACCAGTGGTCCAAGTTCGGGACTGACTGGTGCGTCGTCAAAGCCGGTGGCTTCGGCCGTTATAAATTTTGCCAGGTTGGTGACCGCATTCACGCCTTTTTCTGGCATGGAGCTGTGGGCACCTACGCCTTTAGAATAGACGTGGTAGTTGAGTGAGCCATTGTGGGCATAAACGATGTTACCACCGGTAGGTTCACCGATGACCATGGCACTGACATCATCTGCCAGGCCCTGTTCGGTCAGCATGCGTGATCCCATGGCCCCATTTTCCTCACCCACGGTACCGATGAAACGCAAACGACCGTTAAGCGGAGTCTGGGCATCTGCTAAAGTCAGGAAGGTAATGACCATCGCTGCCAGACCGCTCTTCATGTCGGCACTACCGCGGCCGTAGAGGCGATTATTCTCGATGTGTGCGGCAAAGGGATCGAATTTCCAGTCGCTTAGGTCGCCGGTGGCGACGGTGTCGAGATGACCAGAAAGCACCAGAACCCGATCATTGTCGGGAGCACCGATTTCAGCGATGAGGTTATGGCGTCCTTCGGCGTAAGGTACTTGGTGGGACTGAATTCCGTGGTCGGTGAAGAGTTGCTGGAGATAGTCGGCCACGGCCGCCTCATTCCCGTTGACAGAGTTAATTTGAATTAAATGCTGCAAAATCTCAACTTGTTCGCTTTTTTGCATAGAAGACTCAACTCACTTTCTCACCATTTTTTAATATTTAAGTCCTAGTGTAGCACGGTTTTGGCGAAATGGAGACTGATCGCGCAAAAAAGTTTGGCGTTAACTGACATTTTAGCCAAACGTTTGTTCGCTTTTGGCGTCGGGTATGCTAGACTATAATCAAGTAAAAATGACATAGGAGGTTGGCATATGAGTTTACAATTCGTCTTGGGGAGCGCGGGGCAAGATCATCGGACGCCCATGGTGACTGCTTTAACTCAGCAGGTGACCGATCATCCTCAGGATCGGGACTACTATTTGGTTCCTAACCATATCAAGTTTGAAACGGAAGTCGATGTTTTAGCCGCATTAAAAGCTCGCTTAGCACCGGATCAGGGACTGTTCGCACAGTCTCAGGTTCAGGTCTTTTCGTTTACCCGTTTAGCTTGGTTCTTTATGAAAAATGAACCGGTCTATCAATTACCACGGATCTCCAAGGCCGGACTCAATATGCTGATTTACCAAATTATTCAAAGTCATGCGGACGAGTTAACGATCTTTCGCGTGGAGGTTGATCGGCCGGGCTTTGTCAGCCAGCTAACGGCCCAATTGGCTGAGCTTAAGGTAGGACAAGTCACGGCAGTAGACCTGATGACGGCCGTGGAACAGATGGATACGGTCAATGCCGATCTTCAGGCTAAGCTTCATGATCTCATGATTATTTATGAAGCCTTTGAACAACAGATGCTGGGGAAGTATGTCGAAAATACCGACTTGCTCAATCAGTTGGCGGATTTTCTTGCGACAAAGGTTGACCTCAGCCAGGCCCACTTCTATCTGGAAGGTTTCTCCCAGTTAAGTGCGCAAGAACGCCGACTGGTAGCAGTCTTAATCGAGCATGCTGCCAGTGTGACCGTGGCCCTGAATCTCGATCGACCTTACCGTAGTCAGAAGCCAGACGCGACCAATCTGTTCTATCAATCGGGGCGGTTATACTTTCAACTGGCGCAAGTAGCCACAGCCGCCCAGGTGCGTGTGGAACCCGATCGGATGGCACAGCAACCACGGGTTTCAGCCGACCTACAGGCACTAGATACCTATTGGCAAGCTTCCAATTCACTGATGACGGTACCCACTAAGGCCACGAAGACACCAGCGAACATTCGGATTGTCCAGGCGGCCAATCGTTATGTGGAAGTGGCTCAAGTGGCCATTAAGATTCGTCAGATGGTGGCGACTGGTGACTATCGTTATCAAGACTTTTTAGTGGTCGCCCGGCACCTCGATGCCTATCAAACGGTGATTGATCCTATTTTTAAAGCGCAAGAAATTCCATACTTCGATGATGCCGATGTTCAAATGGCCGATCACCCTTTTGTAGAACTTATCAACGCACTCTTTGATGTTGATCGCCGTAATTATCGGTATGCCGACGTTTTTCGGGTTCTGAAGTCAGAGCTGCTCTTACCGAAAAATTCGGACGGCCAACCAATTGACTTACAAACGTATCGTCAGGCTTTGGCTTTAACGGAGAACCTGGTTTTGAAGAATGGTTACGAGGGCCAGCATCGTTGGACGCAAAAGAGGGATTGGGTCTATACCCGATTTGCTTCTGTCGCAGATCAAGTCCAGACGACACAAGACGAACGTATTACCCGGCAGATTAACTTGATTCGTCATTTTGTCAGCAACACATTGCCACCGTTCTTTCAACGGCTTAAAAAGGCCAAGACCTATACCGATGCTGCTGCGATTCTTTATCAATTTCTGGATCACGCGGGCGTTGCCGACCGATTAATGCTCTGGCGTGATCAGGCAATCGACGAGGGAGATCTGATGCGTGCTGGGCAACCCGAACAGACCTGGTCGACCTTCTGTCAGATGCTGGATGAATGCCACGATATTTTGGGAAACATGGCATTTAACCAGGCGACTTTCCAGGCGATTTTACAGTCTGGGTTCGCCGGGGCCAAATACAGCCAGATTCCATCGACTTTGGATCAGGTGTCTATTTCCGAAAGCGGACTGGTTCAGGCAAACAATCGAAAGGTAACCTTCCTGATGGGGGCGACCGCCGACAATATGCCGGATGAGCAAGTGCCAACCACACTGTTAGCGGATAATGACCGCCAAGATTTGAGTGCACAATTACAGGCGACGGATGAGACGCATTATCTTAGAGATGATGCGGCCACGCAACTCGCCGGAGAGCCCTACTTAAATTACCTGGCGTTCATGAGTGCTAGCGAACAGTTGATTTTCAGCTATCCGGTGACCAGTGATGAGGACAACACATTGCAGGTTTCACCTTATGTTGCCCGGATTCAACAACACTTTAATTTGAAACCAATTATTGCGGCTACAGCGCCACATGCTGAACAAACTGGGATCGGATCCTTTGTGGGAACTCGGCGCACGACACTCCGTCATCTGGTTCAAGCGAGCCATGACAGTCAGGAGCGGCAACAACCGTTGTCACCGGCCTGGATCACGGTTTACCGTTTGTTAAAGGATGATCCAACGTATGGCGATCTGACTGTAAAACTACTGGGGAGCCTGAATTATCGTAACGTTCCGAAGGCCTTAAAGCCCGAAATCGTCACTGACCTCTACGGAACGCATATCAGTACCTCGATTTCAAAATTAGAAGAATATTATGCCAATCCGTATGCCTACTTCCTGAAATATGGGTTGAAGCTGCAGGAACGGGATGTTTTTGAGTTGTCGCCGGCTAGCACCGGGGAGTTCTTCCATGCGACAATGGATGGCCTGATTCACAAGATTCATGACCAACACTTAGATCTGGCTAAGATGGACCAGCAACAGCTCCATGAATTGGCAACTGAAGTCATGGCTAATGTCCTAGATACTGACGTGAACCCGCAATTTGCGATTCTGCAGAGTTCTCATCGGATGACGTACATTCAGCAACAGCTTGAGAAGACCATGCAGAAGATGGCCGAAACTCTCTGGGAACAGAGTAAGCGAACGCAGTTGCGCCCCCGGAAGACCGAAGTTCAATTTGGAACCAAGAATGAACGAACGGGGTTGTCCTTTGATCTAGGGAATGGCCGTCAGGTGACGGTTCGTGGTCGAATTGACCGCTTGGATGGCCTTCAAGCGGCGGGAAAGACCTACCTGGGTATCGTGGATTACAAGAGTTCAGACCATGAATTTAGCTTTCAGGAGGCTTTTTACGGCCAATCCATGCAAATGTTGACGTACCTTGATGCTGTTCAGCAGAATTTGTCAGAGTATCTCGAAGATGACGATGCTCAAGCCGCCGAATTAGCCGGGGCTGTCTATCTTCACCTGCAAAATCCAATCTTGAAGCCGGCTGATTTAAAGGCAACAGATCCAATTGGGGCCTTATTGAAAGCCGAGAGGTACCAGGGCTTGCTGTTAAACGATCCCGATCTGCTGAAGAATATTGATGCCTTGTTTAGTCAGGAAGGCTATGGTGTTAGCTCACAACTCTTTAAGAGTATTGCTCAGAAAAAGGCCGGTGGCTTTTATTCAAGGAGTGGGATGTTGGTTACCCGGGCTGAACTTGATTTGTTGTTAGCCCACACGGAAACGCTAATCAAACGGGCAGCCAATGGTATTTTGTCTGGGAAAACGGATCTGGCGCCAGTCAGGGAAAAGAGCCAGAACAAAACGGCGATGCAGTACACACCTTATAAGGCCATCATGCAGTTTGATCCTTTGTTGCCCATGAATAATTATTATGATTTGGCACCACTCAAACGCGATGAGGTTTTTAAATTGATCCAAGACGAGCAGGCAGCCGCAACCAGAAAGGAGGACCATCATGAGTAATGGCTTTTCATTTACCCCGAGTCAGGATCAGGCGATCCATCAACATGGGAATAACCTCTTAGTGTCGGCTTCGGCTGGTTCTGGGAAAACCCGAGTTCTAGTTGAACGCGTAATCGAACGGTTGAAGGAAGGCACCGGAATTGATGAGTTTCTCATTGTGACCTTTACCAATGCCGCGGCAGCCGAGATGCGCGATCGGATTCAAAAGGCGTTGCGTAAGGAACTCACGGCAGCTAAGGATGAACAGCAGCAACAGTTTTATTTACGACAATTAAATCAACTGCCAGTTGCCGATATCACCACGTTGGACGCCTTTTGTTTACACCTTCTACAACATTATTATTACGTCATTGATATGGACCCTGTCTTTCGGCAACTCACGGATAAGACGGAAGTCGGCTTACTTCGCGATGAAGTCTGGTCTGACCTGCGGGAACAACTCTACGCCGATGATGTGTCGGGGCGATTTGCGCGATTGACTGAAAACTTCTCTAATGACCGAAGTGATGATGGCTTGGCCGATCTGGTCCAGCGTACGTACACGTTCGCAAATGCCACCCCCGATCCAGCCGCCTGGCTGAAGCAGCTTCCGGTAGCCTATCAATTGGACGCGCCAAAGCTGACGGATACGACTTTTTATCGTGAGCGAATACAACCTTTGCTGACAGATCAATTAAATCAAGTTAAGGCGGACCTGACCAGCGCTCAGAATCTAGCAACTCAGCATGCATTGGATAAGCAGGCTGATCATATGACCAAAGCTTTGAAGTCGCTAGCTCGGGTGGACGACTTAGTGACCAATGGCAGTTGGAATGATTTACGAGCGGCTATTCAGGATTTTAGTTGGGGAAGGATTCCTAGCATTCAAAAAAAGAATGAAGATTACCCAATTTATAACGATCTCAAGACTGCCTACTACGAACCCGCCAAGGATGAGCTCGATAAAATTCGCGATAAGTATTTCGCTCAAACAGAGGATCAGCTGGTTATGATCATGCAACGGGCTGAAGAGTTGGTCACGGAACTATCACGTGTTGTGTTGGCCTATCGTGAGGCTTATCGGGTTGAAAAGGAACGGCGGCGCGTCTTAGAGTTTGCGGATATTGAACATGCTGCGTTGCGGATTCTGACTAGCCGAACGGAACAGTCAAAGCAGGTGGCACAACGACTTCGTCAGCAGTATGCCGAGATTATGGTCGATGAGTATCAAGATACGAATGGCTTGCAGGAAGCCATTCTAACAGCGATTGCTGATCCAGCGCCTCACGGTAATTTGTTCATGGTGGGGGATGTGAAGCAGTCGATCTATCGGTTCCGACAGGCGGATCCCACCCTCTTTATGGGAAAGGCTGACCATTACGGTCAAGATCCGCAGTCCGGGGGATTGATTACCTTAGCCGAAAACTTTCGCTCGATGGAAAATATCGACAATTTTACGAACTTAATCTTTAAGCAACTGATGAATCGTGAATTGGGTGAGGTGGACTACACCGGGGATGCCGAGTTAGCCTTTGGCGCCACTTACTATCCCGAGGAGGTCACCAGTACTGCTGAATTATTGGTCTATCTGACCAAGGGAGCCGATCAAGATGACCAGGATGATGAGGCGATGGATGAGACCTTTCAGGTAGATGACAAGCACCAAGGAGAAGTCCTGATGGCTGGGAAAAAGATTCAAGATCTTATTGCTGCCGAGACGCCGATTTATGATCGTGATAAGAAATGCATTCGGCCGATGACCTATGGGGACATTACGCTTTTAACGCCAACTCGGAATAATAATCTTATTATCACGGATGAACTCCGGAGACTGGGAATTCCAGTGGTAGTGAACGACGCGCAGAATTACTTCAAGACGACCGAAATTCAGATCATGATGGCCCTTCTACAGGTGATCGACAATCCTTATCAGGATATTCCACTCGCTGCGGTGTTGCGTTCGCCCATCGTGGGTCTCGACGAAAATGAGCTGGCATTATTACGGATTAATCAACGAACTGGGGACTACTATCAAGCTGTTCGTCATTTTCAACAACAAATGGCTGTTGGGGGTCCGGCGAGCGACATGCAACAACGGGTCTACCAGAAGGTGAGTCACTTTTTGGAACAACTCGATAAGTTCCGTGACATTGCGCGGCAAAATCAATTGGTTACCCTTATTTGGCGAATTTACCAGGATACGGGTTTCTTGGACTACGTTGGGGGAATGCCGGCTGGAAAGCAGCGACAAGCGAACTTACATGCCCTGTACGAACGCGCTCAGAGCTATGAGCAGAGTAGCTTCAAAGGACTCTTTCAGTTTGTTCGCTTCGTGGAACGTCTTCAGGAACGTGACGACGATTTGGCCGGTGCGCCCGTTCAGACGGCGGAAGACGCCGTGTCAGTGATGACCATCCATGGGAGTAAGGGGCTGGAGTTTCCAGTCGTCTTCATCATGGACGCGTCGCATCAATTTAACATGAAAGATCAGCAGGGAACTTATGTTATGAGTGGTAAGACGGGAATTGGGATCGATTATCTGGATCCCGAGACGCGAGTTCGCTCGGCGAGCCTACAGAAGTTAGTGGGGGCTCAAGCGATCTCACGGGCAAGCCTGGCGGAAGAAATGCGGAAACTTTATGTGGCCTTAACTAGAGCTGAGTCACGGCTTTATCTTGTCGGATCTCATAAGACCAAAGATGAAGCCTTACAAGCCTGGCGTCAGGCCTATCAAAGCCGTGACCTGGTACTTAATGCCACTTTGCGAGAAAAGCATACGCTGGCGAATTACCTGGATTGGGTGGGAATGTGTTTGGTCAGAGCGCCACGGTTTAATGCCGACTGGCGCGATGGTAAGGCAACCAGTCCGAAGTTGGTAGATGATCAAACTAATTTTCAGGTTAGCTTCGCGACCGCGCAGGATCTTGGACCGGTGACAGCGGTTGGTGAAGAAGCCGCGGATTGGTTGAAAGAAACCCAAGCCAAGGCAGATGCTCAGGCGGGAACGCCTTTAGAACAGACGGCCATCCGTGGTGTTATGGACTTTAAGTATCCTCATGAGGCGGCCACATTAACGACGGCTTACCAGTCGGTTTCGGAAGCTAAGCGGCTCTTTGAAGACCCAGACAACGCGTCAATTGGGGAGTATCAGCCGGATAAGCCTACCGGCCATGGCCGACGATTCGTCAGCCATGACTTCGATCGGCCGGCGTTCTTACAAACGGTGCGGGCCCCATTACCGACCGAAATCGGAACGGCGACTCACCTGGTGTTACAACAGCTCCCGGTAACCAGTGTACCAACGGCGAAAACTGTTCAGGCGGTGATCGACCGATTAGTGGCGGCGAAAATTCTGACACTAGAAGTGGCGGCTAAGATTGAAGCTGATCGTGTCCTAGGTTTCTTTGAGACGTCGGTTGGTCAGGCTGTATTGGATCATCCTGAACAGTTACATCGAGAAGTCCCATTCTCACTCTTGATTCCGGCCAAGAGTCTGTTTCAAGATTTCCGTGAGGCCGATTCACAGGTCCTCATTCATGGGATTGTGGACGGGTATTTGGAGACAGCTGACGGCATCACGCTCTTCGATTACAAGACGGATCATGTCAATCAACGGGCAGTTGACCAGAGTATAGCCAAATTGGTGGATCGTTACGGCGGACAAGTTAATCTTTATGCCACCGCCCTGCGACAAATGACGGGCAAACCTGTGACAGCACAGTATCTGTATCTCTTGGATACGGGCACTCTAGTCGCGGTACCGGAACAAAAAATTCAAGGTTAATCAAAAACAGGTTCCAACGGCTCACACCAAAAATGGTGTCGAGTTGTTGGAACCTGTTGTCGTTAAGCTTAGGTTAATAGTGAATCATGAGTAGTGAGATCAGGACGAAGACGAGAACCACCATTGCGCCGATCACGCCGGGCAGGTGACGCCGATAAGCTGTATGGCGACGGGTTACGGTGACTAGGGCGCCACAGAGAATGATTAGGCCCAAACTCGCCAAAATTAATAATTTCATTTTGACATCAAAATCTGCTGTCAGCATGGTGCACCTCACTCATTTCAAAGTTATTAACCGCATTATACCAGACTTCTCGGGTTAGCGTTCGACTAACAGGGTCATCCCCATGCCACCGCCGATGCACATGGCGGCTAGGCCACGGTGGGTTTGGGTTCTCAGGAGTTCGTGAAGTAGCGTAACCACGATACGGGTTCCGGAAGCACCCAGGGGATGTCCTAAGGCAATGCTACCACCATTGACGTTCAAACGATCTGCGGGAATCTGAAGATCCCGAGTAATCGCGACTGATTGGGCGGCAAAGGCTTCGTTAATTTCGAAGCGGTCGATATCGGCTACCGTTAGCTGGTGATCCCGGAGAACCTTTTGAATGGCGGTGACCGGAGCATACCCCATGATCTGAGGATCGATACCACTCTCCTGATAACCACTCAGCGTGGCGAGGTAGGGAATACCAGCGGCGATGGCCGTGGACTTACGCATCAAGACCATAGCGGCGGCCCCATCGTTAAGGCCGGCGGCATTTCCCGCAGTGACAGTCCCGTTGGTTTTGAAGGCGGGCTTTAAGGCTTCAAGCTGATCGCGTGAGGTGGTGGCGCGGACGGCCTCGTCCTGCGTGATGGTTTTGCCAGCTACAGGTACGGGTACAATCTCAGCGTCGAATCGGTGGGCAGCTTGCGCTTGCGTGGCTTTTTGTTGGGAACGTAACGCAAAGGCATCCTGATCAGCACGGCTGACGTTGAACTTTTCGGCAACATTTTCGGCTGTAATCCCCATAGGGACTTGGCTAAAAGCGTCAGTTAAGCCATCTTTAGCGAGACTATCCGTGAGTGTGAGGTCGCCAAACTTGCGACCCCAGCGAGCATGATGACTGAGATAAGGTGCGCGACTCATACTCTCGGTCCCGCCAACCAGTACGGCATCCGCGTCACCCATGAGGATGGCGCCTTGTCCCAAGCGTATCGCCTTCAGACTGGAACCACAGACCTGATTGACAGTCATGGCGGTGCTACTAGCGGGGAGGCCGGCATTCAATTCAATCTGACGGGCGACGTTTTGCCCCTGGCCGGCCTGGAGGACGGTGCCAAAAATCGTTTGTTGAATCATGTTAGGTTCAAGACCACTACGCTTGATAGCGGCCTTTGCGGCGATGGTTCCCAAGGTGACGGCAGAGACTGACCGGAAGTTCCGACCAAATTTACCGATGGGCGTCCGAACGGCGCTGACGATGACAACTTCTTCTGCCATGTGTATGAATTCTCCTTTTCCGATGAGTTTCCGAAACTTAAATATAACCGACTTTGCCGCTTTTGTCTTGGCGGAGGACTGGAATGAGATGAGGATTTGCATTTTCTTAAAGACTTTTCTTATAATGAGGAGGAGTTTACAAGATAGGGGATTAGTTGTAATGGAACAAACAGATGAAGCGGTTGACACTCTGACAGTGGCAGATTTTCTGACCACCACGCAATTTAAGAGGCTATCAGCCAACCAACAAAAGTATGCCGAAACGATTCTGACGGATGTGTTGGCAGCCCGTGAGACGGTGGATCTTAACCAGGGGGTCTGGACACCTCGGCAGGTAGCAGGGACGTTAGCAGCGCTCCCAAGTTTAGTTGACCAGCCACACGTTTACTATGTTGCCGTCGTTCCTGTGATGATCGCTTACTTTGAGGCCCAAGGTCATCAGGTAAAGCCCTTAATCGCGGCACTGAAGGCGGCACGCCCAGCATTGGTGGCCAAGCACGCGGAGACTGCACAAGAAGAGGCAGATTACGATGGCGTTGTCCAACAGGTGAAGCAGTGGGTTCAAGCTATGTTTGAGCAACCCGAAGTGATGAATCTGACGATCGCCGATCAACATCACTTTGTGACGATTATTCATACTACCGCGGAACTTATGATTACCGGGAGAAAGTTGGCACCGAAGGATTGGGACGTCGACACGTTGAGCGGCATTATGTTTGGCCCATTCACGCATCTACTGGATGAAAAAGACCGGGTTTCGGGTCTCTTTCAGTTAGTGCCTTTTGCTCTGACGACGCTCTTTACCTATCTTGAGCAAACCAATCAATTAACCCATGCCGCCGCATTGCAGGATTGGGTGCTCAAACAGCATGAGGCACTGGTGACGATGTACAATCCGGAATTAGAGAAATTCTACGAGGGGTTAACCGAAGCGATGGAACAAGCCGGCATCGATACTCAAGATCACACAGCTGTTGATCACTTTACGCAGACCTATTTGCGCGCTCATCCAGCGATTAGTCGTGCGCTATTTACGGCGGATCGGCAGTTAAAACGGACAAAACCCGTTAAGCAAATTAAATATAGTCGAAAACAGCGGCGCCGGCGTCGGCGCAAGCATTAGGCCATTGATAACCAACCGTGAATTTGCAGGTAAAATCACAAAAAACTTTTACCTAGCGACAGATTAGTTTATGATTAACTTATAATAACTATTTGGCGAGGTGTGGTTTTATGGTCAAAAAGGTCACAATCACTGACATAGCTAAGGCAGCGGGTATCTCACCAACAACCGTGTCGTTGATTCTTAATGGTAAAGGTGAGCGGTTCAGTCAGGAAACCTGTTCGCGGGTTTTTCAGTTGCGCGATGAACTCGGTTATCATATTGAAAAGCGTCCAGTTGTGCCGCGATATGCCAAGAAAATTTACCGGCTCGGTGTTGTTATGACAGCGTTTAATCAATTTTTTTATCAGGATGTCATTACGGGTATTCGCGAATCAGCGGGGACAGAGGTTATTGTCTCGCTCTATGAAGTGGGGAACACCTACGAGGATAATCTGCGAGACTTGAAGGGATTATTCAGAGAGCCTATTGATGCCCTAATTCTTTGTGAGCCCATAGTTCCAACGAAGATCCTTCGGGAGCTCTCTGCCGCCTTCAAAGTGCCCTATGTGATCGTTAACAGTCATGCGGCAGCTAGTGATTCGGATGTTTGGGTCGATCTGCATGAGGTTGGGATCTTGTCTGCAGAATACCTATTGGCCAATGGTCATCGGAAGATAGCGGTGGTCGTGCCCCAAGAGAATCACGCGAATTCAGAGATCGTTGCTGGGTTTCGCGAAGGACTTGCAGAATACCACCTCCAACTGGAGGAACAAGACATCTTCCGCATTGTGCCCTCCCTCAGTGAGAGCTACCGCTTTGCTAAAAACACCAATCTACAAGACTACACGGCGGTTTTTACGGCTGCGGATGAGATTGCGATTGGGATGATGCGGGGCCTGGCCTCCAAGGGGCAGCGGGTACCGGATACCCAGTCATTACTGGGTGTGGGCAACTCTGAGTTGGATAATTATACGCACCCGCAGTTATCGTCGGTGCTGATTCCGGCATCCGATATTGGTCGGGCAGCCTTTGATAAGTTAGAAGAGCTGAATCAAAAGCCACAGACGCCGCGAGAAACGTTGAACTTGCCGATTGGACTGGTCAAACGTTCAAGTGTCAAACATATCTAAAATGTCTCAGGATCACCCGGTTTAGGGTGATCTTTTTTGTTTTTTATGCATAGAAAATTAAAAAAGCATGAATGAAAATGAAAACGCTTAATAAAGCAACCGGTTGCCACCTCAAACGTTCCCATTTTAAAGAAATGAAAACGGCTCACGAAAACAAAGTCAAAAGAGACTATAAACTATTGAAAACAGATACGTTCTAGGCTATGGGCCGATCTTTAGTCGGTGTGAAGTGACCACAAAATTCGATTTTTGGTGGGGTTAGTAAAAAAAAGTAAAAATTATTTTTGAATGAAAAGCAGACGCTAAATTTAACGTTTTTTGAACGGAAATATACATTTAAAGTGAATATTATTAGTTGTGCTCGTGAAAAGTTTCGCTAATCAAAGATGGCGGCGCCATGCGGCTTTAAGGCGAATTGGTCTGGCTTAGTGAGTGGGTAATCAATCCAATGGATGAGTATATTTATTGATAAAACGAAAATTCCCATCATCCTCTAATGAGGGTCAAAGGGTGGTTTGAAATGAAAGACCCCCTTGTCAGCGCTTTCAAAATGTAGTAAAAATAAGAGTGTAAGTCTTACTTCGACTCCCTCATCCGGAAGCCGTGGTAAAAATTGTAAATTTTATAAGGAGGCTCTCATGGATAATTTAAAGATTGCGTCTACTGAGGAAGCTCGGCAGTATTTCACCACTACTCGTGAAATCGTCGATGCTAACGACACTGACTTCGTTGATTCTGCAGCGGTTGTTGTAATGGATGATCAACTTGATCCTATCAATGCTGTTGACGAAACAAAGTTTGGTGTGCCAGTCTTTGTTCTCAGTAAAGACAGTTCAAAGATCCAGGGCGATTTGATGGCAAAGATTTACCACATTGTTGACTTAAACAGTAAGTCAGATGGTAAATTGGTTGATCGTGAAATTGAATCGGCTGCCGCAAAGTACGAAGATAGTGTATTACCACCATTCTTCAAAGCCCTTAAGTCATATGTTGAACGGGGTAACATCCAGTTCGACTGTCCAGGACACCAAGGTGGGCAATACTTCGCTAAGCACCCAGCTGGTCGCGAATTCTACAACTTCTTCGGTGAAAACGTCTTCCGTGCCGACATCTGTAACGCCGATGTTGACTTAGGTGACTTGTTAATTCACGAAGGTCCAGCTATGGATGCTGAAAAGCATGCCGCACAAGTCTTCAACGCTGACAAGACATACTTCGTAATGAATGGGACTTCAACTTCTAACAACATCGCTGTTGGTGCTGCTGTTGCTCCCGGTGACTTGGTTCTGTTCGACCGGAACAACCACAAGTCCATTTACAACGCTGCCCTCGTTAAAGATGGTGGCCGTCCAGTTTACTTAGAAACTTCCCGTGACCCTTACGGATTCATCGGTGGGATTTATGCCCGTGACTTCGATGAAGACTACATCCGGAAGCAAGCTGCTAAGGTTGACCCAGAAAAGGCCAAGCAAAAGCGCCCATTCCGTTTAGCTGTTATCCAATTAGGGACTTACGATGGGACTATCTACAACGCACGTCAAGTTGTTGACAAGATTGGTCACCTTTGTGACTACATCCTCTTCGACTCTGCATGGGTTGGATACGAACAATTCATTCCTATGATGAAAGACAGTTCTCCATTACTGTTAGACCTCGGACCAGAAGATCCAGGTATCTTAGTAACGCAATCAACCCACAAGCAACAAGCTGGGTTCTCACAAGCATCACAAATCCACAAGAAGGATAAGCACATTAAGGGTCAGAAGCGTTACATCGACCACAAACGGTTCAACAACGCTTACAACCAATATGCTTCTACTTCACCATTCTACCCATTATTCGCTACGCTTGACGTTAACGCCAAGATGCAAGAAGGCGAAGCTGGTAAGAAGTTATGGCATGATGCATTGGTAACTTCCGTTAACGCTCGTAAGAGTCTGTTAAAGAACGCAACCATGATTCGTCCATTCGTTCCACCAGTTGTTAATGGTAAGAACTGGGAAGATGCTGACACTGAAAAGATCGTTAACGACATCGACTACTGGCGCTTTGAAAAGGGTGCTAAGTGGCATGGATTTGACGGCTACGAAGACAACCAATACTTCGTTGACCCTAACAAGTTCTTGTTAACGACTCCTGGTATCAACGTTGAAACCGGTGAATACGAAGACTTCGGTGTTCCAGCCGTTATCTTAGCTAACTACTTGCGTGAACACGGAATCATCCCAGAAAAGAATGACTTGAACTCTATCTTATTCTTGATGACTCCTGCCGAAACGCCAGCTAAGATGAACAACTTGGTAACCCAAATTGTTAACTTCGAAAGCTTGATCAAGGCTGATGCCCCATTATCTAAGGTATTGCCTCGTCTGTACGCACGTAACAAAGACCGTTACGCCGGCTACACTATCAAGCAACTTTGCCAAGAATTACATGACTTCTACAAGGGTAACAATGCTAAGGAATACCAAAAGAAGATGTTCTTAGCTGACTACTTCCCAGAACAAGCAATGACGCCATACGATGCTAACGTTGAATTGTTACACAACAATGCTAAGTTAGTTAAGTTGAGTGATATTGAAGGGGAAACTGCCCTTGAAGGTGCTTTACCATATCCTCCTGGTATCTTCTGTGTTGCCCCAGGTGAAAAGTGGACCAAGGTTGCTCAAACTTACTTCTCAATTCTTGAAGCAGGTATTAACAAATTCCCTGGTTTTGCACCAGAAATCCAAGGTGTTTACTTTAAGCAAGAAGACGGCAAGACTGTTGCTTACGGTTACGTTTACGATTCAAGCAAAAAGTAAACTCATTCGGAAATAGAAAGGAACTTATCGAAAATGGCTGAGTCTTTGAAAATAGCTAGCTCTGAAGGAGCTCTTAAATTCTTCAGTACTGACCGTGAGATCGTCGACCTCGCAGGTAAGACTGACTTCACCGATATTGCTGCTGCCGTCGTCACTGATTCTGACGAAGATATTGCCAGCGTAAAGTTAATTAATGCAACGAAATTTGATATTCCTGTATTTATGTTAACTGCTGACTCTGCAGCTCTCGATGCAAGCGTTCGTGAAATGGTCTTCCATTTCTTGGACAACAATGACGAGAGTTACCGTAACATCTACGACAGTGAAATTGAAACAGCTGCCGCTACGTATGAAGATAAAATGATTCCTCCATTCTTCAAGGAAATGGTACATTACGTTGAAGAAGGTAACCTGAACTTTGATACGCCAGGTCACCACGGTGGACAATTCTTCTTACGTCACCCAGCTGGTCGTGCACTGTACAACTTCTACGGAGAAAACTTATTCCGTTCTGACGTAAGTAGTTCTGACGTCGAAGTTGGTGACTTGTTGACCCACGGTGGTGCTGCCCTTGATGGTGAAAAGCATGCCGCACGTGTCTTCAACGCTGACAAGACTTACTTCGTTATGAATGGGACGACCACTTCTAACGCAATTGTTGATATTGCAGCTGTTAAGCCAGGCGACTTGGTATTGTTCGACCGGAACAACCACAAGTCTAACTACAACGCTGCCTTGGTACAAGCTGGTGGTTTACCAGTTTACCTCGAAACTGAACGGAACCCATTCGGTTTCATCGGTGGTATCGACGATGCTGCTTTCAATGAAGATTACATCCGTGCACAAGCTGCTAAGGTGGATCCAGAAAAAGCTAAGGAAAAGCGTCCATTCCGATTAGCTATCATCGAATTAGGGACTTACGATGGGAGTATCTACAACGCACGTCAAGTTATCAAGCGGATCGGTCGTCTTTGTGACTACATCCTCTTTGACTCTGCATGGGTTGGTTACGAACAATTCATTCCTATGATGAAGGATAGCTCACCATTGCTGATTGATGACTTGGGACCAGAAGATCCAGGTATCTTCGTTACCCAATCTGTCCACAAGCAAATGGGTGGTTTGTCACAAGCTTCCCAGATTCACAAGAAAGATAAGCACATTAAGGGTCAGAAGCGTTACATTGACCACAAACGGTTTAACAACGCCTACATGAAGTACACGTCTACTTCACCATTCTACCCAATCTACTCCACACTTGACGTTAACGCCAAGATGATGGAAGGCCCTGCCGGTGCCAAGATGTGGATCGACACGGTTAAGTTGGGTATCGAAGCTCGTAAGCGGATGCTTAAGGAATCCACGATGTTCACGCCATTCATTCCTACCACTGTTCATGGTAAGAAGTGGGAAGACGTTGATACGGACACGATTGCTAACGACATCGACTACTGGCGCTTCAGTAAGGGTGAAAAGTGGCACTCATTTGCCGGCTATGCTGACAACCAGTACTTCGTTGACCCACTGAAGTTCATGTTGAAGACACCAGGTATCAACATGGAAACCGGTGAATATGAAGACTTCGGTGTTCCCGCAACGCTGATTTCCAGCTACTTGCGTGAACATGGGATTATCCCTGAAAAGTCTGACTTGAACTCAATCTTGTTCTTACTCACGCCTGCTGAAACTAAGGCTAAGTTGGACAACTTGGTTAACTTCATTCTTCAACTTGAAAAGTTGATCAAGGAAGATGCCCCATTGAGCGATGTCTTACCTAAGATTTACGCTGAAAACATTGACCGGTACCGTGGTTACACGATCCGTCAACTTTGCCAAGAAATTCATGACTTCTACAAGAAGTCAAATGCCAAGGCATATCAACGTGCATTGTTCCGGGAAAAGACTTGGCCAAAGCCAAGCATGACCCCATACGATGCTGACAAGGCATTAGTTGCTAACAATGCTAAGTTAGTACCATTGGACAAGATCGTTGGTGAAACTGCTCTTGAAGGTGCACTTCCATATCCTCCTGGTATCTTATGTGTTGCCCCAGGTGAAGTTTGGAACAAGGAAGCCGCAACTTACTTCACGATTCTTCAAGAAGGTATCAACAACTTCCCTGGATTTGACCCTGAAATCCAAGGTGTCTACATGGAACCTCAAGAAGACGGTCGCGTTAAGGCTTACGGTTACGTTTATGACAAGGATGCCGCAAAATAACCTAGACTTTATGAGATTCTAGATTTATACTAATGAATGTCGGTCCTTTTTGGGCCGGCATTCTAGCAATTGTTCGTTTCAAAATTTTATTCAATTGAGGTTAGAAAAATGGCAGAAAATAGTACGAAAATGGGTGTTATGCAGCTGACCATCATTACGGCTGTTAACATGCTTGGTTCCGGGATTATTATGTTGCCATCTAAGTTAGCACAAGTTGGGACGATGTCCGTTCTCTCTTGGATTGTAACTTTAGGTGGGGCCCTCTGTCTGGCATGGGTTTTCGCCAGAAACGGTATGTTTAGTACAAAGTCCGGTGGTATGGGTGGATACGCCGAATACTCATATGGTAAAGACGGTAGTTTCATGAGTAACTTTACTTATGGGTTATCACTGGTTATCGCCAACGTGGCCATCGCGGTTTCCGCCGTTGGTTATTTGACGGTGTTCCTGGACATTACACTGAAGCCAATCGAAGTTACTTTCTGGGTTATCGGAACGGTTATCATTACGACCTTGCTTAACTTCGGTGGTTCTAAGTTGACTGGTCGGATTGGTTCCGTAACTGTCTGGGGTGTTATTCTCCCAGTTGTTATCTTGGCCGTATTAGGCTGGTTCTGGTTCTCACCATCACTGTACGCTGCTTCATGGAATCCACACAATGTTGGATTCTTCGACGGAATTGCTTCATCAATTCCAATTACGTTATGGGCTTTCTTAGGACTTGAATCTGCGGTTGCCAACATGGATGCCGTTGAAAACCCACGTAAGAACGTTCCTATCGCCGTTATGGCTGGGACGATTGGTGCCGGGATTATTTACATCCTGTCCACTAACGTTATGGCTGGTATTGTTAAGAACTCAGCATTGCTGACTTCTAACGCCCCATTCGGTTTGACTTTCTCAACCATGTTCGGTGGCTGGGCTGGTAAAGTCGTTGAAGGTATCATGGTTCTTGCTTGTCTTGGGTCATTATTGGGTTGGCAATTTACTATCGCCCAAGTGTTCAAGTCATCCGCTGATGAAGGTTACTTCCCAGCAATCTTCTCTCGTGTTTCCAAGAATGGTGCCCCAATTGCCGGTATGACTATCTTGTTAATTGTTCAAATTCTGTTGTCATTCATGACTATCAGTCCTGACTTGAACAAACAATTTAACGTTTTAGTTAACTTGGCTGTTATCACCAACTTGGTTCCTTACATCTTGTCAATGGGTGCTGCAAAGACCATTCAACAAAGTGCCGGGATCAGCAAGCACAACATGACCTACAAGGTTACGAACTTCTTAGCTGTCGTTGCCGCAATTTACTCATTGTACGCAATGTACGCTTCAGGTGCGCAAGCCATGGTCTTAGGTTCATTAGTTACCTTCTTCGGTTGGACTATGTACGGTTTCGTTTCGCCTAAGTTTGACTTAGACCAAAAGGAAATTGAAAAGGCCAACAAAGAAGCTGCTACTGAAGCTGAAGCTAACTAATTATTAGTTGCCTAGAAAAAGTCGTCGGTTCGCGTGAGCGAGCTGATGGCTTTTTTATTTTGTTTGGACAGTGGGGCAGGTGATGATTGTCTAGACAAAGGGTGGCTTCGAAGCAGATCGATCGGGCGGTACGGATTTTGTTCCGTTAGAATAGCAAAAAAATAGCACGACAGGTGATTTTTATCATCTGTCGTGCTATTTACGTTTGATTGTGACCTATTTATCCTAGAAACTTTAGGCTTCGTCAGCTAGCGATTCTAAGACGTTAGCGGCAACGACAGGATCGGAAGGATAAGGTGTATCTACACCGTTCACCTTTTGATACTTGTCCTCACCTTTACCAGCCAGAACGACGAGATCCGTATTGGATGCGCCGGTAATCGCTTGGCGAATAGCGTCTTCACGCTTAGGAACGATAGTGGTGGCTACCTTTGAGTGGTCGATGTGACTGTCGATTTCCTCGGCAATCTTGATGGGGTCTTCGTGACCCGGATCATCAGCCGTCAGGTAGGCGACATCAGCGAAATCGTTCAAGGCACGGGCGAAACCTTCTCGCCGGTCTTCACCCTTATCACCGGTACTGCCGAGAACGGCAATAACCCGTTGATCAGGGAACTGAGTGCTCAGAAAGCCAAGTAATGCATTCATACTGCCCCAATCGTGAGCATAGTCCACATAGATGGTTCCGTGATTCTTGGTCCGAGTAAATTGCATACGGCCAGGAACCTTAGTATTAGCCAAGCCATATTGCATGTCCTCAGCGGAAGCACCTGCAATTGCAGTGGCTAAAATGGCTGCGGAGGCATTACCTTGGTTAAAGTCACCAGGAACGGAGACATTGTACGTTTGTGCAAGACTAGCGAGTGTGGGGTTGTCGCTATTAACGACTAATTTGAAGGTACTTGCCGTCAAACTAGCTTGGTTATCAGTGATCGACACACTGGCTGAATCTGAGTTCATTCCATAGGTGAAGATGTGATCGGGAGCGGTGGAGACTTGCGAGGCAGCGAGGACTTCATCGAAGTGGTCGGTGTCGGCGTTAATCACCACATTACGGGAGTTCAGCAGTAACTGCTGTTTGCAGAACAAGTAGTTTGCAAAGTCAGGATGTTCGTTAATGCCGATATGGTCTGGTGTGATATCTAAGAAGATACCCACATCAAATTGTAAACCGTAAACCCGATCAAGGAGGTAAGCCTGGGAGGCAACTTCCATCACCAGGTACTTCGCACCGTTATCCACGGCTTCTCGCATTTCCTTGAATAGATCGAAAGATTCTGCGGTGGTCAAGTGGGCTTTGAATTGGTTCTTAGCACCCTGACCAACAATCCGGTCGATAGTCGAGAACATGGCAACCTCACCTGGATGAGCATGTTCAAGGATATTGTGAGTGAAGTAAGTGGAAGTGGTTTTACCCTTGGTTCCCGTGTACCCAATCAGAAATAATTCATTTTGGGGAAAACCGAAGAATAGTTGAGCGGCCAAGGACATAGCCTTACGCACGTCGCTGACGATAATCCCCGGAACGGAAACCACGTCACTATAATCAGTTTCAGCGAGATAACTAGTGGCCCCATTAGCAATGGCTTGCTTTAGGTAATCAACTGAAAAGTTCTTGCCTTTGCAGATGAAGAGACCATTCTCACTGACGTTGCGAGAATCATAAGCTAATGATTCGAAAGAAACGTCGTCTGATTTAAGCGAATTACTTTGGTACAAATCATGTTCTTGTAGTAACGCAATCAGTTGGAATGCTTTCATGCAATTGCCTCTTTTCAAAGATTACTCGTTAGGACGCATCGTTGGGAATAGCATGACGTCACGAATTGAAGGTGCATCCGTTAACAGCATGGTCATCCGGTCAATCCCGATTCCAAGTCCACCAGTAGGTGGCATACCATATTCCATGGCTTCCAGGTAATCTTCGTCAATCCCATGGGCTTCTTCGTTACCGGCATCACGTTCAGCATCTTGTGCTTCGAAACGTTGACGTTGGTCGACAGGGTCGTTTAATTCGGTAAAGGCGTTCCCATATTCATTACCATTAATGTATAACTCGAAACGGTCAGTGAAACGACCATCCTTAGGGTTCTTCTTAGCTAATGGTGAGATTTCAACTGGGTGACCGTAAATGAAGGTTGGGTCGATCAAGGTATCTTGAACCTTGTCTTCGAAGAAGGCGTTGATGAAGTGACCAACAGTCCAGTAGTCTTCGTATTCAACATCATTTTCGTCAGCTAACTTACGAGCATCTTCAACGGACATCTTCTTCCAGAAGTCGATACCAGTAACTTCCTTAACAGCATCAACCATGTGAATCCGCTTGTATGGAGATTCCAGGTCAATAGGGGTGCCTTGGTAAGTGATGTGGCCATCGCCGTGAAGCTTACGAGCCGTGTAACGGAAAATGTTTTCCGTTAAGTCCATGACGTCGTTATAGTCCGTATACGCGGTATAAACTTCGATCATGTTGAATTCAGGGTTATGACGGGTGTCAATCCCTTCGTTCCGGAAGTCCTTGCCTAATTCGTAAACCTTTTCGAATCCACCGACAATTAAGCGCTTCAGGTAAAGCTCCGTGGCAATCCGGAGATATAAAGGAATGTCGAGAGCGTTAGAAGAAGTGATGAATGGCCGTGCTTCCGCACCACCGGCTTGCGTCTGTAAGACAGGCGTGTCGACTTCAATGTAACCTTGGTTATCCAGGTATTCACGCACAGCGCGCTTGATCTGGGTAACCTGCATAAAGCGGTTAAAGCTATCGCGGTTAGCGATTAAGTCCAAGTATCTCTTACGGTAGATAGATTCCTGGTTCGTTAAACCGTGGAACTTGTCAGGTAACGGACGTAACGCCTTTGATA
Source organism: Levilactobacillus huananensis (assembly GCF_003946145.1). Lineage (GTDB taxonomy): Bacteria > Bacillota > Bacilli > Lactobacillales > Lactobacillaceae > Levilactobacillus > Levilactobacillus huananensis. The sequence continues at coordinate 39,910 of NZ_RHOC01000014.1, forward strand.
AGAATTCAAGTTGCGTAATTCGAATCGTTAATTCATCGGTATCCGTCTTGATAACGTAACCGTGAATACCAATAAAGTCACCTAAGTCCAAAGAAGTATATAAGTCGTAGGCAGATTCACCGAGTTCATCTTGCCGTGCGTAGCCTTGGATAGTACCGAAACGGTCGAGAATATCGACGAATCCGGCCTTCCCACTACCACGCTTAGCGGTTACCCGCCCAGCAAGAGTCACATTATGCTTATCTTCGGCCAACTCTTCTTTAGTATTTTGACCGTACTTGTCGTTAAGTGTCTTGCTAGTATCGGTCCTGTCAAACCGGTGTCCAAATGGCGCGATGCCTTGTTCACTGAGCTTGTTCATTTTGTCCCGCCGAACCTGCATTTGATCGTTTAAGTCGGGTTGCGTGGAACTGTTTGTATGATTATTGCTCATATATGTGGCCTCCTAATAAGTATTGATTCGGTAAATCAAATCCAAATCTAACTTAAATCTAATTTATTTCGACCAAATAAGCAAGGGAAATCGCTAAAAAAGTTAATTTTATTTAGAAAAATGTATAAATATCTTTGGGGTGCTAGTATGGCAAACATGACTTTGACGGCTTTTGTAAGCCGAATTAGCAAATTGGTCTGGAACAATTTATGTATAGCTCGAATTATTAGAAACTTTGTAATAAAGCCACGGAGAGATCAGGTGAGCAACGGGGGGGGGTAAATGATCGATTCAGGTGTTTCGGTCAGTGACGGGTGATGATAGAATGGACTTAGTATTGAAGGGCGGGAAACGACATATGTTAAAAACGATTCGTAGAATGTGGCCGTTACTGGTGCTGGGGTTCTTGGTGAACACAGCGTACAGTGTGATGTGGCCGTTAACGACCATCTATCTTCATGGGAATCTCCATTTAGACTTAGTTCAGAGTGGACTGATTTTAGCAGCTTATTCTGGGTGCAATGTCTTAGGGGGGTATCTAGGTGGGGTCCTCTCGGATCGCTACTCGGCAAAAACGGTTGGGTTGGGCATGCTCGCAGCATTGGTGATTGATGCTGGCTTCGGGTTTATCTGGAATGGGATTATTGCCTATCCAATTGTTTTGATTGTTTTTGGGCTCCTCACGGGGGGCATGTTAACTCTGATTACGGCACTTACGGCACAGCTCAGTCATAATGACAGTAAACTCTTTAATCTACTATATATATTCATTAATGTCGGGCTTGTCGTCGGAACCGCCAGCATCGGGGTTCTTTTCCATCACAGTCTACGACCAATCTTCACCCTGCTGATTGTTTGCTATCTTGGGGCTTTTGCCCTCTGGCGTTGGAAGGCTGCTGAATTCGAAGCCAGTGGTACGGATGAAGCCGTTGTAACTTCGACACAACAGACCACGGTAATTAATAGTAGGAAACTCCCCGTGGCGAGTCTTGTGATTATTCTCTTAACGTTGGTCTTCATGTGGATTACCTACGCCCAGTGGATGAGTAACGTCTCGGTCTACATTCAAAATGAAGGATTAGGGATTAAGCTCTACAGTTATCTTTGGGTCTACAATGGGATTCTTTTGATCATTGTACAGGCACTGATGACCAAGGCCAGTCACGTACGGATTATTCCGTGGCAGATTCTATTTGGACTCCTCGCGATTGCCTTTTCTTTTCTATTAATGACGACAACTTCTGGCATCGTGGTACTCTTTATGGCGATGACCCTTTTAACGGTGGGGGAAGCTGTCTATGTACCGGGGGTTCCGGCGTTGATTAACGCGTACACCGTGGGAAATGAAGGAAAGTACCAAGGACTGGTTAATTCTTTCTCATCGCTTGGGAAGGCTTTAGGCCCTGTTCTTGGGGGCGTTGTGATTGGTCAGTTCACGTCATTTAAGTTTTTATTCTTACTGTGTGCGATTGTTGATTTCATCGTTGCGGCCGGATTTGTTGTCGGTGTTGCCCCGATCTTGCGACGACGGACAAAATGACGACGGACAACAACTGATATAGCGTCTGAAATTGTGCGGCTTTTACGGTGCAATTTCAGACGCTTTTCTTGTGCGGTTCGCCTTTAAAAAAAGATTGTTTAATTGTCATTTTTTAGTTGACGATTTAGACGCTGGTTGGTATAGTTGTATACGTTGCTGTTACGAAATAACGACTAGACCAATTTAAAAGATTGAATTTAGTTGTTGACAGCAAACCAATAGAATGATATGCTTTATGAGTTGCTTGTTCAGGCAAGCAATCAGGTAGACCTTTGAAAACTGAACATTGTTTCGACAAACCAAATATGTGTAGGGCGGTTTGATACTTGGTATCAAACCCAAACAATATTTGCGAAGTCAATTCGCTTTTATAACAAAAGTAACAACAATCGA
>NZ_RHOC01000015.1 GCF_003946145.1 Levilactobacillus huananensis
GAATACCGCGATGAAGCCGCTTAAGCAATACTAAAAATTATATTATTTCAACTGTCAACTTGACAGGGACTAGTGCATTCTGCAAAGTCGTTTTAATTTTGACTATTATGGTGCCGAAACGTGGAACCTAAGGCAGTTTGCGAGCCTTATGTCCCACTCTCATCACATTTAGATTATTTAAGATTCAGAGCTTGGCCGTAGACCCAATAACGCCGAGTGTGGTGCTTACTAATTGATCGGATTCGGTACCAATCATATTGTGTTCCTTGACTCGCCCGGCAGTCAATTTTCACTTTGGAACCAGCCTTGAGGTTTTCAAACTTCCAGTTGAAGACCTTAATGGTCTTATACTTACTGTGTGGTTGATGATTCGTCAGACTGAAGTGCTTGTAGTTCTTTTTGATGGTGGCTAACCCGTGATAGTGATGATACGTAACTGCCCCGGTTAGGGAACTTGCTTGACTAGTGGTACTGATCCCCATAGTGCCGGTCAAGCCAATGATACCCAAGACGACTGCGACTTTTTTCATGAAACAAAACCTCTCCTTAAACCGTTGTTAATAGCACAATTTAACCATAACACAAATTTTAGAGGAACGTTCAGTGAATGAAACTTTTTTTATCGAAACATAGTAATCGCTTAAATGGAGAGAACCTGAGGATGAAGTCATAGGATTCAGATCAGGTCAATTAAAAGCCCACAATCCCTGATGATAGAGATTGTGGGCTGAAAATTAAGACTACCGCATGATTATTTAGCTGGCGTGAGGTAGCTCGAACGCAGGTGCTTCAATTGCGTGTTGGATAATCCCAGACCCTTGTGGAGGAAGTTATCCATGTTGCCGTACTTGGTGTTGATAGCCTTGTACATGGTGTTGAGGTAAGCCATCTTGACACCGTTTTGAGCTTTGAAGTTGGCGATAACCGTTGGTGTTAGTTCCTTGCCTTGGGCCTTCCAACCAGCTTCTTGGCGCTTCAAGTTTTCTTTGTTGGTATTGACCAGGTATGTATTGGACTTCAAGTAATCCTTGGCAATAGCCTTCTTGTTGAAGTTGAGGGCTGAGAGGACGAGGACGGTTCCCATACCGGCACGGTCCTTACCCGCTGAACAGTGCCAGAGGACGGCCTTGTTCTTAGGATTCTTTAAGAGCTGGTGGAACAGGGACTTGTAAGCCTTACGTCCTTGTGCCGTGGTGATGGCGTCGTGATAGGACTTCTTCATCATCTTATCACCGGCATTTTTCTTGGAGAAGTCGGGGAAAGCCCCGAAGGATTTGAAGACATTAGCCTTGATGAGTTTCACGCCCTTCATCTTAACATCAGGGCTCTTTTGTTGTTCGATGACGGTCCGAAGGTCAACGTCGGTTGCCACGTGGTAAGTCTTGACGAGCTTCTTCTGATCAGACTTTGATAATGTTGAAAGGCTGTTGGAACGAATGAGGCGGTGAGCCTTAATCTTTTGGCCTTTGCTGTTGATGTAGCCCCCAAGATCGCGGGCATTGGAAGCGCCTTGAAGCTTAATATGGGTTGATTGTGACTTAGCAGCTTTCTTGACTCGCTTAGTGGTCTGAGTCGTCTTGGTTTTTGCGGCCGCCGTAATCGACATTAAGGGTTGTTGCCAACCTAAGGTGGTGGTCAATAACAGGGCAGTTACTAGGGTACTCATTTGTTTTTTCATCTTACAAACTCCTCCTCTTTGCTTGGGTACAGGTTAAGGATACGCGGTAGATGTAAAGACTAGATGTTGATTGTGTAAAGTTCAGGTTGATAACCAATTCGAGTATTATAACGTTTATAAAAGGCCAAGTTTATTCAGGCAGACTTAACTACTCGTGAGCGTATAATTAATTTCAAACTGGAGGTGTTCGTCATGAAACGAGCTTTAGTGATGCTGTATCCAGGATTTTGTAATTTTGAAATTTCGGCTTTAACTGAGATCTTGGCCTTTCAAGAGAGTGAATGGTCGCTGACGACGGTTGGGGCTGACCGACAATTATATGCAGGAGAGGACCATCTACAAGTCATGGCACAACAGGCATTCACCCAGGTGAATCCGCTGGAGGTTGACTTGTTGATTCTGCCGGGGATTGATAACTATCATATTCCATTAGCGGATCCACGAAATATTGCCTTTTTGGCGCAACTAAATGTTGCCCCCGCACAGCGACCAATTATTGCTTCCATGTCCTCGTCACCGATTCTCTTAGCCAAAGCTGGATTGTTGGATAAGACCAAATTCACGGGTGGCATATTTGAAGAAACCTATGACCGCAATCCGTTTATTCCAAAGCACAATCTGGTTCGTGAGCCTGTCGTCACTGATAATGGAATCATCACGGCGAGTTTTCAATTCTTTCGGGAATTTGCAATCACAGCAGCCCGAGCCTGCGGCATAGAAGTCGGCGATCGCGCATTCGAACCTGCACGAACAGATCGTCCCTATACGGCGGCGGAATTGACGTTTCACCTGCCAAAGTAAAGTGAAAGCCCCGGCGCGTCGTTTCGTGTGCGGGGCTTTTATCGTACCTATCCTATTTGGATTCTAGCGAGTGTGGCCGTCCTTCCTGCTGTAAAACGCGTTGGACGGCTGGGCGTTCCCGCATGGTTGCGTCAAAGGCCTTCAGCCAAGGGAAGTTGTCGAAAGAATAGTGCAGGCGTTGCATCCAGTTGGTCATGACAAACAGGTAGGGGTCAGCAATGGAAAAATCCCAACCCAGTAAGTATGGGCCACGATCGGACAGCCGCTTTTCGACATAGTCCAGGCGAGGGTGTACCCGCGTCCAAACGCGTTCTTTGGTCTCTGGTGTGTTAGGAAGCCAGTTACCATAACGAGCTGGCGAGATGAAATTTTTATGGAGTTCAGTTGCAATGTAGTTCAACCAGACCCGCTGTTCCCAGTAGTCTGAGGTATTATACGGCGGGAGTGGGGATGGTTGGGCCAACGTGCCAATGACTTCTAAGATGACGGCACATTCCGTTAGTAAGGACTGATCATCGATCTGTAGCGCAGGGACATAGGACTTGGGGTTCAGTTGATTGTAATTGCCTTGTGACCATGTTTTTTCATCCAAGTCGACTTTCTCCAAGTGATAAGGTAATCCGAGCTCTTCTAACAAGATGTGGGGTGCCAATGAACTTGCCCCGGGGGCATAAAATAAGGTTAATTTCATGACTGAACACACTCCTTTAGTGAACGTAAGCCAAGTATAGCGGAGGAATTCGAGATCTTCTAAACAAGTGACCTTGGTTAGGAAAATGACACGCCAAAATATGAACGCGGCAAAGCGACCTTAATGTGGACCTATATAAGTCTAATAAGAGGGACTCATTGGATTGTTGCCGTTGTTTTTTGGATCAAACCGCTGGCTTTGATTCACCTGACAGTGATGGTTTCTTTTTTTCGTGAGGAGCACATTAGCGACGGCGGAGACAATCTGGTTCGCGATATAAGCACAGCGCAAAGGCCACGCTTCCGCATCTGACTGATGATTATGAAAGGTTAGTGGTGACAAGCCAAACTACTGCGAAAACGCGCACGCTTCTGGTATACTGGGCTCAAGTTGGTTGCCAACAATCATGTCGAGACCGGGTGTCGTTCGTCAGGTCTGGAACCGCGGTATCGGTGACTTAGCAACTAATTTAAGGGATTGAGCGCCGAGTCAGACAGAGGATAAATTAAATCCGGCGTGTGCCTTCCATTCCGATTACATTGTTTTTGAGCGGGATGAAAGGCACACGGGAGGACGGTTAAAATCGTCTAAAATCCAACTTTTTCATAATTGGATCGTATCAATTTTCAAAAAGGTTGACTTTTTGAAAATTATTGGTATCATTAAGGACATAAATTGACCTCTAATAACTCGGGTTAATTCTAGTAGAAGTTTGCGACCAAGACGAAGGAGTGTAAAATTCATGACAGTAGATTACGATTCCAAGTCATACTTGGAAAAAGTTGACGCCTGGTGGCGTGCTACAACGTACCTCTCAGGTGGAATGATTTTTCTGAAGGACAATCCATTGTTCTCAGTAACCAATACACCGATCAAAAAAGAAGACGTTAAAGTTAAGCCTATCGGACACTGGGGGACTATTTCAGGACAAACCTTCCTGTATGCCCACGCCAACCGTTTAATCAACAAGTACGGCTTGAACATGTTCTATATTGGTGGTCCCGGTCATGGTGGCCAAGTTATGGTTACGAACTCATACTTGGATGGTACCTACACGGATGCTTACCCTGAAATTACGCAAGATCTCGAAGGTATGGCCCGTCTTTACAAGCGGTTCTCATTCCCTGGTGGAATTGGTTCCCACATGACGGCCCAAACGCCTGGTTCCCTTCACGAAGGTGGAGAACTTGGTTACTCATTGTCCCACGCAATTGGTGCCGTATTAGACAACCCAGACCAAATCGGCTTCACTGTCGTTGGTGATGGGGAAGTTGAAACGGGTCCTGCAATGACTGCATGGAACTCCATCAAGTTCTTGAACCCTAAGAATGATGGTGCTGTATTACCTATCTTGGACGTTAACGGATTCAAGATCTCTAACCCAACTATCTTCTCACGGATGAGCGACGATAAAGTTGCGAAGTTCTTTGAAGGTCTGGGCTGGTCACCTCGTTTCATCGAAAACGATGACATCCATGACTACATGACTTACCATGAAAAGGCAGCTGCGGTCTTTGACCAAGCAATTGCTGATATCAAGCAAATCCAAAAAGACGCCCGTGAAAACGGCAAGTACGAAGATGGTACTATCGCCCCATGGCCAGTTATCATCGCTCGCTTACCAAAGGGTTGGGGTGGTCCTACACACAACCCAGCTGGCGAACCTATTGAAAACTCATTCCGTGCCCACCAAGTGCCGCTTGGCTTGAGCCAGAATAACTTCGATGAACTACCAGAATTTGAAGACTGGATGAACTCATACAAGCCAGCCGAATTATTCAATGCTGATGGAACATTGAAGGCAGAAGTCGCTGACTTCGCCCCTAAGGGTGACAAGCGGATGGCTGCTAACCCAATCGCCAATGGTGGTCGCGCTCGTGGCGAAAAGCCAGAAACGTTAGACTTACCTAACTGGAAAGACTACGCTAACGACATCAACGAATCTAACCGTGGAACGAACTTGCCAGATGGCAACAAGAACATGGATATGAACGTTCTGTCAACCTTCTTCGCTGGCGTTGCCACGAAGAACCCATCATCATTCCGTCTCTTCGGACCTGATGAAACGATGTCTAACCGTCTTTGGGAAATGTTCAAGATTACGAACCGTCAATGGATGAGTGAGGTCAAGGAACCAAATGACCAATACGAAGCTCCAGAAGGTCGTATCTTGGATGCGCAATTATCAGAACACCAAGCTGAAGGTTGGCTTGAAGGTTACACCTTAACTGGTCGTACCGGTGTGTTCACGTCATACGAATCCTTCTTACGAGTTGTTGATTCAATGACGACGCAACACTTCAAGTGGATTCGTCAAGCTGCTGCAGAACCATGGCGGAATGACTACCCATCATTGAACTTAATCTCAACTTCAACTGTGTTCCAACAAGACCACAATGGTTACACTCACCAAGACCCAGGTATGTTGACTCACTTGGCTGAAAAGAAGTCTGACTTTGTTCGTCAGTACCTCCCAGCCGATGGGAACACGCTCTTGGCTGTCTTTGACCGGGCATTCACTGACCGTCAAAAGGTTAACCACATCGTCGCTTCTAAGCAACCACGTCAACAATGGTTCTCAGTCGACGAAGCTGAAGAATTGGCTACTGAAGGTATCAAGGCAATCGACTGGGCTTCCACTGTTGCTGAAGGTGAAGATGCAGATATCGTCTTCGCTTCTGCCGGTGTTGAACCAACCATCGAAACCTTGGCTACTGTTGACTTGATCAACGATGCCTTCCCAGCGGTTAAGATGCGTTATGTCAACGTTGTTGAATTACAACGTCTACAAAAGAAGAACGGCCCTCTGAACGCAGAACGTGCCTTGTCTGATGACAAGTTTGCTTCTCTGTTCGGTGAATCCGGCACCCCAGTTGTCTTTGGGTTCCATGGATACGAAGACTTAATCGAATCCGTATTCTACGAACGTCAACACTTAGGCTTACATGTTCACGGTTACCGTGAAGATGGGGATATCACGACTGCCTACGACATGCGTGTATACTCCGAATTAGACCGTTTCCACCAAGCTAAGGATGCTGTTAACACCTTGATTGCCAAGGGAGTTATCGACGAAGCTGCCGGTAAGGCCTTCGACAAGAAGATGGATGACATCTTAGCTAAGCATTTCAAGGTTACCCGTGACGAAGGTCGCGATATTGAAGAATTTACGAAGTGGCAATGGACGCCATTAAAGAAGTAATTCTCTTTAATTAAAAAGTAATCAAAGAGAGGCCCCACTCAGCAATGAGTGGGGCCTCTTTGCGATCTCAGGGTGATCGTCTGGTGTCTAAGACTGCCGGAGTGATTTCGGCTCGTTACAAGGAAGGGGGGGCGATTAAGCGGATCACGTGCGGCTGTTATTAGACGATCGTTGGTTTTTGACCGTGTCGTCCGTGATAATATTGTTTTTGTATGGGTTGTGTAAATGATAGGTAAACGTTGATATAACGGTATTTGTAAGCCGTTTTAGTAGGCGTCACTCACCTCATCTGTTAAGGTTGGACCAGCAACTTAAGGATAGATGTAGGAGGATGAAAAGCATGCAACGGCACGCGTTAGTTGGGACATTATTTATTGGATTAGGGATTGTGACGATGATCGGTGGATTCTTTTTATCGGATACAGTCGCCTCGTTAACGGCGTTGGTCGGATTCTGTCTGGTGGTTTTTAGTCAGAATCTTGGTGGCGCCCACCCCAGATAAGGGGAAACCGAATGATTCGGTTAGAAAGATTTATGGTTAACCTGCAAACCCAATATTACTATGAGAATATTTACAGCTAACAACACTTACCCCATTCTGACTATAGTTTTCTTCTTGTAAAGCGTCTATATTACTATATAGGTGTGCCTTATTGGCGGACGATCCGGCTGAGATGCTGGGATTATTCTTAAGAGAAGAAGGGTTTTAGCAATGACATGGTCCCACTGGCAAGTTCCACCTTTCGTCACGGGCGTATTCTTTATTCTAGGCGTATTGACCCTCTATTGGGTGACGTACAACTGGCTAGTTTCCTGGGTCCATCAGCGACGCTTCAAGGTTACCGATGACGTGGTGAATACCTGGTACGGCGTCATTTATATGTTAGTCTTTGTTTTTAGTATTCAAACACTTGTGACTGGCACGAGTATGTCCTGGCAATTTATGAATTTTCAATTGATTGCTGTGATCTTCTGTGCGTATTTTCTAAATATTCATGTTTCCTATTACTTTTTTCTACCAATCGTGTTGATTTACATGCTCTTTAATGGGTCCATTTATTATTGGCAATCTTGGGCACATGCGCTCACACTCATGACTTTTTTCTGGGTGCTTAATGAGACACGGGTAAAGTGCCACAGCCATCGAGACTCACTATTGCTATACTTGTTGGTCACGATTCCCTTTGGGGGATTGTTGTGGTTCTGGATGAAGCTGAAGTTCAATTTTTCATGGGCCGTTTTTGGAGAAGAATGGCTCTACCTGGTTATTTTTGAGGTGTTGTTGTATCTCTATGTCACAATGTTAGCGCATGATAGCGAACTTAAAGTTCGTTTGGCGCGTTTTGCCAGTCATGATGCATTGACGCAAACCAAAAACTTTGCTGCTTACACGGATGCGATGGATGACTACTTTCATCGCAGTCGAGCAGATGACCAGCCACTTTCAATGATGATGTTTGACATTGACCACTTTAAGCAATTTAACGATACTTATGGGCATTCCGTAGGTGATTTGGTTCTACGAGAGGTTGCAACGACTGTTCAGACCGTGCTGGATGCTAATGACTTACCGGCAACCTTCTATCGAACGGGGGGCGAGGAGTTTAACGTTCTCTTTCCTGGTACAGAAGTTGCGGCGACAAAGCCAGTCGTCGACCAAATATTTGCGGCAATTAATCACCTTGAGATTCAAGCTGATGACCATAAGTTCAATGTGACTATTTCGGTCGGTGTCTCGGCGGTCGTCAGAGATGATCGGTCACCGCTCGATTTCTATAACCGTGTTGATCGTAATCTGTATCATTCGAAGCGCCATGGTCGGATGCAAATTACGGTGGCTTAACACTGAATTCGTCACGATAATATTAGGCGAAATCATAAAGGAGCGTCGATTCCAGGTCATTGGAATCGACGCTCCTTTAGGTTGCCGTGATCGGCAGTGTGCCTGATTGTCGGTGGGAACATGGGTCATTCATCATGGTTGCGCAATTGTGATTGGTGAGGTGGATTTTCGAGTTGCCATGCCTACAGGGTTCGAGTAGCCCATTTATAACGACAATCGTATGCTGAATTTAGGATAACGAAACCAGGACCACTCTGCAAGAGAGTGGTCCTGGTTTTAGGTGAACTCAACTTGGCGCTTCCGTCAAGGTCCAGGTGATGGTACTTTCGTAGCTACCGGCACTAGCCAAGGGACTAGGACCGAGATCGAGTTGGGTGTTGCTAACATCCCAGTCTTGACCGTCATAGTCGCTGGACGTGTAAATTGATGTGGCCTCACCATTGGCTGGAATGGTCTTATCTAATCGGTTGCTGGGGTCATAGAGGTCGAGGCTAGTCGTCCCCAATTCACCCCCGTTATCACCGATAAAGCCAAATGGCTGTAAGGTTGCAGATAAAGTCCACGGACCGCCAGCATAACGACTGTCTAGAACTGATAGTTCACCATTACTGTTGCCATCGTGAGCCTGACCTTGGGCCAAGGCATCGAGGTTATCAAGCGTGAGGGCTTGACTCAGATCAGAGAGATTGGCCTCGCCAAAGTTGAAATCGGGTACGGCCATCAAAGAAACCAAGCCACTTTTGGTCACAGTGAGTCGAGCAGAGTTTGTGGTGATGGATTTTGTACTCCCATTTACCGTGTAATTTAACACGGCGTAGTAGGAAGTGCCATCATCGCCACTCTTGGTTGGCTTAGTGATCGTGTAACTGGTGTCGGTGGTATTTAGCGCAGTGCTTTGGCCATCCTGAACGCGATACCAATTGTTAACAGTGACGTCGGTGGGTAAATCCTTGAGACTAAATGTCGCGGCTTTACCTTCGATCGTGTCAACGTCTTGGAGGGCGCCAATGGCAATCTTTACGTCGTCACTGTGGCCATTAGCAGATCCAGTGATGGTTACAGTGCCGTGATCGTGAGCCGTCCCGTCAGTCTGAGAAGAAGCACTAGTTGCTGTCACATCACCATACTCGTCAACCGTGGCGAGGCTTGGATCACTACTGGTCCAGGTCACACGATCGGTTGCGTTTTTTGGTGTCAGAGCGGCATGAGCTACGGTCGTATCGCTGTTGTTCAGATAGGTCTTGTCAGCTGTGACCTTAATTGCCGTTGTTGGGACGCGACTAGGTTCGACATCGATGGTGGCGATACGAGACCATTCATTGTAGAACAGCCCGATCCCAGTGAAGTCGTATTCGACTTGGAAAAGCAGTTGGGTTGGTTGCGTGACAGTTGGAGCAGTGAACGTATAGGTTGTGCTGTTGGAGCCAACAGTGCTATACGTATTGCCATTGTCTGTCGATTCCCACCAAACATATTTACGACTTCCGAAGGGGTTCGTGGCAGCCTCCAACAAGTTCCGTGTCCCCTTAGCAGCCAGTGTGACTTTGTAGCCAGAGACCTGGTTTGAGTCCATTGGTTGCTGAGTAAAGCCACCGGCTAAGTTGATGCCCATAATTGAAACAGGAGGTGATGTCGGTGTTTGTGGGGCGGAAGATGCCGCTCGGGCGGGAACCCAGAGACTCAACGAACCGATGATAATCACCAGTCCCAGTAGCCCCATTTTTAATAATTGTTTCCAATTACGCATCGTCCAACACCTCCCGAAGTTAAGAACGAGAACGAGAACGCCGTTTGCCTAACCAGTAGGCACCGAAGATTAACAACGCCAATAGGAGTGCCAGGAGAAGCCAGAACCACCAATCGATGCCACCTTCCGGCCGAATGATAGTATTGTGGGCCTTAGCTTGGTTTTTCGTCAGTGAGAAGGAATGCGTGAAGTCCCAAACCCGTTTGCCACTAGTCAGGTGAAGATTGAGTGTGTACCGACCAGCGGTTAGCGGCTTGTTTCCCAGGGGTACCCCATAATTGAACCAACTATTAGGTGCCATAGATCCCCTTTTTAGATCCTGACGAGCGACCTGCTGACCCGTGTCAGCTTTCACGATTCGTGCGGTTCCTTGTAGGTCTCCGAAGAGGGCAGGGGTTAGGTTACGAATCTTAGCCTGAACAACAGGATTGGTATCGGAATTGGCAATTGCGACATCTCCCAGCTTTAGCATGGTGGTTAGACGCTGGTTAGGGTGACACCACAGAGCTACTGCGGTGACCACGGCATAACGGTTATGCAGGCGGAAGCTGGAGGCACCTCCATTTTGGGTTGCGGCGGGACTTGCTTGAGGATCCGTCACAAAGAGGCCACCCAAGACCTCACCTTGGAATCCGCCAGTGGGAATGGTGGTTTTAAAGGTCACGGTTTTCTCCTGATGAGAGGCGAGCGTGATAGTCACGGCACCTGAAGTCATCTTAGTAAAGGTCGTTTGCGCCGATGGGTCAGTCCGATTGGATGGCACATAGACGGCGTTACCCGAGTCGGACGTTGTGGCGTTGACGGGAATAACCTGCAGCGTTTTCTGCGTGTTCCCGGGATTGGTGACAGCCAGTTTCAGATTTTGCGTGGTTCCAGGCATCACCTTTAAATCAAAATATCCCGCTTTTGTGGTGAGTTGGTTCTTGGGCAAAAATGGTGTGGCAAAGAAATTCGTCGGGGGTGTCTGTGCGGCTTTACCCAGTACAACAGGTCCTCCGATGAGAATGCCAGCCAAGACACCTAGGATCAAGAGGCGCCAGTTTAACCATCTTAATTTCATAGTCAGCCCCACCTTCATTGACAGCTAGGCGAGTCTTATTGGGCTGGCGTAGTCGCTGCTGGTGCATTCTGCAATGCCCAGTACAGTGTTGCGTTGTAAGTCCCAGCGGAAACGTCTGGTTGTTTTGTAATCGTTAATTTGCTAGAAGCGGCAGTGGTAGCACTGTTACTTCCTTCACCAGATTTAGCGGCAGCATTCCATAAAGTCTTAGGGCTGCTGATCCAACCGTTAGTCACGGTGGATTGTGGTAGCGTCAGACTTAATGGTGCGGCAGTGGCACTGTTATCCAAGGCGCCTGCCGTTTCATCGAGAGTTAGTTGTGCTTCGGTGATGGTGTTTGCACCTGACGTGAAGGGACTCATGCCGACGGTTAATGACCAGCCGTCATGATTGCCACGGTAGTCCGTAATGTTTAATGCGCCATTGTTATTACCATCGAAGCCAGTGCCTCCAGTTGGTGCTCCTGTCGAGATCGGAATATTCGTGTTCGCGGAAGAAACATCCTTGACGCTGACACTTCCAAAGACGATATTAGGCACTTGATTCAAACTAAGAGGGCCTGGTGTGATCGTAAACTCGGCATTAGACATCGCCTGGGCACTCCCGGTGCTATCTGCCACATAACCACCAGACACGTTCGTCAAGTTACTGGAAGCAGTCCCAGGACCTGCAGCGAACGCAACTAGAGGGGTGAGTGCGAGTGCTAACATGGTGATGACAATACCGCTGCTGACACCACTCACTAATTTCATGACACGCATGGTATTTTACCTCCAATCTATACGAAAAATAACAGTAGTGACAACTTATTTAGGTCTGGATTCGGACCCATTCTCTTGGCGGCAACCTTATACTAGCAGGGGATGTGCCAGACCCGTATGAAAAGGATATCATTTAGAAATTACGTATACTAACCGGTAAAAATGGGGTCATTTAAGTGGTGCATTGGTGTGGGAGCGGACAATTTATGTTGGTCACTGTGATTAACGACGACTCAAGGAACGTGGGATAAAAGTCAGTTGGTCAATGGACATTTAGCCGATAAAAAAGGCGTCGTCGTTCAGTGAATTGCTGAATGATGACGCCCCAGAAGGCAAGTTAAAGTTTGTCTAATAACTGCTGATTAATGATTTTTGAGTTGTTCTTTTTCCGAATTATAACCGCGAATAAGTTATTCACTGACCTCAAAAGCTTTGTCAGCGAATAACTTATTCAAAACAGCAATTGCTAACTCTGGATATGCCGCAAATGTTCCATTCTTTTTATAATCGCTTTGTGCTTTTTGGACACCCATTTCAAAATCGGTTAGATTAGATTGGTAATTATTCTCGGTTTTCCAAGAGGTATAGGCAGCTTTGGCATCATCATAGTTTCCCGCTTCGTAATTCTTTTTCACGTAATTATGGAGATCTTTCATCATACTCATTGTATCCGCCCCACTTGTTGAGTTTCTAACAGCTACCAGCATGAATTTAGGTCTTCTCACCTAAAATATCAATCGTAAGGCATTTTCAGGTGTTGTGGGCAAAATGGCTTAAATAACGGTTATCGGAAAGCAAATCAGTCGGGTGCAAAGCTCTCGAGCACTTTCTTAAAGGAGACGATTGCTTTAAGAAAAAAGGCACTTCACGTAAGAAGTGCCTTCAAGCATGTGACCTCAGTCAGCAATCTGATTTGACAAAGAGCCAAAAGATCTGTTCGTTTTTCTCAGATTCGAGTGATATCTTCTATTCTGCTAGGCGTTGCATGAGTGTGACATCGTTTAAGATGTCTTGAAGAGAAATCTTAGCCATCTTTGCTTCAGCAGCTGCTTGGATTTCTTGGTAGTAGTGGGTGAGAACTGGTGGAACGGCCTTGCCCACGGGACAATTCTTTGATGTATGCGCATCGACATTTAGGAGCGGCGCTTGGTTGGGAAGCGTGGCATAAATATCACGAAGTGTAATGGCCGCCGGTTCACGGGCCAAAGCCAGCTGGGTGGGACCGTGTGTGGGTGCTAACAAGCCGTGGTGTTTCAGATTAGCCATGATTTTTCGAATTAGGCTTGGGGATGTTTCGAGACTGCTGGCAATTTCTTGGCTGGTCATCTTTTTCCCTTCAAAATAGGCGATATAGACCAAGACGTGGATGGTATCGCTAAATTGGGTATTAGCCATGGGCGACCTCCTTTTATTGATGTGACGATGTCGTAAATAATACGCAGGCACGTTGGATGCCATCGGATTATCTATTTCTGTATTATATTTTATAACAGTTTACGAAAAAAGTCAGTTAAAAAGACTATCTATTTTCAATTAATAATTATCATACAGTTTCACCCAGAGTAGGGACTAGGCCGTTGGATTAGGTCGAGTAACACATACAGGTCGCTTTTATGCTTTAAAGTTCTGATTGTTTGAATGTAAAGAATTGACTTTCAAACAAAAGTACTATATTCTCTAAAGTGTACTTAAAAATAATACAAAAAGATAAAACAAATCAGGGGGTATGTGTTATGGCAGCAATTACGATTTTTGGTAAGGGTAACATGGGTTCAGCAATCGGTGATGTTTTCACACAGGGTGGTAATCAGGTTACCTTTATTGATTCCAAGGATCCCGTCGAAAATTTGGGAGAGATTGTGGTCTTAGCGGTTCCCTACAATGCCGCATTAAGCATCGCCAAGGCGAACCAAGAGGCACTAGCTGGTAAGGTCGTTGTCGATATTTCTAACCCCCTGAACTTTGAGACCTGGGATAGCTTAGAAGTTCCTGCTGACAGTTCAGCTGCCGCACAATTGGCTGGCTTGTTACCAGATTCTAAGGTTATTAAGGCTTTCAATACGACCTTTGCAGGTACCTTAATGAGTCGTAAGGTTAGTGATAAGCAACAAACGACCGTGATGGCTGCAGGGGATGACGACGCTGCCAAACAACAATTGGCTGACGCCTTAACTGATAGTGGCGTGGCGTTTGTGAACGCTGGCTCACTAAAGCGGGCACGGGAACTTGAAAGCTTTGGTTTCTTGCAAATGACCTTAGCGGCTAGTGAACAAATCGGGTGGACCGGCGGCTTTGCTGTTTTGAAATAAGCCTGGATCTGACTAGGGCAACACGACCGAGAATTGAATAGACATTAGGAAGAGTATGAGGCGAGTAGTGCCCCATACTTTTTTTGTGAAAAACAAGTGGCTTAATCAAACTGAAGTGGTCTTAAAGAGTATGCTAGCGGGACTTACTAATTGGCCAGATTAGTAACGGCAATCGTATAAGGGTGCTAAATTTGGGGTGTTCGTCAGGTTCATTAAGAAGCTTGAATGGGAGGCAGCAATAATGGGAAAGGATTTGAAGCGATTTATTCTGTTGACAACTTCCGGGCTAGGCTTGTTTATTTTCTATGGGGGAACAACGGCCCATGCTAAAGAGATTAGGGCTAGTGGACTGTCAGCAGCCGATGCCAGTATCGTTCATTATCCGGACAAAACGGTGATGTCGCATACTGATGAACTTCCACGAGATGAGAGCTATAGGGTGGAGTATAAGTGGGCTGTCAGCGACGACATTCGTATTAATAGTGGTGATTATACGTTCTTCTATTTACCAGCTAATGTTCGAGTCACTCGGACGCGATCATTTCCACTGACCTCAAATATTGGTGTTGGAACGGTCGGTGATGCCTTTGTTACCAAGGGATCGCTCGATGGACGTATCGTTTTTAATAATTACTTTTCATCTCAAGGACGTGGAAAGAAAGGGTATGTTAATGTTGTTGTAAATGGGACGGTGGATGATCCAGAAGAAACGGAACCACCTGTTACGGAACCTGGGCCTGAAGAACCAGGAACCGAGGAACCTTATCCAGAGGAACCAGGAACTGAGGAACCGGGGACTGAAGAACCAGGAACTGAGGAACCGGGTACTGAAGAACCGGGTACTGAGGAACCGGGTACTGAGGAACCAGGAACCGAGGAACCGGGGACTGAAGAACCAGGAACTGAGGAACCAGGAACCGAGGAGCCACATCCAGAGGTTCCATCCCCTGAAGTACCAGGCGTCGAGGAGCCACATCCAGAGGTTCCATCTCCTGAAGTACCAGGTGTTGAAGAACCACACCCAGAAGTCCCTTCTCCTGAAGAACCAGGGAATGAAGAGCCTGGGCACCCTGAGGTTCCCGGGAATGAGACGCCAGAAACGCCACAGCACCCTAGTGTCACGACACCTAGCCACCCAAGTTCTAACGCACCCGTTCACAATGGTGGGCAGTCGGCGACCCCAGTCACTAGTTTGTCAGGCAGTGCCAGTGCGCCACGTCCAAGTTTAATCACGAAGTCTGCCACCGTTCTGCCACAGACGGGCGAACGGCACACGGCAACGGAATTTCGACTAGTTGGCTTAGTCTTACTTATCGGCACTGTGTTGTTAGGGGCTATTGGTTTGCGAGATCGGAAATCCTAAATTAAATGTGATGTTTAACCGCTAGAGCTTGATCATACAAAGAAACCGAATCACTCTCATTTCAGAGACTGATTCGGTTTCTTTGTATGATCAGATTAAACTTGGTCTCACTTAGTCAACTTTAATAAGGGCCTTGATGGCCTGACGGTTGGTCATCGCTTGATAACCATCGTCGATGTCATCGAGGGTGAAGGCTTGTGTGAAGACCTTGCCGGGATGAATGTCACCATCCAAAACGGCCTTTAGCAGCACTTGTTTATCGTAGGTGGTGACGGAAGCGGGGCCACCGGCGATGATCGTGTTGCTGTAGAAGGAGTTGGTCATATCCATCTTAGGTTCATGAGGCAGACCAACTCGGCCAACGATGGCACCGGGACGAGCCACCTTCATAGCGGTGTCATTTGACAATTCTGTTCCGACACATTCAAGAACGGCATCAGCACCAGCATTGTTGGTTAAAGCCATGACCTTGGCAACAGCGTCGTCTCCACGGTCGGCTACAATATCAGTCGCACCAAACTCGGTAGCCAGTTTTTGACGATCCTCGTGCCGGCTCATCGCAATGATGCGCTTGGCACCACGCATTTGAGCGGCAATAACGCCACACAGACCGACAGCCCCATCACCCACAACGACGACCGTATCGCCGGTCTTAACGTTGGCAACGCGAGCGGCATGGTAACCGGTTGCCATGACATCGGCTAAGGCTAATAGTGAATCCAACATATCCTCGGAGTAATCGGCTGGTTGCCCAGGAATCTTAATAAGTGCCCATTCACCATGTTGGTAACGAATATATTCGGCTTGAACACCGGCACTAAAGTTGTCGGTGTGATTCTGACAACCACCATCGAAGCCAGCTCGACAAGCAGCACAATGGCCACAACCGTGTGTAAATGGGGCGATAACAAAGTCGCCAGGTACCACTGTCGTGATAGCTGAGCCTACTTCTTCAACGATCCCAATGGCTTCGTGGCCCGTGTTTTCGGAGTGCTTATCTTTAGCTTCTAGCCCACGATATGCCCAAAGGTCAGAGCCGCAGACACAGGTTCGGACAACATGAATGATAACATCGTCATCGGCTTCAAGCGTTGGCTTGTCGACGTTTTCGATGGCAACCTTACCTGGTTCCATAAAAACAGTAGATTTCATAGTTCAGTTTCCTCCTTAAAGTGTTTCCACCCTAAATATTAAGGTTTTCCGTACATCAAGTAAAGTATGTTCACCCTACATCATGTTCCTTTCTCGACTGGGTATGGCTTAATGGTTATCGTGTCGACAGGGGACGCCTCAAAAAGCGCGCTCATGGTCGGGAGTCTTTGTTATAATAAAGATCGTTATAAAACGACATTAGTGGGGGACAGGATGAAAAAGCAAGCGTTTCAATTAAAATTACCACCTGATGTGAGCGAACAGCTCAAGTTGGATCAAGATACGCCGGTAAAATTGGTGGTGAAGCGTGATCGCCTCGTGGTCCAATTTTCTGAACCCCGGCTTCAAATTTTTCAGGGCCGTGTATTGGTGTGGCCACTAGCATTAGCGCTGCTCTCGGCGATTGGGTACTTTATTTATTGTATGAGTCAGGGCCTACACGCGGTCCAGTTAGTAGGAGAAAACTCGCTGGCAACTGGAATCATCGTGATTGGCACGGTGGTGGGAACCCTGTTATTTGCGGGGTTCTTCATCCGAGACCGCAATAATCCGCGCAATCATTTCACGCAAAATATCTATTGGCGAAACTTCCCGGTGATCGTGTTGTCCTTTGCTTTAATCGTGGTGCTTCTGCTGAGCGGCAGCATGTGGCTATTGGGAACGCTCTTTAAGGGGGCCATTTTCGATATCTTCACGGCCAGTGTGATCTTCATGGTCTTCAGTGTTGTCGTGAACCTCGTCATGGTGTACTTCGCCTTGATGGTGGATGCGGGGGTTTTGACTACGGTTTTGACTTTGGTGATTATTAGTGGTGTGGTCATTGCGATGGCCGTAAACAATCAGAGATACTGGTGGCAACATAACCTGAGTTTCTTAGGAACGAGCAATGCTTCCAGCGGGTGGCAATTTAATGCGACGCTGATCTTTGCGGCGTTATTGATGATCGCTCTCATCGATTATCTCTTCGTGAGTCTCCATGAATTTTTTCCGAAATCACGTCAGTTATGGATTCTGCGGATTCTGTTAACCTTGACAGCGGTGGATCTGGGACTCGTTGGGGTCTTTCCCAACAATGTGTCTTCTCATGCCCTACATGATCAAGTGGCGACCTTTCTCGTCTACCTCATCATGGCCCTAATCGTTGGGGTGCGCTGGCTTCTGCCACAGGTGACCCAAGAATTTTTGTATCTTTCCTATGGTGTCGGGGCGGCTCTGTTCGTCGCGGAAATTCTCTTTCGATGGGTTGGTTACTTCTCCCTGACGGCGTTCGAGATGATGGCATTTGTTCTGGCCTTTGGTTGGCTGCTGATGCTATTGGATCGGATTGAGAATTTAATCAATACTGGAACAGCCGCTAAGATTGTTCAAACAAAAGAAATTGAGGCTCACTAACCTTGGGGTCTGGGACAAGTTGTCTCAGACCTTTTTATGTGCCCATTTGCCGCTTATCCCAGTCGTGTTGTCATTACTTGAGGTGATAACGATCGCCATACATTTCCCATGACAGGGGACGCTTGAGTTGGAAATTCTTGTCGCGGATGAAGTGACGCTGAGCGGTCAGTCGTGAGAGGTCGTGGTGGGCAGCCTCCTGACGCATGATGGGCGTGCGGGCCTTGAGAAATGCCTGGAGGTAGTGGGTTTCATTACCGCCCTGACGCGGCGTTTTAGCCAGTCGTTGGGCCTGGCGACGAATGCCACCGAAGCTACTCTTACCGCTACCGGGACCGTGAACCACCATAGCATCGTAATAGATGTATTGTCCCAGTGGACTCAGATTGTCTTGCTTGGCCGCGTATAATACGGGATTCAGATATTCGGTATCTAGAATGTGATTTTCAGCTTGAATGAGCTGAGGGGTTTTGGCGGCTCGATGCCAAGCTTTGACAAAAGGCCGGCCAAGTCCACGATGAGTAGATGACCCCATGGCGTCCTTGAGGGCGGGTAAATAGGACTTGAGTTCATTATGATTAGGCTTCAAGTGGACGTAGCGTTGAATGACTTGGCGGAGATCGCCGTTGGCCGTCGTGAAACCAATGATACCGGCGGTGTAGCCGCGCCCGTCTCCGATGTCTTCAATGTAGCCGTATTGGTGGTGATAATTCGTGGTGGAATTTTCGGCACTTGCCACCAAGGAGAATGTGGTATCACGGCGTTGACCGGTTTTGATGGTATGCTCAGACTGATAGCCTGTGGTAGCGGCCGAAGACTGACAACCGGTTAGGGTGAGCGCCAATAGACTGATTAATGTGATTATTTTGAATGGCTGGTGTTTCATGTGAACAGACTTCTTTCTCGGCACTGATATATTGTGTAGGACCTATACCCTAGTCTAACAAGATATCCTGAGGTCTAAAATGATTAGTTGGCGGTCTTAATTGTTGTTTAATTGTTAATCTGTCGCATAATTTATTTTTAGACGATGGTCAATCGTTGGCAAGATAGGTCAATTCGGTTTTATCCACTGATGATTGTAGTACGCAACATGACTGGTAATGGCCAATACTAATTCTTTGTAGCTGTGGAACTAATGATTATGAGCTGTTCCTACTTTGATAATGTGAAGGATACTTTCATTGTCTAGACATGTAGCATTAGCATTTCGGTCCAATATTTGAAAAACTTGGCCCGGCTTTAAAATGTCGATATATCGATAATTCTGATATTGAAAATTTTGATCTGGGTTAACGGGCATTCGGTATAATAATGCAGTCCAGTTAAGAATAAGTCTCTTTAGTGGTTTAGTAACGAAATTTGTTAACGTCTATAGCAAATTTTTGAATTGGTTTGATATTTTTGGTGAATCATAACGTAATAATTATTACTCGATAGTCTTGTGGTTTTCAATATCATAGCTGATTTAACGTTGAATTTCAGCCTCAGTTTAGTCATTGGTAAATGGTCGTATCTTTGATGCCATACTTTCCAACGAACTGAAGGTGTGACACATCTTGAAGAAATTTTCTTAATGCTTGTTGCTTAATCTTAGCCATTAGTATAAAAGAACCCTCTGAATTAGATCTTTACTAATTCAGAGGGTTCACCCCAACTAGGGAAAATGGTTTAAAGTGAAAGCATTTTAACAGAACATGCTAGGATATTTGAATAGTTTTGGGGACCAGGCAAATAAAAAATCATTAGGACGATTATGAAAATAATTCTGACTTAATGGCTACAGTAGCCTCTTTTAGCGTTATGGGTTTTGACATAATACCAAGGTGTTTACAGATACCACATATGGATGGTTGTTCAATGTGAGCCTCGTTAATTAATTTTTCATCCCAAAAAACTGCTTTTGCAGTATCACGAGACAGAATTCTTTGATGAGTCATAACCAAGATGTCGTTGAAGTTATTTGATACAAAGTCCATATCATGAGAGATAACGATGACAGTTTTGCCCATTTTCTTTTGTGTACGTATGATTTTACTAAGGAGTTGATTTCCGAAAGTGTCTTGTCCAGCTGTTGGTTCGTCGAAAATGATAACGTCTGGGTTTAACGCTAGAACAGTTGCAATTGCAACAAATTTTCGAGTGGCTGGTGGCAAATCAAATGGATTCATGTCACGGTACCGATCTAGACCAGTCATGATAAGTGCGTGGTTGAGTTGTAATTTAATTTGAGCTTTTGGAAACTTTCGCAGTTTCAAACCAAAAAGAACTTCTTTTGCCACAGTGGCATGGAATATTTGTTCATCGGGATCTTGAAATACATAGCCAACATATTTTGAGATTTCAGCCGTTGGAATACTCTGTGAGTCTAAACTATGAATATGAGCACTACCAGAGGTTGGGTGCAACAGGCCATTCATTAGTTTAGCTAGTGTTGATTTTCCCGAACCGTTCTGCCCAACAATGGCTAATTGATCACCTTGATTGAGGGTTAAATGAATTTGTTTAAGTGTAGGTTCGTCATTTTTGGGGTACTGGAAAGTAACGTTCTGGAGTTCAATCTGTGTTGTCATTTTTATTTTCCTCTTTGATTAATTTAACTGCTTCACCCTCAGTGACTGGAAAGTTGGCGTTTGTTGGTAGGCTAAGTTTCAATGAGCGTATTAATTGTGTTGCAGGAGGGACTTTGACACCAAAAGCACTAATGTGTGGATTAGTTAAGACCTGGTGAGGGGTTCCTTTTTCTAGGAGATGTCCTTTGGCAAATAACAAAACTTCGTCAGCATATTTTGCAATAAGATCTGTTCTATGATCAACAAGTAGAATGGTTTTGTTTTTACTTTTCAAGTTGCAAATTATCTTGTATATTTTCTCGGCTGCCATAGGATCGAGCTGGCTAGTTGGTTCATCAATAATTAAAATATCTGGGTCGAGAACTAATACTGACGCAAAAGCAACTCGCTGGACTTGTCCCCCGGATAGTTTAAAGGGGTTACGGAGAGCTAAATCGCAAATATCACAATCATCCATAGCTCTGTTAACACGATTTTCGATCTCAAGAGGTGGCATACCAAAATTTTCAAGACCGAATGCTACCTCTTCAAAGACAGTTTCTTTAACACCACTGAGTTGAGAATAAGGATTTTGAAAGACAAATCCCATTAAGTGTGCTAACTGTGATTGTAGCTGACTAACGGGTATGCCATTGATTTTAACTGTGCCTGTCAAAGTTCCCTTGTAAAATTTGGGAATAAATCCGCGAATGATAGAACAGAAAGTAGACTTTCCGGATCCGTTAGCTCCAACGATACCGTAAAATTTTCCTTTTTCTAGTTGTACACTAATATTTGTTAAGGCTTGAGTATTATCAATTGCAATTGGATAGGAGTATGAAATGTTCTGGCAGTCAATAGCAATAGTCAAATTAGTGCCCTCCCAATTAATATGAATCCTAATAAGATAATGACAAATGCAAGGCTAATGGATTCATATCCATTAGGTCTTATGGTGACTAAAGTGGTTCGTGGTCCTTTGAGTGAAAAGCCACGAGCTTCAAGTGCTAATGAGCGTTCTTCAGCCTCCATAATAGCCCCAACGATTAAAGGAATGATTGCAGAGGAAAACGAAAGAAATTTAATACTGATCTTCCCTGTAGAATTGATTCCACGAGCACTTTGAACTTGGAAAATCTCCTTGCTTCGCTTGGTTAATGTAGAAACCATTCTCATCGTTGAAGAAAGGACGAATATGGCCCGGTAGTTCAGCCCTACGCTTTCCAATGACACAGTCATCTCATCAATAGTTGTTGTGTTCAAGAACCAGATAAACTCACTTGCAATATTTAGGATGAGTAGTCCTAGGAAAAAGCCATTTTGAACACCGGTACTATAGAGGTGTAGAAAGTAAAAGTGAAAAAGTAAGAATCCACCTTGAAGTGATAGGCTTTGAACTATTAGAATAAATAAGCTTAAAGAGAGTATGGCCTTGATTTGAGCGTAACATTTTTTGAAAATCCCACTGCCTCCAATTAAGAGCAGGATTAACAAAAAATTTGGAATAAGTAAAAGTGGAAGGTTAAGTGATGTTAATTTAAAAGTTTCTAGAACTAATGTAATGGCAATAAGAAAAAAGCAAATAATAAATTTCGCAATAGGGTGGAGTCCTGCGATCTTATTTCTGTTTTGAGTTTGAATACTAGCAAGGTAATTAAGTTGCATCAGAATCATCATCCTTTAAGTCTAGTAGTTCCCCATTTAATATAGTTCTCACCAAAATCAAAACGAATGAGGAGTCGAGCTGGCATCACTCGTATAACTAACCAGCAGATAACAAAAGAAATAACACGATCGAGAAGAGTGAAAATACCTTCTGTTCCAAAAACCGCCGTCCAAATATTTGTGCCGGAAGCCATTGCAACAGCGGTTATGATTGAGGTCCCACCGCCAGTGACACCACCGTAAACAAGTACAACGATGGGAACGGAGGTTAATATGGCGACTAAGGCTAAAATAAGCATTGATAGTAGCCATTTCCACCAGTTTGAAAAGAAATTAGCTTTTGCCAGTAATCCGGCAACAACACCGGTAAATATATTAACGATGATAAAAGGGAGATTGGTTGGGTTAGAAAGACTCATAAATATATTTGTGAGTGCGCCTGTTAGCACAGCCACCCAAGGTCCACAAAGTAGTGCAGAGAATAAGGTACCGATTGCATCCAAATAAAAGGGAAGCTTGAGCACAGTGGCCATTTGTCCACCTACAAAATTTACCGCAACGCCCAAGGGGATAATTAGTAGTGAAAGAATAGAGAGTTGGGTAGTATACTTTTTTAAAATCATGATCAGCCTCACTTTCATTTAAGTGGTATAGCTTTGTTTCAACATAATCATCATATCATGAAATGACTAACGTGAAACATGTCAAGTGTCATCAAATCGATTTTTGACTTGTGTACAAATCGAAATTGGTATATATACTTGCCGATTAATTCAAAAAGACGATACAATAAGTACCGTCCAAACAGACACCTGCCGTTAAGCTAGCGTTTTAAAAATATAGTTCTTATATAGTTGCGGATCGAGTTTACTACAGATATAAGCGTTTGGTTCTTTTCCTAAAACATTGTTAACGTCAACTAACATGGCACCATAACTTGGGCCCTTATTAGTATCAACTTCACAATAGTACTTATCACAATCAACAATGCAATCAGGATAAAGTGCTGCCGCGATGGCTGAAGGATCAGCCATATCTAAGTATTCTCCACCGAACCGTTTTACGTTCATTTCTAACAAATCCTTGTTAACGTCAATAGTGAATTTGCCAAGAGTGCTTTCGGATTTGATCTTTTTAATATCTTCAGGTGTCAGCATTGACTTTCCGAGGCTAGCATCCCAACCAACATAAATGAGGTTATCTAGGCCGGCTTCAGTGACAATTTTTGCTGATTCTGGATCTTGCCAAATATTGAATTCCGCAACTGGACTGGCATTTCCTCTTCCTAAGCCAGCAGTACCCATGACTACAATTCGGCCAGCTTTTTTTACAGCGTCTAAGTTTAGTCTGATTGCAAGCGCGATATTGGTTAGTGGTCCGATAGCGATGATATCAATTTCACCATCTTGACTGGCTTCTAATAGCTCCACCATCTTAATAACACTGTTTTCATTTTCAGCTGTTAGCCTGGTAGGAACAATACCAATATCACCCATACCATCATTTCCATGGGTTTCATGAGCATAAACCATGTTTCGGAGAAGCATATGGTCTGCTCCGACGTAAACGGGAGGTTCATAGCTACCAGCGTGTTCGATAGTGGAAAGAGTATTTTGAGTTGCTTGTGTAACGTGAACGTTTCCTGATACTGTTGAGAACATGATAATTTCATACTTAGGATCATTTAGAGCCATTGCAATGGCCATTGCGTCATCAGAACCACAATCTGTATCGATAATTAGCTTTTTTTTCATTATTATTCTCCTACACTTCAATTTGTTCAGACGGAATTTTTGTTTCGGTTGTATCCAGTTTTAGAACAAGCGCTGCGACAACACAGATAGCCAGCATTGCTAGTGAGAAGGTAAAGGCGGATTTTAATCCGAAACTAGCAACTACAGCACCGGTAATCATTGGTGTTAAGAAATCACCTGCACCGCTAGCTGTTGCTACTAGTGAGCTTGCAATACTCATATGTTTGTACCCGATTCGTGTTGAGATAGCAACAATGACGCTGAATAATACACCTAAGAACAATCCGGCAATAAACAGGCAGATGAAGTAGGCTTGTGCTGTGTTAATAGCTAAAGCAATTGCGATAGCTACGAATGCTCCTGCACAATTCATCATGAGAACAGTTTGACTCTTGATAAAGCGTAGAACGACCATGAAGACAAATCCACCAATCACGCATCCGATGTTGTAAACCGTAAACATGAAAGCGGCATTTGAAGGAGAAACACCAATGCTTTGGGCAAAAGAAGCAATGTAGAGTCCTAATGCACTTGAGAGAGCGCTGAAGGCAAAAACCACAATGAAGATAGAGATGTAAGAAACAATTGCATTTTTTGTGTATAAAGGTTTAACGGGTTCGGCATCCTCAGGATTTCCATCAGTGGATTTCTTTTGAATCTTAGCAAATGGAATGAGAATTAGCATAAGCACTGCAAACGCTGCCAAAACATAGTAAGATAAATAAAATGGTAATTTTCCTTTTAAGAAAACACCAATCAGAAATGGTGCAACGAATGTCCCAACACCGAAGAGACCTTGACCACCGCTGAGGGATCCATCATAGGAATTTTTAGAGAATGCGTAACTTAGTAAGACAGGGGTTGTGGCATCTTGAGAGCCCATGCCAACACCACCAATAAAGGTAAATACAAGTCCGGCATAGAAACTCTGGAAGGTTGGAACACCCGCTAAGAAAATGCCGGTAAGTAATACACCCACAAAAAGAACTTTTAAAGAACCTAATTTTTCTACCAGTTTTCCAGTAATTAGAACTGTTAGAATTCGACCTAGCGCGTAAGCAGATCCAAGAATAACAACCTTGCTGATTGGCATGTGATACATGTCAACTAATTGGGGCATACTACTACCAACCATGACACAGGCAGCACCAGTTAGAAAGTACATGGCAAAGGCCAGGAAACCTACTAAAAACTTATTCGATTTCATTTTCTACATCTCCTATTTTGATTTTGTTAACTAAGGGGAAAGATAATTCAACGTTAATTAACTGACTTCAAATTATCATGACATGTGTTCATGGTAAATGACAACTGTCACTCTTTGAAGTTTAGGAGGCTGCTTTATGAAGACAAATTATGAAGAAGAACTATTACTGATTTTGAATGATAAAGGGTCATCTTTACGTAGCGAGAACATAACTGGTAAGTTACAACACTATGCATCCAATGACATTATTGTTAACCAACAAGATGACATTACTGATTTTTGTATTTTAATTAATGGCAGTGCATCGGTTTGGAATAAGATTGCATGGGATGAGGGACAAATTGTGGGTCATGTATATCCTCTGGAAATTTTAGGATTAATTGAATATTTAAATGACATCAAATTTTATACAGCTGATGTGATGGCTGAATCTGAATGCCTAGTCTACAAAATTCCAACTAGGAATTTTATGAAGTCAATTTTGAAGAATGGCAGTCTCGGTTTGATGACTTTAAAAAAATTTGCGATTAGTGTTTCTTTAAACATGACAAATGCTGAGAAAAAGACACTTTTTAAAGGAGTAGATATCTTAGGGCACTACTTATATGTACAGGCACAAGGGAAGATACCGTATGTTTGTCCGTTTACACGACAGGAGCTAGCTGATAAATTGAAGATAAACCTTCGAACTTTATATCGTTATATTGTGGTTTTGGGGAAGCAGGATCACTTAGAAGTTCGACGTGGAAAAATTACAATTACAGGAAAGCAGTTTATTCAATTACAAAAAAGATATCAAAAGATCATTTTTTGAAGCATACATCACTTGTTGGTGAAGGTTTTACTATATGTGTGATGAGACATCAATTCGGTATAATGAAGCAACCAGCAAGGGAGGCTATTACGATGAGTTTAGGCACGACAATCAAACAGGTTCGCCTGCAGCGGCATCTGACGCAGCGTGAGGTTGCTCAGGACATCTGTGCGCAGTCTATGCTGTCGGCAATCGAAAACGACCGCTATACGCCCAATGCGACGCTTTTAATGCGGTTATGTGAACGACTGGCAATCAGTCTAAATGAGATCAGTCTGGCCAAGAACTTCGACGTGGGGCCGCAGGTGGCGTTTAACCAGCGAGTTGAGGAGCTCTGTAACCAGCATCAATATGCAGAACTTCAGGCCTTTTTGAAGCAAGACGATGTGATAGCCGCGATTGACTCCGACGAGCAGACACAGGCCTATTACTATTATTTAGGCGTGACAGAAATTCAGCTAGGACCAGATCTCGTTGCTGCGGAACAGGACTTTCACTTGAGCCTAGCGAGTGCGGTGAGCAGTCGCGCGACGACCCTGACTCGGATTGCCCAGATGTCGCTGGCCTTGGTTCGGGGACGTCAGCAACGGCAAGTAGATGGTCAGAAACTTGTGACCACGGCGCTGACAGATTTAGCCAATAGTCCTTATGAAGAAAATCTAAACATTTTGTTTTACCTAGCGGCGCTCTTTGATTTTGAAGCGCAACGGGATAACGAGGCCATGCAACGACTCATAGTGGGGATTCAATTTGCAACTGACCATAACTCCCATTATCTATTAGCAAATGATTACCACCTGTTGGCTGTGATCGCTGAACGCAGTGAACGCTTGGTAGACGAGAACTATCATCAATCCGAGAAATTACTCACTAAACTCTTTCACGAAAAAATATACGACCGTTTCTAAATATCAGAATTCTGATTTTAAGCCTTTGAAGGAACCCATTAGAATGGGGTCATCATCTAGAGGAGGTTTTATCATGACAGACACAGCAGTTTTTACCAATGATGTTCTAGCACAGGCGACGGTCGCAGATAGCCAAAAAGTTTTGGCCGATCCGCAGGCACTCTTAAAGTGGGTCCCAGACATTACAACAGTGACGGCAGGGGTGAATGCCTTCGAGCTGACCCGGCAAGGTGCGGCCCTGAATCAGCATGAACGGATCACCGTGACGGTGGAGGATGACCAGGTGACTTATGAGAGTACTCAGGGACGTCTGGCTTACCGTTTGGTCTTTACCCTGACGGCACAAGAAAATGGAACGCTGATTCGCGAGGCGCTGTATGTGCCGAACGACACGGGATTGCCAATCAAATTGATGGCGCCAATTGCGAAGCGGGCCTTTCAACAGAATCTGACTCGGTTAGCCCAGCTCCTCGCAAACTAGATCCAAAAAACAGATCCACCGATAAGTTCTCCGGTGGACCTGTTTTTAGTTACTTTGTATGATTAACAACTGCCAAGTTGTGAGGCATGTGTCGAACCTTTTTCTCGGCGTGGTCGTGGTTGAGCTGTTTAACAATCTTAGGAAGAGTCGTCGTGGCCGTCTGATCTTTTCGAAAGGAGTGGACAATGAAGCTGTCATAGATGACCTGTTGGCCCTTGAGGGTAAACCAGTTGGGCGCGAGGTTCTTCTGAGCACTGGTAATGTGTTGATCCGGCCAGACCAGGTATTTGCGACGGTTCTGATGGGGATAGATTTCGACCTGCCACCCGGCTCGCATATCGGCTACTTCTTGCCAGCGAGGAAGTTTGGTGTGATGGATGGCAAAGTAGATGATTGCGGCATAGGTCAGCGATTCGTTATGTCGCAGTTCCGAGACGGTCAGGGGACTTATTTTCGGTTTAGTGATCGTTGTTGGCTGGGGGGTGTGGGAGGTAGCGGTTGATTTAGCACCACAGGCTGGCAACGTAAGGCCGGCTAGGATGATCATTACACTTGTGACCCAGATTTTCTTAGACATGGGGTGATCCTTTCTCAAAATGATTATGGCTTCCAGTTTAGTTGTTAAGGGGCTAAAGCGCAAAATAAAAAACCGACTAGCCCCAGCTAGTCGGTCAGTTACTCAGTCAATTCTATGTCCAAACAAGAACCCTGATGATTTGTGCTATGTAGCGACAAGGTACGAACAGCCGATGCTATTCTAGTACCAGTGATGACTCTGCCAGAAACGCTTAGCCTTAGTCCAAGTCCCATACCGACCACTGACGTAGTTATTAGCAACACGTTCTTGATTAGCTGGTGAATAGTCACCATGCAAGTACGCTTTTAGTAATTGGTAACGACCGTAACAGCGACCATTACGAGCAGTGTAGCTATATCCGGATTCACGCTTGGCGATCCAGTTCTTAGCAGCTTTTTGCTTTTTCGAAAGATTCTTATTGATTTCGGCAATTTTCTTTGCCTGGCTCTTGGAAACTTTGCTCGATGCCTGAGCCGTAGTCGTCGTTTCAGGCATGAGGTTGGCCGTCACATCGGTAAGTGTTCCGAAGGAGAAGCCAAACAGTAATAATAATGTTGCGATTTTAATTTTAAATTTTGACATTTCGATAACTTCCTCATCCCTTAATTGCTAATTGCAGTATACCGGAGAAATGTTGCAAACATGTTAACAGCCGGTTACCAGGCAATTAAAAGAACTTCACAACATCTGGGAAGTTAGGGTTGACCCTGATTGGTGTTGGGTCTTTAATTCCTTGAGAATCCTATGATACCGGGCTTAAGAAGTTCTTAAGAAATCAAAAAACGGCCGTTCAAATATTACAGACGGCCGTCACATAACTTGTAACAAACTAGCAATATTGGGGTCAGATAATTAGTTGAGTAACCCAAAATAGGCAATTACCAAGGTTCCGAGGGCGATTCGATACCACCCGAAGACCTTGAAATCGTTGTTACGAATGTAGCCGAGAAGGAACTTAATAGCCAGATAGGCCACGAAAAAGGATACCACGGTACCAGTTGTGAGTACCGCTAGCTGCATGCCGGTGAAGGTGTTGCCGTGGATGAGGTATTTCAAGACCTTCAGGCTAGAAGCCCCCAGCATGGTAGGGATGGCCAGGAAAAAAGAAAATTCGGTGGCGACGTAACGCGAGGTTCCTAGTAAGATGGCTCCCAAGATGGTGGCGCCGGAGCGTGAGGTTCCGGGGACCATGGCGAGGACTTGGCACAGACCAATCAGGACGGCCATCGTCATTGGCAGTTGATTGAGATCGGTGTAGCGGGGATGCTTTGTTTTATTGTAGGCTTCAATCACGATGAATAGGATACCGTAGACAATTAGGGTTCCCGCAATGACTTGCCAGCTTGTGAGGTGTGCATCCATCCAGTCGTTTAACGGCAAGCCGACGATGATAGCTGGTAGAACAGCAATAATGACCTTGATCCAGAGTATCCAAGTCTGATGACGTTCTAGATTGGTTTTTCGCGGCGCCCAGGGATTGAGCTTGTTGAAGTAGATGACGACGACCGCTAAGATGGCGCCCAGCTGGATAACCACCATGAACATATTGATAAAAGCCGTGGGTTCATTGAGCTTCACGAAGGCGTCGGCTAAGTAAAGGTGACCAGTGGAGCTGATCGGCAGGAATTCCGTAATACCCTCAATGATGCCCAAGATGACCGCTTTAATGATTTCTAACACACAAGGTCCTTCTTTCTAGAACAAGTAAGTCTGCCACAAGGTGACAGTGTTTAGGGTTCATCGTATCGGACTGGTGTAAAGGTGGGATTGCAGTTGTGTAAAATGTTGGTAAATAACTGAAGGCATGTTGACCGTTCAATAATGATTGAAGTTTGAAAGAAAAAAGATCGGCTTATATAGTAGAAACACTAGTTGCAACTAGTCGCATTTCAGGCGATAGTATATTTTGCAACAAGGACGACTGTAACTGATCTCTACTCCCATATTTAGCACAAAATAAAAGCCATGATCCGCTAAGTAAAAGCGAGTCATGGCTATTTTTTTACAGTAAATGAATGTTAGCAGCTTCGCATTTGTCGATCATTTCTTGTGGCCAGAGGGAAGCTTGAACTTCACCCACGTGGGCCTTACCTAGTAACAACATGCACAGCCGGGATTGACCAATCCCACCACCGATGGTGAATGGCACTTCCTCGTTTAAGACCATTTGGTGATAGGGCAAGGTTAGACGGTCCTCAGCGTCAGCTAACTTAAGTTGCTTACGCAGTGAATCGGCATCGACCCGAATGCCCATACTGGAGATTTCCATAGCCTGGTTCAAAGGT
Source organism: Levilactobacillus huananensis (assembly GCF_003946145.1). Classification (GTDB taxonomy): domain Bacteria; phylum Bacillota; class Bacilli; order Lactobacillales; family Lactobacillaceae; genus Levilactobacillus; species Levilactobacillus huananensis. Next base: position 30,240 of record NZ_RHOC01000015.1, read on the forward strand.
TCGTACCAGAAGAGAATATCACCGTTTAACTCCCAATCATCGTAGTCAGGGGCACGACCATCATGACGTTTGCCACTCTTCAGTTCCCCACCGATCTTCATTAAGAAGACACAACCAAGTTCTTTAGTAATGGCGTTTTCTCGTTCCTTAGGCGTGAACTTAGGGTAACGGTCTTCTAATTCTTGGGTCGTGATGAAGTGAATGTCATCAGGTAAGTGGTGAACCGCTTGAGGGAACTTGTACCAGACTTCGTGTTCCATGTGCTTAATCACTTTGAAGATGGTTCGGACGGTTTGCTTCAACGTGTCGATCGTCCGTTCTTCTTTGGTGATGACCTTTTCCCAATCCCATTGGTCAACGTAAGCAGAGTGGTAGTTGTCCAGGTCTTCGTCCTTACGAATCGCATTCATGTTGGTGTAAAGGCCTTCGTGTAGATCAAAGCCGTAACGTTTCAAGGCCACCCGTTTCCATTTAGCTAATGAGTGGACGATTTCAATCTGCGCGTCACCCATGTCAGCCATGGTAAAGGAGACGGGTTTCTCAACGCCATTCAAGTTATCATTTAACCCAGTGGCTTTGTCGACAAACATGGGTGCGGACAGCCGTGACAGATTTAATTGGTCACCGAATTCGTCTTGGAAGGTTTCACGAATGTAGCGGATAGCCTTTTGTGTTTCTTTAACCGATAACTTTGGTTCGTATGATTCTGGAATAATTAAATGCATGGTCCATTTCTCCTTTACGTGTTGGATTAAGACAAAAGAAAAAGCCTTCCGCCCCCTCAGAAAATCAAGGGACGAAAGGCTACTTTCGCGGTACCACCCAAGTTGTCTATCTAAAATAGACCAGCTCAATTGGAGTACAATCATACTCCACCGATGGTAACGTATCGGTCACGGCTTAACTTACTGCAACTCAGGTTGGTTCGGTCAGCAACTAAGAAAGTGTTATTCGGATAGGTCAACACTGATTGGGTTTTCACTAAGTCCCAACTCACTGGCAGGTTGACGAATCGTACTTGTCTTTCCTCCGTTTTTTATCTTGTGAAACCTATACTAGCATCTTTTTTTGATTTGTAAACAAGAAAATTAAAAAGTAATGAGTAATTTTCTTATGAAATCGTGACCAAAGCCTTGTTGTTCTAAGAGCTTTCACAGTTCTAAAAAAAGTGGTTGAAAGCATGCGAAAATCTTGCGAGGGATTTTGTTAGGACTGGTAGGGCAATTATCATGATAATTGTCAAAGAAGACAAGCTCAGAAAAAGCGCGTCACACCCAAATGACTGCAACGCGTTAGAAATCAGATTCAGTTAATCTTGTTTCCGTCGAACCACTAGGGTTTGGCTTAAGGCCAAGAGCACGAGCCCCAATTCGGCCAACCACGGTGTGTTCTGTTCACTGGTTTGTGGCAGCGGTAGCTGACTTACTATTATGCTGTGAAACGGTCATCGTATGACCGACGGCTTGAGACCCCTTTGCAGAGGCGGTTCCCCAGACAGTTTGGTGTTGACCAGCGGCAGATTTTTTAGGCACAACTAAGGAGACACGTAGGCCGGGTATGTGGACGACACCCTTGACTATCGGTTTGGTTGGTTTAGTTGGAGTCGTTGGTTTAGTCGGCTTATCTGGCATTGTTGTGCCAGTACCCGTTGTGCCGGGATCGGTTGTTGGATTGCTGGTGTCAGTGTCTCCTGTCGTGGTATTGCCCCCGTTATCGGGATTTACCGGTGCGGTGACCGTCAGGGTAACCGCGTCAGGGGTGATAACATTACCGTTGGCATCCGTGTAGGTATAAGTCAGGGTATAGGTCCCAGGTGTGGTGGTGTCAAGGGATGTGGGATCAAGCGTCTGGCCGTCACTGTCTGTGATGGTAACGGCAAGCTTGGACCCATCGGCTGCGGTGCCCATAGATGGCGTGGTGATGGGCGTCCCATCGACAGCTGTTTGACCAGTGATAGCATCGCTGGGCGTCCACTTGGTTCCCGTCGTGATAGCTTGGTTCGTGACCGTCAAGGTGCTGGCGGCCGGCTTGACGGTGATGATAGATGTGGCGACGGTACTAATTGTATTCGACCCCGAGTGATAGGCGCCCTTGTTGCCTTGTGCATCGTTATACTGACATTTCACAGTGTAGGTTCCAGGCTGTCGTAGGTCGGATTGTGCGACGGTTTTACCATTTCCATCGGTGATGGTCATGATGATTGACCCTAAAGTGGGTGTTGTACCAGCAATAGCTTGATCCACCGTAAGTGGTGTCCCATCTGGAGCCAGGCCATTTAGTGTATCAGCTGGCTCCCAGCCGTTTTTATCACCAGCGTAATAGGTTCGATTGGTGGCGTTTAACTGAGTTTGAATATAATTTGTGTAGAAGTAATAGGTTTGACCAGCAACCGGGGTCGTATCACTAGCAGAGCTTAAATCAAGCTTGGTTGGTTCTAACAGAGCATTGGTTGGTCGTGCTTGTGCGACTGGATTAGCAAGGGAGGTCCCCATGTATTGTGGATACCAGTAACGGTCTGTGTACATTTTATCCAGAGTCGTCTTTAAGGCCTTAGCAGGATTAAATTGTTCACCGGCAGCGCCAGTATATAGCGCACCACTGTATAAATGTGTTTTAGGGTTAGTGCTTAAGTAAACCTGGAAACGACTTTGGACTTTAATTGAGACGTAATCCAACCTGCCGTAGTTATCAGCCTCCGCGGCACCGTTATTCATGCGAATACCGACTAAATTATTATCTGGCCAGTCAGCTGCGTTCGATCCAAAAAGATTAACCGCGTTGAATGACATATAACCACCAATGGTATTTGAATAAGTCTGGTCACCGATTCCCATGTAGAGAACGTCCGTAGTTGTTGTATCTAACGGGGCACCACTGGGATTATTCACCGTCAAAGAGGTGTACTTATCGGCATCTTTTGATGAGGCCGTGGCAACCAGGGTTTCCATGTGAATCTGATTGGAGAAACCACGGATCCCACTTTTTTTAGTAAACTGAGCGCCATCGTTTGGTTTGAAATAGAAAACTTGACGGCCATCGGCAGTATTGGTTAATTGATAGACAGTCAGTTTGGAGACATTGATGTATGGAATGCCGGTTGAAGGATCAACACTGGCCTGAAGGGCCTGGACATAAGAGTCGGCACCAGCTTGAACATTCTTCAGCGTTGTAGAGATCGAAATAGGAAGGACAACATAAAAGCCATAGACATTTTCAGGGAAATCAGTGTCGGGGAAATTTTCGGTGTCATAGGGCACGACCCCAACGAGAGCCTTTGAATCGTAAGGCACATATTTGTTGCCACCAAGGCTAACGTAAAAATTGCCTAAATGAGGTTGTGTGGTGACGAGGGCCCCAGTGACCGGGGTCCCATTGATATCTGTACCAGTTTTTACAAGGGGGGCATCCTCGGTGACAGGAGCCGACATTTTAAGCAGTCGATTGTTGGGAAGATAAAGCATTTGTTCAGCAGTGGATAATGCTGGAGCGGCGGCAGAATGTGCTGGTTCAGCGGCGGACGATACCGGAGCGGCGGCAGAATGTGCTGGTTCAGCAGTAGACGATGCCGGAGCAGCGGCAGAATGGACTGGTTCAGCGGCGGACGATGCCGGAGCAGCGGCAGAATGAACTGGTTCAGCGGCAGACGACGTCGGAGCGGCGGATGATGTTACTAGCTTTACAGATTTCTGGGCAACTGTCCCTGATTCAGCTAGTTTAGCAGCAGTGTCACTATCTTCACTTGTAGCGGCGCTAGCAGTGGTTGTGACACTTAATCCCGCAACGAGAGCACCGGATGCGATGGCACCCACCAGCCATAATTTTCCTGCTTTATAAAGTTTGAAATGAAGCTTAGTAGTTTGTGAATGACTCTCAACTTTGTGGATGTTCATCATGAGTTCTCCTCACTCATCTAGCCGTGCAGCTGACGGCGAATAAAACCCGAGAAGAACGCTGCGGTCGAATGATTTCTTATAGACTTAATGTTACCACAAAACTATTTATTTACACATTGATTAAACTATAGAAGTAATCCCGTGGTTTACAGGCGTGGCGTTTGCCAAACTGTCAGATAATTGGCGACAATTTGGCCAGATAGTAAGGCCTTAATACGGTGAGAAAATAGGCTTGAACGGGCTAAAAACATCTTGCCTATATGGTGTTATTTGCTGACTAAAAATTTGTAAATTAGCCCATGTCACAGGTTCTTACAGCTGTTACCAGTAAATAAAAAGACGAGCCCCATTTTGCTCGCCCAAACGCTTGGTCTAATCTGGTAAAATTTTAACTTCTTGTAGGTGGTCTTGGTTAACCGTGAACTGGAACGGACTTGTGCCGTTAAACCCATTCCCTGTGACGATTAGGTCGACGATCCAGGTCTGAGGATCAGTCTGACGAAAGTCGGCAAGTTCGAAGTGCGATTGTTTACCGATATTGTCGGTTCGGTTCCAAGAAGCAATTCCGTCTGTGCCATGGTATTCGGTGCCCCAGTCATTTAAGACGGCATCGGCGGTAAATAGGGCGACAAACCCGGCAGAATCGCTGGTATTCGTCGTGTTGATGAAGGCCGTAATTGCAGTAGGTAGCGTTAAATCATTCATCAGTAAGACTCCTTAGTGGGTCAAGATAGTCCTATCAAGCCATCCTCCCCTTGAAAAGTCAATGAATTGAAGCGTTAACTATGGGAGGCTTGAATTGGTCGTCTGTGGTGACCAGGAATTTCGCCGAACTAAGCGGGCCTAACGTCTCATCACGAGTGAGGTTGAAAGCTTTAATGGCCTCGGTGCGACCTAAGACGATTATCCCAAAAGTTTCAGTGACCAACCAGTCTATTTTTCCTTTGGCGCAAGGCGGTCGCAAGCGTATACTGAAAGGTAATCATTTTTATTTCACAGGAGGACACATGATTACTTTAAAATCAGACCGCGAAATCGCGGGAATGCAAGCAGCGGGCGATATTTTAGCTGGCTTGTTTCACGAATTAGAAGACTATATTAAACCTGGCATGAGTACCTGGGACATCGACCACTTTTCCTACAATTACATCGTGGGTCACGGCGCAACGCCCGGTGAACTGAACTTCGAGGGGTACAAGTACTCGACGTGTATCAGTGTCAACGATGTTATCTGTCACGGTTGTCCTAGCAGAGACATCATCGTTAAGAATGGGGATCTCATCAAGCTTGACACCGTGATTGATTACAAGGGGTACCTGAGCGATGCATGCCATGCGACCGTGGTGGGTAAGGCCTCACCCGAGGTTCAGAAGTTGATGGACGTGACGCGCAAAGCCCTCTATCTGGGAATTGACCAGGCAGTCGTGGGTAACCGGATCGGTGATATTGGGTTTGCCATTCAAGACTATGCGGAAAACCAGTTGGGTTACGGTGTCGTTCGTGATTACATCGGTCATGGTATCGGACCGACGATGCACGAGAAGCCAGATGTGCCACATTATGGTAAGGCCGGTCACGGCAAACGCCTCAAGGCAGGGATGACCATTACCATTGAGCCGATGATTAACGTAGGTTCCTACGAGTGCTCCGGTCCGGATGAGGATGGTTGGACCATTCATACGGTCGATGGCAGTCTGAGTTGTCAGTACGAGCACACCCTAGTTGTGACCGAAGATGGGCCAAAGATTCTGACGTCATTTGACCATGAACGCGACGCTAAATATTTGTTACCATAGGTCAGTCAAGAAAGTTGGGTTAGGAAAGATGAAACAACAGAAGACTTTAACGGAATTGCTGGCGGATGCCCCCCGGGTATTCCTAGTTCCTCACAATGTACGTCAGGAAGTCCCCGTGCACGTGGCCGAGACCGACCTGACTATTGGGGTGGATGCTGTCGGCGGTGACAATGAAGATCCCTATGTCTGGACGCCGAACTTTCTCTACACGTTCTGTCATGCCCATGGCAATCGCTATCAAGGTTCCCTGTTGGAGGATGTTCCAGTAGGGTCAGTGATCATCTTCCTGGCCTTACCGGCACCAGTGAAAGGGCGACCGTCATGGAAGACCGCCACGCACGTGCAGATTGATACGATCATGACGGTTCAGGCACAGGTGAAATGGCAATTGGATAATCCGCCGCTAACGTTAGCTGACCTTCAGCGACAATTTCAGGAAACGCCGGCCTACTTAGGTGATGGGCAGGCGATTGAAAATCACTTGCCCTATATTGACACCCCAACACGGCGTTTGCTGAGCAAGAATCCCGGGCATGATTGGCCAGTGCATAATGACTGGCAGAGCTACGTGACGTTGGTGGGTGATCCCCAAAATTCCTTCCTACCACTGGGTGCGAACAAGCACATCGTGGACATTCAAGGTGATCTCGCCAAGGCCTTGATTAACTATATCCAGATTAACAAGCGTAATCGGGCCGCCGTTCTGGATTTGCCAGAATTAGTGGCGCTCCGACCAGCTAAGGGGGCGCGGGTCTACTTCAGGCGGACCGAACGGATCTTGGCGGATGGGTCGACCAATCCACTGTGGGCTGAGATGATTGATCCACTTGTTCGAACCATTGACGACCAGCTGGTTTATCGGGTTACCGGTAGTGAAATTAGCGATCAACGACCTTAATTTTGAACTGTATGGGACGATGCCGACAGGCGTCGTCCTTTTTGTATATTATCGACAGAATTAGACCTCACTTATACCCGGTTAAAAGGTAAAAGGCGTGTCACAAAACAGAAAGTAAAGTGTCATAACGAGCTGACAGTTGGTTTTGAAACAGACTTAGCCATCATCACAAATGTGGATAAATCAGGCCGGAATTAGCTTTTTGAAAGCGGTGGAATGATCCCCTAACAGAAGGATTCTTTGCTGGTAAAACGTTCAACTGAAAATTAGTCAACGTAATTGACGATTAGCTCTTGAAAAGCTTTCCAGTTCGACTATAATAGGTTTGTGAGCAAAACTACTCACATTTGGAAATGTGTGAGGAAACAACTAAGGGATTTATTTTATATTTAGGCGGATTTGAAAACGAATACATAAAAGAATGACTAGGGCAGGTTTACTTCACAAGGAGGAAGCACTCATGAGAACACCAATGATGGGACAAGCTAAGGAACACTACAAGAGTTATAAGGCTGGCAAACGCTGGGTTTACGCTAGCATTACGGTTATTGCGTTGGGCCTTGGATTAACTGGGATGACGACAGCTCAAGCTGACACCGCACCGGTTTCTGATCCCACGACACCAACCGCTGTAAAGGATGATCCTGAAGTACAACCGGCGGGTAACGGCGATAAGCAACAGTCCGATTTGAAGACTGATGATGAGTCAGGAAAATTAGATGGTGTGGATAAGAATCAGCAGCCTGAAAAGCCTGAATCCGATGCCCCTGTTTCTGATGCCCCTGCTTCCAAGCCAAATGGGGAAAAAACTATCGACCCTGTGCAGCCAGAAGAACAGAAGAATGATGTCGAGACGTCAGACATGGTTAAACCAAGTGAACAACTCAAGAATACCGTCCAGCGGGCTCCTCAGATGATGAGTCGTGCGGCCTTGGTTAAGGAAGCACCATCAATTGTCAACCAAAATGCCGATGAATGGATGCCTGATAAGGCCACTCAAAAGTGGGTTATCGCAGCAGTTAAACAGTATGAATCCAATGTTAAACACAATGCCTCTGCAGAGGTCAATGCTGATACCCTCTATAGGTATGTTGCAGATGAGATTGCTTTTGATTATCGAGGAGACAGTGCCGGTACGGCCACGAATGGGAAGATTCAAGATCTCACTGGATTACAGTACTTTACCAATATGAAGGTTTTCCATTGGGCTAATAGTTTGCCTACCAATGGTTTGATCGATATGCGTTTTGCCCCTAATTTGATTGACTACCAGCTCCATGGGGTAAGCAACGGAACGGACCCTAACATGGATTTGGCTACCTTCTTAAAGACCTATTTAAGTCAAAATACGAACTTGCAAATGTTAAGCCTTGATCAGGCAAACCTGACGGGAACATTGAATGGTATCGAAGCTTACCAAAATCTGAACGGGTTAGATCTGATAGGTAACCAGCTGACAGGAGACTTGTCACCAGCGACTAAGTTGTCGAAATTAACGAGTCTGAGTGTTTCTAATAACCAATTAACTGGGGAATTACCTGCCCCAAGTACCTGGAGTGAACTGACTCATCTTGATGTTCAGGACAACCAGTTGCGGGGGATTCTACCAGACTTCAGTGGGTATACTGGCAAGTTCTGGGGAGCGAATAATCACTTTGCTAGTGGTTTATGGACACCAACGGTTTATTATGAAACGGTTAATGGTAAGACCTACAAATTGACCCCAAAGGTCCAGAACTTCGATCCGTTGACGGATGTTGTGGCTGGGATTCAAGGCTCCGATGGCAAGATTGACCAGACTGATGCGATTATTTCACTGCCATTTTCTTCAGGTGCGATGGTTGTTTCTGGGACCCCTACTGCAGACATGAAGGGGTCAGCGGTTGATGCTTGGGCTCGGACACAGGCTGATGCTTCTTCACTGTTCAAGTTTAGTGCGGATGCAGACAATCCGCTTGGGTTCACTATGACAGCTGTGGGCGATGTCCCAGATGGCGCCTACACGATCTTCTTGGAAAATGCCAACTACAACACAAGCAATAACTGTTATTTCGGATACCTGACCTTCAATATCGTCAATGGTGAGGATTCAGTCGATCCGGTCACGCCAGTTGACCCAACCCCAGGTGTGACGACTGGGACGGTTACGGTGGTTAATGTCGATGAAAATGGTCATGTTATCAGTCAGCACGTTGAAACTGGGACGGTCGGGGACAGCTACACGGTTACCGCACCAGAATTGGATGGCTACCAATTAACGAGTCCAAGTTCCGTCACGGGAACCTATACCACAGCAGGTTCAACGGTTACCTTTACCTATAGCTCATTGGCTCAAGGTGGTGACGGCGCGACGATTGAAGAACCTGCCGCCAAGCCCGAAACGGGGCATGGTGTGACGGTCAACGGTGGTGACGGCGATAAGGGTGTTAACACTGTTGCTGCCAAGGAAAATCAAGCCGCAAAGGTTCAAGCTGGTCAGGCCACGATGTTAGCTAGCCACGAGAACACGGCAGCTGCACAACAGACGACTAAGACCACTTTGCCACAAACCAATGAAGCTTCTTCTGCTAGTTGGATTGCCGCAGGGATGGCAGTCTTAGTTGCCACCTTAGGGTTAGCTGGATTCCGGAACAAGCGTCACAACTAAACAAGACATATGATCAAAAAGCACGTCTGCCAATTTCTTGGGGGCGTGCTTTTTTGTTGTGATTAACTGGGTTGTTTATAGAAAGTGATATTTTGATAAGAAAAGCCACCACATCTTCAGTTATGAAGGCGTGGCGGCAGGAGTGACCTAGAAGTTGAGAATCGCGGTTTCGTAACCATCGGGCAATAGCGAAATGACGCGGGCACCACGAGGAAGTGTCCCGTAGCTGTTGTAGCCGGTAGGGTTACCGTAGTTCAGACCAATACCGCGGTAGTTGGCCGTGAAGTTGTTGTCGTGGTCGTGACCAGCAAAGAGGGCCTTGACGTTTTGTGACCGCAACAAGGTGTAGAACAAACCGGAGTTGGTGACAGGCGAGCAGACAGCCTCGCCTTGTTCGCCGGTAAGAATGGCTTGCCCAGCTTGTGTGTATTCCGGTAAGGGAATATGCAGGAAACCCAGGTCTGTTTGCGCCTGGGTCCGGGCATAAGGCAAGCGCGTGAACCACTCGATTTGTTCCGGTTCAATGGCCGCGTATGGTTCATCGGCAGGCCAGTGGGAGTAGGCACCACTATCCCAGACATACAGGACGTGGGCAAGCTCGCCATCGCGTTGTACTTCTAGTGTATAGCTCTCACGATCAGCAACGATAGTTGCGTGGTGTTTGTCGGCAGGGTGCACTAGGCCAGCTTCTAGCTGACGTAAGCCGGCCCGGTTGAGATCACCCTCTGCGTCATGGTTGCCATACGTGATGGCCACTGGAACAGGATAGCGGTTCAAGACATCATACAAGGCACCCAGCGTTTCCGCTGGCTTTGAGGCGAGCTTGCCCCAAAGGAGATCCCCGGTAATCATGATGAGGTCAAAGTCATTGGTTTGGGTCAAGTCCAAAATGTTGGTGTAAATTAAATTCCGCGAATTTATCATTTCACAAGCTTAAGCATACCGGCTTCTTC
>NZ_RHOC01000016.1 GCF_003946145.1 Levilactobacillus huananensis
TGTTCTGGGTGAGACACTATTTAGTGTACACAAAATTTCAAAATGTTTTATTTACAGAGCTTGACTAAACGTAGGAAGGAGTCTGGGACAGAGGTCTCAGGCTTTTTGTGTCCGCCGAACGAACCTGGCCGAAATAAGCGTCAAAAGGGAGTCAGCGAGGGTTAATAAGTCTTCTTGAATACGATAGTAAAAAAGCGCCGTAAATCCCTAATCGGGTTTACGGCGCTTTTTTACTGTAGGTATTTCTAAATCAGACTACTGAAGCAGACGCCAACAGGCGGTTAGTCTTCGGCGACCACTTGTGGCCCATCATGTTTAAGGTAAATCATTGCCAGCGGCAAAGTAGACGTCGTACCATTCTTGCTTGGTCAAGTTAACGTCGGCACCAGCCGCGCTATCCTTGATGTGATCCGGATTCATGGTTCCAAGCAAGACTTGTAAGTTGGCAGGGTGACGTAGAATCCAGGCCACGGCAATTCCGTTCTTGGAGACACCATACTTGTCAGCTAACTTTTGCAATTCGGCATTCAATTCAGGGTACTTCGGATCGTTGATAAACATGCCAGCGAAGAGGCCATATTGGAATGGTGACCATGCCTGAACCGTCACGTGCTTGCGACGCGCGTATTCCAACATCCCTAAGTCATTAGAGGTTGGCTTGTCGTCCATGTTGACGTGAAGACCAGCGGCAACCATACCGGCGTGAGCGGCACTAAATTGAAGTTGGTTAAACATTAACTTTTGGTCGACAGCCTCTTGTAACATTTCAAATTGTTGAACGTTAAAGTTGGAGACCCCAAAGTGACGAACCTTACCGGCTGCCTGTAAGGTATTGAAGGCATCAGCGATTTCTTCAGGTTCCATCAATGGATCTGGCCGGTGAAGCAGGAAAGCATCGAGGTAGTCGATCCCCATCCGTGACAAGATGCCATCAACGGCGTCGATCAGGTGCTGCTTCGAGAAGTCGTAGCGTTTACCGAAAACCAGATCGTCGTGGCTTCGTTCGGGGTCGACGATGATCCCACCCTTGGATTGGATGTAGAAATCGTCCCGGTTTAAACCGGAGGCTTTTAAAGCATCACCAAAGACTTCTTCAGACTTTCCATTAACATAAATATCTGCGGAGTCGATGTAGGTAATACCAGCATCATGAGCAGCCTCAAGCGCATTTACTGCGGCTGATTGATCGAGGACACCCATCCGCATGATCCCTAGGGCGACAGCGGAAGACTGCCAGTTTGTCCCACCTAAACGTAATTGTTTCATCAATAAAACTCCTTTATCAAACAGATTTACAAATCCACTAATAATTTTAACGCAAATCAGCCGATATTTCGCGTGAAAGCCCTTTATTCATTAAAAATGGTTGACTTTATTCCGAGAACCGTTATAGTTAATTACACAAGTAACTAACCAACACACGTAATCAAATCTATTTTAAAAGAGTAAGGGGATTTTAATCATGACAAGCAGTAACGCAGTGGTCGACGTACACGGCCTAGAAAAAACATATGGTAAAGCCAACGAACGGCAGTATCAGGCCTTGAAGGGGCTAAACTTTCAAGTTGCTTCCGGTGAATTTGTCGGGATCATGGGGGCTTCTGGTTCTGGGAAAACAACGCTACTAAACATGTTGTCAACATTAGACGTGCCAACCAAGGGTGACGTTATGGTGAATGGTCATGATGTAACGAAGATGCGAGGAAACCAGCTCGCAGATTTTCGGGCACAAGAAGTCGGCTTCATTTTTCAAGACTTTAATTTGTTAGAAAGTCTGACAGCCGAAGAAAATATTGGCTTACCATTGGCCCTGAAGGGAACTTCTTCTAAGATTATGGATCAGGCCATTCATGAAGTGGCGAACACGCTTTCGATTTCTGATCTTTTACAGAAATATCCATCCGAGTTATCCGGGGGTCAGAAGCAACGGGTAGCTGCGGCTAGAGCTATTGTGCATCATCCGTCAATTCTCATGGGGGACGAGCCTACGGGAGCTCTAGATTCCACGAGTGCTCGTGAGTTGTTAGATTTACTCACGACTATTAACCAAGAACAACACATGTCGGTTCTATTAGTCACACACGATCCGTTTTCCGCTAGCTTCTGTCAACGGATTCTCTTTATCAAGGATGGTTTGATCGGCTCAGAGATTCGACGTGGTGATCAGGACCGGAGTGCCTTTTACCAGCAAATCTTAAATGAGCTGGGCACGTTTAACGAGTAGGGGGAAAACGAATGTTAGGGAAATTAGCATTAGCCGGAATTAAGAATCGGCGTCGTGACTACCTGGTGCTTTTGGCCGGGCTAACCATGTCTGCGGCGATCTTCTATATGTTTGCGAACCTTGCTACCAATAAGGCCTTCGTTAAGGCCAATGGGGTAGTGGGACAGTCCATGCTTATCTTCGGTTTTGGGGCTGTTTTATTGGTTTTAATTACGATAGTCTACATTATGTATGCAAATAGTTTCTTACTTAGCATGCGGCAACACGATTATGGGCTCTTCATGATGTTGGGGGCCAAAAAACGGCGGATTGGTCAGTTGGTCTTTTTGGAAACGTTGATCTTGGGAACGGTGGCCACGGCCATCGGGATTGTCTTGGGATTGCTCATGAGCCGTTTCCTCGTTGGTTTTCTGCTGAATGCGCTGGGGTTACACTTGGCACATCTGGTGTCCTTCTATCTGCCAGCGGTTGTGGCAACCGCCGTGCTGTACGTTGGTTTGTTTATCGCAGCATCGCTATTTAACCTGGTTAAGTTGACGCGCACAACGGTTCTCAAGCTCTTGCATGCCGATGAAGAGGCGAACCAACCACAAATCAAACCCATTCGACAGATGATTGCTGGCATTGTGGGCCTTTTGTTACTGGCAGCAGGGTATTGGGCATTAGCGTCGATTAAATTGCTGCAGATAGCGGCGATTCCATTCGCCATCGTGACCATTACCTTGGGAACCTACCTGTTATTCCGTGCCACCCTGCTGACTATTATTCGGTGGTTACGTCAGACGAAGTGGGCGAAAACGCACCTTAACGGTTTCCTGATGGGACAACTGAACTTTCGGGTCTACAACTATACACGGATGTTAACGATCGTCTCCTTACTTTTTGCGATGGCGTTAGGTGCCATCACGGTGGGATCTGGCTATCATCGTCAATTACCACTCCTAGCCAACAACTTTGGTTCTTATACCGTAGCTATTCACAATAAGACGGCTAAGGAACAGCAGTTGATCGGTAAGCTGGACGTGGCTACTCAAGCCACCTACACGCAGAAGCGTCAAGGAAAGACGGTGTTTTACAATGCCGCCGAGTTCAAGCAACAGCCTTACGAATTCAATGAAGGGACCATGACCCCTAAGTATGAGAAGAAAACAGCGGCAGAAATGAAGCCGACTGACCTTAACAGCCTTGATTTTATTAGCATGGCCGTGATGGGACAGAATAATTTCTATACGCCTAAAATGCTCAAGGCTGCCAAGTTTGCTCGGCAGCCCGGGAAGACCGTTTCGGTGACGACAATTCGTGTCAAAGATATTGAGAAGGATCGGCCAACTTTGAAGAAGCTCAACCAGATAGAGCTGGCGCGCTTCCCACATGCCAGTGAATTAACTGTGGGGAACTATCAGTCCTACGAACTTATGTTAGCTTTCTTTGGAGGACTTGAATTCATGGGGTACTTCTTAGGAATTGCTTTCTTAGCGATGTTGGCATCTTGTTTGATGTTTAAGATCCTCTCCGGTGCACCTGGTGACAAGCGACGTTACCGGATGCTCTACAAGGTAGGGGTTCGACACAGCCTAATGCGCAACGGGATCGCAAAAGAAATTGGGATTTTATTCATGATTCCTGGTATCATGGGAGTAATCGACGTGTTGTTCGGTCTCCAAATGTTTAAGCCGTTGATGCCCAAGCCAATGAGTCCGTATCTCGGAATCGGTGGGACATTTGCCATTTTTATCGGGTTGTACGCGATTTACTATCTCGTCACGCTCGCTCTGTACTGGCAAATTGTGTTGCCTCAGGCCCCGGCCACGGCGGATCACAAGTGAGTTCATAAAGAATGTGGGAATGAAAATGAAATTTAATTTCGATAGTCCGGAACCCATCTACCTGCAAGTTGCAGAACAGGTGGAAGAGGCGATTTTTACCGGGATCTATCGGGCGGGGGAACAGGTGCCGTCCACGACTGAAATGTCCAAAGAATTTCATATTAACCCGGCAACGGTTTTAAAGGGAATTAACCGATTAGTAACGGCGGGTGTGATCGAAAAGCGTCGTGGTGTTGGGATGTTTGTCACCACGGACGCTGAAAAAACGATTCGTGAGAAACGTCGCGCAGAGTTCTATGATCGTTATGTCAGTCGTTTCACGAGTGAGGCCCGTAAGCTCAATTTGTCGGAAGATGAAGTGATCGCACTGATTAAGCGTGGGTATGAAGACTAAGTGGGTGGTCAAAGATGACGGTTTTCTGACACACCATGATCATAATTTAAAAGCAAGCGTTTAAGAGTCTGGGACAAAACACCTAGACTCTTTTATGTTGCGGGCGGTTATCATCTATGAAATACGTAGGGCAAGGAGAGGCAACACTATTCTCGGAGGCCTAAAAGTCGTTATGATTTACATTGGGAGGAGTTCCTCGTATAGTAGATTGTGTACAATCGATTAGAATGATTACTTACGAAAGAGGGAACGGTTTATGTTTATTACAATTAAAGATGCCGCTAAAACTTACCTGACGGACCACGTTAAACCTGGCATGACACTATTGTTGACAACAGATGACGGGTCCAATCGATATTCGACGGTTGGTGGCACTTGCGCCATCGGTGATAAATTCCAGTTTGTTGCCTTAGCCGGAGGTGATTCTGCATACCCGTTAATCGTTGACAATGAGGCTGGTCTGAACATTCGAACCAATGCGGATACAGCCTTGTATTTGGGGAATGGTTTAATTCTGGATCGCGTTTTTAATCAGCTAGCATTGCGTGACGATACAGGTATCTTGGACAGTGCGGTAGGCTTAATAACCTATACGGCACAAGAGAAGTCTGACCTGGATTTGAAGCGGGAGATGCAGACACTAGGTACTCGAATCTGCTAAGAAATTGGTGAAGCCCGGACAAATGTCCGGGCTTTTTTTATTTTCAGCGGTTGAGGCCGGAAGACTCCCTCTCAGTTTTGAGGACCTGTCTGGACACTGTTGCGAATAGGCTGACAATACGCGTATAATTTAATGATGTAAATGTTGTGGGAGGGGATTTTTTGAAAAGGAATAGTAAATTTTGGAGATTAATTGTTGGGATAATTAGTTTAGCGCTGGTTTTAATTGTCAGCCAAATTGCGTCACCGGCTAAAGCGGCGACACACCACAATGGGGCAGACTTTACCACGTCAGCGAGTGTCACGAACGGTCCGGATTTTACACACAAAGATACGATTGATATTCAATATAAGTTGGATTTTGGAGCGACGCCCATTAATGCTGGCGATACGATTACATTGGACTTCCCAGAGAACCTAAAGGGAAAGCGACCAGGTGACACATTTAAAGTCTATGATGAAACTGGTGTTGAGATTGGGGAAGCCGTTGTTTCTGATACGGGAGTTGTCATCACGATGAATGACAAACTCGAGGGAAAGACTAATGATAAGTTGATTCTGAACCTCTCCACCAAGTATCGTTACGAGGATAATGGGGAAAAGGATGTTGTCTTCCCACTTGAGAACAATGGGAGTAGTACCTCGCAAATTAACATGGTTGCAGATGAAGCCAATCTGTCTAAGAAGGGTGTTATTCAAGATGATGGCACCATCAAATGGACGATTTTGGTTGACCGTAACGAAGTTGATTTGGAAAATTTGAAGATTAGTGACACCATTGGTCCCAATCAAGAGCTGATTCCGGGCGTGACTGTCAGCAATGGGGAATGGTCTACTAAGACCAGTTACAAGCGAAAGAAGCCTGCTTTGGTAGAAGGCACTGACTATGATGTGACCTACAAGGATAAGGGTTTTGATATGGTCTTTAATGATACCGTCGATCATCTGATCGTCATTGACTATTACACCAAGGTGACGGATCCGTCATTGATTCATTCCGGCTATAAGTTTAAAAACAATGCCATCATGACTTGGGGTGGTGGTACTTCTGGTTCTAAGAACTCTGAAGAAGCAAATGGAAAGGTTTCTTCTTCTACTGGAAACAGTGGTTCCGGTAGTGGGGACAATGGTACCGATGAAGTTGAAACTGACGAAGAGGACCCGGATGAAGACACTGGGACTGGGACAACAGACGTTGATGATGGTTTCGTGGAAGATAAAATTCCATCAACGGATAAGAATAAGAAAAAGAAAACACCTAGCAAAAAGGTCACGGCCAAGACAGCTAAGAAGGCTGCCGCTAAGGTAACGACTACCCAGACACCGGGTAAGACGACCAGCAAAACGAACGCTAAATTACCACAGACAAACGATAACACTGGGTGGTTCATAACCATTGCTGGATTCTTAACTCTATTTTCACTGAGTGCTGTTTTACGGCGTCATTTTTAACGATTAGAGCTGTTTTTTACCAAAGGCCTGAGCAAAGTTGCTTGGGCCTTTAGTCTAGAATGATTATTAAGTGGAAAAAATCACAAGCTCTGTTATACTCAGGATAGTCAGAGCGGTTGAGGAGGATGAGTGGGATGAAACACTTACGACAATATAAAGAGTTTTGGGCAGTAATTATATTGGGCGTCATTGCTGTGTGGCTGCAGTTCGGCCTGCAGCGGGGAAATCTGGCACAGATCATTATCACGGTGCTGGGCTTATTGTTGGCCTTCTTAATGTTTGTGGAAATGGTTCAAACCCTGCGTTCTGGAAAGTTTGGGATCGACTTGTTGGCGATTACCGCGGTCCTGGCGACCCTAGCTGTCGGTGAGTATTGGGCGGCCCTGATTGTGCTTTTGATGCTGACTGGTGGGGATGCATTGGAAGACTTTGCCGCGCGCAAAGCCAATAGTGAACTTCAGGACTTGTTGAACAATTCACCTCAGACTGCACACCGATCCGTGGGTGAGTCGTGGGAAGACGTGGCTGTCGGTGAAATTACCGTGGGTGACCGCCTCCTGGTAAAACCTGGTGAAGTCATGCCAGTTGATGGAACGCTACTGACAGGTCCGACGTCGGTCAACGAGTCCTCACTGACCGGAGAAGCCCGGCCAGTCGACAAGCAGGTTGGGATGACCGTCATGTCTGGGAGCTTGAATGGGGAGGCCGCCGTGGAACTCCGGGCCGACCAGACCGCAGACAACAGTCAATATCAAAACATTGTGCGACTAGTCAAACAGGCTGAGGAACGGCCAGCTAAGTTCGTTCGGTTAGCCGACCGGTATGCAGTGCCCTTTACCTTATTAGCATATGTGATTGCGGGAATCGCTTGGGCAGTGTCCAAAGATCCCGTGCGGTTCGCAGAAGTCTTGGTTGTAGCTTCACCTTGTCCTTTGATTTTGGCGGCACCGATTGCCCTGATCTCGGGGATGAGTCGGGCCAGTCGAAACGGGATTATCGTGAAGACTGGGACAACTTTAGAAAAATTAGCAAAAGTTAAAACCGTCGCGTTCGATAAGACTGGGACGATTACTCAAGGGCGTCTCGTGGTGGACCGTGTGGTACCAGTCACGGCGCTGACGGATGACCGGCTTCTACAGCTTGCAGCCAGTGCAGAACAACACTCAGGTCACGTGTTGGCGCAGTCTTTGGTAGCAGCGAACAAGGCACCATTGCTGACCGCCAGTGATGTCAATGAAACCACAGCTCAAGGGGTTCATGCGATGATTGATGGGCAAGAGGTCCGAGTCGGTAAGTTAGGCTTCGTCACCGACGATCAGGTTGAACAACCGGATCAAACGGCGGTTTACGTGGCCATTGCCGGTATTTATCAAGGCTACGTCAGCTTTACCGACCGGGTTCGACCAGAGGCTAAGGAGACGATGCACGCTTTACGCCAGGCAGGGGTAGAACACCTCCTCATGATTTCCGGAGATCGGCGTCCGATTGCGGCAACGATTGCCAAAGAAGTTGGGATTGATCAGATCCATGCAGAATGTCTGCCCGCGGATAAGATTAAGGTATTGGCGGATCTTTCCGGTGATCAAAGACCAGTCGCCATGGTCGGAGATGGGATTAATGATGCACCATCGTTGGCAACGGCCGATGTCGGCATTGCGATGGGTGCTCACGGGGCCACAGCGGCCAGTGAGTCTGCCGATGCCGTCGTGCTTAAGGATGATTTGACCCGGGTCAGTGTGGCCAGAAAGATTGCTCAGGATACGATGCGTGTTGCTAAACAAGCCGTATTGATAGGGATTTTTATCTGTACTGGATTGATGTTGATTGCCAGCTTCGGGGTGATTCCAGCGATTATTGGGGCAGTCTTCCAAGAAGTTGTTGATACCGTTACAATTCTCTATGCACTACGAGCCCGGGTGGACCGCTAATTGCGAGTCGACAAGAACGTTACTTTTCTAAGCTATGGGGATTGCGGTATGATAAGTGTGTAAGTGGTCTCAATTAAATTGAAGAGGAGCCTGAAAGATGACAAAATCAATCTACACCGATTATTTCTTTGATGAACCGGCTTATAATACGCATGATGGTGGTTATGTTCCGTTAGAAGAACCCACTATACCTGAACAACCCTTGCGGATTCCGCCCTTATTGAAACCAGATAAGGAGACCGCAACGGATACTTACTACACGGTTGAAGCTCAGGCGGGAGAAACCCAACTATTACCAGGTAAGAAGACCAAGACCTGGGGCTACAACGGTAGCTTATTAGGTCAAACGGTGGTGTTTGCTAAGGGCAAGACCATGCACATTGATCTGAAGAATAGTTTGCCTGAGTTGACGACTTTCCACTGGCATGGATTGAACGTTCCCGGACCTTACACGGATGGTGGCTGTCATGCCCCTGTTTATCCGGGAAAGACCCGGCACATTGATTTCAAAGTCGATCAACCTGCAGCGACCCTGTGGCTACATGCTCATCCATGTCCATCAACGGCTGAACAAGTCTGGCATGGACTCGCGGGACTAGCTTTGGTTACCGACGAGGTTGAAGCCAAGTTGCCATTTCCACGCAACTACGGCGTGGATGACATTCCACTAGTCTTACAAGACCGGCGGTTCCACGAGGATAATCAGTGGGATTATGACGCTGACTACGATCCCGATGGGGTTCAAGGACCGACGGCAATGATTAATGGGACTATCAATCCTTACTTTGACGTCACGACACAGCGGCTTCGTCTGCGAATCTTGGATGGGGCCAATCGACGTGAGTGGCGGCTTCACTTTAGTGACGATCTGCCATTTACGCAGGTCGCTTCCGACGGGGGGGTCATGCCAAGTCCAGTGACGTTCACGCATTTGATGTTAACTTGTGCTGAACGTGCTGAAATTATCGTTGACTTTGGGAAAATTCAACCTGGGAAGACGGTAACACTTTATTCGGATGACGTGCCATTAGTTCATTTTCGAGTGCATGATTTTGCCGCAGATGATGTCACATTGCCAGACCACTTGGTAGATATTCCAGACCCAGAGGTTACGGCTGATACGCCAGTCCGGAAGGTCGTCATGTCTGGGATGGATGAAGCAGTTATGATGGATGGCAAGAAATTCGAGATGCAACGCATTGATGCTCGCCAAAAGGTGGGCAATGTTGAGTTGTGGGATATTACGAATACAAATGATATGGACGGTGGGATGGTTCATCCATTCCACATGCACGGGACCCAGTTCAGAGTCTTATCCAGAAATGGTCACGAACCATACGCCAATGAACATGGGTTAAAGGACACGGTTGGTGTCAATCCAGGTGAAACGGTCCGTATCAAGGTCTGGTTTGACCACACTGGGGTTTACATGTATCACTGCCATATCATTGAACACGAAGATGGCGGTATGATGGCCCAAATCGAAGCCTATGATCCCGATAATCCCAAGACTTATAAGTTGATGGATATGGAGACGTTAATGAAGGCAATCGCTGAAGAACGTGGGATCGACGTTAAGGATCTCCATTTGGCTGGGATGAGTTCCTATGAGAAGATGGGAATGAAGATGTAAGCGTGCGAAGCAAGTCGTTTAGACTCTGAGCATTAGAGAAGCAAGGGCTTCTGGTCGACAAGGTCGGTCAGGAGCCCTTGCTTTTGCTAACCCCACTCATTCAGCAGCGAATAATGGACGGGCAACCATACGAATACAAAAAAGGAACCCACGACAAGTTGTCGTTGATTCCTGAAATTTTCTGAACTGATAGTGTCGAAACGGGCAACAACAGGTCACTGAGAACGACGCGCCATTACTTTATTGGCCATGCTTCTTTCCACGTAACACGTGGTCCACGTGCGCCAGGGTTTCATTGATGATATCCAGAATATGCGGATCATCAAGTTGATAGAAGTTTTGTTTGCCTACCCGACGAGAGGTCACGAGTTGTTCCTTCTTCAGGAGTGCAAGCTGGTGGGAGACAATGGATTGTTCGACAGCTAACAGATTGCTGAGATCGCTAACGTTGAGTTCCTTTTGCTCTAAGAGGTAAAGGATTTGTAACCGTGTGGTGTTGCTCAGGAGCTTGAAGATATCCTGAGAGGCATCAAGTGCGGGTTCTTGGATTAAATGGACGTTCTGAGCGGTTGCCGACATGAAAAAGCTTGCTCCTTTCATATGATCATGGTAACATATGTTATGGATAACATATGTTGGGAGATGCGTCATGCTAAAAACAATTTTAACGGGAGTCACAGCGTACATTTCAACCGGACTCGACTACTTAATTATTCTAATGGTAATCTTTGGCCGCGTAAAGCATGAAGACCGTTGGTTAGTCTTAATTGGTGACTTTTTAGGAACTATTGTGTTGGTTGGCAGCTCACTCGCCATCGCGTTCTTCTTGGGATTTGTACCAGCACCGTGGTTATTAGGCTTGTTAGGGTTAATTCCAATCTTTCTGGGACTCAAGCTGTGGGTTGCGGGGGATGATGACGATACCGATGCGATTGCGGCTAAAGTTTCGGATCCGAAACGCCTAATTGGCAGTGTTGCGCTAATCACTATGGCGACCTGTGGGGCGGATAATGTTGGGATCTACGTGCCATTATTTACCACGGTGGCTCCGCGTGCGATTCCGCTGATTCTCCTGACGTTTGTCGTCATGGTCGTGATTTTCTGGGAAATTGGTTATCGACTGGCGTGCCTACCTCGAGTAGCGACTATTCTAGAAAAAGAAGGGCGCTATATTACCGTAGCCGTCTATATCCTAATTGGACTGTATATTTTATGGGATAGCGGAACGGTGATCCACTTACTTCACTTATTAGCGTAAATTAAAAATGCGATCGGGAGCTTATCCTGATCGCATTTTTGAATTTAAAAGAATAATTTACTAGCAATCGTGACCCCAGTCAGGAGAACAACTGAGGATAAGGTAGCGGCGAGAAAGACGTTGCCACCGCGTTGGAAAATGACGCGGAAGTTTACGCTCATTCCCAGAGCGGCCATGGCCATTCCCAGGAAGACGTAAGCTAACTTGACTAGACCAGCTAGCGTAGCGGCACTTAGCGGTAACCAGGTTCCGAGAATGCTGGTCAATAGGAAACCAGCCATGAACCAAGGAATTGGCAGTTTGGTGTGTTCAGCGGTAGCGGTTGTGGTCGTTTGTTTTTGGTACCACCAGCCGATGATGAGGGCTGCCGGTGCGAGTAACAGGACTCGGGAAAGTTTAGTAATGATGGCAGTGTCTAGACTAACCGGACCACCAGCACTTCCGGCGGCTACGGCATGGGCAATCTCGTGGAGTGATCCTCCAGTCATGACCCCAAATTGAACAGCAGTCAAATGAAGTAAGGGTTTTAAGCCAATTTCAATCAATGTAAACACGGTTCCCAGGATCGCCACGATCGCCACGGCCAGAACCTCATTCTCTCGTTGACGTTCGGCCTTGTCTCGGCTGACCTTGATCTGGGGTGAGACGCCCATGACAGCGGCGGCTCCACAGATACTGGTCCCGGTAGCCGTGAGAATTGCCAGTTCGCGGTCAACGCCGAGTTTACGACTGAGGTTGTAAGTCAGAAAGACCATTCCAGTGACGACGACAGCGGCCAAGGCAATGGTCTTGATACCGGCCTGTGCCAATTGAATCAGGTTTAATTTAAACCCTAAGAGAATAATACCTAAACGTAGAAATTTGTTGCTGATAAAGCCAATGCCATCCCGACTGACGGCGATGGTGCGGGGACTCAGCTGGCATAGCATGCCAAGCAAGAGAGCGAGCACGAGGGCACCCACCAGGTTTAAGTAAGGGAGTTGGGCGAGTTCACTGCCTAAAACAGCACAGATGAGTGTTGCGCCGGCCGCGAACCAGAAGCTGCGGGTGCTAAGGGTTGTATGAATATCCAAGATGTTCTCCTCCTCAAAAATGATAAGTCTTAGTTTACCGGAAACTCATCATAAGTTAAAATTGGAATGAATAATAACGTTATAAGTATAGGTTATACAAGGAGAGGAAGTTAGGCATGATCGACAATCGCTATCAAACTTTTTTAGTGCTGGCAACCACTCAGTCTTACACACAAACGGCCCAGCAACTCTACATCACCCAACCTGCTGTTTCGCAACAGATCAAAAGCTTAGAGGCGGAATTGGGAGTGTCGCTTGTCACTTATCAGCGGCCGCATTTAACGATCACCCCGGCAGGACGGGAGTTGGCCGACTTGGTACAGCGCGTTCAGGTTCAAACGGATAAGGTGATCGATCACCTCAATCACCCGCGGACGCCAAAGCGTCTAACCTTCAGTACCACGCTGTCCCTCAGTGAATTTCTGGCGCCACAATTGATCGGACACCTTCAACAAGCTGGCATCTATCAGGAGATTACTTGCCGCGTAACGAATACTCAGGCCGCCTTGGCCGCGTTGACCACAGGAACGAGTGACTTTGCGTTGATTGAAGGTAATTTTGATAAGAATCAATATGATTATCAGGTCGTTCGCCAGGAACCCTTTGTTGGCGTGGTAGCAGCTGACCATCCCTTAGCGGCGCTACCCGCGGTTAGCTGGAGTGATCTTCTCAATTATCCTTTGATCGTACGGGAGACGGGGTCCGGCAGTCGCGAAATTCTCCTGCATCTAGCGGGAGCAGCCAATGTGTCACTTACCGAATTTTCACAAATTGTTACCGTTAATAATCCCACGGCTATCCGGGAGTTGGTGGCGCAGGGGAGTGGCATCAGTTTCGTATACCGCTCGGTGGTAGCTACAGCCGTTGCTCGCGGAGTTCTTCACGTGTTGCCACTAGAAGCAGGGCACCTCAGACATGACCTGGATCTGGTTTATCCTCGCGACAGCTATTTGGCTGATGATTGCCGGAATTGGGGAGAGTGGTTACGAAAATAATAGGAGTAGCGGCTTAGCGGCCACTTAAAAGTTCATATTGCCGAAACGTGCGATGCCGGCAAACTCTCTTTTTTTGCTCACTTGCTGAGCAGATGATTAGACAAACACCGTCAAATATTGATATAGTAATACTATTGTCGTCAAAAATCAGAGAAGGGGTGAGCCACCGTGACGAAAAAAACGAAACGGGCCATTTTTATCTTAATTTTTAGTGAATTCCTAGTCTGTCTGGGAATTAGTTTAGTCATTCCGGTCATGCCATTTATCAAGAATGAATTGCATTTGACCGCCACCGATATGGGAATTATGAATTCCCTCTTTGCTTTTGCCCAATTCGTGGCTTCGCCAATCATTGGGCGGCTCTCCGATCGCATCGGACGGAAGCCAGTACTGACCGCTGGACTCCTGATGTTTATGGTGTCCGAAGTGCTGTTTGCCTTGACCAACCGATTAATGGTCTTTAACATTTCGCGATTAATCGGTGGGTTATCCGCTGCCATGGTGGTTCCGACCGCGATGGCTTTGGCTGCCGATATTACGACGAAGCATCAACGAGCCAGAGTTATTGGCTGGTTGTCCGCCGCCTTTAGCGGGGGACTGATCCTGGGTCCCGGTATTGGGGGGATTTTGGCCGGTATTAGTTACAAAACCCCATTCTGGGCCGCCGGTGCATTGGGCTTAATCAGTGCAATTGTCCTGATCAGCCTGTTGCCGAGCGATGCTGAAACCAAGAAGACGATGGCCAAGATTGATGATCCAATTGCAGAACCTTCGGCCCATCCAATGAGCCGAGCTTTCTGGACGGTTCCCATCATCATTCTCTTTACCATGATTCTGGTTTCTTCATTTGGTCTGCAAGGGTTTGAAAGTATCTATAGTATCTACGTCAATGAAGTGTTCCACTTTAGCCTAAGCAACATCGCTTTAGTGTTGACCCTTAATGGCTTAATCTCATTATTCTTGCAAGTTGCGATGTTTGATACACTGGTTAGTCGGTGGGGTGAACGGCGAGTCATTCGGGTCTGCTTCTTCCTGGCCGCCATCTGTGTCGTTTGGATTACCCAGGCTCACGGAAAGATTGCCGTCATGATTGCGACGTTGATCATCTTCTCCTCATTTGATTTACTTCGTCCAGCCATTACGACACTGTTAACTAAAGCCAGCGAATCCAACCAAGGCTTAATTAATGGTTTGAACATGTCACTCACGAGTATCGGGAACATTGTCGGCCCTATCATGTCGGGGATGTTACTAGACATGAACCCCCACTACCCATATCTGGTCGTGGCGGGCTTCCTCATCGTTTCTTACTTGATGGCGTTCCTGTTGAAACGTCCTGAAGCGATGCAATCGGTAGAATAGAAAAAGCGTGAAAAAGGCGTTTAGCCAGCGAGCTTTATCAGTGTTAAGCAGAACTGACTGGTGCGCCACCATACCAACACTATCAGAGCCTGGAGGGCCAACCTCCGGGCTCTTTTTTATCTGACAAATACAGGTCGTCTAAGTGAAGGCAACCAGGTCTTTAACCTCAGATCACCGGACTTGTCTGTTAGCAACTGTCCCCGAAACAAAAAGCAGCTAGCAAAGCTAGCTGCCTCCCCCAAAGCCTCCGATTGGCCATGGCCTATTCTGTTGGAACAACCGCATCGTCAGCTTCCTCCCCAAGAAAGCTAGTGAATTGGCAATAGTTGGTTGGTGTCAGTCATGTTGTCTCTCCCCAAAGAGACAACGTGTGGTCATGAACCGGGATGGCGTTAGCTGTTGCGTTACGGCACGAACAAACTAAACGGTCGATGGTGTTCCGCGTTACCCCCCAGCAGCGTAGAAACAACCTGAAGCGGCAAACAAACCATTGTAAGAGCCTAGATGAGTCTCGTTGGAAGAACTCATCAGGCATCAAATGATTTGTATCCATCCGGATGTTACAAGTACATTATATGGGGGATTATGGATTTGGTGAATCCCGCAATTTAAGGAGTAGGTTACTAATTTTAACCTAGTTGGTCCTGTACGTGTTATGCTAATACTAAGCGTAATTGAGAAGATTGGTCTAGTTGAATGGGGACGTCAGTAATGGTGGCGTCGGTTTAAATTTGAAAGGGAGGAATCACCATGCCACAGCCGTATCACGAACGACTGAATTATACGATGGCACTGCCGCTGAGAGTTATCGATCACGGCACTTGTGGACCCAAAATGGTTCTACCGCACTGGCACAATTCTGTCGAGTTGGCTTATGCCTATCGAGGCAAGCCGGGCACGGTTCACATTGGGAACTCGACGTTTGAGATGCAAGATCACCACCTTTACGTGATCAATTCGGAAGTGGTACACAGTTACGAGACCTATCTAGACGAAGATAATCAAATTGTGACCCTTCTCTTACCCGCAGCATGGTTACGCAATGTGGTTGAAGACGAACAACTGCCGATTTGGGGACCGCTGGACCTGGATCTGAGAACAGACCCATACCGTGATTTGGGACGTGCAGTGGACACGCTAGCTACCAATGCCGTGACGGAGCCCGATCAACGGGCAGACTATCTCGCGAGTCTAGGTGCGGAATATCAATTGGTGGGTCAATTGTTAAAGCATTTGCAGGTTAATGGACAGGTTAACAATGACCAGCTGCCATTGCCGAAGCCCCTCCGACAGGCCGTTACCGAGATCCAGGAACAGTATGGCACGGCCTTTTCGATTGCGGCCTTGGCGGAACGACTGAACTATTCGAGCGTTTACTTCTCTCGGTTTTTCAAAGAGTACATGGGCGTGGCCCCTAAAGCTTATCTGGGTCAAATTCGCTTGGAACGGGCCACGGAACTTCTAATGACCTCTCAGGACTCGATTCAAACGATTGCGACCAAGACGGGCTTTCGGACGGAAAAGAACTTCTTTGTGACGTTCAAGCAGCACTTCCAAATGACGCCAATGACTTATCGTGAACGTTATGCTGCACAACGAGCCTGGTCGTAGCGTAACCATTGCTTGTATGGGGTATTTATGGTAGACTGGGCCAACATAACACAACGAATACGAGTGCAGAACCAACGTTGCCGTTAATTGACGCGTTGGTTTTTTACGCGAAAATCACAGGAGGTATCGTTCATGTTAACCGTCAATAATGTCAGTATGCAGTTCTCCGACCGGAAGCTCTACGACGAAGTCAATCTTAAGTTTACCCCGGGGAATTGTTATGGAGTCATTGGCGCTAACGGCGCCGGTAAGTCCACGTTCCTGAAAATCATTGAGAACAAGCTCAAGCCAACGACTGGAACGGTGTCCATGGGCCCGAATGAACGGATGTCCAGTTTGAACCAAGATCACTTTGCGTTCGAGAATGAAACGGTTTTGAACACCGTGATGCAAGGGTACAAGAAGCTCTATGACATCATGACTGAGAAGAATGCCATCTATATGAAGGCTGATTTCAGCGACGCAGATGGGATTCGTGCCGCCGAACTTGAAGCCGAATTTGGCGAAATGGGTGGTTGGGAAGCCGAAGCCGAAGCGAGCCAAATGTTACAATCGCTGGGTATCGATGAGTCCCTTCACCAAGTTCCGATGAGTGAGTTGACGGAACCCCAAAAAGTGAAGGTCTTACTGGGGCAAGCCTTATTCGGTCATCCCGACGTCTTACTTTTGGACGAACCAACCAATGGGTTAGATGTCCAATCCATCAGCTGGTTGGAAAACTTCTTGGCGGGTTACGAAAACACCGTTATCGTTGTTTCTCATGACCGTCACTTCCTGAACCAGGTCTGCACGCATATGTGTGACGTGGACTTTGGAAAGATCACGTTGTTTGTTGGAAACTATGACTTCTGGATGGAATCTAGCGAATTGGCTGCTAAGCTGAAGGCTAACGCCAACGCTAAGAAGGCTGACCAAATTAAGCAATTGCAAGAATTCGTGGCTCGGTTCAGTGCCAATGCTTCGAAGTCTAAGCAGGCTACCTCACGGAAGAAACAACTTGAAAAAATTACATTGGATGACATCAAGCCATCTTCTCGTAAGTACCCCTTTATCTCGTTCAATCCAGAACGGGAGCTGGGGAATGACCTGGTTCGCGTGGAACATTTAAGCAAGACGATTGATGGCGTCACGATTCTTGATGACGTTAGTTTTACCTTACGTCCAGGTGAGAAGGTCGCCTTCATCAGTCGAAATGACTTAACAACCACAATTCTGATGCAACTCATTTCCGGTGAGTTGAAACCCGATAGTGGAACCATTACTTGGGGTCAAACGACCAGCACAACTTACCTACCCAAGAATGTCAACGACTACTTCGCTGACAACGAGATGTCTGTGATCGATTGGTTACGACAATTTGCTTCCAAGGAAGAAAGTGACAACACCTTCCTCCGTGGATTCCTCGGGAAGATGCTGTTCTCTGGTGACGATGTCAATCGTGAAGTTGACGTGATGTCCGGAGGGGAAAAGGTTCGGGCAATGTTATCCAAGATGATGTTGAGCAAGGCGAATGTTCTCCTGTTAGACGACCCAACTAATCACTTGGACTTGGAATCCATCACGGCCTTAAATGACGCGTTGGTGTCCTTCAAGAGTAGCATTCTCTTCACCTCCCATGACCACGAGTTCATTCAAACGATTGCCAACCGTATCATCGAAGTCTCACCAAAGGGAATCGTTGACCGAGCTGATACCACTTATGATGAGTTCTTGGGCCACCAACAGGTTCAGGATCAGGTCGCAGCGCTGTACGCCGAATAAAGATGGTTAACCGGTCTTAATGCTGGCTACCTTCTGACGCACGTTTCGACCATCAAAATTCAAAAAGCAAAAGGGATGACAGCTGTCGTTCCTTTTTTTTACGATCCGCGATGTCTTAGACCTATCGTGTCGTTTAGTTCCCATTAAGCTCTCAATGCTAGACTGGTTGTCATGAACGAAGTCACGAGATTCAGAAAGGATGAGTGTGTTATGAAGTCAAGCCATCAAGGCCCCAAGCGTTGGTTAGTCTTTGTCTTGGCAGGAGTTCTCTTATTTATCGGCGGTGGGGGGACAGGTTACCTGCTGGGTCAACAACAGGCCAAGTCTGCCCAAACGCAGCAGATGAAGAATGCCCCCAAGGGGATGGGTAAGCGTCCTAGCAAACCAAGCGGCATGCCAAGCCAGAGTGGATCGAGTCGTCAGTAAATGAAATTTAGAAACGGCAACTCGGAAAATGAGTGGCTGTTTTTTTGTGGGTTGCGGACCCAATTCTCCTGTATTAATCTAGCAATGGTGAATCGAAGTAAATTAGAGGAGCCCCCTAAACTTATTGTTACAATTATGTTACAATGAGGCAATCATCAGAGGAGGAGATTCACATGGATTCACAGGACCGCATTGATTTTAAGCTCGGAGCTAAAGCTCAGGTGTTGGATCATTTCAAATTCTATTTTCTACTAACTATTCTTTGGCTGGCCTTGGGGTTCATTGGGGGTCTGACCTATCAACGCAGTATGAACTGGATTATGGCTATTAATAATAATTCTGGATTCGTGTTGGGCGGTGGTCTGTCGTTGGCCGGTGTTTTAACGATTGCCTCGTCAATCATGCGGGTGGGTTCCCAATTGACTATGATTGATTTGGATCGGGGAAAAGTCACCATGGATAACCCGATTCAACGGAGTTTTGCCTTATTTGACAAGGGACAGTATTTCTTAGGCTGGCTCTTTATTGCCATTCTGGTAGGTATTTTTACCTTCCTGTGGAGTCTGTTATTCTTTGTTCCAGGGATGATTAAAGCTTATGCGTATTCGCAATCATTTTATATCTATCGTGATGCCATTGACCGGAACGATCCGATCACGCCATTAGAGGCGATTACGGAATCTCGTCGGTTGATGAACGGTAACAAGGCCTTCCTCTTCATCCTGGACCTGAGCTTTATTGGGTGGCTGATGTTGCAGGGAATTACCTTTGGCTTTGCGGCATTGTTCGTTCAGCCATACTATGACCAGACCCGGGCCAAGTTCTATAACCAGCTGGTGATTCGTGATGAAGAGACGTCGTCAGCGGGCACCTTTACCGGGAATCAAGGGCCGAAAGCTTAACTTAAGATGATCAAAACGGGAGGGCAGCGGTTTAGCGGGCCCTCTTTCTGCTGGACAACGTGGGTGATTGTTTTTTTCGTCTTAGGGGTTGTCTTTTTAACTGTACTAGGTATAATAGTACACACAGAACAGATGGCCAAACCAAGGGGTGAAGAGCATGCAAGTTAACGATCAATCCGGTCTGCCCTATTACGAGCAGCTGGTATTGCGGGTAAAACAGCAAATCGTTCAGGGAATCTTGCGACCGGGAGACCGGTTACCGTCGGTGCGTGAGATGGCGCGCCAGGAACAGTTGAATCCTAATACGGTGAGCAAGGCTTATAAACAGTTGGAATCCCAGCACGTCATCTCAACAGTTCATGGCAAGGGGACTTACGTGCGAGAGGCCATGGCACCGGCCGGAGATTCCGCGCAAGTCGTTGCAACCAAGAAGCAATTATTAACGCTACTGACGGAAATTCAATATCTCGGCGTGCCCTTAGAAGACGTTGTGAGTTGGATTAAAGTGGCCTATGAGGGGGAAGAACAGTGACTTTAAGTGTAGCAGGATTGAGTAAAGAGATCGGTGGTCGACAGATCATCCAGGAGATTACGTTTGAATGGGCACCCGGAGAGATCCTCGGGTTGGTCGGTCGAAATGGGGTTGGAAAGACCACTCTATTTCGAAGCATGATGCATCACTACGTCCCAGAAGCCGGGCATGTGACGGTGGATGGTCAGGATATCCAGCAGGTCCCTAGTCGTCAGCAGCAATTGTTCTTTATCGACACACAATATAACTTCTTAAGTAATTATCGGTTATGGGAATTGCCAGATTTTTTCAAGGCAGTTTATCCCCGATTCGACGAACAACGGTTCACAGCATTGTTAGCTGAGTTTAAGCTCGATCGAAATAGTCAATATCGTCGTCTTTCGAAGGGAATGCGCGCATTGGTTAATTTAGTGTTGGCTTTGACGTCTAATGCGACCTATATCATCCTTGATGAACCCTTTGACGGGCTAGATGTGATCGTTCGTGAAAATATCGCTTCGATGGTGATTGACGAGGTGGCCGATCAGCAGAAGGGGTTCTTGATTTCATCACACGACTTGAATGAACTCGACGGGTTGAGTGACCGGGTATTGTTGTTGAAGGACAGTAAGTTAGTTCGTGATTATAATCTGGAAGACATCCGGGCCAAAGCTAAGAAGATTCAGCTTGTACTCAATGACCGGGTTATTCCAACGGTCTTAAAGGAACACAGCCAGTTAATTCGAGTTTCTGGGCGGGTATTGGTGGTGGTCATTACCGATTACACACCGGAAATTGATCGGGCCCTCAAGGACCTGAACCCCGTGTTGTTTGAGGAATTACCATTAACATTGGAAGACCTGTTTCGGGCTAACTTAGCGCACGAGACCGGTTATCAACTGATGAAGTAGGAGGGGCAGACATGTTTAGCAATAAGTTAGATCGTTTAATTTGGCGACGGCACCGTAAATTAATGGCTGTCATTGGGGGGATTACCTTATTAGGGACCGTCATGATGACCTTGATTTTACTTCATACGTTGAAACAGATCTCAGGATCTGATATTCAGATTGTTTCGGGGTCGATTCATAAATGGCAAGTGTACAGGGGAAGCTACTTTACTGCCTATTCCTGGTGGCTGATCTTCGCCTTTTGGTTGGGTGGCCTGGAAATCATGCACCTCGACCTACGCGATCACTTCAATGAATTTCTCTTCAGCAGTGGGTTCAGTCGGTTAAAGGTGTACTGGGCCAAGCTTCGAATTGCCCTCGGGACTTTATTGGGAATGTCAGTTGTGATTATTGCCATTCAATATCTTCTTTACTGGCTCAGCAAGCCAGCTGGCACGACATTCACGCTGGCTTGGCCGGGACTAATCACGTCTTGGGCGATGGGCCTGGCCATCTCAATTGGGATGTTCTCTCTGAGCTGGTTTGCCGCGCTCATTGTTGGCCAGACGGGGTCACTCATTGTGACGATCTCAGGCTTTACTTTTTCTTTAGTTGGCTTAAGTGGAATTGGTGGTAATATCTTAAGTGGGTCCTGGTTAAAGGTCTCAAAAGCGGCCCTGCCGTGGGTCGGCGCGGGCACTTGGCTCGTGTCCGCCGTGGTCCTTTTTATCTGGGGAGCCGCACTGTATCAGCATTTATCACTCGAACATAATGGGGAATATCTTTTGTTCCCACGCTTACGGGTTCCGGTATACATTGTCTTTGTGGTGTACGTGACGTGGCTGTATAGTTACGATGCCGATGGGATGACCATGGCAGTGGCCTTTATTTTAGCGGCTCTCTTTGGTTATGGTTGGCTTTGGCGGCCCCGGTTGGGTGAGAAGTGGCATCAATGGCGAGAAAGCAAACAGGCTAAAGAGTAGGAATTAAAAATAGAAACATCGAATGGTTATGGCTTGGGGAAGTCAGTCATTCAAGGGGGAGCGTTTGCCCGTTGGGGAACGGTTGAACGACAAAAGAAAAGCACCGCTGGTAACTTTGCCAGCGGTGCTTTTCTTTTGGTCCAACGGTACCAAGCATAGGTACCAATAGGCTTGTTCAGATAACGGTTGTGCCAGATGGGAGGCAGGCGTGATCCGGGCGCCTGGATGCTAATTGACAATTGTGTTTCGCGTAAGGGGGGATAACCTCTCTTGGCGGGGCATAGCGAAAGCATGATTTAAATGGCGTTTGTGAGGTACCAATTATAGATAGATTCGGCCTGCTCTGCAGTCAGATAACGCAAGGCAATCGCTTGATTACGATTGCCGTGACGGACGTTGACAGTGAGGTGCATGAGGTGTGTTCGTTTCATCCAGATCGACTGACGTAGGCGAACGGACTGGATTTTAGCCAGCGGGACCAAGTAGGTTTCGCGGGTCCACCAGTGGCCAGTGCGTAAGACCAAAAGATGACGGTTGACTATGCCGCCTCCGGTATTATTGGCTGCAAACAGCCCCTGACCAAAGGCGATGATTAAGACCAGGTCAAAGAGGGCATTCCAAGTCGGCCAGAGCCAAGTCGCGATGGCGACTGGGACTAAGGCGATAAGTAACGCATTGCGGACCAGTAGCCAACGACGACCATTGGTCACGTTTAGGGCCGATACGTCCGGGGAAGTGGTCGGTGCCCAGTCGACGAAAGGTCGCAAATCAGCATAGCTTTGTTGCAGGGTGACGGCAGGCAGGAGAACCAGATCGTCGTTATTGTCCTCGGCTGCCGCGCGGGAAGCTAGGAGGAGTTGGGTCGTTTGAATCGCAAGCCATTGGCGAAAGATGTTCTGTTTGAAACGAACCGCTTGAATACGTTGTAAGGGAACGGTGATTGTGTTGCGTTGGAAGAGCCCCTTGGCAACCTGAATTTTGTCACCGGTCC
Organism: Levilactobacillus huananensis; assembly: GCF_003946145.1. GTDB lineage: Bacteria > Bacillota > Bacilli > Lactobacillales > Lactobacillaceae > Levilactobacillus > Levilactobacillus huananensis. The sequence goes on from NZ_RHOC01000016.1 coordinate 22,881, forward strand.
GAATAGCTCGAAAATGAAAGTAGCGAATGAGAAGCATGACTACCGTGAAAAGCCATGCGATCAGCGCAATCGCCAGACCACCAATGATGAGAAACAGACCACTTAAATGGGCCAAGTCCGATCCCAAACGTTCGATAAGGTTGTGTGGGAGCTTGCCATAGACTCCCAAAGCTACTAAGAGAATGGGGATGAATCCCGTTGACGTGAGGACGAATTGCCATTTTGTCCGAGTCGACAGGGTATAAGTGGCCTGTATGGTGGGGATAGCGACTGATTCTGTAGATGCCGCTGTGGTACTGTCGGTTGGGGCAGCGTTGACTGCTTGGCGATAGCGCTCGATGAGGGCAGCAACCTCTGGCTTTACTGCGGCCAGTCGGACCTCGGGTTTGCCTTGTTCGTGGCTGGCCGTCTCAACCGAAACCTCCTCCAAATGAAAGGGGGCCAAGTAGAACCACTGCTTCCGCTGTACCGTTTGGATGCGGACATACGGAATATGCTCATGATGGCGAACCAGAATGCCAGAGTGAAATTCCAGGGCCGTTGGGGTGACCCGATAACTGATGGACCACCAACTGATCAGGGGCCAAATAATAAAGATGAGGATCGCCGCGGGGATGAGGAGCTTGCCCCACCAAGATTGGGACTGCGCGATAATAATAAGAAAGAGTGGCCACCAATTTTTGACCGACTTGGCGAGATGGTCGAGGAGGCCTAAGGGGTGGGTTCGTTTAGTTTTGGTCATGACGGGCCTCCCGGGCGAGTTGCATGATCTGATCGCGCAACTGTTCGGCGGTTGTTAGCTCTAATCCGTCAATGGTGTGGGTCGTGGAAGCTGTGGACACGGTGATCTTAGACAACTTCTGCCACTGGAGTAAGGGCCCCGCATTGAGTGTCACGTTTTGGACGCGAGCAATAGGGATGGCGACGCGCTTCTTGAAGATGAAGCCGGCCTGCATCTCAACGGCGGTGTCGGCAATCATGTAGCGGGTGAAACGGTAACGATAGGGAATAAGGGCTGTTTCAATGATTGGTTCACCAACAGCGATAACGAGCATCGTGACGGTCAGCCAGGCCGCCCAATCCCAGTAGGTCTGAGCCAGCCAGAATAGGCCGGTTACGACGAGTAGAACGAGTAGGCTACCGCTGGCGCTGATTCCCCAAATCAGCTTGATTCGGTTGGGTAGCGGGTGTTGTGTTTGTGGCATGATTAACTTCCTCTCCTTGTTAGAAACAGTGTAACAAGGACGGCGTGAGGCGACAACCCATCGCGAAAGAAAAATATTTTTGATGGGCGATCTAGACCAGTCATCGCGGCAGGTGAAACGATTAACCTAAGCGAGATGATGGTGGTTTAGGGTTTGACGACTTGGTCAGAGGTCCGTATAATATTGTCCAATAAGCAAACAGTCCTTTGAAGTTAGTCCCGTGAGGCTAACAAAGGTGCGGTAGAAACTACTGGGAGACCAGTGGGTGCTAGCGGCTGGAATCCTCGCGGGATTCGGCCGCTTTTTTTGTAGGTCCGGGGATTGAATATACCTACTTGGAGGAATTTATAATGGCTCAAATTTATGTTGCAAGTCCGTTCTTCAGTCCCGAACAAATCGATCGCGTTCAACGGGTAGAACAGGCCTTAGAAGCCAATCCCACAGTTGTTGATTTCTACTCGCCACGATTGCACCAGGACGCTGAACATGAACAATTCACGAAGCCCTGGGCAACTGAGATTTATCACCGTGATATGGATCAAATTGCGGCGGCACAAATCGTTGTGACAGTTATTGACTTTGAGGCTGAAAACGTCGATTCCGGTACGGCCTATGAGCTGGGGGTGGCCACGATGAGTCACAAGCCAATTATCGTCCTACAAGAGAAGACCGAACAGGTTAATTTGATGATTTCGGAAAGCCTGCACTGGTATACCCAAGATGTGAATGCTCTCACAACTTATGATTTTCAGCAGTTACCTAGCAACACGTTTACCGGAAAAGTGCTGTAATTCATGACAATCAAGGAGGGATTAACACATGGCACAGGAAGTCAAATCACTGGTTAAAGCACCAGCCAAGACCTATGGACGCGTCGACGCGGTACCGCGTGAGAATCGTCGCATGGGGAACTGGGATTTATTTGCGACCTGGATTGGGGCCAATGCCAACAATGGGACCTGGTATATCGGTGGGGTCATTGCGGCGTGTGGGTTCCTGACGGCTTCGACGACTCTGATGGTCGTCGGGGTTCTGGCATACGTATTGCTGGCTGCAGCCAGCTACATGGGTTATCGCACAGGATTGCCCGCGATGGCCCTGACTCGCGCGTCGTTTGGCTTGCGGGGGAGCATTGTTCCATCGTTGATTAACGTCGTTCAGTTCATTGGCTGGGCAGCAGTGAATACCTTCATTGCGGCGACGTCAATCAGTTACATATTTGGTGAGCTCTTCGGTTGGCCGCTTTACGGCAAACCAGGTGGCACTTTTGGCCTCATTGTGGGGATCGTCATCATGAGTGTACTCCATCTTTTGAGTATCTCGATGGGGGAGCGGTCGGTTCGATTGATCGAACGGATTGGCATTGTTCTAGTCGTTGTCTTCGTTCTCTGGGAGTCGGTCGTTGTCTTTCAGACCGTGTCCTTCCATGATATTGTGAGTTGGCAACCACCTCATGCCTTGAAGATGTCCTCTGGTGTGGCGGCGGATACTCTGGCGGCATTTAATCTGGCCTGGGTCACAGCAGCCTCTGATTTTAGTCGGTTTACGAACAAGCGCTCGGCAGCGACGACTGCGTCATTTCTGGGAGCCAACATCGGTCTCTTCTGGTTTGCCTTGATTGGGCTCTTTGCCACGATTGGGACGGCCGTGTCATTGAACCATTTTGATCCGAATAACTCTGACCCCAGTACGGTAGCCGCTAAATTAGGACTTGGGGTGATTGCACTGCTGGTGATTGTCTTAACCAGTACGACAGCCAATGCCGTGAACCTAATGTCTGCTGGGTCGGCTTTAACTAATATCACGCATCGACTTTCTCTAAATGTGAGTCTGTGGGTGGTCACAATTCTGGCGACAGCGGTGAGTTTTATTCCGGTTTATCTCGCTAGTTTCCTGGACGTTTTCGAAACTTTTCTCGATGGAATCGGCATGTTTTTGGGACCCGAGATTGCCATCTTCTTGCTTGACTACTTCGTCTTGAAACGTCGTCGTTATCAACTTAAGGAATTTACGACTATTCGCGGTGCTTACTGGTACGTTCATGGTGTGAACTGGGTAGCTGTGGCGAGCTGGGCTCTGGGAGTCGCCTCATACTGGGGCCTCAAACAGGTTAGTGTGATCGCAGATACAGTGGGGGCTACATTTATTGCCATGGCTTTGACGGCCTTGATTTACTGGATCGGCATGTCGGTGACAACGGCTAAAATCCCTGCTCAGGCTATTGCGGAAGATTAGCTCATCGGCTAGGCGACGACAATGAAGTCGTTGTTTTAGTCGAATTCGTGACCATCCGAATGAGTAGAATGTGCGGAGTGGGTCAAAAATAAATTAAAAACTGGTAAGCATGGTTAGGGAATCTCCCAATTATGCTTACCAGTTTTATTTGGCGAAAAGTATTCTGTGATGCCGCTATGAGCCGCTAATATCGTGATTAGATCCTAATTTCTGGCTGCTGCGCTACTAGCCGCAGCGTCTGCTTGCTTTTTCACGTAGTCGATGGCAATGACCAGGCCAACCAGTAGGAGCTCTTCTTGGTCATCAAAAATGGTGATTTCATATTTGTCACCGACGCTGAACCACCGTTTGCGAATCTGGCCGACGGCTGTTCCTTGGCGCAAAACGTCAAAATTCATATCCCAGAAGTCACCAGAAACCGTGAGACCAGCTGCTTTTAGATCATAGCGAGGTTTCAAAAAGGTGAAGCGTTTTTGAATGGTCGCCACTGATCGACCATCAATCTCCAGCGTGAACTGGGGTAACAGGGCGAAGGGTTTCTTAGTGACACTGGCCACGATACGGTCGTTGAGATCGAGAATATCGAAGTGTTTCGGAATACGGAAGACACTGCCGACTGCGTGATAAACGGGGTTGTCACGTTCGTCGAGGATAGCGAATCTGTCTCGCAGAGCCAAGACCTTCTGATTGAGGTAAAGTTTGTGCATGTTTTTCCCTCCAATTTGAGTTGACGTTTGAGTGCTTAAAACCATCATAGTCGATTTTTTCGACTAAAGAAAGGCCCCACGCGCCGAGTGTTCAAGGAAGGGCGGGGGGCTGATTTTGAGTAGTTGGCTTTAGCGCAACCACGTTTTCATGGATGGCCAACTCTCTTGATTAACCACGATTCGTGGTGTTGCGTTGAGATCGGTTTGGTCAGTGACGATCCCGGAGTTCAGGGTAGCCACCCAATTAAGTCGTTGACGTGCTAGGAATTGATTAATTTGGGTGGTACCTGAACCATAAGGAAAGGCAAATGACGTTGCGGCAATGCCGGTATGTTGTGTCAATTCCTGTTTGGATTGCTTGAAATCCTTTTGAAACCGGCCCACAAAATGTGGTTGCATGAACACGGGTTGAAAACGGGCGTTCAAATGGTGCAGGTTATGCGTGTGTAGTCCCAGAGTCATGAGGGATCCAGCAGACTTTTGAGCCGTCTGAATCTGACGCCAAGTTGCTAATTGCGTGCCTTCGCGGTATTCGCCGGTATTCCCAGTGATAATGAAGGCTGTGAAGGGAAAGTTGTAGTGCTTCATCACGGGGATGGCATTGTCGACGACAGTGCGGTCGATGTCATCGAAGCTCAACACAGCGTATTTGCCGTGGATTGGTTTCCCCGCCTGAACCATTTGGGTCATGGTGTTAGCGGAGATAACTTGTACGTGGTGGTCCTTTAAAAATCGCATTTGTGATTTGAATTGGTCCAACGGCACGTTGAATTCGTGGAGTTGGGAATTGTTTGAAAGGCCCTGAACCAGTCGTGTGGGTAGGCTATCCTGGAGTACCCGGTGGTAACAGAAGACCATGATGCCATCTTTGACCTTTTGGTATTGGGCGGGTAACGCGTAGCCAGCTTGCATGTGTTGCTGATGATCGGCCTGTCGGTGGGCGGTCCAGCCCAGAGTGAAGAGGAGGGTAACCAGCAGGCTCACTAAGAGGCTCTTACGGAATAAACGCGACATTAGTGTTCCTCCTTTTTTAGACAGGCCCATCGCCAACCGGCATAAATGGGAACCAGGATAAGCAGAAGGCCAATCAATGCCAACAAGTGATCGTCGGCGTGAGTTTTCAAATTGAACAGGAGGTAAAGACTGACCAACGTATCGCTGTACCAGCCGGCTTTAAAACTAATATTGGCCAAGATAATCGTTGCAACAAACCCCCAAAGGGCTGTCAGCACGGCTCCGCGAACGTAACGACTGAAACGACTGGTTTGATGGCGAATGATAGGATCTATTGGTTGTTTTTGCATGTTAAATTCCCCGATCTGGACTGCGCCAAGTGCCAGTCCGTTGTGGACTAATGAAGTAAGAGCCAATGGCTGAAAGACAGCTGACCAGGTTGACCATCCAGTAGTAGAGGACGTAGACCGGAACGAGTAATAACTCGGGGACTGCAAGTTTGGCAGTCACTTGTGAGGACAGGAAACCCACAGTAAATTGGATTCCACTCAGAAGCAAAAGGATTACGAGAAGATTGCCATCCAAATCCAGGCCGTGAAGGAAGAGCAGCTGAATGGCGTAGCTGACGACGCTCAACGCCGTCAGTACGGCCCATAAATTACTGACGACCGTCTCCAATAGAAGGAAACGTTGGCCCCAAGGGTTGCGGTAGAAACCGCGCCAATTGGTAACCAGGACTTCAAGGCCGCCCCGTGACCAGCGTTGACGTTGCTTAATCAGGCCGCGTAAACGCTCGGGAACCAAGATCCAGCAGATGGCCCGCGGCTCATAGGCGACGCGCCAGTGGTGCCGGTAGAGACGCCAGGTGACGTCGATGTCTTCGGTCATGACGTCAGGGTTCCAGCCGCCAACCGCAACCAGTGCCTCACGACGGAAAGCGACGATGACTCCGGAAACAGTGGTAATGCTGCCGGTTAGATAGGCTTGCGCTTTCTTGATGAGATCGATCACCCCAATGTACTCCAAAAGTTGGAGGCGACCTAACAGATTGGAACGATTACGGACGACCGGTTTCCCCGTCACAGCACCATAGTCCGGTTGGGCGATCAACGTGGTGATTAATTGGGTGACGGCGTCCGGTGATAGCAACGAGTCGGCATCAATAGCGACGAGGTAGTCTCCCCGAGCTACTTGTAGGCCTTGATTTAAGGCGTTGGCCTTCCCCTGGTTCACCGGCAGTGCCACGATGGTCATATCGAGTTGTTCACGCCACTGGTTTTTGAGTGAGATCATGAGATCTCGTGTGGCATCGCTACTGCAATCATCAATCAAAACCACTTCATAATGGCTGTAGTCCAACGCAGCTAAGGACTGGATCGCCTCTTCTAGTGTGGCAACTTCATTGTGGGCCGGTACTAGAATCGAGACAAATGGAGCCTCAGCGGGCTTGACCAGGGTGCGTGATTGGTGCTGCCGATAGAGACTTGAAAACAGACAGCCGGTAATCCAAATGATCGAAACAAAGATGGGATAACCGACCACAAAGGCCGTACTTAGATTGTTAAACCACATAACTTTAAATTTCTCCCCCAATATTGAACATAAACGCTATTAACAAACTTGATCTAGAGCATAGCATGCTAGGGCGGGGGGTGAAATGATGGAATTGAATTGTGGTAAAAACGTAAGCTTTAATGATTATATTTATTTTTAATTGTTTTTACTCGAGCGATCGACGGGAATTTTTACGGGTCACCGTGGTAGAATGAAGAGTGGAAAGATAAGAATTGGAGGGTGATCGGAATGATGCAAAAAATGCCAATTTTACCATTAGTGGACCGGTTGGTTGCGGGTGAAAGTGTCACGCTATCCACGGACGTTGGCCAGGATGTGTTAATTCAGCCAGAGGTCATTGAAGGTCGCATGACTGGAAATTATCTGAGTAGCGCTTTACCAGGTGTGCGTTACGATGACCCGCGAATTATCTTAAAGGAAACGCTGACAGACTTTGATGAACGTAACATCACCATTACCAGTATCGATTAGTCCGGTTGTTAAATAAACATGGCAGACCCCCTTTGGCCCATCGGGCAAGGGGGCCTTGTCTATATTATCAAGCCGATTGAAAAGTGAAGTGAAGTAAAGTGAAGATTGACTTTGCGATGTTAACAGCACGGGAAATTCTGAAGATTCAGCTGTTAACCTTTATGAATGACCATGGACGGCACTTTAATTTGACCGACTTTGCGGAATCGACGTCCGTGAGCTACTCACGGGCTTATCACGTGTTGCTGAGCTTGCGAGCAGACTTGAAAGTTCTAGATGCCCAAACGACGTTGACTAAGGATGACCTTCAGACGGCAGTCACAATGGATGGTTATCGCCATTGGCTGTACACGACAAGTTTACCGTATCAAATGATGATGGCGACCCTAACCCAAAAATATCCGACAATTGCCGCCTTTTGCGAGGAACACCAGATCAGTTCCTCAACCTTTAACCGGCGGATTCGACCAATGAAACAACAACTGGCCCAGTATGACCTACAGTTTGCGGCGAATCCGCTGCGTGTGACCGGAAATGAAGCGTTGATTGAGCTGCTTTATTTCATGCTATTCAGTACCACGATTACAGCAGTCGGAGAACTTCCGGCGATTCCGGTAGCCTTGCAGCCAGTGCGTCGGGCGTTAATTGAGACTTACACGAATGATGAGTTGTATCAAGAATCCGCCAGCCTGGCACAACGCCGGGAACTTTTAATTACGGTAGCTGTCTTGCGGTGGTCGCAAGGCCACCGGTACAAGTCGCTACGATTTGCCATTGGTCATCTGGTAGATCTGCGGCAGTTGGCAGGCGTGCTGCAGGTATCACTAGGGGTTACGCCTCAGGTAGCGCTACGACAGTTGGCACCGCTGGATTATCTGCTGACGAGCTCACCATATTTTGTACGAGCCTTGCAGCCACATGCTATGGTGCGCTTGTACTTGGCTTTGAAACAACATGTTGGTAGCTATGAGTTGGCGCCAGGTGTGCCAGCACTCAGCGACTATGCCACTGGACGTAATTGGTTTGCAAATTGGTTGTTTGCTTTGTGTCAGTTCATGTTGCTGTTTCGGGTGGATCCTTTGCTACGACCAGAAATTACCGCGCTGTATCAGCCAACTGATGAATCGAAGGCGGCGGCATTGGCGATTGCAAAGTCTATGCAGAGATTGTATCCCCAGCAAGTCATTCCTGCTGACTTACGATTGGTTCAACGCTACCTGAGTAAGTACACCAATGGCTTGACACTGACGGCTGCGAAGGTCGAAATTCTGGTGACTTACGACATGATTGGGGTCACCACGGACATCTTTAACCGATTGCTCAGTGGAATTGTACATTTGAGCTTGCTAACTGATCAGACGAGGATTGATCCCCAACAACGGGGGAATTACCTGGTCATTTATGGTGTGGACCCGTTGGCGGCCGGATTTGCTGAACAACATCAGTTGGAGTCTTTCCATTGGGTTAAAGAGATTGCCTATGGGGAGAACTTGGATCGGTTGATTGGCGTGTTACGCCATCACGATCTGTCGTTATTTGCTTTAGATTTCAATAATCGAAGTCACCAACCAGACTAAAAAGTGATGACAGGGGACTCAGGCGCTTGCTTGAGTCTTTTTTTTAGGGGCGCTGATTTCAAGCTGCGGTGGAAAGGCCATAGAGCACAAACCCTATTCGTGTTACAATGAAAGCGGATACATAGATAAAAATTGGAGTGGAAAATGATGGTGGAGGAAGCGCAGTTACGCCAGTTAACACAAATTTATGGACTGGTAACTAAGTGTTACAATCAGCCCCTGGCCAGCCTTGACTTGAACTTACCCCAGTGTGAGTTGTTAAATTACGTTGCTGTAGACCAGTTGACTGTGGCACAGGCCGCGGAAAGATTGGGCTTTTCGGCGACGCGAACCTCTAACTTGGTGGTGGATCTCTGTAAGCGCGGTTATCTGAGTCAGCGGGTGATCTCGTGTGATCGGCGTCGGCGTTACTTGACGTTGACGCCCGCAGGTGAGAAACAGCTGGCCGTGATTCAACGGGAGTTGCCTGATCAACTTGCGGTAACCCTCCAACATTTAAAAAGTACAGCAGTAGAAGAAAACCGGCAGACCAGTTAAGGTCTTCCGGTTTTTTGTTGGTCATTCAAGGGGTGTGAGGCCGTCTGGTAGTGATCCCAGAGATCGGCAATGAGGCCACTCGTTACGGTTACAGTCAGGCCAGTGACGCCTAAGATAGTGAGCCCAACCGCCGTGGCGGTCACCCGACCAGTGATCACGGCATTGAGACCAGCAATCCCCAGAACAGCGATGAAGATGGGAGCGAGCATTTCTAGAAAGAATTTTGTGTGATTCATGCGTCAGCAGCCCCTTTCTGAAAAAATATGATGTTGACTATTATCCGCGCGCCTTATCTGAATTGCAAGGATCGGGGGTATTTTTAGGTTTAGTTATTTATGGGGTTATATAAAATAAAAGTTTGGTCAATCGAAATAAATCTTTACAAACCCTTTTGTGCCAGTATAATGATGAGATAGCTAAAGAGAAAGAGAGCGTGAAAAACATGAGCGACATCGTTTCAACGGAAAAGACCGGTTATGCAAACGGGCCGTCCTTGCAAGAGATCAATGGGACGGTTGCCATTCCGAAAAGTAAAGGATTTTGGAAGAACCTGATGGCCTTCTCTGGGCCGGGAGCACTGGTTGCCGTGGGGTACATGGATCCGGGTAACTGGGTAACGTCAATCGGTGGGGGTGCTCAGTACGGGTACCTGTTAATGTCCGTGATCTTGATTTCGAGTTTAATCGCGATGTTACTGCAATACATGGCGGCTAAACTGGGAATTGTGACCCAGATGGACCTGGCTCAAGCGACGCGGGCACATACCACCAAACGTATTGGGGCCATCCTATGGGTGGTGACCGAGCTAGCCATTATGGCCACGGATATTGCCGAGGTGATTGGAGGGGCTATTGCCCTGCAATTACTCTTTGGCGTTCCCCTGATCTTGGGGGTTTCCCTGACGGTTTTTGACGTGTTACTTCTATTAGTATTAACCAAGCTAGGTTTCCGAAAGATTGAAGCTATCGTAGTTTGTCTGATTGCTGTGATTCTGGTGGTCTTTGCCTATGAAGTCATTATTGCGCAACCTAATATGGGAGAAGCAGTGGCTAATCTGGTTCCGCGGACGGAAATCATGCACTCGGGGCAATTGACGATGGCCCTGGGGATCGTGGGGGCAACCGTGATGCCACATAACCTTTATCTGCATTCCTCCATTTCACAGAGCCGAAAGTTTGATCGCACGGATCCGGATGAAATGCGGCGGGCAGTGAAATTTACAACCTGGGACTCTAACATTCAGTTATTCGGCGCATTCATTATCAACTGCCTCTTGTTACTGTTGGGGGCAGCAATGTTCTTCGGTAAAGCAACCGATCAGTTGGGCACGTTTGGAAACCTCTATGCAGCCTTACAGGATAACCGACTGGCCGGAGCGGTAGCCTCACCACTCTTATCGACGTTGTTTGCAGTCGCTTTATTAGCCTCCGGACAAAACTCGACGATTACCGGGACTTTGACTGGACAAGTTATTATGGAAGGTTTTATCAATATGAAGGTTCCACTGTGGGTTCGGCGATTGGTGACCCGACTGGTCTCAGTGGTTCCCGTTGTGGTCTGCACCATTATCTATGGAGGGAACGAGGCGGCACTGGATCACTTGCTGGTCAACTCACAGGTTTTTCTATCGATTGCCCTACCGTTCTCCATGATTCCGCTGACAGTCTTCACATCTTCTAAGAAGATTATGGGTGAGGAATATGTCAACAAGAAGTGGGTGACCATCCTGGCTTGGGTCTGTACCGCCGTTCTAACTATCCTGAATCTTCAGATCGTTTGGGAAAGTCTCAGTGGGTTATTTTAACCCGGCCATGTATTGACTTTTCGGGGATGGGCCGGTATGATCACATCATAAGCAATGAAGCAGTACAGTAGTGAGGGTGGCACCGGTTAAGAGACCTAACGGCGCTGAGAGTTAGGACGACCATCATCACGAATTACCCTGTGGAGCGGCCGAGTGTTCGGCGGGTCATTCCGTTAACAATGACGAGCGGTTGTCAAAGTGACAACAACTTGGGTGGTAACGCGGATTTCAATTCGTCCCTGATGACTATTAGTCATTGGGGACTTTTTTTATTGGAAATAAACCTTAGGAGGACTTGCAGATGTCAATTATTGATGAATTAAAATGGCGTGGTGCCATTAACCAGCAAACGGATGAAGCCGGGCTGGGTGAACTGGTAAACGAAAAGGCAGTGGGTCTCTATGCCGGAATTGACCCTACTGGGGATTCCATGCACATTGGACACCTGATTCCCTTCATGATTTTGAAACGATTCCAGCTGGCTGGCCACCGGCCATACATTGTTATTGGTGGGGCCACGGGGTCAATCGGTGACCCTTCAGGTAAGAAGGCGGAACGGGTTCTACAAACGATGGACCAAGTTCGTCATAACCAAGATTGCCTGACAAAACAGATGGAACATCTCTTTGGACAGGATGGGACCTTTAAGATCGTGAATAATTACGATTGGTTATCTAAGCTCTCTCTCTTGGATTTCCTGCGTGATTATGGGAAGCTTTTTAATGTGAATAACATGTTAAATAAGGAAGTTGTGGCTTCACGGTTAGAAGTTGGGATTTCTTACACGGAGTTTACTTACCAGATCCTGCAATCGATCGATTTCCTTCATTTGTTTACGGCTGAAGATGTCCAACTCCAAATCGGGGGTGCCGACCAATGGGGGAATATTACCGCTGGGATTGACTTGATCCATAAGGAACAAGGTGCTGAGGCTAAAGCTTACGGGCTGACGATCCCACTATTGCTGAAGGCTGATGGGACTAAATTTGGGAAGTCTGAGGGGGGCAACATCTGGCTAGACCCTGAAAAGACCTCACCTTACGAGTTCTACCAATTCTGGATTAACACGGATGACCGTGATGTTGTCAAATTCTTGAAGTACTTCACCTTCTTGGATGAAGACCAAATCAAGGAGCTGGAGACGGCCGTTGCAACGCATCCAGAGAAGCGTGAAGCACAGAAGCGGTTGGCTGAAGAAGTCACGGCCTTTGTTCATGGGGATGAAGCGGTAGTTGAAGCTGAACATATTACCAAGGCGCTGTTCTCTGGTAATGTGGCTGACCTGTCTGCTAGTGAAATCGAGCAAGGTTTCAAGAAGATGCCATCCGTTACAGTTAGTTCCGAAATGAAGAACATCGTTGAATGGTTAGTTGATGACACAAAGATTGAATCTTCACGGCGTCAGGCCCGTGAAGATATCACGAACGGTGCGATTCGGGTTAATGGTGAGAAGGTCACGGATGTGGCCGCCGATGTTGACCCTAAGCGTGCTTTTGACGGTAAGTTTGTGATTATCCGTCGCGGGAAAAAACGTTATTTCTTAGTGCGGATTGCTGATTAAACTCTGAATAAGTGAGCCCAATTGCCAGTAATGGTGATTGGGCTTTTTTGAAGCTAAAATAAAAGCGAATGATCGTCGAAGAAAAAGCAGGAAACACACGGCCGTCAGTTAACAATTCAAGAGCTTTCAACTATAAGATTTGTCTTTGAAAAAAGATGAATTAATTTTCAATTTTTAGTTGACGGTAGGGGTCTAGGGTTGGTATAGTTATAGACGTTGTCACAGCAAGTCATCAACTAGACCAATTTGAAAGATTGAAATTAGTTATTGACAGAGACGATGGCGAAATGTTATATTAATTAAGCTGTTGCTTATGTGACAGACAAACGTTACGGAATATTGATACGTCAATCTTTCGTTGACATCGTACCGGTAGAATGGTATGATAATTAAGCTGATTGCTTCGGCAAACAGCTGGTAGACCTTTGAAAACTGAACATTGTTTCGACAAACCAAATATGTGTAGGGCGGTTTGATACTTGGTATCAAACCCAAACAATATTTGCGAAGTCAATTCGCTTTTATAACAAAAGTAACAACAATCGA
>NZ_RHOC01000017.1 GCF_003946145.1 Levilactobacillus huananensis
TAGTTCTAGGCATAATAAAGTCCCCTCAAAGTTAACAGATGAATTATACTTTTTCATCTGTCAACCTTAAGGGGACTTTAGCAGAATTCCTGCAAAGTCGTTTTTTGAGTTTTGTCTCGACCTCGTTTTTTTGATTCTCCTGCTAAATTTGGTTGCCATGACCATTTCGATCGCCAGTTAATTGCGGTCATAGATCCAGACGGTTAAGGGCGCGAAAACAGCCACGATCACCAACCCAAATCCCAAGACAAACAGCGCCTCATGCGTCCAAGAACCGGTGGCGAGAATCTGCCGAATCGCCGTAATGACGTAAGTGACCGGATTTAAGCGTGCAATGAATTGGAGTGGTTTTGTCAAGGCATGCATGGGCACAAAGGCATTCGACATAAATGACAAAACCAACATCGTCATTAAAGAGACACTTTGAACAGCTGCTGCACTCTTAGCCAACAATCCCAGTAGAGCAAATACCCACGAGAGTACCCACCCCATGAAGATGGCTAATAACCCAATCACCACGACCCAACCGAAACCGACATTTGGTCGCCAGCCCATTAAGTAACCCGTCGTTAGCGAAGCTATGGCCGCGATCAATAATCGAAAGCTATCGGCAAACAGCTGTCCTGCTAAGGGTGCAATGCGCGCAATTGGCAACGACTTGAATCGGTCGAAGACACCAGCATCTAAGTCTTCCCTTATTTGGGCGCCGGACCCCGATGCTGCTGATAACATCGTTTGAATTAAGATTCCCGGAACAATCGTTGGCAGGTAGGCCTTCACCCCACCGGCGATAGCCCCACCAAACAAATAGCCAAACATCAACATGAACAGCACAGGTTGAATCACAACGTCCATGAGTTGGTCCGGATTGTGACCAGTTTTTAATAAATTTCGGTAAGCCATTGTCGCGGTATTTTGTAAGACTTGCCCTTGATTCGTTTGTACAGTCATTTTAATTTGCTCCCTTTCTAGTTCTTGCCCACCGTCAGATCCATAAAGACATCGTCAAGTGACGGTTCCTGAACAGCCAGATGACTAATCCCCACGTTCGCTTCATTCAACGTTGTCAGAATTGGCGCTAACTGCGCCACCTGGCGTAATCGCATACTCAGATTGGTTCCCGTCTGCTGAACACCGCCAGTCACGCGTGGTGACAAAAACCTTTTTGCCACCGTCACTTGAGCTGCGTCAGTCATTGTCAGCGTCACGTGGAGACCGCCAAGTTGTGCTTTCAATTCAGCCGGTGTTCCCATCTTGACGACCCGTCCATGATCGATGATTGCCAACTGGTCCGCCAATTGATCGGCTTCTTCTAGATATTGAGTTGTTAAAATAATCGTTGATCCCTGAGCCACTAACTGACGAATCGTCCCCCACATCTGGGAACGCGTCCGGGGATCGAGCCCCGTCGTCGGTTCATCCAAGAAGATGAGGGCCGGTCGCGTAATCAAGCTAACGGCGAGGTCTAACCGCCGGCGCATCCCGCCGGAGAATGCCTTCAAAGGCTGATCTGCCGAATTTTCAAGTGAGAATTCGGTCAGGAGTTCTGTGGCTCTGACCTTAGCCGCCTGCCGAGTAAGGCCGTTCAAGCGTGAAAAAATCATTAAGTTCTGACGAGCCGTCAGATCCTCATCAACCGCCGCATATTGGCCAGTCAACCCCAACATTGACCGTACTAGTCGACTTTCCTTCACATTGTCATGGCCAAATATTTTTACCTGACCAGAGTCGGCCTTAAGCAAGGTCGTCATCATTCGTAACGTAGTCGTCTTCCCGGCACCATTGGGACCTAACAAACCGAAGACTTCCCCGCGACGAACATTAAACGAAATATCATCGACCGCGCGTTTCTCCCCAAACCGTTTCGTAAGATGACTGATTTCAATTGCATTCATCGTCGTCATATTAATTCCCTCTTCATTTTGCATTTTAATCAGGTCCCCCTGACTAAAATTATAATAAGGTCCCCTGATCATTTTGTCAAGTCATTCTCGAAACCTCTCTGCCGCTTCCGATCATTGTCAGGTATAATAGACAACAGGGAGGCGGTTCTATGCCTGATGTAAGCAAACAAAAAAAAGCGGCGGGTAAGTTAATTGAATTCGATATGGTCCACCATACTGCCGATGAGGTTGCCCGCCGCCATCATTCAAACAAAACGAAACAGCCACTACGATTTCAAGGACAAGGGAAAATTCTGCTGACCCTCTCGCAATCTGATGGTCTCTCACAAAAAGATCTGGCAACTCGCCTTAATCTATCGGTCCAATCAACCGCTGAATTTGTGAACAAATTAGTTAAAAAGGGACTGGTAACTAAAGAAAAGTCCCAGACTGATCGGCGGAAAACAGTGATTCGTTTAACGACTCTCGGTGAACAAACCGCATCGACGGAAACCGCTCAGGTCCCTGAATTCCTAACGCCGTTGACCGATACCGAGCTAGACCAACTCACAACCATCCTGACGAAAATTAACGAGACACTTTACCATGAAATTGATGAGGCTAGTCCTGCTCAAACTGGTAAGTTTCGAGAAGTCGTCGCTGATCGCCTTAGGGATTGGTTCCTCTAAATCGACCGGCCACCTTCTTAAAAAGGTGTGCGCCAGATGGCCGCTCTAAAAATATGATTTCAAAAAAGACGTTGTGCTGATCAGCAAGATCAACACAACGTCTTTTGACATTCTTTTAAAAATTCGTAACGCGATTGCTTGAAAAGCTAAAGTCAGCCCCCGGTTTTCACTTTTAATTACCAGCAAGAACGGAGGCATAGGCAATTAGCATATTCAAATCATTAAACCCATACGACTCCCCACCATATTGTGATGATCCATATAGGGGATCAGATGGTGTCAACGGACTACTTGCACTATCTTCATCAGACGTCATTGACTTGAGCACCGTCAAGGCCTGATTGTACAAGTCCGTATCGCCCGCCGCAGCTGCAATCTGAGCCACGTAAGCATAGTTGGAAGGCGCATCACTCGCACCCTTCGTTGGGGTGCCGTCCGTATCATACGTGTTGTACAGCGTCCGGTTGGCCGTGTGCAACTTGAGCCAGTTCAGTGACGCCTGCGGAAGTTCATAAACCCGGGCTAAGTTCAGCATAGTAATCAAGCCATCCGTAATGTTAACCTGACCGTTTTCATCTGTGGCCTGGTAACTATTCGTAGCATAGTCATAGAAAGTGGCATAAAGCGGGAACTGATCACTGATATAGCTATCCTGGATTAATTTCAACTGGTCATTGTAAGCTTTGTCACCCGCGGTGCCCAGACCCTTGGCCTCATAAACCGCTTTGAGGGTGGCCAAATCTAAGTAATCTAATCGAATCGTCTTTTCCTGACCCGCCGCATTGTACCCATCAATCATTTGGTAGTAAGGATTCAGATCATGCTTGGCGAAACCATCGACCAAGACATTAATCCAGGCTGTGCGGTCATTATTGGGCTTCTTTTGGTTCATGACCATTAAAGCCTGAATAATCCGCAAGTCATCAACGGAAGCACTTCCTGGAGTCACGGTATGATCATCACCCTTTGCTTGCCAGTTAAAGGTCTGCGTGGAACTGTCGTAGAAGCGTTTAGTAATGCCTGAAAAGGCACTGTCAAAGGTCTTGTCATCCCCTGCCATCGCCAAGGAAAGTAACCACATCCCATTTGTTTCTGAGAGTTCCTCACGCGACCCTGTCGCATCATGAGCCGCCTTGTAACCCGAATACAGAACCCCGTCACTGTCGGCCAGCTGGTTCTGAACAAAGCTCGTCATGTTCGTTTCAAGTTTTGCTCGAGTGGCTTCTTGTTCCGCAGATAGTGCGGTCGCTGGTAATGGCGTACTCAATTGACTTAACGTGGTTGACGTCACCTGTCCCGCATCACTGGCCTTTGCCGCCGTTGCCGCGTCATTGGCCGGTGCACTAGCTAAGGTATAGGTGATCTGACCGGTATATTTACCGGCATAAGTGGTCTTGCCAATAGTCGTCTGCAAGTTATTCTTGATACTACCAGAACTACCCCCGATAGTTGTCGTGTCCTCATCGGTTGTGGGTTGATAATCATAAATGTTCTGCGCGGCCTCATTCAAGAGAATCTGATGTTGACCACTGCCGTAATAGATAGGGAGCTTCTGGTCTCCCATCGTCAATCCAGATGTCTGCGCCGTCAATTGATAGGAATCACCGGCGGCCCCTGTCGAACTAACACCTAAACTAAAGTTATTGGCACTAACTGTGCCTGAACCAACCGTATGCGTCCCGAAGTCTATGGAATCCTGATCGCCTGTGTTGATTTGAGCCGTCTTGGCCAAGAGGACAGTAACCGTCGCCATGTAGTTCATGAGCGTCGTCCCATCTCCACCCACCTCGGCCTGTTTGCCAGCTTGGTCAAACAAATCCACTGTGAACCGCTTACCCACGGTAGCCGTAGCCAAATCAATCGTCAACAGCGGATGGTTCGGATCACTTTTGTCCAAAGTGACCCCTTTCTCACCACTCGGTAAGGTCATCCCTAAATACTGATAACCTGACTGGCCTTGTTCACCACCATAATACTTACTGAGATCTAACGTCATCGTCTTACTGTCGCTAGACGTCTGCCAATCCGGATCAGCAATTGACCAGGTTTGATAGTTCCCACCGGCACTGGAAACCGTCCGACCACTCGTGATGTGATTAGCCCCATAAGCCAAGATCGTTAAGTTGGTGGCCTTTGTTAGGTCTGGCAGATCTCCTGTCAGCTGGTTGTAACTCACATCCAATGAGGCTAAATTTGTTGCTGTGCTGAGTTCATCCGGTAATGCACCACTGAGATCGTTATGACTGGCCTGAAGACTTGTCAGTTTAGGCGTGCACCAGGCACCAGGAACAGATCCGGTAAACCCATTGTTGCTCAGACCAATTGTCTGTAAGTTGGTCAGCGTCTTAATTCCTGTCAAATACCCGACTAACTTGTTACTCGAAAGATCCATATTCTCAAGACTTTTTAGTGCCGACCACTCCGTTGGAATGGCCCCCGTCAATTGGTTATTTTGTAGGTAGAGTCCCGTCAATGCCGTGTCTTGGCCCAATGCCGTCGGCAAGTCCCCCGTCAATTGATTATCATTCAATTGGAGACCTACCAGCTGTTTTAACTGCCCAAGAGTGCTTGGAATGGTACCCGTAAGTTGGTTGTTATTCAGATAGAGAAGCTGTAAAGCCCCATCCTGTCCTAGTGTCGCGGGTATCTCTCCTGATAGCTCGTTGTGATCCAGCTTCAGGGTTGTTAAGGCTGGTTGCTGACCATAACTCTCTGGAATTGCGTCCAGCTTATTGTTTTCTAAATTGACTTCTGTGATCACTGAGTTCTTAGTAAGGTCCGGTAAACTACCTGTTAACTGATTATTCGACAAATCGAGTTTGGTTAAGTGGGACCAACTCGTCATTGGGAACTGAGACCCTTCTCCTGTAAGCGCATTGTTCGATAAATCTAAAGTCTGTAAACCTTGAGCATTCGCGTATTCGGTAGGAGCAGCATCAGTCAAGGCATCATTCTGTGCTGTAAGATTTGTCAGCGTTGTGTTCTTTTCCAGGCCCCAACCCGCTAAGGAGCCTCCCAAATTTGAGTCGTCAATTTCAAGGTTGGTCAACGGTAGTGTCGACAAGACTTGACTGTTAACCGCTTTGAACGTGGCCAAATCATTGCTGCCAGTCATCTTCAGATCACCAAGTTTTGTCGCATACTCCAACCCCGTTAAATTATTGACTCCCGTTAGACTCAAGGGCGTCGTAAGCTTTGCCAAATTAACTTTCGTTAACCCGTCCAAATTATCAGCGGTTAAGGCCGCCTGAACTTGAGTTTGAAGCGCCTTATCCGGCATCCAGGTATCTAACGGTTCCGTCAGGGTTAATTTTAAATCAACAATCTTGCTGCCATTTGAAATCATAACGTCTGACTGCAAATCCCCAGCTTTTAACCGTTCCAAAGCACTAGCCGATAACGTAAACTTAATCTGGTTATTCGACAAGTTCGGGGCAAAGGAGATATCACCTGCTGACAGGTCTCCTGACTTAATCGTCAAGTTCGTATCAGCCGCCGAATCAAAACCAAAATCCGTCGTATCAATGTTACCCGTACGATCCGTTCGATTAGGCACGGGAGCTGTTTGCGCATGATCAACCGGTGTCGATGCCATCGGAACGGTGGCATCTAATGTATTTCCATTACTATAGTAAAGCGCCTCCCCGGAAGATAACTGGGTATTGGCCATTATGTCTTTAATATCAAAGCTCGGAATACTGAGTTCACGGCCTCCCCAAACGTTAAGATCCACCACCAAACGATGGTTCTCCTGATCGTAGGTCAAACCTTTCATGCCCGATATGCTGTCTGCTAGCCCTGTCGTAAGGGTCGAATAAGTATAGTCCCCGCTCGCCGTCATAAATCCTTTATGCCAGTTAGAAAGTGGGATATAGGCTTTCATCGTAGATAAATCAGGATCATACGTTATATTCTGGTTTGCTATAAGACTGGTCACTTGAATACCAGTGTCACTACCCGTCTTTTCCATATTCGGCATCGCAATGCTGTCACTACTTGAAGTCAGGGTAAAACTAATGTGCGACGTATCTAGTGTGGTTAAATTCTTTAGATTAATATCCTTAGAAGTAGCATCAATTGTCCCTAATTCACTGGAAGTCGAGTTCGCAAAAACTGACCAGTCTCTGTTGGTTCCATCGCCTGGCGCCTTCTCAATCGTGGAACCACTGAAATCAAATTGCTTAAGACCTGTGGCATTCTGCAATCCCGTTAAATCGGTGATGCCGTTCACATGCGTATCGTCCTTTGCCAGATTAAGGAAAAGGATATCGGCCATCATTGCTGGGGTTATTTGCGAAATGGATGTTGTCTCATGACCACCATAGTCATCATGAGATGACCCCCAATCGTGAAGTGCACTATAAACTAATTTTTGCAAATTCTTATCTGGCATCCAAGTATCAATCGACTCGTCACTAGCTGTGGTACTGTCCGTACTCGTCGATGAGGAGGCACTACCGGACTCACTCGTGGTCGTCCCTGCCGCCATGACGGTCGCACTGACCGACTGGACAGGAATGGCTAGCGAGATGGCCAATACCAATAGTAGATTAACGATTTTCATCGTATGCTTTTGTTTCATCACGGTACGCCTCCTCAATCCCCAAGCTCTTGAATTACGCCGATTTTTTTGCTTGCCGACGTTTCTTGAGCCATTTGTAAAACTCATAAAGCAGAACTAAAATGGCTAATCCGACAATGATATACATCAGATAGTCCTTCCAGGTCTTCCGTGGCCCAAAGTTGGCTGCATTCTTCTTCACATCTCTGACCTGGGCATTCGTCACCGTAAAGGTCTTCTGGAAGTTCCAAGAATAGCCACCTTTCGCCGTTAAAGTGCCCGCTAAGGTGTATCGGCCAGCCGCTAACTGCTTATTCTGCAAATCCATATTCAGCTTAAACTGACTTTGTGGGGCGAAAGTCATCTGTTCTTTATTAAAATGCATGATCTTTTCTTGCTTATCATTCGTCAATGTGGCGTGTAACTTACCTTGTCCTACTAGTTCCGGCGTCTGATTAGACATCCCCAAAGTCAAGGTTGGCCGTGCTTGAGCTAAGCGGTAACCGGCCCGATAAAACTTAACCGTAGGCGCCGACTGTGTGCGCTGCGCCTGATTGTAGAATTCCAGGCCAATCACATACTGAACGTGAGCCACCACCCCGGTGGCCTTCTTGGAACTCGACCGCGACACATGATGTTCAGCTACCGTGAACCCGCCCAACATCAGCCCCTTGAAAGGCTTGGCTGGTGCCGTAAAGTTATAGGCGACCTTCACCGTATGCTTTCCCAAAACTTTCACTGTCTTGGTCTTATTTGGTGAAATAATTTGTTTTAATTGAGCCGGCAAGGCCGCATTAGTATTGTTCGTACCATAGTCCAAGATCCCATTGGTATTGGTCGCGGCAATCCGGGGGGTGATATCAAAGGTATTCGTCCGATTGGCATTATTAGTAACCGTTAATACCAAGACCCGCTTTTGACCCGGTGTAACTTTAAAATCAAAATAGTTTGTCCGTTTCACATTATCCGCGGGAAGTTCCGGCGCCACTGTAAAACTGGCGGGTTTCTGATTACTATCCGCTTGTGCTCCGATCGTAGGATTGCTAAGGCTAAAGCCTTCAATCATGGTCAACAGTGCAACCACCAAGAAGGCAGCCCATTTACTTTGCAGTTTCATCTTCAACTCGTTCTCTCTTTCAATAATTATGTATTGCCGAAACAACAACAGACCGGAACAAAACTTTTCCGGTCTGTTCTTATTTCGAACTTAAATGATCGCGTCATTTGACTAGCTTTGATCCCAATCAGGTTCTAGCCTGACCGTCTATCAGTCACGACGCAAAACGCGGTAAGCATGTACGCCTAGGGCAACGAGTAACAGCACTCCCAGAAATACTGAACAACCAACTGCCACTTCACCCGTCTGGGGCAATCGTCCCCAAGGTACCCCGACCGTCCGAGTTACCTTTTTCGTCGCCGATTTTTGTGGAACCGTTGTCGCCCGCCGATCACTGGCTGGTGAACCAGTGGATACCGCATTAAAGACGGGGAGTCGCGGAAATTTGGTTCCCGAAACCAACAACGACTGATTCGGAATTTGTGGGGAGGTTGGCTCGCTAGGCCGATGACTGGACGCCTCACTCGATGGCGTATCCGGCTGCGTATGTGGATTCGTAGAGTGACCTGATTCATGACTACTAGAGCCACCGGATGAATCACTCCGAGAGTGTTCCCCAACCATGACACCGACTGACTTCTGCGTTGCCATCTCCTAGCCCCCTTTTCAACATCTAGTAGACAGACCGTTCAACTAAGCTGTAGGACCAGCGGCCAACGTATACGTTAAGTCTGCCGTATAAGTTCCCGCATAATCAGCGGTTGGCAGATCCAACGTAGTCCCCGCAAAGTCCGCCTTTGAGTTTCCCATACCGGAACCCACGGCTGCACTAAAGACTGGCGCTGCAGCTCCTCCGGCCGTCAATGTCGTCTTTGGAGCGGTTGGCAACGTATCTTTGGTATCACTTTCAATACCACTTGCTGTCATCGTCATATTTGCTCCGTCCAAAGTATGTGACGCACCATCAGAAAAATCACTTAGTGTTGCCGTCACATCCCATCCCTTGCCGGCCCCACTATTGTCATCGACAGACAAAGTAGACCCCGTGTAGGTATCTGAAGCGTTTTTGGTGTTACTAAACCCAGTGGCCTTCAGTGATCCCTGATCTTTTGTCGATACCTTAGCATCACCAAAGACAAACGATGGTGCCATCAGATTACCAGAACCATCCTTGGAGAGGGTCAACAATCCCGCATCCACCTTTACTTGTGCTGACTTGGTGGCACTGGTTGCTGCCGAATCACTACTTGCGGTATCCCCTTCTGCGGCATTAGCAACTGCTGGAAGCGCCAGAGGTAACCCCATTCCTAAAACCACTGCGGAGATCAACAACTTTGCTTTCATATTCATCATCTGTTCACCTGAAAGTCGCTGCGACCGACCAGCAACTTTCAAACTCCCTTCTATGTAAGATCAATAGTCTCGGCCTTTTTTTCATTGGCATCTATTTCTCTGCCAAACTTTTCCGCTGAAAAATAGTTAGGAAACCTACTTTATTAACAGCTACACACATTCGATTATAGCACAATTTATTAACCCGCTAATTTCCACTTTGGCTGTTGTGAGGAACACGTTTGCCAACTTAGTCCAGGCCAAGCTGTTCATCTACCAGATGAGCGGTCAACGACAAAGGCCTACTAGAGGTGCTCCAAATCACATGGTCCACTGCCCTTCAAACATTACTTAACGTTAAGTTTTCTTTAACCCACCCCACAATGGTTCCACACAGATCCCCCCTAGACCAGGCTATCTAGCGATAGCTTAGATGCTCAACACAAATGGTAATCATCTTGCCATCTTCGCCATCACACTTTAAACCGACTGACACGGTCCTGTAACATTGATGCGCTAAACTCATGCCAATCGATTAAGCAAGACACAACTGAAAATGAACTTGACCAGGACTTAGAGAATAGGAGATATTCCATTGAAAAAAATTTTAAACACCATTTTAGCTACTTCTGCCATTGCTACCGGGCTAGTATTTGCCGGCGGTGTCAAGGCTAACGCCGACACCACTGTGCAAGCTCAAAATGGCCAACCAACCTACTCAAACCAACAATCTTACAACTACAACTATGGCTACCAAGACGCCTCAACAACCTACACCAATGTCTCTGCTACAACTGTTGACGCAACGCTCAAGCAACATGTGTTGAGTGAAATGGCTGCCCAAACCGGTGTTCCAGAAGCGACTTGGGATGCCATCATTACTCGCGAATCTAACTGGGAACCAAATGTGGTTAACAGTACGAGTGGTGCTTATGGCTTGTTCCAAAACATGCACATCAGCAGCGGTTCTGTCGAAGACCAAGTTAGCGCCGCGATTAGCCTGTTCAAGGTTCAAGGCCTCGGTGCTTGGAGCCTCTAAACCGTTCATTAACTAAAGAAGACTGTCTCATCATGTACTTCTAGAGAAACAAATAGGACGAGAAACCCAACTGGGGTTTCTCGTCCTATTTGTTTATTCAAAGACTAACTCGTTTTATTGTAGCCACTGTGCCAAGGTCAGATACTCACCATCTACCGTGACCTAATGCCGCTTACGTGTAAATGGCCACATTAATCCGGACAACAGAATTGTCCCGAGAACTGCAAGAAAGCGGTCGTCTTTTTGATTCGTTTGTGGCAAAGTCATTTGCTTGGCCCCCTGGCGAAGTGACTGACGCTGCTGCGCGTGGCGTCCCACACTGGAGCTAGTCAAGTGCTTTAGGCTGTATCGCCGCTGGGCCTTTGAAGCCATCGTATGATCACGACGTTCTCGACCACCACTGACACCGCCGGCTATGTCGGGCTTCAAGGGGTTCGTCCCCCGCTTCATTTCTTCACCATCGCTGACGCCATCACCATCACTGTCCGGATTCATGGGATCCGTGCCATCGATTAATTCTTGATAGCTATCGACCCCATCTTTATCTGGATCAATCCCGTAATGCCTAAACGCTGGTTGACCTGAATCGTCAATGGTGACCACCGTCGCAGACCCATCACCATCTGGCAGAATAAGCCTTGTCGTTTTTGGATCAATAGTCTTTTGCGACCCCGTTTGATCCGGCTTGGTTTCCGTCACCGTTTGGGTTCCCGTGGCTGGATCAATGTCATCAACGGTTTGACTTCCGTCGTTCCATTGCTTTGTCACTTGCGTAACCTTACCGTTCGGATCCTTTTCGATGATGGTGACATTGCCATCGTCATCGGCCGTCTTGCCCAAGACTGTCCAGATTCCTGGTAAAATCGTAACCTGGTAGTTGGAATTGTTATTAACCCCGGAGATCGCGTAGGTTCCGACCATCGGATTAGAAGGCATCGCGTAGGCCAACTTCAAGTCGGCAATGGTTTCACCCGGCTTGAGATGACTGCCACCCACTAACGTCGCGTCATTTTTCGTAATTGGCGCGCCATTATAAGTGACTTGATTATTAACCCGCACCGTCACGGGACGTGGTTTCACCGTCAGTGTGGCCGTTCCAAATGACCCCAAAGTGTAGTTAGAATTAGCCGCTTCCAAGGCTTCTTGTGCCGCCTGAGTCAGTTGAATCTGATACTTTCCGCCGACCTGGACGGCACTAGCGGCAACAAGTTGGTTATCCGCGAGATTCAGAATCTCAAAGTAATCCTGATGATCATCAAGCTTACTGGTTGTGTTGGTCGTGAGCGTTCCCGTAAAGATAGGTGTCTCACCGTAGATCATGGTGGCATTGCCAATCGCCACGTTGCCATCTGCCGGTAGCACGCTGAGCGGCCCGTTGCCTTCAATCGTCACGTCATAGTTCGTATCGGTTGCGGCAGTCCCGGTAATCACATAATCACCAACTTTGGCACCAACTTTGGCACCATCCTCACTGGTCAATGTGACCCCTAATGCCATGTCTCCTCGCAGTAATTTTCCACCATTTGACAGAACTGTAAACGATAGCTGTGGATCCTTACCACCAAAGTCCTTCGTGGCTGGATTAATCTTTATCGTTACCGGCCGCTTAGTAATGGTGAATGTCCCAGATTTAACGGTAATAACATAATTTGAATTCAAAACCGACTTCGGACCGGCAGAAATACTATCTTGACCAACATTTTCATTTCCGGAGCGGGTCAGATCCACACCCAGGGCTGACAAGTGATCGTTATTACCTAAATTAGCAGGCAGATCGTCACGCAGAACAAAATCAGGATCCTGGTCCCCATAAATCTTAGACTCATCTTTGGCGGTCACTGTAATTGGCCGTGGCTGAACAGTTAGTTTACCAGAATTAACTACCGCAAATTCATAGTTGGGATTGTCTTTCGATAGAGTTGCTTTCGCATCTGCCGTCAAGTGAATCTCATAGGTGCCCTTGACCTGAACTTGATCAGCTGTAACAGTATTTTTCGCAATCGTATCGTAGATCTCAAAGTCTGTCTGTGGTAGCGGGTCGAGTGTGAGTCCTTTAACCGATGCCGTAAAGGTTGGCGTCTCGCCATAGGTCATCGTAGCGTTGTTTGTCGTGACGCTAGCATCGGCGGCCTTGACAGTATCCGTGCCATCTTCAAACGTCACATCATAATTACTGTCAGCCGCAACCGATCCGGTGATAGCGTGATCCCCGACATCTTCACCGGCTGCAAACGTTAAGGTCACCTTCAAAGCATCTGACGTTTCATTAAACGACGTGCCATTTTCTTGGCCGTCTACCACTTTCGGAATACTAAAGGTCAACTTGGGATCCGCCGATCCATAAGTCCGCTCATCACTGCCGATTTGAACCGTAATTTTCTTTTTGGCAATGGTAAACGTCCCCGGTTTTACCGTGACATCGTAATTGGTTGAGGTGGCCTGATCGAGAACAACCTGATAGTCTCCGGCATTTTCGTCACCCGTTCGTTTTAGGGTCACACCCAGCTTGTCAATCGAATCGCCATTGACCAACACCAAACTTGAATCTGTGGTTAGGGATAGCTTAGGATCGCTATCCCCGTAAGTCTTAACATTGCCGCTGGCTGTCACCTTAATTGGCCGTCGTGTGACCGTCAGCTTACCGGTTCCAAATGAGGTAAACTTATAGTTCGCGTTGCTCATCAGGGCAGTTTGCGCAGCTTTGGTGTACTGAATGGTATACGTGACCCCTGCCTGCAGCTCATCAAGCGGAACAACGGTCCCCGTACTGTCCACAACCTCTAAATCTGTCTGAGTAGGGGTCTGTTCGGTCGTCGTGACCTGATCCGCACTGTTGATAGTTTTTGACTTGACCGTAAACGTTGGCAATTGTCCCTGGTCACCGCCATAAACCATTGTGGCATCATTCACAGTGTCAGTCGTGGTCAAGGGATTAATCGTCAACATCGCCGATATATAGAGTCCTGCATTGGCATTAGTACTCAACGTCTTAAGGTAGGCTCTGCCTAAAGCTGTTAAGTTAAAGACATAGCTCCCAGCATTTGTTGGCGTTTTCACCTGAATATCTGGATTCTTGGCATCGACAAAAGAGTAGTAATCGGAATTGTCCAGTCCCTTTAAGTCTTCAGCCGAAACGTTCCCAAAATCCGGACCAAAGGTCACATTGGGAAAACCGATTCCCCTAGAATCCTCGTAATCTCGGGTCCACGAGTCAAAGGTTGTCAGGGTATCTTGAGCAGCCTTATTAGTCGTCTTCAAACTATCGAGGTCTTTTTGAAAGGAGATCAACAAGTTTTTGACCGCTTCCAATGACTTATACCCATCCTGTCCCTCTTGGTAAATAACTGCTGGAACCGTTTCCGCTTCGGCTTTTTCAAAGGTGGCCTTGGCCTGGGCGTTGGTATCGGACACCTGCGTATAAATGGCAACGACGGACGCTAAAAGCTTATCAGCCGAGGCCTTTTGAGCATCGGTTAACCCAGATAAGCCAACAAACCCATTGTACAAGTCTTGTGACTGTTGACGATAATTATCGGCTGTGGTTTGATTAGCCTCGGCTTGCTCATGCCAGTAAGCTAAGGTCGCCTGCGTGGGCACCAGAATACTCCCACTGGGTTGCGCAACATCCGTGGCATCGGTCGCCGCGGCATTACCAACGTCTGACCAGGTGTAATCGGCACTGCCAATGCCGGTCTTACCCGCACTCGTAACGACCTTGCCACCGTTCGTCAGATCTTGCGCATTGAGTGCATCGGTAATCGATTCCCCGGTTCCCACCGTCGCGGTTACATTGACGGACTGGCCATCAACGGTCATTCCCGTCGCCGTATAGTCATGGCCAATGGGAACGGCCTCGTCAGTCGTGGTCGTTGCCGTATCCCCCGTCTTCTTCACGTTAATTGGCAGTTGGGCCTGGGCTATCTCCTGACCATCAGTCGGCGCGTTAATCACCATCTGTGTCGGCGTATATCCAGGGAACGAAACCAAGACGGGTTCCCCGGCAACGGCAACGATCGTCACGGGATCGACCCCTTCGATCGGCTGTTTTGTCTCGGCATTAATTGGGGTAACCGTCGCCTTGAACGCCAATCGAACCGGAACGGTCATCGCTTGGCCATCCCCATCTTTAACGGTATAGCTATAGTACGTGCTATCGGCCACGGTCTTGCCACTGGCATCCGCAATCGTGTGAACCGTACCCGTATTGTCTGCAATCGTTTTGCTACCATCGATCACGTAAACGTTTCCCGCCTTGTCACTTGGAATAACCGCAACTAAGGAGGGATCAAGGGTTTTATCCGCCGCTATCGCTCGTTTAGCCGCAGCTTGCGTGGAGAAAATGGAAATCGTATCCCCGATGTTGGCAATTGCATTCACCTTAGCCTTGTTTAATCCGGCAGCAGATTCTCCCGTCGCCTCGTCCACCAGAGTTACTCCCAGTGGGATCGTCTTGGGTTTATAACTAAATTTTTCAATCTTGGCAGAATAATCGTTTAATTGACCACCAGTCGAGGCCGATATGGACAACGAATAACCAGTAGACACGTCCTGAATATGACGTTGTAAGACGAGATCAGAATGGTTATTTAATTTCACTGTTAAAATATGTGTCCCCGCATCATAGGTCATCTCAAAGCGATTATCCGGTTTTGACGTCCGCTTCAAGCCAAAGTCACTAGCAGGGTACCAATCAGAACTGCTGGCCGATTGTAAATCACCATTAGCATCGGTGTACCGCCACCCAATGTAGGGATCTCTACTCGGGTCGTTGAAGTCTTTATTGTAATATTCATCAAAGATAAAGCCAAAGGCATTGTCCAGGCCAGCCAACCCCAGTCGACCACCAGATCCACCGTGGGTAGCCTTGGCCGGATCACCCGGTGCAAAGATAAACCCAACACTGTCAGCACCGCCTTGGGTAGTAGTCCCAGCTCCTAGATAACCGGTCATCGAAAAGTCATGACTGAAATCAATTTCATGTTCAAATGAAACGTGTGCCGCTTGATGACCCGAGATGCTAATCGCATGACCCGGCGACGAGTAATAATCATGATTACCCAGACTGGTCAACGTCACGCTACCGTCCTTTCCAATCTGCTGGGTATGGATGTTGTCAGTAGTATCAGAATCCTCATCGTTGCCGTTTCGATTTTCCACGGTCGCCGTAAAATGGTCGGCAATCTGGTCCGGACTCAAGTTAACCTGCGTCGTGTCTGCGCCAATATTAGTTGGGTTGTCCTGCGACAAGACTGGATAATCCCCTGACTCAGTGGTCGTCTCGACGGCCGTCGACTCGGCTACTGGTGCAACCTTTGCGGTCGACTGCGTGTCTGCTGCGGCTGGCGTTCCCGCTGGATTAGGTGTTCCCGCTGGATTAGGCGTTTCCGGTTCCTTGCTAGCGGCCGGTTTAACAGCCGTAGTCGCTGGAGTTGCGGCCGCATGGGCATCGACGACAGTCACGCTTTCAGCAATGGCGACAGCGGATAGGCTCACCAATAACGTGCCGAACAGTCGTGTCTTCACCTTCCACCCAGTATGCCCCTTATATAAAACGATTGGATTTTTTGTCACTTGATTTGCTGTTCTTTGTCTCAAAGCTCAGATCTCCCTTAGCTCCTTCAGCACTACCTACTTACCAGTAACTGGAGTCGCTTTCATTTTTAAATGCTTGTGGTGATTGCTTCTCTACAATTAACACCTTGGTCACCAGTTATGTAATTTACTTTTTTACCCTATAGCCTACTTGATGGCCAAATAGGTTAAAATGTTGATTTGACGGCAATCGTCCACGTCTAAAAATTTTTTGTCCGACAATCTGCGTCCACTCGGATTGGCTTCATTTATTGCGAACCACCGCTGCTAAACGCCGTCAGAGCAACACTTTGTCTTTCAAATTAAAAATGTTCTTTCTCTAGCGACGATTACCACCGTTAATTAACGACACTATCTACTCACAAACCCGTCACTATTTTCTCAGCGCCGTATGGCCTGCTTAACACCATCTCTCCAAAGAATATACAGAAAACCAAGTCATCTCTCCCGCTATAGTCACAGCGCAAGCCATCGACTATCCCCTATCTTTCGGGTTTGTCGGAACCAATGACGACAATACGCCCTGAATATTCTCAGACAGCCTATGCAAAAGTATCATCTTCGAATCCTTATGATAGCGGCCTTTGAAACACCAATAGTATAGTATTGGCCTCCAACATATTCAAGGTGTTTACACTTAACCGTTAATTAATATCACACCTATCACTACATGTAACATGAACTTTATACACTAGATGACTGGTTAATCTCGAACTCAGTTTTCAAGCGTAAATATTCTTACTGTAAATCTTACAGTTACAGAAAGGCAAGCTTAGATTAACTTCTTTTTCCGGCTGCCCGCATCTATCGGTCATTTTTACTCGTTTTTGGCCGTCATGAATACGCCCCCGTTCCTCATGTCGGGGCCCTTCAAACCAGCTGTTCAAACAAAAAAAGGCGGCCCCGAGCTGTCGCCGATACCATCGTCGATGTTGATCTGCTCAAATCTGAGATCAGGTATCACTGTTATTGCCATTCACGATGACACTAAAAAGAGCGTCTGGGAAATCCCAGACGCTCTTTTTAGTGATCAGCCTTTCCAAATACGTCAAGAATCTGCCGGGCGATCTCCGCCGCGTGGCTTTCCAACGCGAAGTGGCCACTATCAACCGATCTCACAATGGCATTATCATCGTCCTTCATAAATGCCGCCGCACCTGGGAAGATGAACGACGGATCGTTGCGTCCCCAAATTGCCAATAGCTTAGGTTGATTCCCTCGCAAGTACTGTTGGAACAACGGGTAGCGCTTGATGTTGTTCTGATAATCGAAGATTAAATCAAGCTGATTGTCGGCATAATTCGGGTTCCGCGTATAGGCAATGTCCAAGGTATAGCCATCGGGACTCACACTGTTGGCCGGTGTTCCCGTTAGGTACTGACCCTTGATAGTCTCCGGGGCAAAAGCGGACCGGTAGCTTTCCCGTTTCTCAGGAGTCGGGTGATCCCAAAAGTCTTGCCGAGTCACCCACTTTGGTCCCAATCCTTCGCGGTAAACATTCCCATTCTGACTCACGATGCCTTGAATCCATTCTGGATGGGCCGTCGCAATCTGAAACCCGATCGGGGCCCCATAATCGAACACGTACATGTAGAACTTGGATAGCCCCAAATGCTCGATAAAGTCGGTCATCACCTGCGCTAAGTGTGCAAAAGTGTAGGCAAAGTCATTATGGTTAGGCATACTGGATTGCCCGAATCCGGGGTAATCCGGTGCGATCAGGTGAAACTCATGTTCCAAAAGCGGCATCAGGTCTCTAAACATGTGACTAGCAGAAGGGAACCCATGGAATAAAAGCATGGTTGGCTTCTCCGGGTTACCGGCCTCGCGGTAAAAAATCTCGCATTGATCTAATTGCATCGTGTGAAAACTTGTCATCAATCCTTCCCCCTTAATTTTTGATCATTACTGGTCAGTAGACTTGTCATCGCGGCTTTATCCGCACCTAATCTCGCCGTCGTAAATTCGCCCCAGTCTTCAAGACACCGGTTGGCAGTTTCTAGAAACGGAAATCCCGCCGGCAGTAAGTCGATCGTCGACGACTTGCCATTGAGATACATCTTGAAATAGCCCAACTGTCCTAATTTCTGGGCCATTCGATAGATTGAAGAACGCTCGTATCCCAGGTTCTCAGCAAGTTGGCTGATCGTTTGAGGATGTTGGTCCTCCAACGCCATCATGAGATACGAATAAGATGGTCGCATGCCAGTCGGTGCGAAAAATTTATTGGCTGCCGATTCGGCCGTGCGCATGTACCGCGCCGCGGTGAAGTAAGCACAGGTTTCATAAAAATGATGTCTCAACGCGATCGTCTCCTTTATCGTGTATGTACACGATAAAACTTGCGACGACTCCTGTCAACCCCTGCGTTCGATCAAAAAAGCCACTCCAATTTCGGAGTGGCTTGGTCTGTGTTACGATTCATTCTAGCACTGGCGTCACTTGGCTTAAACTCGTCACGCCCATTTAATAGTCCCCTATTCACCGACTCCATATTCAAAGACCACGGTCTCAGCCATCGTAATTTCACGATAGAGGCGATTGAAGAGGTCCTCGCCAATCTCATGTTTGGCTTCGTGTTGCTGTAACAAATAAGTTCGTTCGGTCTGGAAGACTTGCCGATATATCGTCATCAGTTCCCGCATTTGTTCGGGCGTGTACTCGGGATGACGAACCATCCGCTGCCACTCATTCACAAATTGCTTAATCGTCGTGTGTCCATTTTGAGAGCGTAAGTCAAAGGTCACGGCCTCCCTAAATTCCTGTGAGATTGGCATTGCTACTAATGATTGCACGCCAGCCTCGATCATCTGTTCACGTAGCCGCGCCATGCGAGCAGCAGCGTCGACATCCACTTGAATCCTAGGCAATAACCATCGGAAGACAATCGTTGGCACCAGTAGACTCAAGATGATTAAGAAACTTTCAGACATTAACACTAGATTAAAGTCGGCCGTTCTAATCTGGGTTTCGGCGACCGTAAAGGCTAACGCGAAGGTCACGGCCCCATGGATCCCTCCCAGAGCAAAGATCCAAGCTTCCCGATTGGGCACGTGATGAACCCAACGGACATAAAGATAACGGACAATCAGGTTTGCCAGATATAACACCAGCCCCATGCCGACCCACAGCCAAGTACCTTGGTTATTGACCGACTTGTCCAGGGTAATCCGCACCAACACGATGCCGAGCACCAGAAAGACGATGCTGTTGAGCAGATCACTCAATAGCCCCACCAACTGACGCGTATCACTCGCCAACTGCGGATTGGCCAAGGCACTCCGTTCCCCTTCAGCATTGTGAATCAATCCAGCGAAGACGACCGCGATGATCCCAGATACGCCCACGGCCTCGCCCCCAAAATACAACACAAAAGGGGTCATCAGATAGATGACTTTTAGGGGCGTCCCGTTATTATAAGTATTGTTGATAAAGTTCAATTTAGACCTCAACATCGCCTGGCGTAGCATGACAATTAGAATACTAATGACGCCACCAAAGACAATTCCACCCCCAGCAGAGTAGACAAAGTCCCATAATGTTTGGGGGTAATTGATATACCCGTTGACGTACCACAAGATCGCCATATTCAAGAGAATAATTCCGGAGGCATCGTTGAATAACGATTCCAACTTCAGACTCGTCTGCGCCCGTGGTGGTAAGACGCGCCCCATCGTGACGGACTCCGTCGCCGTGGCATCGGTTGGCGTACTGATCGCGGCCAAAATGAACGCCAGTGGCAGGCCCACTCCCGTTAAGAAGTGGCTTCCCAAACCAGCAGCAACGGCACACAACACGACCATCCCCACCGTCAGACTGATAATCTCCCCGACGTGGCGTCCTACCAAGTTCAACCGTGTATTTTGACCCTCGAAAAAGAGTAGGGGCGCAACAATCAGCCCAATAAAGATTTCCGAATTAAATTTCTCAACGAACCCATTTAGAAATGGCACCAGCGCAATCGCTGCCCCTATCAGCATACTCACGTAGTTGACCGATAGTCGCGGTAACCACCGCCGATTAATCACGATACTCAGCATTGCGGCAACAACTAACACACCAGTTGAAATAAGTAACCCCATGTAGACACCTCATTTGAAATAACTTGCTAGTTTTGATTATTAGCCAACTTGCTCAGCTTGTAAACCAAAAACACTCTGAACTTGAAGACGTAAATAGCTCATCAAAAGCGAGTTCGGATATACGCCTCTTTAGGTAGACAAGCACATAATCAAAGCTTGCCTGCCTAAAGAGGCGTTTTTGTATGGGAAAAATTTTGCACGGTACACGATTGCCGAGAAACTTCGCGACATCGGACTAGTAAAACAAAGAAAAATGACTACCAGCGCAATACAAAGATTTTATGGTATTCGAAAAGATGGCCAGCTCTACGGACAGAGCTAGCCATCTTACGTAACCTTGAGGGTTCACTTCAGAACCGGACCCGATCAACTATTTTGTTAATGATTGTGCTTTCGCCGCTTAAGTCCAGCTAATCCGAGGAGTGATCCCAGAACAACTAACCCCCAAAGTGGTGAAGTCGGTTTCTCATTTGTTTGGGGCAAAGTCGTCTTATCGGCATTGGCCGCGTGATTTACCACTGGTTTAACACTCAAGTTGCTGGCAACTTCAGCTGCTTGACCACCGTGGTCAGTCGTTAAGGGCTGATCGCTATCTGGCTTAGTCGTCGGTTTATCGGGCTGATTGATATCTGGTTTATCGCCACCATTGTCATCAGTAACCAGGTCGCCGTCATCCCCGACCTTGGCATAAACGTAGGTGATTGATCCATCCACGTTACCAAAAGTGCCGTTAGCGTTGGCTGGGGTGGCAACTAATTCGTAGCCATCAACTGTGGCTGGACTCGACGTATAACTATCCCCAGCCTTACCTGTCAAGGTAACATCCGGTGCTACTTTTTTCCCATTGGCTGTTTCGTAATGTACCGTCATCGTCACCGTCTGACTAGGCGTCGGTGGGGTTACCGTCCCACCAACCGCCTTGTAGACAAAGGTCACGGTTTGAGCCGTGTCGGAGAAAGTCCCGGTAGCATTGGCTGGCGTCTGCGTTAGCTCATAACCATCGACAGGCTTGGCAACTACCGTGTAGTCCTCGCCGATAAACCCGGATAAGGTATCGGAATCGGCCACCTGTTTGCCACTCTCATCAACGTACTGGACCGTGATGTCGGCCGCCTGATCCGCCTTAATGTATGGGGTTGCCATTTGAACTAAGGTATCCGTCTTATTCCCAATGGTGTAAGTAATCGTGGCATTCAGAAAGTATGTATAATCCTCCTGAACTTGGTTTGGATAGATACTCGACCAAGGGTTGTCACCCTGTCCCGGCATAATTTGATCCTTAATTCCAGTATAGGTAATCTTGCCATCGGCCATCACAGCACCTGTTGCACCATTCTTGAATACGCGGATCAGCGGGTTAGGCTTCGCAGGGTCGGTGATAAATACCCCAGATGCGACCGTGATTGGGTCCAAAGTAATCGTCATACCTTGAGCTGGCTTGACTGGACTAACGAAAACATATTCGCCCGTTTTAGGAATGTAGATAACTTTATTCTCCACAAACTGGGAATGCACAACCAAGTCTGAATATTGTGCGGCATTTAGCGAAGAAAAGTCTGCAATACAATCCTGTGCAATTGAAAGACTCGTCACATTCTTCAGACCCGCGATTGGCGTAATATCAGTCACCCGTTGGCCTAAAACCTCTAAATCAGTTAACTTCGTCAGACCTTGTAATGGTGTCAGGTCCGTGACATCCCCTCTTATCATGTAAGGGGAATAATTCAATTGATCAGAAATGTACAGAGTCGTTAAGTTTGTTGCATACTCCAGCCCTTTAAGTGAGAATGACTGCTTGCCATCGATATAAGTATCATCGAAGGACAAATAGTTCAGTAGCAACATATCCTTTTGTGTAATATCTGCAGCAGTTGTCCATTTCTTACCGGAGGCTTTAATAGCTGGATTGTTGCCTATGTAAGCACCCTGAAAAGTTGCTAACACGTCGGCTTGCAGTACCTTGTTTGGCATCCAAGTATCAATCGACTCATCGGCCTTGACTGCTGGGGCCGCCATACGGGCAGTTGAGACAGCTGGTGCCTTTCGACTAGGGCCATTGGGTGTTTTTGCAGACCCGTTATTCGTCGTGATAGGCCCTTCATCAGTTGAATCGTCAGTGATTTCTTTGTCAGTATCACCTACCGGACTTTCAACCGGTGCTGTATCATCGGTCTTATTGTCAGCCGGCTTGGTTTCATCTGGAGCAACCCCATCATTTTTAAGGTTATCCTCGTGATCATTGGTCTTCGAAGCCCCTAATACCACCGGTTTATCCGACGTAACCACTTTGTCCGAAGTTGCCGTTTGTTCTTCTGAAGAACCTGATGTCACCGTATCCGCGTGAGCCGTTGGGCCACCGACAACACCGAGAGCCAAGGAAGCTGTCACGATGCCCGCGAAAATCCATGTTTTTCCCTTCTTGTACATCTTATAATGTTCCTTGGTACTGGTTGAATTAAACATAAATGACACCCTTCCTAAATCGGCTATTGTTGTTTACAGAATGGTCTACCGCTCAATTGTTAATCCTCAAAATGTAAGCCCTTTACACAATCCATTATAGCTAATCGGTTGGCTATAATCTAGTCCACACCTGAAAATATTTTTCGCCTTTTTATATTCAAATATTATTGAATAAATTATACATATTTGTGAATAATCGTTGTCGTTGCAACGTTTTAAGGAACGTATATCGTTTTACCGTTTTCATATAAATCAGTAAATAGGCGTTTTAAAAAGTGTTACACAGTTCAAGATATATAACCTTTTAAAAGGACCAGTCCTATTAATCACGTTTCCATGAAGGCCTTGATGATCATGAAAGTAGTTCTGAAGATGTTCAGCCCAATCCCCCCCCTTTAGCCAACAGTAACAGGGGCTGTGTTCACTGGAAAAATTAAAGTGCACCTCCGAGTTGGAGAAAGTCCAATTCAGGAGGTAACATTAGCGCTATGCGCATCAGAATCGTCGAAACATGGTCTTAGGAGGCTCCTTAGCGGGTTGGGGGTTGGGTCTAGTCGTCCGCGCAAAAAGGCCCGACTCCCATGGGGAATCGAGTCTTTTCAATTGGCCATTTAATGATTGTGCTTTCGCCGCTTAAGACCAGCTAATCCAAGGAGTGACCCTAGAACGGCTAATCCCCAAAATGGTGACGTGGCTTTATCACTAGTTTGCGGTAATGTCGTCTTCGTCGATTTGCTGGTCAAACTGGTTGAATGACTCAGTGGTGTTACAACCGCAGCTGCGCCACCCTTGGGAGGAACAACGTGCTTACCTGGCGTAATGCCAGCCGCTTGACCGCCCTTATTAGGGGTCTCCTTACCGGGCTTGTTCGGCTTTCCCGGCTTATTCGGCTTTCCCGGCTTGGGTGTCCCGGTATCACCTTCACCACCATTGGTGACCGCGGTGTAGACATAGGTCATTTCACTGTCATTATCACCAAAGATGCCGGTGGCATTGTCTGGTGTACTGGTCAACGTGTATCCCTTCACTGTCTTTGGTGTTGCGGTGTAGTAATCGCCTGAATTTCCAGTTAGGATTTCATCGGGAGCCACCGTTTTACCAGTGACGTCTTGATAGTGAACCGTAACCGTCACTTGATAACCTGGTGTCACCGGCGTCACTGGGTCCTTCGTGTAGGTTACCGTAAAGACATTGGCCATTGCGCCATCCCCATACTTTGCAGCAGTCAGGGTGCTTGGGGTGTAACCACTAATGACTGGTGAGGTTGGAAAGGCAATTGTATCGCCAAACTTTCCGGTAACCATCTTGTCATCTGCCGCCTTCGTGCCATCAGCGTAAACGTAGTGAACCGTAGCCGTTTCATCCTTGGCAGCGTAAATCAGATTAACATTTGAATCGGCCGTCAACGTCCCCGACAAAAGATTGTCCGTGACCGTCATCGGCGTGCCATCTTGATTGGCACTCTTGAAGGTATATCCGGGCAATCCGGGCACCGCGACTTGCCAACTTTGACCCATCGTTCCGGTCATCGTTTGTGAAGGCGCTAAGGTGTTCCCCTTATCGTCGAGGTAATTGAAAGTTGTTGTAATTTGCTTTTCACCAAAGATCAAGGTGATGTTGCTTGCATCCTCTGCATAAACCCCGGTGATGGCTTCGCCATTTTCAGTTCCCTTATATTGCAGACCCTTATTCATGAGCGAAGCGACCGTGTTCATAACATTGGCATCCTTGTTCAGGTCAAAATCAGTTCCGAGATCGCCGGACATTGTGATTTGTGGCGCCAATACGGTGCCATCGGCCTTCTTGAAGTTAACGTTGACGTTACCAACCGTGTCACTCAACAAGTACGGCACAATAATCTCGCCACCATAAGCGTACCCCGCTTGTCCAAACAGCGGATCGTTCCAATCCATGAAAAGATAGCCGGTATTGGCCGTAAAGTTACTCCAAGAAACCGTGGTTGGGCTGACATTGGTTGCCGTTGCCCCACTGTTCAGCCCATAGTACTTGGAAGCACTAACTCCGGTTATTGGCACGTTACCACCATCAGCTGTCTTGATAATAAAGGATGGTGCCGTGTACGTCTTGGTTTTCGAATTTAAAATGATCCCTGGTAGCTTAACTGTCTGAAAATCCAAGGTTGTGTATTTAGGTAGTGTGGACACAGACCCTTGCAATGGTGAAACATCCGTGATGTGATTGTAAGAAAGACTAGCCTCAGTTAAGTGTAGCTTGGCCAACGCTGAGATATCCGTTAAATTATTTTGTTGGAAATTAACTTCCGTTAGCTTCTGCAGATTAGCAATTGCACTAATATCGGATAACTGACCCATGACATATTTTCCTGTCCAGATTATGCTACCATCCATGGCTGGATAAATACTGATAGACTCTAGATTCGTCGCGTACTGTAGCCCTTCCAACGTTTTCACGTTGGCTAACGCCATGAAATACTCCTTATTCTGCATGGTTAACGCAGGTATAGTCGACAGATTCTTCACTTGGGCTAACATGTCTTTTGTAATTTGGGCGGGTGATGTCAGGCCAAACATCCCCTTGATTGAATAGTAAACGTAAGTTTGTAGGTTCTTATCGGGCATCCAGTCATCAATGGACTCGGACGCTTTCAATGATGGAGCTTCAACAGGTGCCACCATATTACTCCGCAATAAGTCAGAACGACTGCGCTCGCTTGGTGTTGCGGCCCCAGCCGTAACCTTCTTCTCGTGCTGCTCGTTCACAGGCGCTTCCTTTGCCAGAGCAGCATCTTTATCGGACGTATCGGACACTTCTGGCTTCGTTGGCTTATCCACATCATCAGGTGTCCCGGCGGGCTTATCTTCAGTGTTACCGGTTGATTTATCCTCAATGTCACTGGTTGATTTATCCACCGACGGCTCCATTACCTTGTCGGCTGGCTTGTCGCCAGACTCACTCCCCGCCGAGTTCTTAATCACCGTGGATTCGTTCGCAGAACTGTTGGCATCCTTCGCCGAGACTTCGACTGCTGGGACGTTGTCGCCAGTTGTCGTTGTATCCGCTTTAGCCGTCTGAACTCCGCCAGCACCCAGAATGAACGTCGCCGTTAAAATACCGGCAAAGACCCAGGCCTTACCTTTTTTATACATCTTGTAATGTTCTTTCTCATCCATCAAATTAAACATGGAAGTTCCTCCTCGTCTGACACGTTAAAACAATTCCTAATTTACATTGAAGTGCTTCACTCTCTATCATGTGAGAAATTTACGTATAACTATACAATTCAATTATAACGTATTTTCGAAAGAATACTATTAAATACATAAAAAAGTTCATGGGGATATGGATACTTGTATGAGTCATTTCACCAAAACCACATTCCCCAAATGTTCCGCTATACCAGCATTTGTGGTGACCTTTGCCGTCAACAGGAATACCGTCGGCCTAATAAAGCCACGGCTAAGGCTCAGGTTACAAGATAGACGAGGTGTCACTCGTTCTATCATTTCAAGTGCATTCTATCCCCAACTAGTAAGCGTTTTCTCATTCATTACTCATCACCACAACGAATTCCCGATCAGTCCCACTGACCCGTTGGAAGCTGTCATACTCGCCAGTGAAACTTTCTTTACGGAATAAACCAATAATCTTCATCATTTCAATCTGCGTTACTTCTTTGTCTGCCAAATTCAATCTCTTTTCTCTTATCTAAATTTTCGGTCAGTAACGGCCCCTCTAGTGACCGCTAGTGACCAAACGTGCGGCTAACGAGCAGTCAGCTCCGCTCTTCGCCCCCCCTCTTCTAATCTTTCCCACGAAAAAGCCCCCCCACAAACGAGGCGGCTCTGACGCAATCAGGTAATTACTTACCTAACTTCGTCTTGTTAGTCATGTTCAACTTGTCATCGAAGTCGTAGACAACTGGTTCACCAGTAGCCATTTCAAGGTCCATGATGTCGTCATCAGAGATCCGTTCGATGTACTTGCTTAAGGCACGTAATGAGTTACCGTGGGCAGCGATGATCACGTTCTTGCCGTCAAGTAACTTAGGTGCGATTTGGTCTTCCCTTCCCATCGCTTCTTTAATGATACCCCGCCACTATTTCAGGTAACTTATTATCTGTTCCCGGCTTTGAAATTCCCACGCTCACTCTACTATATCGACTTGGAGTAGCAATAATTTTCAAAATTAAGTCTGCAATACTAGCACGTGAAACTAGAGTTCCTTTAAAAGTTTCACCCTTTTGTGTCAGCTCGTAATCAACTTCATGAGCATTCGTCATGTACGCAGCACGGATAATCGTGTACTGCAAATCAGAACTTTCAATAATTCTGGCAGCTTGTCGAGTATCCTCCTTGTTGGCATGCCCAACTGTATTTTCAACCCACGTACCAAATGGTTCTGGTGTTTCATGGTACAATCCTGAACCGGTTACCCAAATCAGTTGTTTGACTTGGTTAACACGCATCGCACGAACGATAACTTTAGCCATCAACGCCATACGACCAGCTAAATTTGCATAGACAGCATCTTGCCCAGCCATTATCGTCGAGACCAACTTATAATCAGACACATCACCCTCAACAACGGTTTCTCGAGACTTATCTATAATCTTCAACCGATCCGCATTTCGTAAGACTAAGGTCAGATGAACATCACTCTCATTGATTAACCGCTGCTCTACAATTCTGGCAATCCGACCGTAAGCCCCTAAGATTAAAACGTTTTTCATAAATATCTCCTTTGAATGGACACATCATCACTAGCAGTCAAGCTAATCTGGTACTCACATCGCTTAACAGCAAGACTATCGGCGACATCAATCATTGCAACTAACATTTTTAATCAGCACTTCTTCAGCGTTAACTGGATCTGACTACCCATATGAAGCCGGCTAAGAATCCCCGGGTCATTAATATGGCCGACCTTTTGCAAGTCACTGATCACTTCACCCGTTTGCTGGTAAAAAATAACGAAGCTATGTCGGGGTGTCCAATAAGCAATATCCCCCACTGCATATCCTGCGGTGTGCGCTTCATTTGCCGGTAACGCCTGACTAAATCGATACGTCAATTCGCGAGCGTATAAGTTCATCATATCCAGCTGGAGTGGCATTTTCTCAATCATGGCCATTGCGGTTTGATTATCTTCAAAGTTAGCCGTTAGTTCTTTCCCATCAAGTATAAGTTTAACTTTTTTCAAATTAGTCACCCTCTAATCCAAGTTCTGATAGTCGGCATCACTGACTGGTTCCAGCCATTCGGGAGTTCCAGCAGTAATTGCCAAATGGCTGAACCAACTATCCTTAGTTGCACCGTGCCAATGTTTAACACCATCATGGGTGACGACAACATCACCCGGATGCAAGCGTCGAGCCGGTTCACCTGCCTCTTGATACCAACCTTCTCCACCCGTCACTAGTAAAATTTGGTACCCATCATGGTGGATATGCCAATTATTACGTGCCCCTGGTTCAAAACTAACGTTGCTAACCGTGACGCTCACGTCGGAATCCTTAACCAGTGAATTGTGATAACTATTACCCACAAAGTAGTCTTTGAACGCTAGATTCAAGTCACCGATATCAAACAAGCCATGCTTTACCTCATTTTCATTCTTAATCATGATCAAGTCACTCCTCTTCAGTTATTTTGCTAAAATTTCTATTTCTGCCTTTGCCAATACGTTATCGTGAAGTGCCGCGCGCAAATCATTATAGAAAAAGCTATTTTTCAAATCCAAATTATGAGTTAGCGCAAACACAGCCAACGTATAATGATGTGGCTGATCTGGCGGATTTGGTCCCGCATAATGGCAAGTGAAATAATCATCGTCTAAGCCGTAAAACCGAGATACCCAGGAGTTTTGTCCCTGTGGTCCAACAAAGCTTCTGCTAAAGTCAGCCGGAATTCTCGACATCACAGGAACGTTAGCTGCTAGCCAATGAATGAATGGAAATCCAGTCAGTGGTACGGCATCATAATCGATCAGTGTTACCGCAAGTGATGTAGTTTCCGTTGGAATTTCCGCTAATTCAATTGGAAATGAAACAATGGGTTGGTTAGCACGTTTCTCAGTCGTCAAACTCGTATAAATCGGTGGTAAATAGCCGCTTTTATCTAAAGCTACTGTAACTTTCATAAACTCCCCCCTAATAGAAAGATGGCTTAGACCAGGCTGTATTGGGCTCTGCAACACCGATGCTGGTATGCTGATACAGGTCTGGATGCTGCATAATCTTAGCAATTAGCTTTGCGACCGCCTGCCGCGTAACTTGCGTATCCTTAAATTCACCCCCTTGTGGAATCACCTTATAGTCAGTGTGCTGTGCATCATTGTACAGCCAGGCCATCCGCAGAAAGGTATAGTTCAACTCACTATCATCAATAACCTTAGCCGCGCGCTTGATTTCCGTGTAGTCACCCATCATCCGAGCATTCCAGCGACCAAATTCACCAACAACTTCATCGTATATTCCC
The DNA here is from genome assembly GCF_003946145.1 of Levilactobacillus huananensis. Classification (GTDB taxonomy): domain Bacteria; phylum Bacillota; class Bacilli; order Lactobacillales; family Lactobacillaceae; genus Levilactobacillus; species Levilactobacillus huananensis. Next base: position 29,158 of record NZ_RHOC01000017.1, read on the forward strand.
AATCCACCTGCCACGACGAGTCTATCAACATGTGCTGATTTCATTGCTTGCACAACATTTTGGTTCGCCGTTGCAAAGTGACCCGTCGCCAGATAGACAATCTCTTTATCAGTTAGTGCACGCTTTAAGTCCGCCACACGATTCCAATTGCCATCGACCAAAGAAACATTTGGCATGCTGGCATATTCCTTTAAGCGACTGGTCGCGTGCCGTGCAAATAAAGTCAATTGAACATCTGCTTGCTTGAGTAATTCCGGGATTAGAAATTTTGAAATATTACTGGTTGCCCCTAATAAAATAATTCTTTTCATTTTTTTACCTCGCTTGCTTGTAAACTAACTGTTGTGATCCTAATACATACCGCAGCCCAACTATCCTTGCTTAGTTGGATAAATCGTAAACTCATTGACATTGACATCGTCCGGCTGGTCAATCGCAAAGTTAACGACTCTCGCCACAGCATCTGGCGTAATACCAACGGACTGATAGAGCTTACTCATGCCCTGCTTTGAGGCGCTATCGGTAATTGTCTGTAGCAGTTCCGTATTGATTGCGGCCGGATACAGACTGGTCGTCCTGATGTTTGTGTGTTCACGGGCACTTTCCATCCGAATGACTTCCATTAAATTACGAACAGCAAACTTAGTTGCGCCGTACACGCCTGATCCAACGAAACTTTTAATTCCTGCTACGGAAGAGGTTGTAATAATTTGACCATGCTTTTGTTTTGTAAATTCTGGCATAACTGCAGCCACACCATTTAGCACGCCCTTTAAGTTCACATCGATCATCGCGTTCCACTCATCCGTTTTTAGAGCACTGATTGGGGACGTTGGCATAATGCCAGCATTATTAAAGATTACATCAATCCCGCCATATGTTTCCTTTGCCAGTGAGACCAGAGCTACTAGATCCTCAGGCTTGGTCACATCCGTCACCCGATAAGTTGCTTGACCACCCTGGTTTTTAATAATTTTTGCAAGGCTTTGCAGACGATCTTCACGACGCGCCCCCAAAACAACCTTGACGCCCTGACTAGCTAATAATTTAGCGCTGGCTTCACCAATTCCTGAAGAAGCCCCCGTAATTACAATTACTTTATTTTTCAATGTCATAACTTATTTCCTCCAATTTATTCTTTGCCAATAATAGTGACGCCATGTTGATTTTTCGACGCCTAATCTTTCTGCTAATGGTACTTTCGGGCAATACCAGATTTGTTTGCTACTTTCTTGTTAACTACAATCGCTAAAAACATGTCAATTAGTAGGATACATATAAAAGCAACTACAACAATTTCGTTCACACTACTGTTATCTAAATGCCCTCCTTCTTGATAACAACTACTAGTATAGGCGGATTCACCAGTTATTGAAGAGCCAACCAGTTGACCGACTATTAACCAAAAGTTTATACTTAGTCTATGGAGGAAAACGTCTATGGATATTAATCAGCTGCAAACTTTTATCAGGGTCAGCGAGTTCGGCAGTTTCACTAAGGCTGGGGAACAAAGCTTTATTTCCGGCACAGCCGTCATGAAACAAATCAATCGGTTAGAAACGGAACTCAATCTAAAGTTATTTTCACGAACTGCGACCGGAGTAACCCTGACTCCTCAAGGACAGAGATTTTTACCTTATGTCCACCAATTGTTAGACTTACTGGATACAGCCATTGAAGAGACCCGGAAAGTCCGTTTAGATGATAAACAAGTTATTTCGATTGGCACCTCAATTCTTCACCCTGCAGACCCGTTCATGGTCTTGTGGCGCCAACTAGCCTCAAGATTATCTCAATTTCAATTACGTCTGGTTCAACTACAAGAAGACCTAACTTCTAGTAATCGTGAGTACGCCCTCCTGGGTCGCAGTAGTGATTTAATTGTCGGCACCTTCGACAACACCACACTTAAGCAGTCGTTTAGAGCGATAAAACTAGGGGCCTACCATTTTGGAATTGCTGTGAGAAGTGATAATCCACTGGCACAACTCGAAGTGATTAAATTTGAAGATTTAGCCAACCAAAGATTGCTCACGGTGCCGACAGGTATCAGCGAAAAGAATGATCAGTTACGTTCAGAAATACTAAGTACGGTTCCAAGTATCAATATGGTAGAAACTGATGGTCGCTACGATATCAACACCTTTAATCGAGCCGTCGATGAAAATATTGCTTTGATTTCATTAACTCCTTGGAAAAACATTCATCCAAATCTGGTCACCATTCCATTAGAGACGAAAATTACGGTGCCCTATGGCCTACTAAGTACCAAGTTTCCCGGCAGAACAACGGATAATTTCTTAAATGCCTTTCTACAAGTTTTTAAATAAAAAGAAAGCATCTCCAAAGACTGAATATCACTTCAATCTTCAGGGATGCTTTTCGTACGATCTAAAAATACTGCCAGGTTCTCTAGTTGAGGCCAACCGTATAGATAAAAAATTCGATATGAGAGATGAAAATTCTTGATACCATAAAAAATGCCAGCCCTTTCAATGTGCACTAGTCCCTGTCAAGTTGACAGTTGAAATAATATAATTTTTAGTATTGCTTAGGCGGCTTCATCGTGGTATTCATTCGCGGTG
>NZ_RHOC01000018.1 GCF_003946145.1 Levilactobacillus huananensis
GTCGCACTGGCAAACGTGTCCCCTTGGATTTAGACCCCAGCTTGTCCCCTAGGGCTTTAAAAATCGCACCGGCCATGATATAATAGTCATTAAATAACGATGACTTTTATGTGGCGCTCACCGATTCCCGTCGGTGGGTGTTTTTTTGTATTCACTTACAAGTACAATTGTATTTCTCTCAATAAAAGAAATCAACACTTTTTTAAAAAATGTATACATTTTTACATTAGTACAAATACTAATGTAAAAATTAGTATTTGTATACTCATTCAAAATGCCTCTATTGCAGTCTACATAGAGCTCATGTATACATTTTTACTTTTACACACTTGTATTTGTATACATGTACTAATTTTTGTGCTATGCTTTAAGAGCATTACACTACATATTTATGAGGTGATATTTTGGATAGCAAAGTCATAACATTTTCAAACTTTAAAGGCGGGACTGGCAAGACAACTAATAGTACAATGACTGGTATCGAGTTGGCACGTCGTGGGTATAAAACACTATTAATAGATTTGGATCCTCAAGCTAACGCCACTAATTTATATTTAAAAACTAAAAATAACGTCGGCGGTGAAGTAACTTCTTTTGATGAAACCTTGATGACCGCAATTAAAAACAAAAACCTCAAACCAGCTATCATCAACGTAATCCAAAATTTAGATATTCTTCCATCCTCAGCTGACTTTTCTTTATATCCTAGATATATGGAGAATATAATTTCTGACTACACCGATCGTGTAAAATACTTGTCTACCTTAATAAATCCGTGGAAAGATGACTATGACTACTTGTTGGTAGACGTTCCACCTACAATTAGCCTAATCACAGATACCGCATTATATATGACAGACTACGCGATTGTCGTTCTTCAAACTCAGGAAAGATCGCTTCAGGGTGCCCAGGCATTCATCAAATACATGCAAGATCAAATTATCAATGAATTCCACGCTCCGACATTAGATTTACTAGGAATATTGCCGGTTTTGCTGAAAAATGGTGCCCCTGTCGATAAGAGCACCTTAGCTAAAGCAATTGATATATTTGGTAAAGAAAATATTTTTGACATAACAATTAAAAATATGGAACGCTTAAAACGATATGATGTAACCGGGGTGACATTTAAAGATCAGTTTGATAAAGCAGTTCAAGACGTATACTCCAACGTTACTGATGAAATATTTAGCAGAATGGCTGGTGAATAGGAATGAGCGGATTATTAAACAATCCCAATCTAAAAAAACAACCAAAGACGGACCCACTTGATCGTGGACAAGATATCAAACCCAAAAACACCTTTACTACAGATGATCTTAAAAGTAATAATGGCAAACCATCAAAACCGGGAAAAAGCGTTGCAGATTCTGTTACTTTTTATGCTAACGTTAGAATCAACAACCATATTAAGAACAAAGCGGAAGCTTTATCTGGAATTGGTCTATATAAATCTCAAAAAGATGCCATTGATAACGCATTAGACTATCTCATTGATTCTTTAGACGCTGAAGACAAGCGAAAATTTACTTTTCAATTAGATATTCTGGAGAGTAGAGACGCCCGAACTAGGGGAAAATAATATCGCGCTCTCAGACAACACGTTCAGCTTTTAGACGTATACTTGTCCGTTTAAATTAAGCAGAATGCACACAAAAAAGTCCTCTATTATGCGGAATAGAGGGCTTTTCTGAAATCAGTACATACAGGCTTTGCTTAGGAGCGTTGCTTGTGTCCATTTAGGACATACACAATCATAGCACGTATTTGACAACTATATACACGTATAAGCAAACAATGCACGAGAATGCGTTTATATGGTAGATTGTAAAGAAAGTGGCTCATCAACAATTGAACAGCCTATTTTCCACTACTGGATCAGCCAAATTAACAACTAAAAACAAACAGACGAACCTAAGACGTGCCCTTAAACAAGCGGCCAAATCTCAAGTTGATTTACCATAGCCCCAAAAGGGAACCGATCTTCACCGGGTCTACCAAGCCCAGAAGAAGTTAGCACTAGCTACTGACAACTTAAAAGCGGGTAACCAGCAACTAGCACTTACCTTAACCAAGTTAGAAACTCAAAACACCGCTATATCTAAACTGTCAATAGCTTCTCAAAAAATTAATTTGGGTAATCAGAAAATAAGCCAGGGTCAGAAAAAATTGTTAGTAGGTCTCAAACAATTGGCACAAAAAGAAGCTTTAACGACAGCTTTGAGAAAAATTAAGCATACTAAGAATCGACAGATCAGCCAGGCCTTCAGTCATACCTACTTAGTAGGAGCGGTGATTGTTTTGATTCTGTCACCAATTGCTTTGTTGACAGATCGTAAGCCATTAAAAAGTTGAACTGGGAGCTAGCCATTAACTTTAATACGGATTACTAGCTAAATCTAAAAGGGGCCTCGTATTCGAAGCCCCTTTTGGTATGGTGTAAACAGTTTTAAAATATATTGTTTTTAACTAATTTAAATCGTCGCTGTTGCGTGCGTTTACTAATCCCCGTCTTTCGTTCAATCATTTTATAGGTCATGCCTTGTTTTCGTAATTCGTAGGCAAATCTGATTTGTTCCTCAGAATACGTTTTCGGTCGCCCTTCCCGAAACAACGGATCATGTTGCTTGGCATACACTTTACCTTCTTGTGTGCGCGTGACAATCATATCGCGTTCAAACTGCGCAAAGGCGCTAAATATTGTAAAGACTAGTTGGCCAGTCGGCGTATTGTCAATTAAGCCCATATTCAAAATGTTAACTTTGACATTTTCTTTAAACAACTCTTGGATAATGGCTAAGGCCTCGCGTGTGTTCCGCGCAAACCGATCCAACTTAGTGACAATCAAAGTATCGCCTGTTTTTAGAACGCGCAACAGTTTTTGAAACTCCGGTCGTTCGGTAGTTGTGCCGGTAAACTTTTCTTGAAAGATTTTTTCTGCTCCTGCCAATTTTAGTAACTCAATTTGATTTGCTAATTTTTGATCAGTGGTACTGACCCGCGCATAGCCATATTTCATCTTTTTATCTCCTTACTTATGTCATTAAGTAATGACACGGTTCTAACCCTTTAATTATACAGTATCAAAAAAGAGGCCACAACTGTTAAGTTGTGGCCTGGCTAGTTCTATTAATTATAAAATTTGTTAGTAAACAATCAAAAATCATTGTGAAGTGGACCTAATTTATTTTGTACGAACAGCATTCAGATTAATTTTACAATCTAACCGATAACGATTTAAATTTTATCGTCAGTGTTGCTGACAACACTGCATCCTGTTGCCCGCAACACCCTTGACCGTTGTTGGCAACACCCAACACTGTTGCACACAACAGTCACTTTTATGACTGCTGCCGGCGTGCTTTGATCAACTCACGCGGCGGAAACCAGGCGTATTGCGTCCGTTCAGTCGCCTCATGGATCGTACTGCAACACTCATCTGTTGCGATATAACAAACATCTTCATCGTGATTAGCGAAGATAAACTGCCGAATCTGCCATGCCGACCACAGTGGTAGCCTTAATCCAGGTATCTCCGGCAAGTTAGCCGGAACAACTAAGTCAACATGACTACTAGGCAGCCACTGTTCGATCGCCCATTGCGTCAACTGGTGCGTATAAATCAGCATTGCGCGCACCTGCGCCAACTTCTTAAGTAACTTCCGCTTGCAGATATGCACCCGAACAATCACTTGCCGTTGTGTTTGCGGCTGCGTAAAAGTCACAAAGGTTGCCTTACTAGTAGTATAAATCGAATCGTACCAGCGACTGCCGATCCATGAAGTTTGCCCCCAGCTAGGTGTGCTCTCCGGTACAAACGAATTCTCCCCCGCAAAATAAAGCGGCTTCCAGCCCAATCTACGTGCTACCCAATGCCAAAATCGCGGACTCGTTAATGACCGCTTACTATACTCGCTGATCAAATCGTTAGACTTACAAGTGGTCAAGATGCAACGCCCATTGATCCCAATCATAGCCGTATAGTATCGCTTACCTTCCATATTAACCGCATGCGCTAAGCTAGCGACATAAACCGTATCAGGTCTTATCACAAATTCATCACTCAACTCAACCAGATCTAACCGCGATTCGATCTGCTCCAAATCAAAATACGGTACGTCGTCGTTAATAAACTTGGGTTTTCGAACTAACATTTTTTAACCCCTTTAAATATCGACGATAATAATTAGCTACATTAATGTAAGCAGTAAATAACCGACCGACTTTCACTTGCACGATTTCTGGTTGTTCATCCATCAAAAACACCTCACCAATTTATTTGATGAGGTAATCATAATCCATATGGCGGCCACAGGAAATACGGTCGGTTATTTACTGCTTACCATGCTTCCGGTCGACGGTGCAGAAATCGCTAAGAGCATGAATTATCGCCTCATCGCTTATAGTGAGCTGGGAGTCAAAGAGTACGCCGCATCACTGGAATTAAGCCCTGACGCCTACTGCACGATCGGCACAAGGGACGATGGGCTGAACGAATACGAAATCTATTACAACGATACAGCGATGCCGGAACGCATTAACTTTTCCCTGCTTCACGAGATTGGCCACATTTACCTCGGTCATCTGGACGAGGATAAAAAAGAGCCGGTGTTCGCCGAAGCAGAAGAGAACTTCTTCGCGAAATATGCCATTGCGCCACCGCCGCTCATCAATGAGCTTAGGTGCCAGAATGCAGAAGCACTACGCAGCTACTTTATACTTTCCCGCGAGTGTGCTTCTTATGCTTACGAATACTATACCAAATGGTTAAACTGCAGGCCGGAATATACTGATCTTGAACGTGAACTGATTAAACAGTTTGACCCATCACTATCTCAGATGTCTTTCAGATACCAGCTGCCACCGGCATCCTCGTATGGCTTCGTTGCAGAGGAGGTACTGCCATTTTATTAGACGGAAAGCACTGGCCTTCATTATTACGTGGAGGTCGGTGCTCTTTTTATTGTTGAACGGTACCCTCAGTACACCGCTATCGTTATATCACCGGCACAGCGGACGGCGCTGTCATCAAGCGGATGTACGACAATAAGCTGTACTCCCAAAATCAGCAGTACCCCTACGGTGAAAAGGGCGAGGACGATCATGTACAGGTTATGATGAGAATCAGCCCCAGCCACCCTTTTTCTCTTTTCTTAATTTTGTTCTCTATCTCTGTCCAGGTCAACAAGTATTACATCCTTCATATCTTGGCCTTCATTCTCTCAAAGTCTACTTTGCACAAATCGATATCAGACTGTATTATATCCTTTATACCTTCAAGCTGTTCTTTACTCTTGTCCCACCATCGATATTCCTCTAAAAACTGAATAGTCTCCGGATCAGTACGCCATTTTATATGCTTCGCCGGTATACCCCCCACTATCTCGTAGGGCATTACATTTTTTGTAACAACTGCACCAGCCCCGATAACAGCTCCATCACCAATATGGACACCTTCCATAACAATTGCCCGAAGTCCGATCCACACATCGTTTCCGATGATGACCTTGTCCCGCTTTCTTTTACGGAACTCTTCTGATTCAGCAAAAGGATGCGTGCTGACAGCTTTATAATTATGTTCCCATGTGCTGATGAAGACGCCTTCTGAAATGGAACAATATTTACCTATCTCGCAGTTTTCAAGGGATGAATTCCGATTCACATAGCTTTCATCACCAATAGAAACATCTTCCGTAACAATTGTACCGGGATAAACTCTCACATTTTTACCATAATGAGCCTTTAGGGACGCCATATCACTTCTGATCAGAATATTATTTTCTTTATTGAATTTTTTAATCAAACTCCCTTTGTAGATAACCTTGACAAGATTCTTAAGCCTCATATGCTCCTCCGATCATGCTTTCGATATTCTCTTATGCATAAGCCCGAACATTGTTCTCAGATTGTCACTGTAGAAAAACCAGTTGATAGCAAGCAGCACCACTGCAGCAATCACCGCTGCAATAAGCGCGTTGACAAACCACACACCATAGCTATAGGTAGTAATATGAATCCAATGAGTGCAGACTGCAATAACAACCACACTGAGAAAATCAATGAGCAGCTGTCTTATATACTTCATCGGCTTGCGGTACAGGATATGCTGCGACAAATAGTGCATCTCGTAGATTCCAAAAAAACTGGTAGCGATCATCGTCCCTATAGCAACGCCAACAAGACCAAACTTAAAGACAAATATGATCGAAACCGAAAGGTTAAGAATAGCTTCCATCAAAGAAGCCTTCTGAGTCTGTTTATAATGGCCTGCTGCTTTTATGATGACAAACATCCCCTCACGTACAGTATTGCAAGCATAGGCAATGGTTATGATAATCGCAAATAATGGAACATTATAGTTCGCGTCATTTATCCCTCTTGTATATGTAAGGATGAACGGAACTATAAGCACACCCGATAAACTATAGACATAAGTACAAACCGTATGTATCATCCAATCATATACATCATATGATTTATTGAGTTTCTCCCGCTCCCCTTTCGCAATCATATCGCCGAACATTGCAAGAAACCCGGTTGTAAGAGCTGTAACAAAAGACTTTAGTCCGTTATTCACAAGAACATATACTGAGTAAATTGAAACATTTGATAAGGTAGAAAAAAGAGTTAATACAGCAACGTCAGCGTTCTGATAAACCATGTAGGCAATATGCTGGATGATTCCACTCTTTTTCTGTGGAACTGCATTGGGATCAGCCTTCGCTTTGTAGTTAATATGATAATGCTTCCTTGCATATCCGTACATAAATACCGGACGTGCCAGAAAAATCAACGAAGTTGTCAGTTTTACCAGCTGCACACTGCTACCATGCACCATGATGAATATTGCTGCTGCAGCGTTGAGTATAATCGTAACAGCATTAATAAAAAGCTGTACATATGAACGCTGATCAGCATTAAGCAAAAGCTGGTACGTAATTCCGATAAAATATTGCCCAAACTGTGAGATACACATTGCCCACATCAATGTCACTGTAAAGAGCACAGAAAACGAATCTTTAACGATAATCGGATATACAAATGTTAGAACGACAATATATGCTATTAAAATAAAACCGACAATTTTAAAAAACTTTCTTGCAAAGACAACTATACTGCTTACCTTTTCATCATCACCCTTTGCAAGTGGTTTATATAATGCCGAAGAAACGACCGCACCAATTCCCATATCTGCCAGATTAATAAACGACAGAAACTGTGTAATTGAACTAATAAGGCCGTTAACATTCGATCCGTAATATTTAAGAAAAAATCTCGGGAGAATAAAATTTACAAGCAGCAACGAAACCTGATAAATGACTCCCAAAACTGTATTTAACTTAAGCTTATTTAGCCTTTCATTCATAATAAACCGATCTCCACAATTGTTCTCCCAATCTTAACATTCCATTAATAGGCTTCATACTATTCAATGACAATATCATGAAAACCTTTCTATTAACCTCATAAGTATTTACTGACCCTCTTTTTCTTCTGTCTATATGATATATATCCTGGAATACTGGTTCCTAACAGCAACAGGCATTCTGGGAAATTAAATTTTCTTATGTCGCTGTGATGACTTATGTCCTTATACATATTGTATCGGATACACGCCTTAGCTTTATCACTAAAGCTCTTTAAATATTGAAGGTTCTGTGCTTCATGGAACATTCTTCCAACCGGATTCTGATAAGATATCAAATCCATATTCATAGTATATCCATCCTGCCTGTATTCACAGATTGTTATCGGCTGATCAAGCAAGATATATTCATATCCATCGTGATCGATTTGATCATATAGAAAAGCTTCTGTGATAAATTTCTCACCTTTAATAACAGGAAGCTTATACTCTTCAAGTTTTGATGTTTCAAAACATATTGTGGTATCTCCACTAAATGTTTTTCCCATAAATGAACCCATTTTGCAGATTTTCTTTTGCGGAAACTCTCCCTTTCCCATCTGTTTTCCATCGGCGGATGCTCTCCTCGCAATAATTCCGATAGTCGATTCGTTATTATATTTATCCGTAATTCATATTCTACCAGATGGTTGAAATGGATTTTTTGTGCTCTAATCCAGTGAAAACGATTTTTCTTACTGGATCGGAACAGTGTTCAGTTTAATTTTACAATCGGCGGATTATTTGTATTCATAGAATTCCCGAAATATGATAGATTATTACTCGATTATATGAGGCTCAGAAGAATAGCTGTAATAATTTGCTATAGCCAATATCAGCGTGGTAGTGAAAATCGTTGTCACTGATTCCGTCAAACCATTGATCATAATTACCGCAATCGCAATAAAAATAACTTTTCCTTCTTTTGTACTGGTATCCGTTTTTTTAACAGAAATAGTAAAAGCTATTGCATACAAAATAAATCCGACTACTCCTCCATCAAGAAATAATTCAAGAACAGCATTGTGAGCTTCATTTACTGATGCCATCAGTCCCCAATTATTTATAAAAGTATTTGTTGCTCCACGCCCAAGTCCCAAAAGCCAATTATGTCGAAGCATTCGTAATAGGCTTCCCCAAACAAGCGTCCGATCGGTTAAATCGCTTCTTTTCCCTAATCCACTAGTAACATTGATCCACACTTGACTTCCAAGTACCATATTAGAGGATAAGATTAAGAGTGCATATAATGCAAGTATAATCCCAATGATAATATATTTACTCGGATTAGCTTTCCAAAAAAGGATTGCAAAAAGTATAGCAAATCCCGCTACAATTAGTCCGGTACCGCTCCCTGCAAGAACAATTGAAAGTATTCCTACTGCCCAACATAATTTTGCCCTTAAGCGGATTTTTCCAAATTGTCTTAACTCATATAGCAAAATAATCATCAAAAGAGGTATTAAAACAATTGATAAACGATTTTTCCCTCCAACAAAATATATTGCATCATCTGAACGGCCAGAAATTATAATAGTAAGAAAATTTGCAATCGTCACCAAATATCCCAATATTGCGATAGCACTCAGCACAGAATCAAAATCAAGGAAAAATAAAGCAAAGAGAAATGTATACGAAATTATAGAGAATAAGAGTCCCGTACTGATTCCTTGATAGTGGGCTGTCACGACGAATGTCTCAATAGAATAAAGCAAAAAGAAAATTGCAAATCTGTCTTCCGGTATCGATTTTTTCGCAATTACGAAAAACGCCAATATAGCTGTTCCAAGAATCAGAAAAATTTGTGTTAACGTTCCACCAAATCTATTAATCCCTGAAAAGCTGAAAAAAGGTATTAATGCCAAAATCAATAATAAGATTTTTAATCGCTGATTATTACTTTTTGCCATTTTTCACCCTTTTCGTAATACCATGAAGCAAAACCATTAGTTGTCCTTGTTCATATCTGGCAGAAGATATCTTTAATTTCCTTTCAATATTCTTTTTGCTATAGCCTTTTTTCTTAGCAAGTCTTGAATACATACCAATAGACAAAATATTATAAGGGAAAGACTTTGTTCTGATATCAAGTACTGTGTTATAAGTGTATCCCTTAAAATTGTTCATTAGAACGTCGTCTGTTTTGTTTCTCGTCAGACCGTCTTCCAAGTACTCACATTGATAAATAACATGGTTGTACCATCTAATCTTATAACCATCTATTGCAATTCTATTCCAAGAAGCACCTTCAGCAAGAAACTTCTCTCCCTCAAATTCCGGAAATGAATATTTCTTCATGATAGAAGTCTTATAAGCTTCGGCCTTATCTCCTTGTAATTTCATTTTGACTCTATCGATATTGGTCGCATCTATATAAGAATCATCATTTTTTTGTCCACCAATAACACCTTGCTTACCAGTATACTCTCTCAATCCAGCCAAACCAGCATATTCATCTGATGCCACCTCAGAACAATGTCTTTCTAAGAACTCTATTGCATCCTCAGTTAATGTATCATCACTATCCAATATCAGAACATATTCTCCTAATGCCTTTTGTACTCCATAATTTACTGCTCTATGTTTTCCACCATTTTCCTTTTTGTAATATGAAATATGAAATTTATCCTCACTGAGCCATTCAGAAACAAGTTTCTCTGTTCCATCAGTGGATCCGTCATCTACTATGATCCATTCAAAATTATAATTGGTTTGTTTGCGCAAAGAAGCATATGCTTTTGGTAAAATATATGCTCTATTAAATGTAGGTGTCAAAACGGTTATCATTTAATACCGAACTCCTTAAAAATTTCATTGAATCGTTCCAACTGCCATTCATGTGATACATATTCTTTCTTGAAACCATTCATCAATCTTTGGTTATTTCCATGGTTATAAAGATATTGCAGCTTTTGAGAAATCTCATCTTTATCTTTTACATTTTTAATTACATCATATTCAGTTAAATTGCTGAATAAGTCCTTGCAACCCATTCGGTCTGATATCAGTAAATCGCATCCACAATATAATGCCTCAATAGCGGCAAGGTCAAAAGTTTCAAAGGTGCTGTTCTGGACATAAATTCTCGACTCTGACAGAACCTGAAAAACATCTTCATGCGAAATCAGTCCGAGCCATTCTGTATTCGGAAGTGACTTGATTCTTGCACTGTCTACATCATCGGCGCCAATAACTTTAACCGGAATTTTTTTATTAAAATCAAGTGAAGCTTCTGCAATTGTCAGAATATTCTTCTGCTTCAATCCTCCGCCTATAGAAACGATCTGTTCTCTTCTTGAGATATTTTCAATTCTGTTATGGAGTATTTTTTTAATATCGACACAATTAAATATGTAATCAAATTTTGTCTCACACTTAGGCATCCTATGCTTCATAAAATCCATAAAGTATTTTGACACACATATAGTTTTATCGGTGTTTTCTACAATGAACTTTTCATAACTCTTCAGTTTATTTATCTCATCGTCATTGATTAGTGGATCATTTATTTTCTTTTCAAACGAACTACACCCATGCATTACATAAAATATTTTTTTATGTAATTTCTTAGCCACCTTCACAACCATATAATTCAACTGTGATTTTGAACAAATGACAATAGCATCGGCAAAGATTGAATTAAAGAGAACCTCTCTTACCCTTCCTTCCTTAGATTTTGCCTTTGAAAGCCTAACACAGTGTGCATTTTTTAATGATTGCAAAATCTGCTTATTTGCTGTTCCAGGTCCATTATCTGATTCAAAATCCCCTACCAAGAAAAGTTTTGCCATTGTTCCACCCCATTTATTTTTGTATCTTCTCTTCTTTTTTAAACATTCTTGCACCCTCAAACATACATCTCAATGCAGTTCTTGTGCTTGAATCTTCAATATAACAATATCTTCTAAAAAAGCAGAAATGTAAAATTAAAAGCCAATAATACTTAGAAGACATTCTATAATAAAGAGCACCTTGCTGTCGGCAATGCTCAGGTGTGCCATGCCTATCCCACGAAGATTCTCCAGGTTGTAATTTTCCTATTACAATAGGAATATAATATATTTTTAACCCTTTACGTACACAGTCAAGTAGAAAGATATTCTCCTCACCCCACGGGATTTCAGAACCCGCACCAAATCTTTCGTCAAATTTCAAATTATTCTTTACAATGCTTTCACGCTTATACGTAAGCATCGCAGAATTTAATTTTAGTGTCCAAAGCGGTTTCACTCGTCCTGGCCTTAAATGATGACGTTCCTTACCATCAGGATAAATAAAAGAAAAAGCTATAATATCAGCGTCCGTATATTTACGATATGCTTTTTCTATTATTTCTTTGTAATTTTTTCTATAAGTCATATCATCATCAGACAAAGTACAGATATCACCTATTGCCTTTTCAATAGCATGATTTCTACTTCTACTTAACCCTTTTTCAGTGTATGAGAAGCACCGGTTTTCACCTTCTTTAATTTCAAAATCGCTGCTATCATCTTTTGTGATTTGATTTATAATAACTGATTTTCCTGAAACCCCTTCTCGTACTTTTAGTTCGTCGGGATCCTTCAAGTTCATAGTTGAGATCAATAATTCAACATTCATTTTCATTCTAAAATATCCTGTGTATTGTTATTATCAAAAGGAAGTCTGTCAATATTTGTTGCTTACAAGTGTTAAGATCCTATTAGCGGTTTCTGAATAACTAAATTTACTAATCATATTATTATCAACTGCCGCCTCTTTTGCTTTAAGTCCATCGGTTATTCCACGTGCTATTGACTCGGGATCCAAAACATCTATAAAATGAGTCCTATCTGAATATTTCATCAAGTATTCAACCTGGCCACCAGTAGACGGACAAACTATTTGACACCCGGAAAGTAAGGCTTCTGCGTATGTTAGACCATAAGGTTCTGATTCACTAAGAGAAACAAATACGCCGCATCTCCTATAAATTGACGATATCTGATCATGTTCAACTCTGCCTATAAATTTTGCATTAACATTAAGTTTCTTTGCTTTATGCAAAAGATTCTGCTTTTCTGGTCCATCTCCCGCGATAATAAGTTCATATGAATTTTTACTCATCAATGAGACTGCCTGTATTATCCGCTCAACGTGTTTACTAACTGCGAGTCTTCCAACGAAGAGAACCCTTTTTTGTTCATCAGGCGTTCTACTGCCAATTCGATTGACTTTCGACAAAAAATCTTCGTCCACCGCCAGATGAGCTACACCATCGACATGAATATTCCATATTCTCTGGTTAATAGCTGCCGTGAAAGAGCTGTTGGCAATTACGCAATCAGCGTAACTTGTCATCTTTTGGGTTAACGCAGTCGCGGCCAGAGTTTTTGCTATTCCATACGATTGCATATTGAAGAATCCATGAAGGAAATATACTTTCTTTCCTGTTTGGATACTCTTTAATGAAGTTCCGTATTGTAAGGAGGCAATTGTTAAGTCTGTGTTATTTTCATTCACAATATTTGAAATTTCAGACTTCTTTGTTTGCTTTATCTTGATTTTTTTATTTGTAATACTCCCCTTTTGTGATGTCAGGATCGAGACATCATGTCCTAACTTTTGAAAAGCTTTTGCTAACGCCTCATCAAAAGTGGCCACTCCTCCAAAATATTGATCAGTAATAACAGGTCCCAGAATTGCTATTTTCATATGCTCTCTCCAGCTTATTAGCCAGAGAAGATCCTCTTACAAATCTTTCTGGCTACTTCATAGTTTGTCGGGATTACATGCAATAGAACAAAAGCCTTTGCTTTTCCATAATCGGCGTTCAGTACTAGACTTGTGTAAGGATTGTCCTTGTACTTCAAACATTTAAGCTTCCGAACTGCTTCCTGATAAGCTTTCTTATTGTCATTAACTGCTGCTACGCAACAAACCTGTATCAGTGTGTAAATATATCGGTATTCAAAGTACTTTCGCAGATCTTCTCTATATGAAATATCATCTAAAAAATGCGTCTGCTTCTTTGCACGATCTGATACTGTCTGATAATAAGTAAGCTTACCTTTATAGCTTCCGCTTACGCTCGCATGTCCTACCCGGTAGTTATATAATTCTTGATCCACACATACTATTTTCTTTGCATGGATCAATAGATCTACATAAACGCTGTCGCTGTATTCCGGGAGAAGATCAGCCATGTGAATTCGTTCCGCCAGGTCGCGTCGGATCAGCTTATTCCACGGCTGAGTATTTCTCTCTATAAGATTCCAGTCCAATTTTCCTTTATAGGGCTTAAACCATTTTGCTTTGGTTGTGACTGTCTTAGGATAAAAACTGTAATTGCAATATACGTAATCAGCGTCGTTTTGCTCAGCTGCTTTCAGCAGCACCTCATACATATTAGGGTTGAGAAAATCGTCATCATCTAGATATACGATATACCCCCCCGAGTATTTTTGAGCCCGGCTTGACGTGCTTTAGCTATGCCCTGATTCTTCTGTGTCATCACATTCACATTACTGTATTTGTCGGCGTAATCCGCAAGTATGGAGCCTGATGCATCAGTTGAGCCGTCATTCACATCTACAACTTCCAACTGATCAAAGATGGTCTGATGCATGACAGAATCAAGACACTTTCTCAAATATTTTTCCGCATTGTATACGGGAATAATTACGCTTATCTTAGGGTCCATATATAAATCCTCAATTTTTTAATGCAATTCTGCCCACAAACCTAGCTATTCTATAATCGATAGGAATTACTTTTCTTAAAACAAACGACCTCATCTTTCCATGATTATTATCAAGAATAACCTTCACATATCTATTAGATTTAGGATTAAACTTCTTAAGCTTTCGCCTGTTTGTATAATAAATTTTTTTATCAGCATTACAAGCAGCTATAAGCATTACTTGCAGCAGTGCGTAAATAACACGATATGTAAAATATTCATTCCATCCCTTTGTCAGAATAACCGAAGCCTCAAGTTGCTTTTTAGTTTTATCTACATTCTCCTCATACCACTCGGTTTTATGCATATTATTTGAAAGACTGGTATGGCCAACACGATAATGATAAAGCTGCTCATTAACAGTTACTATTTTGTTTGCCTTTATAAGGACGAAAGCATATGCTCCTTCTCCACAATGCTCCATCCAATAGGACATTCTTAAATCTATTAACAAGCGTCGGCTTACAATCTTATTCCATTGTTGAGTATTTCTTTCTATAAAACGCCAATCCCTTTCTTGACCTGTGTATGGTTTAAACCAATTCTTTTTCGTTTTTATTTGTGCTGGGTAAAAATCATAATCACAATATGCTACATCTGCACCTATTTCCTTTGCAGAATTATAAAGTCGTTCAAACATATTGTTTTCGATAAAATCATCGCTATCCACCCATCCAACAAATTCTCCTCTTGCCAACTTTAACGCTTTGCATCTACTTTTTACAACGCCCATATTATCTTGATGATACGCATGAACGAACTCATATTTCGCCGCATACTCATCAACGATACTTGCTGATGAATCATTTGATCCATCATCGATTACTATTACTTCCTTTTCCTTCAGCGTTTGGCTTACAACTGAATCCAAACATTTTCTAAGGTACTTCTCCGCATTGTAAATAGGTATTATAATACTGACTTTTATTCCTTCTACCGAACCCTTATTCATTATCTATTCTCAACCCTTATTCATTATCTATTCTCATATAAGTTAAATATTTTAATTGGCATCATGCTTTATTGACTTCAATGAGCCATAAAGGATTAACCTTTCTTATTGTTATGATATAAGACACCTATTAGTTGTTATGGAAAAGATCCTTCGTGTAGACCTTTTCTTCTACGTCGTCCAATACCTTGTCATATCGGTTCGCAATGATCACATCAGAGCCGTTCTTGAAAGCTTGAAGGTCGTTGACGACAAGACTGCCGAAAAACGTCTCTCCATCTTTTAGTGTTGGCTCGTAGATAATGACCGTTGCGCCCTTCGCTTTGATCCGCTTCATGACTCCCTGTATAGAAGACTGCCGGAAGTTATCGCTGTTGCTCTTCATCGTCAAGCGGTACACACCGATCGTGATCGGACGTTCCTTTTTCTCATTCCACATATTGGATGAGCTATATCCGTAGTAGCCTGCCTTCTTAAGTACCTGATCAGCGATGAAATCCTTCCTTGTCCGGTTGGACTCTACGATCGCTTGAATCAGATTCTCTGGTACATCTTTGTAATTTGCCAGCAGCTGTTTGGTATCCTTCGGTAAGCAGTAGCCACCGTAGCCGAAGGAAGGATTGTTATAGAAATCACCAATACGTGGGTCGAGGCACACGCCCTTAATGATCGACTTCGTGTCGAGTTCTTTCGTCTCCGCGTAAGTGTCAAGTTCGTTGAAATAAGAAACGCGAAGCGCAAGATAAGTATTGGCAAAAAGCTTGACCGCTTCTGCCTCTGTGAATCCCATGTGAAGGACCTGTACATCCTCTTTCAGAGAAGCGTCTTTCAGAAGACCCGCGAATGTTTCTGAAGCTTTAACGACATCCGGATCATTCTCATCCCAGCAAACGATAATTCTGCTTGGATAAAGATTGTCGTAGAGAGCTTTACTTTCACGAAGGAACTCCGGGCTAAATAGAATTCGATTTGTGTTGTATTTCTTCCGAACGGATTCTGTATAGCCAACCGGAATCGTAGACTTGATGATCATGAAGCAATGATCATTGACGGCCATAACCTGCTCAATGACAGATTCAACAGCCGATGTGTCGAAGAAATTCTTCTGGGAGTCGTAATTCGTCGGAGCGGCAATGATAACAAAATCAGTATCCGCATACACGGCATTGGATAGATTCTCATCCCAGTCTTTGCCGTTATTCCACACAGCATGAAGATCGAGTTTCCGCTTTTCAGCTTTCGCTTCTGCGAAGTACTTCTCTATGTACTCGTCCTGAATCGGACTCTTCCATTCGTTAAGGTCATTAACCTTCTCTTCGATTATGTCTACAGCCGTGACTGTATTCTTCTGCGATAAAAGTGTTGCCAATGACAGTCCAACGTATCCTGTTCCTGCTACTACGATCTTCATGTTTTCTACCTTTCAAATCTTTTTCTTGTTCAACCCAATCCCGGTGCCTTTCACAAAGGCCCAGCATCCTACTTCATATGCGCTACGTACCACACTGTGCTTCTCTATCTCGTGATATAGCTGCCAGTGGTACTTTGCCTGCTTAAGCTTGTTGCTACTTACTGACCCTTTCCGGCCTAACCTATATGTCCCGAGCACTTCTTCCATTCCGTAGCAGTACTTCGTCTTCTTCAGAACCTGTAGCCACAGTGCAAAATCATTTCTCTTCCGGATCAGCGAAACTTCAAACTTTCCTAATGCTTCCTGATCGTACATTGCTGTCAAGTTTCCGATTGGATTCGAGAGCCTGATGCATGTCTGGTAATCGATCTTTTTCGGCGGGATCATCGCATAGTGAAGAGAATGTTCGTCGGTGTCCATGCACGCGTACCCAGTGCACGAGAACTTCGCACCGGTCTTCTGCATGAAGGCAATTTGCTTTTCCAGCTTCTTAGGTTTCCACAGATCGTCGGAATCAAGGAAAGCCACATACTTCCCCGTAGCTCTTTTGATCGCTTCCGTCCTCGCCACAGCCGGTCCGCCATTTTTCGGCAGCTTGTAGTAGTGGATGTTCGGATACTTTTCCAAGTAAGGCTGCAAGACACTGATGGTATCATCCGTCGAGCAGTCATCCACGATCTGAACTTCCCAATCTGTGATTGTCTGATGAATGACCGAATCAAGTGACTCGGCTATATATTTGCCGCAGTTGTATGTCGGCATCACCACACTGACTAACAAAACTCTTCTCCCCTCGTCATGTTTCTATTTGCCCGGATCTCTACCGGGCCGTGTTTGCCACACAATTCTGTGGCTGTGTATCTACATCTCCTCTGTGACTATCTTTCACACAGGATTGACTCTCGCTTCTATAAAAGGTGACTTTGAAAGACCAATCCGATCCCGCCTTCTCCATCAATAAAGACATTTCCCCTGCACTCCAAAACCTCAGTAAAACAGCGCCTTCCCGGCGATGTCCTCTATGCAAGGGAGTCACTTGAAGATTTCCCATTTTTTCACCTTTTCCCGGTTTATGGGGCTCCCGACACCCAGAAAATTCGAAAAAATCGCCCAGAAGAGTGTGTAAACCCCTTGTTTGTATCAAAAGATTCACTTTTTCCGGCTGTTGGCTTTGAAAAAAGCCAGTAAATACGCGGGTTTCCGAGGCTGTCTTTAATGAAGAGGAGGTTCTGGGTTTGTCCACGAAAGTCCCTACTTTTGACCCAAAATCGTCAAAAAACGTCTCAAAATGCCCCGTTTTTGAAACCTCTTTTTTTCGACTTTCACTGACATTATTCCTCGACATTGTTTGACATTCATGGATCAGGTTTCATGTCCTTTTGATTATACAATGTTGAAAACATCGTCTTGTCTACAAAATCATCAGCATCTACCCAACCAATGTATTCAGAATTGGCCAGCCTTATGCCCTCTTGTCTGGTGACAAACAAACCTTTATTTGGTTGATCTATTACTTTCAGAAAATGATATTTGACAGCGTATTTTGTTGCTATTTTTAAAGAATGATCGAAAGAACCATCATTAATGACGATCACTTCGTAATCATCCAGGGTCTGATGTACTATTGAATCTAAACATCTCTTCAAAGTTTTTTCGGCATTAAAAACCGGCACTATAATTGCAACTTTGTGTAAATTATTTGCACTCATCTAGCCCCACCACCAGTGAAAATAATTTTGAAGGTCTCAAAAGCAATCTTGAAATCCTGCCACAACGAATAATGTTCGATATAGTAATTATCCAACTTGCATTTCTCGTTTGGTTTAAGATCATAGCCCCCATGAATTTGGGCATAGCCCGTTAATCCAGGGATTATTCGTAATCTTTGTGGAAATTCTGACCACTTTTCCGAAAACTTCTGTGTTAAAGTAAAACGCTCAGGGCGTGGCCCAACCAGACTCATATCACCCTTAATGATGCTCCAAAATTGCGGCAATTCATCAATTCGGGTTTTTCGCATAAAGCGACCCACCGCAGTCACACGGGGGTCGTTTTTCTTTGCCCAAACCGCGTCAGTCTTCTTTTCCGCATCATTGCGCATTGACCGCAACTTTACAATCGTAATCGGTTGCCCCATGTAGCCAACTCGTTGTTGTTTAAAAAAGACCGGCCCTTTAGAAGTTAATTTGATTAAAATGGCAAAAACGAAAATAATCGGCAAACTAATGACCCCAAAGATTGTTCCAGAAATGATATCGCAGATCCGTTTCCCGGTCAGCTGCGCTTTGGGAATTGGTTCACCAATCTCATCGACAAACGAATAATCTTGGCTGATATTACTACTCTTGTCTACCGAAACTCGCAAGGTAATCCTCCCCAACTAATGCTTAGAATAGTACTTCCAATAATTCATTAAACCATCGTGCAATGACCATTTTGGTTCAAAGCCAATACTCTTGAGCTTAGAGACGTCGGCCTTGGACTTTTGGATGTCACCCTTTCGTGCTTCCCTTTGGACAATATCGAGCTTCATTCCGGCAATGTCTTCATATGTATGAATGACGTCAATTAATGCCTGTTCATTCCCGTTGGCGATGTTATAAACAGTTGGTTCGTTAGTTTCGGTGGCGATCTTAATCAGCGCATCAACCACGTCTTCAACGTAAACATAGTCACGGGTTTGCCGCCCATCACCATAAAGCGTAAATGGTTGCTTGTTTTTCAGGCACTTAGTAACGATTGACAAGACACCCGAATACTCTGAATCGGGATTTTGCCGCGGCCCGTAAACGTTAAAGAATCTTACAGCCACAGTTGGAACACCATACAAGTGTCCATAATCAACGGTGTAACGTTCTGCTGCATACTTGTCGATCGCATAGGGAGTTAGTGGATCAACGTGTGAGTCTTCAGTCTTAGGGAAGTCTGCCGCATTACCATAAACAGCGGCTGAAGAACTAAAAAGCAGCTTCTTGATTGGTAAGTGGTGTGTACGAATGAATTCCAGCGTGTTGACTACTGATTCCTGGTTAACTTGGTGGGTATACCACGGCCGTGCAACTGAGTCGGCGACGCTCGAAACCGCCGCCAGGTAGTAAATGTAATCAAACTTCCCCTGGTTTAGCAGATTATGCATGAAGTTTTCGTCACAAACCGTGTGTTCATAAAAAGTGACTTGGTCCTTAATATCGGCAATGTTTTCCAACTTTCCCATTGACAGGTCGTCAACGATTACCACCTGGTCGCCATTAGCCACCAACTTGTGAGCCAAAAACGAGCCAATAAAACCAGCCCCACCTGTCACTAACACTTTCGCCATTTTTCAAATCCCCCTAGAATAACAAAAAATGCTTTTTTCTTATCTTCATATTGCATTTGTTTTATCACTATCTATCCCTTCAGTACTATCACTTATAAAAATAATTTTTACAGTTGCGAACATTATTTTTAAATCTTCCAGCACACTTGGGTGAGCAATATACATCAAATCCATTTTTAATTTGTTATAAGGATCAGTATTATACTTACCATAAACTTGAGCATAACCTGTTAAGCCCGCTTTTGCTTGCAATCTCAAATTGAACTCAGGTAATTTTTTTTCATATTGTGTTGCAATTGATGGTCTTTCAGGCCTTGGACCAACAATACTCATTTCACCCTTGATAATGTTGATTAGCTGAGGAATTTCATCAAGTCGAACTTTCCGTAAAAACTTTCCAATTTTCGTAACACGATTATCCTGATCTCCAGTACTCAAACGAGCAACCCCGTCTTTTTCAGCATCAGTCCTCATTGAACGAAACTTGATGACTTTAAATCGTTTGCCATTTTTTGTTAAGCGTTCTTGTTTGTAGAACACTGGGCCTTGATCATCAAACTTAATTAAGATTGATACCAATAAGAAAACAGGTGAAACCAGAATAAATACCAATATTGAAACTATCAAATCAAAACTTCTCTTAATAATTAAAAATTCTGGTTTTGGATGATAACGTCCAGTCGTCAAAATAGGTAAGTGCAAAATGTGCAAATTATCAGCACCACTCATGATCACATCACCAATTCTTGGCAGAATCATTACTTGAACGTTATTAGCTACACAGTATTTGAGTATTTGATTTCTTTGGTGACTATGAACGTCAATCAGGAAGATACAACCAATCTTCCCAGTTAACTGCTTTAATTTGAAATCATTTACTGATAAAGTTTTAACAATATTGAAGCGATTTTTTAGGCTATTGTTTTCTTGCCACTCTTTTAAGTCTTCCTGTTCATCATATACTACAATTGTTCTGATTACATCTGCATTTTTAAAGTACCATTTATTAACTGCCCAAGTACAGCCAATTGTCAAAATAATTTGAATTAAAAAAGCTAACAATAGCGGTAAAACATTCGGTAATCGGCGCATTAAGATAAAAACAATAAAGTACATCAATCCGTTCGAAATTAACAGCGCTAACGACTGACTATAAATAATTTCCGACCGCTTTGCCATTGAAATCATAAATGAATCATACATTCTGGCATAGATTGTATAAATAATCCCAAACAATATAATTATTGCCCAATTACCGTGATCATAAAACGGACTAACTATTTTATCTGCATAAAATGAATACCAGACCCCAGCAAAAACTAGTGACATTATAATTGGGTTAAGTAATTTAATAAATCTAATTAATATTTCTTTGAAAAAAGAATTGTTACTTGAATCTTCCATGCCTTTCTCCTACTCACTATATTTTTTCGAACTTCAAATACTTTTCAAGACCTGTTCCTAGATCATTATCAGTGGCAAATCCCAATTTACCTAATTCACTGATATCAGCTTGTGAAAATTTTATATCTCCAGTTCTTTCAGGTCCCATTGTCATTCTTAGAAGCTGTCTAAAATCTCTTAAGAAGCTGTCTAAAATCTCTTAAGTAATAGTGCTAAAAACGCTAAAACGACCATTTGCAGACTGGTGGTTAATTGACGCTCACAATTTTTCCAAAGTCGCCGACAATTCTCTAGCCAACTAAAAGATCGTTCGACTACCCAACGTTGGGGCATGACTTCGAATCGATGCAACTCATTGCGCTTCGCAACCTGCACGGTTGCGTTTAAATTACTGGCTACATCGAGCTGAAAATTAACGCCTGAATAACCACCATCAACTAAGACATTTTGAACCTGGCGTAAATGCATGGCATGTAAAGCGATCATTGCACTGGCCCCGTCTCGATCAGAGACGTTCGCTCGCGTCATGTGAATGGCCTGCGGAAAGCCATTAATATCAACTGCCAGATGGCGCTTAATCCCCGAGATTTTCTTACCAGCGTCGTAACCTTTGTTTTCAGCAGTAGCGGTGTTTTTGACGCTCTGAGCGTCAACGATAATAAAGGAAGTTAAAGCTGAACGTCCTTGGTAAGTTCGCCGAGCAATGACAATTTTTTTAAAACTTGTTCCAATAAAGAATCAGCCGTAGGCTCAGCTTTAGTTGACCAAATTTTGTAATAGTTGTAAACTGACCGCCATTCTGGGAAATCACCGGGGACTTGACGCCATTGGCAACCGGTTTTCAAGACATATAGGACCGCACAGAAGACCTCGTAGAGGTCATATTTTCGAGGCTTAGTTCGCTTACGAAAATTTTCTAAAGCTGGTCGAATTAATTCAAATTGTTGCCGAGTAATATTGCTGGGATAATTTTTCATAGCTTAAACTCGCTTTTTACATAGAAGTATATCAAAAATCATAGATCTTGGACAGCTTCTTAGACTCTTGCCAGCGACTGCTTCCATTTTATGAATAACTTCTAATAAAGAATTGGTCTTTC
Organism: Levilactobacillus huananensis; assembly: GCF_003946145.1. Taxonomy (GTDB): domain Bacteria; phylum Bacillota; class Bacilli; order Lactobacillales; family Lactobacillaceae; genus Levilactobacillus; species Levilactobacillus huananensis. Next base: position 22,294 of record NZ_RHOC01000018.1, read on the forward strand.
CAGTTGCAACATTATAAACATTATGTTTTGCATCTGATTGAAGTAATAATATTAATGCCTTAACCACATCAGCCACATAAATAAAATCACGTTCCTGTTTACCATCACCATATAAAGTAAACGGTTGATTATGCCGCAAACACTCCGTAATAATTGATAGCACTCCCGAATATGGTGATTGGGGATTTTGCTTTGGACCATAGACATTAAAAAATCGTGTAGCAACAGTTGGAATATCATATAAACGACCGTAATTAATTACAAATCGTTCTGTTGCAAACTTGTCAATCGCATATGGTGGATTGAAGTCAATATTTGAGACAGATTTTAAGAGACATTCAGAACCGCGTTTACCTTTCATCTAAAACAAATGAAATAATCGTACTTTTATTTTAGAAAAGTTATTGGGTAAAAGATCATCACCATTAATTATTTTTTTAGCATTCTCGTTAAATCTAGATACATAGTCATTCCCAAATTCATTACCCAATTTTGCAAAAGCATTGGTCATTTCATATTTACGATTAGGTAAATTATGAGCATCCGAAGCAAAAATGTATACTTGTCCAGACTGAATTAATTGTTTACTAAATTTTTGTACTTTGTGACCAAAGATTCCAACATAACTGCCAGCTGTTATTTGAGAAAGACAACCTCTACTTAATAATTCATATAGAAGGTTCGGTTGTTTCATAATCTTAGTATTACGTTCTGGATGAACGATAACCGGTATGATTCCCCGTTGCATGAGTTCATAAACCATGTTACTGGTGTAGCTTGGGACATCATCATCTGGAAATTCCAACATTAGATATCGCCTACCCTCATCAGCAAATAAAATATCATCTTGATCAAGAGCGGTTAATAAATCACCATTTATTCTAACTTCCTGCCCAGGGAAAACCTTGAGTGGAATTTCGTGTCTATCAAGTTCCATTTGAAACTCTTGTGCTTGCTGAATAACTACTTTTTTGTGATTAAGATAAACACCATTCATATGGTGAGGTGTTAGTAATGCACAGTCGATGCCATCCCTTACTGCATCATTAGCTAATTTCAAAGAAATATCCATACTTTTAGACCCGTCATCCACCCCTGGGAGCAAGTGACAATGTAAATCAATCATTTTATATCATATCCCTTGGTAATTATTTGCCCTTATTATCATAACCGTATCCATAACCGTACCCGTATCCGTATCCATAGCCATTCTTAGGTGTAACGTCATTTAATACATAACCTAATAAATTGGCTTTAACCATTTTTAAGAGCTCAATTGAGCGCTTTATAGCCAATTTTTGTGCTAATCCTTGGCGCACTACCAGCACTACCCCATCAGCCTGAGCTGCAATAATTTGCGTATCAGTAACTGATAGTAGTGGCGGAACATCTAAAATAATCACATCATAGATTTTCTTAAAATAAGAAATTAATTCTTTCATCCGATTAGAAGCCAACAGGTCTGATGGATTAGGTGGAATGGGACCACTAGTGATCACAGATAAATTATCAATCTCCGTTTTTTGCACTACTGAATTGAAATCTATATCAGTGGATAAAGCCGTGGATAGGCCATTGGTATTTAATAAACCAAATGTCGTATGTAAAGTTGGACGTCGCAAGTCTGAATCAATAAATAGAGCCTTCTGCCCTTGCTGAGCCCAAATGACCGCCAAGTTAGCGGAAACAGTTGATTTTCCCTCGCTAACTGCCGAAGAAGTAAAAATAATTGTTTTTAATTTTTGATTAACTGCTGAAAAATTAATATTTGTCCTAACTGTACGAAATTGTTCGGAAACAATATCTTTAGGATCAACATCAGTAATTAACTTCACACCGTTTCTTAAAGTATCAGTGGAAATTTTTTTCTGTTTACGACGAAAAATATTCATAATTTTCTCCTACATAATTAAAATTTAAACTCTACGATGCTTTGATTTGAGATGCTCGCCATGTCGTTCATCAGCAAAACGTGAACCGCGTATTTTACGAATTTCTACTATATGGCCTAAATTAGTCAAATTTAACTCATTAGTTAAAAATTCATCATCTTTAATCGTAGTATCCGTTATTTCTCTAGTAAATGCATAACCTAATCCAACCAACAACCCAACTATCATCCCAGTTAGGAGCACTACTGAAGTTTTAGGAAACGATTTCTGCTTTGTGGGGGTCGCTTCAGAAACAATTGTGACATTGTTGATGCTCATAATTCGACGAATCTTTTGCTTAAAAACCTTTGCAACTGTATTAGCGATTGCAGCTGATTTTTGTGGATCATCACTCTCCACATTTAAAGCAAAAACTTGTGAGTTTTGTTGATTAGTAACAGAAATAGCTCCCTGTAATTGTTTAACGCTCACATCATAAGGAGTCCCTGTTGATTTAACAACAGCTGGCCGTGATGCTTTAATTAAGTGACGATGACCATTTGCTGAAACATGGTATCGAGCCTTTCGTGCTGAACGAATTACTTTGACAGGATTAGCTAATCGCTCACTAGCTGTTTTCAAAACCAATTGGTTTGTAATGATATCCTTATAAGTACTGATCATTTGAACATCAGCTTGCTGATTCTGCAAAGCTGCCCCTGGAACTGAAGTATCTTTTTTTTGATTAACCAAAATTTGAGCAGTCGAAGTAAACTGGGGTGTAATAACAAACTTCTCTAAACCAACAGCAATAACTAAGCAAAGAATAAAACTAGCAATGATAAAAATAATATGTTTACGAATAATCCCTAATATTTGGCGAAAATCCAAATAATTTTCCATGCTGTCCTCCAAAAAATTTATATATAGAATTAATAACGCGTCAATCCTAAATTATTTCGAATAATATTTGATGATTTTATCAATTCAGATTTTGAAACCACTTCAAAATCTTGACCACCAATTTCCTTACCTACTCCTTGAACATGATCAGAAACAACATGATTACCAACCTTACGATAGTTTAGCGATAAACCAAACATTTGGGAACGATTCAAATCAGTTTGAGCCTGATTGGAAATTGATTTTAAAAAGCTACTAGATAGGAAAGTCTTATACGAAAACGATTTTTTTAATAGGCCTGTCAAAATCAATCGTTGACGTAATTGTCGCCCATAATCCCCTTGGGGATCACTGTAACGCATCCGAGAAAATTTCAAGGCATCATCACCATACAGGTGGTATTTCTTACCCTTAATAAAATGATCTCCCTCGTATGAAAATGTAAGTGGTGAGATGACCGTTACTCCTCCAACTTGATCAATTGCCCTTTTTAAACCACCCATGTTAACTAAAACGTAGTAATCGATCGGTACTTTTAAATATTTTTGGACTGTGTCAATAGATTCTTTAGTACCACCGTAAGTGTAAGCAGCATTAATTTTAGCAGGAGAATACTCTGAATACCCAGATAAATTGACTTTCATATCGCGTGGAAGACTCATCATAACTGTTTTCTGTTTTTCAGGGTTAATTGACATAATAATCATCGTATCCGTTCTGCCCTTATATTTACGTCCAAGGGCACCCGTATCAGTCCCCAAAAGTAAAATAGAAATGGGCCGTTTATTATCAATTAATTTGCCAGCGTTACGTTTTTTGTGGGCATTCGATTTTTTGTAAATAATATTGGTTGCCTTGTAAACATTATGGTAGGCAATTCCAGCAATACCTACCCCTAAAATCAATAACAATAATAGAAATAACCAAAATATTTTTTTGAATTTATATTGATTATGTTTTCTATGATTATGCAAATTCTTTTTAACAGGCACTTTCTTCATACGCTCCTAAATTAACCAAAGTTTAAAATTATAAATACAGCCCTAATCTTTACACTTATTTAATAAATAGTCAATTGGTAGATTGTAAAATATCATGCATTCCTTGCTTACTTATCTGCTAAACATTAAATGTGGTAAAAGATTTGTTAAAGTTCCGTTATTGCTACTTTTTTGTGATAGTTTTGATAAAAGGTAGATTGCAAATTTAATCCGAATTTTTGGACAAATTTGTCAGCATATTTCCCACATAGGAATGCACCAAGGCAAGCCCCTAAGACTAAAGAGCTTGACACGATTCCCTGACGGGAAGGAGTTAGATTTAATTGGCTAGTCTTGCTCATAAAAGCCAAAGCTCCATTGATAACACCAGTATCATACCCAAATAGGAATCCTCCCAAAGATATGACGTAAACACCGTAATTTAATAATCCATATTTTCTGCCACTTCTATTTTGCATAGCCAATTCGTCCACTTCTTTCAGCTTGTTAATAATTAGAGTGGCTTTACATGAAATTAAAGTAAAACATTTATAAAAAAAGCCAATTACTACAGTAATTGACCAGCCAATAACAACCATGGATTCATTTAAAAGATTGTTAAAAAGTTTAACATATCCACACTTCGGTAAAAAATACGTTGATAAATCATTTCGATTGCCCAATATTGAATCAGGTAACTTTCAGCTGCTCCAAACTGGTGATATTGTTTTGGCAGACGCATCAGAAGACTATAAAGAAATTGCTGAACCAATGTTAATGAAAAATATCAATGGAAGAAAAGTAGTACCTGGGTTACATACAATAGCTATTCGTCTTAAGTATGGAGATCCCGTTTATTACTTATATCTTTTTTTGTCACCAAGCTTTAGACATTATGTTTATAAAGTTGGAACTGGTTTAAAAGTATTTGGGATAAACTATGATAAAGTTCAAAAGTATTTTTCAATCTTTCCAGATGAAAAAGAACAAAAATACATTGGACAACTCTTGTTTTTGACTGATCATCTTATCGCTGCCAATCAGCGTAAGCTTGAAAAACTCCAAGAACTTAAAAAAGGGTATCTACAAAAGATGTTTTGCTGATTCTTAATTTGATCAAATTTAGGATCCTATGAAACTCCATGACTTAATTTTTGTTGTGCTTGGTCAATACTTAATTCACCTGTATAATAGATTACGCAGGAAGTTTTAAGGGCGGTGGCTGTCTTTTCCCTTGCGAGGTGAGGCCCATGGGAACATGGAATAATCTTCAGGAAGGTTTCACAGTCAATGAGCGTCTTCCAGACACTCTCGTTGATGTTGCTGTTTGGCACGTTTTTAATCGCGCTACTCAGCTATATCGACAAGCACCACAAATAAAAAAAACCGCCCTGTGTAACTTTGGTAGAGGTCACAGGACGAGCTAAAATCGTTTATTAAATTTCTGCCACCGCCTTTGAAGCGGCTTGCATGGGAAGTCTTGTTAGCGCAAGGCTTCCCTTTTCTATTATATTATAGCATGACCTTTAAAAACTGGCTAACGTTTTAGACTTTGATCAAGTTCGGATTCGTGTTGTTTGATCTCCGGATTCTGTTCAGCAAATGCTTGCAGTTGTTTTTGAGTTCGCTTACTGATTTTATGGTGTACATCATTTAACTTATTTTTTAGTCCTAACTTTTGTTGTGGATTAGTCGCTTGCTGAACTTGTTGTTGCAAGCCTTGATATGACTGATTAAGTGCTTGGGCTGATAGCTTTTTTAGATCATGCTCAGGTTCTTTTTGGGCTTCTTGTAAGCCTAATTGTTTGGTTAACCCGTCGCTAAGCTCAATCACTTTGTTGCTCACTTGCTGGATCTCACTTAAAGCACTATGGATCACGGCTTTATCTTTAGCCCAGGTGGCCACGTAACCGAGTGAGTAGTTGCTGGTATCAACGCCAATATTTTGCATGGCAACATACGCAACCGCTTCGGCTTGGGTTTCCTGATAGGCTCGTGGCCGATCTTTAAAGGCTGATTTTAAGCCGTGTAGCTGGCTATGCGCATATTCGTGGTATAACGTCTTTAGTTTCAAAGCATTGTCGGACTCATCGCCACCAATGACGATTTCATTAGTGCTGGGTTGAAAATACCCCTTAGCCCCATTTAGCGTCGCTAAAGGCACTTCACTGACTTTAAGGTCGGTTTGCTGGTTTAAATAATCTTTGAACGCGTTATATAAGCTTGTCACATTCTGATGATCGGCCAAATTTTCTTTGACAAAGTCTTTAGCACTTAACACTGGTTCACCGCTAGTTTGTGCCACATCAAAGACGGGTAGATAGCGATAACCGACAATGGCGCGCTCATCGGTGGTATCAAGATGCTTCTGCTCGGCTGGTGTTAGCTTCTTAATGATCGGAGCCGCAATCCGAATCGCTTTTGCGCCCCGGTTGACGGCGCGGTTAAAATCCTTCTGCCATTGCTTAAAACCGGCGACTTGAGTGGCTTGAGGATTTTGCGCATAAATTAAATCAATGTTTCTGGCGCTATAACGATGAAATTTAGCCAGGGTATTGAGATACTTTTTAAATTGGTCACTATCAGTTAATTTTAGGATTTGCTGTTCAGCCTGGGCGACTAATTGTGCTTTCCAAGCCTTAACATCTGCTTTATTTGGCATAAGTTACCCCTCCTCATCTTCAAAAATATCATTCAATGTTGGCAATGATCTTATTTGAATCGGGGTCGTGCCATAAAGGGCAACGTAACCGTCAGACATTTTTTGCCAGGCTACTTGATAATAAGCGCCGTTACCAGTGATTTCTTTTAAATACTTATAGGCTCCTTTAATTTTACATTTAGATTACAAGTGCATGCCCCCATCTTCATGCCGGTTTCGAGTTTGGTGTTGCCGTTGCTTTTTCGTCATTTCCCACTCAGTCTCCTTTAAACCTTGCGCCTGTTTTTGCCGTTCGTAATCTTCATCACGGGCATATAGGGCGGTCATGATTGCGTTACTAAAGGCCGTCTTTAAGTAGTAGCTTGGACTAACTGGCTTGTAATTTAGCGGTTGATAATGTCCAATATTTACTTTTCTATACTGGTCGTCCTTGGCTTGTTGCCCTTTTAAATGCTTTTGGATTTTCTCGATCTGACTGTTCTTAATCGTCGGATCGGCTTTGCATTCGCCAAAAAAGAGTTGTTTAGTGCCATCATGCTTTAAAACCCGTTGTAAGTGATGATTTTCTAACTGATCTAAGCTAAGCTGTCCCGATAAATAAGCTAGTCC
>NZ_RHOC01000019.1 GCF_003946145.1 Levilactobacillus huananensis
GAATACCGCGATGAAGCCGCTTAAGCAATACTAAAAATTATATTATTTCAACTGTCAACTTGACAGGGACTAGTGCATAGACTAGGAGGCGTTATTTTTTTGACTAAATTAATGTTTCAGTGACCGTAACCAAGCACGGTTCCATTCCCAAAGACTTAGGCCGATACCAAAGAGTGCCAGGCCAATAATCATGGCAGCTAAACTCTTCTGTTCATTCGTCTTTGGCAAGTAACGTTGTAAGCCCTTAGGCTTGGCGGCAGAACGACCACTCTTAGGTCCATGGCTATTGCTCGTTGACGTTATCGCACCATTGGCAATTTTACCGGAAGTCATTGAGGAATTAACACTCGTACTTGATCTTGAGCTAGAACTGGAATTAGAACTGGAATTAGAATTGGAATTGGAATTGGAGTTAGAACTGGAGCTAGAACTGGAGCTAGAACTGGAGCTAGAACTGGAGCTAGAACTGGAGCTAGAACTGGAGCTAGAACTGGAGCTAGAACTGGAGCTAGAACTGGAGCTAGAACTGGAGCTAGAACTACTTTCTGCAGACGTATCATGTTGTTCCACTGTTTGCACAGTCTCATCTTTATTTGTGATGGTCACTTTAACTGGGTCAGTATTTTTGTTATAGCCCTCAGGAGCTTTCATTTCTTCAAAGTAATAAATTCCAGGAGCTAACTGGCTGACAGTAACTTGGCCTTTACTGTCCGTAACCAAATCACCCTTTACAACCGAACTGTCATCGGGCCCTGCTTCGGTACCTTTAACCAATTGATACTCCGCACCCTCGAGACGTTTCTCTGCGCCATCTTTCTTAATTAGAGTTGCGCCATTAGGACTATCACTTTGTGTTAACGTATGGACAGTATTTCCATCCGTAGTAGCAATTGTAAATTCAGCGGGTGTAACTGCCGTGCTCAACGGATTCTGAGTACTATTTAGTAAATAACCATCTGGTGCAGCCGTTTCAATCAAACGGTACGTCCCCGGCTCAATACTTGGGTCCCTCACGATCCCATTCTTATCTGTGGTTAACCCAGTCTGATAATTTTCCCAAGTACTTTCTGAAGACAGGCGCTGCAAATCATACGTAGCACCTTCTAAAAAGGTATTCGAGTCACCCAAAGCTGTCTTAGTTAACTGGAAGGCTCCCAGGAAGGTCCCTCCGATATCAGCTTCTGCTCCCCAAGTAAAGTTTTTGACAACCGTCTGAGTCGCAGGAACACCATCTGGAGTTCCTGGATCAGCAGTTGAACTCCCACCACCTGATGTACTTGTAAGCACTGCATAGTTACTGAATTGTCCCCAAGATTGATCAGCATAATCTTCAGTTTGAACCTTAGTAAAGTAATAAATATCAATTTTCTGTGTAACATTCTTAAGTTTAAATGTCACTGCAGATCCGGATCCACTATAAGTCAAGGGCACCTTAGTCCCATCGGCCAAGCTTGCAACAGGAACATCAGCAGCATCTTCATCAAAATCTTGGTGCGGACCAATCTGATCCTTCACTGTTACATCCCCAAGATTCTTTTCGTTTGGATTAACCACAACCTGCCACAGAACTCGAGTTGGTATGCCATTAACTGTTGGATCACCCTTGGGAATCCAGCCACTCTTCGTAATCAGCGATGTATTATCTCCGCCAGAACCTGAATCTTTTTCCTTAGTTCCTTGGACATAGAAAAGCATGCCACCTTGTCGACCAGTATTCGTTTTGGATAAGGAGTCATTGAACGTGATAATGAATTTATGAATATCGCTTGGATCTTGCCTCATAGTTCCTACAGTAACTCCAGGATCATCATTGTTTTTGACATAAACACTATCTACGCCCGTATAGCTAGAAGTATCTGGTAAAGTGACAGTAATTGTATCACCATCATGAACTGTCGTTTCGTTAGGAATACTCCAGTTATAGGTCAGTTTGTAATTTTGTCCGCTGTATAAATCTGTTCCCGCTGTAATAGGATCAGAAACGCCATCTTCCATAATCAAAGACGGACTGTCAACTCCAGATACTTGACTCGTCAAATCCGAGGCATTGGCCTTTATCTGACCAACACCCATCAAAATAAGTAGCCCAGCTAACAAACTAAATCCTAATACGCCAATTCTCTTCCACATGACACACACCTCTACACCGTTTTTGTTTACTAGTTTAATTATATATCAATCTCGGATCTAATTTAAGGGGTAATTTGTAATAGTATTGAACTAAGCTAGCGCCAATAATAAAAGCCGTTATCAATCACCCGATAGCGGCTTAATTATACACTTATTCATTTTTACTATTAGGCTGTGAATTCTTGACCTCATCAGCTAATTTCAGTAATTCATGTGCGTGTTCCAAAGCTAACTTTGTCACCTGAGTACCGGCTGACATCCGAGCCAATTCATCCACTCGGTTGGATTCGTCTAAACGTGTCAGCGAAGTCTCAGTCCGTTCACCCACGATCTTCTTTGCAATGAAGTAATGGTGATCGGCCATAGCCGCTACCTGAGGTAAGTGGGTGATACACAAAACCTGAGATTCTCTTGCAATACCACTGATCTTCTCAGCAATTGCCTGAGCCACTCGGCCACTGACCCCCGTGTCCACCTCATCAAAAATGATAGACGTAATACCCTGTGACTCCGAGAAAATGGTCTTTAGAGCCAACATGATTCGGGACAATTCTCCACCGGACGCAATCTTCGCCAAAGGACGCATGGCTTCTCCGGGATTGGTTCGCAAATAAAATTCCACGTGGTCCAATCCAGTGCTTAACAAGTCTTCGTTCTTAGAACGAGAGAACCGGACAGCAAAGACTGTTTTGGCCATATAGAGATCCGCGAGCTCCGCGTGAATGGCTTTTTCCAACTTCTCTGACGCATGATGTCGAGCTTCACTTAACGCTTCTCCAACCTCGTGAAGCTTGGTTTCCTGAGCTGCAACCTGTTCTTCCAAGTCGTCGGCCTGCTCATCAGTAGCCTGCATCTGTTTCAATTCTGCGGCAATCTTATCATAATACTTAAGGACCTGTGATTCAGAATCCCCATATTTACGTTTAAGCTGATTGATGACGTCCAACCGTTGCTCAATGGCATCGAGTCGGCCTTCATCCCACTCTAGCAAATCCAGCTGCGACGACACCGCCCCCACAGCATCCGTTAACGCATAGTACGCTGTTTCCAGGCTATCACTTATCTGCTTAAAGGCCGCATCAAAGTCGGCAATGCCCTGCATGGCTTGCAAGGCATTGCTGAGTTGATCGGTCACGCCCGGTGCAGTTTCTTCCCCCGTCAACGTCATCTGACTGCGTTGCAGGGCGTCGTTGATTCGTTGATAATTATCCAAACGGTCCCGTTCGGCCACCAGCTTATCCTCTTCCCCCGGTTGGAGATTAGCGGATTCAATTTCATTGACTTGGAAGGTCAACATGTCTAAGTGTTGCGCCCATTCCTTCTCGTTCGTCCGCCGGTTCTCCAGTGTCGATTGTAGTTGGGTATAGCGCCGATAGATCTGTCCATAATTTTCGCGAAGTTTTGCCACCTTGGCCCCAGCAAATTCATCGAGCATTCCCAAGTGCTTCTCTGGTTGCATCAGTTCCTGATGCTCATTTTGCCCATGAATGTCCACGGCCGTCTCACCAATCCGTTTCAAGGTGCTGGTATTGACCAGCATGCCGTTGACCCGACAAGTGTTCCGCCCACTAGCGTGAATCTCTCTTTGGAGGATGACACTGCCGTCATCATGATCGATCCCCAGATCGTCCAAGACACGATAGGTTGTTCCGCCAGTCGGAAAGATAAAACTCCCTTGGATGATCGCCTTGTCGGTCCCTGTCCGCACGAAATTGGCCGAGCCCCGACCACCAGCAAGTAAGCCCACAGCGTCAATAATGATGGACTTCCCGGCACCGGTTTCTCCAGTTAAAACGGTCATGCCATTCTTAAAGGCCACGTCGAGGTGGTCGATAATTGCAAAATTTTTAATCGACAGTTCTTGTAACACGTGTTGACCCCCTAAATAAAACGACCACCGCTGCTTATCAGCTTGTGCTGGTTAGTCAGTCGTGGTCGGTTTCTAATCCGCAATCATGCGGTTAATCGTCTTTTCCAATTGTAAGGCACCCTGATGGGAAACACAAACGGTGAGTACCGAGCTATCATCACCCAGCGCCCCAAATACAAATTCATATCGCATTTGCGTCAATAACGACGCAATAACTGGGCCATTACCAGGTAACACCTTCAGGATCGTTAGATCGCCCTGAATGGCGAAGGAAACATAGGCATTCTGCAAGGTGCGTTGTAATTTTTTCTGCGTATCAATCTTTTTCTGAACCGGAAGACTGTAGCGATAACCGCCGGACTCCGCGGGGAGCTTGACCAGCTGCATCTCCTTAATATCCCGTGAGATAGTGGCCTGGGTCACATGAATCCCATCCTCAGCGAGGAGATGGACAAAATCCTCTTGTCGTTCAATTTCTCGCGCAGTTAATAAACGTTTTAATAGCTGTTGGCGTTCCTGTTTCTTCATACTTGGCCCCCCTTATACGGATAAAATGCATAATCTTATCATATACCAGAGCTTAGTATTTGGAAAGCAAATTCTCATAAATTTCTCATAATCTATTTATTTAGGCCTTCGTAAGCCGCATCAAGCGTGCTTTCAACGGAAACTGAACTTACACAGACTGCATTTTTATCAACTGATTTGAGATGAACGAGGAACTCAATATTTCCTTCGCCACCCTTAATTGGTGAATAATCCAGTCCTAAGACACTGTAGCCAGTGGCCACGGCAAAATCAATGATACTCTGGACCACCTTGGCGTGAACGGCACGATCCCGAATAATTCCGTGGGATCCAACGTCCTCACGGTCGGCTTCAAATTGGGGTTTAATGAGTGCAACCACGTCACCACCAGTAGCAAGAATGCCCTTCAATGGTGGCAAAATGAGCTTCAATGAGATAAAGGACACATCGATCGAGCTGAAGGTTGGCTGGCCATGGGTAAAGTCGGCCAACTGACTGTACCGGAAGTTCGTGTGTTCCATGACCACGACCCGCGGATCTTCACGGAGTTTCCATACCAACTGATTACTCCCGACGTCTAAGGCATAGCTGAGCTTTGCCCCATTCTGGAGCATCACATCCGTAAAGCCCCCGGTCGATGACCCAATATCTAGAACCACTCGATCGGTCACATCAATGTCAAAGACCTCGAGTGCCTTAGCCAATTTGAAACCGCCTCGTGACACATAAGGCAACGGATGACCCTTTAAATGCAATTCGGTATCGGCTGGAATCAACGTTCCCGGCTTGTCCAAACGTTCTTCATTAGTCCCCAGAATTTCCCCGGCCATGACCGCACGCTTCGCATCATCGAGCTCTTCAAATAAACCTTGTTCTACTAATAACTCCGCGACTCGCTTTTTCTTCATGCTTTCACCCGCTTCGTGTCAAAATAACTAAAGAATGCCCGTAATAATGAGGCATCGGTACCAGCAGGAAGATCATTCAGCGCTGCCTGTCCGGCCGCAATGGTCTGGATGAGTTCTTGATTAGCCCCCTGCAGACCAAGTTTGCCAGGATAGGTATTCTTGGCTTCCACTGCATCCTTTTGTGTGGCTTTCCCTAACTCCGCTGCCGTGCCCACGACATCTAAGATATCGTCGTAGATCTGAAAAGCCAGACCAAAGGCATCAGCAAATCGCAAGTAAGCCTCGCGCTCTGCCAGTGGGACACCACCCATAATAAGTCCTGCCGCAACAGCATAGTGTAGCAAGGCCCCTGTCTTTTCCTTATGTAGCACGCGCAAATCGGCTAAGGGTAAGTCAACGGCTTCGGACTGAATGTCCTTGGCCTGCCCCGCTACCATGCCCGCCGGACCAGCCGCCTGAGCCAATGATGCCACCAACTCTGCCTGAACGGCAGAGTCGAGGTCGGTTGCCGTCAACCATTGGAAGGCCAGCGTCAATAGACCATCACCCGCAAGCGTGGCCATTCCGGCCCCAAACTTCACATGGTTGGTCGGTTCACCCCGCCGCAGATCATCATTATCCATGGCCGGTAAGTCATCGTGAATCAATGAATAGGTATGCAACAATTCCAGCGCCATAATCGGCCGCCACTCCTGTTTAAGGTCGATGGTCTGCCCCAGCGTCTGCAACGTCGCTACCGTCAATAAGGGCCGCAAGCGTTTGCCCCCGGCTAAAACCGAATACTGCATGGCCGCAGCTAAGCGACCGTCACCCGTGTCCTGAGCAATGGCATCGGCTAGCGGTGCATTCAATCGAGGTAACCAGGTGGCCTCAAACGTTGCCAACTGAGTCTCAATCGGCATTGTCAGATCCTCCTTGAGGGGTCTCAAAGGCCTGTTCCTGATCATTGTCATTCATCATCGTTGCCAGCGTCTTTTCGGCACCTTGAAGCGTTGTCTGGAGGGTCTTACTAAGGTCGACACCCTTCTTAAATTGGGCGAGCGCTTCTTCCAAAGGCACATCGCCTTGTTCCAACTGCGTCACGATCTGTTCGAGCGTGGTTAAATTTTCTTCAAAAGTTGGTTGTTTTTTTTCAGTCATCTTGTTGGGTCTCCTTATCTGGTGTAATGCCCGTAATCTCTGCGGAAGCGCTCCCGCCATCCAAATGAATGGTGGCCGTCTCCTGCTTTAAATCTGTAATATGGCGAACCACATGGTCGTCTTGAACCACGTACCCGTAGCCTCTACCCATGATCTTCAGTGGACTCAGATAGTCCAGGCCGTTGACTAAGCGCCCGACTTTTTCTCGTTGGGTAGCCAAATAGCGGGTGGCTGCGGCCGTCAACCGCGTCCGTAGTTGGTCCACATCCTGCTGTCCGCGTTGTACCCGAGCTAGTGGGTTACGACTGAGCAACCCTTGTTGGGCCAGCGCCACGCGCTGTGCCTGTTGGCGCAACTGCGTCTGCATGTTACGTTGCAGGCCTTGTTGGGCGTGATCTAAACGTTGCACATAGGTCTCGTAGAGACGCTGCGGTTGTTGGAATACATAGGCCTTCAAAAGTTTGTTCAGGCGTTCCTGCTGAAAATTGATTCGATTGGCCATGGCATTGTAAAGTCGGGTACGTTGCTGTTGGAGTTTTAGAATCTCGTCATTTAAGACGGGAACCGCCAGCTCGGCCGCAGCCGTGGGCGTCGCTGCCCTGACATCGGCTACCAGGTCGGCAATCGTGGTATCCGTTTCGTGACCCACCGAGGAGATAATCGGAATGCGACTGGCGGCAATGGCCCGTGCCACTGATTCCTCGTTGAATGGCCAAAGATCTTCAATTGATCCCCCACCACGACCGATAATCAAAGTGTCATAACTGCCATTAGCATTTACTCTCTGAATCTGGCGCACCAGGTCTGGGGCTGCACCATCCCCTTGAACCACGGCGGGATACAACACGATCTGAGCGATCGGATAGCGTCGCCGGGTCGTCGTAATAATATCGCGAATGACCGCTCCACTGGGACTGGTAATCACCGCAATCCGTTTGGGGAAGTGCGGTAGGAGACGTTTAGGCGCACTAAACAACCCTTCTGCCTCTAGCTTCTTTTTTAATTGTTCATAAGCCTGGTAAAGTTGCCCGATCCCGTCTGGCTCCATGCGCTCGACGTAGATCTGATAGCTCCCACTGGGTTCATACAAGGAAATTCGTCCAGTAACCAAGACCTTCATCCCAGTCTCCGGTGTGAATTTTAGTTTTTCAAAGGCCGACCGAAACATAATCGCGTTAATTTTAGCGTGATCGTCCTTCAGGCTAAAGTACTGATGGGCATGCGGCCGTAAGCGAAAATTGGAAATTTCACCCGTCAGGTAAATCTTCCCCAAGTAAGGATCCACATCAAATTTACGCTTTAAATATTGCGTTAAGGCCGTTACCGTTAAATAATCATTGGTTGCCACGTTGCTCACTCCACTCACAAATATCCACGGTTTGTTGCATCAGAGTCGCGATGGTCATGGGACCCACACCACCGGGAACGGGTGTGATGGCTCCGGCGCGGTCAAAGACTCCGTCGAAGTCCACATCTCCAGTTAGATTGCCTTCATCATCGCGATCCATCCCCACATCAATCACGATAGCCCCAGGCTTAACGTCATTAACGGTAATCAAATGTGCCACACCGGTTGCCACCACCAAAACGTCGGCTTCGCGGGTGATATCACTCAGATGTTTGGTATACACATGAGCCGTTGTGACTGTCATATCAGCATTCAGAAGCATTGCGGCCATAGGTCGGCCTACAATCCGGCTGCGGCCGACGATCACGGCACGCTTTCCCCGCAAATGAACGTGAAGAGACGCCAACATGGTCATAATTCCCCGTGGCGTACAAGACACCGGATAATTTCCTGGTAAATTATTGAAGAGGCGACCCACATTAACGGGATGGAAACCATCCACGTCCTTTTTGGGATCAATGGCAGCAACAACCGCTTGTTCGTCGAGTCCTCGGGGTAACGGTGATTGAACAAGAATCCCATTGATGGTCGAGTCCTGATTGTATTCGGTCACAACCCCCATCAGATCGGCCTGACTAACCGTTGCGGGTAATTTGCGGACGACAGACTTAATGCCCAGCTTTACAGCCTTACGATGCTTATTACGCACGTATAAGGCGCTGGCCGGGTCATCCCCCACGATAATCACGGCAAGTCCGGGCGTAATTCCCCGTTCCGCTAGCTTAGCGACGCGCTGTTGGGTCTGTGCGTTCAGGTCCTTGGCCAATTGTCTACCATCAATAATGGTCGTCATAAATTCTCATCCTCCCCAAAAATCTTACAAAGTTTAACTTCCATTTTAGCATATCTTTTCTGAAAACGGGGTGTCGATTCCCCCGACTTTCTGATCAACCAACCAGTCACCGGAACCAAATAAAAAAGCCTAAGACATAAGGTCTCAGGCTTCTCAATTAATCTTCTTGGTTGGGCTCATTGTCCAGTGTGTGGGCCAATACCCCATTGATGAACCGTCGAGAACGGTCGTCACTGAACATCTTGGCTAATTCCAAGGCTTCGTTGACGGCCACCCGGTCAGGCACTTCATCTACGTGGTCAATTTCAAAGAATGCGAGTCGCATGATCACAAGATCTGTCTTCGCAATTCGTTTTAATTGCCACCCGGTGCTCAGGTACTGGTCGATTTGTGCGTCCAGTTCTGTTTGGTACTGAAGAACACCGTTAACCAGCGTCGACAAGTACTCCGGCACGGGGACGATTTGGTTGGGATCATCGGTCAGAACACGCTGATAGAGCGCGTCATGATCGGCTTCAGGGTTGGCATTTAATGCAAATAGCATTTGGAATGCGCGTTCCCGAATCTGATGTCGTGTAAGTGTCACTATTGGTCACTGTCTCCTTCGTCGCTCTGGTTAAACAGGTGATCGGGATCGACCTGTTGCGCCGTCTTTTCGGGAATGACGCCTTCCACGTGAACGTTAACTTCACGTAAATCAAGGTCGGTCATGAACAACAATTGTTGTTTTACGCTGTCTTGAATGGCTAAGGCAACCTTAGGAACCGCTACCCCGTAATCCAAGTAAACGTACACGTCAACTGCTAATTCATCGCCGTCAAACACCAACTTGACACCCTTGCCGTGTTGTTCTTTACGGCCAAGGAGTTCCGTCACGCTGTTTGCCAGTGAACCACGCATCCGCGCAACGCCTTCGGTTTGGCTGGCCGCAATGCCCACAATAATTTCGAGGACTTGTGGGGCCACCTCAATTCTGCCGAGTGCGGGTTCCTTTGATTCTAAAATGATATTAGTATCTTCTGCCATTCATTGACCCTCCCTTACTGATTAAACGTTGGACTAATTAAGCACGGGAAATGTAGGTCCCATCGGTCGTGTTGATTGAAAGCTTGTCCCCTTCGTTAACGAAGAAAGGCACTTGAACAACTAAACCAGTGTCCATCGTAGCAGGCTTGGAACCACCAGAAGCCGTGTTCCCCTTGATACCAGGTTCAGTAGCCTTAACTTCCAAAACAACCGTGTTTGGAACTTCGATCCCTAAGACTTCGGAACCGTATTGAATCAAGTTCACATTCATGTTTTCTTGTAAGTACAAGAGTTGGTCTTGGATAGACTCTGAAGGCACTTCGATTTGTTCGAAGTTGTCCGTATCCATGAAGACACGACTGTCCCCATCCTCGTAAAGGTATTGCATACTACGAGTTTGGATGTCAGCTAATTCCATCTTGGCACCAGAACGGAATGTCTTTTCTTGAACGGCACCCGTCCGTAAGTTCTTAAGCTTTGAACGTACGAAAGCGCCACCCTTACCGGGCTTGACGTGTTGGAATTCAACGATCCGCCAGATAGCGTGATCAACTTCGATAGTTAAACCATTTTTAAAATCAGCAGTAGAAATTGCCATAATGTTGTAGCCTCCTAAAATATGTCCTCTTTATAATATCAATTCTTACCCATAAAAAGCAAGACAGTAGCCGACTTACAGAATAATTAAATTCCGTGGGGCAGTCGTGAGGATCTCGTGCCCAGTCGCCGTAACCAAGATATCGTCTTCAATTCGCAAGCCACCCTCGTTAGCAAAATACACCCCGGGTTCAACCGTGATGACTTCGTTAGCGGCCATAACATCTGGCCAATGACGACCAATGTTTGGTCCCTCGTGGATGTCTAGTCCAATCCCATGACCGGTTCCGTGGATAAAAGCATCGCCAAAACCGCGATCCGTTAGTAAATCTCGACCAATCTGATCAAGCTCACCACCGGTAACCCCTGGTTTGACCGCCGCAATGATCGCCTGTTGAGCATCTGCCACCGCCTGATAAGCTGTGCGCAAATGTTCACCAGGATCACCCAATGCAACGGTTCGAGTCACGTCAGACGTGTACCCATCAACGTAGAATCCACAGTCAATAGTCACCATCTCGTGGTCGGCTAGAACCTTGTCGCTTGCCGATCCATGTGGCCAAGCCGACCGTTGCCCACTCGCTACGATCGTCTCAAAGCTCGTACCGGTCGCACCATGATCCAGCATCCATTCACCGAGCCAGTTGGCCACCTGCCGCTCCGTTTGACCGACCTTAATCTGGTCAAATAGCGCGCGCAATCCTTGACTCGTCAGCGCGGTTGCCCGGCGAATCGCAGCCAATTCGGCATCATCCTTAATCTGACGGAGATTGTCAACGACTCCGGTCATCGGCACGATGTCCGTTAACAGATGCTCGTCTAACCACTGATACTCATTGAGCGGTAAACTATCCTCAATCCCGAGCACTGTGGCTCCAGCGGCCTGTAAGCGGTCATTAACGGCCTGCAAGTAATCGCGGGTAATCACCAGTGGCATCTGTGGCACCGTGGCTTGAAACTCCGTCTGATAACGGGCGTCAGTGATGAACACCACATCATGTGCCGTGACGAGCAAATACCCGTCACCGCCCTCCAAGCTAGCCCCTGCGAGATACTGTTGGTTGCTGGCGTTGGAAACCAAGAAACTATCGATACTTAACCGATCAAATTGCGCTTGTAACCGTTCAATTCGAGTTGTCATGGACCGAACCTCCCTTGCTTTCTAAGAGAAAAAAGAAGAACTCAAAGCGAATTGGTCTCGCCTCAAGCTCTTCAGTCGTACGAGGAAAACCTCGTGTTATTTAGCTGCTTCTTCTGCAACTGGGTAAACGGATACTTGTCGCTTGTTACGGCCGAGTCGTTCAAATTTAACAACACCAGCAACCTTAGCGAACAAAGTATCGTCACCACCGCGGCCAACGTTTACGCCAGGATAAATGTGCGTTCCACGTTGACGGAAAAGGATTGAGCCACCGGTAACGATAGAGCCATCAGCAGCCTTCGTTCCAAGACGACGACCAGCTGAGTCCCGACCGTTGGCAGTGGACCCACCCCCTTTATGGTGAGAGAAGAATTGTAAGTTCATGTTCATCAGCATCTGTTTCACCTCCGCAAATTTAATCTTTTATTTGAGCGAATTTGACAAAATCCGCGTAATTTTCGGCTACGTCCTTTAATCCATCTTCAAAACTCTGGAGGAGCGTCTGTCCCTTTAATTCGGCCGTTGCTTCCAGCTTTGGTGGTAGGGTAACTTCCAGAAAGCCCCCTGCCTGATCACGATTGTCGACCTGCACCGGAATCGAAGCGACCCGTTGTAAGCCATTGACAGTACTGATCGCAAGCACCGATACCGCAGCACAAACAATGTCTTGACCATACTCACCTGAGTCAGCATGGCCAGTGATTTGAAATGAATTGATTCGGTTGGTTCCATGGTGGAACGTCGCATGAATCACGGCAATCGCCTCTTTAATCTTTGAGCTTAAGCGTTGATAGCATCAACGACAACCTTGGTATATGGTTGACGATGACCTACCTTCGTGTGTTGGCCCTTCTTAGGCTTGTACTTGTAAGAAACAACCTTCTTTTCCAGACCCTGCTTTTCAACAGTTCCAGTTACGGTTGCGCCTGCAACAGTTGGCGTCCCGATCTTAGGCTTGTCACCACCGACAAAGACAACTTGGTCAAAAGTAACCTTTTCACCAGCTTCAACGTTCAACTTTTCGACGTAAACAGCTTGGCCTGCTTCGACCTTGTACTGCTTGCCGCCAGTTACGATAATTGCGTACATGGATGTGCACCTCCTTATATAGTTAGACTTAGACTCGCCGAGAACAAGTGCTCCGCAAGCGGAAAACTTAATGACTCGTCCCGAGCGGTTGCAGCTGTGGAAGTCCACAAATACAACATGAAAATTATACTTGATGGGATTCCCTACGTCAAGCTTTTTCTGTGACCAGTGCTGAATCCAATCCCACTAACGAGAACCAATCAGCCAAAATGGTCACTTCACTGGCGGCTAGCTGACGAAAGGCCTGTGCTAAGAAGTCTGGCCGGTACCGACGATTATCCGCTAACCAAGCCTCAACCAAGCCCAGAAAACTGGACGTTAAGAAGGTAATCTGCACATCTAGCGGTGGGTTTGACGTTACCGGGACGTGTTGGCTATAGGCCTCTAACTCCTGGGAAAAACGTTGTCGAAGCTGTGGCCGGAATTGTAAAAATTGTGGGTCAAACAGCACCGACAAGATCCGGTGATTAGTATCTACATAGCGTAGTGCTGGCCCCAACGCAAAGCCGCGTACCAGTTCACCATCTGGTGCCAGGGTTGTCTTCGCCGCATCAAACCATTCCGTAATCACCTGTTGCTCGGTCTGGGTTAAGAAATCTGCCTTGTCTTTGTAATGAAGATAGAAGGTTCCTCGCGTAATCTCAGCGGTCTTGGTCAACTGCTGAACTGAAATCTGTCGAACAGTCTTCTGCTGAAAAAGCTGGCTGAGTGCTTGTCGTAACCGCTCATTGGTCCGCACGACACGTGGATCTTGTTGTCCGATAATGATGGCCTCCCTTCCCATGAGTCGCAAAAAGGAATCGAAACTTACGCCACGATTCCTTCAGTATCCTTCAATAATTATGTGCCTGTCGGTCGAGATTGACCTGACGTTTGGCCTCATAGGCTGCTTGAATCTCGTCTTGACTGAAGCCGAAATCCACGAAGCCCCATTTCAGAAAGAGCCGCCAAGCATGACGGAAATCTTCCTGACGATGTGCAAAGTGACTGTTAAACACCATGCGTTTCAAGATTAAATATTGCTGATCGAGATCTTTAGCTGGCCGACTCTTTTCGAGCCCAGTCAGATCCTCTTCAGTCGTCATGATCAGATGGGTCCAAGTCTTCTTAGCCGCAACCAAAAAGAAGAAGTCCATGGCATCGGTATACTCGGTCAATAACGTTTCTCGCGCTGTCTGACCATCAGTCGCCTTACCACGGTGCGTCTTCCAAACCTTGAACCACTCCGAAGTATTGGCAATTTCAGCCAGTTCAACGTCTAACGCCACATAGGCATTCTCAATCTGCGACTGGCGAGACATTTCAATGTCCTTATCGGCCGTAATCTGTTCGTCCAAGGCAATGGATTGCTGAACCAATTTGGCTAACTCTAACACGCTACTTTACCTCCTAGCCGAAGATCAACGGATCGGATTTAATCTCCAACTCCGTCAAGTTTTCTAAGTACCAATCACGCATGAATGGGTATTTCAAGAGCACGTCAAACCAAGAAATCTTCTGGTCATCGTCATGAACCGTCAGGACCCACTCTGGTTGACCTGACAATTGATTATTAAAGATGTCGACAACCACACCTTCATCTAAGATAATCTCTGCCCCGTTGCCGTTGACACCATTCGTTAACATGTAATCATTTTGAGCGGCGACCACAAACAAGCGATCGACGATGCCGGCTGGCAAATCTGCCGCGCGTACGGCATAATTTTGCCGATTAGCAGCATCCAGAAGGTTAAAGTCCACGGAGTAACCGTAGTCTTCCTTCAAGTAGCGCGCAAAGTCAATTAAGACCTGAACAGAGGTTTTGACCGTCTCAGCTGGTACCGTCTCGTGTAAATCAATCACGAAGAGTTGGGTCAAAGCATGACTGTTAAACCGCAACATCTTACGTTCTAGGTTCAGGTAGAACAGGGATTGTCCTGTGGCCCGCTCCCGGTAGAACACCCCGCCATTAGCAGAAGGTTCAACGCGGAAGTTAAATGTGCCACGGTCGCCCAGCGACGTCAGCTGTTGCGTCAATTCCTCACGGTGATCCCGTGACTGAAGAATGATCTGATTTCCCTGATCATGTAACTCCAACATCCGTGACATGAAGAGTAAGTAGTAATCCGCGTTGCTATATTGATGCGGGAATGTCACATAATCCGAGTCAAGTTGAAAATCAGCTAATTGGGTGGCTGCACTGACTAGTTCGTCGGGATCTGTGGTCCGAATTAGCTGATCCATTAACTTTGTGAAGGTTAAACCGGTCTCAAGACCAGTCTTGATAGCTTCGTTATAGTTCAGGAGCCGGCCACTCGTGGTCAGTGTCGATGGGTCATTTTCATTAATCATCGACCGTCACCTCACCCTCGCTCTTGCCTAACAGGCTATTCAAGTAGTCTGCGTATAGGCTGGCATTGTGTGCCTCAAAGTGTTCGAAATCATCAAAGGCATCGCGAATGCTCTGTTTTTCGTAATTCAAAATGGTATCTTCCTTGGACAAGACCAAGATCCGGTCATCGTTTGCCTTGATTGACTTGTGGGCATTTAAAGCCTTCTCGTCTTCATCAGCTAACTTGGTCAATTGGTCAATAATCGCTTGACGTTCTTCCTTAACCTTCCCAGATTCCCATGGCATGCTACTCTTGCCACTATTTTCCTTGAGTTGGTCGCGAAGTTCCGCCTTTTGCTTGTCCCGGTCGTCTTGTGCATCCACTAGCTGTTGGAGCCGTTCGCTTTCAGCAGAGACTGCCTCGATCTTGGCCGTGTTGAGCCGTTGACTCTGGCTCTCCAAGGCAAAGGAATCGCGTAGTTTCTGATATTCAGTCTTGTCGAAGTCAAAACGAACGTTCACCACGTCCAGATCGCCGAATAGACGCCGATCCCACCAATTTCCAAAGTAAATATGGAATAAACCAGTTGTGTATTCTTCGTAGTAGAAGAACGGATAGATGTGTCCTAAATAATCGATTAAATTGTCACTCAAATAATGGCTAATCTGGGGATGAATGTTATCGACCAGTTCAGCTAAATGATTCACGGCGCGCTTGGTCCGCGTCTTCTTTACTTCCTGGTAATAGCGAACTTGATCAAGCAGTTCGTAGATTTTTCGGTCATCGCCGTGTTGAACCGCTGCTTGCATGGTACTCAAGTAGTCTAGTTTGTTTGCAATCGCTTGCGTTAAAATATCGGCTGCACTAGCTTGTTGTTCTTGGTTTTCCATGGATTATCCCTCATTCTCATGTTCCCTAGCCGTTGCTGAAAACATTTGGTTATATCTTTATGTTACCAAAAATGAGAACAGAATAAAGCAGTTTAGCCGAATTTCACTTGAAAACAAGGATTTTTTTAACCGCTTTCCTCTTTGTCCCCTCTTAAGTAGCAAAAAAGGACCGACCCGCAAGATCGATCCTATGTTAGTTTGACGGCCAAAGCTGTCAATCATTATTTTTAATAGAGTTCCAGGTACTGATCACGTTCCCATTGTGAGACTTGGGTCCGATAAGAATCGTATTCCAAGGTCTTGGCTTCGATGAAGCTCTGGAAGAGGTGTTCACCCATGGCGCCACGCATCACATCATCGGCCGCTAAGTCCTTCAAGGCGTTGTGCAAGGTGTCTGGCAAGTTGGTAATGTGATTCTCCTGCCGTTCGGAAGCATCCATGCGGTAAATATTACGGTCAACTGCCTCACGAGGGGCGAGTTGGTTCCGTAAGCCATCCAGGCCGGCTTCCAGTACGGCAGCGATAGCCAGGTATGGGTTGGCTGCTGGGTCGACACTCCGCAATTCCAACCGCGTAGATAACCCACGAGAATTTGGTACCCGAATCAAAGGTGAGCGGTTAGAACCGGACCAAGCGACGTAAACCGGTGCTTCATAGCCAGGAACTAAACGCTTATAACTGTTGACAATCGGGTTACAGATGGCGGTAAAGCTCCGAGCGTGTTTGAGCAACCCACCCAGGAAGTGGAACGCATCTTCAGACAGTTCCATATTGCCTTTGGCGTCGTAAAAGGCATTGCCCT
Organism: Levilactobacillus huananensis; assembly: GCF_003946145.1. Classification (GTDB taxonomy): domain Bacteria; phylum Bacillota; class Bacilli; order Lactobacillales; family Lactobacillaceae; genus Levilactobacillus; species Levilactobacillus huananensis. The sequence continues at coordinate 16,635 of NZ_RHOC01000019.1, forward strand.
GGTCATGGAAAAGAGACATGTTCAAATGCATCCCTGACCCGTTAATGCCAGCCAAAGGTTTTGGCATGAAGGTGGCATACAAACCATACTTCCGAGCAATAGTCTTAACAACCAGCTTGAAAGTTTGGATGTTGTCGGCAGCGGTCAAGGCATCAGCATACTTGAAGTCAATTTCATGTTGACCAGGAGCAACTTCATGGTGCGCAGCTTCAACGTCAAACCCCATATCCTCCATGGTCAATACGATTTCACGACGACAGTTTTCACCCAAGTCCATGGGTGCCATATCAAAGTAACTCCCCTTGTCATTGAGTTCCGTGGTTGGCTTGCCGTTTTCGTCCATCTTGAACAGGAAGAATTCTGGTTCCGGTCCGATGTTGAAATCGGTAAAACCAGCCTTACGCATGTCATCTAAGACCCGGATCAAGTTATTACGTGGATCACCTTCGAAAGGCTTGCCATCGGTCGTGTAGACCTCACAGATAACCCGCGCAATCTTGCCACGTTCGGTACTCCAAGGGAAGATCATCCAAGTCGAGAGGTCTGGATATAAGTACATGTCACTTTCTTCAATCCGGACGAATCCATCGATTGAAGACCCATCAAACATTAACTTGTTATCGAGTAACTTGCCTAATTGACTGATTGGCACTTCAACGTTCTTGATCGTACCAAATAAATCCGTAAACATTAACCGCAAAAACTTAACGTTTTCTTCCTTCGCCATACGGCGAATATCGTCCTTCGTATTGGTTGCTTTTACCATCCAAAATCGCTCCCTGTCAGTTATCTTGTCGTCTAATGTCGATCGGGTTAAAAGGGTCGCTGAATCCCAGAATTAGGATGACCCAGTCCTCCTTGACGAATGAATTCATCCTGCAAAATTCGCCGGACATCTTCATCGGTCAAAGGCTGTTGCTGGGCCGACTGCTTGGCCATCGTAGCCGCGTTCTGCTGATCGTAGATTGCCTTAATCCCGGCGATATTAACGCCATCTGCCAAGTAATCTCGAATTTCCAGTAAGCGATCTACATCGTTGAGTGAATACAAGCGCCGATTGCCGTCACTCCGTTCAGGAGTAATTAAGCCCTGTGCTTCATAATAGCGAATCTGCCGAGCAGTCAGGCTCGTCAGTTTCATGACAGTTCCCATTGGCAAAACGGCTAATGATCGCCGTAATTCCTTCTCCTTCATTCGACTGGCCCCCTTAACTTATGATGCCATCATACCACCTGGACAACGCGAGTCAAGCTTTCATGTCAGCTTTTCTAACATGAAAGTAAAAGATTTTATTAACTCCTTAACCATTGCCCCACTTGGTCGTCAATAATTGCCCGTTGCTCGGGATGTTGCACCAAATCATACCAAGTCGCCGTCGTTTGATTACGAAACCAGGTTAGCTGACGTTTGGCATAGTGTCGAGAGTCCTGCTTAATCTGGTCGACTGCCGCCGGCCAGGCATCCGGTTGGTCGATGACCGGTAACAATTCTCGATAACCAATCCCTGTAGCCGCCGGAAGTGCCGTGCCTCCCTGCGCGGCTAACCAGGCGACTTCGTCTGTTAAGCCAGCCGCCACCATCTGATCGACTCGTTGGTCAATCCGATCATATAACAAGGCGCGATCGGTATTTAATGCCAAATAGCGTTCATCATATTGGGCCCCGCTATCTGCTTGATGGGAGAACGGACGCCCTGTCACATCAATCACTTCCAAGGCCCGTACTGTACGACGAACGTTGGTGACTGGTATCTTACTAGCCGCCACGGGATCCTGGTCCGCCAGTCGTTGCCACAGTGCTTGGGGACCCTCTTCAGCTGCGATGGCTTGGAACTTTTCTCGAGCTGCTGAATCACCAGGAGCCGACGATCCTAACCGCAGACCGTCAAACAGTGCTTGGAGGTAGAACCCCGTCCCACCAGCAATGATTGGCAAATGCCCCCGATCATGAATCTCTGTAATCAGTTCTTGGGTAGCCGCCACGAACTTGGCCACCGTGAACTGTTCATCAACATCACAAACATCGACTAGATGATGGACCGCTTGAGCCTGTTCTGCTGGCGTTGCTTTTGCCGTGCCAATATCGAGATGCCGATAAACCTGCATCGAATCCCCCGAGATAATTTCACCATTGAATTTTTGCGCTAACGCGATCGCTAGTGCCGTCTTCCCCACTGCAGTAGGACCGACAATTGCTAAAACCTTTTCCATGACTCTAATCTCCTTGTATGTGACGTCGTAACTGGACTGCCCGAGCCGGATAGTCCGTGATGATGCCGCGAAAATGATGGCGAAAACAATAGCTCATGTCTGCCGGCCGATTGACTGTCCACGGACGCAATTGCACCCGCGGTAACCAGAAGCGATGAGCTTTGACCCAGCGAATATCCGGATGCCACTCTGCCACCTGATGACGCCGTAATAGACGTTTGGCCCAATGACTATTCGCCTGAAAGAGCTGCGCATATTCTGCCTGTGGATAAAGCCGTTGCAGGGTAATCAACGACTGGGGCCGAAAGCTAGAGAAAACCAGTTTGAATGACCGGAAGCGCTGGGCAAAGTACGTCGCCACGCGATTCTCAAGTCCTGGATAGGGATACTTATTCGTTTTTAATTCGAGGTTTAGACTTCCAGTGAAGTGACGGTCGTTCAATAGATCCACCACCTCATCCAGCAAGGGGATGGTTGCCGATAGCTGTCGCTGCGGATCACCCGCATCCAGCTTCCGCAAGTGGGCTAACGTCAGATCTTTCACCGCACCGGTGCCATCTGTAGTCCGATCGACTGTCTCATCGTGAATGATGACTAACCGGCCATCTCGTGACAATTGAACATCCGTCTCGATGCCATCGGCACCCGCGGTCAAGGCCGCTTCAAAGGCCATCAGGGTATTTTCCGGTAGTGTACCAGCACTCCCGCGATGTGCGAAGACCTGTGTCCGTTGGGTTTGTCCCATCTCATCACCCCTCATTTTCTTTCCACTAGCAAGGTTACCACAAAATCCCAGTCATTTTGCGAAACTTTTACCGTCCGTCTTCCTCTAATCGCTAGCAATTTTCGCTGATAAACGGCATAATGGAAGCGGATAACTTAAATTCTACGATGATGGGAGTCGAGTTATGATGAAGCATTTTACCAAGGGATTTATCTTTGGCGTTGTGGCAACTGCGAGTGCTGTTGCCGGTGCAGTCTTCTCTTTCAAGAAAACTGTTGTTGAACCAATTGAGGATCAAGAATCTCGGTTTGAAGAAAACCGAAAGCGCGCTAATCGGAAGAGCCACTCAGCTCACAACGGTTAATCAATCACAGTAAAAATGGACGTCTCGGTTAATTGCCGGGGCGCCCATTTTTTGTTTAATACTTTGTTTTCTTGGTCTTGCCTTGCCACCGAGCATAACCCGATTTCAAGATGTAGATTTCTTTGTAGTCGTCCTTACCCAGGATCAAAGCGGCCCGCGTGCTCAAAGCCTTACTTTGGTCATACAAGTAGATGGGAAGGTCATCCCGCAGCTGCTTGTAGTAGGCCTTAAACGTTGAATAAGGAATGTTTCGTGCGCCCAAAATGTGACCCGCATCGAATTCCTTCTTTTCACGTAAATCCACGACTTGGGCCTTGCGCATACCCGCTTGGAAAGTCGCTTCATCGATGACCTTAGCCACGCGGTTACGCCGAATGACCGTTGACCATTGCCAAGCGCCCCAAACCGCGATGAGAACGATAAGGATGATCAAATAGACCGTCCATACTGAAATTGTACCTGCTGCTCCAATAACCAAAACTAATTCGCCCTTCCTAATTCCACAGACTCGTTAAGCCGTTTATTAATTTGTTTTTTGAAAACGCAGTGCTAAGGATGCGGCACCGATGATTCCGGCGTCGTTACCCAATTGTGCCAACCGTAGCTTGGTTGAATCCCGAACTGAAGGGAAGGCATTTTCTTGGAAGTAACGGGTCGTTGGTTGTAACAAGGTGTTTCCGGCATTTGACACGCCCCCACCGATGATAATGTTGGCAGGGTTCAAGATGTTGGCCACATTGGCCAAGGCCAAGCCAAGATAGAAAGTAACCCGGTCAACCACTTGGTTTGCCAGAATATCCCCATTATCAGCCAGGTAGAAAACCATCTTAGAGGTTACACTCTCTTGATTGTCTTCCATTTCCTTTAAGCGGGAAGTCCCCATGAAGTCCTTAGCCATATCGGCAGCAACATGAACCACTCCCGTTGCGGACGCATACTGTTCGAGACAACCACGTTTCCCACAGGTACACAGGTAACCATTAGGTTGAACGGTCACATGGCCAAGTTCACCAGCACCACCATTTACCCCATGAAGGAGGTGTCCACCGGCAATGACCCCGCCACCGACACCAGTTCCTAAGGTCACAAAGACAACATCGTCATCTTTTTCTCCGGCACCCTTCCAGTATTCACCCAATGACGCCACATTAGCATCATTGTCCAGAATGAATTGCAACCCGATACCAGCTTGGATCTGATCGCGCACACGCTGCCGCTTCGTCCAGTTCAAGTTGAAGGCACCAATGACCGTTCCATTTTCAATGTCGACGGACCCCGGCGTCCCCATACCGATTCCAATAAAATCATTCTTACTGAATTCTGAATTACTGATATGTTGATTGATGGACGTCACAATGTTTGGCACAATGTGGCTTCCTTCATCAGAGATATCTGTAGGAATACTCCACTTTGCAAGGACTTCGCCCGCAACGGACAAGAAGGCCATCTTGGTGGTTGTTCCACCCAAGTCGATTCCGATTAAATTACGTGCCATAACTCTAAATCCCTCCAATGGATTGGTGTTTATCTCTTGCTTTTTCTACTTCAATACGATGTTCATGGCGCAAAACGAGTTTAGCCGCAATGAAGGTGTCGGTATCAACAACCCCTGCTTTTCGCAGATTATTCAGCTCTAAGGCCATCACTTCGATGTCCCACATTCGCTTACCCACGTACACGTATATATCAAATTTTTTAAGTAGCTGTTGAACATCATATAACGTTTTCATTGTCCCACAACCTCCATGAAATTGCACGAGCCATTTTGGCCATTTAGCGGCTTAACCCGTTCATATACAACCAGACCAATCCAACAATAAGGACCCCGGTCGCTACGACTCGTTTTATTGTATTAACTCGACCAATTCTTGGAACACCAAATGTATACGCTACCAAGAATCCGGCAGCCAATCCCCCAATATGCCCAGCGAGATCAATTCCCGGGGCAAAGAGGTCAAACAATATGTTCATAACGACAAAAGCGAGAAAGGTTTGTGAGAGTTGCCGAATGCTAGGGTTCTGCCAGAATGATTCTCCAAGCATCAGGAAAGCTCCAAACAGTCCAAAAATAGCGGTACTAGCCCCCGCAGACAAGCTGTCAGAGAAACAAAAGCTCACAACATTTCCGCCAATTCCTGAAATCAGAAAGATTCCCAGGAATCGAGCATGCCCAAAGGCAGCTTCAATTTGAATTCCCACAAAGTATAACGTAATCATGTTCATTAGGATATGGGTAAATCCAATGTGCAGGAAGATTGGCGTGATTAACCGCCACCACTGGCCTTGTTGGATGAGGACATTTACCTTTGCCCCATACGTAATCAGGACGTTAACATTGGTGCTTCCCCCACTAACGGTCATGGCCAGATAGACCACGACCATGATCGCAATTAAACCCACGGTCATAAAGGGTTGGTTATCCAAACGATTCAAGCGATATTTGAATTTTTGTGCCACATTGCCGCTCCCTTTCTACTTGGTTGGTGCGACGAGCACTCGATCGAGAATGACGTCGAAGGGGTCAACTGACCAGGTGGGGACACTCACCCATTGGACAGGAAATGCCAACGCCACCTTGGTTCCCATGGTACGTGGTAAATAGCGATCATAATACCCGCCACCAAATCCGACGCGTTCACCGCTCTGGGCATACAGTAAGCCAGGTACCACAATTAGGTCAAAGTCAGCTGGCGAGATAATTTCTCCATCCGCCGGTTCCATCAGGCCAAATGCAGTCTTGACCAATTGTGTGTCAGCGGTCAGCGTGTGAAACGCCATCTGCCGAGCTGGCAACGTCTGGGGCACGGCCACCGTCTTGCCGGCTTGTTGCGCAGCGGCAATGATCGGGGCCGTAGATAGCTCTAAATCGGTACTGATGGTCGTCGCAATGGTGGTGGCTTGTTGCCACTCAGGCAATGCGACTAACTGCTCATAGAGGCTCTGAGCACCCATTTCACGTTCCAAAGGAGAGAGCTGTTTTAAAGCCTGAATCGTCTGCTGACGCAGATTTGCTTTAGTTGCCATGATAGTTGACCCCCTTTAAGAAAATTTCAATAAAAAAAGGTGCGGGCTCCCGCCCGTACCCTTACTTAGTTTCGCGATGCAAAGTTACTTTCCGGTCACGTGGGCAGTACTTCTTAAATTCAACCCGGTCCGGATTATTACGCCGGTTCTTGCTGGATAAGTAGTTGCGTTCGTGGCATTCAGTACATTCTAAAGTGATGTGTACACGCATTGTGGGTAACCTCCCAACTTTTTCAGAATTACAGGCTAGAGCCTTAACTTGTAATATATTACCATTATCCGGGGATAATTACCAGTCAAAATTCTAAATATGTTAAGGGAAAATACTTAACAGCTGAATTGTCGGGCTCTGAGCGGATTCTCTTAGCCCTTGTGGCAAGGAAAACAGCACCGATGCCCTTTTTCCCTCACTATTTTCGCCCAGCCCATAATTTAAACGTCTTGCCCGAAAACGGGACAACAAACAGCCAGTTCATGTAAACCTGACAATCAAAACGAGACCGGAAAAATTTCCGGTCTCGTTTTTAAAATCTTATTGATCGATTGTTGATGTTGATTGAACGGACTTCCAATAAGCCGCATAAATCTTCTTAGCTAACGTCATATTGTTACTTTCGGCGTCGACACCCAGGTTAGGCATGGCCAAGGCCACTACCACCTGTGGATGCGTCGATGGTGCGTAAGACGCCAGACTCAAGGTAACCGTTTCGCTCCCCTTGTAGAACGTTTGCGCGGTCCCCGTCTTAGCCGAAATCTTCGGCGTGATGGATGACATCGAGCCCCCGGTCTTGTAAGTATTGCTCCCATGAACCACGTCATAGAGCCCTTCCTTGACCAAACGTTTCTGCGCAGCCGTCATATCAATTGTATTCAAGACCTTAGGTTCAACTGTTGACTTCACAGCACCCAAGGTTCCATCGGACTTGGTACCACGAATGGATTGCACCACGTGAGGTGCCAGACGTGTCCCACCATTGGCAATCGTCGACATATACTGAGCCACTTGAAGAACCGTGTACGCGTCATAGTTCCCAAAGGACAAGTCTAAAGCATTCCCAATATGAGCAAAGCTACTAGACCCTTCCAACCCAGAGCTTTCACCAGGCAGGTCAATTCCTGTCTTAACCCCGAGTCCGAACTGCTTAAAGTACCCGCGTTCAATATCGAAAGCCTTGGTACTCATGGTCAAAGCGGCACCAGATGAATAATTAAACCCGGCTTCCTTCATGGCCAATTGCATCATGTAGGAGTTAGACGACACTTCCAACGCCCCAGCAGCGTTAACAGCGATGTTCGAGCCTCCACCATGGTTAAACCAGGAAGACTTCTTCACCCCACCGACGTTGATCGGCATATCCGTTAACGTACTGTTCGTTGGCGTAATCACACCCTTCATCAAGGCACCAGAAACCATGGCCCCTTTGACGACAGACCCCATAACAATATCACTATTGAGAGTTCCTAAAGCATTGTCGGTAATCTTACCCGTGGATGGGTTCCGGTCGACTCCAGCCATTCCAATCACACCCCCGGTATTCGGGTTCATGACGACGGCATAGGTCCCAGTCGAGTAACCACCAGCTCCTTGTTCGGCCGACTTCACTAACGACTGTAATTGACTCTGGAACTTCGAGTTGATGGTCAGCTGAAGGTTGTCCCCCTTCTGGCCCCCATACTTCTGAACTTCCTTCGTCACGGTGTTGTTACCCGCAACCTCAACCTGTTTCTCGGCCTTGGTTCCACGTAATACCGACTCGTATTCCTTTTCCAAGTATGATTGCCCGACACTGTCATTTCGTGAATAACCTTGGGCCAAGAGTTCGTTGATCCGATCGCTTGGTAACCCGGTCTTTTCCGAAGAAACCGTCCCGATGATGGAGTTCATCGATGTCCCATTCGGATAATCACGAGACCAGCTTGTCCCGACCTTAATCCCTGGCATCTCGGATAAATGTTCACCAATCTCAGCAATTTCACGATTAGAAACACCAGAATCCTTAATGTAGGTGGTAGACAGCGCATAAGCCCCACTCATCTTCGCGAAGATCGTCGCCGCATTTTGCTGGGACTTCGTCAATTTAAAGGATGAGTCGTTTTCGAGATAACTATGCGCCTTGTCATAGAGCTGTGTGACGGTCATCCCCTTGGTCCCGGATAATTTACCCTCCACGGCCTTAAGGTTCTTGGAATCCGTTAAGTAGTAATCAATTGCCTGGCGTGGCGTCAAACTACTCGTCGAAACCGTTAAGTAATCGCCTAATGTATTGGCAATCTGATACATATTGGTCGATAAAACATTGACCCCTTTAGTATAGGAGATCGCTTGATGCGCTTTGTTCCCCACTAAGACTTTCCCGGTGGAATCGTAAACCATCCCCCGTTGAACGTTAGTGGTTTCAATCGTGGTGTCGGTTGAATTAACCTCGGCCTTGAATTTTGCCCCATAGAAGACTTGCAGATACGCCAACTGACCAATCAGCGCCGCAAATAATAGGGCAACAATGATGAAAAGAAAGTTTAACCGAAACGGAATCTCCGACTTTTTAGGGCCGCCAGATCGCTGGCTTCGGTTGCTTACTCGATTATAGAAATTCTTCACAACAGTTCTGCTCCTTATTGTACAGCTACTATTTTACCAAACTTCACCGCGTGCCACTATCCCGCTACCGAAATTTAATGTTTCTATGCTATTCTAGAGACCATAATCAAAAATGTACAGGATCACGTGCAACTTTTATAATTTCTAAAGATTGAGGTGGCTTCTTTTGCAAGATCGAAAACGGCGTCAACGGCTTTCACCACGCCAATTAACTCTGATCGGGGCTTTTCTGACGCCCCTAATTTTAATGACGGCCTATTTTATTTACCGTCAAATGGCCCCCTTTGGGTCAAGTAGCCTCCTGACCGTTGACCTAGGGCAACAGTACATCGATTTCTTCGCGTACATGCGACGTGCCCTGCTTCACGATCCCAGCAGCATCTTCTACTCATTTGCAAATGGCTTAGGTGGCGAAATGTTGGGAACCTGGGCCTACTACCTCCTGAGTCCCCTTAATTGGATTCTTTTGTTCTTCCCTGGGTCATCACTCACCAGCGGGGTCTTCATTATTACCGTTCTCAAATACGGCCTGGCTGGGTTGGCCTTCGCCTGGTTGCTACTGAAGACAACGAAACAACGCGGGTTGTTCGTCATCACCTTTGCCACAGCTTATGCCCTCATGGGATGGTCCGTTGCCAATCAGTTGAACGTCATGTGGCTTGATGCCGCCTACCTACTACCCCTGGTTTTCTATGGGCTCTACCAGCTCGCACACACCGGGAAATGGCGACCGTACGTGATTTGGCTAGCGATTGCGTTGATCGTGAACTACTACATGGCTTACATGATCTGTCTTTTTATGATTTTAAGTTTTATCTTTCTGGCCGTCGACCGTTATACCGGTTGGCGTCAATTAGCTAAACAGGCGGGCCAATTCGCTGTGGCCTCCATTTCGGCGGGCCTGCTTTCGGCGGTCGTCCTTCTACCAACCTGGTGGTCGCTTTCCCAGAGTAAGGCACAATACACCGTCACGTCATTTAAATGGAAGTTCGAGTTCTTTCCACCCAAAATGGTAGCTAAGTTCTTCCTTGGTGCTTTCAACTTTGATCAAATGCCATCCGGCACGGCGAACCTCTTTATCGGCTCCATTGCCTTGATTGGCGCCCTCTTCTACTTTGGTGACCGCCGTATTCATCTGCGGACTCGGATCACCGCGGGCCTGATTACAACCTTCTTAGCACTGTCACTCTGCGTTCAACCATTGGATCTTTTGTGGCACGCTGGCCAATTTCCAGTCTGGTACCCCTACCGTTTCTCCTTTGTTGTCAGCTTCTGGCTCATCTGGTTAGCAGCTCAGACGTTGACCCTTGACTTTCAACCGAGTGCCTTGGCCATCGCCTTGGTTACCCTGATTGTCGTGGCTGGCAGTGCCTATGTTGCTATTTTTCTCAAACAATTTAAATTTCTACAACTCAATCAAGTTCTCTTAGGCTTACTCTTTATTATTCTCGCACTGGCGTTAACGACCCTACCGGTCAAACATCACTGGATCTATCCGATCACCTTCTTCGTCGTCGGTGTAACCGAAGTCACGGCCAACGCTTTCATCTCCCTAAATAACATTAGTTACGTCTCTCAGGGCGAGTACGGCAATTACACTGACGAACTCCAACGGTTAGTCAATGGCGTCCAGAAGACTGATAACGGCTTCTATCGCATGGGTAAGACCTTTATGCGAACTAAGGGCGATGCTTTTCAAACCGGTTTCAATGGTGGCGGGGTCTTCTCCTCAGTTCTGCCCAAGGCAGTTCCAGCCTTCTATGGCAACACTGGGAACCCCGATGGTGACGGTTTCGTGGCTTACAGCAACGGCACACTAGTCACCGACTCTTTGTTAAACATGAAGTACTACTTCCAAAACAAAACCCTCTCCGGAGCATTGGGCGGTGCCAGCATGCTCCCTGCTAGCAGTAATAAAGCCGATTTAGCCGATTACCGGGCCCTAAGCCAGGATCAGTGGTCGACGACTTATCAGAACCCCTACGCCTTACCACTCGGGTATGCAGCAAATTCAAAGATTCTGTCCTTGAAAGATACAACCGCAGACCCCGCACAGTATCAAGCCAACTGGGTATCTGCATTGACCGGTCGTCCATCCGATCGACACCTGTACCAGGCAGAAAATTTCGATCAAGTCACCTTTGATAACATTAACCAACAAACCAAGATCACTGGCGCCGTGCTTCAGAAAAAGAACCTTCTGAAACCTGGGAGTATCACGTTAACGATTAAGCCGAAGACCAACGATGCCATCTACATGACCTTTGGATCGACAGTTAATCCCGACAACGCCACCTTCGTTCTGAACGGAAAAGCCTTGAATCAGTACAAGACATACCGCCATACCATCCTGGTCAGTGTTGCTGACCATGCTAAAGGAAAAACCATCAAACTCACGGTTCAATTGAAAAAAGGATCGCTGTGGCTGGAGAACTTCACTCTCTATCGATTGAACACCACACAGTTCAAATCTGCAGTCACCCAGCTCAAAACAACCCCTTGGCATTTAACCAAGCAAAACAGCCGCTCATTTAGTGGAACCATCACAACGAAGAAGGACAACCAAGTCCTCAACACGTCGATTCCATATTCCGCTGGCTGGCAAGCAACCGTTAACGGCCATCACGTCAAAACCTACAAGACCGTGGGGATGTTTACGGCACTTAAATTACCACATGGCACCAGTCACATCACCTTATCTTACTGGCCACCATTATTTAACGTGGGCCTCCTGATTAGCGGCGTAACCGCATTAGGTCTCATCGGCAGCCGCTGGTTTCGGCGACAGCGTCACTAATCTTAAACAAGCAAAAGGTCTCAGCAACTGCTATAGTCCCCTTAAGGTTGACAGATGAAAAAGTATAATTCATCTGTTAACTTTGAGGGGACTTTATTATGCCTAAAACTA
>NZ_RHOC01000002.1 GCF_003946145.1 Levilactobacillus huananensis
TCCCATGCCGAACACGGAAGTTAAGCTTCAGCACGCTGATAGTAGTTGGGGGATCGCCCCCTGCGAGGATAGGACGTTGCCACGCGACTTGTGGAATCCAGAGATGGGTTCCACTTTTTTTATAAACTAAATTTGCGACCGTCTTAATTAGTAAAGGGCTAACTCTAGTTATCGTGTCAGGCCCTTGGTCGGGCCAAAGCATTGTGCTATGCTGGGACTTGTCGTTAGTTTAATGAACAAATAGAACCTAAAAACAAACTATCTTGGAAATGGGTGGAAAATATTATGAAGACGTATCGTAGCTACCGCCTGAGTCTGGGGTGGCAGATCTTGATTGGGCTGGTACTGGGTATTGTACTGGGATCAATCTTCTATCAAAACAAGATTGCCATCACAGCCATGCAGAACATCGGGAACATGTTTATCGGGTTAATCCAGATGATTGTTTTGCCAATCGTGGTGTCCTGTCTAACCGTTGGAATTGCCAACATGGGCGACATTAAGAAGCTTGGCCGGGTCGGTGGGAAGACTATTTTATACTTCGAAATTATGACGACCATTGCGATTGCCCTAGGGTTGCTGGTCGGCAATATCTTCCATCCAGGGGACTTTATCGACATTCATCAACTACATAGTACCGATATTAGTCAATACGTTTCCTCGGCCAAGTCTGCTAAGGATTCCGGTATCTGGGCCACACTGATGGGGATTATTCCCACCAACTTCTTCAAGTCACTCTCCGAGGGTGATATGATGCCTATTATTTTCTTCTCTGTCTTCTTTGGACTGGGGACTGCGGCTATTGGCAAGCAGGGCCAGGTCATCATCGACTTTCTGGATGCGGTCTCTCAAGTCATGTTCCGAGTGACCAACTGGGTCATGCATACCGCACCAATTGGGGTTTGTGCCTTAATTGGGGTAACTATTGCACAAATGGGCCTGTCGGCTTTAGCCCCCTTGGGTTACTTTATCCTGTTAGCCTACGCCACTATGGCGCTGTTCATTGTGGTCTTTATGGGACTTGCTGCCCGGATGTTTGGTTTTCACCTGAAGGATTTACTTTATGTCATTAAGGATGAAGCAGTTCTGGCTTTTTCAACGGCGAGCTCTGAAGCTGCCTTACCTCGTTTGATCGACAAGATGGACAAGTTTGGTGTTAGCCAGGGGATCGTGTCGTTTGTGATTCCAACCGGGTATACGTTTAACCTGGACGGGTCTGCAATCTATCAATCACTGGCAGCGCTCTTCCTTGCTCAGGCTTACCATATTCACCTGAGCCTTGGCCAACAGATTACCCTCCTCGTAGTCCTTATGATTACTAGCAAGGGCATGGCGGGCGTTCCAGGGGCGTCCTTCGTGGTGCTGTTGGCTACGGTATCCACTATTGGCGTGCCAATGAGTGGGTTGACCTTTATTGCCGGGATTGATCGATTAGTCGACATGGGTCGAACGGCCGTTAACGTGGTCGGGAACTCATTAGCTACGGTTATTATCGGCAAGTCCGAGCATGAATTTAGCGAAGAAAAGAGTCAAGCCTATCTTGCTAAATTACGAGAAGCGAGTGCCAAATAAATAAGTAAAAACCCCCACAATTCTGGCTAGAATTGTGGGGGTTTTTACATTGATAATGGCAATAACCGATTAATAGTGGCTTGCTGTGCTTGCGGGGGTGATTCCCATCAGCCCATGGGTCACGGCGACCGGCTAGTAATCAGATAAATTTAGAATTGTGGTTGTTAGTCGTATCGACCGTCAGAGATTAAAAACCAACCTAGTTGAAACGGCGTCAGTTACGAGAAGTTCTTCTCACCTCAGGGTTCCCCCAGGGGTAGAGCAGGTTACAGTTGTTGTAACGCTATTCGGACTAACACGTCAGTGCATCACAGTGGAATAGTGCCGAGAAAAACGATGTAACTCTAGCTTGCGTTATCCATTAAGTGGCCGAATCCGATTAGCTCCAAACGAGTTCAGAGAAGGTCAGTCGTCATACGGTTGGTTGCAACACCAACGACGGCTGAATAAAGGCAGCTAATCGATTCCGTTCAAAGTCTAGTGGTCGAACCTCCGCATCAAGCTACGGAGTCCGGGCACGGGAAAGCTAGAGAACAGATCTCCTCAAAGCGTCAACCAAGAGGTGTGAACTGGCAATAACTTTCCCACCGGCGAGTAATAACTCGCTCCAGGATCATCAATATGTGGCGTTGTCATGTTCAATCACCTCCTAAAGTAAACGACAGTGACAACTGTGATAAATTAAAAGCGCTTAGCCACGACCGGCTAAGCGCACAATTAAAAAGCAACTTGTGTACAGATTATGCCAGTCGTTGAGTTTTAGCACTATACGGCGTAGTTAAAAACTGCATAACAGCTACATTAGAACAGGCCTTAATTTGACCTGTACAGCTGACTCATTGGCGTTTCTCGACGTTTCTGAGCAGTAGCATTTTCCGTATAGGAGCCTCACCTAACAGCTTCTACTTTATCTTACAAGTTCAGTTTAACTGATTTTCACAGCGATTGCAACCCTTTAGCTTAATGAAAAGCGAATGATTATTATAATAACGAACTAAAAATATATTTATAAAATTCTACTTAATTTAGAATGATTCTTGACTAGTTGATAAAGAGCGGTTATCCTGAGGGTGAACCATAACTATTTAGAATGAGGGGAGCAATTATCATGAACTTTATTGGCACTGCATTACCCGACTTTCAAGTTAACGCGTTTCAAGCAGGCGAGGTTATTCCGATTACCCCGGCAACCCTGCAGCATCACTGGTCGGTCTTATTCTTCTACCCAGCTGATTTTTCCTTTGTCTGTCCCACGGAACTCGGTGATTTGGCCGATCATTATGCGGATTTCCAGAAATTAAATGCTGAAATCTACAGTATTTCGGAAGATACGGAGTTCGTTCACCAGGCATGGCATGCTCAAAGTCCCGAGGTTGGGAAGGTAGATTATCCCATGATTGCCGATCCAGCCGGTGTTCTTGCCCGGCACTACGACGTGTTAGATGAACAGGCAGGCCAGGCCTACCGTGGGGTCTTCATCCTCGATGAGGCGGGACGGGTTCGCTCTTATACCGTGAATGATATGGGGGTTGGCCGCAATGCCAAAGAGATCCTCCGCACGTTGGCCGCCGCACAATTCGTGGCGGAACACGGCGATCGGGTCTGTCCAGCCAACTGGCATCCAGGCGAAAATACGCTGAAGCCAGGCACTGACCTCGTGGGTAAACTTTAAAATTTGAAATGAGTATACAGCTAGGGAGGCTCACCGGTAATCGGTGGGCCTCCCTTATTTAGACCGGTAAACAAACCGGACTTTTCAGTTAGATCCCTTGTTGTACCTTGGCGTATTGCTGAGTGTACCAGCCTTCCCAAGTGTTATCCTTCAGGGCACCATTATCGGTGAATGATAAACCGATAGTCTTTAAAATTTCAATGAATGACGAGTGCTTATACTGCAACACCCCAGCAGCGAGTTGTTCCGGGCTGAACGACTGGTTAGCGTACAGGTACTGATTAACATCATTCATCACGTAGTCCACCTTATACTGAGACAAGATTTCCAAGTCGTTCTTGCGGTAGTGCGCAATGTAAAAGTGGACGAAGTCGGTCAATGCGGTTGACTGAGCGTGTTCATCCAGGTCAGTGATTGATAAATCTGGGTTTTGCAAAATGGTGACCTCCTCAAAGTCTAAGTTTCAATTGGTATCGGTCGTGTCGATCGGTGCGCTACCTTTATTATGGCACACTTTACACGCGGGTAAAGTAAACTGGTGAAATTTTTTCGGTGCAGCTGGAGTTACGCGCGTAGGTGGCAATTTTTTTTTGAAAAACCATTGTCATAGGGTATTAACTTTGTTACACTATACCTATAAATAAAATTAACTGATGACCATTAGTTTTATCTAAAAAAGGAGGAATTTCCAATGACTGAAAAACTGCTCTTAGAGCCGAAGGACCTGCAAGTGCAGCCGACCACCTCAATGAGTGGTCTCATTGGCGGCAAATGAAAGACCGCGATACGGCCGATTCTAACTGGGATCACTTCATTGCCAAGAGTCGCGAGAAGTCGGAGTGGGAAGCGGGATTAGCTAGCGAAATTGACCACTGGGAAAGCCTTCACGCCTTGCAATTGGCGTTGACGGATAAACTCACTGGTCGAACTTACAGAGGCCATACACGGCAATAAATCGGGATTAACAGTGAATTGATTGGAACGAAAAAAGACGCCGCGAAGGCGTCTTTTTTAGGTTTAAAGATTTATTGTTCTTCGTACCATGAGTAGTGGAAGTTACCTGGGCGGTCAGTACGTTCGTACGTGTGAGCACCGAAGTAGTCCCGTTGTGCTTGCAGCAAGTTAGCTGGCAAGACTTCAGCACGGAAGCTGTCGTAGTAGGTAATTGAAGCAGACAGACCTGGTACTGGAATTCCAGCTTGAACGGCTACAGAGACAACGTCGCGGATTGATTCTTGGTACTTAGTGGCGATGTCCTTGAAGTAGTCATCGAACAGCAAGTTGGTCAACTTAGGATCCTTGTCAAAGGCATCCGTAATGTTCTGGAGGAATTGGGCCCGGATAATGCAGCCGCCACGCCAGATTTGTGCTAATTGACCGAATTGGAGATCCCAATCATAAGATTCTGAAGCGATCCGCAGTTGTTCGAAACCTTGTGCGTAACTCATCAACTTACCGAAGAAGAGGGCTTGACGAACTTTTTCGATAAATTCAGTCTTGTCACCAAAGTCAACGTTACCTTGCTTTGCAGCAGCTGGTAAGGCCTTAGAAGCCTTGACACGTTCGTCCTTCATCATGGAGATGTAACGAGCGTAAACGGATTCAGTGATAACAGATTGAGGAACTTGAATGTTCAAAGCATCTTCTGAACTCCACTTACCAGTTCCCTTGTTGTTCCCACGGTCTAAGATCATGTCAACAATTGGCTTGCTCTTGTCGTCGCCTAAGTCATCTTTACGAGTCAAGATGTCAGCGGTGATTTCGATTAAGTAACTGTCAAGTTCGCCCTTGTTCCAGTCTTTGAAGATATCAGCCATGTCATCAACTGAAATACCAGCAACGTTACGCATGATGTTGTAAGCTTCATCGATCAGCTCTTCATCACCGTATTCGATACCATTGTGGACCATCTTAACGTAGTGACCGGCACCGTTAGGCCCGATGTACGTTACACATGGCTTGCCATCTTGTTCTGCCTTAGCAGAGATTTGTTCCAAGATTGGGGCAACTAAGTCGTAAGCTTCCTTTTGGCCACCAGGCATCAAGGAAGGTCCTTGTAAGGCACCCAGTTCACCACCGGAAACACCCATCCCGATGAAGTTGATACCGGACTTGTCCAGTTCAGCATTCCGTGCAATCGTGTCGTGGAAGTTCGTGTTCCCACCATCGATTAACACGTCACCCTTGTCAAGCAGAGGTAAGAGTTCTTGAATGACGGCATCGGTTGGCTTACCAGCCTTAACCATCAAAAGAATCCGACGAGGTGTTTCCAAAGACTTAACGAAGTCTTCTACATTGTAACTAGGGATTAATTTCTTTTCACTGTGGTCTTGCATGACTTGTTTCGTCTTGCTTTCGGAACGGTTGAAGATCCCGACTGTGTAGCCGCGACTTTCGATGTTAAGGGCAAGGTTCTTACCCATAACTGCCATACCAACAACACCAATGTTAGCTTTTTCTGCCATTAGAAACCTTCCTTTTCTGATTGAAATTAGATTCGAATTTTCCATCTCCTAGTGTAGCATTGAACAATAGGAAATTAAACTATTTTGACTACTTTTTTTCAAAAAATATTTATTTTTGTAAAAAAATTTCTTTTACCAGCATTAGGAAACGCTTACTTGGTCTGATAGCTCCGAATGTTATGCGCAACCTTGGCCAAAAGCTCTTCTAAAATTAGCTTTTCCCCCTCTGAAAGTCCGGCGGTCCCAATGGTTAGGATCTGCTGTTCGTAAGCTTTTAGTTCAGGATAAATAGCCTGACCCTTGGCGGTGGCCACGAGGGGACGCGCCTTCTTATTGGCACTGTCAGTCTGGCGGTCGACGTAATCGTGGGTGACGAGGCGACGAATAACCCGCAGGCAGGTCGAGGGGTCCACGTGAAGCTGGCTGGCCAGTTCGGTTTGCGTGATTCCAGGGTGTTCATTGATACGCATCAAATAGATGAACTGACTATTTTGTAGGTCATTCTTCTGAAAAAGATGATTACCGACGTCCGAGGTCGCCCGGGCGATGAGACCGATACTCCGAAATGAATTTGGCATTTTTTCCTCCTGATATAGTTGCATATGAAATTAAAAAGTAGGATGATAGTCACTACATTATAACATATGGAGGATGACTAGATGGTTATTTGGCGTAATAAAGAACTCGTTGAATTGCCGGTGTCTGAGTTTTACAAAGTTGCATATGAACGTATTCGAACTTTTGTCATTGCTCAAGACCGGCCTTACCAGGAGATTGATGAGACTGACCCGGTGGCTCATCATATTTTGGGGATGAGAGGAAAACAACTGGTAGCCTACGCACGGGTATTTCCTGAGGGAGATCACGTCACTTTTGGTCGGGTCTTGACGATTCCAGAAGTGCGCGGTCAGGGATTGGGTCGACAATTGATGACTCAGATTGAAGCAGAGATTCGGCGAGACTTTGCCAACTGTCCCATTCAAATCGAAGCGCAGATTGATAAGCAGGGTTTCTATGAAAAATTTGGGTATGTGGCTCAGGGTCCCGTGTTTGACTTCAATGGTAGTCCCCATATCCGAATGGATAAGGCCCCATTAGGCGTGTCAGGCAAGTAAAAAACAGGATTGACCAGTTGGCCAATCCTGTTTTTTTTAAAGCTTATTTGTTTAAACGGTAGATCCATTCGCGGTGGTCGCGTTGAATGAGTTCTTCAGCGGCAGCTGGTCCCATAGAATGTGGGGTGTAGTTAGGGAATTGTGGTTCTTGTAAGTCCCAAACACGGCGAATTTGGTCCACGAACTTCCAGGCGTAAGAAACTTCTGGCCAGCTGGAGAAGTTGGTTCCGTCACCCTTCAAGACGTCATGTAACAGACGTTCGTAAGGTTCTGGCGTGTCCTTAGATTTTTCGGCGTCAACTAGGTAATCCAACTTGATTGGTTCCGTAGAGAAGCCGGTGTCATTGGTCTTGGCGTTCAATTGTAAGGAGAACCCAGCGTGTGGTTCAACGAAGATCGTCAAAACGTTAGCAGCCAGTGGCGTGTTCTTGCTCTGTGGAAAGGCAAAGATGTCGACGAGTGGGCGCTTGAAGACAACGTCAACTCGGGTAAATTTGTCGGCTAACATCTTCCCAGTTCGGATGTAGAATGGGGTTCCTGACCAACGGTAGTTGTCAAAGAGGAGCTTTCCAGCAACGAAAGTTTCAGTCGTTGAGTCGTGAGGCACATTGTCTTCGTGACGGTAGTCAGCTTGGTTATTGATGGCACCATATTGGCCACGAACGAAGTTGGTTGCGGCGTCGGCAACGTTATAAACACGCAGACTCCGTAAAGCCTTCACCTTCTCAGCCCGGATATCAGTATCCGTGAAGGCAACGGGTTGTTCCATAGCCAACAGGGAAACGATTTGCATGATGTGGTTTTGAACCATGTCACGTAAGGCACCGCTGTTGTCATAGTAGTTGGCCCGTTCTTCAACACCCAGCTTTTCGGACAACGTCACTTGGATGTTGTCGATATAGCGATTGTTCCAGAGGGATTCAACTAAGGTGTTACCGAAGCGCAGGGCTTCGATGTTTTGAATCATTTCCTTACCCAAATAGTGGTCAATTCGGAAGATTTGGTTTTCATCAAAGGATTGGCTCAGGGCATCGTTTAACTGTTTTGCGGAGTCGTAGTCACGACCGAATGGCTTTTCGATGACCAGACGGTTGAAGACATCTGTGCCTTCGGACAACAAGCCTTGGGTCTTTAAGTCTTGGGCAATCGTGCCGAAGAATTGAGGCGCCATAGATAGGTAGAAAATTCGGTGGCCCTCTGCCTTGTACTTCTTATCAAGCTTTTCGATAAGTTCCTTCAAGACGGAGTAGTGGGCTGCGTTGGTCACATCATGGTCTTGATAGTAGAAGTGGGAAACGAAATCGGTAGCTTCTTTGGAGTCAGTCCGATTACCACTATCTGCTAAGGATTTTTTGATAGCGTCACGGAACTTTTCGTTGTCCATTTTTTGCCGTGAGGTACCAACCACAGCGAAATGAGACCGTAAGTTACCCTTACGGTATAAGTTAAAAAGACTTGGATAGAGTTTCCGGTAAGCTAAGTCACCGGTACCCCCGAAGAATAAGAATACAGCTTTGCGTTCAGTTGCCAAGAGATCGTCACTCCTTAAGTTTATAAAATCCGTTAGTGTGTCTGTCAAAGAAAATCGGCGGTGCACGCGTTGCTCTCCCGGGTCAGTGCCGGTGCCGGGATCCGTGATTTGTCTAGACGGTATGTCTAGACCACTTCTGGCATTCATTATACGCTAATTATTGGTGAAACGCGACTGTTTTTAAAGCAAGAAATCAAAATAAAGACAACCGGTTGCAACACAGTGTAATCAACGCTTACAACTACTTTCATATTTTATGAAAACAAAATAAATTAGCCGAAGTAATCATGAAAACAGGTTTCGTTGACATTGGATAATGAAATCGCTGTCAGGCACAGCTTAGCAGATTCATTGGCGGAAGTAACGAAAAATGACTTGCTAAAAGTAGCCGCAAATTGGGGGTAACGTTGGATATTAAAAATTTTATATAAGGTTAATTTTAAGTGTTATTAAAAAACGATAAATTTGATGGTGGATCTGAACCGTTTCCAGGGATTTCTGGTATACTAGCAGTCGGTTAGAAAATACTGTTCTGGCGGGCTTCCGTCGGACAACTAAGGGGTTAGGAAAACAATGAAAAAATTTATGGTGGCTTTGACTGGGTTAGTAACATTAGCAACAGTAGGGGCTGTTGTTCCAGCTACGGCAGTTAACTCTGTTGTGACGGCACACGCCGCACATGTGGGACCTAGTCTGAGTGTCAACGCAATTTACAGTTCTTCCAAGAAGGTAACGGGGAAGGCCACGAAGGGCTCTAAGATTACTATCAAGGCAACTAAGAATGCCAAGAAGAATCTAGGTAGCGCTACGGCTTCTAGCAAGACCGGTAAGTACACGGTTAAGTTAGCTAAGTCTTTGAAGAAGAACAGTAATGTCTACGTCTACGCAACGAAGTCTAAGACGTCCTTCTACCGAATCATCCGGGTTGAAGCCAAGAAGGCTGCTGCAACGACTAAGAAGACAACTGCTAAGAAGACAACGACTAAGAAGACGACTGCCAAGAAGACCACAACGGCTAAGAAGAGCGCCGCTAAGTTCACAGTTAAGACCCCAACGGGTACTTGGAAGTCCAATACAGCCAACAAGTATTCTCAAGTTTGGAAGTTTAGCCAAAAGACTGGTTTAAACCAATATCTTTACAAGAATGGTAAGAAGGTTAAGACCTTGACGTCTTACGCAACTTACAGTGTTTCTGCTAAGACACCAACATTCTGGAAGGTTACTTATGCACCTAAGAACGCTAAGAGCAAGAAGACGGTTTACTTACGTTTCACATCTGCTAAGAAGTTCAAGATCGTTAACGCAAAGAACAAGGTTATCGCGACTAAGGCCGGCGTTGCGCCAGCTGCTAAGTGGACTTTTGCTAAGAAGTAAACACCTCTTGTTCCTATAAAATAGATAATTAAAAGCCCCATTCGTCAGTGATGATGAATGGGGCTTTTTTATTAGATTGTTAATTTGTGACGAGTTGTTGAACAGCTTCAGGGGTCGGCTTGTTTAATCGAGGCCGGTAACCAATCAATCGCATGGCGTTGAAGATAACAACGAGGATTGAGGCCTCGTGAACGAACATGCCACTGGCCATGTAGATGTAACCATAGACCAATCCGATTAATAGGAAGACCACTGTGGCAATAGCAATGAAGATGTTTTCCTTGGTGTTGGCTGAAGTCTTTTTGGCTAAGCCAATCGCATGGTTCAAGGTAGTGAAGCTGGATTGCATCAGCACAACGTCGGCTGTTTCGATGGCAACGTCGGTCCCGCCACCCATGGCAATCCCGATGTTGGCAGTGGCTAGGGAGGGACTGTCATTAATACCATCACCAACGAAGGCGACGTTGCGACCCATGTCTTGGAACTTCTTAACGAAGGTGACCTTGTCACTCGGCAAGAGGTCAGCATGGACTTCGTCAATTCCTAAGGATTCGGCGACGGCCTGAGCCGTGGCTTGGTTATCACCGGTTAACATGACCAGGTGCTTGATACCTTGATGCTTGAGGGCGGCTAATGCGGCCGGAACCTCTGGGCGAACCGTGTCAGCGACACCGAGAATGGCAGCTAGTTGGCCCTGGTAGCCGACTAAGACCGTGGATTGGCCATCATCTTGTAGGGCATGGAGGTCAGTGAGTTGAGCGGCAGTCAGGTTGATTCCATTGTCCGTTAAGAGAGCTGCGTTCCCGACGTAGAGGGGGTTATCGTGCCACTGGCCAACCATTCCCCGCCCCTTGATGGTTTCAGTGGTCATCTTGTCAGTGTTTGCCTCGACGTGAGCGGCTAAGTGCTGGCTAATAGCGGTGGCTAAGGGGTGATCAGAAGTCTGTTCGACCTGAGCGACGGCACCTAAGAGGTGATCGTCATCGGTGTAACGCTTGAGGCTAGTGACGTCCATCTTGCCAGTGGTCAGGGTTCCCGTCTTATCAAAGACAAGGGTATCGACCTTGGCTAGACTGTCAACGACATCGCCCCCCTTGATGAGGATCCCATTTTTCGCGCCATTACCAATACCGGCAACATTGGAGACGGGTGCACCGATAACCAAGGCACCAGGGCATCCGAGGACTAGAACTGTGATGGCGAGTCGCAGGTTTTGTGAGAAGATGAAGACCAGAATGGCAATCACCAGAACAGCTGGTGTGTAGTATTGGGCAAATTTATCAATAAATTTTTCGGCAGGAGACTTGGTATCTTGGGCTTCTTCGACCAGTTCAATAATCTTAGAGAAGGTCGTTTCGTCCCCAACCTGGGTGGCTTTAACCTGTAAAGTGCCACTTTCGACGATGGCTCCGGAGTAGACACTATCACCATGATGCTTGTTTAAGGGACGAGATTCACCGGTGATAGAGGATTCGTTAACGTAGCCGGATCCATCGACGATGCTACCATCAACGGGAACTTGACCACCGGCCTTAACTAAAACGACGTTGCCTTCTTCAAGGTCATCGACATCGACCTCATCCGTCGTTCCGTCGTCAGCGACTAAGAGTGCCGTGGTTGGGGCCATTTCGGTCAGCGACTGAATGGCCCCACGTGTCTTGGCCAACGTTTTTTGTTCAAGGTAGGATCCGAAGAGAAAGAGGAAGGTGACGATGGCGGATTCTTCAAATTCACCGATGGCGAAAGCCCCAATGACGGCGATGCCGACCAGAAGCTCAATGCTGAAGACTTTGGCACGTAAAGCACTGATGGCCCGGAGAACGATGGGAGCTGCGGCGATAAGGGAAGCAATGATCCACGCGGTATCCGTGACATAAGGGACGTGAGTGAACCAGGTGTTTAGGAAACCGAGAATGATGAGCCCGGCCGACCAAAAGGTAATGGGGTTCGTGTGAGAGTAGATATAACGTTGAAATGCCATAAGTGAGCGATCCTTTCTTTGACTAAATTGGTTAAATTGTTTCGTCCTTGTTTATGTTTCTATTATGCCTGCGACTGGGGATGATTAACTTGATGTGAATCAAGTTGGCGAATTTAATTTAAAGATCCTTTTGTTTGGATCGCCTCCGACTATGGCGATAACGATCGATGAGATAAGTAGCGTGTTTTTCCTCTCAAAGAACGAAGGTCTCATTGGGGTTAAGGGCAGACTTTTTCCAGGTGAAATTGTCAAACGGCATAGTAGCCCCATCTAGAAAATACAGGTAAGGGGTCGTCTGGGGATATGAAGTATGGAATGAAGCGTTAAACATAGTCGATGTTAGGGTAAATTAGTCCGCAATCTTAGCCTTCGACGGTCAAACCAACTTATGGACGCAAAAACCCGCCACAAACCAAAGGTAGGTTTGTGGCGGGTAATGAGGTTAGCTTATTTGAGGATGTAGCCATCGCTAGCTGTGTCGTAATGTAAGGTGACAGAGCTGTCAGGTAAGTCGATGGTAATCGTCTGATAGGCTGGTGCGAAGCCGTGGTGTAACAAGTTAACCGCAACTTCACCATCCTTGACGGTCACTTCATAACGGTTAAATTCTCCGTTTTGGTAATTGAAGTCTAAGCCATCGTCTTGGTAGTGTTCATAAGTGCCTTCGTTACCGAAGAGCTTGAACGTCATGGCTGTATCAGGTTCTTCACTGATATGGTCGACGCTAGGCCCCCATGGTAAGAGGGTGTTAGCCTTGATAAACAGAGGTAACTTGTCGAGTGGGGCATCCACGACGATGTCTTGTTGACCGTCGTATTCGCGGTTGTTCCAGAAGTCAATCCACTTGCCGGCTGGCAGGTAGACTAACCGTTTGATCTTGGACTTTTCAACAACAGGGGCCACGAGAATGTCGTCACCGACCATGAATTCATCGTTTAAATCGCGAGTCCGTGGGTCGTCATCGTAGTTCAAGACCAGTGGCCGCATGATTGGCAGACCATTCTGACTCTCCTGAGCGAACAAGTCGTACAGGTATGGAATGAAGTGGTAACGTAACTTCAAGTACTTGCGGTAAATCGACAAGGTTGGTTCACCGAAGCTCCAAGGTTCTTGATGCCGAGTACCCATGGCCGCGTGGTTCCGCAACAGGGGACTGAAGATGGCAGCTTCGATCCACCGCGTCAACAGTTCGGCGTTGGTATCGGAAGCAAAGCCTCCGATATCGGTGCCGACGAAGCTGAAACCACTCATTCCTAAGTTACAGATTTGAGGAATCATCATTTGGATATGTGGCCAGATGCTGCGGTTATCACCTGTCCAAACGGTGGCATACTTTTGAGTCCCAGCATAGGCTGCCCGCGTGATAACGTATGGGCGACGGCCTTGTTGTTCCTTCAAGCCAGTGTAGGTTGCCTTGGCCATGTTGTGACCATAGACATTGTGCATCTTCTTATGAGTTGATGGCGTTTCTTGGTCACTGAAGACGGTATCATCGGGGATGTCACCTTCAAAGGTCGCAGGCTCGTTCATATCGATCCAGACACCACCAACGCCGTTATCAGTCAGAAACTTATTGTTGTTAGCCCACCATTTGCGAACTTCGGGACGACCAAAGTCAGGGAAGGCGGAGTCCCCAGGCCAAACTTTATTGATATAAACCTTGTTGTCTGGTGTCTTAACAAAGTAGTCTTGCTTAATTCCTTCGGCATAGGTCTTATAGTCAGGATCCTTCTTAACACCGGGATCGATGATTGGAATAACCTTGATACCGCGGTTCTTTAATTTAGCAACGAAGGCCTTAGGGTCACCTTCGAATTTGTTCTTGTCCCAGGTGAAGACCCGATAGCCGTCCATGTAGTCAACGTCGAAGTGAATGGCATCGCATGGTAAGTCGTACTTCTTTAAACCATCAGCAATATCTTGAACTTGCTTCTGGCTGGCACTGTAGCCCCAACGTGATTGCTGGTAACCCAGCGTCCACTTTTGTGGTAAAGGCACGCGACCGGTCAAGTAGGTATAGTTGGTGACGACATCCTTCAAACTAGATCCACCTAAGATGTAATAGTCCAGGTTACCTTCGACGGCTGAATAGAAGTAGTAGTGAGGACTTTCCTTACCCATATCGAAGTGAGCCTTATAGGTGTTGTCAAAGAACAGGCCAAATGGGTGACCATTCTTCAAACCCAACATAACGGGAATGGACTTGTACAGGTTCTTAAAGTGTTCCAATTGTGGTTGTGGATTGTCGGTGTTCCAGTTGTCGTATTCGAAGCCACGTTTGTCCAGGTACCCGGTCTTATCACCGAGTCCATAGAGATGTTCGTCAGGAGCCAAAGACTTAATCAATTCGAAGAAGCCAGTGTCAGAACTGACGGTGGACTTGGAAACGGAGTGGCCCTCGGCCTTAACCAGGCGTTCATGAACCTTGTCGATTCCCTTGTCGAGCAATTGACGCTTACCACGATAGTCTGTAACTAAGGCATTACCGTCCTGGTCATAGGCATCGACATGACGGTCAGCATCTAACTTGATGGTGAGGGCCGCTGTCTTTAATTCGTAATGGTCACCAGCATCTGTGACGGTATAAGCCGCCTTGGTTTCCTTATTGCCTTCAATGGCATAGGATTGTCCCTTATCTCCGCGGTCTTCGAAGATCCGGACGATAGCGTCGGTGAGCACCGTTACTTGTAAGGGGTGTTCTGGATAGTCAAAGGTCACGGTTTGATTAGCTTGTTTATATTGTGGTAATTCAGACATAAAGATTCGCTCTTCTTCCTTTAAAAATCCGTGATTAAGCAGCGTCGTCAGATAAGTCCTTTTGTGGCTTGTCTTGCTTGATAACGCTGATCGTCAATACGGCAATTAACATCGAGATCCCAGCGACTAACATCATGCCAGGCATGGACTTGCCGACCAACTTGAAGACGAAGAAACTAGCAACTGATGCAATGATTTGTGGTAAACAAATGGTTCCGTTAAAGATCCCGATGTAAGACCCTTCATTAGATCCATCCAATGATGAGGTGAAAATGTTGAATGGTTCAACGTGAACCGTGAAGAAACCAATTCCGATTAAGATGAATGGTAGGATTAATAAGTACTGGTTGTGAATGAAGAAGACCCAGATTAAGCCAACGGCAAAGCTTCCAATACCGAAACGGTACCAGAACTTACGCTTGAATGGGTTGGTGTGAGATAAGACCAAGAACCCATATAAAACGGCAGCCATAGATTGGACGAAGGTTAAAATCCCGTACCAGTTCCCAGCAGCTTGGTAGCCGGCAGAAGTGGCGTTGGTCGTGTTCCAAACGTTTTGAGCGATAGCACCAGTGGTGTAAGTCCACATGTATTGAATCCCAATCCAGGCGAACATCTGCACAATTGCAACTTCCCAAAGGGCCTTTGGAGCGTCCTTGATTAATTGCCAGAGTGGCTTCGTGTTCTTGTGTGATTCTGGATCGATGTGGTGATACATCGCAAATGTTTCAGGATCGTATTCCTTAACGGTGTGGATTGTGTAGGCAGAAATGCCTAACAGAATAGCGGCACCAATATAGAAGGCTAAACGGACGGATAATGGGACGACCCCCTTCTTAGCAACGTTGGCAACCCCAAGGAAGGTTAAGACGAATGGGAGTAAGGTGGCAAGCACCCCACCAAGGTTACTGAAGGCTTGTTGCCAAGACCAGGCTTTATCTTTTTGGCTTTCGTTGACCATGTCCCCAATAATCATCCGGAATGGTTGCATACAGATGTTACTGGACAGATCCATGAAGGCAATGGCGATAGCCCCGAAGAGCAAGGCAGCCATGGACCCGTAACCGAAGCCAAATGACCCGGCGTTAGGCAGGAGAATCATAACCAGTGCGGCAATTGGCGCACTGAACAATAGGTAAGGCATCCGCCGACCAAAACGGTTCCAGGTCCGGTCGGAATACTTCCCAACAAGTGGTTGAACGATTAATCCAGCCAATGGTGGCAAGATGAAGAAGAAGCCTAAGCTATTCGGGTCGGCACCAATGGTTTGGAAAATCCGACTCATTTGAGACGATTGTAGTGAGAAGGCCATGTTGACACCACAGAAACCAAATGTGATGGCAAAGAGGGTCTTCCACGGTAAATTTGGTAGTGAGTTAGAAAGTGAAGCGGTCTGTTTGCCGGTATCGGCCGTGACTTTGTGATCTCCTACTGGGTTAGCTGCAGGTACTGTTTGCTGTTTCATAAATAATTGCATCCCCTTGGTATGTATAATTTCAGAAATCCTTTTGACAGGATCATCGTAGCACTTTACGTAAACGTTTACAACACCCTATTGACGCCGAGGTAAACGTTTACGCTATAAGCTGTTAAAATTAACAATTTTAGACTATAATGGACATATCTTAAACGAAAGAGGGGGTTGTGATGAAGCCAACAATTAAAGATATTGCGGCCAGATCTGGGGTCTCAATTGCGACAGTTTCACGAGTGCTGAGCCAGAAAACCGGGACTTATAGTGAGAAGACCCAGGCTAAAATTCTGCGAATTGCCAAAGAGCTCGGGTATCGAAAAAACACAGCGGCAGTCGAGTTAGTGAAGAAACGATCAGCGGTGATTGCCGTGATTTTGAATGCAACCCCCACAAACTTTTCGACGGAAGTTATCGATGGTATTCAAAAACGCGCTGGCGAGTTGGGCCAGGGGGTCATCATTTTGTATGCGGGAAATCGTGATGACCAGATGCTTCACCAGGCGATTGTGACGGCGTTGGAACGGTCCGTTTCCGGGATTCTCCTGACTGCCATCGAACCGGATGATGCGGATCTCACCTTATTAAAGAATTCCGGGATCCCGTTTTGTTTCGTCTCCCTTTACTTAAATCAACCAAAGATTTTGTCGGTCAGTTCAAATAATGAGAGTATCACGTCACAAGCCGTGGATTACCTGGTTGAACAGGGACACACGGCAATCGCTTTAGCTGGGATCGATGGCTACCATACCGGGACGCAACGGATTGCCGGGTATGAAGCCGGGATGAAGGCCCATGGCCTCACAACCTCTTGTATCAAGTACGGGGATTATAGTTATGAGTCCGGCCGCAAACTTCTACAGGAATTTCTCCCACTCAAGGTCACGGCAATTATCACGGCTAGTGACATGATTGCGGCGGGTATTCTGAACGCCGCCCAAGAGGTGGGCATTCGCGTTCCTGAAGACTTGTCTTTGGTGAGCATCGACGGAACCATCATTTGTAATATCACAACGCCGGGGTTGACCAGTGTGACGCAGGACTTCTATCGTATTGGGAGTCGGAGCGTTGATCAGGTCATGGGACACGATGTGGAAACGTTTGTCCCAGTCAGGATCGATAAACGTGGTAGTGTTAAACATCTGAAAAAATAAATGAAAGGCTCGCAATCATGGCGAGCCTTTTTCGTATAAAAAACAGGATCGCCCGCACCTCGCAGTGTGTGAGCGATCCTGTTTAAAATTTACAGATTAGTCTTCATCATCATCGTCTTCTTCATCCAGACCGTCACGGGCATCGTTGCCCAATACGGCTTGAAGTTCTCTGATGATGTGGTTGTTAATTCCGCGCAGATTGATTAAAAAGCTGGCCAAAGCCGGGCGCTCTTCCTTATCCGCGAGTTTGATAGCTCGGTCAATGAAGAGGTTGTGCGTATCGGCATCGTGGATCAGGTCACCGACTTGGTCCGCTGCGGCCAGATACTTCTTGTCACCACTTTCTTGTAGCATGTTGTAGTCGTGGAATTCTTTCGTGGTGGTCGACACAATCTCGCCTTCATCCAAGAGGCGTTCACCTAACGCGTCAAATTGTGTTCGGTAGGTGGCAATGTAGTCACTTAGTAACTGGCGAACACTGAGTGCTAACGGTCCCTTAACGGACCAGCGAACTTGGTGAAATTTCACAATAGAAATATGAAGGTTGGCTAGAATGTGGTTAGTCATGGCCCCAGCCGTTGGAACGTGGTGATCATGTTCGGTTTGAGCTTGTTCGGCAGCGTAACGGTCTGCAATAGTCATGGTTGTTGTGGTCATTAGATGAACTTCCTTTCAGAATTAGGGGATTAGAGAGCCTTAACTTTAGAACTCTTAACGGTGTAGCCGAGATCGGTGACCGTGTCAGCTAGGTTCTCGGCCGTAACGGTGTCCTCGTCGAATTCAGCTTTAATCTTACTGGCATTGAAAAGCACCTTGACGTCCTTAACGCCATCTTTCTTACTAAGGGCACCTTCGATCTTAGTCATGCATGACGGGCAAGTCAGGTCGTCTAATTTCATGGTTACTTTACTCATAAATAAAACCTCCTTAGGTTTTTCGTTTGTCTTGATTACATAACCTAGTATAGGGGGTCTTGGTTTGGAATTACTTGACTCAGATCAAGTTGCGCAAATATTTAATTTTTTTTGAAAAGTGATCAAAAATCGCGAAAAAGGGCGGTTTATAGGCGATTTTGGAGCGTTGTAGTTTCAGTTTATCTATGAATATGAGACAATAGCATCAATGAGACAAAATAAGTGAGGGAAAGTAAATGTCGAAAAGCAACAAGGAAGTCAGTCTAGCAGGGATCCTCTCAGCAACCCTGTTACTTAATGCGGCTGCGGCGTGTATGTGGCCATTAACGACTGTGTATATGCATGATGAGTTACATCAAACTCTGACGCTCGCAGGGATCGCGCTGTTGGGAATGTCGCTGTGTATGATTTTGGGAAATTGGTTAGGGGGCTGGTTGTTTGATAACTGGTCGCCATTCAAGACAGGGCTTCTGGGGACGTTGACATCGTTTATTCCGATGCTCCTGTTGATCTTTTTCCATGGCTGGCCCATCTTCGGGATTATGCTGCTCTTCATTGGCCTGGGTGACGGAATCGTGATGACCGTGGTGAACTCTTACGCGGCCAACGTACAATCGATTGGTAGTCGCCGGGTCTTTAATTACCTCTATATTGGGATGAACTTAGGGGTGGTATTGGGGACGCTGATGGTGGGGTATCTGATGGATCATGGGGTCACCCTGGTCTTTATGGCCGCCAGCATCTGTTATACGGCGTTGCTGATTATCTTCGTGGTCGACTTTCGAATGGATATTACTACCAAGACGCATAAGCACGCCAAGGGTCCAGCCAAGCCAGCCCAGTTGAAGCTGATCTGGCTGATCAGTGCTTTGGTCTTCTGTCTGTACGTGGGGTACTCCCTCTGGGAAAGTGTGATTTCTGTGCACATGACCAGCCTAGGAATCTCCTTTGAAAAGTATAGTTTGCTCTGGACACTAAATGGAATTCTCATCGTCTTTGGGCAACCACTGGCCAACCGAATTGGGACTTATTTCAAGATGAGTTCACAGATCGGGGTTGGAACGTTCGTCTTTATCATGTCGTTCTTAATGTTGGTGTTTGCTAAGACGTACGCGATGTTCGTGATCACCATGATCGTCTTAACGTTGGGTGAAATGACCGGGTTCCCTGGCATTCCCGCGTGGATCGACAAGCTGGCCGGTGACAACGAAAAAGGGAAGTTCCAAGGGATTTATAACATGGCCATTTCTTTTGGTCGAGCAGTCGGCCCGTTGTATGGTGGGATGATTATCGAATATGGGAGTTACCATTCGCTCTTCCTATCCGTAACGGCCGTGATGTTGGTGGCACTGGCTGCCGTCATGTTACGTAATCGGCATAACCAAAGGCGGTTGCGCAAGGAACAGAATAAATAAATTGAGATCTCGCCCTCTAAGCTGGCTACCAGTTTAGGGGGCTTTAATGTTGATCTCAATTTTAAAATTAAAAAGTCGGTTGAAAAAATCCTCAGATTTTTCTCAACCGGCTTTTATTTATAAGTGTAGCATGGGTTTAAGCAATGATGTGTTGTATAACTTTGTTATTATCATAGCCAAGCTTGTTCGTGAGCTAGATTTATTTTATTCATCAAGAACTCGCAGGCCTTTTGTTTTTAAAGAATCAAATTCAATGTTTGTGTTTTCCCCAACGGCTGTGATCAGTGCGTGCATACGGTTTCCATGGAGACCATAGTCGTAGGTATTACGGAAATAACCGGAGTAGTACTGCTTATAAACTGGGAAAACCCCAAGTGTCTGACCGTACATCCAGTAGAAGTGACTGCCGTCCATCATGCCTTCACTTGAGGCTGCGTTGCCACTATCATCCGCGGTTACTTGAGCCTTTAAAGCCACTGTTTTATATGTTTTGGTTGGTTCAATCGAGGCTTCTTTTTGATCGTTAACCAATTTTTTGGCTTTTTTGATCACACCGTTATAAGTTAAACCTTTGAAATCTTTTAATGGGATTGCAAAATTACCGTCGTCATTTTTGTAGCCAACAGTGTAATGTGTCATTTTGCCAGTGTTAATCGCATAAACATCAGACACTAAGGTATCCTTTGTTATCGTATGGCTTAACTCATCGCCATCCACCCGATACCAGATTCGCTTGGCCGTTTTACCATCACTGTATAAACGCAACTTATCTGGCTGATTTTTGGCGCTGGTATTTCCAGTCGAAGCAGTACTCGTCTTACCACATCCGACCAATAACAAGCCACATGATATCGTTAAAATAGCTGTTATAACTCCTTTTTTCATCGAACACCCACCAAATATTTAACCCCTAAACATAATATTACAGCAGGGCAGTTCTAACTGTCAAGAGGATCAAGCAGTGTCACAATGCTTTAGTGAAAGCAATTCAGATTAGTCGCTTAGAAAACCTTGTTGCCTCAAAGCTGTCGTGATACCGGCCCTTTGTTTCGGATCACGGGAAAACTCCGTGAGAATGTGGTGCGTGTAGGTCTCCTCACGCCGATGGTTCCCCCGCTGTTGGTAGTAGCTGGTAATGGCGCGATCATAAGCCGCTAGCTGTGGATCGGCAGGGTCTAAAGGCTGGTAGGTATTGTTAAAATGCATGAGTTCTTGGGGCAACCGTGGCTTCTGCTCAGGTTGTTCCGCTGGGTGGCCGATGGCCAAGCCCAACACAGGGAAAGTAAGGCTGGGCAGGTCAAAGGTTTGGATGAGGCGGGGAACATCATTGAGGATGCTGCCCATGATGGTGCTTCCAAGTCCCAGACTTTCACCGGCCGTGACGATCGCCTCAATTGCAATCGTGGCATCAAAGATGCCTGCTAAGAGTTTGTCGGTACTGTGAAGATTGCTCTGCGCTAAGACTGAGGTTCCCGCTAGTCGGGCATTACGAGCCTGATCGGCGATAAAAAGAAAATAATGACCAGCCTGTTCGAGCCACTGGTGACCGGTGATTTCACCGAGAATTGTCAACTTGGCTGGATCGGTGACACTAATAATGCTGACCTGTTGGGAGAAAGTACTGGTGGCGGCGTGCTGGGCTGCCGTAATCAGGGTATCAATCTCTGCGGTCGTCAGTTTTTCTGAGGTAAAGTGGCGAATACTGCGGTGAGCCATCAGGGTCGCGATCGTGGGGTTAGTCATCGACAAGCACGACTTTCATGCGGGCGACGAGGGCGTCGTAGACGCGTTGTTCATCACGAGGAACGCCACGGAGCTCATAGTTGGCGATGAAGGGGGCGTCGAACTTCTGAGCGTAACGTTTAGCTGTTAGACAGTATTGTTCGTTGAAATTTCGGTTTCCACTGCCGACGACACCAACCAGGTACTTGGCGTTCTGACCGTAGGCGATATATTCCCCCAGGACATTGGTCATGAGTTCCTTAACGCCGTTGTCGATACCATTTCCCCCATCTAGATAGGTGGGGACGAAACAGAAGTAGGGTTGCGTTTCGTCGACAAAGTCACTGGCTTCGCTGATTTCCGTGGCCGTAATCGTTGGTAGCTCTGGGTTACTTTCGTGTTGTTTGGCGGCGAAGGCCGTGAGATTCTCAACAAAGTTCCGGGTATTACCCTCGATCGAAATGTATAAAACACGTAATGACTGCATAAAATTTCCCTCCGCTTTCAAAATTTTCAATTAATACCAGTGTACTCGGATCAGGGGTGAAATGCTCTTAAGAATGCCTCGCTAATTTCTGACATCTGGGAGGAGACTTGTCAAAGTTCAGTCAATATGCTATTCTGGGGCTACTTTAAGAAAGAACGAGGTATTCAGCCGATGCGTAACTAATCAATTCTCAACTGTTTGTCAGCACCATCCCACGAGTCTAGGGGTGGAGTGGGCCTGCATTTGGGATTGATGGTTACGCCGACTGAGTTGCCAGAGCAACCGGTGGGCGCCGTTTCCAATTGGGAAACGCGACCACTTTTTTTGTGCGGTGCCATCAATCCCTGCTTTCAAAAGGGGGACGATCTTTTGACACAATTAACCTTAACAAATTTAACGAAAACAGTTGCCGGTGAAACACTTTTCACGGCGGAACGCCTAACGGCGCAGACCGGCGATCGTGTCGGCATTATCGGCGCTAATGGTGGGGGAAAAACCACATTGGCCCGCATCATCACGGGTGTCGATACCGATTTTGAGGGAACTCGCGCCGTGAATGCGAGTGTTCAGCTGGTACCACAGATTGCACCAGTCGTTGGTCGATCTGGCGGGCAAAGTATGCTAGATCGGGTCCGTCGCGCGTTGAGTCAACATCCAGCAATTCTGATTTTGGATGAACCTTCAGCTAACTTGGATGACCGTCATCAGGATTGGCTTCGACAACAGCTTTTACATTATCCGGGTCTCCTGATTGTGATTTCCCATGACCGGGACCTGTTAACGACGGTAGCAACGCAAATCTGGTCGCTTGAAAACCACCAATATACGCAGTATAACGGAGACTACACTCATTTTATGAGTGAACGGCAGCAAACGCGGGACAACAATCTGTCGCAGTATCACCGGGAACAACGCGAGCGTCGCGAACTCCAGCAGGCGGTCCAGGCACGGCACGAGAAGGCCGCTCGAGTTCGTAAGGGGAGTCGGCGGTTAACGGCGGCTGAACGGAGTAATACGCGTTCGATTCGAGAACAGAACGCCGGCAAGATGGAACGAGGTGCTCGGGCCTTACAGGATCGTGCCGATCGCCAAACGACGACGGTTAAGCCCCATGAAGCCGCACCGGTTAAGTTGTTAGCAACTGACCTGCCACCAGTGACGGGGAAGTATCTGATCACCGTGGATGACTTGCATCTGACCCATGGCAAACACGACCTGGCCAGCCATGTTCGATTGCGGATCAAGCCCGGGGAACGGGTTGCTCTGAGTGGCCCTAACGGAAGCGGGAAAACGACGCTGATTACCGCCGTGCTCACTCACGCAGCTCAGACGCGCCTAGCTCCCAGTGCCCGAGTAGGTTATTTCCATCAGGATATGACCCAGTTACCTGCCGATCAAACGGTCTGGGGGTTCCTCAGTCGAGCCACCACGCTTGACCGCAACCGCACGCGACAGATCATGGGGGCATTCGGCCTGACGGCGACGTTCTACGACCGCCCTATCGGCGATCTCAGTGGGGGTGAACGGGTGAAGTTACAGCTCCTGGGAATTCTGGTGAGTGCTAGCAATCTCTTGGTCTTAGACGAACCCACGAATTATTTGGATTTACCAGCTCTGCAAGCCTTAGAGGACTTTCTCGTGGGCTATCCGGGAACGATGCTCTTCGTCGCTCACGACCAGGCCTTTCGCCAGAAGGTAGCCACACGCACGGTGGTGCTGCAGGATCAAGAACTACGAGACCCTGCGCACAGTGCTAAGGGAGTCCCAGCTTCGGATCTGCCCCGCCTGCAGTTTGAGTACGATCAGTTGATGATGGCACCGGAGTTAGATACGAAACGATTGCGGGAACTGCGTGATCAGATTGCGCAGGCTAAACGTGCCTAATTCTGGCAATTATTAGTTAAAAAGGAAAATAGTTCTTCTTTAGAAACTTTTTGAGCGGGATCGCTTACGAAGTTTCTTTTTTTCTGGTAGAGTAATCCATTGTGTGTGAATATATGAAGGAGAGTGTGAAAACAAATGGATTCAGTACAAAGTAGCCAAACAAAAGTGGCCGGGTACCTGTGGCTCATCCCATGCTTGCCATGATGGGGATGCTCATTGGGGGCTTTGTCGGGATGTTTTCTGAAACATCTTTGAATATTGCTTTGCCTCAGCTAATGGTTCAATTGAACGTGACCACTGCAACGGTACAATGGTTGGTGACGGGTTATATGTTAATGGTTGGCGTGGTTTTGCCATTATCCAGTATTATTACGAAGTGGTTTACGACGCGACAGGTTATCCTGTTTGCATTGGTAGATTTTGCCGTTGGTGCCGTGATTTCGGCCTCTGCACCAGGATTCGGAGTGTTACTCTTCGGTCGAATGATCCAAGGGATCGCCACCGGATTGATTCTGCCATTGATGTTCACGGTTGCCATGCAAATCTTTCCACCCTACAAGCTAGGGGCTGCCATGGGAATGGTGGGCCTGGTCATTATGTTTGCCCCCGCGGTGGGACCAACATTGGCGGGTCTGGTTCTCGGAATCGCTTCTTGGCGGTGGATCTTCTGGTTATTCGTGCCATTTTTGGTGATCGCCTTTATTTTTGCGGTGACATCACTAGAAAATATCGCACCGGTGACGCGGCCTAAAGTCGACTTTCTTTCAATCGTGTTATCTACGATTGGGTTTGGTAGCCTGGTCGTGGGTGTCAGCCTGGCCAGTGACCACGGTTGGGGGTCATTAGCCGTTATCGGGAGTCTGCTCGTCGGGATTGTTGTCCTCGCCTGGTACACGCATCGGCAATTAAATATGGAAAAGCCGATTCTAAACTTACGGGCTTTTGCTATTCCTGGTTTCCGAATTGGGGCCAGTCTGGTTATGATTAATTTCGGAATTATTCTCTCCGCAATGTACCTGTTACCTATGTACATTCAAAAAGGGGCATTGGTCCCCGTGGCTCTGACTGGGATTATCATGTTTCCTGGTGGGGTCATGAACGCCATTGTCTCCGTCGTCTCTGGTCGGTTGTATGACCGAATCGGAGCACGGATGCCGGCTCGGTTAGGCTTTATCATTTCAATGATTGGGGCGCTCTTATTGGCCTTCACCACGACCAACAGTGCCATCTGGTACATCATTTTGGCCCATGTCATCTTGATGATTGGGGCACCCCTGGCGATGTCACCGTCGCAAACCCATGGGCTCAACGCCTTAACGGGACCGATTGCGGCCGATGGTAGTGCGATTATGAATACCCTGCAACAGATCGTCGGTGCCATTGCCACAGCGATCGCCACGAGTCTGTTAGGTATCGGGCAAGCTGCTTATAGTGGCGGGAGTCATGCGGCAGCTTTCGTAAACGGGGCTCACTATGGTTTTTACTTTACCTTCGTATTAGCGGTGGTCGGTTTCCTCTTAGCCCTCCGTTTACCTAAGCAGGCGCGATAAATTAAATTTAATTGTTGGGGACCTCGGCTGATTAGCTGGGGGCCTTTTGCTTTTTTCGGAAAGGGATTAGGCGAGTGATCCGATCACAGAACGGGTGATCTGACCTGAATCTTGCGATCGGTTGTGCTATAATCGAAAATACTTTGTTAATGAACGACTTGTATTCCATTGAATGACAGTTAGGAGGATCAAAGAACGTCATGCATTTGAGTAAACATGAGCGTCGAGATTATCTAGTAGGGTTTGCTTTCGTGTTGGCAATGGTTGGCGTGGCGACCTGGTTAAATGACGCCGAAATCATTCTCCCCGAGATTGCTGCACTGACTACGGGAACGTGGATTTACCGTAAGAGCGATTGGGTTAGCCAACCCTTGAAAATATTCTTGGCGCCATCGGGGACGGCTGTGATTGGGTTTATTGTGAATCAGTTGCCGATTAACTATCCCGAGAAGATCCTGTTAACCTTACTGTTTGTGCTGATTCTACTGAAAAGCTTACGGTCGGTTTTGGCCCCCTCATTTGCGACAGGGCTGTTGCCGATCATCGTTAATGCCACGCATCTGTCCTTTATCGTGGCGATCTTTGCCTTCACGCTGGTCTTAATGGCGGGGGTCTTACTCGCTGGCTTACAGAAAGGCCAGGCCACGCCGGAACCCATCCGACTGAAACACATGGTGCTATTTGCCATTGCTGCGGTGATTTGGGTCGCGGCTGTATGGCTGTCTGGGCATCCCCAGATGGCTGGTATTCCACCAGTCTTCGTGGTCTTCTTCGAAGTGATTCAGAAGCCCAAGTACGCGGGGAAAATGGCTGTCAAGCAGATTATTGCGCTCAGTGGGGCTGCGACGATTGGGGTCGTGGTGCATGTGCTGATTGCCTCAGGGTTACTGACGACATTGATTAGCCTCCCCCTGGTCTTCTTGCTTCTGCAACTCTTGCGGGTCAAGTTGCCAGCGGCCTATGCTTTTCCGTTACTAGCTTTGGTTTTACCGGCCGGCATGTTCCGTACGCTGCCACTTGCAGCGTTGTTGGCTTCTTGCCTGTTGCTGGGGATGGCCTATGGTTACAAGCGCCTAGCACCAGTCGTGAGTGGTTTCTTCGTGAATCGGCGTCAGGTGACACCTGATCAAGAAAATTGAGATTAACCTAAAGGCGACCGTTCACCAGGAGAACTATCCTGGCGAACGGTCGCCTTTTTAGAATTTATAAACTTCCTAAAGCAAATACCAAGGGGATCGTCACAAGACTGCAGATAGTCGAGACGCTCATTAACGTTACGGCTGGCGTCGTATCACCATGGGCTTGAAGGGTGAACAACACCACGTTACCAGCGACCGGACAAGCCGCCATAAGAATTGTGGTGTAGAACGGAATTCCCGTGACACCCAATAGTCGTAACAGCAGAATATCGATGATTGGAAATAGCAGGTTACGGCAGGCCAGGGCCCACAATAATCGGTAGTTCAAAGCCTGTCGATTCAGCCGAACCACCGCCAAACTGTTACCGATGACGATCATGGAGAGTGGGGTGTTAATTGAGCTGATCGCCGTGACGGTTTGATTTAACAGGCTAGGCAAATGGAATGGGCTCACGAAGAGCAATAGGCCCAGGGCAATTGCAATGATGTTCGGATTCAACAGGATCATGCGCCAATTACGATCACCGGAGTGGGCTCGAAAGAGAGCAATACCGTGTGTCCAACAGAAGAGATTGAAGCCAGCTAATGAGGCCACTGCAAAGAAGACGCCATTATTTCCAAAAAGGGCACTGGCTAGGGGAATCCCCATGAAGCCAGCGTTAGAATAGACGGCACCGAACCGCATGATACGTTGGAGATTGAGATCTTGGACTGACCGAAAGGCGATTTGAGTGATGAGCACCATCGCCAGGTAAGTGAGGATGATTCCGAGCATGACGAGGCCAAGGCTCCGCAGCCGGGGTGCCGAAAAGTGTTGCTCGAAGGCTTTGATAATCAGACAAGGTGATACCACATAGAGTAAGATATTGGTGAGGTCACTGGCTGTTTGACCACGCATGAACCCCAACTTGTTGATCAGCAGACCCACGGCCATTAAGAGAAACATGAGGATAATTTGATTGGTTAATTGTGCGATAGCCACGACGCGGCTTCCTTTCTAAATGAGCATACCGTTTATTATGGTCGTGACGTGGGGAGCCTGTCAACGGCAAAGATGGCCGCGATTAACTGTGTCCATGGTTTGCGGGTATGACGACCTAAGTCTTTGTTTACTAGAGATGGCATTGGCCAAAACCTGTTTACGAAAAGTTTTCATCAAGTATAGACTCATGGCACACGAAAACAGCCGTTGGGGTTATCCCCAACGGCTGTTTGGCATTAATTCTTTACTTGTCTGACTCATCATCGTCCGACTCATCCGGATTAACAACTGGTAGTTGCGGCTTAACCGTGACTTCGAACCAGTTAATGAAGGAGTTTTCGTAGTCCAAGACCTTCAGATCGAAGTTCTGGAGGTGAACGACGTCGTTCACTTTGACATCTGGGTAATTGTCGATGATATAACCGGCCATCGTCACAATTTCCGTTGTCTCAAAGCCCTTGATATCGGTGTTGAAGTATCGTTCAAAGTCGTAAGTGGTCATCTTTCCGTTAACCTGGAAGGTGCCATTTGGTTGTTTGAAGATGTACTGGTCATTGGCATCGTCGATTTCATCACGAACGGTTCCAAACAACTCTTCGTAGATATCCTTGTCGGTAATAATGCCGGAGGTTCCCCCGTATTCATCGACAACGACCACGATTGGCGTCCGTTTCTTAATCATCTGCTGGAGAACTTCTGTAATTGGTGTTGTTTCCGGCGTCGTGGAAATGTCTCGGATCAGCTTATCGACTCTGACCTTAGGATCCACCTGTTG
Source organism: Levilactobacillus huananensis (assembly GCF_003946145.1). GTDB lineage: Bacteria > Bacillota > Bacilli > Lactobacillales > Lactobacillaceae > Levilactobacillus > Levilactobacillus huananensis. Next base: position 27,961 of record NZ_RHOC01000002.1, read on the forward strand.
TTGGCGAATCAGATCATAGTTATAGACGTAACCCAGGATCTTATCCTTATCACCATCTGCAACGACGGGTAAGCGGCTAAAACGTTCTTGAAGATAAACGTTAAGGGCACTCTTAACCGTCGACGTAATGTCAATCACGATTAATTGCGTCCGGTCGATCATGATATCCTTGGCAACCTTATCATTGAGTTCAAAGGCCCGTTGCATGTAAACCAGGTCATTCTTTTCGAGTTCCCCACCTTCCACGGCACTCCGTGAAAGGTTCAAAATTTCAGCTTGAGAGAAGACTTCGTCACTTTCATTGGCAACCTTCAAGCCCATCAGTTTGACTACGCCAGACGCACTGGAATTTAGCAACCAAACGAAGGGGTAGAAGATCACGTGACAGTAGTGTAAGGGCGTGACGACGAGCATCAGAACCCGCATTGGCATATCAATGGAAATGTTCTTTGGCACAATTTCGGTAAAGACCACTTCTAGGTAGGTTAACAGGAGTACCCCGATGATCACACTGATCGTGTGCGCCGTGGCGCTGTTAATGTGGGCCGGGGCAATCCCGGCGAGGAGAATGTCCACGAAGAACGTTTCCCCGATCCACCCTAAGATGATTCCGGCTAGGGAAACCCCAACCTGAGTTGTTGATAAATATTCATTTAAATTGGTGACCATTTTCAAAGCCCGATTAAGCTTCGTCGACGGTTTGTCTTGTGCCTCGATCTTTTCTTCGAGGGCACTAGGCCGCGTCTGAACTAAGGCAAACTCGCAGGCAACAAAGAAAGCTGCAAAGAGAAAAGTAATTAAAATAATAATTAAGTTCACAACTATCTGACCGCTATCCACACATCATTCCTCATTTCGTTATTTCTATCCCCTTATTATAGCGCGTCTCCGTGCCTTTTTATAGTAGGTGAATTGACCAAAATTGTACCTGTTTTTCACGCGCCTGGCAACCGAACAGCGTAAGAACACGTGATTACCATTTAGCAATGAGATACTTAACGTTTCCGGGAAAAAGGATTAGACTAAAAATAGTAACATCAAAGGAGATTTTGATTATGGCAGATACACCAAAGGAAGACACGGAAAAAGAAGCTGTTCAAATTCCAACGGAAGACGTGGATAAGGCAGCTAAATTGTTGTTGGAACCGGGGTATGTGACGAAGCACGATCTACCAAAGATGAAAGATTTATCTTGGGCAACCGCACTTTCAGAAGCCGTTACAGCGCATTTCTTGAACGATGACGACGAGCATGACCCATACGTCTACTTCGAACAATTCGATTTTGCTGGTGGGGACATCGATTCCATTATCTTTAATATGGACATTATTCCAACTCGTGAAGCTGCATTGAAGGATTTGGCGAATGTTTTAGGCGAAAAGATTGTTAAGCCTAAGCCAGTTGAAGATCAAGAAACTTACTAAAATTGTTAGTGAATTTAGAGGCACTCGGACTTGTTCCGGGTGCCTCTTTTTATGTTGCTGGGTAATTTGTTAGAATTAATCGCTTGTGGTGGTAATGCTTCAGTTCTGTGGGCTTTTAAAGTCGCTTATCGTGTCTAGGATTACATACGCGCAGACAAAAATTTTCCACGAAGGTTCGGTGTGAAGCGTCAAGCACCACGTTGTTAGCCGCTTTTTCGTGAAATTGATGCCGATAGACCACCATTTTCCGTGTTCATTTCTTAAACCTGCGAAAAATTTTAGCGAAGTGTCGCTAGTGTGAGTGAAGAATTCGAGATCGCGTTTGGGTTGTGAAGTTAGCGCGATCAAGTTGGCGTAAAGTGGTGTGATTCGGCCTTTTGACGGGGAAATCCTTGTGATATAATCATTTTGAGCACGCTATTGGGTGCTATACATAGTTTTTGAGACCAATTAACTGCTGAGGTAGCATCATTTTCAGTGGTGAAATTTTGATAAGATGACCGATCATCTGGCCTATATATTAGGAGGAATGAACATGGATAATGGAAACAAGCCTAAGTTTGGGGTCGATAGTACACCAGCCGAACAAGAGCAGCAACCGACTGAAGTTCAGCCAGAGGCTAGTGAAGCCCCTAAGTTCGGAACGCAGGCATCAGCTCCAGAAGAACAGCCGAAGGCCAAGTCGGCCCCTAAATTTGGGACTCAGGCCGCGGAGTCGCCGACCGAAACTCAATCGAATTTTATTCAACGGATTTACGCCTTACAACCCACGAAGTTTTGGGTTAAGCAGTATATTTTCTCGATTATTGCGTGTGTCTTCATCTGGGATTCGTCACTCAATGTGCCGTTAGAGCCACTGTGGCTATTGCTGAACCTGGTGCTGTACCCGGTTGCGACGACGATTATGCTTGAAGCCGATAATGCGATTGAAAACTTCCCAAGCAGCTTGCGGAACGTCACCTTCTTTCTCCTAGGGGACTTTAAGCGTCTCGGTTGGGGGGGCATTATGGCACCCGTTGTGTGGTTAAGCCAAGTGGTGCTCTTCTTCGTCCGTTGGGGCCTGGGATTTATTCTGGGAACTATTGGGTTAATTTACATGAACAGTCAAGCGAAGAAGATGCACATTTAAGTTGGTCGCGTAAGGAGATGGCGAGTTGAAGAAAGCAATTTCAGTTGGAAAAGGCTTTGGGAAAAAGGCCTTTGATGAAGGCATTAAGGCGTCTCACGTCGGGGATGTTGTGGTTATCGACCCGGGAACTTACGTCTTTCCAAACGGGTTTAACGTGGGTAATTTACGCTTACGTGGGAACGGTCAACAACCCGGAGATGTGGTGATTAACTCTCACTTCTCTCTGAAGGAAAATGGCTATTTTGAAGTTGAAAATCTGACAATCCAGGAATCAGAACATAATATTATTTCTAATAAGAGGAATGGGACGGTCATTTTGAATCGCACCATCCTCGACAGTCGGACGGAAGAAACTTACCCTGCTCTGTGGACTGAGGGTGGCAATGTTACGCTGACCAACTCGGAGATTCGCCAAGCTAATGGGGAAGGCCTCTACTGTTTAAACGGGGCGAATATTCTCCTCAGTAAGTCTGTTATCAATGGCGTTTGGGCCAAGGATGGTTCAGTTGTTGATGTGCAGACCACACAGATTCTGCGGGACTTAGGTGGCGTCGACAATTCCCAGTATAAGGGGAGTGACGTTTACTTTAGTGGCCCCGCTGGCGAGGATAACATGATTACCTTGCGTTCGGGATCACAGTTCGTGGTGGATGCTTTGAATTTTGATTGTCCGCAAACGACGGCCTCATTGACGCATGCACTTTTGAAAGCGGGTAGTAGTAACCTGAGTGATCAGATTCGGCTCACAGTCTCGATGGATGAACAGTCCTCAGCCGAAGTGGAAGGCGCGGAGGTTCGTCTGGTGGGAGTCAGCAGCACCCCTACAGAACCAGAACCGAAACCGGAAAAGAAGCCAGCACCAGTGGCTGAAACCCAGGAACCAGAGGAAAAGGTTGCGGAAATCGAAGCTGAACCAGAAGAATCAGCGCTAGATGAACTTAACGCGATGATCGGGTTAGACAAAGTTAAAGAAGCGGTGACCCAGTTCATTCGGCTCGCGGTCTTCAATCAGAAGCGTAAGGAACAGGGGCTTAAGGGCGTGGCACAGTCTTACCACTCTCTGTATTTAGGAAATCCTGGGACTGGGAAGACCACGGTGGCGCGGCTAGTCGGTAAGATTATGTTTGAAGAAGGCATTTTGCCTAAGGATAACTACGTTGAGGTTTCTCGCCAAGATCTGGTCTCCCAAAACGTTGGGGGCACGGCCATTCAGACTAAAAAAATTCTGGAAAAAGCGCTTGGTGGGGTGCTTTTTATCGATGAAGCCTACACGCTGTATCAGGATGGCGGCTCGGTGAACTGGGGCCAAGAAGCGGTCGATACTATTCTGAAGTTTATGGAAGATCACCGTGACGACCTGATGATCATTTTTGCCGGGTACACCAAGGAAATGAAGGACTTCATGCACATGAATCCGGGCTTAATTTCGCGGGCACCGAACATCTTTGATTTCCAGGATTACACTGGAACGGAAGTGGTTGAGATCGGGATGAAACTGCTGGATGACCAGCAGTTTACCTTTAATCGCGATCTTTACGCCACGACCATCGAAGATGCCTACAAGATGAATATTGAAAATAGTAACGGACGCTGGGTCCGGAACTTTAACGAAAAATTGGTCCGGATCGTCGCCAATAACTGTATCGAGGATCCAGACCGTGATGTGACGGCTATCTTAGATAGCGATCTGAACGAGATTGTCGGTGGCGACGAACAAGAAAAGGAAGCCAAGGTTCAGGCACTTTTGACGCAGATCGATCAGTTGGTTGGATTGGATGAGGTCAAAGATTTCGTTCACAAGCTGGTGGACCGAGTCGCTGGTGACCGGAAGTTAAAGGGCGCCTTGCCGGAAGACCAGAAGCCCACTTACCACATGGTCTTTGCTGGGAATCCCGGGACGGGTAAGACGACCGTTGCGCGGATCCTTGCACAACTCTTCTATAATCTTGGCATTCTAGAAAAGAAGACGGTCATGGAAGTTGGACGGCCTGACCTGGTTGGCCAGTACATCGGTCAGACGGAGCAGAAGACCGCGAACGCCGTACGAGACGCCATGGGTGGTGTGCTCTTCGTCGATGAGGCCTATCAGTTAACAGCGAGTGGTAACGGGAGCAATGACTTTGGGAAACAAGCCGTCGAAGCGTTGATCACGCAACTGGAAAACAACCGTGATAAGTTCATCGCTATCTTCGCTGGGTATACCGACCAGATGGATGAATTCTTGGGGGCTAACCCCGGATTGCGGTCACGGATTCCGCTGACTCTGAATTTCGCCGACTACACGCCGGATGAGATTGGGGAGATTGTTTGTCGGACGTTGCGCAAAAAGTGGCACGTCAATGAATCACTCTTACGGCACCTGGTGGCGAACAAGTATGCCAGTTTACCAGCCGAAGAAAAGTCTAACGGTCGTTGGGCTCGGAACTTTACAGATAAACTCATTCAAAATGATAAAAATTGGTTAGTCGCTAACCTGGAAACTGTGGAAGATGTCACGGCCATTCCAGACGATGTCGTGATCGAAACGGCACGTTAATTTAGTGAGTCGAAAAGGTAAGCAATTCGTGATGAATTGCTTACCTTTTTTGACCTTTAGATAAAATAATTGAAAATGGCAGGGAAATGATCTAGGATATGAACCCTAATAGTTCAGTATTTTCAGTTGTTAAGCACTATAAATTAGCACTCTAACGACATGAGTGCTAATTATTTGCATTTTTGACCAATACTGACTATTATAGAAAATGTAATCAAGTAAAGCAGAAAGGGGTTAATTGATTATGGCTAATGATGTAATGAACCGGAATTATGATTTCTTTGATCCAATGAACTTCTTCAATGAAGTGGGCAACTTAGGTCACGATATGTTTAGTGGTGATGCGGCTATGAAGACCGATGTGGTCGAACACGACAAGGACTATGTGGTTACCGCTGAATTGCCAGGCTTCAAGAAGGATGACATTCACATTGACTATCGTGATGAAACCTTGCGGATTTCCGGTAAGTCAGACGTCAATGAATCCACTAAGGATGACGACGGCCGGATCTTACGGCAAGAACGCCACAGTCAGAACGTGGCACGTTCCTTCTATCTGCCAAACATCGATTTGAAGCAGGTCAAGGCTGGCTTTAAGGACGGTGTCTTGACACTGACCTTGCCTAAGCAAGCGGAAGTTAATAATAATCACGAGATTAGTATTGATTAACAGAGAGTAGTCTTTAGTTTCGTGATTTCAGAAATGTGCGTGTGTTTCTTTTAAAAACCTTCAGGAAACAAAGGAATAAGGCGTCGGATCTCTATCATCAAGATAAGAGATCCGACGCCTTATTTTCATTTAGTAGTGTTGATGGCTTAGTGTCTGACTAATATTGTTTCCCGGTTTCGTAAACGATTTCGGGTTCATTCCCGTTTCGCTGATTCTTGTTCAGCAGGTCGATCATCGTCATTTCATCCTCGCTGAGGGTGAAGTCAAAAACTTCGGCATTCTGGCGAATTCGTTCGGCGTGCTGAGACTTTGGAATTGGCAAGATATTATGCTGAAGTTCCCAGCGCAGAATGGTCTGGGCAACCGATTTGTTATGGTGACCGGCAATCTTAGCGATCATCGGATCAGCCAAGTCTACGCGACGACCCAAGGGGCTCCAAGCCTCAGTAATGATATGATTGGCAGTATCAAAGTCATTTAACGCTTGCTGGTTCAAGTAGGGATGATATTCAACCTGATTGATGACGGGCATTTCCTGAGCCTTGGTTGCCAGCAACTCCAGGTGAGCCACAGTATAATTGGATACGCCAATTGACTTCACCTGGCCGTTTGCTTTTAGTTGTTCGAGAGCACGCCAGGTGTCAAAGAAGTGGTCACGGACGGGCCAGTGAATCAGCAGGAGATCCAAGTAATCGGTTTGAAGCCGCTTTAAAGAACCAGTGACGGCCTGCAGCGTTTTGTCGTAGCCCTGGGCCACTTCGGCGACTTTACTGGTCAAAAAGAGTTCCTGACGGGGAATCTGTAGATGTTGTAGGGTGGTTCCGAGGATATCTTCGTTGCGGTAGAGCATCGCTGTATCAAAAAGTCGGTAGCCAGCATCCCAAGCGGCTTTAATCGTGGTGTCCATGGTATCCTGGTCGCTCAATAAGTAGGTCCCGAATCCCAGACCGGGAATGGTGTTGCCATCCGCGAGCAAACGGGTTGAAGCAAGATTTTTAATGGTCATGATTATCGTCTCCTTGGTTAATTTAGCGTGGTCGCTTGAATTGGTCGTACAGGTTGATTGAAGCCTCAATCAACATCCCGAAGGTCATTAGCCACATGGCCAACATATCCTTGTGGGCTAACATACAACCAAGAAGAACAATATAGAGGATAAACAGAATAACTGATGAAGACTTGTGATTCATGATGATTCCTCCTTTATGTAGTGAAGCGTGATAATTCGGACCAGTGAAAACGTCACTGATCATAATGCTGTAGACCCACACTGACGAATTTGTCAGGTTAAGAGGCCAATCCTGTGGCGAAAAGAGTTCGTCCAAGCCATAAGCGCTAGTCCCCATTTTCCGCAGCCTATACTTCCATTTAACCACTCTGACGAGGTCCTGTGAACTATTACTGAATTTTTAAAGTTCCTGAAAATGTCGAGTGATTACAGGATTGAAAGCGGATTATCGCGTACAATGGTGGTTAAAGAACCTGTAAAGGGAGGAATTGACGATGCCAGAACGTGAGTTACCCTTACTGGATCGGGGTCTAGATGACACGGCGGTCCGTCAGCGGATTGCGACCGGCCAACAGAACGATCCGTTACCCCCGCTGACCAGAAGCGTTAAACAGATATTTCGTGATAACCTACTAACGCTATTCAACCTGATCAACCTTCTTCTCGGAGGCCTGGTGCTACTGACGGGAAGCTATAAAAATCTTCTATTCATTGGTGTTGTGGTCTTCAATACGGGGATCGGAATCTTCCAAGAAATCAGATCGAAGCGCCAGGTAGATAAGTTGGCATTGCTCTCTGAAAGCAAGATTAAGGTGCGACGTAACGGCCGAGTGACGGCACGTTCACAGGATGACTTGGTTGTCGACGATCTGATGATTTTAGGTCGTGGGGACCAGTTGCCCGTAGATGGTCGCGTCAGAGAAACGACTGGAATCGAAGTTGATGAGTCTCAGATTACCGGAGAGTCGACGCCCATTATGAAGGGGACCGGGGATGAACTGATTTCCGGGAGTGTCATTCTGGGGGGCAGTGCTATCGTCCAGGCTACCACGGTTGGTCATGGGAGCTTTGTTAAAAAACTAGCCAATTCCGCTAAAGAAAAAAAACGGGGAGCCAGTGAGCTTCTCACGGTTATCAATCGGATTATCAAAGTGTTGACGGTTACCATTATCCCATTGGGAGCCGTGCTTTTCGTCTCCTCTCTCTTACGGGGACAGGCTCAGAACCGAGCCATTCTAGGAACGGTGGCTGCTGTAGTGGGGATGATCCCTGAGGGCCTTGTCCTGTTGACGTCCGTGGCTTTGGCGGCCGGTGCCTTTACTTTGGGCCGACGTAATGTGTTGGTGCGGGAATTACCGGCAATCGAGGCCTTGGCGCGAGTTGATGTGTTGTGTCTGGACAAGACTGGGACGATTACCAACGGTCAATTGCAATTTGACCGCATCGAACCTGTGGGGAACCAGTCGGCCAAAAACTTGCAAACGACGCTGGCTCAGATGGTTGCAGCGACGGGTGATGACAACGAGACTGCCCAAGCGATAAAAAATGCCCTAGGGACGCCAAGTGTGACGCCAACCGAGGTCTTACCGTTCTCATCCGGGAGAAAGTGGAGTGGTGCGCGGTTATCTAGTGGCCAGGCTTATGTATTAGGTGCGCCAGAGTTCATCTTTGCCACGATCCCTACTGAAATCAAGCGTCGGATCACGGATCTAGCGGCTGTAGGTTACCGTGTGCTTGTGTTGGCCAAAGTTGATCAGCTGACGACGCCGCAACCTACCGTACCACAGGCGCTGGGTTTGCTGTGTATTACGGATGAATTGCGGCCACGGGCTAAGGATACCTTTGATTATTTTGCAACCCAGGAAGTGGCCCTCAAGGTTATTTCTGGGGACAATCCTGTGACCGTGGCTAGCATTGCCAAGCGCGCTGGGATTGCTGGTGCTGATCAGTTGATCGACATGAGTCAGGTGGGGGCCACGCCCGATTACGCGAAATTAGTTGAAGACTACACGGTCTTTGGTCGTGTGACGCCGAGTCAAAAACAGCGCCTGATTCAGGCCTATCAGACAGCAGGGCACACCGTAGCCATGACCGGAGATGGGGTCAACGACTTGTTGGCTTTACGCCAGGCGGACTGTAGCATTGCCATGGCTTCTGGGAGTGAAGCCACTAAGAGTCTCGCGGATTTCGTGTTGGTGGACTCTAATTTTGATGCGATGATCAATGTCCTCAATGAAGGACGTCGAGTCATTAACAATATCGAGCGGGTGGCGTCACTTTACTTAATCAAAACCATGTACTCAGTAGTACTGACGTTGATTTTTATCTTCATGAGTCGAAGCTATCCATTTGAACCCATTCAGTTAACACCGATTTCTTCACTGATGGTGGGAATTCCCACCTTCTTCTTGGCCCTGCAGCCCAACTATGCCCGCATTCAGGGGCGGTTTATGCAACAGGTTATGGAAATTGCGGCCCCGGCTGCAGTCTGCGTGGTGGGATACATTTTGGTCATTCTTGCCTTGGGCACACAATTTCACCTCGACTTCGCGACAACCTCAACGCTGAGTGTCTTGATGACTGGATTGATCAGCCTCAACGCCTTACTCCGAGTGGCCCGGCCCCTCAACCGGTTCAAGATTGCTTTGGTAGCGTTGATGGCGGGATTATTCGCCGTTGTTTTCCTCTTCTTTGGATCGCTTTTCTCCTTGGTTAACCTGCTGAACTGGCGATTAGCCTTGATTTATATCCCGCTGATGATCAGTGTCCAACCGATCTTCCTAGTCGTTCAGGAGATCTTGGGGAAACGCATCTTGAGCCGCATACGTTGGCGCTAGCTGAAAACTGAACAATTAATGCTTATCTAGTCATTAAAACTAGGTAATATGTTATACTTGTCAGTAAGAACCGGAAGGGTAGGAAAGAGACATGGCTGACTTCAATCAATACACGCGGTGGGAACACCAGATGCATGGTGTTAAATTGCCACGGTGGGACGATCTCCCTAAGTTTGATCTTTACATGGACCAGGTAACAGCGCTAATTAACGATATTCTCGGACCTTTGGGCATTGATACGATCACGCCAGCAATGATTAACAACTACGTGAAGCACCACGTGATCTTGGCGCCAGTCAAGAAGAAGTATCAGACCATGCAGCTCACGGATATTCTGATGATCAGTCTCTTAAAGCCGATGTTTCAGACGGATACGGTTCGTTCCGGGATCGATCAGATTACAGCGGGGGATTATCCGAAGCAGGCTTATGACAACTTCATTAGTCAGCTGGAAGACCGTTTGCACCACTTGGGTGAAGAACAGGTTCAGCCGGCCGCGAAGGACTTAAATGAAAAGCTGATGCAGGTGGCTATCGATGCCGTCGTTTCCCGGCTTCAGTCCGAGAAACTCCTGCACCTTATCAAAAGACCAATTCGTAAAATTGAAAAGAAATAAGTGATCACACAAAGCCACCGTAACTTTCCCCATTGGGAATTGTTACGGTGGCTTCCTTTTGTTATTGGGTTTGTGATTCTAAGGATAAGTCGTTCATGAAGGTTAACAGCAGGTTGGCGTAACTCGGGTGATCTGTATTGTCCTTAATTTCTTGTTGAATGGTACTGAGGTTATTGGTAATGACACCGTTGACGCCGAGGAACATCATCTGATCAGTCTGGGTAACGGTGTCGATATCCCAGGCGTAGACGCGTTTGTGGTTTTTCTCTGCCTGATCGATGAAGGTATCGTTCAGGGTTGTGGACTCCATCGTATAAGCATTGGCTTTGGTGTGTGGGAAGGTGAGGTTGTACGGCATGATGTAGCTGACGAAGAGTTTGGGATAAGCCGTCTTCAAGGTGTTCATAATCCCGTAACTTAGCGTGTGAACCTCATCATGATTGGCCATGATACGTTGCCCGAACTGGCGGTAGAATAGTGCGGGCAGATCCTTGGAATCTCGGCGACTTGTCTTGATCTCAATCAGGAGTTTTTGTTTGTGCTTAATAGCTGAATTGAGGTAGGCGTCAAAGCTGGGAATCTTGGCCTGATAGCCATTTTCGGTCACGGTTACTGCGGTGAGTTGTTTCAATGTCATCTTAGAAACAGTGCGGTTTAAGCCCGCTAAGGCCTTGAGATTGCCGTCATGCATGACCACAAACTGATGGTCTTTGGTTTCGCGGACATCCATTTCAACGAAATCTGGATGTTTCCGGCTCGTCTTGACCATAGCAGGGATGGTGTTTTGAACCCCGTTATTGTGGTCCACGCCCCGGTGGGCAATCGTCAGGGGACGACTCATGGCAAAGCCGTTGAGGTAAACCAGGTTGAAGATGACGAGTAATCCAGAAATGAGGATGACGCCACCCGTAATGAAAAGACGAGTCCGAAGTTTCGTCTTGGCGGGCTCGTGGAACCGCAAGAGGGTCGTGGGGGTCAGGCGCTGATCCGTATGACTGCTGAGAATAACCATCATGAAGATGACGGTCGTGTAGCAGACGATAAATTCAGTGATAATCTCCATGATGAGCAGGTTAATCGTGGCTACGGCTAGCCCGAAGTGCGTGCGATCGGCTACTAATTGTGCGAGATAGATGGCAGCATAAATGATCCATACGGTGGCGGTAACTAGCGCCAGGGTAATCAGAATGCGGCTAAGGTAGGTCCAGAAGTGGCCGCGGGTGCGCTGCCAGCTCAAGCGAATGGCCTGGTGGCTGTGTTGTTGATCGAGAATCATTAGGGGCAACACACTGATCAGGCGTATTCCCAGGTAGGCAGCTCCAACGTAGAAAAGGCCCAGGGCTATGGCCATGAGTGGTTTTTCCATCAGATAGCTGACAATGAATGCTGGAATCTTGGCCTTACTGAGGAGGGGCGTAGAGAAGAGTTCACTGCCAAAGGGAATAATGACGATGAAGTAACCAATAAAGAAAAGAAAGGTGCTGGGTGAGGCGCCGGCAATGCTTCGGACAGTATCGCCCAAGACTGCTAGGGAGCTCTGCGGTCGGCCGTGGCGAATATTGGTCACGCCGAGTAATAGATAGGCAAATTGCCAGTAAATTAGCGTGATAATCGTCAATAAAATCAGAGCCAAGCCAATGAGGGCTAGTGGATGGGTAATGACGAGTGACCCAATATTGGTATAAGAAATATAGGGCACGTGTTGCCAACGCATGAGTTCGGCGGTTAACCAAGTAAAGGCTGGAACTGCGAGATAACTAACAACAATGTTTGTCATGAAGACCAGGGTAACGTAGCTTCCCCAATGGTTGAAAAAGTGGCGGGTGGCTTCCTGCCAAAAGGCCCAAGGTCGCATGGGATCAATCCTTCTCCCCTAAAATTGTTTTGATACCTTTACTTTAGCATAGAGTCTCTTGAAATATTTGAAGAATTATGGCGGTAGATAAAATATCTTGGGAAAATGAAGCCAGTTCGAGCCGATTGAAAAGAAGCAAAACAGCATGTGAAAATGTAACAGTCTGAAAGTGATAACATTCACACAAATAAAATTGTGCTGATGAGTGAATTTATGTGTATGCGCTTACATGCGCTTATGCGGTTAATCTTGATAAATCAACGTTTGATAAGTTCAAAAACTTTTTTGTGATCTTTTTAACATATCGCCTTGCGAAATTCCTAAAACGTGCTAAGATGTAACTCGTGAATAACTTAACAAGACTGTTTTCAAAAACGGAGGCATAAGCATGTTAAAGAACGTGAAAGAAAATCCAAAATTAAAGGTAACTGAAAAAACTGAAACCGTTGACCAGATGATTGACCGATTGACGGCTAAAGCCCACGACGCGCTGTGCGCCATGGACGATTTTACGCAAGACAAGGTCGACCATATCGTGCACCAGATGGCGATTGCCGGTCTTGACCAAAATATGACGTTGGCCAAGGCGGCTTTCGAAGAAACTGGCCGTGGCGTAATGGAAGATAAAGCAATTAAGAACATGTTTGCCACCGAGGAAATTTGGCATTCTATCAAGCATGACAAAACTGTCGGCATCATCAAGGATGACCGCGAGCGTCAACTGATTACCGTCGCTGAACCCTTAGGGATTTTAGCAGGGGTGACCCCTGTGACGAACCCGACCTCAACGACTCTCTTCAAGTCACTGATTGCCGTGAAGACTCGGAATCCAATCATCTTTGCCTTTCACCCACAGGCACAGAAGTCTTCTGTAATGGCGGCTAAGGTTGTCCGCGACGCTGCGATCGCTGCCGGTGCGCCAGAAGGCGTGATTCAGTGGATTGACAAGCCTAGCTTGGATGCCACGACGGCATTGATGAATCACCCAATGGTTGCTAGTGTCTTGGCAACCGGTGGTCCTGGCATGGTTAAGGCCGCTTACTCAACTGGAAAGCCAGCCTTAGGAGTTGGCCCTGGTAATGGTCCAGCCTATATTGAAAAGACGGCGAAGATCAAGCGTGCCGTCTACGACATCGTCCTTTCGAAGACATTTGATAATGGGATGGTCTGTGCTTCTGAAAACAGTGCCGTCATTGACCAAGAAATCTATGCGACAGTTAAGCAAGAAATGCAAGATCGCGGCGTCTTCTTCATTAAGAAGGCCGACGAAAAAGCCTTGGCTGATGCTATGTTCCGACCAGAGGGTGGCGTCAAGGGCCCAATCGCCGGGATGGCTGCCGTTAAGATCGCAGAATTAGCTGGGATTGAAGTTCCCGCTAATACCAAAGTACTAGCTGCTGAATTGAAGGGTGTTGGGCCTAAGTTCCCACTCTCTCAAGAGAAGTTGTCGCCAGTGATCTCTGTTTATAAGGCGAAGGACAAGGCAGATGCCTTCCAAATCTGTGACGACCTCCTCCACTTCGGTGGGTTGGGCCATACGGCCGGCATTCACACGACTAACGATGATCTTGCCACGGAATTCGGGATCAAGATGAAGGCCAGCCGGGTCCTCGTCAACACGCCTTCCGCAATTGGTGGGATTGGGAACCTCTACAATGAGATGATTCCGTCATTAACATTGGGAACCGGTTCATGGGGAAAGAACTCCGTGTCCCATAACGTCTCCTCATTCGATCTGTTGAACATCAAAACTATTGCAAAGCGGCGAAATAATATGCAGTGGATTAAATTACCTCGCGTTTACTTTGAAAAGACGTCCGTTCGTTACCTCGACGACATGCCTGGCATCAAGCGGGTCTTCCTGGTTACCAGCCCATCAATGGTTGAACTGGGGTACATCGATACCGTCTTAAACGAATTGAAGCGTCAGCCAAATGGGATCGAATACTCTCTGTTTTCTGACGTGGAGCCCGACCCAACGACCTATACGGTTGAACGTGGGGTTGCACAGATGCGGACCTTCAAGCCAGATACGATCATCGCCTTAGGTGGGGGGTCACCAATCGATGCAGCTAAGAACATGTGGTTATTCTACGAAGACCCTAACGCTAGTTTCTTCGGGGCTAAGCAGAAGTTCTTGGACATTCGGAAGCGAACCTACAAGTTCCACAAGCCACACAAGGCACAATTTGTGGCCATTCCAACGACATCTGGGACAGGTTCAGAAGTGACACCATTCTCTGTTATTACCGATTCCAAGACGCACGTGAAATATCCATTAGCAGACTATGCTTTGACACCTGATGTGGCGATTGTGGACTCACAATTTATCCAAACGGTGCCCCAAAAGACGGTGGCTTACTCCGGATTAGACGTGTTAACCCACGCCATCGAATCCTACGTTTCTGCTATGGCTTCTGATTACACGCGACCATGGTCTCTGCAAGCTATCAAGTTAGTTATGGACAATCTGACGGCTTCCTACAATGGGGATGTCACGGCCAAGGAGGAGATGCACAACGCCTCAACGTTGGCCGGGATGGCCTTTGCCAACGCTTTCCTCGGGGTTGACCACTCGATTGCCCACAAATTAGGTGGGGAGTTCGGCTTACCTCATGGGTTGGCTATTGCCATCACCTTGCCACACGTTATTCGCTATAACTTCCAGGAGCCAACGAAGCTGGCCATGTGGCCTAAGTATGAAACCTTCAGAGCCGATGAAGATTACGCTCAGATTGCCCGCTACCTTGGGTTAACTGGAACGACCAAGGAAGAGTTGAAGGAAGCACTTGTGGCCAAGGTTATTGACTTGGCGCACTCCGTTGACGTTACCTTGAGCTTGAAGGCTAACGGTGTGGATAAGGCACACTTTGACCGGACTGTGGACAAGCTAGCTGAATTGGCCTTCCAGGACCAGTGTACGACGGCCAATCCTCGGGAACCACTCGTGTCTGAGCTGAAGCAAATTATGATTGACGAATACGACGGGAAAAACGTCGAAGAATAAGTGATACCAGGCGGTACTCCAGCGAGGGTACCGCCTTTTTACTGGTCGAGAATTGGATTCCAAGGGTTCTCTCTGGTTGTGGTAATGATGGAGATAGTGGTCGATATGATGAGATGGTTAACGACAATCGTCACGAGATGTCGACTAGGCAGCCGGTTTTAAGTCATACTTGTCAAAAAAATGATCCGTTTTCTACTATAGTTATAACAGCTAGAAGTTAACATCTTGATGAATGGATGGGTCTCTGTTCGGTATTTGTTAATGGGCGGGTATTTGGGGAGAAGGGGGCTTAAAAACAAGCAAATTTATATCACAACATAGGTCATCCCCCCTAATTTTGACAAACATGGGGGGGATCGCGCATGAAATTCGGATGATTTTGGTTGAAAATGGCTGGAAATCGTCATAATTTCATCAAATTATCATGAAAAATGACGATTTTTTTCTTTTTTTAGGTGCAAAAGACACGGGAAAAAGGCGGTCTTTTTGGCTAAAATGGGTAAAAACGGGGCGTTTAAAGCGGTTTATATGACAGATGTGTAACAAATATTACGGATTGTCATACTGTAATATTTTTCTTAATGCTGGTGTAACCTAACGCCAATCTCGCTGACATAACCATCAGTTATTCTAATAGCCGTTAAGCAAACAAAGGAGGACATTCATTTATTATGAATATCAAAAAAGCTTTAGTTACGACTCTTGGAACGGTTGCTGTTGTCGGTGCCGGATTCTTCGCCACTAGTGACACGGCAAATGCCGATGTTAAGGTTACGGTCAAGCAGGGGGATTCTGTTTGGTCATTAGCTAACAAGTATGACTCATCTGTACATGCTATCGAAAAGGCAAACAGCCTAGCTAACAGCAGCTTGATCTTTGTTGGTCAAAAGTTAAACGTGCCAAGTAGCACGCAAACGACTTCGACGAGCTCAGCTAACGTTGCTAGTCAAAGTTACAACACGGCTAGCCAAACGCAAAACACGACTTCTACGCAACAACAAGCTACGACTAGCAGCAATACAACTGCTTCTACTGGTGTATCTGGTTCAGAATCTAGTGCCAAAGCATGGATTGCCGGTAAAGAATCTGGCGGTTCTTACTCAGCACGTAACGGCCAATATATTGGGAAGTACCAATTGAGTGCTTCTTACCTTAACGGTGACTACTCAGCTGCCAACCAAGAAAAGGTTGCGAACAGCTACGTTGCTTCCCGTTATGGGTCATGGTCTGCTGCGCAATCATTCTGGCAAGCAAACGGCTGGTACTAAAACTCAGCCAATTTAATGTTTAAATTCAAGTCAGCACAGTGGATGCAGGTCCACTGTGCTTTTTTGGTGCGCTGAAGAATTAGAGTCGCATCAGCATGATTTTTTGAAAGCCATTGGGTAGCCACGGAACGTTGCGTGGCTTTTATGAATAACTTGCCTCTATCAGTGAACGTGTTTACTGACTTGGAGAAGAGCCGTTCGTAAAGAAGTCGGGTAAGTGTTAGTTCTTTTCGGCAGAATTGACTTAACTACGACGACTTTTACCTATAGTTAGGAAGGATTACGCTGCAGAATGGTTAAAAACTGCCACTTTATTTGCGAAAGATCGCGGTATACGGCGGAAATTAACACCGAGGAATTCGTTGAACCCCCGCCTTTACCCAAGAATTCGTTACACCGTGGCAACATAAGCCTTGAAAAGCTAGCCTATGTTGCGGCGTGATTAACCATGTTACGGTTTGTCACGCAAGGCGATTTTTCTTAACCAGCGTGTAACGCAGCAACAACCACCGTGTAACGTCCACAGGTTATGATAGGTCTCGTTAAGTAATTGAGACACAGAACGCTTCACTAATCAAAGGAGGACATTCATTTTATGAATATCAAAAAAGTTTTAGTTTCTACATTAGGTACTGCCGCAGTATTAGGTGCCGGGTTCTTTGCCAGCACCACTTCCGCTAACGCCGACGTCCGGGTGTCGGTTAAGTCCGGAGACACGGTTTCTAAGATTGCAAACCAATACAATTCCAGTGTGTCATCAATCGAAAAGGCTAACGGTTTAAAGAATGTTAACTTAATCTACGTGGGTGAATCTCTGGTTGTGCCATCAGCTGCCGCAACCAGCACGACTACGACTAATAGCCAAGTTTCAACGCCTAGCCAAGCCACAACGTCTAACAATACGACGACTAATACAAATAACGCTGCTAATTACAGTTCAACGAATACTTACAGTGGAACTAACAATTACAGCAAAACTAACAACTACAGCAGTCAATCTGCTACAACTGGGACGACCAGCTCTGCTTCAACGACGTCAACTTCAGGCAACGGATCATCTGCCAAGGCCTGGATTGCCAATAAGGAATCCGGTGGGTCATACTCAGCTCGTAACGGCCAATACATTGGGAAGTACCAATTGAGCGCTTCTTACTTGAATGGGGATTACTCTGCTGCCAACCAAGAAAAGGTTGCGAACAACTATGTGACCTCACGTTACGGTTCATGGTCTGCTGCTAAGTCATTCTGGCAAGCAAACGGCTGGTACTAAGATTAACCGGCTAAACTAAAAATTATCACGATGGTGGTTCTTCCTTTGGGGAGAATCACCATTTTTTTGATGGTTGTCCTTGTTGTGGCAGACCCTAATACCTTTAAAAGATTTAGAATTGGCGATTACCACTTGCAATAAAATGACGTCATAGACAGCACTTACGCTGGTTATGACGTCATTTTTAATCAGGCTTTAGCGAGGGGGTCTTGTTTCATGAGCAAGTGAAATTTTAGAATAACTAATAGATTGAATCCCACGATCATACTTAAGAGAATCCCCCAAGCTGTATTGGTGTCGGTATTCGTGGAGATAGCCGATCGTAAGAGATCAATCAGATAGGTCATAGGTAACCATGGATTAAGCCGCTGAGCGAAGGTACTGACCAATGGTGTCGGATATAGGCCGCCAGAACTGGCGAGTTGGAGAACTAAGACGATCGAGATGAGCCAGGTACCGAAACCACCGAGTAGTAGTCGGAGACAGAAGATGAGGGAAAGAAATAGGACTGATCCCAGAAGAATGGCCCAGAAGAGGGCGGATTCTGAACGGACGGTTAGTCCATTAGCTTGTCGTAGGGTGAAGAAGAGTAGACCGCTTTGAATGAGGGCAACCGCCCCGACGACGCTGGCTTTACTGCCCCACCAAGTGAGGGCTAAGCGGGGTTTGCGATAAAATATTGCCCCGTCATACATGGTCCCTAGGGCAATCCCGCCGACATAAAGGCCAATTGCAATGGCGAACGGCGCCATACCGGTGCCATTATTAGGAACCTTGGCAATATCGTGACTTTGGACCGCCACCGGTTGTGCGAGAGCAGTCGCTGTTGTGGTGGTATCGGCAATCGTTGTGAGTTGTTGATGGCCCTTAGTGAGGCCTTGCCCCAGCGTAGTGGCTCCTTGCTGGAGACGCTGAATACCTTGCTGTGAAGCAGTTAGACCCGTGGTTAGCGTATGGTTATGAACCGGTGCTGTGGCGGTCAGAAGTTTTTGCGTTCCCAGACCGAGTTGTTGGCTTCCAGAGGCAAGTTCCGTCGATCCTTTAGCTGCGGTAGCCATGCCAGTAGCCGCGCCGTGAACCGCAGCTAAGAGGGCCTGAACGTTCAATTTCGTGACTTCTCGGCTGACCCTGGTTGTAATGCTCGTGGCCATCCCACTAGTAATTTTGGAAACGATGAAGTTTTGGCCGGAGTTTTGGGTATAGTGAAGCTGCATTTGCTGTGGATGGGCCGTGAGTAAGGTGGTTGCGTCCTGAGAGAAGTCACGAGGAACCGTGACGATGAGGTAAACTTTTCCGGCCTTCAACCGTCGTTTCGCCGTGGCTTCTGAGAGGTGGTGAAAGTCGAGACCATCAGATCGACTGAGAGTGTGGGTGAGTTGTCGGCCAATTGCAATTGTTTTGCCATGGATGGTTGCGGGTTGGTCGTGATTCACGATGGCCACGGGAATATTATCGGTATGACCATATGTGTTCCACATGGACGATAGATAAAGATAACAGTAGATTGCCGGGATTAAGGCAATCATGAGTAGAACTAGAATCAGAGGTTTGTGTTGCCATAAGGCATGCCATTCACTTTTTAACATGAAAATCCCACCTTTCGAGGAGATGTTGTGTTGCTCTAAAACATCTCGAGCGTAAGGCCATCAGGCAAGTGTTGCAATCGACAATCTGGGGGAAAGTGTCGGAAAGAAGGACAGTAATTATAGAGCGGTCGCGCATAAAAGACCGGCTGATTAACTGAAAAGGCCAACGACAGTTTTACCAAGAGTGTTCATTGACGCTGTCTAAGAAAAGTTATCTAATAGTTTTAGAATCGCGTCATTCAGTGGAGGTGATGAAGTTATGGAAACGGATATGCGAATTTTGACAACAGAGGTCAAGTTACAGCGCGCTTTCGTTAAACTGTTGGCGGACAAGGGATTTGATCGTCTCACAGTTCGAGATTTGGCTCGTGAGGCTGCGATTAATCGCGGCACTTTTTATCAACATTACCTGGATAAATTCGATTTACTAACTAGCTATGAAAATGAATTGGTGGAAGCGGTGCGGAAAATTTTTGCCCAATATCCCAAGCCAACGGGGGACATGGCACTGGACCAACGAGATGCTTTTTGGCAATTGTTCCAATATCTCTACCGCCAACACGTGCTTAGCAAAGCTTTGTTACAATGCCCAGCGTCAAAAATAGGACCGCATCTCAAGGAACTTATCGTGTCCATTGTGGCAGTTTCAGTTGACGCACAAGCTTTAATTCCACACGACTTTGCCCAAGAAATTGTTGCGCAGGGCATTCTTGACTTTATTCGTTATTGGCTGACACGAGATGTGGTCTTGCCGCCACAGCACGCCTATACGATCTTTAAGGCAACGCGGATATTGTCGCCACAACAATTGGTGGGTGAAAATGACGAATTTTTCAAATAATTCTTGAAAGCGGATACAAAGTTGATTACACTAGTAATTAACTGAGAAAAAGCGTAGGAGGAAATTATGGGAAAAACATTGGCAATTAACGCGGGAAGTTCAACGCTGAAGTGGAAACTCTTTGAAATGCCAGAGGAGACGGTCATTGCATCTGGGTTGGTTGATCGCTTAAATCTACCTGGCTCGATCTTCAAGGTCAAGTTGGCTAATGGCGAAAAATTTACGGATACCCAGGACAATATCACCAATCAAGAGGCGGCGGCTATGGTGTTGACGCACTTGAAGACCTACGGAATTTTGGATCATTTGAGTGACATCACCGGTGTCGGTCATCGAATCGTGGCCGGGGGTGAAATCTTCAAGGACTCCGCCCTGATTACCCCGAAAGTTTTGGACCAGATCAAGTCCTTAAAGGACTATGCGCCGCTTCATAACCCGGTTCAGGCCTATTACATTGAAGTTTTCCAGCAGTTATTGCCAGATGCCCAACAGGTCGCGGTCTTCGACACCTCTCTGTATACTGAGATGCCAGCCGTGAACTACATGTATAGCTTGCCTTACGAATACTACGAAAAGTTTGGGGCCCGTAAATATGGCGCCCACGGAACCAGTCACCGTTACGTCGCTCACCGAACAGCAGAAATTCTAGGTAAACCGCTGGAAGACCTGAAAATGATCACGCTTCATTTGGGTTCAGGATCCTCGGTCACAGCATTTGACCACGGTCAGGCGCTCGATACCTCGATGGGCTTCACACCCCTCGCAGGGGTCATGATGGGGACGCGTTCGGGAGACATTGATGCTTCTCTGGTTGCCTTTCTGGCAGAGAAACTTCAGATTGATATGCCAGCCATGGTTGATATCTTAAACCATAAGTCGGGTCTATTAGGGGTATCCGAATTGTCTCCTGATCAACGTGACTTGGAAGATACCCAAGACGAACGACCAAAGTCTAAGCTGGCGTTGGATATGTTCGTCAACCGAGTGGTTCGCTACGTGGGAAGTTATGTGGCCGAACTCGGTGGCTTAGATGCCATTGTCTTCACGGCTGGTTCCGGTGAGAATGGTATTGCCATGCGCCAGGCCATTGCTGATCAACTTGGTGTCTTCGGGGTTGCAATCGATCCCGCTAAGAATGACTTCCGGGGAGAAGAACATGTCGTGAGTCCTGACGATGCGGCGGTTAAAGTTCTGGTCGTTCCAACCAACGAAGAACTCATGATTGTCCGCGACGTGGACCGTTTATCCCACTAGATCTTGTCATTAAAAGGTCGTCAGACGGCTTGGATTTAGTCTTATTGTCCCTTGGCCCCCGGTTCAGGTAGTGAGTTACGACGGGGATGATTCTGGTTGGAATTATCAGGATCAGCTACTGGTCTCGCAAAGTTAATAGTCAAAAAGCCCTCAACCGTGCTGGTCAGCACGGTTGAGGGCTTTACGCTTATGATGATTTTTAAATAATCTCAGTTGCGATGCAGATTTGGTGGACAAGCTTTATTATCAAATTGGTCGTCGCCAATTTGATATCGTGGTGAGCTGTCGGACGAAAGTTAGCGGGTTTTGACTGTGTAGATAGCGATCGGCTACAGCCACTTCCAATCTTATCGCATCTGAAGATCACGGCGGCGGTAACCCAGCCACCCCACGATAATCAAAACGATGGCTAAGACCACCATCCAGCTAAAGGTTGTCCAGTTGACGGTATGTTGCGGAATTCGCGGCATCCAGCCGGCAGGAGTGACGTTTTTAACCCAGTTAGGCAACTTGAGTAGGCTCCCCATGTAGACGGAAACGAAGCCCAATGCCAGATAGAGCCAGGTCAAGGTCTTGATCCGTGGCCAGCAACCGACGAGTAACACGGCAATGCCCAGGAAGACCCAGATTTCGGGAAGTTGTCCGGCAATTCCTTGCCAAAATTCGTGTGCACTGATGCCGTCCTTCACATGATCCAGGCTAGCATCACCCATGACGACGATGCCACCCAGACCGCCAATGTAGGCCAGGGTGCTGGTCAAAAAAGCGGGACCAATGTAGCTGAAGAAGAGTCGCGTGCGGCTTACTGGCCGTGCATAAACGGCTTCCAGCCACCCACGGGTTTCGTCCGTGTGGGTCTTTAGGATCAACTGAATACCGGGAATCGTGGCCACGGCGGCCATGACAACGGCCAGAAGTGACGTGAAGCTTAACAACACTTTGTGATTTGCCTCGTGGACCATTGCGGCTCCGAAGACTTGTTGCATTGTCGGATTGGTTTTTAAGATATTACCGATAGTATTGAAGACCGTGCCATAGGCAACGCCAAAGATGATGACTGCTAAGAGCCACGCAAGTATGATGTTGCGTTGGCGGCGCCACAGTAAGGAAAGCGGTCCTCGTAGAAAGGCTGAGGCCTGACGCTTACCGGGACGGGTGGTCAGTGCACCGGCTCCGAGGTCTCGGCGGTTATTGGCCATGACGGCTAGGCTAAAGAGCAGCAGCGCGGTGGCCAAACTCAACCAGACAGGTATCCAATTGGCATCGTTGTAGGGGGCTAGCTTTTCCACCCAGCCCAGTGGTGACCACCAGGTGAGTCTTGGATGTTGCACGTCGGTGACCATCCGGGCTAAATAACTGATTCCGAAAAGTGTGTAGGCGAGACCAGTAGCACTGGCCGCGTGATCGGCGATTTGGGCCATGAGGAGGCCTAAGAAACCGAATAGAAGTCCGGTGGAGGCCAAGCCAATCCCAATTAACCAGTTCCCTTCAATCGAAGCACCTGGCATGTTAGCGGCGGTTAGACCGACGCTGTAGAGGACACCCAGCAGACTGTTGATGATGACCAGTTCCCAGGCGGCAGCTGCCAATGGCGCAGCCGTGCCGACCGCATGAGACCGCACGAGTTCAGTGATTCCCAGATCTTCTTCACCGCGGGTGGCGTGAATGCTGAGCGCGAGGTTCATGACAACTTGAATCAATGCCATGAATAAGAGCATTTCATTGGCAAATATTTCGGCAGTGGTGACCTTCCCTTTAAAGGAGAAGGCCCCAAACATCGCGACGATCCCCGGGCTAGCAAGGGTTCCCTTGATGGCGTCAATCTCGGATTGGGTCCCGTAGATGTCCTCAAATTTCCAAGCCACACTGGCCATCAGAGCGGCCAGAATCACAATCCACATAAGAATTCGGAAGCGATCACGGCGAAAGGCTAACCGGATCAATTGACCGGTACGTCCGTAACGTGACATGACGATCACTCCTTTCCCGTGTAGTAGTGCATGAAGAGATCTTCCAGGGTTGGTGGCGTACTTTGTAGGGCCATGACCTGGTGCTGGGCCAGGGTAGCCATGATTGTGGCCAGTTGGGAATCCTCGACAGCAAATTGCCATTCGTGTGCCTGATGGCCGGGGGTGACGCCGTGAACCCCAGTCAGGGTATTGACGTCAAAGTCATCACCCAGTGTGACTGTCACCATCGTACGTGTCAGGTGACGCATCTCGGCGAGACTTCCGGTCTCAATAATTTGCCCCTCACGAATAATGCCGATGCGGTCACACATGCGTTCGACCTCCGAAAGGATATGACTCGAGAGTAAGACGGCCTTGCCGCGTTGTTTCAGATCTAAAACGGCATCCTGGAAGACCCGCTCGTTGAGAGGGTCAAGTCCGGAGGTGGGTTCGTCGAAGATATAGAAGGCGGCATCTTGAGAGAGCGCAGCAATCAACGCGACCTTCTGGCGATTTCCTTTGGAGTAAGTCCGGGCTTTCTTGGTGGTGTCGAGACCGAACTGCTTGATCAGCGCCTCAGTCTTGTCGGAATGAGCCGCGCCATTCATTTTGAGTAAGAGGTCAATGATTTCACCACCGGTCAGATTCGGCCAGAGGTAGACGTCGCCGGGGACATAGGCCAGACGTTGATGGATCGTAACGCTGTCGTGCCAGACGTCCTGACCGAAGATAGTGGCCGAACCGCCAGTCGCCCGGATTAGGCCCAGAAGTACCCGGATAGTTGTTGATTTACCAGCACCGTTAGGTCCAATGAACCCGAACACCTCACCGGCATTCACACTGAAGGTGATATCTTTTAACGCTTGAAAGCGGCCAAACTTTTTTTGTAATTGATGAATTTGTAAAATAGGCTGTGTCGCCATTTAAATCCCCTCCTCACGGTTATTAAATCGCTATCATCGTAAGCCTTGGTTTAGGGGAAGTCAATAGAAAAGTGAACTATTTTTCTTGAATAGTTCATCAAATTTAAATACACCAAGGTCGAATGTGCTAAAATAATAACAGCTAAGAAGAAACCGCTGACATTTAAAAAGCAGGCAAAGGGACGTGAACCAAATGGCAACGAACCAAGAGAGAAAGGACCAACAGCGGCGTAAAATTTTGGCCGCCGCAACCAAGCTATTTCTACGTGATGGCTATAAACCCACGCACGTTAAGGGCGTGGCGGATGAGGCCAGCGTGTCGCAGGTCACCCTGTACAAATACTTTGATAGCAAGTATGACCTGGCTCACCAAGTCGTCTTGGATCTTATCGTAGGTGGTTATGCCCAGTACCGCACGGTGGTTGATGATCCCAAGAAGTCGTTCCGTGAGGTCGTTCAGTTCATGATGAAGACTAAGGTTAAAGTTTCCGCAGGGATGAGTCAGGATTTTTATAATTTCACGGTTGCGGACATGCAGGGTAAATTTGGTAATGGTGAAGCCAAGGCGACGTATGTTGCCGGCAAGCAGTCCTTTTGGGATGCCGTCATTCAACGGGGCCGGGACGCAGGGATGATTAACCCTGAGATTTCCAATGCGGCCCTGACGATGTATCTGGATATGTATGTCGACTACTTTAGTTCGCCGGACCATGATATTCCAGAGTATCGGCAACTGATTGACCAACTAATGCACTTATTCTTCTATGGGTTCGTGGGGATTGCCTCGGATGCAGAAGAAAAAACTTCTAAGGAGCGCAAATATGACGAAAAATGATGTTTTAGCAGCAGTTCGAACCTTTTCACAGAGCAAAATGGGGGATGATGAAACCGGTCACGGCTTCGATCATATCCAACGGGTTGTTAGTCTCGCCGACAAGTTAGTGCGGGAATATCCCAAAGCTAACCGGGTTCTAACCGTCACCGCGGCTTATTTACATGACGTTATTGATGAGAAGCTGGTTGCGGATACTGCCGCGGCCAGCGCCGAAGTGCGTGACTTTCTGACTCAGCAGGGCTTCAGTGCTGCCGATAGTGACACGGTTTTTCTGATTATGGATAACATGTCTTATCACAAGACGATTGATGGGACCGCTAAGCCATTACCATTGGAAGGTCAAATCGTTCAGGATGCCGATCGGCTGGATGCGATTGGCGCAATTGGAATTTCTCGGGCTATTTATTTTGGCGGCCATTTCGGTGAAAAGATCTACGATCCGGCTGTTAAACCCCGAACAAGCATGACGCATGAGGAGTACCGGAATCTGGACAACGAAACCATTATTAACCACTTCTACGAAAAATTATTGAAACTGAAAGATCTGATGAACACCGATGCCGCTAAGCGGGTGGCTGAACACCGGCAACAGGTGATGCGCGACTTCCTGGCAGAATACAAGGCAGAATGGAATGCTCAGGCTTAAATAAAATGACAGGATGTCGGTCATTTTTTTCAGTTATTTTCTTCACAATATGGCAAAAGTAAAATCCCATTATAACGGCTTTC
Source organism: Levilactobacillus huananensis (assembly GCF_003946145.1). Taxonomy (GTDB): domain Bacteria; phylum Bacillota; class Bacilli; order Lactobacillales; family Lactobacillaceae; genus Levilactobacillus; species Levilactobacillus huananensis. Next base: position 53,699 of record NZ_RHOC01000002.1, read on the forward strand.
TTAGTTTGTTTTGTATATTATTTACAAAAATATCTTGAAATTTGTAACTTTTTTTCATATACTAGGAATCGTTAGGTTGATGCGAATTTTCGATTAAAGGAAGGAACTTAAACCATGAAGATTGGATTAGTTGGATTAGGAAAAATGGGTAGTAACTTAGCTCAAAACATGATGGACCACGGAAATGAAGTTGTTGCGTTCGATTTGAACCAGGACTTTGTCAATGAAGCTGCGGGATTTGGTGCTCAGGCCGCAACCTCACTCGAAGACTTGTTAAGCAAGTTAACCACGCCCAAGATTGTTTGGTTGATGTTGCCAGCCGGCAAGCCAACTGACTCGACCATTACCACGCTGACAGAAAAGCTGCGTGAGGGCGATTTCATTATCGATGGTGGGAATTCCTTCTGGAAAGACTCAGCTGCCGCTGCTAAGTTGGCGGAAGCTAAAGGCATCAACTTCTTTGATTGTGGGACTTCCGGTGGTCAGGCCGGCGCCCGTAAGAACGGGAACTTCATGATCGGTGGGACAAGCGCTGAAGCCTTTGAAACCCTGAAGCCACTCTTCGAAGGTATCTCTGACAAGAACGGTTACCTTTATACCGGTGCCGCTGGCTCCGGGCACTACCTAAAGATGGTCCACAATGGGATCGAATACGGGATGATGGAAGCCATCGGTGAAGGGTTCGATGTTCTGGCTCACAGCGACTTTGACTACGATAACGAAGCCGTTGCTAAGCTCTGGAACTCGGGTTCTGTCGTTCGTTCATGGCTGATGGAATTGATTCAAGAAGCCTTTGCGGATGATGAGAAATTAGACGATATTCAGGGTATTATGCACAGTTCTGGTGAAGGTAAGTGGACCTTGCAAGAAGCCCTTGACCAACAAGTCGCAACGCCAGTCATCGGGCTTTCGCTGATGATGCGTTACCGCTCAATGGAAACCGACACCATGACGGGGAAGGTTGTTGCCGCATTGCGGAATGGCTTCGGTGGTCACGCGGTCGACAAAGCTAAGAAGTAAACTTTTGAATTGAACCTATATCAGGGACTGGCCATATGCTGGTCCTTTTTTATTGTGTGATGCATTGGAGATAGTGGTAACAAGCTTTTAGAAATTTGAATTTAATCAGTAGTCGGAACTGGAAGTGGTGTGATTTAATGAGAAAATATCAAGTTACCCATGCATTTTTCGAAAAATGTGCGTATGATAGTAAGCAGTGACGCTAATTTGAAAGAGAGATGTTAAAATGACGCAAGTAAATTCTGACCCAGACAAGGTCTCGCGGAGTAACTTAATTGCCATCTTTGCGGTAGCGCTGATGGCCTTCCTGGGAATCCTAGTGGAAACGTCCATGAATGTGACATTTCCAACGTTAATGAAAACCATGCATGTGTCCCTTAGCACCGTGCAGTGGATTACCACGGGGTATCTGTTGACGGTAGCTTTGCTGATGATTACCTCAGCCTTCCTCAAACAACGCTTTACGAATCGACAACTTTTCGTGGCGGCCGCGACCGCTTTTATTTTGGGCGCTTCGATTTGTGCGCTCGCACCCAGTTTTGGAATTCTGTTGTTCGGCCGGGTCATTCAAGCGGGGTGTGCCGGGATTGCCATCCCACTGATGTTTAACGTGGTCATGGAAAGTGTGCCCCGTTCGCGCCTCGGATTCTACATGGGGATGGCCGGGTTAATCCTTATGATTGCGCCGGCGAGCGGTCCGACCTTTGGTGGAATCATGGTTGCCTTAGCCGATTGGCGGATGATTTTTTGGTCCACAATTCCGATAGAGGCCTTGGTCTTACTCCTGGGTTTCCGGGCGATTAAGCAGTTTGATCCGGTGTCAAAGGTTCGCTTCGACTGGGGACAATTTATTTTACTCGCCATCGCCTTTGTCAGCTTCACGATGGGGGTAAACAGTCTCAGTACTGCGGGTCTCCTGAGCTGGGAATTCCTGGGTGGTGTTGGTCTGGCTCTGGTGATGATTTGGGGCTATATTCAGCTGTCCAAGCACAGCGAGCACCAACTTCTTAAACTAGAAATTTTTAAAAACCCGGTCTTCACGTTTAGCTTTTTAGCCTACGTGAGCCTACAGTTCTGTAATATTGGGATTAACTTCGCGTTACCCAACTACGCTCAGATTGTCGTGGCAGCGGGTTCACTAGCTGGAGGAATGATGTTGCTTCCTGGAAGCCTGGTGACGGCTCTGCTCCAACCCTGGTTTGGTCACTTATTGGATGCACACGGGGCTCGGCTGCCGATCTTGTTGGGAAGTAGTCTGTTCACTTTAGCAGCCGTCTTCTTCACCGTGTTGGGGCAACACTTGAGCGTGCTAATCATTGCAATCCTTTATGTCTTGTTCAGTATTGGCCGGTCGATGGCCTTCAGTAACACCCTGACTAATGGGTTGAAGGAGGTCGCGTTGTCGCAGCGGGCTGATGCCAATGCCATTTACAATACCGGGCAACAGTTCGCCGGGTCGTTGGGAACGACGATTTTAGCAGCGCTGATGTCTTCGGTGAAGACACCAGGCTTGTCAACGTCACAACAAACGGCACAGGGGAGTCAGCTCGCCTTCGGTTTGATTCTAGTTCTAAGCCTTTTAAACTTTGGCTTGTATGCAATTGTATTCAAACATCAAAAAACAGATAAGTAACAAGAATGAGCATGGGACATCAGGCGGTTAGTTTGCGAGTATTAACGTGAGAACAGAGGGTATGCCTGGTCTTGGCGCAATTCCTGTTCTCGGGTTAAGCGCAACAAACTGCCTTGTGGCGGACGTTTCGACACTATAATGGCCAAAAAAATCAGCTTTTTCGGAAGGAAATCCTTCTGAAAAAGCTGATTTTTGAGTGATGCCCCAGACGCCCGTCTTCGAATCAATGGCGTCGATGACGGCAAAGTAAAGATAGGTCAGGCAGCCATACATTAAACCATAATTGATGCCAGTGGTGATGGCTTGAAGCCAATGTGGCTGAGCACGATCGAGTCTCTGTTGCTGTCGGTTGCCGATGCCCAACACATAGCTTGCCCCCAGCAGATAGATAACGATGCCGGTTAGGAAAAAGAGACTGATGAGGGCTAACCACGAGAGTGCAGTGGTCAGGTGACGCTGAGCGAAGAAACTGGTGACGATGGGGGCCAGTAACACAAAGATCAGGCTGCAGAAGAGGGCCCGATCTTCAAGCCGCTGGGCCGCCAGTCGCTTGGTATCATCGAATTCGCCATTGACCCCATAAAACCATTTGCTGAATTTATCGTGAAAAGAGTGATTGTTGGTCATGATGTTGCCTCCCCGGGTGATGATTTAGAAACTGATCGCAGCCTACTTCGAAGGGTTTCTACCAGTTTTGGCCTAAATGTAGTCACGGTAATAGAAGTTGTCAAGCATATCGCAAGTGCAGCGATAAAGGGCGTTTTAAGGCCATGAACAGGCGACTTCATCATAAATAATCGCTCGGTAAAGAGCTGACGGTTGCGTCATTTTAGCGAGCCAAGTGGTCTGGTTTGAGAAGGCGTTGGTTAGACAAAAAGGGCCCCACAACAAAAATGTTGCCAGGCCAAATCAAATGTCTTATTGGATGACTTTAACGCATTTAGGATTCTCGATCATAAGCCCCAGAGTGACTCGGTAACGAAGGATCCAGCGATGAGCTTAACATGTCAGAGTGGTTTCTTTTAGGTGAACGTTTGTATTTATAGAGCCCATGCGCCTAATTTTCCAAAAGAAAGTCATCGCCGGGTGTTGTCATCGGCCATGGGGACCAGCGACCTTACCGACGTAGAATCAAGCGCACCGTCAGATTAGTCAGCAGCGAGATCACCAGGGCATACCCTAGGATTAGGATCAGCCAGATGGCAAGTGCGGTGATGACCCGTAGGTAGCCTGTGGCAGCATTCGCCATGGTCAATAAGACGGTGATGGCTGTCACGGCCATGATGAAGCTGATGACACCAATCTTAGAATTAGCAAAGTCAGCGTTACTGAGATCGAAACCACCGATACTGATATTGAGGGACAAGGTGATCATCAGGATCCAGCGCCACCAGTTGGCACCGACAGGTTGACCGAAGCCCGACAAATCGAGATTAAAGGGGTTGGCCATGAGTGTTAAAAGGCCATGGCATACGCCCGGTAGCAGTAAAGCTGTGAGGCCAAAGAGTGCTAAGGCGCAACCAAAGATAGGGGCGATCCCGATAAAGAGATTGCCCATCGTTTGGTACCAGTTCCGCTGATTCCAGGTGTGGTTCACGTAGCCCAGTGTCATGTCGGAGGCGCCGGTAACGCCTGGTTGATCGGGATGAGGCCGCTTTAAGAGCCGAAAGGTCACAATACGATGCCCGAAGAAGATTGCCACCAACAGGTGACTCAATTCATGGAGAAAAATGCCAATGAATCCCAAATAAAGTTGGCTGATCATGCCGAACCCGCCAGCCAAATGCTGCTTGGTATTACGGTTCAAGTAAGTGAGCACCGTGATCAAGAAGAAGGGGATAGCGATGAGATCAAGCCCTGCAATTCCGAGATTCTTGAAAATGAGTGGAAGGTCAGTTACCATGCGCTATTCCAACAGGTCGGTGAAGGTGCCGTGCACCAACCCGGCTAGATCGGTGGCATCGAGTTCCACGGACCGTCCGATCTGTCCGGATGAGACCAGAATCTGTCCCTGTTCTTGAGCCGTACTGTCGAGGTAGATTGGGAATTGATTCTTTTCCCAAATACCGACAGGCGTATTGGCGCCGTGTTCGTAACCAGTGGTCTTCACCAAGTCCTTTAACGGCACCATATTAACTTTCTTATTACCGGAGGCCTTGGCAAGTTTCTTTTCGTCGAGGTGTTCGTCGATGGGGAGGACGCCGACGACGGGGCCAGTGACGTTACCACTGAGCACCAGTGTCTTGTAGATGTGGTGTTCGTCGATATCGGCGTGGTCAACGTCCATCTGGGCGACATCGCCCTGGATGTGGGTCGCAAATTCCACCTGTTTATAGGCAATTTTGTTTTTATCGAGGATCTGTTCGACGAGCGTCTTGTGGAGACGTTTGCCCTTTTTCTTTTTTGACATGTGGGTCACCTTTCATGGTTAAAATAGTTTAGGTTCCTTCTGGTTGCCGCCATTCGCATTTAGCCGTATGATGGCGGTGCCAAGTGAACCCGTTGTCATAAAATATACACTAGCGTAAATGGCGACAAGTTTCAATCAGAAACACTGGTGGGAACCGTTTTACGGTTAGCGATTGAAGCTTGAGGATAAGTGTTTTTATAAATTGGATCGCACTTTACCGTAAACTGGATCGGTTGTTTTTTACTAAAAAGCAGACATCACTTGAAAAACCTGTTATACTCGATACCTGTAGAAGTCTAGTTGAAGAGTTATGAGGAGATATCATGGCAGATTTAGTCTATCGACGCGTGATGCGGGACTTAAAACAACGAATCCATCAAAATGAATTCCCCAATAAGCGATTACCAGACGAACGGAGCCTGAGCGAATCTTATGGGGTCAGCCGTAGTTCGGTTAAACGGGCCCTCAGTGTGCTTGCTACCCAGGGCATCATCTTTAAGAAGCGTGGTGCCGGGACCTTCATTAACCCATTATATATGAAAAACCAATCAATTTTTCAGTATGAGGGCTCAAATCTAGGGATTACTGACAGTATGAAGGCGGCGGGGTCGACGCCTGGGATCCGTCTTCTGAAGTTTGACGTGATTCCCGCTAGTAAGGAAATCCAACAGGATCTGTTCTTAGCGGATGGTGACTTTGTTTATGAGATTAAGCGGCTACGGTTGTTTAACGACCAGCCGTTTATGATTGAAACTGGCTATATTCCCATTAAGATCGCGCCTAATTTGTCGCAAAAGACGGTGGCGGATTCCATTTTTAACTATTTGGAGGGTCAGGGAAAGGTCGTCACTAAGTCTTTCATGTCGATTCAAGCGCAGCCATCGACGGCAGAGGATCAAGAGTTATTGTGCCTGAAACCGGTGGAGCCTGTGGGCATCATGGAAGGAATCTTCTTTCTAGATGATGGGACGCCGTTTGAAGTGTCCAACATGCGGTTACATTACAAATATTTGAATTATAATACGTTCGTTTCCTTGGACGAAGAATAAGTTCTTTAAAGACGATTGCCAAACGGCGGTCGTCTTTTTTTGTCATGATTGGTCTAGCCAATATGACGAGTGCTGGCAGATGAATCTTGAAATTGGTCTAGTTTTTATTTGCTAAATAATAAGAAACTGTTTATAGAAAGGCCGACGATTGATTGTCGATATTTGGTGAAGTGGGGGCCTGCTAACCGCGTGGCTAGGGGGATGACGCCATTTCAAAATTGATACGATCCAATTTACATAAAAGTTGACTTTTCTATAAAAGAAGCTATGATGGAGTTGTAAAAAAGCCTCCGGGTAAACATTAACGAGGGTGGTTTTACAACGAGCTATCAACTAGATTATGCAGTTACGATTTCAAAGAAGGAGTGTTAATTACATGGCAGCAGATGCAAAATTCGACTCCAAGTCTTACTTGGAAGGCGTTGACAAGTACTTTCGGGCAGCAAACTACCTGTCCGTCGGTCAGTTATTCCTGCGTGACAATCCATTATTGAAGCGTGACTTAACATCTGACGACGTTAAGATCAAGCCTATTGGTCACTGGGGGACGATTGTTTCTCAAAACTTTATCTACGCTCATTTAAACCGAGCTATCTTAAAGTATGATTTGAACATGTTCTATATCGAAGGTTCAGGTCACGGTGGTCAAGTTATGGTTTCGAACTCATATCTTGATGGTAGCTACAGCGAAATCTACCCTAACATCTCTCAAGATGAAGAGGGTATGAAGCGCTTGTTCAAGCAATTCTCCTTCCCAGGTGGGGTTGCTTCTCATGCTGCACCTGAAACGCCAGGTTCTATCCACGAAGGTGGGGAACTTGGTTACAGCTTGTCACACGGAACTGGTGCTATCTTAGATAACCCAGACGTGATCGCCGCTGTAGAAATCGGTGATGGGGAATCTGAAACTGGTCCATTGGCCGCTTCATGGTTCTCTGACAAATTTATCAACCCAATCAAAGATGGTGCTGTTTTACCAATCATCAATATGAATGGGTTCAAGATTTCTAACCCAACTATCCTGTCACGGATGTCCGACGAAGACTTAACGAAGTACTTCGAAGGTATGGGTTGGGATCCTCACTTTGTTGAAATTGAAGCCGGTGACACTGACTTCATGCGGGTTCACAAGGACATGGCTAAGGTCATGGACGAATCCATCGAAAAGATCAAGGCCATTCAAAAGAATGCTCGTGAAAACAACGATGAATCCTTACCTAACTGGCCAATGATCATCTTCCGTTCCCCTAAGGGTTGGACTGGTCCAAAGGCTGACTTAGATGGGAACCCAATCGAAGGGTCATTCCGTGCTCACCAAGTGCCAATTCCTGTTGCCGCTGGCGACATGGAACACAAGGACATGTTGATTGACTGGATGAAGTCTTACAAGCCAGAAGAACTCTTCAACGAAGACGGTTCTGTTAAGCAAGAAGTCCGCGACATGGCCCCTAAGGGCGATCAACGGATGGCAATGAACCCTATCACTAATGGTGGGATCAAGCCAGAACCATTGAAGTTACCTGACTACAAGAAGTATGCTGTGGACACCACCGAACATGGGAAGACGATTGCGCAAGACATGTTGGTTTGGTCAGAATATCTGGCTGATACCATGAAGTTGAACCCAACGAACTTCCGGGCCTTTGGTCCTGACGAATCTAAGTCTAACCGGCTTTACGCGATGTTGGACTATGGTAAGCGTCAATGGATGGAAGGTATCCACGAACCAAACGATGAAAACATGGCTCACGAAGGTCGTGTCATTGACTCACAACTCTCCGAACACCAAGCTGAAGGTTGGTTGGAAGGTTATGTTCTGACTGGTCGTCATGGTTTCTTTGCCACCTATGAATCCTTCGGTCGTGTCGTTGACTCCATGTTAACGCAACACATGAAGTGGTTACGTAAGGCAACGGAACAAGACTGGCGTCATGATTACCCATCCTTGAACTTCGTTGACACGTCAACTGTCTTCCAGCAAGACCACAATGGGTACACCCACCAAGATCCAGGTATGCTGACTCACTTAGCTGAAAAGAAGCCTGAATTTATCCGTGAATACCTGCCAGCCGATGCTAACACCTTGTTAGCCGTTGGTGATGTGGCATTCCGGAGTCGTCAAAAGATCAACTTGATCGTGACGTCCAAGCACCCACGTCCACAATGGTTCTCCATTGATGAAGCCACTAACCTGGTTCACAATGGTTTGGGCTATATTGACTGGGCTTCGACTGACCAAGGTCAAGAACCTGACGTCGTCTTCGCCGCAGCTGGTACTGAACCAACTTGGGAAGCTTTAGCTGCAATTTCATTATTGCATGACGAATTCCCAGAAATGAAGATGCGCTTCATCAACGTCGTTGATCTGTTGAAGTTGCGTTCTCCTAAGATTGACCCTCGTGGGATTTCCGACGAAGAATTCGATCGTCTGTTCACGACCGATAAGCCAGTTATCTTTGCCTTCCACGGCTTTGAAGGCTTGATTAAGGATATCTTCTTCGACCGTCACAACCACAACTTACACGTTCATGGTTACCGTGAAAACGGGGATATCACCACGCCATTTGACATGCGCGTTTTGAACCATATGGACCGTTACCACTTAGCTAAGGAAGCCGTTGACGACATTCCTAGTTACGCGGTCAAGGGTGCTTACTTCGCACAGCGCATGGATGACATGGTTGCTAAGCACACAGCTTACATCCGTGAAGTCGGGACTGACTTGCCAGAAGTTAATGCTTGGCAATGGAAGCCTCTCAAGTAAATAATGATTAAAAAGGTCAACGCTAATTTCGATTGACGTGACCGGAGCCTGCATTCTTGGTTGAATGCGGGCTCTTTTTGTTTGGAAATGGGTATTAGGATTGGCCGCCTGGTTCTACATGGTTGTTCAAAGTTGGCTACCAAACAGAAAGACAACGTTAACCGGGTCACCAGTCATTTGAAGCTGAAAAATTGAAATTCATTTTTCCAGCCAACCAGTAAAGCACCTGCTATACTGAGAAAAAAGTGAGGCGAGTTTGATGCGCGTGGAGATTAAGCCTTTAACAGTGGTGGATGTGGCGGAATTTTGGAACCTGGCCTACAGTGATCCGCAGGCGGAATGGACGATGTGGAATGGCCCTTATTTTCAAGATGAGTTGCCGAGTCGTGCAGCGTTTATCGAGAAAATTGCCGCGGAAAAATTCATCGGGCACCCGGAACGCCAGGTGATCTGGGTGGATGGCCAGATGGCGGGAATGGTTTCTTACAACTTTGAAGACGGGGTCTTACAACGCTGGCTGGATGTCGGGATTGTGGTCTACTGCTCGAATGACTGGCATCGGGGGATTGGCCGACAAGCTCTGACCCAGTGGTTAGACTGGCTGTGGACACAGACGGATTTGCCGCACATTGGCCTGACAACCTGGTCAGGAAATGAGCGAATGTGTCAGCTAGCCACCCGACTGGGCCTCAAGGAAGAGGCCCGTGTTCGTCAGGTTCGTTATTGGCAGGGCCAATACTGGGATTCCGTGAAGTTTGGGTGTCTGCGTGAGGAATGGCTGACCCGGAATAAGGTATAATTGGTCAACTTTACCCGATGAAATTGACTTAATCGCAAGAATAGTTAGGATCACGACCCTTTTTAGTTGACCTAAAGCCGACTCTAGGTAGTAGACTAATCGTGTTAATAAAATTAGGAGCGTGATTTTGGATGACAAAAACATGGTTAATTACGGGTACTTCTACTGGTTTCGGGAAGTCTTTGTCGATTTACTTAGCCCAGCAGGCTGATGTGAACTTGGTTGCAACGGCGCGACACACGGACCAACTGAGCTACCTGGACCAATATGATCACGGCCAAATTTTGAAGCAGACCTTGGACGTTACCAAGGCCAATGAAATTACGGCCGCGGTCAAGGCAACCACGGAAAAGTTCGGCACTCTCGACGTCTTGATTAATAACGCCGGTCTCGGCTACTTTGGGACTTTTGAAGAAAGTGATCGCGATGCCGTTCGTTACATGTTTGACGTGAATGTCTGGGGCTTGGTCGACATGACTCGCGCCGTCTTACCAACGATGCGGGCCCAAAAGTCTGGGATCATCATCAACTTTTCTTCCATCGCCGGCTTGGCTTCCTTCCCAACACTGTCCTTCTACAATGGAACGAAGCATGCGGTTGAAGGGATTACGGATGCCATGGCTCAGGAAGTGGCGGACCAAGGCATTAAGCTTATGTTAATTGAACCTAGTGGCTTTCGGACGGACTGGGCGGGTCGTTCTTCTCAGAAGGCCATGCCAACGATCGACGCCTACAAGCAGTTCACGGCGAACATCGAAGGCAGTGCCAGTGATGCCCACCATGAGGCGGGTGATCCCGATAAGGCTGCGGCAATTATCTATGATCAAGTGACGAACCACGCTACTGACCTGCCACTGCACTTGCCATTAGGGAAGTTTGCTTCAGATATGGCGATTGCCAAGTACGAGAAATCTTTAGGTGAATTCAAGACAGAACGCGATCTTTCTATCTCTGCCGATCAACCAGAATAAGTTAAAATAAGATACTGGAAGCCGTGGCCCAATTGAGGACCACGGCTTCTTTTTACCCTATGATTGATTGTGCGGGTGTGGTATAACTAAAACATTGAAAGAAAACGATGGGGGACGAGGAGATGCGTTGGGGACGTGCAATTGTATTAACAGTTTTAGTAGGGGCTTTGTTAGTGGGACTCGGGTACCGAAGCGGTCAATTTCCACAGTTATCGGCAGCCGTTGATCATGCCCGATCAGAGATGCCCTTTCAACAGCAGAAACGTGTGACCTCGAAGGCTTCCTCACTCGATGTGCCGAAGACCGATACGCCGGTTGTGGACATTGTCCAGGGCATGGATTTGTCGAAAACCTATTATTACCAGTTCAGTGATAAGATGCCGGCCGGAGGTAAACAGGCCTTCGCCGATGCCATTAATATTTATAATCAAACGGGAACCGTTCACCTGGTCGCCAACTCAGGTTGGTCTGGGGCTGGACATAATCGGATTACCTTTTCTATCTATCATAAGAGGATGAAGAAGCATGCCGAAATGGTTGAGCTGGGTCACGGGGGTCCGAAGATCATCCAGACCAGTGATTTTCTCGGAACGAAGACGGTCAATCACGCAGAAGCCAGTTTAAACGGAGATTATGATGCGGCGTTCAACGATGATGTTGCGGTGCACGAACTGGGACACGCGTTGGGATTAGCCCACAGCAAGTCCAAGCATTCGGTGATGTATCCGTTGACGCATGGGCAAACGAAGTTGGCTACGAGTGACATAAAGAGTTTGAAACTCATCTATAATCAGCAATAAGAATGGCGTACCCGAATCAGTCGTGAGAAGCGATCGGTCCGGGTATTTTTGTCTGTTCTCAGATTGATAACCGTTAGAACGAAAGAAACAACCGTGATCCTATCGAGAATTGACTCGAGGGGTCGCAGTTGTTTTGGATTAGGCTTCCGCCATTAAGGTGACAAGTTCGGACTTGTGTTCAGAATGAATCAGGGTCTGGTATTTGTCGTCGTCTTCGAGAATATCAAGCAGGTCGCTGAGCGCTTTTAAATGCTGCTTTTCTCGCTTAGGCGCTAGACAAATGATGGTGGTAATAGTTTTGTCTGCCATTTGGACCGGATGTTGGAGTTCTAAGAGGGACATCCCCATCTTGTGAATCTTACTAGACGGTGCAGAGTGAGCTAATAGGACACCGCCCTTAACAATCATAAAGGGCCCATTTTTTTCTAGTTTTCGGATAATTTCAGTGACATAACTTTTATCAACATACCCACCGCTCAGTAGGGGAAGAAAGGATCGTTGAATAGCTTGTTTCCAAGTTAATACCTTGGAGGTGACGTGGATGTGATCGGGGGTCAGGAGTTCCTGAATAGACGGCCGACGATTGCTATCGGCAGAGTTTTGAGGATCCTTAGCGACGGTTGTGTCACCGTTAAAGTAAGCCATCAACTTATGCGAGAGTGATTGTGGATTGGTAATCATGACCTCATTGGAAATGATGTCCATGATGTCATTGGTCATCTTGGTGGCATCTAAGGTCCCTAGGAGCCCAACTTTGTGAAGGGCCTTGTCGATTTGATCGAAGTCGTTGTCTGTGGGAATACTTTGTACGGTGAGTCGCGGCGTCTCTTGGGGCGTTGTGATGTCGATGGTGGAAATAATCAATTTTGCATGAATTAGCGGTGCCATTCGATTGAATTCACGGACACTCATCGGATGGGAAAACTTGATGTGACCATACTTACGTCGCAACGTTTGCTGAAGAAAGTAAGAGGTCCCGACGCCGCTGGAACAGATTAGAAAGACATCGATGTTGGGATTGAATGTTTCCGAGTTACTGAGATAGTTGGTTTGTCCCCCAAAGTAAGTCGTTAACAGCGCCAATTCATCACTCGAAAGGGTCTTATGCATGAAGTCTTCAAAAGGTTTAACTGCATAACTGGTTAAGGTCATCAGCTCCTGGTAATCACGCTTGATATCTTCAAGGTTGGCTGCACGGTAAGGAATGCCAGCCATGACCCGTTGATAGGTGGTAATGAGATGTGCCTTCAATCCGTTGCGCAGGTTAGGCGTGCTGACCTCAGCACCGGAAATGCTACTGAATCGTGAGATGATTTGGTTGGCGAGAACATCGGCCGGAAAGTTCTCAGTGAATGCCCAGTGAGCAATGCTTTTGGTTTGGGCACTATAGATGATATCGCGGAAGAAGGTCACTTCATCGATAGCGATTGGAATCTTGTAATGGGTCATTAGACTTGTAATCCAATCATTGACCACTTTATCACCGGGCGTGAGGTGATCAGGAGAACTCGTCAGAGTCAGAGCTGGATTGAGTTGAACTCGTTTTAGACACCACGATAGAAAGGTCGCCAACAGTTCGAGCGCGTTGTCACTGAAGATAACGCGGCTTGCGCGCTGGAGTGTAATGAGTTCGCCAATCAAATAACGGTAGTGGGCACCGTGCATGTCATTAATCAGCAACGAATTATGGTGCATACTAACCTGGCTATAGACCCATAAACGTTTTTCCCTTTCATTACCGATTAAACGCTTACCACTTTTATCATTAATAATTGAAAACTGTTTTGGTAAATGTTCGCGGATACCCTGAATATCATTGATGACCGTGTTTTTTGAAACCCGAAAGTATTTTGCGAGTTTAGTCAGTGACACGTGGTCCTTATTCTGAATGAGAAACCAAATGATGAGGTCGCGTCGTGAGTACTTATTTGAGTAGGCAATGGGGTAGTCATCTGTCTCCAAGTTGTCATAATGGCGGAGGGCCTCCTTCGTTTCTGGCGGCAAGAAGTATTGACTTTGTGCGAGTTTAGCAATGCGATCGAGTTGCATTTCATCGAGCTGTTTATTAAAACTTGTAATCCAATAGAAGGCACTTCTTCTGGAGATCTTAAATTCCATTTCGATGTCTTTGATATTAATGTAATCGTGTTCAATAAAATACGTCGCAAGTAAATTGATTCTTTTTTTATGACTGATGACAATCACGAGCTATCCCTCCTAAATGTAAACGATACCAATAGCATACCATTTTGGGCAGACTGGTCCGTGCAAGCCTGCCCAATTCTTGCACTTTTCGAGTGAATCAAATTGGCTTTTTGCACAGCAATGTAAGCGCTATCATTGTTCTTGTAGAAAGGAACGAGGTGAACAGGGATGAACAATGTCGCTAATTTTGTTGACGTCGTTACGGCGTTCGATATTGATGCAGATTCTAAAGAAGAGGCTATCAAAGCCGTAATTACCAAACTAGACGCAGCTGGTAAATTATTGGATAGAGAAAAGTTTCAAGCCGATGTCTTTGCTCGGGAAGCGGAGTTACCGACCTATATTGGATTCGGGTTCGGGTTACCACATTCCCAGAGTGATTACGTTAAGGATGCGACAATCGGAATTGGAAAGCTTACCCACCCAGTAGAGTGGAATGACGGAAAGAAAGCCGATTTTATTTTTCTGATTGCCGTACCTTATGGCGGAAAAGAAAATACGCATCTTAAAATCTTAGCAAATCTTTCACGGTTACTGATGCATGATGACTTTCGAGATAAGCTTCGGAGCACATCTGAAACAGAGGTTCGAGAGTTGTTAATGGCTAGTCAAAACCCTCACAGGAGTGAATAACATGGCTGAAAATGCAAGCAAGAAAAAGCAGAGTTGGTGGGCACCAGCGCAGAAGCACTTGATGACCGCGACTGGGTACATGATTCCCTTCGTTGTTGCCGGTGGTATTATCTTCGCACTTGCCGTCATGCTGAGTGGGAAACCATCAGTTCCAACTACAGGGAATCTTGGAAAATTAGCGTCAATTGGTTCCGCCGGGTTGGCCTTGTTTATCCCAGCTTTAGGGGGGTACATCGCCTTCAGTATGGCTGACCGGCCTGGTTTAGCGCCCGGTTTCATTACCGCCTACTTAGCAACTCAAATTCATGCCGGATTTATCGGTGGGATTATCGGCGGTATCATGGCTGGATTCGCCGTTAAGTACTTAAAGAAAATCAAAGTTCCAAATAATTATCGGACATTAACCACTATCTTCCTTTATCCATTAGGAGGAACGTTAATCGCCAGTGGGATCATGGTTTACCTGATTGGGGCGCCAATCGCTAACTTCATGACGTTCCTGACCCACTTCTTGAATAGCTTGAGTGGCGCAGCCAAAGCACCACTTGGAGCGGTTCTAGGTGCCATGGTCGGGGTTGATATGGGTGGTCCAATTAACAAGGTTGCCTATACCTTCGCTCAAACGCAAGTGGATACCTTACCATTCCTGATGGGGGGTGTTGGTGCCGCTGGTGCCACCCCACCAATTGGTTTAGGGATTGCCACGTTAATCTTCAAGAAGAAGTTTAGTCCTGAAGACCGTGATGCCGGTATTGCCGCTTTATTGATGGGAACCATGGGAATTACCGAAGGTGCGATTCCATTCGCTACTGCGGATCCACTTCGGGTCATTCCAGCGAACACGATTGGTGCCGCTGTCGCTTGTTTATCAGGATTCATGTTTGGGTGTTTGAACCATGCGCCTTGGGGCGGACTTATCGTCTTACCGGTGGTGGATAACCGCTGGGGATACATTGCCGCCGTTGCCCTTGGTTCAGCGGTAGTCGCGTTAATTGTCGGATTCGCTAAGAAACCGTACGTTGCAGAAACGCCGGCGGAAGAAAAAGCAGAAGCTAACGATGATGACATTGATTTCGATATTCAACAATTCTAATTTACAGGAGATGGCAGTATGAAAATTGTTGGTGTGACATCTTGTCCGAGTGGGGTTGCCCACACGTATATGGCAGCCGAAGCCTTACAAAAGGCCGGCAAGGAAAAAGATATTGAAGTTCACATTGAAACCCAAGGAACCAGTGGGGTAGATGACGAGTTAACTAGCGGTCAAATTTCCGCAGCTGACTTCGTGGTTCTCTCCACCGATACCAGTATTCGGGGAACTGAACGTTTCAAGGGAAAGAAAGTGGTTCAGTTAACAACGACTCAGATCATTGAAAAAGCCGACGCATTGATGAACAAGCTAGCAAAGATGGCTTAGACAGAAAAGCATTTTTATTGGAGGCAAATATATTATGAGTGAAAAAGTTTCGATCAAGCAATCAATCAGTACTATGTTGAAGTTACAAGATCAAGGACGTTACGCAACATTGCTGGGTATCGGGCCAATGTCACCAAACTTATTGCGGGCTAGTTTCGAATTAGCTAAAGACGATGATTTTCCATTAATGTTCATCGCTAGCCGTAACCAAGTTGATAAGGATGACCTCGGTGGGGGCTACGTCAATGGCTGGGACCAGACCCGGTTCAGTGCCGACATCAAGAAGGTTGCCGATGCCGTTGGGTTCAATGGTCTTTACTACTTATGCCGTGACCATGGTGGTCCATGGCAGCGTGATAAGGAACGGAACAGCCACTTGAAGTTTGACGAAGCCATGAAGCTCGCCAAGGAATCTTACTTAGCTGATATCGAAGCCGGATTTGACTTACTGATGATTGACCCAACCAAAGACCCCTTCCAAATCGGGAAAGTAGTCAACTTGGACAACGTTATCGACTGGACTGTTGAGTTGATTGACTACTGTGAAACTGAACGTAAGAAGCGCAACTTGCCAGAAATTGGTTATGAAGTTGGGACTGAAGAAACCAACGGTGGGTTAACGACGACCGCTAAGTACGAAAACTTCATCCAACGATTGAAGAGTGAACTCGACAAGCGCAACTTACCAATGCCAACTTTGATTGTTGGTCAAACTGGGACGTTAACGCGTATCGGTGTTCAAGCCGGTGAATGGAACTTTGAAAACGCCGTGGAATTAGGGACAATGGCTAAGAAGTATGGTGTTGGGTTGAAGGAACACAACGCGGACTACCTAGACGACGTTACCTTACTCTTACACCAGCCAGCACACATTACGGCTTGCAACGTTGCCCCACAATATGGGACTGCTGAAACCCACGCCTTGATCCACTTAACGGAAGTTGAACAACAACTGGTAAAGCATGGTTTAGTTGAAAATCCATCAAACTTATACAATGTTCTTTTGGATAAGGCTATCCGCAATGGTCGTTGGACCAAGTGGATGGAGGGCGACGATGACAAGTTGACGGTCGACCAAGCTTTGAACCGTCCTGACTTATACCAAATCATCCTGGACGTTGCTGGTCACTACGTTTACAATGAACCCGAAGTTAAGGCAGAAGTTGCTAAGTTATATGCTAACTTATCCGAAAACAATATCAATGGTCAACGTTACGTGATCGACCGTATCAAGGATCCCTTACGTCAATACGTTGAAACCTTGAACTTAACTGGTTTAACGAGTGACATTCGTAAGAATGTAGCCCAAGCACAAAAAGCTTAATGTAAAGGAATGATGACTGATGAAACGAACAAATACAAGTAATCATGGTGTCGGCAAGTTCATTCGCGGGTTAATTGTTACCGTCTGTACGCTGTTTATCCTCTACCTAATCATTGGGTTCTTCGGTTTAACCGCGGCACAGAAGACCACCGGGTTCATGTTTAGTTGGATTGGGATGTTCTTCGTCAGTGTCTACATCATCGTTCGTTGCATCTACCCGAGAGCGAGATTGTCAAACCTCTTTCGAGGGAAGCTATAAGCATAACAAAGAAGCCTTCCTTAACGGGAAGACTTCTTGGCATTAATAAACGAATACGGTTTACGGCTAAAAACAGTATAGGTTATTTCTGCCATTAATGCAAGCGATTTCAATAACCGATTTTCGGCTTTCTTAAGCTACCAATGAAAACGGAGGAAGATCAATGATTAATGCAGAAGACATGTCGACTAAAAAATTTGACGAAACAGATGAACTAGCAGTTAACACGCTCAGAATGTTGAGTGTTGATATGATTCAAAAGGCCACGTCTGGCCACCCAGGTATTTGTCTGGATGCTGCACCCATGGCGTATGTCTTGTGGAATTACCAGATGACTGTCGATCCGAAGCATCCAGACTGGATTAACCGCGATCGATTTGTCCTGTCAGCAGGGCACGGGTCTGCACTTCTTTACAGTCTGTTACACCTTAGTGGGTACGATTTGCCGATGAGTGAATTGAAACAATTCCGTCAACTCGGGTCCAAGACGCCTGGTCACCCAGAATTTGGAAAAACCGCGGGCGTTGACGCGACGACCGGTCCTTTGGGTCAAGGAATTAGTATGGCCGTTGGGATGGCGATTGCTGAAAAGCATCTGGCGGCTGTTTACAACCGCAACTATCGACTGATTGACCACTATACTTATGCCATCGTTGGTGATGGGGACTTGATGGAAGGAATCAGTCAGGAAGCTATCAACATTGCTGGAAAAGAAAAACTAGGTAAGTTGGTGGTTCTTTATGACTCAAATGATGTGACGCTTGATGGGCCACTGAACAATGAGTCCGTTGAAAATGCGGGACAACGTTTCCAAGCGGCTGGTTGGGGCTATCTCTCCGTCTCTAATGGGGAAGACCTAGCTGCCATCAATGAGGCTATCGACCAAGCAAAGAAGACCGACAAACCGACGTTGATTGAAGTTAAGACTGTGATTGGCTATGGGTCGCCACAAGCTGGGACTAACAAAGTTCATGGGGCTGCATTGGGTGACGAGAACATTGCCGCTACCCGGAAGGCTTTACACTATACGGATGCCCCATTTGAAATTGAAGATGCGGTTTACGAACAATTCCAGAAGAATCTTCAGAGTCGTGGGATTCAGGCCTACAATGACTGGGAAGCAGACTATCGTGACTTCAGTGATAAGGATACCTTAGCGAAGGCCTTCTCCACTGATCCGCGTGAAAAACTCAACTTGGATCAGGTC
Source organism: Levilactobacillus huananensis (assembly GCF_003946145.1). GTDB lineage: Bacteria > Bacillota > Bacilli > Lactobacillales > Lactobacillaceae > Levilactobacillus > Levilactobacillus huananensis. Next base: position 72,190 of record NZ_RHOC01000002.1, read on the forward strand.
ACGTCATCCTATAAGGTAGGCGATGAGATCGCGACACGAGTTGCTAATTCAGATATCTTACAACAGATCAGTGATCACAACCTTAATTTCTGGGGTGGGGCTGCCGACTTGTCTTCAAGTAACAAAACACAATTAGCAGATAGTGGACGTTTCTCACCACTGAATCCGCAGAATAAGAATATCTGGTTCGGGGTTCGTGAATTTGGGATGGCTGCCGCACTGAACGGTATTGCCTTACATGGTGGTAGTCGGGTCTTTGGGAGTACCTTCTTTACCTTCTCCGACTATATGAAGTCTGCTGTACGTTCCTCGGCTTTACAGAATCTACCAGTGACTTATGTCTTTACCCATGATTCTATTGCCGTTGGGGAAGATGGGCCAACCCATGAACCGGTTGAACAATTAGCTGCCTTACGGTCGATGCCGAATGTTAATGTTATTCGGCCAGCTGATGCAAATGAAGTGCTGAGTGCTTGGAAGTTCATTGCGGAAGAAACTCAGGCACCAAGTGTCCTGGTTCTTTCACGGCAAAAATTACCCGTTTTGAAGGAGACAGTGGCTGCCGATGTTTCCAAAGGCGCTTACGTCCTCTCACCAGCCAAGACTGGTAATCCAGATGCTATTTTGATGGCTACTGGGTCCGAGGTCCCGTTAGCTTTAGCAGCTAAGAAAACATTGACTAAACGTTCCTACGACATTTCAGTGGTTTCAATGCCAAGTATGGAACTCTTCGATAAGCAGTCTAAGGACTATCGTGAGTCTGTCTTACCAAGTGACATCAAGCGGCGAATTTCTATTGAAGCTGAAAGTACATTTGGTTGGGGCAAGTATGTTGGTTTAGATGGGACTAGCGTTGGGATCGACACGTTCGGTGCCAGTGGTAACGGTCCAGCAGTTCAGGAACATTTTGGGTTTACGGTAGACAATATTGTTAAGCACTTTGAAAGGTTATGGAATAAGTAAGTTAGTCTCAGCTGGTTTCTAAATCTCTTGGAGGTTTTGAACTAGAAAGGACGGTAAAAATGGACTTAATGAGTACGATTAATCCAAATAATATTTCACTACAGCTTGAATGTTCCAATCGAGAGGCAGTTCTTCAGGAGATGACCCATTGGTTGTTTCAATCACATGCCATTACGAATGAAGAGGGGTTTCTAGAGGACGTTGACTATCGTGAAATGTCAGGAATGACCGGAATTGGTAATGAAGTGGCTGTTCCTCATGGGAGTAATTGTGTCGTCTATTCTACCGTTGCCATTGCCACTCTCCAAACGCCAATCGCTTGGAAGAGTATTGACGATGCGCCAGTTCGATTAGTTCTGTTGTTCGCAGAACCTGACGAACCGACCCCAGATCGCGTTCATCAAGCGTTACTAACTAAGATGATTCAGAAACTCAGCAATGATGAGGTCTTGTATACCGTGAAGCAGGCGACGACAGCGGATGAAATTGTAAACGCCTTGAAATAGCTCAGGAACGAGTTGACCCAGACTTATCTTTTGCTACTGTAAAGACGGTTGATGTGGTGTAAGAGCTTAGTAGCTTGCATACTGTTCTGAGAGATTCCGAAAAATAGGTGTGCGACGACAATTTTTTCAGACACGATCAGTGATGAAAAGTGGGGTACGCAACACTTAACCGCGTTAGTTGACCGAACACTAGATGCCGAAGGTAACGAAGAAGTCAAACAAATGGTTAATGCCTTGACGGCCGTTCTCAATAAGTAAGCCGTAACGCAAGTAAAAAGACTGTGGCGTTTGTCGCAGCCTTTTTGTTTGCGTTACTTTTGATCGGATCTATCAGTTGTGACAACCTTAACTTCTGTCCATTGTTTTGGACGAAAACCAGGTCGTTCTGTATATTCGATGGGTTTATGATTAAATTATGATGAATTCACACACGAAACTTCTCATGATAAACCGCATAGTGACAAGGGTTTATTGATTAACAGCTAAGCAATTTAGTCAGTCTGAAGATGCAGAAAAAGGCATAAAGGTTCACTTTCTGCACTCCATAAGAGTGCATTGACTGCACTTGGAACCGTTTCCATAACAAGTTAAAGTGTAGTTGTCTTTAGAAGCGGAGGTTGATTAGAATGTTAGAAACTTTATTGACGCCCCAGACTGTCCAGGTAAGACAGGCTGGTCACCTAGACTGGAAGGAGGCAATTAAGCAGGCAGCATCGCCATTGTTAACTACAGGGAAGGTTGAACAATCATACGTTGATGCCATGATTAATGTTGTCGAAAAGAACGGTCCATTTATCAATATTGGTCCCCACATTGCTTTAGCACATGCTCGTCCAGAGAATGGTGTAAATGAAATGTCGATGGCCCTCATGAAAGTCGATCCAGCGATCGATTTGGTTAGTGAAGACCACCCAATTACATTATTCTTCGTTCTGGCTGCTAGTGATAACACCAAACATTTGGAAGCGCTACAAGAATTAGTTATGAAGCTTCAGGATGCGGATAGTTTCGCCAGAATGGAAAAAGCAACAACTGTCGAAGAGTTGGTTAATGAATTCAGAGGAGTGGAAAAATAATGAAAATCGCAGCAGTTTGCCAATCAGGTTTAGGGTCAAGTTTTATGATTCAAATGAACATCGACGCTGTTCTTAAAGCAGAAAACGTCGACACGGATAACATCGAAGTTACCCACTTTGATACGGGTAGCATGAACGTCAATGCCGCTGATTACTTCTTCTTAGGGAATGACTTAGCTGAACAAGCTTCAGACATGCCTGAAGAAAAGGTCTTCGTTTTGAAGAGCATCATTGATAAGAAAGAATTGCAAGAAAAGCTCAATGTCTTATTGGACAGAGAAGGTATCAAGCACGACTAGTGTTTTTTAACGTTAGATTGGAGGAATAGCAATTATGCAATCAGTTATTAATTTTATTGTTTCTATCGTTAGTACACCTGCCATCCTAGTTGGGTTAATTGCATGTCTAGGTTTGGCACTTCAAAAGAAGCCCGGAACTAAGATTATGGAAGGAACTGTTAAGACCTTCGTTGGGTTCTTAGTTCTGACCGGTGGTGCAGGAATCTTATCAAATTCATTGGCACCATTCGCTTCCATGTTTAAGTTTGCTTTACATGTTCAAGGGGTTGTCCCTTCTAACGAAGCCGTTGTGGCGATTGCCTTACAACAGTACGGGACCACGACCGCTTTGATCATGTTCGTTGGGATGATTGTCAACGTTCTGTTGGCACGTTTCACGAAATTCAAGTACATTTTCTTAACGGGTCAAGCAATGCTTTACGTTTCTTGTTTAACTGCCGTTATCCTGATTTCTACTGGGATGAAGGCTGGTGCAGCCACGATTCTCTTAGGTGGGCTGTTTGAAGGAACCTTGTTAACTGTAACGCCAGCATTATGTCAACCATTTATGCGTAAGATTACCGGTGGTGACGAAGTTGCCATGGGTCACACGGGTAACATTGGTTACGCAACTTCCGGTTTGATGGGTAAGTGGTTTGGTGATGCCAAGAAATCTACTGAAGATATCAACGTTCCTAAGGGCTTAAGCTTCTTACGGGACTCAACGGTTTCTATTACATTGGTTATGGCTATTGTTTACTTAGTATTGGCTTTAGTTTCTGGTCCACATTTCGTTGAAACAAAGTTGAGTTCAGGTACTAACTACCTGATTTATGCCCTGACACAAGCTGGGACTTTCGCCGCTGGTTTCTACGTTGTTTTAGCCGGTGTTCGGATGATCTTAGGTGAAATTGTGCCAGCCTTCCAAGGGATTGCAACGAAGTTGGTTCCAAATGCCAAGCCAGCCTTGGATGTGCCTATCATCTTCCCATACGCACCTAACGCTTTGTTGATTGGTTTCTTCGTCAGCTTTATCGTGGGTACTTTGAGTATGTTCGGGATGATCGCTATGGGGTCAACCGTTATTATCCCTGGTGTTGTTGGTCACTTCTTCTGTGGGGGTGCCGCTGGGATTTACGGAAACGCTACCGGTGGTCGTCGTGGGGCCATCATTGGTTCTGCGGTTAACAGTCTGTTGATCAGTTGGTTACCATTATTGATTCTGCCTGTTCTGGGTGGTTTGAAGATGGCTGCTTCAACTTTCGCCGATACCGACTACTTGGTACCAGGTATCTTACTTGGTAACTTGGGCCACTATGGTGAAGCTGCTGTTATCGCTGGTATCATTGGCTTTACAGTTGTTGTTATTGTTTGGTCTTTCTTCCTCAAGAGCAACAAGAAGGCTAAGGCCGAAGGTTAGATTTAGAGACTCACTTTTTAAAATTTTAGTCCAAGGATAAGGAGTAATCGTTAATGACAAACGCAGGCGTAAGCGAAGTTCAAGCGAACTTCACAGAGAAAGACGAATTAGCTGTTAATACTTTAAGAATGTTAAGTGTGGATATGATTGAAAAGGCTAAGTCGGGACACCCAGGCTTGTGCTTGGATGCCGCTCCTATGGCTTATGTTTTATGGAACTACCACATGACGACTGATCCAAAGCGTCCTAACTGGATCAACCGTGACCGGTTTGTACTTTCAGCAGGTCATGGCTCAGCCTTACTTTACAGCTTACTTCACATGAGTGGGTACGCAGTTAAGATGGATGACTTAAAGCAATTTCGGCAGATGGGGTCATTAACGCCAGGACATCCTGAGTATGGTCATACCCCAGGGGTTGATGCAACCACTGGACCGCTGGGCCAAGGGATCGGTATGGCTGTCGGTATGGCCTTAGCTGAAAAGCATTTAGCAGCTAAGTACAACACGGCAGATTACGATTTAATCGACCACTGGACTTATTCAATCGTTGGTGATGGGGACCTGATGGAAGGGATCAGTCAAGAAGCCATCAACATCGCTGGTAAAGAAAAGTTGAACAAGTTAATCGTGCTCTATGATTCAAACGACATTACGTTGGATGGCCCGTTGGCCAATGGTTCTGTAGAAACGCAAAGTTATCGTTTCAAGGGTGCTGGCTGGAACTATCTCTTCGTCGAAGACGGGGAAGACTTAGCCGCCATCAACAATGCTATCAACGAAGCTAAGCGTTCAGCACAACCAACGATCATTGAAGTTAAGACCGAAATTGGTCATGGATCACCAGAAGCTGGGACGAACAAGGTTCATGGTTCCGCTTTAGGTGCCGAAAACGTCAAGAAGACTAAGGAATTCTATCACTGGAGTCAGACCCCATTCTCCGTTTCTGAAGACGCCTACGCGCAATTCAAGCAAGGTATTGAAGAACGTGGGACCTCTGCTCACCATGATTGGACGGAACTCTACACGAATTACCAACGTAACGAACCTAAGTTGGCTGCTGACTTTACACCTGAAGTTGGGCCTAAGTTGGATATGAGCCAAGTTAAGTTGAGTGATGAAACGATTGGCAAGGAAGTTGCCACCCGTGTCAGCAATTCAGAATTGATGCAACAAATCTCCAAGTACAACCCGAACTTCTGGGGTGGGGCTGCGGATTTGTTCTCAAGTAACAAGACGCAATTGAAGAATGAAGGTCGCTTTAACCCTGACGAGCCTGCTAACGACAACGTTTGGTTTGGTGTTCGTGAATTCGGTGAAGCCACTGCCCTGAACGGGATGACGTTACATGGTGGTTCCCGAGTATACGGGTCAACCTTCTTCACCTTCTCCGATTACATGAAGGCCGCTATTCGTTTAGCTGCCTTACAAGGACTTCCCGTTACCTTCATCTTCACGCATGATACGATTGCCGTCGGTGAAGATGGCCCAACCCATGAACCAATTGAACAATTGGCTGGTTTACGGGCTATTCCAAATGTGAACGTGATTCGTCCAGCCGATGCTCATGAAATGTTAGGGGCATGGCAAACGATCGCTAACACCACTGACAAGCCAACGGTTCTGGTTCTTTCTCGTCAAGGGTTACCTCTGCTGGAACAAACACATCCAGAAGATGTTGCTCGTGGGGGCTATGTGGTCTCACCTGCTAAGAATGAAGATTCAGATGGTATCCTAATTGCCACTGGTTCCGAAGTTCAATTAGCTCTGAAGGCCCAAGTCGCATTACGAGAGAAGCAATACGATGTCTCTGTGGTTTCTATGCCAAGTGTCGATCTCTTCGACCAACAGAGTGAAGACTACAAGAATTCCGTCTTGTCACCTAAGGTTGACAAGCGGATCTCGATCGAAATGGACAGTACGTTTGGCTGGGGCAAGTACACCGGCTTAAAGGGTGCCAACATTGGAATCGATACCTTCGGGTTGAGTGGTAAGGGTTCAGACATTATTGAACACTTTGGCTTTAACACTGAGACTATCGTTAAAAAGTACGAAGAATTGTGGAAGAAGTCGGAATAAGCATTTGAGGTGAAGGCAGACATGTCAAAGAGAATTACAGGTATTGCAGCAAGTGATGGGATTGGGATCGCCAAGGCTTATCGCCTAGTCGACCCAGACCTAAGCTTCAAGAAAAAGTCAGTGACGGATGTGGACGCCGAAATCAAGCGTCTCACCCAAGCCATGAGTGACTCAACAGATGACTTAAAGGTCATTCGCGACAAGGCAGCGCAGAACCTTGGCGAGAGTGAAGCCGAAGTCTTCGATGCACATATGACGATTCTGGCCGATCCTGAAATGACTGGTCAAATCGAACAGCTCATTAAGGATCAGAAGATTAATGCTGAAGAGGCTTTGAAAGAGGTCACTGACCAGTTCATTGCCATCTTCGAGGGAATGACGGACAACAAGTACATGCAAGAACGGGCAGCCGATGTTAAGGATGTGACGAAGCGTGTCTTGAGCCATTTACTTGGGAAGGCCCTGCCTAACCCAGCATTAATTAACGAACCCGTCATCGTGATTGCTCATGATTTGACCCCTTCTGATACTGCCCAGATGGATACCCAGTTTGTTAAAGGGTTCCTGACGGATCTCGGTGGTCGGACCAGTCATTCAGCTATCATGTCACGGACCTTGGAAGTGCCAGCAGTTGTTGGGACTGAAGAGGCCACCAAAGAAGTTCAAGATGGGGATCTCCTCGTCTTGGATGGGTTGGATGGCTTCGCGTTGGTTGCGCCCGACAAGGATGAAGTTCATCACTATCAGGAACAGGCTAAGCAATATGCTCAGGAACGTGCCGAATGGCGGAAATTGAAGGATGCGGCGTCCGTCTCTAAAGATGGTAAGCATTTCGAAGTTGCTGCTAATATTGGGACACCGGATGATGTTGCAGCTGTTGTCGATGCCGGGGCCGAAGCCGTTGGCTTGTTCCGGACCGAATTTCTTTACATGAACAGTGATAAGTTGCCATCCGAAGAGGACCAGTTCGAGGCCTACAAGTCTGTGGCTGAGGCCATGAAGGGTAAGCCCGTGGTTATTCGGACGATGGATATTGGTGGGGATAAGCATCTTCCATACTTACCACTTCCTGAAGAAATGAATCCATTCCTGGGTTACCGGGCAATTCGGATTTCATTGGACCGACAAGAAATTTTCAGAACTCAGTTACGGGCACTGATCCGGGCTTCCCACTACGGTGAGATTCGGATTATGTTCCCAATGATTGCCACGCTGGATGAATTCCGTGCAGCCAAGAAGGTCTTTACAGAAGAAAAGGCCAAGTTGGTTGCCGCTGGCGTTCCCGTAGCGGACGATATTAAGCTGGGGATGATGGTTGAAATTCCAGCCTCTGCGGTCTTTGCAGACCAATTTGCTAAGGAAGTTGACTTCTTTAGCATTGGCACCAATGACTTAATTCAATACACTTTCGCTGCTGACCGTGGGAACGAACACGTTTCCTACCTCTACCAGCCTTACAATCCTGCGTTACTGCGACTGATCAAGAAGGTTATTGAGGCCGCTCACAAAGAAGGTAAGATTGCGGCGATGTGTGGCGAAATGGCCGGTGACAAGATTGCCGTCCCATTGTTGATGGGGATGGGCCTCGACGAATATTCGATGAGTGCCACCTCTGTTCTACGGGTTCGGAGTGAAATGAAGAACATTGACACCACTGATTGGGCTAAGGTTGTTGACGAAGCAGTCACCACCTGCCAGACCAATGAAGAGGTCAAGGCTCTCGTGGAAAAGCACCTTCAGGCTTAATCACGAGTCGTTCATCTTAAAAGAATAATCTTTGCAAAACGTATGGCTGCCAAGTGTCTTTGGCGTCATACGTTTCGTGTTTTATGCTGTGGTGCGAAACCGTTGGGTCTGCTGAACGGGATTCAGCGTGGTACAATCAATACCAATTAGGTTTCTAGATCAATCGGTTGTAGGGTTCGACTCCCTGCAACTGACTTAAAAGGGTGATGGCTCGGTTTCAGGGGAAATATGGGACCGGTCACAGGGATTGTTATTTTGGAGAATTGATGAGGTAAGATGATGCTAAATATTAGTGAAAAGGGTCAGATAAACCTATTGGTTTCCATTTTGGCCGAGGGCAAAAAGTATAAAACAGTTGCTGATCTCGAAGACAAGATGAGCCTCTCTCGGCGCAGTGTATTCTACTGGTTGAAGCAAACCAATGGTGCGTTGAAGACGCTGGGACTGGATGATATTCAACGCCTGTCTCAAGGGGGGTACTTCCTGACGCAATCGACACTAGACGATCTACAGGAACACAACCAGGCCAACGCACGGCCCGTCTTAAATGCCGACGAGCGGCGTCAAATGATTATCTGGGCACTCATTCAGCATAACCCACACCTCTCCTTGGTAAACCTGTCAGAGCGCTTAGAAGTCTCCAAGAATACCATCATTAAGGATTTTCGTGAGTTGACGTCCAATCTACCAGCCGACACGGAGGTTATTAATACCAGTCATGGTAAGGCTTTGGTAGGAAGTGAGGTTTCACAACGACAGTGGGTCTATCAACAATTGGCCCAGCAGAACCCACTGATTATTCAGCAGATACAAAAGTTGCCGCGCCTGCAGACCGTTACGGAGCGGTTAACACAATTGCAAGTTGATACGGGAAACTCGTATAGCGGGGATGCCACTCAGCTCTTAATCTGGTATATCGCTTGGTTACTGGACCGAATTCAAGACCGTGAGCGTGAGTTGACGGGTGTTAGTAACTATCCGTTGGATCAATATAGCCAGTGGTGTGAGGCGCTCTTGGCCAAGTACGGACGTATCACCCCAGCTGAGATTGGTAATCTGAGAAAGCTTCTGTTAGCGGGTCAGTTACAACAGGTTAATGAGGACGGTCGATTCAGCAAGCAACTCCTGACGACCACCAAGGAAGTCGCCCAACGCTTCAGTTCTGTTTCTGGAATTGATTTAGTGACGGACGCCTTTCTTGGGGCGCTAGCGACCCACCTGTACTCCACGTATTTTCGGATTAAATATAATGTCCAGTATCATAATGCCAATCTGACAGATGTGAAGTTGGAATATAGTTATCTGATGAGCCTAACGAAGTATGCGCTGAAACCATTTGAAGATTTTTTGCGATCGCCAGTATCTAGCGATGAACTGGCTTTGATTGCCGTGTACTTTGGGGGTGAGGTGAAACGGCTTTCGCCAGATTGGCTCGATGCTGAACAACAACCCGATGTCATTCTGGTCTGCACTAGTGGGATCGGAACGAGTTTGATCCTGTATCAACAACTCTCAGCGCGGTATCCCGGCATTAGTTTTTCACAACCGTTTAGTTTGGAAGAATTTCAGAAGATGGATCTGACGCATGGTGCCCCCAAGCTGGTGCTGACCACGGCCAAGATGGAAGCGACGGGGGATGTGCCGATCTTGTGGGTCCAAGCTATTCCGACTTCCAGCGATTTCCAACGACTCAGTCAGGAGTTCCGCCAGTTGGGACTACTGGATAATACGCGCGAGACCAAGTTAGTTCATGCAGTTCTAGATATCATTACGGATTACGCGCGGGTCGATGACTTCGAAGGACTCACGGCGAGCCTGCGAGATTACTTCCAACAGGTCCCACCAGAGACGAAGGTAACCCCTAGTGATCGGCCATCATTGGCAGACCTCCTAACGACGTCCCATATTCAACTCATCGACACGGCAGAAAACTGGCAGACTGCGGTACACGCGGCGATGGCCCCACTGGAGAGCGATAGCTCGGTAGAGGCCAGATATGCGGACCAGATCATCGATATTACCTTGAAGAATGGGCCCTACATGATGATTAAGGAGGGGGTTATGCTTGCGCACGCGAAACCAGAAGATGGTGTCAATCAATTGGGCATGTCCTTATTGATCTTGAAGAAGCCGACTACTATGACGGTAAATGGACAATCTAAACGGCTTCAGGTTATATTTGGACTGGCTTCAGTGGACAGAGATGCGCATGTTCATGCCTTGAGCCAACTGTTGGCGTTACTTCAAGACGAGGGGCTCTCTCAGAAGTTGATCACGGCCCGTCACTTATCAGATGTACAAGCGGTCATTGGGAAATCCACTAGGCAACAGGTTTAGCGATTGATAGCAATGAAGACGTATGGGGGGAACAGCCATTCCGAGGCTGTTCCTTTTTGTATATCATGCCGGGTCAATGGTCAGATCGCTTCGGTCAAATGTCCAGTGCACTGGACAGTAGTCAAGAAAGCGCTTACCTGGTCTGATGATATGATTATTTATGTAGAAAGGAGCATGTCAAATGGTTAAAACCGACATTAATCGTGAGTTAATGAATCTGCTCTACCAGCAAGATTCTTATGTTACGGCAAAGAAACTCTCTGAAGAATTGGAAGTTTCTCCCAAGACCGTCTACCGTGCCATCACCCATATTAATGAGAAAGTCGGTGCCCCCCAGCTGATTACCACGGCAAAGGGGAAGGGCGTTGAAATTAACCGGTCACGTTCATTGAATGAAAGTGGTCAGTTCGTCCAACATGATCTCGCAAAGCTATCTGAGGATACGTTGTCACCCAGCAAGCGGCGAAAGCAGGTCATGATTCGCTTACTTTATGTGTCACCAAGATCCATTGATGTTCAGTACTTATACGAACACTTTTATGTAAGCGATTCAGTGATTAGTAATGACGAAAAAATTATTAATCAGTGGCTTGATCGCTACGGACTTCGGCTACAACGAACCAATCGGAAAGCTTCGATTCAAGGCGATGAATTGGCAGTTCGGCAAGCTATTTCTGTGTTGACCGATCTGACCGGAATCATCGACTTCGATAATATCTTTAGTCGCTCGGAGGTTGCTTTGAATCAGGTTGACGTAAACTTCGTCATTGACCTGATTCGGGATGCTGAAAAGGACTTAGAAATCGAGATTCCTTATCCATATGATGTGAACCTCTTCTCACATATCTACATTCTAATCAACCGGTATCGGAATGTTGGCCAGAAAGGGTCCCTGCCCGCTAACCAAGTTCCCGGTACCATTACTCAGAATAAAGAATTGTTACACTGTGCGGAGGTGTTGAGCCATAGAATTGAACAATATGCGCACGTCAACTTACCCCAAGCGGAAATCTCGTTTATTTACGAGTATCTGGAGTCGTCACGGATTACAAATCTCAGTGATCGTACAGAGGTTGTCCCCCAACGGGCCATCCTCATTGCGGATGATTATGTCCGCCAGGTAAGTCGACTACTGCAAATTGATATCGATGGGAAAACAATTTTACCCGATTTGATTAATCACGTTCGACCGATGCTGAATCGGCTCGAGAATGGCATCCATGCCACAAACGAGTTGCTCGAACAGATTAAACAGGAATATCCAGCAATCTTTAATGCCGTTTGCACAGTATCTCAGAAGATCGCGTTGGATTACGACCTCCCGAAAATTCCTGTTGATGAAAGTGCCTTTATTAGCATTTACTTTGCGCGGGCCGTTGAACAGTCTACCCGACCGCTGCACATCTTGATTGCCTGTACAACCGGGGTTGGAACGGCGGAATTACTCCGTGTCAAAGTTAGCAAAAACTTACCGGAATTGGTGATTGATGATGTGGTGTCGATGCGGCAATATCAAGTCAATCGCCAACAGTATTCGGGGGTTGATTTCATCATCTCGACCGTTCCCATTCGGGATGAACAGGTGATTCCAGTCATTGTGGTCAGTGCGTTATTTAGTGCCAGAGACCAAGCCGCCATTAGAAAAGTTGTCACTAAACTTTCTGGGGCGACCAAATGAAAGCTAGTCGAGAAACCCAAGCTGTCTTAGTTGAGCGTCACTTAACCAAAACACAGTTATTCGATCGCGTTTGCCGGATACTTGGTGATCAAGCTGTGATTACGGAACCCGAAGTTGCTGTGGCGGCATTAGAAGAGAGAGAACGATTAGCGGAAACGTTAATTACCAAGAGAGTAGCCATGCCACATTGCCAAAGCGAGGTCATTAAGCAATCTAAGATCTTGTTAGTTAATTGTAAGCGTTTTCCGATTGTTTGGGATGACGCTGGCCATCAGGTTGTGGGACTTGTGATGTTGTTACTGGCAAAGGATGCGCGACAGGATCAATTACTAAGAATTACTGATTTTGTTCGCCAGTTGGCGGACAGTGACGTTGCAGATTCCCTGTTTGAAGGGGAACCAACGGCGGCAAATACCATAGAGATTTGAGAGGGAGAGAAACTATGACCGTAGTAGAGGAAGCGTTAGATCCTAATGCAATTGTCGTTAACAGTTCGGCAAAAAGTAAAGATGAAGTTTTAAAGGAATTGATTCACCAACTGGCCTTAGCGGGCAAGGTGAGTGACGAAGCCGGGTTCTTGAAGGACGTTTACGTCCGCGAATCCGAAGGCGTGACCGGTATTGGGAATGGCGTTTCCATCCCTCATGGTCGTAGCGTGAGTGTTTCGGAACCCGCCGTCGCCATCGCCACTCTGACGACGCCCGTTGAATGGGAAAGCTTGGATGACGAAAAGATTTCTATCGTTATCTTATTCGCTGTCACGGATTCAACGGAAGGCGCGCAAGATCATCTCAAGATGTTGTCTGAGTTTGCTAAGAAACTCGGGGACGATGACGTTCTTGAGAGCTTGAAGGCTGCTCAGAGTGTTGACGAAGTCATTGTTGCATTTGAATAAATAGGAGGATTTAATCATGAAAATTGTTGGTGTTTGTGCTTGTACTGTTGGTATCGCGCACACTTATATTGCGCAAGAAAAACTCGAAAAGGCCGCTGAGAAGGCGGGCTACGACATTCACTTGGAAACCCAAGGCACTATCGGGACACAAAATGAATTAACGCCAGAAGACATTGCCGATGCTGACATTGCTATCTTGGCTATCGATGTCAAGATCAAGGGAATGGAACGATTCGACAAGATTACGAAGATGACGGTTCCTACCGATATTGCCATTAAGTCACCTAATAAATTGATGGAAAAGGCTGCCCAAGTTATTAAGCAACGTCAAAACGCTTAAAAAGAAGAAGGTATAGATGATGAAAAGCGCATTCAAAAAGTTACGGTTGAAGAATCATTTATTGACGGCGATTTCATATTTAATCCCAGTGGTTTGTGGTGCTGGGTTCATGATTGCCATTGGGATGGCATTCGGTGGGAGTTCCTCTGCTGACTTGACGAAGTCCTTCTCATTTTGGGATGCTTTGTCAACGATGGGTGGTGCCGGCTTAGGCATCTTACCGATGATCATTTCTACCGGGATCGCCTTCTCAATCGCTGACAAGCCAGGGATTGCTCCAGGTCTAGTGATTGGTTTAGCTGCACAACAGATTGGTGCCGGATTTATCGGTGGGTTAATCGGTGGGTTTATTGCCGGTTGGTTAGTTTTAGCCATTTTAAAGTATGTCAAGTTACCTACCTGGGCCAACGGGTTAATGCCAATGCTGATTGTGCCCTTCTTAGCGTCATTCATTGGCTGTCTGATTATGATTTACATTATCGGGGGACCAATTGGTTGGTTCACGACTTGGTTGACGCATTACTTAGGGACGTTAAACAACACGTCCAAGCTGTTCTATGGCTTAATGATTGGGGTCTTAGCCAGTGTTGATTATGGTGGCCCAATTAACAAGACGGTTTTTGCCTTTGTCCTGACGATGCAAGCCTCCGGTGTTAACGAACCCATTACGGCGTTAATCCTGGTTAATATGGCAACACCATTAGGCTTCACGGCTGCCTACTTCATTGGCAAGCTGTTCCGCAAGAATATTTACAATAAGGTTGAAGTTGAGACTATCAAGACTGCCTTTCCAATGGGGATCTTCGAAATTGTTGAAGGGGTTCTGCCGATTGTCTTAAATGATATTGTTCGCTGTGTGGTTGCCACTGGTATCGGTGGTGCCGTCGGTGGGGCTATCTCAATGTACTTCAGTGCTAACAGTAAAGTGCCATTCGGTGGTTTGTTAGCTATTCCAACGATGACTAAGCCAATGGGCTTCATTATCGGATTAGTTGCGAACATCCTTGTCACTGGGACAGCACTGGCTCTTTTGAAGAAGCCAGTTCCCGTTGATGAAAAAGAAGAGGAAGAAGATACCAGTAGCGAAGCTGAATTGAATATGGACGACATTCAGATTTCATAGGAGGGTAATTGAATTGAACGTAAAGTTTGCACCATCATTGATGACGATGAATCTAAAGAATTTCAATGAAGAAATTAGTTTCTTGAGTGACAAGGTTGATTCCTTCCACGTGGACATTATGGACGGTAAGTTTGTGCCCAATCTGACGCTGTCACCTTGGTTTATCGAACAGGTTAGAACCGTTTCAGATACCCCTATTTCCGCACACTTAATGGTTGAAGACCCCGCCTTTTGGGTTGATGAACTCATTAAGGTTAATTGTGAAGTGATTTGCTTCCCAGCCGAACGGGCTAATGGGATCGCCTTCCGGATGATCGACAAGATTCACCGGGCTGGTTTAAAGGCCGGGGTCGTCTTGAATCCAGAAACTCAGATTTCTGAGATCCTGCCTTATATCGCTGATGTCGACAAAATCACCATTATGACAGTCGATCCTGGTTTTGCTGGCCAAAAGTTTGTGGCTTCTGCTTTGGAAAAGATTAAGCAACTTCGTCAGTTGCGGGCTGAAAATGGTTACGGCTACGAAATCGAAATGGATGGTTCCTCTAACCGGAAGTCCTTCAAGCGAATTCACGATGCCGATCCTGACATTTACATTATCGGTCGGAGCGGACTCTTTGGTTTGGAAGACAACATCGAAGATTCCTGGAACGAAATGACCAAGAACTTCTACGATGCCACAGGTATTCCTGTTACGGAATAGAAGACACAGACATTGAGAGCATTGGGAAAATGAAAAGAGCTACTAGAACGGGTGTGACCCGTCTGGTAGCTCTCTTTGTTGTTCAGAATTTTAAGGAAAAACCGACCACGACTGGTCTTTTTTTCATGGTATACTGGATCTATTGTTCTGGTGGGTTAAGGCCGACTGTGAGTAGGATTACCTGATAAGAACCATTGGGGGCATGAACCGTGACGGTATCATTGGCTTGATGCCCCATGAGTGCTTTGCCCAGTGGTGAGATGCGGGTAATTTTACCCGCATCGAGATCGGCTTCAGCCGTGCCAACGAGTTGGTAGGTTTCCAGTGCTTCATCATCAACGAAGCGCAGGGTGACCCATTTTCCCAGCTCTACGGTGGGGTCCGCACTGGGAGTGACGACACGAGCGTACTGGAGTTGTTTGTTCAAAAAACGTAGGCGACTCTCCAGATGCCGTAGATCGCGTTTAGCGGCTGAGTAGTCTGCATTTTCAGAGAGGTCACCGTGAGCACGAGCCTCCGCTAAGGCCGCAATCTTAGTTGGCCGGTCCGCCTGTAAGGCGGCGATTTCGTCTTCGATGTGATGATAACCCGCTGCAGTGATGGGATTGAAGTCTCGTGAATCTGCCATAATAGAACACCTCATTACATACATTTAATTCTAGTCTATAACAGTTTTACCGGAAAAGGAAAGGTGGATAGCTATGAAAATTAAGGGATCATACTGGTTACGTCAAGCCGGGGTTGGCTTGGTCATCGTCCTCATCATTGCCCTTCTTGGGCATTTGAACTATGCCCAGTGGCGGCTGATGCCGGGTATCACCGGCGCTGACTGGTATTTTTTAGTTAGTTGGTTATGTTTTCCATTTGCCAAGTGGGTAATTTTAGAAGATAACCGTGACGTCAAGGCCCCGACGATTCGGCGTAAACGTAAACGCCGGCGTCAGTCAGCCGATGAGACGGCTTCGATCTATGAAAAGATGGGCAAGTCCCAGCGCGAACCGCGGTTGGCCGCAGCACCCAAGACCGCTTTGAAGTGGTACTGGCGGGGGGTAATCGACATTGTAGTTGCCTTCGTGGGTCCCTTAATCTTGGGTGGGTACGTGACTTATTCGCTACGACACAATTAAATTGTGCTGATTTCGGGGGCATTAACGTGCAAATATTGACGTTTTTGCTATTTAACGGCTGATAAGTTAAGAACATGGTAAAGTGATAACAGTTGGAAGGGGTCAGTTTTACGGAAACTGATTTCGCGAATCAATCAATTAAAGTATGCGTGATTAACACGATATTTGGGGGATATTGATTGGGTCGTATTTAAGATTATCTAATGACATGGCGGCTTGGTAGAACGCAATCTTTGTCAGATGCTTAGGATGGCTAGTAACAAGACTTTCAGCAGTGACTGAAGAGTAAGTATATAGCAGTATCTGATGACTTAATTAGAACTTGGGGGAGTGCTAATTTGGCCAGCACCAAATTAAATAATCCATGCGGAATGGGGACCATCAGAGGGGATGGTTCCTTTTTTGCATGAGTAAAACGATTGCAAGTCATCGCGATTCAATATATATTAGTGGGTGATAGATACAGTGCCGGTTTAGTTGAAAGGGTGTGAGATGGTGTTAGCTGTGTATTTGTGTGAAGATAATCCGGAACAATTACAGCACTACAGCGACGTGATTAAACGTTACATCATGATTAATGAGTATGACATGGTCGTTAATCTCGCCACGCCCAGCCCGCAGGAACTCTTAAACACACTGAAAGCGGATCCGCCGGCGTATGCCTTGTTCTTTCTTGATATTGAATTTCCTGCAGAGAAGACGAGTGGTCTGGAGACGGCGATTGCCATTAGAAAACTTCTAGGTTTTGCTGAAATTGTTTTTGTCACCACACATTCCGAAATGGCGCTACTTACCTTTGAACGGAAAGTAGAACCGATGGACTTTGTCGTCAAGGATTTGGGACGCACTCAGATTGACCAGAAGCTCCGTGAGAACATCGACTACGGTTATCAGCGCTACACGAATTATCTCGGAAATACCGAAAATCTCTTTAGTTATAGCATTGCTGGCCGAAGTTTTAGCTTACCCATGGGCGATGTGTACTTTGTGGCTACTGCGGAGACTCCCCACAAAGTGACCGTACACGCGGCCAATCAGTTAGTGGAGTTTCCAGGATTTCTAAAGGACATTGCTGACCAGTATCCGGATCTTTACCGAACTGACAAGAGTTTTCTGGTGAATCTCGACAATGTCAGTGGGATTGATTCAGAGAACCGCCGATTGATTTTTCCTAATGGGGATGAGACAGACGTCGCGACTCGTCGCTTTCACGAGGTGAAAACGTTGGTACAGAAGCATTTAAAATCTTAAGAGGGTGCAGTGATGGACGCCGTACTACAAGTCTTTGGACGTCAATTTTGGACAAATTTCGTGTTGGCAATGACCATGCAGTGGTTTCTCACGACGTGGATCGGGCTTATCCGGCCCCAAAATTGGAAACTACCTCTGAAATGGGTAGGCTGGGCCCTGATCCCAGCCTTTATTGGGGAGCCGTGGAGTCTCTTTATTCCGCCGATCAGTGCCTTAGTCTATTTGATTCGGCACCGGCGACATTTGGCGTTGATTTTTGTCAATGCCACTATTGTGATCTTCTTAGTGGTGGTCTTGATTAACGATGTGGCCCGACAAGTAACGGTAGAGCTTTGGGGCCTAGGCGTTGCGGACGCGGCACCAACCATCGCGGGTCGGCTACTTTTTCAGCTGGTGATCTATACCCTGATCTCATTAGCCGTTTCAGGAATGCACATTCAGCCTGGGAACCTGACCAAATTAGCGTTGAGTCGTAAGGAACAGTGGACGGTTATGGCCATGCTAGCCAGCCTCACGGTGCTGGCGGAGATGTCGTCGCTCATCATTCACCACCTGAAAATTTCACATGCCATGCTGACGTTTTCCCTCAGCATTGAATTGGTGATGGTACTCCTGATCTCGGCGAGTCTCTTTGGCTTTCTTCAGAGTTTTTTCTCCCGGCAACGTATGCGGGCGAAGTATCAAAAAACGCTATTGCGGACGCGTTATGACCGGCGAATCTCCGATCAGGTCCAGGCCATTCGTCAGTTTAAGCAAACCTATCAGAAACAGATGCTTCAACTTGGAGATTATTTGGATGCCGAGGATTATGACGGTCTGGCGGCATATTACGAGACTCTCAACAATCGCTGGCAAGCCACGAGTCACTTGGCCGGGCTGGAGGCAGATGGCCTTCAGCAACTCGGGGACCCTGCCTTAAAAAGTCTGTTGTTTCAGAAAATTCTGGCGGCTCAGAATCAAGGCCGAGACCTTCATCTGGAGATTCCAGAGGCCATCGTCAGTCTTCCTATGACCAGTATGGATTTGTTACGGATTGTGGGGATTCTATTGGATAACGCGATTGAAGCACCAGTTGTGGGCGATCGTTCCGACATTCACTGTGCTTTTCTGGTGTACCCGAGTTCCTATGAAATCACGGTGGCTAATCCGGTCTCAACGACTAATCCGCCGAAGATTAACCATTTTCTGAAGGCCGGCTACACCACCAAGGGGAATGGCCACGGACAGGGGCTCAGCACCGTGAAGGAATTGATTGATCGAACCGAGAACGCTGCCCTACAGGTGGCCTTGAAACGCGGCATGTTGTACTTTACCGTGATTTTAACCAAGCCAGGGAGGTGAGCACATGATTACAGTGAGCATCTGGAGCTTTGCGGTCGCAGACTTCATGCTAATTTTTTGGTTTATCTATTTTCAATACTACTGGTTTCCAGAACTCCGGCAGAAACATTTTCTCACCTACTGTGCGGGGATGGCCGTTGGCTTTACCTTCCTGGATATCGTCAACCCTTTCACCGCGCGGAGTTCATTACTAGGGGCACTGGCGGTGGTGGTCATGCTAGTTATCGAGGTGGCCCTTCTCGGCAAGGACAAACAGTGGCAGTATTTACCCGCCTTTATTGACGTGACCATTATGGCGTACCTCTTGACGGAATTCGTCGATATGGTGGTGTTGAATGGTATCATCTGGCTCACTAGCCTGAGTTTTGCGACCAGTTGGTGGGGGACGTTAACGGAAATGACGATCGATGCTGTCTTGTTTACCCTGCTGGCGATGGGGTTATGGTTGACGCGAGCGCCAATGGAAAACCTCATTCAGGCCACATTGGGCCGGTCCATGGAGTATCTCTTCTTGATCTTTATGACCGGGATTGCGCTGGTGTACATTCTCTTCGAGTACTCCCTGCAAGAATTGGCCGATTCTGACCACTATCTGATCTTCTTGACGGGGGTGGCGGGGACACTACTGATTGGTCTCTCTTTAAGTACTTATATGTTGATGCTGACCCATTTACAAGAGGAACACACGCAGTTACAACGCCAACAACAGGAATTTCGTGAACAGTATACGCATGAGCTAAACCGGCAAATGGCGGCTATTCGCAAGTTCAGCCACGACTACCAAAACATGTTGTTGGGATTAGGAGGTTATCTCGAGGATCAAGATTACGAGGGATTTCGGCAACTCTATATCGACATTCGTTCGGGCTGGGAGACCAGTGATGCGGCGGAATTGACGATTGATGATCTGACCAATATTCCTGGTGATGGCTTGCGCTTCGACGTTTACCATAACTATTTGGTGGCGCAGGAGGCCGGTGTTCAGCTGTTTATCAAGGTTCCAGAGCCGTTGACGGCGACCATTACGACCCTTAAACTGGTAGGGACGTTATTGAACCGGACACTGCCCCCACTGTTTGAAGGGGTGAAGCATCTGACGCCAGCCGTGGTGACACTGGACTTGGAAGAGACAGCACAAATGATTCGTTTCAAAGTAACCTTTCCTGTCCCGGATGATGCTCAAGTTGGCGGCCAGGCCCATGTTCAAAGCGCTCAGGCGGAGTTAGATTTGTCGCGTTTGCAGCGAGTTGTACCAACGAATGCGACGAGCACCTTGAAGCTAAAGCGGCATTGGGGACAATTGACGGTGGCCTTACCCAAAGGATAGCCCAAGGCTTGAGCCATTCACAAAGTCGGGTCAACAGGTTGGTGGGTTTCACCAGAAAACAGTTATCGTTTCATTCCTGAAAACGCTTGCAATTATAGTCCCGTCTGCTATACTTAATGAATGTAATACCAATCAATCCTTCAGGGAAGTCGTAAAATGAGGAAGTTTTACGGATTCTCAACTTTGTGAAGTGGCCCTTACCGTCATGATGAGAGTTACTTTAATGGCTCGATTAGGTTCCCAACCTAATTGGGTAGAGTTGCTCAATAAAGATTACATATTGAGGTCTAGCAAGTCTGAGAGAACAGCGATTTCCTGACTACAAACGGTGAAAACGTTGCGACTCAAAGCTACTAACTGGGAGCCGGAGCGTGGTTACTCCGGTTTTTTTGATCCCCAGCGAAAGGCAAAGCTAGGTGTTTTTAGTCCAGACGATCATTTTAATTGATGTGGACGTTTAGGTTGAGAGCCTGTGCGACGAAGGTGTCTTAGCGCTGACGGTCTATGGTGTTGTTAAGATTGCTAATGATGACTGAAGAAAGAACGGTGAGTGAAGATGGCTATCTGGGAAGACCTGTATCAAGCTGCCAAGCCATACTATCATCCCACGGCGGTGAATGAGTTTATCTATACGCACAACGTGGTCTGTGCGCTACAAAGCAAATCCGGGAAAATCTATACTGGATACTGTGTCGAAGCATTGTCTGGCGTCTTGAACCTCTGTGCGGAACGGGTTGCCCTACTTCAAATGTATATGGATAGTGGTGAAACCGAGGTGCAGCGACTGATTGCCTTTCGAGATACGCCACCCAAAGGTAATGGCGGTATGCCTTGTGGCGCCTGTCGTGAGGCTTTCATGCAATATAACCAAGCCAATCAAGAGATGCAAATAATGGTGGATTATGCAAAACGAGAGACCTTAACCCTGGGTGAGCTGATGCCTCATTGGTGGGGAACATCGGTAAAACCAGAATCAGATTAGACCAAATAAGCGGGAAGTTTGCTGAATAGGCAAACTTCCCGCTTATTAATGGACGATGCTTGTGAATCCGGTAAAAACTATCCGGAGGAGGCCCTTAACAAGGGCACCCGGTGACGTCTAGAAAACCTTGTTATTTCTAAAGTAATAGAAGACCAGCTCGATAACCCGTATTTGGGGGTTATTGAGCTGGTCTATTAATGGTGATTATCGAAGAAGATTGAAGATTCCCCAGATTAATAAGATGGCTAACAGTCCCGTAAGGATAATCAGGGCACTCTTTTGTTGCCAGCGCATCGAATCCCCCCTAGTGATACCAACTGCCTAGAGTATAACTGATTTCAGTGGTTAACAGTGGCAATCGTCTCTATCGTAAGAAATTTGACGATTATGCTGACTTATTGATAAGTTCAGTTGAGCACATCAAAATCGCTAGGCACAGGGGCTGTTATGGTCGTTAATTGGTTATCGGTGGCAAAGGGAGTGGGAAAGGTTAACTGCCAACAGTGGAGTCGTAGGCGCGTCTTAGACGTCACACCGTAGAGGGGATCGCCGATCAAGGGATGACCACTGGCCGCCAAGTGAACGCGAAGCTGGTGAGTTCGGCCGGTCTCTAGCTGTAATTTGACCAGAGTGGCCCCTGGTTGCTCGTCTAAGACGGCGTAATGGGTGACGGCTCTCTGTGGATGGACGCCATTAACTTGACGCTTACGGCGATCCTGGGGGTCTCTGCCGATGGGCGCGTCAAACGTGCCTTTCCCAGAAAGGTGACCAGCGACCCAGGCTAAATAGGTGCGCTGAACCCGTTTTTCGGCAATGTTGCGGACCATGATAGGGACGACGGCAGGGGTCTTGGTCATCATCAAGGCGCCGGTAGTCTCCTGGTCTAGTCGGCTCAGAATATAAGGCCCAGGCTGCTCGTCTCCCAGATAAGCAGCGACGTGATTCAGAGTTGTCCCCCGTTCGCCGGGTTGATTAGGATGAGTCTTACTGCCCCGAGTCTTGTTGACAATAATGAGATCCGCCGTTTCATAAATGACGGCCACGGTGGCGGCACTGTCAGGGTCGACCTCCGGAAAGGGTTCTTTAAAGTCATCGGGGACAAAGGTCATTTGAACAATGTCGCCGGGCGTGATGAGTTGGTTCATCGATCGGTAACTGCCATTGACGAGGACCCGTTGATTAATGCGTAGATCATGTACCAGGTGACTCGGCAGTAACCAGGCCGTCAGCTGATCGCGCAGAGAACGGACTATTTGAGTTGGGGGGAGAGTGCGTGTATAGGTCCAGTGCAAGGCCATCATCTCTTTCTTGAGTTGCGTATTTTAAACGTTGATGATAGGTGCCATCAAGGAAGGCAAGCCTACTTAATTACCAACCATCATACCATTTGAGAGTCAAAAGAGGGGCCAAAAAAACGATCAGTCACACGCCGTGTTGTTTAACAGGGGGGACTGATCGTTTGTGTTTTATGATAATTAACAGTAATCCAAAGCAAAGACAAGTGTTGCCGGTTCTGAACCACGGAACGAATTAGTCATAGGACAGATCGGTAAAACCAGAGAAGAACGGGTTGCCGTTGACCTTGTAGTTTGACCAGTCGGCAGATGCGTAGTAGCCGTCTTCAAATGGGAAGAAGCCCCGGCCGGTGTGACGATTCAAATCCTTGATGGTCAAGCGATAGTTGTTGTGAGCAAGGCGCTTGTTAGGCAATCCCTTGATGGCTCGATGGGTGTAGACTCGCGTTGTTCGGCCTTGAGTGGTCACTTTATAGGCCTTGACTGAGTGCGATGGCTTCCAAACGTCGAATCCTGAGACAGATTCGTCGGCGCCACCGGGCGTCAGTTTCTTCATTTTAGCCGCACTGTAGTATTGAACATAGTGGTCCAATGTTAAGTAGAAAGCGGCTGGTGAGGTAAATATCGTGCTATTCGGCACAGGCTTGAACCCGGTACCGGCCTGATACAGGATTGGGTTGGCTCCCAGGTTGACAATTTTAAAATCAGACTTTTTAAGCGGGATGGAAACATGCTGGCTATACCTCAGGTTCTTGATGCGATTATAGTGATTGGGGACGTTGGTAAAGTCAGCATTGACGATCCAGTAACCAGTTTGATGCTTTCTGTGGTAACCCATTCCGCCAATCTCAACAATGGTTCCCTTCTTACTCTGAACGCGTTTGAAAGTCTTCCCCGACTTTTTCTGAGCGCCGATGTAAAGGTTCTTCTTGAGCTGAACGTAGCGGACCATCGAATGGGTGACATCCAAGTATGGTGATTTGGTAGCCGCTTGGGCCGTGGTCAGACTGCCGGTTAGACCGATAAGACCAATCGCCAGGGCCAGAGACCCCCTAAGTAGGTTGTTCATAGTTAACTCCTCCTGTCATCACGAGGGATGACTTTTCCTAGAAATAATGAGACGGACCCGCTCCGATTCGGGCCATAGATTGTTATCTACAGTAAGTTATTATAGTCCTATTTAATGATCCTGTTCAGAGGGCGATTATTGTAAATGACCACAAAAAAATCCCACACCATGAAGGTGTAGGATGAGTTGTTTATTTAAGTTTAGTTGGCTTAACGATTAAGACGTCGCAGATGGCAGAACGGCTAACATAGTTGGTTACAGAACCAACCATTAAACGTTCAACGGCGGTCAATCCAGTTGACCCAATGACAATCAATTCGGAACCGTGGTCCGCTGGGAACTCTCGTGCGATAACCGGCTTAGGATTACCGAAACGAACGTGGATACTGACGTCAGTCACACCGGCGTTGATAGCTTGTTGCTTCAAGCCATCAAGCCGTTCCTGAACGTCCTCAGAAAGCTTGTAAATGACGTCACCACTCACAGCACCACCATAAGTGTCGCTGAATTGGTTAACTTCAAGGACATTTAAGATATCAAGATGGGTTTGGTTGCGTTTAGCGACTTCAATTGCCTTTTCTAAGACTGGTTGGGTTGCTTTGGAACCGTCAACGGGAACCAGAATGTTCTTGTATTGTTGTAACATATGGAATGCCACCCCTTCACGAGTCATGTTAAAACTTTACCTATACTATATCATTAATTTCGCAGAGTGTAAGTAATTAATTCCGAGAAACCCGTATGAAAAGGGATGAAAACGCTGGAACTAGGGGGTGCCCTTAGTTTGAAAAAATTATAACAAAAGTTGCGTAAGACCATCTGTGACTCATTTCATTTTAACCAAGGCTTGGGTGACTGATGTTAGTGGTTTTCTTGACGTTGTCCGCTTTTCTAACGAGAGTATTTCTTGAGAACCTCATCAATGGCGTGATTAAGGTTAATCTTCATTTCTAGCAAGTCGTTAGGGGCAGGGGTGGTATCATCCGCATACATAATAGCAGGATCAACCCACCAGATAGGCCCAGGTTGTGGCGTGTCACCATGATGTCTCGGCAAAATATGCCAGTGGGCATGGGAATCACCATTTCCTAGCATTTCAATATTCATCTTGTCGGCTCTAAATGCGATAGAACAGGCTTCTGAGACCCAGCTCATCTCTTTTAGGAACTGGTCCTTAAGTGTGGGGGGCATTAAATGAAGCTCGGTGACATGTTCTTTGGCTAGAAACAAGGTATACCCCCGAAAGTATTGCGTATCCGCTAAAACCACGTAACCCGTGGCTAATTCTTTCACAAAATAAGGGTTCTTATGCGCTTTAATCAGGGCAATGCGCTGACAAATTAAGCAGTTATTTTGCATGATCATCGACCTCAGTTCATTTTCTCATGGATTCTGCAGCGACTTTAGACAAACAAAAACCGCCGAATCTCTCTGGATTCGACGGTAATCGTCATGGTTCATGAACCGAAACATCTTCGATTTACTTAAGACTTGATGAGGTCAAGGATAAGTTCGTCCAGAAGTTCTGGTTAGCAGCACCCATGTCAAAGCCCTTAACCCGCTTGTTAACTGGGGCCCAGTTGTAACTGAAGTTATCAGGAACAACGGCGGCTTGTTCGTTCATGTAGTTCTGCCAATCCTTGAAGGCCTTGATTCTGTATGATTCGTTCCAGGCCTTGTCATTGTTCATGTCATTCATGAGTTGCGTGTTCTTCTTCGTTGCGAAGTGACCCATGTTGTAAGTGGCATCTTCACCATAGATTTGTGTAGGCGTTGGTTCAGATGACAAGCTCCATGCGGCAGCGTAAACGTCGACCGTATTTTGTTGTGGCTTTTGAATAGTAGAGTAGAAACTGTTCATTTCCATTGTCTTACCCGTTGCCAACTTGGCATTCAAGCCCACCTTACGCCATTGTTGCAGGTAGTCTTGGTATTCAGCAGCTTGCGCTGAAGTTCCAGTCATAGCCCCAAAGTTAATGGTTAATGGCTTACCCTTAGGATCTGAACGCCACTTGCTACCATTACGCTTCTTGTAACCGGCCTTATCCAGTAATTGGTTAGCCTTCTTGATGTTCAGAGGGTAACCTTTGGCTGAAGAATCCCAGTACTTCTTGAAGATTGGTGGAATCAACGTGTTCCCACGCCAAGTGATCCCATTCCCGAACTTCTTGTTGACGGCATCGAGGTTCAAGGCGTACATCATGGCTTGACGTAAGCTCTTGTTGTTCATCTTGCTGTTCTTATCCATCACGTTCTTTTGAGTCTTAGTGTCGTAGTGACCGACGTTGAAGCCGAAGTAACCATAGGAGAGGGCAGGTTGTCCGACCATCTGGTAGTTCTTGGTGTTCTTGATCTGCTTGTAGTCAGTCCCACGCATGACACTGTTAGGAACAGTGAAGTCGTACTTGTTGGATTGGATAGCCTTGTCAATGTTATTGGAAGAAACCACGTTGATGCTGATGTGCTTGATTTGTGGTGTCTTGCCATAGTAGTACTTGTTTGGTGACCAAGTCGTGGATTCACCTTCAACCACTTTATCCAATTGGTAAGGACCAGTGAAGAGGGGTGCCTTACGGATTTGCTTGGATGAAGCTAACTTGGCGATTGGCACGTTCTTGATGTACTCGTAAGGTTCTACAGAACCCCAAATGAAGGAGTTACCAGAATATTGCATGGATGGCGTAACCTTCGTCAAATGGATAACCGCCGTCCGACCAGTTTGGCCGTCGGGGAAGGTGATCCCAGAGATGGTCTTGGCACTACCGGTGTGGTATTCAGCCATCCCTTTAATAGCGTTGTAGTCAGCAGAGTACTGTTGGGAAGTCGTGTTCTTATTGGCAATGACTTCGTATGGATACTCGATATCCTTAGCAGTTACCTTGTCACCGTTTGACCACTTAGCGTCTTTACGTAAGGTGATCGTCACTGTCTTGGCTTTACGGTCAATCTTCTGGTTGGCAAGCCCACCATTGATGATCTTGAAGTTACCGTCAGTGCGGAATAATCCGTTGATGTTACCCGGCGTTTCCCCACCTGGTGAGAAGACATCGGCATCTTCGGCGTTGGTCGATAAGACGGGATCGGCGATCCCTTGGAATGGTGAGTCGTTAGGTTCTGCGAGCTTTAATGTACTGTTCTTCGTCGCGGACTTATCAGTGGCTTTCGTGTTCTTATATGAAGCGGACATTTTTACGGAAGCGCCACTAGTTCCAGAGTTGGAACTGGATGAACTTTTGCTGGAACATGCTGCAAGGCTGAGTGTTGCAAGAACAGCCACGGCAGACAATGCGAGCTTTTTCTTATCCATACTATGTTTCCCCCTTGTATAAAATCCTCAAGTTATAAGCCAACCGATTCTCCTCAGGATCGGTTGTAGACCCAATGTGACGACTGACGCAGATGAAGGGTGGCACCATCTCCTCAAATGAAAGTGGGTGATTAATCGGCAGCTCCTTGGCGTTGCGAAGCATCCGCAGCGCGCCGCAGAACTTGGCCGACATAGCTAATCGCTAAACAAAGAATGATGATTTCCAGTGCGGCTGGCAACCAAGTCCACCAGTATTGCGTGATGTTATTGGGGTCATTGGCATTAGAAATCATGGTCCCGAGTGAAGGCGTCTGGCTTGGTAGCCCGAAGCCCAGGTAAGACAGCCCGGTTTCAACCCCGATGTTTTCGGCGAAGGACAGGGTACAGTCGACGATGATCAGAGAAGAAATGTTAGGCATAATTTCTCTGAAGATAATCTTCCAGTGGCTGGTTCCAGAAGTCCGGGAAGCGGCCACATAATCCTTCTCTGACTCGGCCAAGGTTCTGGACCGAATCAACCGTGACGTTCCTTCCCAATAGAAGATGGAGAAGATGAACGTTAAGGTCACGGAGTTGTAGTGTGGGATGATGGTTACCAGAACGATAATCATCATGGTCATGGGTAACATCATCATGAAGTCATAAACCCGTTGCATTCCCCAGTCGATATAGCCATTGAAGTAACCGGAGATGAGTCCCCAACAGATCCCGAAGGTGGAAGACACAATGGTCAAGCCAATCGCAATCCCGATGGAGTTACGCGATCCGACGATCAGTTGCTTGGCTACGGAACGGCCACCTGAATCGGCACCGAGCCAGAATTCAGGGGTGAACGGCTGGTTGAAGTACGCCATGATATTGGTTTCCATCATCTTAGGTGTGTTGATAAATAGGGCACCCACCATGACGAAGGCAATGAAGCCCACGATGATGAAGAGGGCGACCATGGCGGGACGATCCGCTTTAAATTCACTCCAGATGATTTTGGCCGTCGATGGCGTGGCTTCCGCCTGAGCCTCCTGCGATAGGCGGGCCAAATCAGCTGCGGAAATATCTGAATGTTGTTCGAAGTTTTCTGCCATTCTGTTTAGCCTCCTTTATTCAATCCGAATTCGTGGGTCGACGATGCTCAGGATGATATCGGAGAGCAGGGTTCCCAGTAAGTTTAAAATCCCATAAATGAGGACTAGAGCGGTGATAACCGTGTAGTCCCGGTAGCTGATCGAGTTCACGAACAGCAGGCCCATCCCGGGGTAAGAGAAGACCGTTTCGGTAAAGATTGATCCGTTCAACAGCCCAGTGATGGAGTAGCCGGCAAAGGCGGCAATTGGTAAGAGTGAGTTTCTGAAGATATGGTGTAAGTAAATGTCTCGGTTCGGCACCCCTTTGGACCGCGCCGTTCTGACGTAGTCTGAATGCTTGGCGTCGATAACTTCGGAACGCAGGTACTGAACAATGTTGACGGTACCGAACAGCGCCCCTAGGAGACCCGGTAACAAGATATGGTAGAAACGCGACCCGACGGTATGGAGCCATCCGGTAGCGTCCGAGGATATTGACCCGGTCGTTGGGAACCACCCCAAAACGTAACCGAAGATCCAAATCCCGATAACCAGGATAACGAAGAACGGAATACAGTAGGTCACGTAGGTGTAGACCCGGATAATGGTATCGGGTAACTTACCTTCGTGCCGACCCGCGAAGACCCCCATTGGGAGGGCAAAGATGTAGGTCAGAATCATCGTGAACAGTGCCAACCAGAGCGTGTTCCCGGCCCGGCCTTCAATCAGCCGCGTTACAGGTTCTTGATACTGGTAGCTGTTTCCTAAGTTCCCATGGAACAAGTGAACAACCCAGTTCCAATATTGTTGATACCAAGGGTCGTACAACCCATTGATGCGCATTAAATGCTTGATTTGCTGGGGGTCAGCCTTAGGGTTAATCGAACCGGTAAATGGGTCACCGGGCATCGCCTTAGCCAGGAGGAAGACCAGCAGACTGAGAATAATGACTTCAGGAATCATGATTAAGAAACGTCGGAGAATCGTTTTCCACATTAGGCCTGCACCTCTCCTTCCTGGGTGGCAAGTTGCTGAGCCAGAGCTTGTGGCAAGGCTACCGCGTGGGTCTTCGTAATCTGGACCAGTGGGTAGGCCTCGCCGTCATCGTCGTAGTACTTGCTTTGTTGTTCTTGGTAGACCTTTTCAACGGCCAAACGGGAGGCTCTGTGGGCTTCACGTTGGTTGACGTTGGTTTCGGGAATTGCTGCCAGAAGCCGCTTGGTGTAGATATGTAACGGGTGATTGTAGATGTCGTCACGGGTTCCAATCTCGACTAATCGACCCCGGTTCATGATGGCAATGTTGTTACACATGTGCCGCACAACCCCTAAGTCATGAGAGATGAACAGGTAGGAAATCCCAAATTCACGTTGAATCTTCTTCATAAAGTTCAAGACTTGTGCTTGAACGGAGAGGTCCAATGCAGAGACGGGTTCATCGGCAATGATGAGCTTCGGGTTGGTGGCCACCGCACGGGCGACGCCAATCCGTTGTCGCTGGCCACCGGAGAATTGGTGAGGATACTTGTATAAGGCATCTGCATCCAGTCCGACGATGTCGAGGAGTTGTAAGACACGCAGCTTCTCATCATCTTTGCTGAGGTGTTCGAAGTTTCGGAGGGGTTCGGCGATGATGTCTTCGATCCGCTTCCGGGGGTTTAGACTCGACAGGGAATCTTGGAAAATCATTTGGACGTCGCGGTTGTAGTCCAACTTGCGACGGTTATCAGCCTTAGTGATGTCTTGTCCTTTATAGAGGATAGACCCACTGGTGACCTTTTCGAGACCGACGACGGATTTGCCAGTCGTGGACTTTCCGGAACCAGATTCACCTACTAATCCGTAGGTTTCACCGGCTTCAATATTGAAGGTGATGCCATCGACGGCCCGGACGGAATCGGTGATGCGGTTCCAGAATCCAGTACGGATGGGGTAGTGAACTTTAAGATCTTTGATTTCGATTAGGCTCATGCCATCACGCTCCCCTTCTCGTCTGGAAATTCAAAGTCCTTGTAGCAGGTGCAACGGACTTCGTGACCCGGTGCAACTTCATGCATTTCCGGGTGTTCTTCGTGGGCACTGGCTGGTACCCAAGGGATCCGTGGTGCGAATCGATCACCCTTACTTGGCATCTTCTGTAAGGAAGGCACGTTACCCTGGATGACGTAGAGGTCATCATTTTCGTTGTCCCGTTGGGGCATCGACCGCAAGAGGGAACGGGTGTAAGGATGTTTTGGTGAATTGAAGATTTGTTCCGCGGTTCCTTGCTCGACAATCTGACCGGCATACATGACGGCAACTCGGTCGGCGGTTTCGGCCACAACGCCTAAATCATGAGTGATCAGGATGATACCAGCGTGGTTTTCATGTTGAATGTCGCGGAGAACATCCAAGATCTGGGCTTGAATCGTGACATCCAATGCCGTTGTGGGTTCGTCGGCAATGATTAAGTCTGGTTTACAAGCAATAGCAATGGCAATGATGACCCGTTGCCGCATCCCACCGGATAGTTCGTGGGGATATTGGTGAGCCGTTCGTTCGGGATTAACGATCCCAACTTCATTGAGCAGTTCAATGACCCGGTCATGTTTAGCTGACTTAGATAGGGAAGTATGGTAATCCATGACCTCACTAATTTGGTCCTCAATGCGCTTGAGGGGATTCAAGGCTGACAAGGGATCTTGGAAGATCATGCCAATCTTGGCACCTCTGAATTGGTTATAACCATCTTCATCTAAGCCAAGTAGGTCGGTTCCTTCAAAGTCGACGGAACCGGAAATCTTGGTTTCGGCAGGATCATGAAGGCCCATAATCGTTGTGGCTAAAGTACTCTTACCACATCCTGATTCACCAACGATGGCGAGAATTTCGTCGTGTTGGACTTGGAGGTTAATGTGGGAGATGGCGTCGTAGTAGTGTCCGTTAATCTTGAAAGCCGTGCTGACGTCTTTAATATCTAGAAAGTTTGATGCGGTTTTCACGGAAATCCCTCCCCAATGTTCTAATCTACCTCTCATTATGTAGATTAAGCCTGATGAATAAACGTTCTTGCGTATTCAATCTGCTAGCGAACAATAATTGGTTCTGATTATAATTAATCAAATTCTCATTTACAACCCTTATTTTATAATTTTAATCATGATTTCTTCATAATTACCTCACAAACTCTGATGTATCAAGTTTCTCAGACAATAGTTAAAATGATAAAAAATTTAACTTAAAACCAGGTAGTTGGACAACTTGCTTGTCTAACCATCTATTTCAGGGCACAATCTATACAATTTGTTAGAATAATATGCATGTATATTCTCTATGAGAAAGTTCTCAGGGGACCACTGCTTTCTCATCGCCATGCCGCGGTTTTGTGGTATGATATCAGTATTGGTTACATGCGAATACAGACTTTTTGAAAGCGATGGCTAGACGATGAGATTAGACTTTTCCGTTGCAGTTCATAGCTTGCTCTATCTGGATGAGAATCGTCCCCGGAAGATTGCAAGCCGCGAACTGGCAATGTCACTTCAATTGAACGCGGTGATGATCCGCAATATTCTCTCCGTACTCCATAAGCAGGGGTACATTGAAGGATCCGTTGGGAAGAATGGCGGTTACCAGCTCCTGCGCAATCTTGATGAGATTAATGTTGGTGAACTCTATGACCTGACGATTCCCCCAACCATCAGTTATGCACGGTTCATTACGGGGGATTCCAAGGGAACGCAAGCTACTGATGATACGGATATCTCGGCCAACATCTCGCAAACTTTGACGGATCTCTTTACCCTCGCTGATGAGGACTACCGAAAGTTCTATCATCAATTCACGATGACCGATCTCAAGGAGGACCTTAACAGTCACGGTTACTTTCGTCGCTTGGTAAATGGCCAGAATGACTAGGCATTTTTCTATAATTATTTTATTAAAGCGATTATAATGAGAGGTGTAAAGGGATGGTGACTACGGCCACCATTAATGGCCATACTTTCAACGCCAGGGGTGAACCTTGACGCGGCTGGTGCTAGACTTCGGTCTGGCACTTTTTTTATGTGATCGCACGTTTCGACCGTCTGAATTCAAAGGACAAAGTCTTCAACCTAACAGGTCCCCCACAAATGTTAGGTTCAAACTAAATGCACCACGGGAGAATCGTAGGCTGACATGCCAGCACACCACATTCTGAGAAGTTTAGCGCCGTAATACAACGTATTTTATGACTAGATTCTTCCATAGAATACGTGTAAATTGTAATCGTTTTCATAGCGTGCTATCATTTAGCGTAGCCGGGTTATCCCCGGTGGTTGTGTAATTTGAAAGGGGTCTTAGGTCTATGTACTGGTATGCCATGAAGTCACACGATATTCGTCGGAATCTGGCAACGGAACAATACTTAATGAACAATAAAAAATTCGATGAACCATTGGTCCTCTTTTATTATGAAGGTCCTTGCATCATCGTTGGTCGGAATCAAAATACATTGGAAGAAATTAATCAAAAGTATGTTGAAGAGCAGGGGATTACCGTCACTCGCCGGCTATCCGGGGGTGGGGCCGTGTACCAAGACCTGGGCAACTTATGCTTTAGCTTCGTGGTCGATAGCGATAGTGAGGAGATCGGGGACTTCAAGTCTTTCGTTCAACCGATCGTTGACGCCCTTCACGCTATGGGAGCCACGACCGCAGAAGTTTCTGGCCGGAATGATATCTTAGTCGATGGCAAGAAGTTTTCGGGGAATGCGATGTATTCTCACAGCGGGAAAACTTTCTCTCACGGCACGTTGATGCTAGATGTTGACCAGGACGTGATTGCACACGCCTTGAATGTTCCTGAAGATAAAATGAAGTCTAAGGGCATCAAGTCTGTGCGCTCACGAGTGACGAATCTGAAGCCATTCTTAGCACCGCAATACCAAAACTTAACCGTACCAGAATTTAGAGACACCTTGCTAAAGGAACTGTTCCATGTTGATGACCTTACTGCGATCGCAGACAAAGAGGTTCAGATTGCGGAAAGTGAACAGACCGCTATCGATAAAATTTTCAATGATTACTATGCCAACTGGGATTGGGTCTACGGCAATTCACCAGAGTTTACGGTCAAGAAACGCCAACACTTCACGGCTGGAACGATTGATGCTCGTTTGATGATCACGTCGGGGAAGATTGAAAAGATCACGTTCTTCGGGGACTTCTTTGGCCCTGGTGATGCGACTGAATTAGCGGATAAATTAGCTGGTGTGCGGTATGATCGTCAGGATGTTGCGGCCGTTTTGAACAGTGTTGACACACAGCAGTATTTTAACGGCATCGATACCAGTGATATCATTGACCTCTTAGTCGATTAACTAGCCGATTTGGGAGATCTACTGATTTTATCGGGCGAATACGTTAGAATAGAATAAATTGACTGAAGGCGTCGTCGGTTTGAGGGCGCCTTTTTCTTATTCTTAACTAATATTGAGGAGTTTAATTCTAAATGAAAGATCGTAACGTAATTGCTTGGGACATCATTTCTCTTTTTGGGTTTTGGGTAATTAACTTTTTAATGACTCGATCCTTTGTCACAGGCGGTGGTCAGGCAAATTCGATGACGGAATTCTGGCAGACATCGTTACTGGCACTGGTCCTTTACGCGATTCCAATCGTGATGGCTGCGCTTAATTGGCGGCTATCGTTCTACCTGATGGGACTGATTATGACGCTCTATACGTTGGCCCCAATTGGGGTTATCCTGACGATGTGGTATGGTCATGCGGCGATTGTGGTTCGTCTGGGGATGGCGCTGGCGAGCTTAGCGGTTATCGCAGCTAATGCTTACTGGTTGGTCCTGGCCTTACGGTTACGGAAAGCTGATCGCGAACGTGCAGACCGGCGACGGTTCCAGAAATAATAAATGAGGTGTTAAGCTAAAATGAAACGCAACGTGAATGATTTTATGGCGGCTGTTGAAGCCGATAATTTAGAACATTTCGAACAAAAGACAACCCAAGCAAAATTCTTTGCTGATCCCGATGGTGTGATGGCGCCTCTAGCAGCCTTTATGCGTGAAAAAATTCAGGCAGATGCGCTTGCCCAAGCAACGCTGACGCTGACGGATACGGACGTCTCGGTCCGCTTAGAACTTAGTGTGATTAACCTGCCATTGCAAGACACCAAGACTATCGGGAAGATCATGACGACCGACGTTGAGAAACCCTTGAATGTTTACGCCGTCATTGAGGCCGCTGATGTCAATGTCTCAGGTTTGCGAATCGATGCCTTGGCGCCGGCCGATACCTACGTCGATCAGGCGGAAACAGCGGACCAAAGCCTACACGATTGGTTAAACCTACAGATTGAAAAGCTCCAAACGGCGGAAACTAACCGCGAAGAAACCGACGTTAAGAAAAAATAAGGGTTGAATGGGTAGAGAGTCTGTGCTATGATTCTCTGTATGCGATGAGTCGAGAAATCACGCGTTCCTTGCTTGCAAGGGGCGTCCGCGCAAGCGGCTAGGTGAATTTGTCAGCAGGGCACATATGTCACCGTATTGTGACGTGTCTGATTTTGAGGGAATGTGGATTCCGAGATAAATCCATTCGTTTCGACGAATGCTGTGGAAAAAGCGTTCAATTGGTCTTTTGACCAGTTGAGCGCTTTTTGTTTTGTCTAACGTCGAGAAATCTGGATGGTTTTGAACCCGGACACGTTAGATTGCGGACTTAAAGATAGGTTGCAGTTGTAAGCGCTCACCACTATAATTTGTGTAAGGAAAGGTCGTCAAACTTGTCGTTTCTGATACGAGTAGTCAGGGTTCATGACCTATGTTTAGTGTTAAACGTCTCAGTAAATGGTTGAACTGCTAAAAGTGGGCTTTCGTGAGGAGAGAAAAATGAAAAATTTGAAAAGACTCGTGGTCCCCGTTTTATTAAGCATCTGCGGCTTGATTTTAGGATTTGGCATGTTTAATGCAACTCATGTGACTAAGGCTCAGGCGGATGAAGTAGATATTACGTTTTTTTCGCCTGTTCAAACGGATCAACCAGTTCATATATCGGCATTTACGCCGCTGTCAGTACCGAACTTCCCGGCCGGGACGACATTTAAAGATATGTATGCGCAATTGTCAGGCCTTGGAAATGAAGGCAAAACACAGTATGAGAAGGACCGAGCCGAGCTACAATTGTACTCGAACTATACGAATGGAATCTGGGGCGACGACAAGACAATCGCGCAATTTAAGAAGCTCAACGGTTCTGACGTGTCTGAAGAACAACTTAAGAAAATAACCCCTTTTTTTGAGGGCTATACGTTTAATTCGGCTAATTTTACGAAATTACGGGATCAGGCAATTGAAAAATTTAGAATTAATTCAACGACGTATAATGTCCCGACGGTTAACGATCCCGCAACGGATGACGATATTTTTATCAAAAATAACGCCAAGATTATGATTACCTACACGAGTTCAGATGGCCGCGCTCAGGTTCCTGCGGCCCGTACGATCACAGGAATATCAGGTGAGACGGTCGATGATACGGATGTTTTTCCGGTGATTCCGGGGTATACAGCGGATATAACCTCGGCGACCTTTACGGATCAGCCTGAACGGAAACTAACGGTAAATTATCAAAATAACAATCAGAATACTGGCAACACGGGGGCAACTTCTCCTCAGGAAGTACCCGAGAGATCTAGTTTTCAGGTTTACGGAAAGCAAACGTTCTACCGTTACCAGAACGTTGATTTCAAGAAGAGTGAGCGAATCCAAAAGTACGATAAGAAGCCGCGGATCTATGCGCCCGTCTTCACCGTTGTTGGGACTGCCACTTCCAGGGCTGGTAATCCACGGTATAAGCTGAGTGATGGTACGTACATCACAGCAAAGTCCGCGTATGTCGGCGCTCTCTTCTTGCAACAGGAGGTTAAAACACTCTATGTCACGAATCCAAAGGGAATTTGGACGCATGCAACCGTGATGTTTAACTATCCTACACAATACCTTCATCATATTAAGCAGGGGACCAAGGTGACAGTGACGCAGTGCGTTAAGAATGGGGCCATTACCCGCTATGTGTTGCCTAACGGAACCTTCATTACGGGGAATAAGCGTTATGTGACGGCAACGAAGCCCAAGCCGGTCTTCTATGTGAAGGCTAGAGGGGGACGCAACCTTTACCGTGACGTCAACCTGACCCAACGCCTCAAACACTACAAGAAGGGCCACATCTTTAAGGTCACCGGTTGGGATTACTCTCATGGCTGGAACACGGCCGTTCATGGCACTAAGCGCTACAAGGTGGCGGGTGGTTATATCACCGGTAATCCTAAATTAGTTAAGATCATCCAGTAGAATCGCACAACGGGTTTCTCAATACGATGAGAAACCCGTTTTGTGTGATCGCTTTACGATTGCTAAACGGGTAAACTAGGGGAAAAGGAGTCGAAGATTATGTCAGATTATCCGGTCATTGCCAATCAAACCTTGGCGTTTGATGACATCGAAATGGCGCATACTTACCAAAGCTGTACCTTCACACCGGCCAACGCGGCTATCCGCCTGATGGATGTCGAACTGGATCATTGTTCTTTTCAACAGACTAATTTTGATGATGGCGAGTTCGTTCGAGTGAACTGGCGTCACAGTCAATTGGTCAACACATCGTGGCGTGAAACCCGCTGGTATGATTGTGATTTACGCAATCTACAGTGGTCAGGAGCTGAACTGACCGGTAGTTTCTGGCAGCGATCGCGTATTCAAGCCTCAAAGTTAGTCTATGCCAATTTTAGCGAGGCTGAACTGAATCAAATGTGTTTTCTAGATTGCGATCTGTTAGAAAGTGCTTTTCAGGCCGTTCAGAGTAAGCGGGGCGTTGATTTTTCGGGTTCTCGACTAACCGGCGCTAGCTTTATTGAGACCCGGTTAGCTGGTTTCGACTGGCACACCGCGGACTTTGTTGACGTCAGTCTCAACGCAGATCTGGCGAAGGGATTAAAGATTAACCAATTCCAAGCGGCCCAGCTGATCGGTTTGCTAGGGATTGAGGTTACGGAGTAGTGTGGTTGCGTTGCCTTATGCTATTCTAGAGTGAGTCTTGAAATTATTGTGGAGGAGCTTTTGTGTCATGCAAAATGAATTGTTCGCTATTCCTGCTGTGGTGTACCTGGGATGGTTAATTCCCCTGGGGTTTGGTCTGATATTTGGGATAAGCTACGGTCTCGAGAAACGCCGTCTGGGAAACGGTATCTGGTTTTCGCTATTTTTTTATTCGTTTTTAACTATGCTCGCGATTTCGATTCTGGGCACCAATAATAAATGGTTGATTGTCATCAGTATTGCTTTATTCGTGATTCTCCTGATGGTTATTGGGGTCGTGTTCGCGCTCCAAGCATTTCTCTTGTTATGGAATGCTTGGATCGTTTGGAGACGTGAGAGTCATACGATTGCCAATATGTTGACGCTTTTTCTGGGAATTGCGATTCTCCTGGCGCCATTCGTAGTCCGATTGACCTCTCTCTACCTGCCGGTGCCGGTGGCGACAGCAATCAACCTATTTCCGTCGATGGTGATCTTCTACGTCCTATTTTGGTTTTACAACTACCTGACGATGTTGTTCATCTATCAGTTTAATCACCCGCGCTACAAGCAGGATTACCTGATTGTCCTAGGTGCGGGTCTGCTAAATGGGAATGAGGTTTCACCCTTGTTGGCTCAGCGCATTGATCGGGCTATCGCCTTTTACCAAAAGCAGCTGGTCAAGACCGGCCGGGCACCCATGATTATTTTTTCTGGGGGCCAGGGCGGTGACGAGACCATACCGGAGGGTGTGGCTATGCGGCAGTATGCATTGCGACAGGGGTTGCCAGCCGAGAATGCTATCGCAGAGGATCAGTCGAAGACCACTTATGAGAACATGGTGTTTTCCAAGGCCATCATTGATCAACGGGGACTTGCGAATCCGCGGGTGACCTTTGTGACCAACGGCTATCATACTTTTAGAGCGGGGATGATCGCTAAGAAGGCTGGACTCAAGGCCAATGGAATTGGTGCTCATACCGCCAAATTTTTCCTACCTAATGCTATTTTGCGGGAGTACATCGCCGTGTTCGTTGGCAACAAGCGTTGGCATGCGGTGGCCATTGGTCTCATGTTGATCCTGACGATTGCATTGACCTGGGCTGAATACCATCATTAGACGAAAAAACGTTGACCAAAAGGTCAACGTTTTTTTAGTTTGAAAGACTTAGTCATCATTGCGATGGGTCTGATAGCTGGCAAAGGCGGCATAGCCGACCGCCACAACTAACAAGGTCCCCACGCCGTAAAACAAGATGTTCACCAGTGCCATCATGATTGGATTCCCCCTGAATGGATTGCTACTTAGTATGATAGCAAATTCGGTATTCAGGATAAATAGGTAGCAGGCAGTTTGTTGATTTGTAATATTTACTAGCCCACTAAAGAACGAATCCGGTTATTTGACCAGGTAAACGTGATCTTTGATTAGGTCAATCGGCGTATAGTGCCGGTTCAAATCACGGGTGGCTTTATTTTCTAGGAGTTCGGCATGGTCCCAGAACTGATTAGATCCGGTGGCACCATGGGGTTCACCCAAGACAACAAAGTCCACGTCTTTATCGGACTGTCGGATGGCCTGAAGGAGTTCCCAATCTAATGGTAAGCCATCGGGAGACCAGGACATGACGACGACGCCTACCCGATCGTGGTAGGTATTCCAGGCATCCAGTGCAGAGAGGGGCTCAATCGCCGTCAAAGGATGCCGACCCGTCTCGTTTTCCTTAGTCCAGGTCTGACTATCGGTGGCGTAGACCGTCTTGTGTGCAGCCCGCAACCCTTTAGAGATGTAGCCATTACCGGCCATCACTTCGAGCACAGCCCGGTTACCAACAAATTTGGCTAGGTCACTCACGAACGGTGCTGGCGTGTAGGCCCACATCCCATAGTGGTTCTCGAGATAATCTCTAAACGAGCGCAGGTCGTGGTCCAACTCTGGCAGCGCATCGGTCAGGCTGTTCCACAGTTTGTCGCCTTGCGCATCACCAGCAGGATATTGTTGGGCTAGCTTGCGATAAATCTGGTCCTGAATATCGTCGGGAAGTTGGAGTAAGGGTAACTGTTGTGGTAGGTCACCGGCAGCCAGCATTCGGTCTGCCAGGAGGATGTTACTGATAAGAATCTTCACAGCTGGGTAATCCCCAAATTGATGGTAATAGTCTGTCATGCGGGCAATGTAGGCGGTCTTGCGTTGACTCAAGGGTTGGTGTCGAATCTTCTTTTTTAGTTTTTGCAGTTTTTTCGGGTTCACTTGGAAAATCCTTTCTGAAATAAATGAAATGCCAAAATAAAAGAGTCGATCGATTAGCCTCAACGGCTGATCGGCCGGCTCCTAAATGGTTAGTGGTCGTCAAGATGGAGATCTAACTCCTCTTGTTGGTTGGTTTCCGGGGCGGTGAAGCGATTTTCCTTACCATGCAGGTAGCCGTCGATAAGTTGATAGATTTCATAACGGTCACGACCACTCAATAATTCCCGATTGAAGCTTAATTGCTTTCCAGAAAGGAAGAGTCGGCCAAGGTCGTATTCGTCGCGTTCCGCTTTACCCGTTAGGTAATCCATGGTGACATCGAAGTATTCCGCGAGCTTGCGGACCTCTACGTAAGACGGGGTACGAATGCCGCGTTCCCAGTTACCAATTTGTGACGCAGTGTTCGAATGATCATCCGCTTCCACGGACTGTTGTTCATTTAGGGCTGTGGCCAATTGCTCCAAAGTAATGTGTTGGCCGCGTCGCAAGGCCCGAAGTCGTTCAGAAAACATGTTAGTCACCCGTTTCTTCCATTAGTCTATACGACTATTATACCACTTAGCGTTACTTTTAACCTAAACTTGACTATTTCACCAGTGAATCGGTTAACCGCATAAATTCTGCCACATCGCGCTTGATAAGTTGAACGCCAGCTAGCCAGAAATCAGGCTTGGTGAGGTCGACTCCCAGGTGTTTTTGAGCCAGCTCTTCGGTGGACATGTTGGCCGTGTCCCGTAATAAGGCAATGTATTGGTCTTCGAAGTTACCTTCCTGCTGGGCTTTAGCGTAGATCCCCAAACTGAAGAGGTAACCGAAGACGTAAGGGAAGTTGTAGAAGGAGGGATCAGCGATGTAGAAATGAAGCTTGCTAGCCCAAAGGTGAGGTGAATAAGTCGACAAGTCGTGACCAAAGGCTTCCTTCTGGGCATTTAACATCAGTTCATTCAATTCGGCTGGTGTAACTAATTTTTGTTGGCGTAGTTGGTAGAAACGGGATTCAAAAAGGAACCGGGCCCGAATATTTAGGAACATTGCGAGCGGGTTATCCATTTTAGCGTTGATTAAGGCGATCTTCTCAGCGTCGTTAGCAGCGGCCTTGACGTTGGCGTCAGCCACGATCAGTTCACCAAAAGTTGAGGCCGTTTCAGCCACATTCATGGCATACCCCTGTCGGAAGTAAGGGAGATCGTTCATGACACTGGAGTGAAATGCGTGGCCGAGTTCGTGAGCCAGTGTGGAGACATCATTGGGAGACCCGGTAAAAGTCATGAAGATTCGGGATTCGTTGGTTTCAGGAGCGCTTTCCATCCAACCACCGGGGGCCTTGCCCGCACGGTCTTCTGCTTCGATCCAGTTGTGTTCGAAAGCGTGTTGCGCTAAGGCAGCCATCTTTGGCGAGAATTCACCATAATGTTTAATGATGAAAGCTGCGGCCTCGTCGTAGGTGAAGTGGTGATGTTGGGCTCCCGGTAAGTTCAGGGGGGCCTCAACGTCTTGCCAACCGGCGTGTTTCTTGCCTAGCAAGGCGGCCTTTCTGTCGAGGTAGTCAAGTAGAAATTGCTTGTTGTCATCGACGACTTGCCAGATGGTAGTCAAGGTCTCAGCACGCATTCGGTTATCCTTGAGTGGTTTCTTTAAAAAGTCCGTGGTGCCGTGGGCCGCATACTCTGTCAAACGAAAGCCGGCCAAGTGATTTAGGGTATCGGCAAAGAGTTGTTCCTTAGCCGTCCAAGCCTGTTCCCAGACAGGCAAGAGGTCGGCTCTGTATTGCGGATCGGCGTTCCCTAGAAGGTTGTTATCGGCTTGCCCAGCAGACAGTGTCGTGGGGTTGCCGTCGGCGTCGTGGAAGGGCATGGTCACAGTCGCCACTAAGGAGTCGTAGTGGGCACTCCAGGCGGAACGGCCATCCAGATTCAGGCGGCTGATCAGAGCTTCGGTCTTGTCGTCCAGGAGTTCTTTACCAGCGTCACGCATTTCTTTTAAGTTAAAGGCTAGTGGTTTCAGTTCGGGAACTGCCAGGATTGCGTTGAAATGAGCATCTGGTACCTGAACCAGGACTTTTTTCAACTTACCGCTAACTGTCTCGATTTCATTTTCGAGGCCGTCAAGTTTGGCTACCATGGGGGCCACTTCAGGATTGTTGACATCGGCGGAACCGATGGCCGTCATGAACAGGCCAGCCTGGCCGATACCAGCCTCAATCTTTTGGAGATGAGTGATCAGTTTGATAAATTGTTGGTAGTCGGGGGCATCGCTCGCAGCGTCCCACCGGTCCAGCAGATCGCCCAGAGTTGCAATGGCCGTTTTAATCTGCGTTAATTTTGTTGCCAGTTTGGCAGAATTAATTCCACCAGGAAACAACGAGTCCAGGTCCCAATTCATCGAATACTTCATCGGCAAGTCCTCCTAAATGATCTTTGTGTGTGGCTTTTTAAGTCTGCGGTCTTCATCGGGTAGCGTCCAGTTGCCGCAGGTAGTATGAAAGGCCACACACGTAAGTTGTGCTTATTATAGCAAACATCATAACGATTGCGCTGATCAAAGGAACTTCGTATACTTACTGAAGAAGAGAAATGAGACATTGGGAGGAAACGAAAATGAGTAAGCGAAAAAAGTGGGGATTGATTAGTCTCGGTGTAATTGGGGTGCTGGTAGCCGGGGGACTGCTAGGGGCCAGTCTGTATTTTTACAATATGACGGTGGCAAGCGGCAAGAAGAGTTTTGTCGGGACCGAAAAGCCGTTACGCAAATCAGATCGACTGTACGCACAGAAAAAATGGTATCGCGATTCTAAAAAAGAGCGCTGGACCGAAAATGCGGTTGGTACGCGGTTGAAACAGGTCGCTGATTATATTCCCGCGGACAAGACGACTAAAAGAACGGTCGTGTTGGTTCACGGGTTCGGATCGAATAAAGAAGCTATGGGGGGCTACGCGGCGCTTTTTCACCAGCTTGGCTACAACACTTTAATTCCAGACACTAGAGGTCAGGGTGAGAGCCAAGGGAAGGTGATTAGTTACGGTTATTACGAGAGCCGTGATTATTTGAAATGGGTCAAGCAGGTCATTGCTAAGCAAGGTCCGCAGTCGCAGGTTGTATTGTTCGGCGTTTCTATGGGAGGGGCCACGACGATGATGACCAGTGGGTTGAAGACACCAACACAGCTAAAGGCCTACATTGAGGACTGTGGCTATACGGACGCACAATCCGAGATCAGTTACCAGGCTAAGCAAATGTACAATCTCCCATATTGGCCGTTAGTGCCGCTGACTAGCGCCGTGGCGAAGGCCAAAGCCGGGTTTCATTTCAAGGATGCCAATGCGTTAGCGGCAGTTAAGAAGAATCATAAGCCCATGTTGTTCATTCACGGTGGAGCGGATACCTTCGTTCCGACCAGAATGGTTTATCAGGTCTACCGCGCGGACGCCGGTCCCAAGGAACTCTTGGTGGTCAAGGGCGCACAACACGCAGCGGCCCTGTCTCATAATCCGGCACTTTATGAGAAAACAGTCACGGCCTTTTTAGCCAAATATATGAAATAAGTTAAGGGAGTCTAGTTATTTTGAGTGATGTCACGCGACAATTTCGACCGGAAACCGATACGATCCTAACACTAGGGGCCACGCTGATAATGGGGCTCGTTGATGCCGATACCTTTCTTAAGCATGGCGAGGTCTTCGTGAGTGCACAGACCGGTAACCTGATTGTGGGGGTCATTAAGCTCATGGAACACGGCTGGCAGGTTGCTTGGACCAATGGGTTTGTTTGGATCGGTTACTTTCTAGGGTGTTTCATTGCCCAGGGGTTGAGTGAACGCGTCAGTGCCCACAATCCGCGGCGCCAGATGCGCTGGCTTCTGTTGATTGATGTGGTGGCCTACGCACTACTCGCCAGCCTGCAAAAGACATTGCCAGATAGCTGGCTGATCTTTTTTCTCGGGACAGTGGCCGGTTACGAACTCACGATCTTTCGCCAGGTCGGAGGCATCGCCATTAATAACGGCATCATGACGGGAAACACCAAGGCCTTTGCCACGAGTTTTTATCGGGCAGTGGTCAATCGCGATCATCAGGCGGGACAACGGGTGTTACGCGTTGGGGCCGTCCTGGTGACCTTCCTGCTGGGGTGTGCGATCGGTGTTCGCTTAGCCGATCTAGCAGCTCTGGATGTTCTGTGGGTTGCGAGCGGCTTCAAATTAATCCTGCTTGGCTGGTTGTTTTTACCGGTAGCTATGGAAACCCCTTAGCTTGAACAGTTGGGTTGTGACCATAAATAGCGTATAATTAACGGGAAAAGTGACAATCCCCCCGGGACATCCGGGACTGAAAATTAAGGAGCACATTATATTGTTAATAACAGGACTGACTATCGGTCTGTTGTTGATTGGGATTGTGATCGGTTACCTGGTTCGGCAACGACAACATCGTGCGGAATTATTGGCGGTTCAGGCCAAGGCAAGAACCATCATTGCTCAGGAGACCGAGAAGACGAAGCAGCGCGTCGACCAGCTTACGCAGAAGAGTCGGCAAGCCACACTCGCCTATCAGCAATCCGTCAAGGACGAATTGACCGAACAACAAAGTGAT
Organism: Levilactobacillus huananensis; assembly: GCF_003946145.1. Classification (GTDB taxonomy): domain Bacteria; phylum Bacillota; class Bacilli; order Lactobacillales; family Lactobacillaceae; genus Levilactobacillus; species Levilactobacillus huananensis. The sequence goes on from NZ_RHOC01000002.1 coordinate 115,980, forward strand.
ATTCGCGTTAGAGAACAACGACGGCAACAGCGAGAGCGTTTAATGGGACAGGCTACGGTCCGTCTCGATGATCAAACAGAGATGCTAGATGAACGGAGTCAGGCTAACCGCGAGCAACGGCAGGCTATTCATTTACTTCGTGATCAGGCGGACGAATTGACAACGACACGTCATCAGACCTTAGCGCAGCGCGCAGGTATGACTGAAGATGTCGCCAAAAAAACGGTGCTGGATCACGCTGAATTAGAGTTGAAGCGTGACCGAGATATCGAGGTCAAGGCACTTAACGACAATGCGGTTGCCAACGCTGAAAAGTGGGCCAAGGATGTTGTGTTATCTGCTACGGAGAGTGGTCCCCAGGATTTACCGAAGGAACATATGGAACACACCGTGACCGTGCCGAATGGTGACATTCGGAGTAAGATTATCGGCCGTGAAGGGCAACATATTCGGTTGTTAGAGACGCTTACAGGGACGGATCTAATCTTTGTGCCGGATGACAACACGACGTTGTTTATTAGCACGCATGATCCGATCCGCCGTGAGATTGCACGGGTGGCGCTGACCAACTTAGTTGCCAGTCGCCGTATCTCAGCCAACCAGATTGAGACGCAGGTGGAGAATGCACAGCGTGATGTTAATCACAGCCTCTGGGAGGCCGGCGAACAGACCGTTAGCCTGCTTCATGTGGGCTGGATGCATCCTGATTTGATGAAGTTGATTGGCCGGCTTAAATATCGGACCAGTTACGGTCAAAATGTGTTACTTCATTCGATTGAGGTGGCGCAACTGACGGGGGCTATGGCGGCTCGGTTGGGGTACAATACTCGGTTAGCACGCCGAGCCGGTCTTCTGCATGACTTGGGGAAGGCTATCGACCATGAAGTCGAGGGTACCCACGTGGAAATCGGAACGGAATTTGCCCAGAAGTACGGAGAAGATCCAATTGTCATCAACGCTATTGCAGCGCACCATGGGGACATCGAGAAGACGTCGCCATTGTCCGACTTAGTTGCGGCAGCCGATGCTATCTCGGGTGCGCGCCCTGGGGCACGGAGTGAATCGGTGGAAGACTACATTAACCGGTTGCGGGCCCTTGAGCAAATTGCAAACGAGCAGAAGGGTGTCTCAGAGAGCTATGCCATTCAGGCTGGGCGAGAGTTGCGGATCATGGTCAAGCCGCATGAGTTGGATGACCAAGCTGCGGCTAGCTTGACTCGAGAAGTGGCGAAGCAGATTGAAGACAAACTCACGTATCCTGGTAAGATTAAGGTTACGACGATTCGCACGCTGACGGCGGTCGAATATGTCGGCGATGAAAAGAAAAAGAAGAAACATAAGAATAAAAAGAAGAAGGTTGCCAACGCTTAAGGCTGGCAATACAAAAGCCACGCGATTCTCATTGGAGAAACGCGTGGCTTTTATGAATATGTATGGTTAATCGACGTTCCAGACCAAAGAACATAAACCGGTTTATCCAGGTCGATTAACGACTGTAAAGTTATCATTAGTCGTCGCTGAAATCGTAGGGTGTTCCTGCAAATAGTCAGCAATAATCTCACTCATTGCGCCCTGACTCTCAGCAATAATCTTGTCGGCACTGTACATGGCGTAGTGACCGCCCCCAACTGCGCGATATTGGTTTAATGCGATTCGCAGTTCTTGATCAGCGGTCACGGGTTTCCCGTGATAGGTGAGGTTTTCAATACGCTGACCTTCGGGTTTGGCCACGTTTATCTGGTAGTTCACACCCTCGTACATGTCGTAATTATATTGCCGCCGCTTAGGATGGACAAAGGCTGGATTGACTGTAATCTTTTGATCTTCGATCGCAAAATAGCGTGCAGAAACTTCCAGCGCTCCACGTAGGTCGGCACCAGTGATCTTTAGGAGAGATAGGCCGTTAGGATAGACGTAATTGGTCATGATATTTCGCATCGTGATTGGGTTTTCAAAACCACGGGACTCATCACTGAAGAGCGCTGTTGCCGAAATATCCGCCCCCATCGTGGCCATTTGAACTTTTTGGATAAATTCGATATAGGGGGTCTCATGCATTCGCGCTGCAAAGGGATCGTTGAAGGTCATGTCACCTTTGATGTGACCTAGTGGTTGATCGAGCCAGTGGCCGACTTCACTATTCAATCCGTTGGCGGCCGCTAAGACCTTAGGATCTAACGGTGCATGTTTGGTGGGCACCAGTTCGCTTTCATGGCTGAGAACGGTCACCGTACCATCAGCCTTGCGGTCGAGCTCCAATGTGATTTTACCAATTGCTTGGCCTCGAAAACCCGGTTGGGTGATGGGGGTATCGAAAACGTCGGTGGCTAACTGTCGATGTTGGTGACCGGTGACTAAAGCATCGATGCCGGGAATGGCCTCTAGAATGTGGTAGGCTTCATTTTCACCAACATGAATGTCATTAGGCTTACCGGTGGTCAAATCACGTTCAAAACCGCCATGATAGCAAACAACTACCACGTCAGCCTGCTTTCTGATGATGGGAACGTATTTTTTGGCGGCTAGGTAGGCAGACTCGAACTGGAGGCCACTAATGTTAGTCGCCTTTTCCCACTTATAGACGGCTTGGGTGGTGAGCCCCAGAACGCCAATTTTGATGCCGTCTTTTTCGATGATTTGGTAGGGCTGCCCGTATTCGGGCTCGCCGGTATGATCCAAGATGTTGGCGCAGAGAATAGAGCGTTTCGCGTCACGAATAGCGGTTTGTAAATATTTTTGACCGTAGTTAAATTCGTGATTGCCGAGGATGCCGCAATCGTAGTCGATTTGGTTATAGATGGCCATCAAGGGAGCTGGATCGCGTTCGGACTTAACCCGAGCCACGTAGTAGGCTAATGGGGACCCCTCAAGAAAGTCGCCATTCTCCACAGTAAGGACTGGGCCCAGTGACTTAGCCTGCGCTTGTTCGCGAGCAATTACGGTAGCGGCTCGGGCCAGGCCGAAGCCTTGGCGACTGCCCTTCTTTACATAATTTGTCGGAAAGACATACCCGTGAGTATCGCTTGTCGATAAAATTGTCAGCTTCATGAATTCTCACCCTCCATTACGTCTAACAGACCCTGAGCGCAACGCCGAATCTATAACGTGTTAAAGAAATTATAAGCTAGTTTGCTAACGCTGTAAATTTATGAGAGCGCATTCGTCTAGATTATGAGTAAATTTCTAACAAATGGGTGGCCATTGACTATTATCGGCTGGAATTTTCAGTTATTAACATATTTTATGTGGGGGCTGGCGTTTGCGATAAGCCCAGAGGGATTCCGACTAAATGACGAGAGCAATGGATAAATTACAACTCATGTGGGCTAAACGAATTGGCTTAGACTGACGTCAGTGTTGGCGGTATCTGTCAGATTATCTTTTGAGTTACCTCAACCGTCAAGATTTTTAATTTAAGAAAAAAGGCACAAAAAAACAGCGATCGGACCGTAATTGTCCGCATCACTGCTAAATAAAAACACATGTTACGTTTGGAGTGGGTCGGTATCGCCGTAGCGGTCCGCCCGTTTTTTACTTTTGGAGGAGTAAAATTGGTAACTTATTCGTTGTTTAATTCGTAAGTTATGCGACTACTATAGCATTCAATTGTGAAGAAAATGTGACGCTGAGTCGTTAATCTATTCTTCCCCAGCAATTTCTTGGGTATAGAGCATTTGATCGGTCGAGACTTGTTGATAAAGTTCATCCGCCAGGGTTGTGGAAATTTCTTTGGATGATCGACGTTGACGAATGTAGGTGTATTCGTATTGGAAAGCCTGGATAAAGAGCTCACTTTGTTCGTCTGCAGCATCGGTGGATTCAAAGCGGCGGTGGCGTGCGTTGTAGTAGTAACGCACGGCGTTGACTTCGGCTTGGTTATCCACAGTGGTCACCTTGGTGAGAAAGGTCATGACTTGCGTGTAAATATTCTGTTCAATGGTCATGAAGTTTTCTCGACGTTCACGTTCTGCGGCAGAAACGTGGCCAGGACGTGAACGGTCTTCACCGCGACGACTGTGTCGTTGACCAGTTTGAAGGCGTTCTCGCCGTTTGCGGCGATCACCGTGGTGAGTCACAAGATGCCAGAGGCGGTGTCCCACGAAGCGAAACCAGATACTGGTGTTAACCAGGGGATTACGACTGCTCATTTGTGATTTCATCAGAAGTAAGCGCACGTAGCGATTGGCAAAAGGAACGGGGATCGTACCGTCATCGGCAAGCTTCTGGACCGCGGTAACCTCGATTTGAGTGGCCTGGTTGAGCAGGAGTCGTGTGGCCTTCTTGTCTGGACGAGAGACGCTAGCCTGGCTATTTAAGACTTGAATGACAGCCTGGGCACTGGCTGGTGTGTCTGGATTTTCTTGAGCCAGTCGTTCACTTGCGTAAGCGACCAGAGCCTTACGCTCATGAAGGAGCTGGTCGGGATCGACCGTGGCCGTCTTCTTGGGCAGGAAGAAGGGCAGAACGATAGTCGGAACTAAGAGGCTGAGGATAATCACAACGGCCGCCACGAAGATCATGGTGTTCCGGTAAGGGAAAGCAGTCCCGTGTAACGTCAGAGGCAAGGAGAAGGCCATGGCCAAAGTGATGGTCCCATGCACGCCAGACAAGGCCCCCACAAGGGCATTTGAGCGCCGTTCCTCAGTCTTGGAATGGATGAGTGCCCAGTCGAAGCGAATCCAAAGATAACGCAAAATAGTCATCACCACGTAAAGTACGACGGCTAGGATGAGAAAGGTGATCAGGTCCTTGGTGTGATCCTGTTGAATATTTACCCAAACCGTGGGAAGTGTCGCCCCTAAGAGAACAAACACAAATCCATTTAAAATGCTGGTTACAATGCGCCATGAAGAACGTGTGACCAACTGAAGCTGTGTACTGGAGAGTCGTAATTGGTTTGAAGAAAAACTATACATGAGCCCGGCAGCTACGACGGCGAGAATTCCTGAGAGTTCGAGATGTTCAGCGGCGAGGTAGATGAGGAAGGGCACTATGAGGTCATAAGGGACAATGACACTGGAAGAATCCATACCACTCTGGACTAATAGGACACGGGCCCAAACGGCTAAGCCACCCAGAATAACACCGATTAGCAGGCCGCCGAAGAAAACAAGGAGGAAGTGTTTAACCCCCAGGCCAACCGAGAATTTACCAGTGGTGAAGGCCGTCAGTGCAAGGTTGAAGGCAACCAAACCAGAAGCGTCATTGAATAGAGATTCACGTTCCAACATACTCATGACTCGTTCGGGGACCGCCATATTTGTGGTAATCGAGGAGACGGCTACGGCATCGGTTGGGGTTACAATCGCTGCTAAGGCAAATGCCAGGGCTAGGGGAATCCCTGCCAACATGCTGTGAGTCAGGTAACCCATCGCCACCACAGTCAGGACGGCTAAGACAATCGCCATAGAAGCGATGGATCCCATGTTTCGTCGAAGATCCTTGGCGCTGGCGTTCTTCCCATCGTAGAACATGAGTGGCCCAATAATTAGAAGCATAAAGGCTTCAGGCTCCAGCGTAAAATGATGAAACATGGGGATTAACGAGAGTAAGGCCCCGGCGAAAATCTGGTAGAATGCCTGAGGGATGACAGAAAAGTAGGGATAGACGGTGTTGGCAACGATTGTCGCCAAGATCAGTAATAGAACGGAATAAAAGGCTTCCAAAACAAGTTCCTCCCGAAAATAATTGATGCCACCATTTTACGCCATTCGTCGGGAGAACGGGTAGAGGATCGCTTGAAAAGGTAAAAATAACCATTTTAATGGAGGTGGGAGAACGGTTTAACTTGTTATAAGAAATGGCAATTGAATAATATATCACTAGAAATGAATATTCATACATTCTTGTAAAAAAGACACGCGTGGCAAGTCCAACCTTAACGGAACCTAAAAATGGCGAGGGATAATTGGGTAAGTGTCGTAACTTTGTGGCAAGGTAACGGACGCATTTGTGGGCTTTCGTCCAATTTATCACAAGTAAAACGATGAACGTTGCTTTAGTTGCGAAGACCAACTAATACGTTGAAAAAAGATGAGGGTTGTTTAGAAGATTTCCAAAAAGGGTTGATTATTCATTCAATTGTGGTAACATATAAGTTGGTTCTACTAGATAGTTCAATGAAACATTTTGGGAGAATCAAGTTGTCTGTGTTTCTATCGTTACTCAATCCAACGATAAGGAAGTGCTGAGATATGATTAATTTGTACATTGCGCCAAGTAGCGCATCCAGTCGGAAAGCACGTGCATGGCTTAAGGAACATGAGATTGCGTTCAAGGAACGTAACATCAAGTCTAAGCCACTGAATGCTACCGAGGTTAAACAGATTCTTCGGCTCACAGAAAATGGGAGCGAGGATATCATTTCTACCCGATCCAATATTTTCAAGCAATTAAATATTGATTTGGATAGTCTATCGGTCAGCCAATTAGTTGACTTAGTTGTTAAGTATCCAGACTTAATCAAGCGCCCAATCATCTTTGATGATAAACGACTTGAAGTGGGGTACAACGAAGAGGAAATTCGTCGTTTCTTACCACGTGAGGTACGAACCGCTGAATTACACCACTTAGAATCACAATTAAGCTCATAGACCTAGTCGATCAGTTCTCGGGGGAGTGCTGGTCGATTTTTTATTGATATTTTTATAGTTAGACGACAAAAGCCCAGGACACGACACCGTGTCCTGGGCTTTTGTGCGCAATCAAATGATGCGATTAGCGATTGAACCGGCTAATGATTACCAGCCACGACCAACTAAGCGTGTTGACGGCGACGGTAATTATGGGCCATATTCCCATAGCCTAGTTGTTCCAAAGTCTCTACAATTGTCGCTTCAATCGTTCCCGTTGCAACAACGTCAAACCCTGCCAATTGGGCAACAATGAGACTTTCAACGCGATGAACGACTGTGGGATCATTGGTCAATGCTGTGAGTGATCGGTGAATCTTTCGCGAGTTAAACGGAATGTGCTTTCCTGCTGTATTTTCCACGGTGAGACCACCCGGATACATCGTTGTTTGTGATCGTCTTAAAACATCCATCGTCTCTAGCCCTCCTAGGGTTTGCCGAACCCGTTAGTGTCTCTTTTTAACGCCCGGTCAAAAATTAGTATAAGTCTATGTTACGATGAATTTTAGAAAATTACAACTAGATATAGAGCGGAAGTGTGAGAAATTTCCACATATAGTATGAAAGTGACAGAGCGTGGTGCTCGCTTTTTAAAGTTAGTTGATACCACGGAGAGACTCTTGACTGTGGATCAGTTGTGTCAGTAAGGCATTGGTTGGTGCCGGAACACCGAGCTTCTGACCAAGTTGGGCAACGTAACCATTTAAGAAGTCAATTTCGGTCGGCCGGTTCTTTGCCATATCTTGGTGCATAGACGGATAATGGCCGCCATTTTTGTCGGGATCAAATTGTGCCGCGATGAGGGCGGTGTCGGCCGCCGCATCGAATTGAATATGAGCAGCCTTAGCCACGGCGGCAAATTCTGTTAAGACAGCATCGTTAAGGGGTCGCCAATTTGGCAATGCCCCAAATTCACCAATATTACAGTCAAAGAGGGTGCAGTAGGTATTAAGGACACTGTTTAACGCGGCCTTTTTCCAGATAGCAGCCAGAACATTTTCGGCCGGACTAGCGTTGAGGTGGGCAGCATTCAACGCCGTGATCAAGGCTGGCAAGTCGTTGAATTTTTCTGGCACGATAGCTTGGAGTGAGATGCTCCCGGTTCCGGTAACCGTGATGTGACCCGGACCTGTCAGACTAGAGGACCAAACTGTTGTTCCGGCCACGACGCGTTCCTTAGGGACATGGCGTTCAATAGTTTCCACGTTTCCAATGCCGTTGGCTAAAGTCAAAACGATGGGTTGGTTATCTAAGATGCCGCTGAGTTGTTGGAGCATGTGGTCCATTTGCATGGCCTTGGTGAAGAGAATTACCAGGTCGAATCGGTCTGTAACATCCTCAGGACGTTTAGCGGTTATTGGCGTGACGTGGTCTTGGTTGTCATCCGTGGTGACGATTAAGCCGTGTTTCTGAATGGCAGTAACGTGCTCCTGCCAATTATCGATCAGGGTAACTTGGTGCCCAGCATCCTGGAGCTTGACCCCGAAACGACACCCCATGGCGCCAGCACCCGCAATTGCGATTTTCATACTTGCTCACTCCTTATCACATTAGTTACTTTTAGTGTAGCGGTTTTCCGCTGTGGACGCACGTGAAGGCTGTAATTGCGTTTGACAGGGGCCAAAGTGGGAGCGTAAGATAAAACGCAACCGTTTAATGAGAAAATAATGAGAAATTCAAGGAGTGGTGAGATGACCCAGAGCGTGCAAGCACAGGATTTATTTATCTTAAAATCAGTCACACAACCAATCGTGGCTGGTGATCGGATCTTCTTTGTAGAAAATAGCGTCGATCAGGCCAGTAATGCGTATCGAGCGGAGGTTCGCGGTGTGAGTGACGGCGAGACCTGGCCGGCTGGAAGCATTGGTGATCAGAACACCCGACCGGCGGTGGCCGGTCAGCGGCTTTACTTTGCCGCGAAGGTCGGTCAGGCCAAACCACAACTTTTTACAACGGCGCTCAATGGTGGTCAAGCGCTGGCGGTGACGCTCTTAATGCCAGACCAAGCGGTCAGCACCGTGTTAGCGAGTGAGGACCAGCAGACAATCTTTTTTAAAACAACTGAGACCACGGAACAACCTAAATTCCTGAAGACCGAGACTTTTCCACAAACGCGGCACATTTCTCGTTTGGTTAATAAAGCTGATGGTCACGGTTGGCTGCCACAACACGCGGTCTATCGTGTCTGGCGTTATCGGCCGGAGACGGATCAGCTGCGAGAGGTTTTGAGCCAGGGGACGGACTTTGAGTTAACCAGTGCCAGTGCGGATGGTCGCTGGCTCACCTTGATTCAAGATAGTCAGCCGGATAACGACCGAGACTTCACTCGCCACGCCTATTGTTTGGATACTGCCGTTCACGAGCAAATCGATCTGACCAGTGACCTTAAAGGCCAGGTAGCGGATGCCACGATCTCCGCCGATGGTCGCCGAGTGCTTGTCGTGGGTAACGATGGATCGCATGGGTTACATACGGTGGCTAACGTTTATATTTCCAATCGAGAGACCGGAGAGTTAGTCAATCAGACAGCATCTTTGGATGCAGACCCCGTGCCGGAATTTGCGGCTGATTTTGCTCAGAATCCAAGTGGTAAATTGGCACAGTGGCTGGATGGCCAGCACTTTGTCTTTACCGCAGCCTTTCATGGGCATAGCCAACTTTACGTTGGGGATGGTGAACGGGTTCGCTTACTGGATAATCAGGCAAGAGAAATCGTTGATTTTGCGGTTATCGATGATGATTCTGTGGTTCTCGCCGTTTCTGCACAGGATCGGCCCAGCTTGTTAGTTCGGCACACACTGAGTGATAGTAATGAACGGATTCTGGTGAATCCTAACGCTGCTTATGAAGATACGCATGTTTACGCGCACCCGAAGCATTTCAACTTTGAGGCCACTGATGGTCAGGACTTGGAAGGGTGGTACCTTCCAGCCCAAACGACTGCTAAGAAGACGCCAGTCCTACTCTACGTTCATGGGGGACCACATGCGAACTACGGGGAGACCTTCTTCCATGAGTTCCAGGTACATGCCAGTCGCGGGTATGGCGTCGTTTTCTTCAATCCCCGGGGCTCAACCAGCTACGGTCAGACCTATCAGGACGCAGTGATCGGTCACTACGGTGAGCACGATTATCGCGACGTGATGAGTGGCTTGGACGTGGCGCTCGCGAAGTTTCCCGAATTAGATGCCGACCGGCAATACATAGCTGGTGGCTCATACGGAGGGTTCATGACCACTTGGGCCGTGGGACACACGACACGCTTTGCCGCAGCAGTTGCCCAACGGTCTGTGACCAACTGGATTAGCTTGTTTGGGACCAGTGATATTGGGTTCTACTTCAATCCGGATGAATTGGCTGGGGATCTCTTCGATGAAGGCGGTGTGAGTGAGTATTGGCAACGTTCGCCACTCGCTTATGCTCAGAATGTGACGACGCCAATTCGGCTATTACATGGTGAGTGGGACATGCGTTGCCCAATTAGCCAATCCGAGGAGTTCTTTACGGCGGTTAAACGGCACGGGGTCGATGCCGATATGATTCGCTATCCTCAGAGCTTTCATGGGGTGTCGCGTCATGGGTTACCAAGCCTCCGAGTTCAACGAATAGATGATATGACAGCGTGGTTTAATGCGCATCCATCAGTTAAAAAGTGACTGAAAATGAGTCGTTAGTTCCGTTATTAATGGAAACTAACGGCTTTTCGTGGTAAAGAGAGGAATCCCGTTATTATAAGGTTTGCAACCGATGTTGCCCGTGATACGGGCGCAACTAGCCCGGGCAAAGTGCGTGATGGATGCCTTTATTTGCTAGTCGCCCCCGGGGGTCTCGACTATAATGTGAGTTAATTAAAAGGGGATGGAGACAATGGAAAATGTATTTAGTCAGCAGTTAGTGAAGATTCGTCGTCGCCAAAATATGTCTCAGGAACAGTTAGCAAGTCAGTTATTTGTCTCACGACAATCAATTTCAAAATGGGAACAAGGGGAAACATCTCCAGATATTGGAACGCTGGTTAAACTGGCCAATTTATTGCAGGTTGATTTGAATGAATTGGTTAGTGGTGACGCAATGGGAGCAAGCGATCGTCATCATGAGGAACCACAACAAAGTCAAATGGCGATGAATTTCTGGGAGTTCCTGTCAAATAACTGGTGGACGGTCATCCCGATCTTGGGAATTGTGTGGTTGATGCGTTGAGCAGTCTTGACTGACTAGAGAGTCTTGTTGACCGGAACTTGGTTGGCAAGGCTCTTTTCTTGGTTGGCATGAAGTTTATAGGGGGTGTCCGGCGTTATCGTGTAAGACGGGATCGTCGCTCGCACGGGTGCTGGCAGTCTCTGAGACGTGTTTATTGCGACAGGTCCCTAGTCGGTTCAGGGAGATGCTGATCAGCAAAAAAAATCCCCCATCGCGACGAACGATGGGGGACACAGTCTATTTACTTATGAAGGTTAGTCAAAGTTGAAATTATTTAACGTTTGCTACGCGAGCGTAACCAACAGCGTGCCACCATGGGGCGTGAACCTTTTCAGTCACAACACCACGGTTTTGAGAATCAATCATCTTACCGCCACCAACGTAAAGGCCAACATGAGAGATGGAGTGCTTTGAACCACCGAAGAAGACCAAATCACCCTTCTTGATGTGCTTGTAACTAACGTGCTTGTAGTGGTTGTATTGGGCTTGGGCAGTCCGTGGAATAGACTTGCTACCACCCTTTTTGTAAACGTACTTGGTAAAGCCAGAGCAATCGAAGCGGGAAGGACCCACTGAGCCCCAACCATAAGGCTTACCTAATTGCTTCTTGGCAACCTTGTGTAATTTGCTGTAGGAAATCGTCTTTGCGGATGCACTGACCGGTTGGGTCAAGGCAAAACCTGCCAGCACGAATGCGGCCATGGCGATCAGGGATAATGCAATTTTAGCTAACGTCTTCTTCATAAATGTAAACAAACTCCTCTTTTTTAATTAGTATTTTTAGTTTTGAAAACTTGTTCCGTTCGATTCAACAGAACTAATACTATCAGGGAGTTGTTACAGAAGTGTCTCAAACGAATATCAATCACGTTAAAGGTAGCGTTAAGCTTTGCAACATTCTCGATTAATCAGCTGAATAGACATGGGGGAAACGTTGGTATGACGCTATTTCAGGGGACAAAATAATTTGTTGCAAACGTCGCGATTGACGGGACTGAAAAGTGAGCTTTTTTTGCTCTAAATTGAAAATTGCGCGGTAATGTGTGTAATTATGGTTGGATTGCCCCTGTCTTTTCGGATCAAATGGGAGGCTAACCTCTGCTAACCATTGGAAGATTTCACGAGTGATGAGCGTGTCATTCTCGGCGATTGGGGTCCCCCAACGACGAATTGCCATGTGAATGAAGCGATCGGTGGGAATGGTTTTGGCTGGTAACGGCCGACCTGACGCAATGAATTTTTTGGCAACTTGAATGGTTTCGGAGGTAAAATCGTCGCCAGATACGCCAAGATAGCGGTTGAGATTTTTTAAGTGGATAGCCAGTGTTGGGGTATTGGTGAGAATGCCGGCCGAATCGATCTGGGATTGAAGCGGACCGCCAGTGGGTTCAATGACGATCGTTTGCCCGGTGGGATCGCTTAGAATCCAGTGGAAGGGATACACGGTCGTCGCTTGGCCCCAACGGCGGTTGAGAAGTGTGACCCGCGGAAGATCGGCGATAACTTCGGCTAAAGTGGCATGTTCACCTAAGGCCCAGGTGATGAAGTCCTGGGGCCCCAGGTTAATCTGACCGATGATTGGTTGGTCGACGTAGGTTGCAGCACCAGGCAGATACAGTTCGGCGCAGCTCAAACCGGTCTCGTTGACACCGTCCCCGAGGAGAAAGGCATGGTCATCACTAGCTTGACGACCACCGCCCAGCATGGCGTACTGGCTAGTTCGCGTGGAGCCAACGGCTGGCTGCCAGTGATACCATCGGGGTAGAAAGAGGGGGCGCCAAGGTGTAGTGGTTGGAAAATCCATTGTTCGGCCAAAAAAATGGTGGGCAGACGCGGTGGTATAGGTTAGACTAGTACACACAGGGAACGCCTCCTTTCTAAGATGAGAGCTACCCTCAGTATAACTTAATTTTCGCCGCTGTGGCTTGTATTCCCGGCGTGAATCTCGTAAGCTAATAGAGAACAGAAATACCCATAATAGAGGGGTCTATTTTTGGAAGGGAATTGGGAAACTATGAAATCAACTTGGAACTTAGTGGGGATGACCTTGTGGGTCCTAGTCCTGGTCGCGTTGGTCTGGATGGTCCACGACATGCGGGTTCGCCGCATTCACCTTATCGTGACGGAACATCACAGCTTTTCGTGGCGTAATTTCACCATTTCGACTGTTGAGTTAGTGGTGTGGCTGTTGTTCTTTGGTGGAATGAGTTACACGACGTTCTTTCAAAATGTGAACCAGTTGGGCAATCGAGTCAGCGAAACGACGCGATATGAACCCCTGGTAATCACCACGGGAACTAGTAATGGCTCCGCTTATTATGTTGTGGTCCACAACAGTGACGGTCAAAAACCGGTCCAACAGTATACGTATCTGACCGAGGGCGAAAAATATCAGGTTAACAGTACGAATGCGACGGTTGCGACAGGGAAGAAGGCCATTAATCTGCCAGCCTCGGCCTACCGATGGGACGAGAAGAAGGTCAAAAAGTATGATCAACGACACCAGAAGGCTTGGGTCGGGGTCATCGAGACGACCTACAAAAAGTCCTTCGTCAATGGAATTGGGTTGCATGCCGGCCGATTGGCCAATCGCTTCACGTTGATCCGGATTCCGGATCATTCATTTATGTTAAAGGAATAATGAGTTGTAGCCGAGACCTTAACGTCTCGGCTATTTTTGTGTCTCGCAGCTTGTCTTGGCCACTTAGTGTGGCGATAACTGACTTATGAAGGCCAACCGGAAACGTGCAGTGCCTCCAAACTGGTGACGTGGGTCTCGTTCGGGTGTTGCGAGTCTGATTCATTTAGTTTGCAGAAAAAAGTTAAAATAGGTATCAAACGATTATCTTCAAGATAACTGTTTGATACCTATTTGTAGCTGAGAGATAAAGTTATGGACTCAGTATGACTAACGAGCGAGCATGTGGTGAGTCCGACAAACCGTGACCTGACGCTTAAAGCAAGGCCAACTAGGCTCTTTCATCTAACTGATAGTCGTTAGGATTTGCCGCCAAGGGGCCGTAGTCGTCCATCTGGCTGTCGCGGTAGTCCCACCATTCATTGCTGTAGCCCACGAAGCCAGCCGCAGTCATGGCATCATCTAGGATGCGATAATGATGTTCTTGGATCGCCGTACGGCGGGCGTCACGATGGGCGGCTGCCGTGAAATCATCGAACGGGGTTTGCATGTCGAGTTCATTGCCGTTCAAGTCACAGAGCGTGAGGTCAAAGGTCACGCCTTTCTGATGTGAGAAGTTAGGGTTGGGTTTTGCAACGAAAGCCGGGTCCGGGTAGACTTCGAAGAGCCGCTCCTGAGCTGTCACAGGACGATAAGCATCCCAGACCTTAAGCCGATAACCTTGGTTACGGAGTTGTGCACTGGCAGTCACGAGCTTCTTAGCCGTACCAGTACGAGCGATGGCGGTAGTAAAGTCGTAGACAATTTGGCTGGTAAAGTTATTTGTGGTGGCGTAGCGCAGGTCGACTAGGATGCTGGGATCTAGCGCTTGAATATTGCTAAAACCAGTTTCGAGTTGAGACATGGGGCACCTCCAATAAGAATTATGTTCAGTATATCGGGTTTGTTATCGAAAAGCTTGTGAAAAGGCTTACCGATGACACAAAAAAGAAGCCCGATTAGTGACCGGACTTCCCGTCAAGAAACACGAAAGTCACTCAGCTTTCGCATCATCTAGTGTCGCATATTTTAAGGCCCACCTGGCATGATTAGGTGGGGTTAGGATCGTTGCATAACCAAGTGTTTACCGCGCATGCTCAAGATGATCTTGCGCATAAATCCCAATGTCGGCAACATGAACCGTCCCACTGTGACGTTTTCCAGTAGCCGTCAGCAGGCCGATCTTGTTGTAGGCCATAGTGACCGTACTGTCGGCAACGACGGCGACGCCCATGACCTCACCGGTGTCGGCATTGATGCCTGACGGTACATCGATAGCAACGGTCTTGGCATCGGCGGCATTGATCGCATTGATGGCGTCGGCGAACTTACCGTGAACCTCGCGGGAGAGGCCTACACCGAAGATAGCGTCGATGATGACCGTCGCATTGACCACGTGGTTCAGGTCAGTGGTAAATGGAATGTGATAGTAGTTGGCAATCTTGAGCTGTTGTTGCGTCTGAGGGGTCGCCTTATCGGGGTCGCCCAGCAAGTAGACCTCAACGTCAATGCCCCGGATGTGTAGGAGGCGAGCGACTGCAATACCGTCACCACCATTGTTACCAACGGCGGCGACGACAACGACACGGCTGAGATCGAAATCGTCATTTAAAATGTTATTGAACGTTGCCAAGGCGGCGCGCTCCATGAGAACCAACGCGGGAATACCGATCTCGTTTGTGGTGTGCGCGTCGTAGCGTTGGGCTTCGGCAATGGTAATGGCTTTACTCATCATTGATCCCCTCCTTAGGTGGGTATGAGAACTTATGAGTGCTGTTCCGTGACTGGACCGGATTGCAGAACCCGACTCGAGAGATACTGGAGTTGGGTGGTGATGCTGGCATAGTCAAAGTCAGCATCTGGGGTCACCTGTTGCCACCAATCATGTAGGACGGCAATGGCCTGTGTAACTAATCTCTGGCCGGCCTCAGTGAGGGTCAGTCGACGGTTACGACGGTCATGGGGGTCAGTTTCTTTTTCAATCAAGGACAGTTTAACTAGATGTTGAACCATTCGAGCCATCAGGCCTTCATCAACAGCCATGGTCCAAGCTGCCTTGCGTTGATTTAACTGACTAGTTTCGGAAACGAGCACTAATAAGTAGAATTCAGTGATATTTACCGGCATCGCATCGGCTTCCAGAATCTGGTTCATCGCCCGCTGAAATTGCCGGTGGAGAATGGCCAAATTCGTGGTAAAGTCTAGTATCGAGTCTTCCATGAGCCACCTCCTCAATCGTCGTTATGGTGCTTACTCTTAGTTTACACCAGATCGTCAATGGGGATGAAGTCAGCCACTTATCTGGGACAAAGAAGTGCTAGAATAGCAGTAAACCTAATTTATGGGAGGCACTATCGCATGTACATTCAAATTCCAACTGATATGGATGAGGTTCAAATGCGTCAGTTACAATTGAAGCAACAAGGGGAGACCTGGAGTGAGGATCAGATTATTCATCAGGCCGTTCTGGATACCTTCCAGGCATACTTGGATCAGATCGAAGATGGCCACTATGACACGGCAACCTGGCATGGTGAGGCTTTGATCGTGACGGATATCAATGGGGATCAGACCGCTACGGTTCAGCCACAGGGAGCCACATTCATTGCGGATTTTCGTAAGGATGCCGATCAGATGTCTTCCGATCTGGAGCAGGCGGCTATTAAGGCGGCCGGTGCTCGCTAGAAAATTGGCCATTTGATAATTTTTGTACTAAAATAGAGGTGTTGTGCGCCCTTAGTGTAATGGATAGCACATGAGATTTCGGTCCTCATGATCCGAGTTCGACTCTCGGGGGGCGCAATTGTGGTCGTGAATAGCCGTGATAGAACGTGATAAACGTTGCTATTACGGCTTTTTTTGATAATGATAGAAGCGGATTAATTAAGGGACAAAGCTAAACCAGAAGCTAAATAATATGGCTAATCGTATATACGTTTGCGGTGGCTTCTTTTTGAGTGAAGTGTGTGTAAATATCGAGTGTTGTTTGAATGTCAAAGTATCCTAGTTGAAGTTGAAGAGTCTTCACGTTGATGTTATTAGCAACCTGAATCGAGGCAAAGGCATGACGTAGACCATGAACAGTAATATGTGGGAGACTGGTCTGCATCAGGACTGAGTTTAGCCAATGGTAGGGAAGAATGTGATGTTTAAACACACTCACAATTCGATTGAGGGTGCTTTCTTTTATGCCTAATCGATAAGACCGTTTATATATCTCTCGATATGTGAAATGAGCAGTAACAACCGTTGGTGTATCAGTCAGGTGTTTACCAAATGATTGTTTGACCTCATCAAAAGCGAGCTTTGCAGCATGGCTGGAAGTGAGATTTCATCGATGAAAGTTTTTCTATTTCAGTTGACCATGTGTGTCAGTATTAGCAGCCAAGGTACCCAGTAACTTCATAGAGACGCTGACTGCCTGTCTTTATGAAGTCACTAATTTTCATTTAATGATGGGTCTCTCTATTCTGAATTAAATTGTATAAAGAATGATAAGTTGCTTTTTTATTTTCCTAATCGGAGTCACCCCAATTCTAAGTTCCAAGGAGGGAAAACATAGCCAACTTTTTTATAGTCAGCTTTTAACGTTATCGGTTTTGGACGACTACGGTATAAGGTTTGTAGGACCATTTTTCTCTGAATTATTTCAGCACTTTAATATAATTTTTAAGTTAGATTAGTATTACCACATAAGGAGAACCAACCCGTTCAAGCGAATGTATGTTCTTTTGAATTCCTAAATATTGCTGCTGGTCTGATTGATCAGCAGCTTTTTTACATGGGCCCAGTCTACATACTTGGCAGCCCATGTAGGGATGGAAACAGAACGTAACACGCCTTCCTGAGTATCAATAGACTCATCAATATCAGTTCTAGTCAGCATTAACTCGACCATGAAACAGTTGGCTTCATACTCCGTTCCATAAACCTTAGTATAAAGAGATGATTTTTTAAGAAAGTCGGTATTTTCATCATGGCTACAGCGATCATGACCTAATTCGTGGCCACACGTGATTCGCTGCGTCTGACTATCGCTCCTAGAATTTAGGACTATTGAGGAGATACCGTACAATGATGTACGAAACCCCAGTATCTCATCACCTAATTCATGGTAATAAACAGGAATTCCAAGGTATTTACATAGTTTAATAGGATCATTAGTATGGTACTTTTTGACTAATGACCAAGCGTTTTTTCTGATTAATTGTCTTTTCAAAAAGGGTCACCAGCTCACTCGTTATTTTTTTTGTTGCGTTGTCTAGAGAGAATGAGAGACTCTCGCGCAACTACTTCAAGTGAGGATCTGAGTAACTCGGCATCGTCGTCAGAGATTTGTTCACCGCCGTTCTTCATAAAAGCGAGGGCACTTTTATTTGAAAGACCACTAATCATATCGTTAACGGTCTTTTGAATATCCTTCTCATCCGCTTCTGTAAAGGAAGGTGTGTTCGTTCGGCTCAGAAGATAATCAGTAGAAACGTGGAAATAGTCAGCAAGTTCTTCTAATTTTTTTGCGCTGGGATTGGTTCGTTTTAAACGGTAAAGCGTGTTTTTAGAATATCCAAGGTCATTTTCCACATCATTTATAGATTTTTTTTGGTTTTCAGCTAATAATTTAATTCTATCAAATAGCGGCATAGAGCCAGTCCTCACAATCTCAAGGAAAAATAATTAAAACATAAGTGTAAAATCGTTGACTAAATTATACTTATGTTTTAATATGGTCCTTGTAAGCTAATTCAATAGCCAAATGAGCGAATATTAAAGGCTAATCAACGTCGTTCCCAACGAAAGATTGCCTATAAGCGGCTTATTTAGCTATGTCTTGATATTAAAACATTTGCATAAAAAAGTCAACGAGTATTAGCAAATTTGGTAACGAATTAGCTTACATCCTTATGGAAGGGAGGCAACAGAATGCCAGAGTTATTAGCAGGACGTGAGCTAGTCAACACATATTTGCATGACAACAATATCAGTATTACAAGTCTGGGTGCAACTTATGGTAAAGGCCGTATGTACATGGCTGAAGTGCTGAATGGTAAAAAGAAGAATCCGGCAGCCAATCAATTAATTTTGAAAATTATTAATGATTTCCATATTCGGCCAAAAGAATAGGAGATATTTGGCTTGTCATGACTTTAGCAATCGAAACCCTATTATTGTTCATACTCGAGTGGCCATTGTGGTTGGGAGAATGTATTTGATTAGGAGAGATGGTAATGAAGTTAGATATTCCGGAAAGTGTAATGGATCAGCTTTTTATGGAATTATTGCCAATTGCTTCCAAGGCATTTAAACAAGCGGCTCAGCGCGAGGGACTTCCCTTCTGGATGAAAAAGGGAGAAGCCGTGTATGCCAACATTGCTCCAATTACCTTGCGCAATTATATCAAAAGGGACTAATTAAAATCACCATGGAGGGTGGTGGTGCAGAGTGAATTTCAAAAACAGGCAGTTGATGATTTTTACCATAGCAATGAATATTAAAGATCTGTGCGAGGGATGAATTGAATGGAAGCAACATTAATTTTTATTTTAGTCTTTGGGCTAGGCGGCATACTGAGAGTTGCCTATGAAAGGTGGCGAAAATAATTATTCAAACTAAAAAGACAGTTACTAGATTGTGGAAGGTATTATTTCAAAATTTTAAGCCACAGGCAAAAGAAAATCCCATTAGCGTTGCAACGCTAACGAGCTTATCAACTTCATGGATAACTGGAAAAGCCGGGCACCCAATTAATACGATTTAGATGGTTTTCAATATATCCTCCAGGCAACAGGTGCACCAGCTAAAGCCACTCCTAAACGAATCCTCGTAACCCATTCGCTAATGCTAGTGGTTCCATTGGAATTTCGGACAATGATTTGCCGTTATAGAAGGGAGTGTCAAAATGTATGAACGAATTCCACAGGAGCTCAAGTCCCTGAAACGGTGGGGGCTTTATAAACTCGAGTGGCAACCAGAACGAGGAAAGTATACCAAATACCCCAAAGATCCATCCAATGGTGGGAATGGAAAATCTAATGACCCGGCTACCTGGTCAGATTTTGAGACCGCCCTGCAAGCGATGGGTGATTATGGTATGGATGGATTGGGATTTTATTTTCAGCCCCCATACGTTGGTATTGATGTTGATCACTTAGACCAAGATCTTGATCGCTGGCGCGCAGGAGAGGTTGATGAAAATGAAGTTCAACACTTTCTTACCATCACGAAATCTTATGCTGAAACCAGTGTATCAGGAACGGGAATTCATATCATTGTTAAGGGAGAAATTCCGGGTGATCGGCGTCGTAAAGGTAATGTTGAGATGTACACGTCAGGGCGTTTCTTTGCCATGACAGGTAACCAAATCGGTCCATACAACGAAATCAATCGGCCAAAACCTAAGCTAATGGAATTGTTGTATGACCGCTATTTAAGAACCAGCAGTGAGGTGCCTTTAGCAAATAATCAGTTACCACAGTTGAATAATTTGTCAGAAACGGAAGTTATAGCGCGAGCTGAGTCCTCACGAACTGGTCAGCGATTCCGGATGTTCATGGAAGGTGGTTGGGAACAGTTCTATACTTCCCAATCTGAAGCTGACCTAGCATTCGCTAATGATTTGGCTTTCTGGACCGGTCGAGATTTTGCGAAGATGGACAGTATCTTTCGGCAGTCGAATCTGATACGTGGAAAGTGGGATGAGAAGCATGGCAAAACGACCTACGGGGTTGCGACACTGAACAAAGCGATTAATGAAACGCATGATGTATTCAATCACCCTAAAGCACCGTTGAAATACAATTCTGAATTTGGTACCCAAACTGAAGGAAAGAAAGACACACCGCCTCGTAGTTATGATGACACAGGGAATGCGGATCGCTTTATAGATCGATATGGTGGACTGGTCAAATATTCTTTCACGGACAAGACTTGGATTGTGTACAACGGTAGCTATTGGGTGACAGATGAAACCGGCCAAGTCCACAGTTTAGTAGATAATGTTGTGGAAAATATGAAGAATGAAAAAGTAGGCATTCCACCGAATAGCGAATTATCTGAAAAACATGCTACTGAGAAATTTCAAAAACATATCCAAAGGTCTCGTTCTAATTCTGGAAAGAAGGCCATGATGGAAGAGCTGAAACACCGGGTTCCCGTTCTTCATGGTGAGTTTGATAATGATAAGACATTGCTTAACGTGGCAAATGGTTATATTGATCTTTCAAATGGAATTTTGAATGATCACGATATTAAGAAGCTGTTCTCACGGCAGGCATCGGTGGCGTATAGCGAGACGATTGATGCCCCAAAGTGGAAACTGTTTCTCAACCAGATCTTCAACAATAATCAAGAACTTATTGATTACGTTCAAAAGGCAGTGGGTTATTCACTAACTGGTTCCACAAAAGAGCAGGTTATGTTCATTCTTTATGGGAATGGTCGCAATGGTAAGTCAATATTTATTGATACGATTGTTGACACTTTAGGAAACTATGCACGTTCGATGCAGGCTGATTCAATTATGGTTAAGAACAATAGCTCCACAGTTAACTCAGACATTGCTCGTCTTGAGGGAGCACGATTGGTTGCTTCTAGTGAACCCAACGATGGACTACGACTAGATGAGGGACTAGTTAAGCAATTGACTGGTGGCGATACGGTGACAGCACGCTATTTATACGGAAAAGAGTTTGAGTTCAAACCGGAGTTTAAATTGTGGCTAGCGACTAATCACAAGCCATTCATTAGGGGAACCGATGATGGTATTTGGCGGCGACTGATGTTAATCCCATTTGCTGTGAAGATTTCAGATAATCGTGTTGATAAGGATCTCAAGTATAAGCTTCAACGTGAAGAAGTTGGAATTCTTAATTGGGCTGTTGAGGGAGCAATCAAATGGCAACGTGAAGGGCTTAAGCCACCAGAAAGTGTGGTTCAAGCAAGCCAAGACTATCGAAATGAGATGGATGTAACTGCAGGATTTATGGAGGAGTGTTGCACGGTTGGTAAAGGTGAACTGGTTCGGGCCAGCCAATTATATCAGCGGTATAAGCAATGGACTAATGACAATTCTCAATACTTGATGAATTCAACCAAGTTTGGTACAGAAATGGGTGATAAGTATATCAAGAAACGAGATTCACGAGGCGTTTATTATGTGGGTCTTAGCTTGAGAATGAATGCAAAGCCTTTTTGAGATGGTGACTAACAAGTAACGAATGTAGGGTATGTAGGGGTGTGTCGGCAGCTGTAGGCCCCCTCAATCGCTTGGCCCCGTTGAGCTGTGTACAGTTATGCATACTTTCTTCTATATACCATCAATTAATATAAATAAAGATATATAAGAAAATGGATAAAAGTGCCTACATTTACTACATTGCCTACATATCCCACGTGTATCAAGGGATGGGAAGCAGTGTAGATGTGAAAATGCCCCTGCATAACACCTACAGGCAATGGAGATAACTTTATAGAAAGTGAATACAAAATACAAAACGGAAATTAGGTTTTTTCCTAGAAATTTTACTGCTCTTTGTGGTTTTGGACCTTCAGATGGATGATTCCTATGTTTAGAAGAGGGCGAGTAACTAGCTAGAAGAGATTCACACCATTTATTCAACTCTTTTTAGTTTTATATGGCGTTGTTAGGAGTGTGGATGAGGCAGTGAGAATTGTGAGGTAATTACGATGACACTAAATAAGCCACTATTATCACGGCTTAGAGAAGTTGAAGCAAGATATGGAAGTAATGAATGGCCGCCTAAAGTTACCAAAGAGTTAAATAGGCTGGCTAATAGAATTCGAGATCCAGTTAGTGTAGGTCTCATCAAAACGATTTGGCTATATAAGCGTGGATTTGTGGAGTCGTACATTGAGAAAAGAATGGGTAAAAGTCGAATATGGGTTAATCAGAAACATCCGAAAGAGACGTTTTATGTATTGACGCAAGGGGATCGAAAGCACTTATCACATTTGATTGAATCAGGGACCACGTTTAAAGATATTTGTCAGGAAATGCGGCGTAAGCCAAGCTGGCTACGAGAGATGATGAAGCGGTTATGAAAAAACATAGTTGTACGCAAAAGGGAGGCAACAATTTATTTGACCATTCTATGCAGATATTCCTGCGCCAATGGTTCAGAGGTTTTATAGTCGAAGACGCTATTAGAGTCCCTGAAAAAATTTAGAGAAAACGAACGCCTATATTGAGCGCTTGATTCAGTTTGAGAAAGCCAGAGAAGTATTCTATGTTCTTAGGTTAGCAAAGGTTAGTTAAGGTTGAAAAATAAAAGTAAATAACGATGAAAGGGTGATGCTTGTGAGGACAGCTACGTTTCATTTTGTAGAGGAAATTCTGAGAGACTATCCTGAAACAGAAAAAAACATTCGATATATTCAACAAGAGGTCCTTGGCCCATTTAATCTCGAACCTGATGTGGGCATTGGTGGTCGGCGAAAACAGAATAGAAGCTCACGAGGTGTCGAATACCAAGCCATGACAATTGCGACTAGTAAAGCAATTCATAATTTGCGTATTAATCAATACGTCGTTGAAGTTACTTTGGCTGAGTCTGATGATCTTACGCAGGAAATCATTACCGAGCTGTATTTCAAGCGTAATTCGACGTTGACAATTACGGGGGTCGCAATGAAACTTCATATTGGACGAACAGTTGCTAGTCGTAAGCGAACGAGCTTTTTCGAGAAGGTAGTCCATCAATTAGGTATTAGACCCTAGAACAAATCAAATGTGTAGCTGAAAGAATATACAAAATTTGCACGCACGACAGTTCAAAGCCACATATACTTGTAATATGGTAATTCCGTCAAGGGATTGCCGGTGAGTCATGTCTATGATGGTTCTTCCGGTTATGCCGTGATGGGTTCGATTCCCATCATGACATTAGCGGTGTAATTCAATATGCTGCGACTACTTCCTAGGTGCTCCGATTATATTTTGTCTCTAAACAACTAGTTTTTTCTTTCCTTATATACACAATTGGCGTAGCTGGTGCTGCGCCTTTTTGCTGTAGAGAGTGGGATTAAATATGATTTGGTTGTTTTCGTGACTTGGATGGTGATGAGAAAGCGATTATGGCCGATACATTGGTAAAGATTTTTTTGATTTAAGATTCCCGACTAAAGTATTTGAAAAGTAGTCCGACAAAGCGCACACACTACTGATGCTGGTTTGTAGAAATTTAAAAAATGAAGGGGGGGTGTTACCTATGATGAAAGGAACTTTTGATATTGCGTCCGTGCTGACTTTTGTATTGACTATTGTACCGGCAATTTATAAATTGTTACGTCCACTGATTACAGCCAAGATTGAGACCCAGAAGAGTGAAAATACAAGACATGATTTAGAAATCGCTGATGACTACGCCGCTGCTATTGTTGCAGAAATGGCGGTCATGGCTAACTTGTCTAGTGCCGATCGAAAAACTGAAGCTGTGCGATTCGTTATTAATGCGATGCAGGATCTTGGCAAGACAATCTCTACCGAAACTGCGGGGGCAAAGGTTGAAGCGGCCTATCAGAATTACAAGAATAATATTGGCGGAGATGTGCATAAAGTATCGAAAACAATTGAAGCCACAGCTGATCCTGACCCGGATGATCAAAGTGAAGTCAATTAGAAAGGGGTACTGAAAATGAGTTTTAAAGAAGTAGCAGATATTGCCTCCTATCAAAGCGATAGCTTGAGCTATATGAAGCAACTTCGTCAATACGCAGGCGCTGTCATTATTAAATTAACTGAGGGGTCAGAGAGTGGTAGTGCATACTTTAATCCCAAGGCACCAACACAAGTGGCTAATGCCTTTAAGGTATTTCCGACCGTAGGCGTTTACCATTATTTTTTAGGTAACTCGCAAAATATGGGGATAATGATCCGGTCAATGAAGCTAAGTGGTTTTACAAAAAGATACGGGCACTTGGTTTGGATAAAACAACGGTCTGTGTAATTGATGTTGAAGACAAGGTGTTACAAAAGTACGTGACTCATGACATCAATTTGTTTTTAAAATACCTATCGGGGAAAGGCTATGCAAATCTCATGGTCTACGCGTCAGGTAGTTGGTTTACCAGTGGCCGGATTAATAAGAGTGCTTTATACAACAATACACCCATCTGGGTAGCCGCATACGGAACTAACCAGCCTGGCGTTAATGGGGCCTCAGCCTGGCAATATACCGATAACGGCCACGGACTCAATACGGATTTTTCATATGATTTCACTGGCGCTTTGAGTGGGACAATTGAGGCCTCAAAACCGGATATCGGAACTGATGAAGTGCCTGACTCTAATAAGAATGAAGTACCAATCGAAAATGACATTGGTAAGTTTGTACAAGAAAGTGGGCGATATACGATTACAGCGGACTCTGTCCCCGTATATACCGATCCTACGCTGACCGGCACAGCTGGTGAGTCATTGTCTAAGGGGAGCTCACTAGTTTGTGTTCCTGCCGACAGAGCTGCTCATAGCCTCATGATTAGCCGTGATATGTACATTACAGCTGATACGGCAAAGGTCAAATACGAAAAGGGGTGATTTAATTTGCGTTTACTCGGTCTGACTATTGAGGATATTGCGAGCCTATTAGGTATTATTGGGACTATTTGCGGAGGAATTTTTTACCTATTTCGCGTGATTGTCGTTAAGCCCATGCGTGATGAAAATCGCAACCTAAGTGATGCACTCAACGCCTTAACACATGAATTTCATGCGATGCGTGAAATTGAAGATCGGGAGCACCGAACCATAGACGACAAGTTACATGAGCACGATATTAAGATTGCTCGGCACGATGAAGAACTAAAAACCTTGTTCAAAGTGGATAGAGATATCTAAAAAAGAGTCGAGCATTATGCTCGGCTCTTTTGGTTTTCAAAAAGCACGAAAGTCGCACGCATCAAGGTTTGAGCCCGAATATACTTAATATTGTTATCAGCGCTGATGGCAAATAAATTTATTCGGAGGGTTTTATTATGTCTGTTACTCCTCATTTGCTATCTGATTTTGGAACTTCTGATCTTACTCCTGAAAATGCCTTACAAAGCTTTGTGATTGATAAGGATGATCCTGGTGTTGGGTATGGTGTCTTTCAACATAACCACAGTACCGAGTTATGGCTCGTTAAGTATAATTATGATGTATCTAGCACAGAAGCTACAGAAAATCATATTACACCAGTATCTAATTATAAGATTACTGGTAGTCTCGATGGAGGACATCCTGTTGGGCACTCTGGATCACTACAAGTGTACCATCGGAATGGACAAACTTATCTAATTGTTGCGACCAAGAAGACTGCTACGGTGAAGAATAACTATGCGACACAACTCACTCGAGTTTCGGTTAAGGACTTTGGTAACAACAATCCCGCTGTTCATTATGATCAGTTGAAGCGAATTGGTTCTCTTCAAAACGTTGGTGGAGCGAGTCTTGGTACACCCGATCGTGTTGAATTTGCAATTGATTACTATGAAAAAAATATTGCAGTGTGGGTATTTGATCCTGATACTAAGAGCCGTATGGCACTTTACAATCTTGATGATATTGACGCACTGTTTAATAAGGCTAATCCAGAAGTTACCATTAAGGGTACCAAACAGGGCCTTGTAAGTAACTTCATGAAATATACAAAGGCAAAAATGTTCGACCTGTCTACGTCGACAGGTGAAAATTGGCCACACCGTTCCTTGCAAGGGTTGGCATTAACAAGTGCAGGGTCTGTGTACGTAGTTTGTGAAAATGGTATTGGCGATCCAAAGAAGACGTCAGGCGCTAAAGGGATCTGGAAGTTTAAGGTTGGGGTGGATAAGAGCGGTAATCCTACCCGTCTTTATAATGGTAAATGGACACAGTTTGTGGATAAATTAACGCCGAAGGGCATTAAGGATACTGGTGTTGAAACTGAAAACATTCAGATTATCGGTGGTGATATTTACTTGAGTGTTACCTACCATGATGTGAAGAATGGTGTTTCACATATGGCGAAGAATCGACTTTACCATTTTGATAAGACGCTTATCTAATTAATTGCAAAATAAAAGGGCTACCTTGAGGTAGCTCTTTTTAGTACAGTCCTTGAATATAATTAGTAGCTATTTGAGCCTCTTCAGCTGTCACGGAATTCGCGCCTGTCAAACCAACGACTGAGCCGATGTACTTCCAACCGAGATCTCCAAGATAAAAGAAGAATTCTTGTTTACCATTATTGATAGTAAGGTTATAGCCATCAGTGTCATTGTCGGTATACATCATTTGGAAAACGTGTCCCATTTTGAAAGTTACGCGATAAAGGTGAGACTTACCCGATTTAACTTTTTTAGTGGCAATACCCTTAATCGGTTTAGATAAATAATAGGTTGTTGTTGAGTGGGTTCGCTTGAATTTCTTAATCTTGGCGTATCGTGTGGGTTTAAACTTCGATCCCTTAGTATGATAGACAAGCTGACTATCTGCTGAGACAGAAATGAATGGTAATGAGACATAGCCACTATAAGCCGGCTTATTTGATTTTACGGAAAGAAAAGGAAAACTAGCAAGTGAGTTGTAAGAAAAAGCGGTATTCCTAGTATAGGGGTGTTTAGCACCACCGTTGTTCTTTGAAACCAGATAACTTTGATTCCAATTTCCCAAAGTCTTGAAGACTTTTTTCTGATTTTTGAGGCTTAATGAAGGATTGTTAACGCCGATGAGGTTGCCGTGACCATCACTAAGGCCAGACACAACAGCTCCTTTGGGGAGTGTTACCACCTTGTGTCTAGATTCATTGGTCAAGTTGAGTGGTTCTTTCAGTTTATATGTTTGAAATGGATTTTGATGTTCTGGTGTGATGGGGTTGGTTGAGTAGTCGTAAAGTGTTCCCAAATAGGAGAGTTTTCGAATGTCAACCTTATGGATTAAGTTATCCACATGTTTCCCCGTATTTACAATTCTTGCCGTTTCGGCTGATGCACTGGTGAACCCTAAGCTGCCAGCAATAATGCCAGCCAATGTGAGCAATAAAGCATTTTTACCGTTTAGTTTAAGCAATCTAATACCTCCTAATGGTTTCCCCTGAAGATCCTACATTGTTATTATAACGCCATTTGAGACTCATTGGAAAGCGCTACCTTTAAGTAGATAGCACTTTTAGTACAAGCTTTGAACATAGTCGGTAGCGATTTTTGCGTCAGTAGGTGAAACAGTATCTGCGCCTGTCAAGCCAACAATTGAACCGATATAATTCCAACCTATTTCACGGAGATTAATGAAATAGGATTGCTTGCCATTGTTAATCGTGAGACTGTAACCGTCGGTGTCGTAATCAGCGAACATCATTTGAAAGACGCGGCTCATTTTAAATGTCACGCGATAAAGATGAGACTTACCTGATTTAACCTTTTTAGTTGCAACACCCTTAACTGGTTTTGTCAAATAATAAGTGATGCTAGAATGAGTCATTTTAAACTTCTTAATTTTGGCATAACGCTTTGGCTTATATCTTGAGCCTTTGGTGTGGTAAACAAGTTGACTATCTGCTGAAATCGAAACGAAAGGCAACGAATACCCACCAGCGTCGTATACAGGGTTGTTTGACTTAACCGATAAGAATGGAAACATAGCTAAAGATTTATAAGAAAATGCGGTGTTTCTAGTGTAAGGTTGTTGAGCACCACCATTGTTCTTGGATATCGGTATACTCCCATGCCAATTCCCGAGGGTCTTGAAAACCATCTTTTGATTTTTAATACTTAGAGAGGGGTTCTCAATAGAGATTAGATTTCCTTTGCCATCGCTAAGTCCAGTGACAACAGATCCCTTAGGTAAGGTAACTTCTTTATGTTTGTTTTGATTAGCAATTTTCATTGATTTTTTTAATTTATAAGTTTGACAACGACTGTTATTACGCATAGTGGATGGATTAGTTGAATCATACGGTGTATCGAAGTATGAGAGATTTCGAATATCAATCTTGTGGATTAAACTATCAACATGCTGTCCCGTATTTACGATCCTTGCTTTTTCCGCAGATGCACTGGTAACACCTAAACTCCCCATAATAGCACCTAGTAGCGTGAGCAATAAGGCACTTGTTTTTATTTTAAACAATCCCAATTCCTCCTAATAATGATCTCTCCTGGAGATTCCTATGAGTCTAATATAACGCAATTGGAAGCCTGTTGGAAAGCGCTATTTTAATCGTTAGGGTGTCGTCCTGACAGGTATGTCTCACGTTGGCCAATAAGTCCTCTAAGCTCTTGTAAGTCATCTGTAGTAGCATAATTTCGGGTAAAACTTCTTGTCGCCGAACGTGTATTAATGACTTTTCTAGCATCTTTGTTTTTTTGTCCCATTTTTTGTTAGCCCGAAGTGCCACTTATCGTGATACGGTCAATCATACTGCTCACATGCAGAAGAACCGACTTTACCATTTTGACAAGACGCTTATTTAATTAATTGCATATAAAATAGCTACCTCAAGGGTAGCTATTTTTTAGTACAATTTTTGGATAAAGGCTGCGGCTATCTTTTCATCAGTAGGAGAGACATAATCAACGCCTGTAACACCCATTTTAGGTCTAATGTAGTTGCTTCCAAGATATCCTAATGGGAAGAAGAAAGCTTGACGACCATTATCTATGGTAATGTTATAGCCATCACTGTCGCCAGTAGAATTGAAAAATGCTTGGAAAACATTTCCCATTTTAAGAGTGACACGGTATAGATGAGTTTTACCAGACTTAACCTTTTGGGTTGCAACGCCTTTAATTGGTTTAGCAAGATAGTAGGTTACTGCAGAGTGAGTTCGCTTATACTTTTTAATTTTGACATAACGTGTTGGCTTGAATCTTGAGCCTTTTGTGTGATAAACAAGTTGACTATCCGCGGTAACTGAAATGAATGGTAACGGTGCACCACCAACGTCAAATCTGTTATTAGATTTGACAGATAAAAAAGGAAAAGTTGCGAGTGACTGGTAAGAGAAGGCTGTATTTCTAGTGTAGGGTTGTTTAGCCCCTCCGTTGTTCTGTTCTAGAGGATAACTCAAACGCCAATTATTTAAGGTTTTAAATACCTTTTTTTGATTTTGGATACTCAAAGCCGTACTATTAACGTTAATCAGGTTTCCATGGCCGTCATTCATGCCTGCAACGACAGTTCCCTTGGGCAAAGTGACCGTTTTACGTTTCGATTGGTCAGTTAACTTCATTGACTTTTTAAGTTTATAAGTTTGATACATATTATGTTTGTACAGTACTGAGGGCTTTGTTAAATAATCATAATCAGTCCTAAAATAGGAAAGTTTATTAATATCAACCTTATGAATTAAATTATCGACGTGCTTTCCTGTGTTTACAAGCCTTACTTTTTCAGCAGCTGCACTCGTGATACTCAAACTGCCAGCAATGATGCCAGCTAATGTGAGCAATAAAGCATTTTTACCGTTTAGTTTAAACAATCTAATACCCCCTAATAATTTCCCCTGACAATCCCTACAATCCTATTATAACGCCATTTGAGTCGTGTTGGAAAGCGCTATTTTAATCAGTAGGGTATGTCGCACACTAACAAATGAGCTTCCTAAGCTCTTGTAAATCGTCTGTGGTAGCATAATTTCGGAGAAAACTTTTTGCCGCCGAACACGCATTAATGACTTTTCTAGCATCTTTGTTTTTTAGCCCAAGCTTTTGCCGCGGCATTCTTTTTCAAAGAAATGAACAGTATCGCAGATTTGACGCCATTTTAAAGTGGCGTCTTTTCTTCTGTTAAATAGTTGCGAGTCAGTAAGCTAATGGCTCAGTATCTGTGCATGAAATTGGTGACAGATTGAAACTGGTTGCGGGTTCTGGTTGGATAATGATTTTTGAAGAATGCGGCTATTTTAGTGACTTGTAGAACCTCCTGGCGAGTGATGTAGAGTCTTCGGAAGGTGCCAATTGCAGTTGGAAGTAGTCGGTGTAGCGCGAAATTTTTGTTATGACAACCTCGTTTAGTAACAGATTAAAAGGGGCTGCATCCCGTAATTATGGGATGCAGCCCCTTTTAATAGCTATCTAGCTAATCGTTTTTGTTCATTGTGGCTGACAGTCAAAGACTCAGCTAGTGAAAGACCCGAGCGATGCCGGCAATATCTGAGCGTTGGCCGTTTCGAATATTGGCGACCATGATGCGTGGTGGCCAACTTTCAATAACTTTCCCCTTACCTAGATAGATGGCAACATGCCAAATGGTGTGGGTACCAGGTTGGTAGTAGAAGACCAGATCACCGCGACGTTTGTGGCGGTAGGCAACGTGCATGAATTTTTTACTTGCCCACATGTTACGGGAATTCCACTCATTGCCGGGGTAGGCGTGGTGCATAGAGCTGATGGACTTCATGTTAATCCCACCAGCGTATAGCGCTTGCATGACGAGTCCAGAACAGTCCGTGCCATAGATTGGTTTAGAAGATGAACCCACTAAGTATGGTTTGCCCTTATACTGATAGGCTTGGTGAATCATTGCTTCAATATGTGCTTGACGACCATCCCAGGCATGGGCTTTTAATGGTGCGATGTAGGAATCAATTCCGGTCCAGCTGGACTTGGAGAAACCTAACTTGACCCAGGTTTTTTCGTTAACGTTTCCCGTCACTTTTAAGTGATGCTTGCGTTGGAAATTCTTAACGGCATAGTAGGTTGCTGAATTGTACTTATTGTAGCCATTGGCAGTTCCCAGCCGACGCATGATTTTCCAAGTCTTAATGCCTTCATAATTGCGTTTGACGGTATAGCCGACTTTTCCGCGGGTTTGGGAAGCCTTGATCTGACGGTAGTTAACCTGATAGTAACGCTTAGGGTTTTGATAACCTGACGTCTTGGCAACATATTTCTTATTGGCGGTGATGTATCTGCCCTTGGCGGTCTTTAAAACGGGAGATTGACCGTTTTTTACGATCACCTTTGAGATTTTAGCAAATTGGCCCTTGTGAACGGTCGAGGCCCGATGTTTCTGAGCCGCATCTTTGAAGTAGGTTGCGGTTCGTTTGACCCGGATAATACCAGGATTAGTTGTATAGTAACTAGCCTTGGCTTGAGCCGAGATAGGGTGCGCGAAGCCCAAGGAAAGAAGGGCACCAAGGGTCAGAAGTAATGTTGAACGATGCATAATTGAAGCCTCCGATTGCGTATGAGTTTGTAAAGTGCGATTACGAGTGCGTGGTCACGATGGCTAGACGGTAACCGTATCAATAGTTTGATTATAGATCAATTGAAAGAGATTAGGAAGTGCTGCTCTTAGGGGAGACACTGCAATAACGGAAAAGTCAAAAAACGTCCAATTTCGCGATGAATCATCACGGACGTTGGACGTTTTAAAGCATTAACTATTTTATTTTTTGAACGTATCGAGAGTTTCCGGTCACATAGCCACCGCTAACCTTATAGCGCAAGGTATCACGCTTCTTGAAATTGTTGGCATTGGAGTAGGTCCAGCCGGTGACCTTGATCACGGTGTTTTTGCGATAATGACGGGTACGAGAGTGCTTTGTCAGATTGGTTGACCGATACCGGTTAATCCCGGTCTTGGTGACAATTCTCTTAGGCATGGTCTTCTTTCCGGCGATGACTAACTTCTTATTAGCCGTCACGTAGCGACCGTTCTTTAGGACAAAGCGGGTTGTTAATTTGTAGTGGACAATTTTCTTGACCTTGAGAACTTGTCCCTGGCGGTAGTGTGTTTTCTTCTTGGTCAGATCCTTTTTAGCGTAAGCATTGATTCCCTTGGGATTAGTCACCGTTATTTTGGGAGGTGTCTTCGTATAGTAGGCTGGGGCGACAACGGATTTCTTAGCTGTGATGTAGCCGGTCATGCCTGCAGTTTTGCTGTGATGGTTCACATCACGAACTTTGTAGCGAGCAGCACCACTGGCTGATTTTGTATAGCCGGTCACGACAAACCTAGGCCGATTCTGACGTGATTTTTGGGCATATACGGTGAGTCGATTTTTCTTAGTAAAAGTTGGCTTTTTGTATAGACCCAGTTTCTTGATGCCATATATGGTCTTCCCCTTAGGAGAAACCGTTGCACCGGACCCACCAGTCTGAGTCTCGGGTTTGTAGATATAGGTGACGGTCTGTGCCTGGCTGGTAAAAATCCCCTTGGCATTAGCGGGCACCTTTGAAAGCTTGTAGCCCTTGATGGTAAGACCAGAAGTTGTATAGGAACTTCCTAAATTACCCGTTAACCGTTTAGCCGGAGCGAGCGACTTTCCTTTGACGTCAACGTAGTGGACAGTCACCGGTTGGCTTGTCACTGGTGTGGGATCGGGGTCAGGATCTGGCGTGACGGCGTCTTCAAACCAGGAACTGAAGTTTTGAAATTCAGAACTGACCAAACCGTCTATTTCATAGGTTCCATCGCCTAAAGGATGAAGATAATTGGCCATCGGTGCGGTGATGAGTGCTCGTGTTTGTTTGGCACCGGCTTCCGGATCGATTGTGGCCAGCTGTTCGTTCGACTGGCTGCCAAGATGAGCGCTCATTAAGCTTCCCCTCATTAATCCCTGAGCGTTATTAAGGAAGAGGTCATCGTCCTCAATTTTGAAGAGATTATCATAAACAGACAGGATGGCTTCCATACCGGCAATGCCGACTATTTTAGGACGGAAGTTCGTTTCATAACTCGTTTGCATCTCTGAACGCGTGATCTGACCAGTAATAAATTTAGCCGTTGTGCCAATTATCCAGGCGGGTAGATAGGCAGTTAGCACTCTATTGTCGATAAACTCGGCTTTGGTCATACCAGCCTCTTCTTCGCCGCCCACTTCTCGGAACTGATAGTCAACGATGGACTCACCGGGCAGGATGCTGATGTCAACCATGCTATCTGCGAAGGTTCGCGTGAGATTTTCAATATCCGTAATCTCCGGATAGAGGTCATTGAGACCTTGAATAAATTGCGGATCTTGAGCTTGTTTTTGCGTGATGCTGGTGGGCCACTTGGGGTACCAATAAAGTTTTTCGTTGCCGTTTTTGCCACTCATGAGGGTATACATCATTTCCATGGCGCGGATCGGATAGACTTGTTGGTTATCCGCTTTGGCGGTGACAGTTGGTGTTGGGCTAGTTGTGTCGGCAAAAGCTACGCTGGGGCTGACGACGCCGCCTAGTAACAGCAACGTCAGCCCGGAAATAGTGAGTTGATGGATTAGTCGATTCATTTAATACACCCCTTATACGTTTTGCACTGTTACTATAAGTGTAGTATATCATATAAACAAACTAATATGGTGGAAGTAAGCCCGCTATTACAACGTTTAAATTATTGGACGGTACTCAGTAAATCAAGTGGTCTAACGAATTAAACAAGACTCACAGATTTAAGTATGTGACTCGCTCATGCCGGAATGTCGTGACCTATTTAGGGACAACTAAACGGTGAATGAAAGTGACAATTGCGGTCGTCGAAGTGTGCTGAGAGTCGTGGCCCCAGAGGCTGATGAGGGTCCCTCGAGTCATAACGGTTGGTTCAAGGCGGCGATTGTCATTTTGATGGGTCTGATCGATCTCATTAAACATATTGGGTGTGTAGTCATTGCGTAGATAGTTTAAGAAGTAAGTGTCGTAGGCGGCGTTGCCGATGTATTGTAATTGATAATAGGTCGCATAGCTATTGCAATTGACGACTTGGCGATGTTGGCGGATTAGGTCGGGAACTGAAACCCGCTTTGATCGACGATTGACGAGTTCGGCACGCTCGGTGTGATTACCAGACTGGGACCAGTAGGTGATCACGATGTTGGCATCTAATTTAGGCAACTGTTTCTTTAAAACTGAGTCATTCCATACGACGGTGGTAAAGCCGCGTTGGTTTTGATCGCGATTGAGCTGATTGACGAACTTAGTTAGGTAGCGGTAATCGCCGTCTGTTCCCGGAACTTCATCGGCACCGATAATGAGGTCGTGCAATGGTTGATTTTTAAAGCTCGCATCGAGTTCATGATAGATTTTTTTGGCGACGGCGATGGTCTTGGGATTTGTGTAATCGAGGGTTTTACGATCAAGCTTGACGGCACGGTATGTTTTGCCATGCTTGCGTTTAAGCTGCCTGAGAATTGCGCCCGCATGAGAAGGTAAATCGACGTCTGGGACCAATTGGACTTGGCGATGGTTGGCATAGGTGACCAGCCGTTTAAGCGCCTTGGGTGACAAGACCGTCTTCGAGGCCCGGTTTCCCAGATAGGCCGACTGAAAGCTGAGATGCTCGTTGTCGCTGAGGTGAAGGACTACGTAGGTAAAATGCTGATCGGCCGCGGCCGAAATGACCCGTTTGAGGGCGTTCTCGGAAAGAGGGTGCCGGCCGAGATCGATGAGGAGTCCTTGTTTTGTATCCAGCTGGGAACGCCGCGTCGCGTGAGCGGTAGTGGCTATTGGTGGAATGAGCGCTAAACAGAAACTGATTAGAATAATCATGATGAATGAACGACGCTTCAATGGGGTTCCTCCTCTGGTGAGTCACTGATAATACAGTTGCCCCTAGCATACTGTTTATGACTTAGTGGGGTCAATGAAAGGATGATTACTGAGTCATATTTGGTAGAAAATTTGTGAGGACGTGTTGGGGAGGATGGTTACGGGGATAGACAACGACGATTTTTACCTAAATACAATCGCTAATCAAAGGACACTGAGACAATCGGTGAGATACAGTTCAGGGCATAGGGCATAATAGGGGGCAACTGTAGGACTGAATAATACGGCTGCTTTTAGAAATTGGGGATTTAGCTATACAGGTACAGTCGGCACGGCTGGTGATCAGGTAGTCAGCGGATATTCGGTAGGCTGTGACCCTAATGTAAAGGTCACTGTTAGCGGGGTCTAACTTGCAGTTTGACCATATGAGGAGGTACTTGGTAGTTTGGAGATCAGCTTCAAGTAGGGACAGCCGATGACCTCACCCAGGAGGAGGGGATGAGAATTTTCAAGAACAGGTTTACTTGATTGGTCGTAAATCGTATAGCGGTTCTGATTTTACAGGTAGTCGTTGTCACTATTTAGGGCTGGAATATCGGCAGTGTCGATCGGTCGCGATGGCCAGTCACGGTGAAGCCCAGATCGTTAAGATTGGTGATTGCGGTGGGATGTATTGCAAATTCGGTGAGCCATCGGTAGGCGTCGAGAGAACCTGTTCGAGGTCACGTAGCTTTAGATAAGACGTGTAGTTGGCGTTGTTCTCACCGATCAGTTGATAACGGGCAGCGTGATGGGGTGATTCGTCAGGAGTGATGGAGAAAAGTGAAGTCGCATTTGAAGTAGTGACGCGGTGCGAATCGTCGTGCGCATAAGTTCTACACAGGACGTTAAGATCGGCATCGTAAAGATTTTGAGAGAGTTTCGCATAGGATAGAATCATTGAAAAACCTCCTGGTTAAAGTGAAGGAGAAACGCGATGACTGGTTGTTATTTAAGTTGATAAAGTAAGTATAGTGGGGTGGTGTGTCATAATATGTCAGTTTTGTGGCAATTAAAAAATAATTGCAAGGAATCGTGACTTTTCATGTTACCTATTTGCAAGGCTAGCGTGAAAATAGGAAATGAAATGTTTGGAACACAGTTAAAGTACGTGATCTGATTGATTCGTTGTACCACGGGTACCCGATTGGATACATCATTACGTGGGATAATCCGAAGGCTCGCTTGAAAGATGGGCGTATCGGTCAGGGCAAACGGATTATTATTGACGGTCAGAAACGAATTACCGCTTTACGGGCGGCCTTAATGGGGGATTCGGTTGTCACTAAGAAATTCGAAAAGCGGCGAATTAGAATTGCGTTTAAGCTGGAGACGAGTGAATTTCAGACACTGACTAGTCCGATTGAAAAAGATAAGCGGTGGATTTCCGACATCTCAGTACTGTTTGGTGAAGGAAATTTTTTCGAATTTGTCTCACAATTCGCAGAAGACAATGGATATGATGCAATGGAAATTTCACGCCCGATCCAGCATTTAAAAGATCTAGTCAATAATGATGTTGGTAACATTATGTTGTCATCTGATTTGGATATCAGTGCGGTTACGGAAATTTTCAATCGCATTAATTCTAAAGGAACAGAGCTTAGTTCCGCCGACTTTATTATGTCAAAGTTAGCTGCCGACACTGAACATGGCGGTAATGATCTACGTAAAACAGTCGAATATTTTGTCACCCTGCTGGAGGATCCAATGATTCTACAGAACCTGATGGTGAACGACATAGAATTCAGCACGTCAGACTATTATGCCAAGATTAAGTGGGCGACTAAGGAACGAACCAACCTCTATAATCCGCGATTTGGTGACATTTTTCATGTTATCTTGGGATTTGAGTTTGGGCGAAGCCGTCACGCGGATCTAATTAGTTTGGTCTCTGGCCGTGACTTTAACAAGAAGACGTATACAGAAGAGGCCATGCAGACGGCGTATGCTAAATTGTCAGAAGGGGTTCTGGCCGTTGTTAATCAGTCCAACTTTGAACGTTACTTAATGATTCTGAAGAGTCTTGGCATGCTAACGCGGGATACGCTTGTATTGAATGGACTAGGTGTTTTGAATTTTGGCTACTCGCTATACCTCTTATTGAAACGACAGGCACAAGCGGCAATAACCAATTCCCAAATTGAAATGATTGTTAAAAAATGGATTATTATGTCGGCTCTAACCCATCGCTATGCTGGGTCAAGTGAATCTCAGAGCTGGCAAGATATTACTCGATTCATTAAAGAAGATCCACTGGCTGTATTGAAAGATGTTTTACGTCAGAAACTTTCAGAGGATTTCTGGGCAGTAAAGCTGCCACAACAATTAGTGACATCTTCCACACGGTCAAATTCTTGCCGTGTCTTTGAAATGGCTCAAGTTAAAGGTGGAGACATAGCGTGGTTGGAAAAAGACCATACCGTAGAAAGTGTTTTGAATCAGCAGGGGAACGTGCACCACATCTTTCCACGGGCCTATCTTAAGCGTGAAGGATTAACCCAGAAACAGTATAACCAGGTGGCAAACTATACGCAGATCACACAGCCACGGAACCTACAAGTAAGTGACCAGATTCCGCGGGACTATTTAGCAAATCCCCATATTACGGAGTTTGTGACTTTAGATAATTTTAGAAAAAATGCCATTCCGGAAGAAGTTCGCCAATTCGATGCTTCGAATTATGATGAATTTCTAAGGATGAGACGGCAGTTAATGGCACAGAAGATTCGTCGCTATTTCGAAAGTTTATAATCATCGTAGAGCGTATTGGTCATTCGGCCAGTGGGCTCTATTTTATTGGACTTACCTGGGAATGTTGTCATAAGTGAGGTAATAGGGAATTTGACCGATTATCAAAATTAATGCGAAAAATTAGTGGCAAATTTCGTTTGTATGAAAGTAGAAGGATTCTTGTAAAAAGAGATTTCACAAGAATTCTTTTAACCGATTCGATCGGAAAAGCAGTATATTTCGTTGAATCTATCGCGTCCGAGTCCCTAATCTTATATAATTAGTGAAGGTTTCGCATTAATTGCTAGCGGTAAAGATTAGGTTCCGAATAGATGATAATGCGTGAATCTGATTCAAGCTGTTTGAATGAACTGCAAGTCAGGTGAGAGGCTTGTCAACGAAATGACTATGATGGGAGGAACTAGCCGATGAAACAATATAGCGCCGCAATGGTGGCACATTCTTTTTGGTTCAATGAATTTTCGCAATATTTAGATCTACGCGAACAAGGGAATGCTGATGCAGATATTCGGTATTTAGCTGTAGAGGGAAACTATTTTCAGCAGCAGACAACGTCACGCTCACTAAGAATGGTTCAAACACTAAAGCGACGCGTGAATATTCTTGATGAAGATTACTTTGATCTGTTTCCGTCACTAGATCTGACCAATCAGAAACTGATGAATTTATCGGCTATCCTACAACTGGATTCGTTATTTGATGATTTTTTGTACGAAGTCTACCGAAATGAATTAATTTTGGGGGATGCTAAGCTTTATAGTTATGAGATTGAAGCCTTTTTCAATCAGAAACAGGTTGAGAGTTCCAAGGTTGCCTCATGGACTGAGCAGACAATTAGGCGATTGGCCGGAACCTTCAAGACGTTCTTACGTGAGGCAGGCCTACTAGAAGAACAAGATGATTATGATCAAGTGAAGCGACCACTACTGGATACGCGACTAGAGATTCTATTACATACAAAAGGGCAGACCCGCCAGTTAGCGGCATTTTTGGGGAGATAGCATGACAAAAACAGCAGAAAAACTCAAACATTTACGAGAAAAGGTAGCTGATCCAGCCTTTCAACAGAGCCGAGGTCTATCAAATGAAGTGTCGTATTATATTTTAGCTTTTGACCCACAGGATCAACCGTTGGTTATTGAAGAGGTTAGTAACATGCGCCAACAACTGAACCGTGAAACGGTTGGCATGGATATTGTTGAGTTCAATCTCTACCAGATTATGTGGGAATTGCTAGATGGTATGGGAATTAAAGAGGATGTTCTAGAAATGGAAGCCAGTGATGGTATCGACTACCTGACGGAGCAGCTGAATAATGCCTTGGAGATGACGAGCTCTGAGAACCTACTGGTTCAGTACATGCAGCAGCATCTACCTGAGGACCCAGTGATTGTCTTTGTTACAGGAATTGGGGATATCTTTCCGTTAATTCGAGCCCATAAAGTTTTAAATACCATGCATCAGGTGATAACTGGCATTCCCGTTGTCTTCTTTTATCCGGGAACCTATGACAGTCTAAGTCTCAGTATGTTTGGTGAATCCAAAGAGGATAACTACTACCGAGCATTTCAAATCAATTAGGGGAGAGCCGTAATGAAGGTTAAAGATATTTTTGAAAAATCGATTGATCGTAATATCAAGGGTGTTATTACCATTGGTGATGAACAAGATGCTAATGTAAAACAGGAACTTGAAGAATATGTAGTTACCAAAGAGCTGGACGGTCATTTTAAGGATTTCTTTTCAGCATATGCTGAAGGCATTCAGCATGATACGACGAATATGGGTGTCTGGATTTCTGGGTTCTTTGGGTCTGGGAAATCGCATTTTCTGAAGATTTTAGCCTATCTTTTGGAGAATCGAGAGGTAGCCGGAAAATCGGCATTAGATTACTTTATTGATGATGCCAAGGTTCATGATCAAGGGACACTGGCAAACATGAAGTTAGCCGCATCTATTCCAAATGAGGTAATGTTATTTAACATTGATTCCAAAGCCAAGAACGGTAATAAATCTCAAAAAGATGCTATTTTGAACGTCTTTCTACAGGTATTTAACGAACAATTAGGACTGTTCGGGGCTGACTTTTGGATTGCTGATCTCGAACGAGACTTGATTGCTCAAGGAAAGTACACAGAATTCCAAGAAAAATTCAAGGAATTGGATCGGCAAAATCGGGACTGGCTTGATGCGCGGAATGCATATGCTTTTCTGAAGGGGACAATTCGAGACACGCTAGTTGCAATTGGGTTTATGTCGGAAGCTGATGCCAATGGATTCATTGATCAACTTAAGAAAGAGTATCCCATCAGTGTTGAGAGTTTTGCCAAATTAGTCAATCAGTATATTGAGAGTCAGAACGAAAATTACCACATGGCATTCTTGGTGGACGAGGTTGGTCAATATATCGGATCTAGTCAACAGCGGATGCTTAATCTCCAAAGCATCGTTGAGGATCTGGGAACCTATACACATGGTAAAGCGTGGGTGATTGTTACCAGTCAACAAGCCATTGATAAGGTGACCAAGAATATTAATGGGCAAGACTTTTCCAAGATTCAAGGACGATTCAGTACCCGGATTGCCATGTCCTCTGCCAACGTAGATGAAGTTATTCAGAAACGATTACTGGCGAAGACGGCGTCTAGCGAGAAGTTATTGGAAGCCACCTTTGATGAAAACCAACATGTCATTAATAATCTGATTAGCTTTGATGGTAAGGAAGAACGGAAACGGTACGACGATGCTAAGATGTTTGCCGATCTTTATCCGTTCGTTCCCTATCAAGTCGTGCTCTTACAGGATACATTGACGGCCATTCGTGAGAATGGGTCTGATGGGAAGCATTTGGCTAACGGGGAACGTTCAATGTTGGCAGTCTTCCAAGAATCTGCCCGGCGTTTGGAGAACGAGGATACACGGGCATTAGTGCCGTTCAGTATCTTCTTCCAGGGACTCAGTCACTTCCTGGATCACACGCATATGATTGTGATTCAACGGGCACAGAATAATGAATTGATTAATCCTAGCGGTGAGGACAATCCCTTTGCTGTTCAAGTTCTAGAGACGTTATTCATGATCAAATACGTTCAGGACTTCGATGGAACTTTGAATAATTTAGTGACGCTTATGATTGATTCAATTGATACTGATCGAATTGAGTTGGAAGCTAAGGTTAAGCAAGCCTTACAGGTCCTGCAAGAGCAGAACATCGTAGAGAAGACCAGCAAAGGGTATGAGTTCTTAACCGATGCTGAACAGGACATTAGCAAGCAAATTCAGCGACAAGGAGTGGATTCTGGAGAGGTTTCTCAAGCAATTGGGGATTACCTCTTCAGCACAGCTGCTATTTCGCGGCGGTACACATACCCTAAGTTAAATCAGCAGTATACGTTTGTCTTTAATCAATGGGTTGATAATCGACCAGTGGGTAAAACCAATCAAGATATCAATTTGAAGATTGTTACGGCAGCTAATGACGATAACCGAGACGACAGTGAGTTGCGGCGACAGTCTAATTCACCAGAACAGCCCCAAATCATTATTGATTTACCGGGTGAATCACAATACGTCGATGACCAACAGCAGATTTTGCGGATACAGAAATTTATCCTGAATCCGCAAGAACAATCCCAAGATGCTCGCTCACAGCGAATTGTGAACGTTAAGAAGACGGAACTAGGTGTATTGAAGGAACGGGTGGCTAAGGAATTACTAGATGTTCTCCAACAGGCCAATATTTACGTTCAAGGTGATCGGCTCGATGCTGGCAAGAAGGATTTCTTTACCAGTTTAGGGCAAGCGGAAGAACAATTAATTGATGAAATCTATCGGAATTTAAGTTATATCGATGTCGTTAAGCAAGAGAATGACATTGTGGCGCTGTTCAAGGACAGCAGTGAATTAGTCAAAACCACTGAAAATGAACGTGCCCTTCAGGCGGTTTTAGAACGCATTAGTCGCGATTACACTGGTCACAGCAAGATTTCGTTTAAGTCGGTGCTGGAACGTTTCAATAAGATTCCATATGGTTATCGTGAAATCGATACCAGGTGGCTCGTCGCAAAACTTTTCGCTGATGCTAAGCTAAAAGTCTACGTCAACGGTGAGGCCTTGAGTTTGCAGGCGAGAGTGCCAGCCAATGAAATGGCGAAGTACTTCTTGAAACGACAATATTTGGATGCGGTTCAAATGGAACCACGCCATGCCGTGAGTGAGAGCAAGAAGAAAGACCTGAGAGACATTGCACTAGAACTGTTTAAGAAGCAGATCTTTAGTGATAATGAAGATGACACGTTGATGCGTGAACTTCAAGATAGTTTGAACAAAGCGCGCAAGACTTTAAACATTTACCTGCAAAAGCCGAGTTACTATCCCGGACAAGATGTTTTGGAGACTGGGCGAGAGCTAATGGATCTTTTATTGGCACAAACTGATACGGACCGATTCTATGGTTTAGTGAGCCAAAAGCATGATGATTTACTAGACTGGCATGATGATATGGATGAGGGTGGCATCAACGAATTCTATCAGAGTCAGACGCAACAAGAGATCTGGGAATCAGGGTACACGCAGCAAGTTGTTTATGATCGCTCACAAAAATTTGTCACCGGTACAGCAGTTAAGGGCTTAATCGTTAAAATTGATGAGTTGATGAAGAAACGTCCACAAGGAAACATTAAGCCACTTAAAGACTTGGTTATCGCATTTCGTGAGGCTTTCAGTGATGAATTTGATGCTGGCCTGAGTCAGGTACAACAAGACATTCAAACTGAACAGGTTGCGACAGAAAAATATTGTGCGGATGAGCACCTCACAGAGGAGTTCGGTGACCAGATCCGACGTGAATTTGCAAGTTTACTGAATGATGCGCAGGACGCGACAACCTTAAATGGATTGTTTATTATTCCACAACAGGCGGGTTCTGTCCGAATGCGCTTAGTTCATAGCATGGACCGATTATTGGAAGAACGCAATCGCAATAAAAAGGTGATCCATATAACACCACCAACCATTGGAAAAGAAAATGATGATGGCGGTTCCGATCAAGTTAAACCTGTCATCATGCAACGAAAGACAATCAGTGCTAGGGCGTTAGGAATTAACCAGTCGTGGGATTTGAATAATTCGACGGACATTGATGTTCAGATTGAGAGTCTGAGAGCTGCTCTTAAACAGCAACTAGAAGAAAACGGCAAAATTAATTTTGAACTGTAATTAAGTTCCCAGTCAGAGTGAAGGAAGAGATTATGGATAAAACAGCAATTAAAAAATTTGCAGTTAACGCGCGCCGATCGCTCATTGAGGACATTAAGCTTAAAGCGGCTTCGTTGGGGATCTCTGAAGCAGGTGTGGCAGATAAGTTACCGATTTCAACGTCTGAAGTTGAATACTATAAGGATGAACTAGGCGGGATTACAGGTCAGAACATCGTTAAGCGGCAACGGTTCGTCGATGAGTTAGAACGACGAGCAACGAAAAGTGACTTTAAAACAGCCTTTCATGATTTAGTAGAAGAAGTTGCCTATACGTGGTTTAACCGAATTATTGCGATTCGTTTTATGGAAGTGAATGACTATCTGCCGAGTCGGACACGAGTCTTATCCAGTACTGAGAATCGAAATGAACCAGATATCATGGTCCATGCATTAGATGTCGAAAGTGACTTGGGTGGGTTTTCCTCCACAGAACGTGATCTGATCAATAAAGCTTTAGATACTGAGCAACCGACAGACATGGATGCCGAGTATCATATGTTATTTATTAAACAGGCCAATGCTTTGAACAAGAACCTGCCATATTTATTCGAAAATACTAATGATTATGCAGAATTATTGTTCACTCCCAACTATCACGACGGGGTAATCCAGCATTTGATTACTGATGTTAGCGAGGATGATTTTAACGTGGCTGTTGGTGGTCAGGTGGAGATTATTGGGTGGCTGTATCAGTACTATAATACGGAACCTCATGATCAAGTCGTCAATATCACCGGTGGCCCGGTTAAAAAAGCTGACATTCCCGCAGCAACTCAGCTTTTTACAACGGACTGGGTTGTTAAATATATGGTTGATAACTCCTTGGGAAAGTATTGGCTGGAACGCCATCCTGAGAGTA
Source organism: Levilactobacillus huananensis (assembly GCF_003946145.1). GTDB lineage: Bacteria > Bacillota > Bacilli > Lactobacillales > Lactobacillaceae > Levilactobacillus > Levilactobacillus huananensis. The sequence continues at coordinate 159,843 of NZ_RHOC01000002.1, forward strand.
GCCTCCAAGATAAGCTGGAGCTTTTACTTCCTGGTGATATCGAAATTATTAGCGATGGCGAATCTGTTGAAGATTTAAAAGTCATTGATAATGCCATGGGATCAGGTCATATTTTGGTGTATGCCTTTGATGTCTTAATGCAGATCTATCAAGAACAAGGTTATTCTGTCAGAGATGCCGCTATCCTGATTATCAAGAATAATTTATTCGGGCTGGAAATTGACCAGCGGGCGTATCAACTGTCCTACTTTGCGTTGATGATGAAGACTCGTCAATTTAATCGTCGCGCCCTATGGAATGGTGATTTTGAACCGAACGTTTTTGTCTTTGAAGATACTGACGATATTTCAGAAGAATTTATGATGCGAATACCCGAGAAATTTCAAGCGGACTTGAAGGATATCATAGATAAATTCAGTAATGCCCGTGAATTGGGGTCAATCATTGACTTTGGCAATAAGGACTATGATTTTCAAGATTTACGAAAGGCCATTGCATCGGTAGATGTTGAGGGATTGGATGTTTTTGGTTTACGAGAAACTAAAGAGAAGCTATTACGAGTTCTGTCAATTGCTGAAGTTTTGACGAATCACTATGAAGTGGTTGTGACGAATCCACCATACATGAACAAGATGGATGCGGCGCTGAAAAAGTATGTTAAGAAGCACTATGCAGACTACTCTGGAGACTTATTCTCAGTGTTCATTTTTAATAACAGTAATCTAGCTAAATCGGGTGGTTATTCCGCCTTCATGACGCCATTTGTATGGATGTTCATCAAAACCTATGAGAAATTACGAAAGTATTTGATTGAGACGAAAAAAATTGATAGCCTCATTCAGATGGAGTATTCTGCATTTGAGGAGGCAACGGTACCAATTAATACGTTTGTGATGAAGAATGTGACAAATGAATCCATTGGTACTTACGTAAAACTTTCTGCTTTCAAAGGTGGCATGGATGTCCAGAAGGATAAGGTTCTTGAGGCAATCGCCAACCCTGATATTAACTACCTTTATCGAACTAACCAAGCGAACTTTGCGAAGATTCCCGGAATGCCGATTGCTTATTGGGCTAGTCGAAAATTATTCTCGTTGTTTTCAGAAGATATTAGACTTTCTAAATATTTCCGAGGAAAAGAAGGTCTTGGAACCGGAAACAACGCGAAATTTTTGAGATTCTGGTTTGAACTTGCTGAAATACATGGAGGTTGGCATCCATATCAAAAGGGCGGATCGTATAGAAAATGGTATGGAAATAATGAATATTTCGTAAATTGGCAAAATAATGGTGCATCGATGAAAGCAATGCCTAAATCTAATATTAGAAATTTGGATTTCCAAAATAGAGCTGGCATAACATGGTCCGCCATTTCATCTGGTAAGCCCTCTTTTAGATACACTATTCAAAAATACTTCTTTGATTCTAAGGGACCAATGATGTTTTCTACGATCAATAGTCCTTATCAAATAGCCTTAGCATTGCTAAACTCTAAAGTTTCAGAATTCATTCTTTCTTTTCTTTCACCAACATTGGACTATCGACTTGGTCAGATACAAATGATTCCGTGGTTACCTGTAGTGAATAATGCATCAATAGTCATTGATTTGGTTGACAATGCTATTTATTTATCAAAATTCGATTGGGACTCTTTCGAAACCTCCTGGGACTTCACCACCCATCCACTTTTAATTCACATCGCTGACGATAAGCAAAATAAAATAGATGGTAAGGTTAAAAACGCATTTAGCTTATGGCAAGGTGAGACCCGAGAGCGGTTTGCTCAGCTCAAGTCGAATGAAGAAGAGTTAAATCGAATCTTTATTGATCTGTATGGACTGGACGATGAACTAACGGCAGAAGTAGCTGACAAGGATGTTTCTGTACGGTTGGCTGATGAAGAACGCGACATTAAGTCGTTTCTGTCGTACTTTGTAGGTGTTGTATTTGGTCGTTATTCATTAGATATTGAAGGATTGGCTTTTGCTGGTGGCGAATGGGATCAAAGCAAATATCAGTCATTTGTGCCAAACGAAGATAACCTATTGATGCTAAACGATGCTGACTACTTTGGTGATTCACGCGATATTATTTATCGTTTGAAGACATTCTTAGCGGCTACTTTTGGGTCAAAAACAGTTGACGAGAACGTTGCCTATATCGCCTCTGTGATTGGTAAAAAGGCTGATTCAGATGAAACAGCCATTCGTCGCTATTTTGTGGAAGACTTCTTTAAGGATCATAAGAAGATCTATCAAAAGCGGCCAATATACTGGGAATTTAGTAGTGGCAAGAACAATGGTTTTAAGGCATTGATGTATCTCCATCGCTACGATTCTGATGAACTGGCAATGATTCGGACGAACTATCTACATCCACTGCAGGGAAAGTATGAATTACGAATTGAGCAGCTGACTCAGCTAGCAAGTAGTGAGACGGTAGCAAGTCAGAAGAAACGCTATGAAAAAGAACTCAAGCATTTAAATCAGCAACTGACTGAAATTATTAAGTATGATCCATTGATTCAGCATATTGCTAACCAGAAAATCAAACTTGATTTAGATGACGGGGTTGTCGTCAATTACGATAAACTTCAAGATGGCAGCGCCATTTTATCTAAGCTGAAATAAGCTAAAGGGGACTTCTCAAATCAATGAGAGGTCCCCTTTGTGCCAAGTTATGTGCCAACTATTTTGAAATATTATTCAAGATTGAGATGATCTTTTCTTGGTCCTGAGATTCAAGTTCTTTGATGATGTGTAAGTACGTTGATTGCGTAGTTGTGATGTTACTGTGACCTAATCTACGAGAGACTGATAGGACACTAACTCCTTTGTAGAGCAGGATTGATGCGTGTGTATGTCGTAGGCCATGAAAGGTGATTCGGGGAATCCCAAGTTGTTCTAACTTTTCTGTCAGCATCTTATTGATTTCAGCACTAACCAAAATGTGACCAGCCATGTTCATGAAGATGGGGCGATTTGAATTCAGAAAGTGAAGATTTAAAAAGTTTTGAAGTTTTTGAACGGTCTGCTGGTCGATGGCAATGTCCCGGACCGAGGATCGAGTTTTGGTCTTCATAAACCCAGTCTTATACTTGTAATCCCAGGCTTTGTTCACAGTGATTAGATTATCTTTTAGGTCGATGTCACTTGGTGTGAGCCCTACGATTTCACCATAACGCATGCCAGTGACAGCCGCCAGGTAAACAATCATTTCGCCAATTTGTGATGTGTCGAGATTGAGCAGTAGCGTCTTCCAATCATCATAGTTCAAGGCTTTTGCAATCTTAAGTCGTTCTTTACCAGTTATCACAGCTTTTCTAGTTGGGTCGGTAGTAATGATCTTTTCATCTAACGCTTCCAAAATGCAGGCACGAAGCTGTTTGTGGAAACAAGAGACGGTTCTTTTAGCGTGGTCTTCGGCGAACTTATTTAACTGTTCTTGGTAGATCAGCTTGGTTAAATCTTTTAACTTGAGATCGCCAAATAGCTCGTTGGCATGCTTAGCAGTATTTTGATATTTATTATAGGTAATTGGTGTTACGGCATTTTGTTTGTAAACTCGAATCCAGCGCTGGTAGTAGGAGACTAAAGATTCACTACCTGACTGGACAGTTGTGAGGTTAGGGTGCTCTGTCTGAACTTTACTAGCAGCCAGAATGGCTTCAGATTTGAGCAGAAAGCCTGATTTACGAAGCTTCTTGTACTTTCCATTGTGATCCTTATAGGAGATTTCATACTGCCAAGAATTACCACGTTTACGATAACTTACCATGTTTTTCCCTCCATTGCGTGTTTATTGGCACAATTTTGTCACAGATTGACTAGTTAGCCAACGGGAGAACGACAGTGTGATAGATTATCGTCAGCGATGTGAATTAGGAGTGGATGGGTGGTGAAGTCCCAGGAGGTTTCGAAGGAATCCCAATCAAATTTTGCTAAACTATTTGATGCACTACTAAGCATAGTCACAGTTTCTGTATTCTTAACTTTCAAGGGAATATTCTTAATATTTACAACTTGAAAATTTAATGTAGGATTTTGTACTTGCAAAATATAAAATGCAACTTTTGTGTTCAATAGTGCTTCTAAATAGAAAAGAACATCATTACTGTCTGAAAATAAGGATGAACCTGCTACATCAAAGATCGATCCCATTGTTGAAAATCGCACACCAAAATTACTCGAACTAATAAACGACCAGGTTAGTCCTTGCTTGAAGTAGAAATTTTCATTGGTGATTTTCCATCCTAAATTGTCCCCTAATTGTGGATATTTTCTCTTTGTGTCATCTTTGATTTCTTTGCCATCATTGGCCCAATTGACGACATACTCATTATTACCATACCATTTACGATAGTTTCCCCCTTTATCATAAGGTACCCACTTTACATAATCGAAAGTCTTATCAGGGTTAGTTAGATGTGGATCGAATGAAGAAATTCTGATTTCGTACCATAGCCTTAAGAAACGACTATTATTTCCTGTACGCATACCTAGTCCCACGAAAGATATGTTCGAGACTGAGGGGTTGTTTTTAAATTGGTTAGTTAAAGATTTAGGAATCCAATAAGCAATCGGCATCCCGGGAATCTTCGCAAAGTTCGCTTGGTTAGTTCGATAAAGGTAGTTAACATCAGTGTTTTTAACTGCGGCTAGATAGGCCCGTTCCTTTTTTTGCTGTGAATCGAAACTAACTAATCGCTCATAAGTACCAATATAATTAGCAATAGTCTGGTGCTTGAACACGAAGGTTGTAGATTGAACAACCTCTCCACCAATTTCTTCAAATGCTCGTGTACCCAAATGTGCCATGTTAATCAGCGTATCTGCCTTCAGAACTGAACGTAATTTTTTAAAACTCGAAAGAAACATCCAAGCGTGTTGTGTAATCATGGCATAATAGCCATCCCTATCAGTTAAACTACGTAGTCGTTCTATGAACACCGCAAAGAGGTCAGACTTACTATTAGGAAAATGTTTTTTCACATATTTTCCAAGGACTGAATCCATCTTACCGGAACCCATGTACGGTGGATTCATCGCACCAATAGTAAACTGTCGTGACAGTATTTCCCCAACGGTACTAATTTCACGCAACTTATCCTGATTCTCTACTAACACAATAGAATTCAATGACAGTTGTCCTGCACTTAATTTCTGATTACTAATCCGCGTAATCATTGACCAATCCACGGGCTTAGCCAACTGGACTAACGAACCATACTCGTTTCCATAACGAAATTTGTCCAACAAATAATCCAGCTGCTTTTCTTCATCCTCAGACTGAAGAAATTCTTGAAAATCTGCACTTGATAATTCGCCTGATTCTGGAATATCAAATACATTTGGGCGAATGTTCAAAGTTAAAAAGCGACGATTAGCGCCACGAGCCTTCATCATTAACGAGAAGTAAGCCAATTGGAAGGCACGAGTATCAATATCCAATCCATAGATGTTTTTTTGAATAATTAGCTTTGCTGCATCTCTACGTGAGTAACCTTCACGTTCATAGATTTGCATAAAGACTTCGAAAGCATAGATCAGGATGTGACCGGAACCCATTGCAGCATCGATAAGGGTAACCTTCTCAATGTTTTCAGCTGACAGTTTAGTTGATTCAGACTGAATCGAAACTTGTTCCGTTTGATTAGCGGCTGGCATGAAATAGCGCCAACCAAAATCATCTGCAATTTCTTTGTCGGAGCGGTAATCTCCTCTAGCTTTCAGGACATCAATCCAGTAACGTCCCAGTGAATTATCTACCATGTACTTTACAATCCAGTCAGGTGTGAAAAGCTGGGTCACAGCAGGGATATCGGATTCAAGATATTTTTTCTTCTTGAATGCCTGATCTTTCGGCTCCGTATTATAGTACTGATACAGCCACCCAATAATCTCCACCTGACCACCAACAGCCACGTTAAAATCATCCTCGCTAACATCAGTAATCAAATGCTGGATTACCCCGTCGTGATAGTTGGGAGTGAACGATTAATTTCATAAATTCTGCTGCAGGTCGTATGGGTTTACGTTATGATTAGGCTATATCATAAAACGACTAAAAGGGAGTAAGCATCGTGGCAGATGTCGACACTAATCAAATTATTAAAACCTTGAAAAAACGATTCACCGATCAACAGCAATTTGTTTTCTGGTACGATGACAACGGTGATTTTACGACGAGTATTGCTGAGATTCAGGAAGCCTTAACGGGGATTGCAGATGTTATCGTTATGGCCCCAGGTCATCAGCTGGAAACAAAGCAACAGTTATTGGCCTTACCATATCAGACGAAGGCATTGGTCTATTCGCCGGTCCCCGAACCAGCACTTGAGGAAGACCATTTACGAAACATCGTGCTGTATTCTGGCATTTTTACAGCTGATTCCAAAGAAATCTTACGTAAGGAGCTAGGATTACCAGAGAGCCTAAAGCCTTTCATTAAGCAATATGCTAGTTTCTTCGCTAATGCACGCCGGCGGGCCGTCTTTTCTCGGTATGACGTTGACAGTTATAAAGCTAAACCAGAGTTAGCGATCATGGCTGCTTTGACACCTTTGAATCAACCGATTGTGGACTTCTTTGATCTTCTACAGGAACTACTGGTTAAAGGCATTAAAGACAATCCTGTTTTAAAAGAGTTTGCGCGGTATGGGGTCTTGCAATCGTTCTGGGAAGAGATTGCGGTTCGTTTCGGATATACTGAGGAAGCGCCAGAACTTGAGGGACTAGTTGCAGATCTCTATGTAACCATGGCTTATCAGCAAATGGAAAAGTCAGTACCGGTTAGTTTGAAGAAGTATGACCTTAGTGAATACGCGGCGAATGTCCAGACCTTCGTTCAGCAGTTCGGCCATCGTAGCGAGACGAAAGAGTCTAGTGAAGATACTTTCGACAGCATTGCTGAATTAGTCTGGCAACTGGTAGATAGCGATCGTCTCTTTAGAAACACTAAGATCGATGATTTGGCCAAGTCTGACATATTTCCACGTTTCGACCAACTGATCTTGTTGTGGATTCAAGAGCGGTTACAGCTTGAGGATTTGGATAGCCGGTTGAATGATCAAACGATAGCGGAGCTCACCCGCCAGCGATTGAATACGCACTATGGCAGTCAACCACGTTTTTCTCGACTTTACCGCATGATGCGTAGGGCCTGGAACATTGTCCGGAAAGGTCATCAGCAGCCTGCTGAGGGGCAGCAGGCGATGATAGACCGGTATGTGGCACAAGACTATCGTATGGATACCGATTATCGGAAGTTTACCTATGACTACCAACTTACCGGGCAACCGGAGGCCTTTTCCAAAACCAAGACGTTAATCGAGTCGATTTATATCAATAATTACCTAGATAAGTCTATTTATGCGTGGAATGAAGCATTCGATGTGACTGAGGTTAAACCGCAACACTTACAACGTAATTTTTACCGTTTCTACATTGCACCAAAACGGAATCGAATTGTCGTAATTATTTCCGATGCTTTTCGATTTGAGGCAGCTAAAGAATTAGAGAAACGTTTGAGTCGAGAGGATCAGGTGACGTCGCTGTCGATGGATTATTTGGTGACAGGGTTACCTTCTGTGACTTATATGGGGATGCCCTTTATGCTTCCTAATCGCAAATTAGACCTGCAGGCACGGCAGAAAGAATTAATCGTTGATGGCCAGAAGACCGGTAATCAACAACAACGCCAGGCCATTTTACGGCATCATAATCCTAAGAGTGCCGCGTACAGTTTGAAGGAACTGAAGGGGGACATGTCCAAGGAGTTGCGGGAGAAGTTTGCCGGACAAGAGGTTGTGTATATTTACCACAACAAGGTCGATGCGGTTGGTGATAATCAGAAGACGGAAGATGATGTGTTCAAGGCAACCGACGAGGCCATAACTGAGATCCACCAGTTGATTACGCGGCTACGAACGTTGGGAATTGCGCATATCTACGTGACGGCTGACCATGGGTATATCTATCGACATGATCAATTGGAGGCCACCGATAAGATCGAAATTGAGACGGATGAAAATGATGTGAAGTCCCAACGTTACTTGGTGACGGCACGAGATTTTGACTTACCAGGGATCGGTCGACAAAAGCTAAGTGATATTTTGGCAGATAGATCTGATCAGCGGTATGTTTACTATCCAAAAACAGCGAATGTTTTCAAGGCAGTCGGGTCATTTAACTATGTTCACGGGGGCTCCTCACTGCAAGAAATGATAGTACCGCTGCTGGAAGTGAAGACGACTTCTAACCGTTCAGCTGCACAAGACGTGACGTTAGAACTCTTCAGTATGAACCGGCAGATTACGGCATTGACGGTGCCCCTAGTTTTACGCCAGTCACAACCGATTAGTGCGACAGTTATCCCGGTTGAATTTACTCTGTATTTTGTCAATGAGCAGGGCCAACAGATCTCCGGCCAACAGACGATCAACGCCAATAATCGTTCGGAGTCAGTAAAGGATCGCATGCAAAGTATTCAGTTGATTTTAGCCGATAAGCCTTATGACAAAACCCAGATGTATTCTTTGGTAATTGAAAATCAACGTAGTCACGAGAAAACGAAAATTCCATTTACAATGGATATCGCCGATCTTAATGACTTTAATTTTTAAAATTAGAAAACAATTAAAATGTCCATTGACCTCTAATCTTTGCACGCCTATAATCAATCTCAATACTTCAAAAACGTTGAGGAAAACAGTAACCGACGGGTCGTTGCCAAGTGAGTCACATCAAGTGGAAAGTGATCAATAACTGCCGGTGAAAATCATTTCCGAGTTCGCGACTGAATCAGTAGGCACGCGTGGTGGCCACCATTATCTGGCTAGCGGATGTTCGTCCGTGATGAGCGTTGCGGGTAACCGCAACATAAAAGGTGGTACCGTTCTACTCGTAGAGCCCTTTTCCCGTAATGGGAGAGGGCTCTTTTTGACGCTATGACGATTAAATTGACTAGCTATGGAGGCATCGATATGGAAAATGCAGACGTCACCCCCAAGAAGAGTTGGGGGCAATTACTCGTGGTGAGTTCCTTGATTTTTGGCATGTTTTTCGGGTCCGGCAACTTGATTTTTCCCGTGCATCTCGGGCAACTGGCTGGTCACAATTGGTTCCTGGCCGCGTTGGGATTCGCCATCTCGGGGTCACTGTTTCCATTGCTGGCGATCTTAGCGGTCGTAGTAACCAAAAGTGATGGACTCTTCGATCTCGCCAAGCCCGTTGGTCGGCACTATGCGGCACTCTTTCTAGTCCTGGTTCACCTGACCATCGGGCCATTCTTTGGGACCCCCAGAACGGCAGCCACGGCTTATGAAATGGCCGTGCAGCCTTTTCTGCCAACGCGTTTCAATCCAGTGGGGATGCTGATTTTTACGGCCCTCTTCTTCGGGGCGGCCTACGTTTTGGCCACGCATCAGAACAATCTAGTCAAGGTTGTGGGGAAGTATCTCAACGCTGGTTTTCTCCTGATGTTAGCGGTCATCTTCGTCGTGGCATTTCTCAATCCTATGGGAAACCTTCAGCATGCTGCCACGGTAACCTACCAGACGCATGCGACGGTTCATGGCTTTCTTGAGGGTTACAACACCGTTGACGCAGTGGCTTTATTGGCTCTGAGTGTCACCTTCGTTCATGCCGTTCGGGGCCTGGGTTATCACGACCGTGCACTTACTAAGCTGACTGCTCAGGCGGGGGCTTTAAGTATTGGTCTGGAAATTCTCATCTATTTTGGCCTGGTTCTATTGGGGGCCTTCAGCCTCAGTCGACTCAGTCTATCCGACAATGGTGGGGTGGCACTGTCTCAGATTGTGGGCCACTACTTCGGCAACTTTGGGACGCTCTTTCTCGGTGTTCTAGTAACGCTGGGTGTCTTCACCACGGCGCTGGGACTGGTCACCTCGTTTGCCCAAGACTTCCACAAACTCTTTCCCCGAGTCAGTTACTTGGCGTGGTTACGTGTCACGACACTGGTTTCCTTCCTGGTCGCCAACGCTGGTCTCAACACCATTATTGACTGGTCGTTGCCAGTGCTCATGCTGCTCTATCCATTGTCATTAGCCCTCATTCTCGTTGCGCTAACGGTTTCGAATCGGCCTTACGCGGGGATTGTCTACAAGTTGACGATTGCGTTCACCATGGTTCCCGCCGTCTTAGATATGTTAAATCATTCGCCAGCCGTTGTAACACAGTTAGCGCCAATCCATACCGCGTTAATGGTCTACCATCAAGTTGTGCCATTTGCCAGCTTGGGGTTAGGCTGGATCTTGCCGACCTTCCTGGGGTTTGTCCTGGGAATCGCTTGGGGGCGCCTACGTTGGGCGTTGGTGCCTATAAGCGTGGTTGATCAGGACCGTTAGCCCTTTTGTTCCAAAGCTAAACGGGTTATCATTAACCTAAAAGGGTGGTGAGTCTCGTGGAGCAGGAATCTCTATTTGCAAATCAACAACAGTCGCCGTTGGCTAGCCGAGTACGCCCGCGGTCATTGGCGGAATTTGTCGGTCAGACTCATCTGTTGGGCCCGGGCAAGATTCTCCGCGAGTTGATTGAAAATGACCAAGTCTCGTCGATGATTTTCTGGGGTCCACCAGGTGTCGGAAAGACGACGCTAGCTGAGATTATTGCGCGTCAGACGCAGGCTAAATTTCTTCAATTTAGTGCTGTCAACAGTGGAATTAGTCAGATTAAAAAAATTATGAAACAGGCTGCTAATGACCTTTCGGTGGGGGAAAAGACGATCGTTTTCGTTGATGAAATTCATCGGTTTAACAAGGCCCAACAGGATGCTTTTCTCCCATATGTGGAGCGCGGAAGTATCGTCTTGATTGGGGCGACAACCGAGAATCCGTCATTTGAAATCAATTCTGCCCTGTTGTCTCGATGTAAGGTCTTTGTGCTTAAGGCGCTTCAAAACGATGATATTGAACAACTCTTGAAGAATGCCTTGGCCAATCCGGCCGGGTTTAAGGGCCAGGTTACGATCGGTCCCGATGAGATTCGCGCTATCGCAGAGTTTGCCAACGGAGACGCCCGTTCAGCGTTGAATACGCTGGAAATGGCGGTCCTAAACGGTGATAAACAAGGCCAAAAAGTGACCGTAACCATGGATGACTTGAAACAGCTTATTAATCAGAAGTTCGTGCTATATGACAAATCTGGTGAGGAACACTACAACATCATCTCCGCCTTGCATAAGTCGATGCGTAACAGTGATCCGGATGCGGCGATCTACTGGATGTCACGGATGCTAGAAGGCGGCGAGGATCCTTTATATATTGCCCGACGACTAGTTCGATTTGCCAGTGAAGATATCGGGCTGGCCGACACGAATGCCTTGAACGTGGCCGTGAATGTCTTTCAAGCCTGTCAATTTCTTGGGATGCCGGAGTGCGATGTTCACCTGACTGAAGCCGTGACTTATCTGGCGTTAGCGCCCAAATCAAATGCCGTCTATAAGGCAAGACTAGCAGCTAAGAAGGACGTTCAGGAGACACGAGACGAACCGGTACCACTACAGATCCGTAATGCACCAACCAAGCTTATGAAGGACTTGGATTACGGTAAGGATTATCAGTACGCCCATGACACCAAGGACAAGTTAACCACGATGCAGACGCTTCCCGATGATCTGGTGGGTCACACGTACTATGATCCCACCGATCAGGGGCGCGAGGGGCTCTTCAAGAAACGCCTGAATTACGTGAAGAACTGGCGTAAAGAGCATGCCGCCGATCAGGCGGATCACTCATAGCCATTAGCAGAAATTAACGACTGGGTAGACCCAGAAATGAGGCGCTTTATTATGACGCAACTTTATTTTCTTTGTACCGGAAATGCTTGTCGTAGCCAAATGGCCGAGGGATTTGCCCGTGCACTAGCGCCTAAAGACTGGCAGATTGCTAGTGCCGGTGTCGAAGTGCATGGTCTAAATCCACTAGCCGTGAAGACCATGGCCGAAAAACAGATCGACATTAGCCAGCAGGCTTCCAAGTTAATTGACAGGGACTACTTGCTGAGTAGTGATGTCGTCGTGACACTCTGTGGGGATGCCCGCGATAAGTGTCCCATGACGCCGCCTTCTGTGGAACGTCGTCACTGGCCATTCATCGATCCAGCACAAGCCACCGGGAGTGAAGCTGAACGTCTAGTGGTCTTCCGTGAAGTCCGCGATGAGATTGAGCAACGGGTCACCGACCTTGTGGCCGAACTGCAAGCGAAATAAACTTTTTAGGAAGTCTCAATTATTGGGGCTTCTTTTTCTCGCGGCCAAAAAGGTTTTGCAAGCGTTTCAAAAAGATTGAATAAGTGGTTGAATTCTTTTCATTTATAGGGGATACTGATGTTGGTTGGTTCATTAAACCAATGTGAGACCAATTGGAGGTCCACTGGATGCTGGCGACTCATGGTTAGTCGCGGCGACAGGTTGGTTTGGGAACGCGATTATCACTTTAAGTGAAGGGCAATCGTTTCAATATAAAATGACTATTTAGGAGTGATTGGATGGTTCAACGCAGCATGAATCGGAATCAATTACATGATCAGAATTTAAGACTAGTGTTACAACAAATTTTCAACAACCACCCCACCTCACGAATTGAGATCTCACATCAGTTGCATTTGAACAAGTCGACCGTCTCCTCACTCTATAACACCTTAATGGCAGAAGGCTATTTGACGGAATTAGGTCTAGGAGAGGCATCGACGGCTGGGGGACGTAAGCCAACATTGATCGAAATCAATCGGAACTATGGTTATACGTTGACATTTGATCTAGGGTATCGTCATTTACACGCTTTGGTTACCGGGATTGATGGTCACGTTCGCCAGTACGATCGAATCAAAATGCAGGGAAAAACAATCCATGAAATGGTCGATCAAATTAATCAGTACATTGGGCAGGTGCAACACAGCGATACGACCAGTCATGGCCTGCTGGGGATTTGCTTCTCCATTCACGGAATTGTAAATAATAATCAAGTGAAGACATCTCCATTTATTGAGATGGACGGGGTTGATTTGGAACAAGTCTTTGGGACAGCTTATCAGGTCCCCGTGATTCTGGAAAACGAAGCCAATCTTTCCGCTATTTATGAACGGGATTTCAACGGAGCCCGACACTTGAATAGTGCGGTTACCATCAGTATTCACAGTGGGATTGGAGCCGGAATTATTCTGCACCGCGATCTTTTTCGTGGCGAACACGGGGACGCGGGTGAAATTGGACGATCAGTGGCTAGCATTCAGATGGACGGTGCTGGAGACTCACATCCGGTGCACGCGGAAGATGTGAGTTCAGAGGATGCTGTTATCCGTCAGGTAGAAGAACGCAAAGGGCTCAAAGATCTTAATCGCCAAGCGATTGTCAAGCTTTACCGAGCTGGTGATCCGGAAACGACGGCAATCCTAAAGTCTTTTACGACAGCAATTGCAGGGCTCATTTACAATACAATGCGTACTTTGGACCCAGATGCTTTTTACCTGAACTCACCGTTAGTAGAGGAATTACCAGTCTTATTAGCGTCGATTAAAGCAACGTATCAACAACTGGCGTCAAATGATTTGAGTATAGCAATTACACCTAATGCCAGACTGGCCACAGTTTTGGGGGGCTGTTCGCTCATTACACACCGGGTATTAGAACTGGATGGGTATGAACTGAACTTTGCGCAACCAACTGAAGAACAGACTGAAAGTCATTAGCTGAATTCACCTAACGAAAGATCTGAGAACTTGTTCTCAGGTCTTTTTGATCTAAAAAGAAAGTCCGTTTTAGAAAACGCTTGCAAAAATAAAACAACTCTGTATAATGAACCTTGTGAGTTGGTTGTCGCAACGAACTAACCGGGAGGGTTTAATAAATTATGGACACGAAAACAAATTACTGGAATGGGATCGACAAGATCCAATACGTCGGTCATCAAGATAAAAAGTCAAGCTTTGGATTTCAATACTACAATCCTGAAGAAGTGATTGCTGGCAAGAAGATGAAGGACTGGTTACGGTTCTCTGTTGCCTACTGGCACACCTTTGACCAACGTTTAGTGGACCCATTTGGTGATGGGACCGCACAACGGCCATACGATAACTACACAGATCCAATGGACTTAGCTTTGGCTAAGGTGGATGCTGCTTTTGAATTTTATGACAAGTTGGGTGTTGATTACCTTTGTTTCCATGACCGGGACTTAGCCCCCGAAGGTGATACGTTACGTCAAACCAACGCCAATCTCGATAAAGTGGTTGACAAGATCGTTGACTATCAAAAAACAACCGGGATGAAGGTTCTCTGGAACACGTCTAATATGTTCTCCAACCCTCGTTTCGTTGATGGTGCCGCAACGTCACCATTCGCTGATGTCTTTGCTTACAGTGCCGCTCAACTCAAGCACAGTTTAGAAATCGGTAAGCGGGTTGGTGCCGAGAACTACGTCTTCTGGGGTGGTCGTGAAGGCTACGAATCACTTTGGAACACCAACATGAAGCAAGAACAAGAACACGCTGCTAAGTTGTTCCATTTGGCTAAGGATTACGCTAATGAAATCGGCTTCGATGCTCAGATGATGTTAGAACCAAAGCCTAAGGAACCAACCACCCACCAATACGACTTCGATGCCGCAACCACGATCGCCTTCATGAAGGAATACGACCTGGATAAAGACTTCAAGTTGAACTTGGAAGGAAACCACGCCAACTTGGCTGGTCATACTTACCAACATGAAATTCGTGTTGCGCGTGAAGCTGGTTTACTCGGTTCCTTGGATGCCAACCAAGGGGACAAGTTAATCGGTTGGGATATCGATGAATTCCCTTCAAACTTGTACGAAACTACGGCCGCAATGTATGAAGTTATCGAAAATGGTGGCATCGGGCCTCATGGTGGGTTAAACTTTGATGCAAAGCCTCGTCGTTCATCCTTCGAAGCGAATGATCTCTTCAGAAGTCATATCGTAGGGATGGACAGCTTCGCTGCCGGCTTGCGGATCGCAGCGGCTATGAAGGAAGACGGCTTCCTGGATAACCTGAAGGCTGACCGTTACAGCTCATACAAGTCTGGTATTGGTGCCGATATCGAAAGCGGCAAGGCTGACTTGAAGAGTTTGGAAGACTATGCCTTGGACAAGACCCAAGCTGACTTGGTTGGTGCAACGCACTCCGATCACTTGGAACAAGTTAAGGACACGATTAACCACTACATCGTTGAAACGTTAAGCAAATAATGAGTAATAAGGGACGAACGGACGAGAGTTCGTTCGTCCCTTTTGTAAATCATGACTAGGCGGAAAATTCCGTCGATTGAGGAGGAATGACCGATGGGTAAGTATGTACTTGGTGTCGATCTGGGCACGAGTGCCGTAAAGGTCTCTGCCGTTGACCATGCGGGACAGATCGTTGCGCAAGAGAGTTTTGACTATGATTTGATTCAGAAACAACCCGGTTACAACGAACAGAATCCAGAGGATTGGGTATCCGGCACAACTGTGGCGATTGTTCGACTGATTTTGAATGATCACCTGGCAGCCGAGGATATCGAGGGCCTGAGCTTCTCTGGCCAGATGCATGGGTTGGTCTTGCTTGACGAAAATAATAAAGTCCTGCGGCCGTCAATTCTCTGGAACGATACGCGGAGTACACCGCAACGCGAAGAGATTGAAGCTAAGATGGGCGATCGATTTGTCGACATCACCCGTAACCAACCATTAGAAGGGTTTACACTGACGAAGCTACTGTGGGTGAAAGAAAACGAGCCTGAGATCTGGGCGAAGGCCAAGACCTTTGTCTTACCCAAAGATTATGTGCGCTACCGGATGACGGGTAATCTGGCGATGGATTACTCTGACGCGACCGGGACAGTCTTATTGGACGTGGCTAAGGGTGTATGGAGTCAGGAGGTCTGTGAGGCCTTTGCTATTCCACTGAGCCTCTGTCCACCGCTGATTCAGTCGATTGACTTCGCTGGCACGGTCACGCCGGCCTATGCCGAATTCTCAGGTCTGACCACGGCCACTAAGGTCTATGGTGGGGCTGCCGATAATGCTGCTGGTGCTGTTGGCGCAGGGATCTTGCACCCTAATATGGTGCTATCCAGCATCGGAACATCCGGGGTCGTTTTAAAGTATGAAGATAACGCCGACGTGAATTATCATGGTGTGGTTCAATTTGAAGATCATGCCATTCCCAATAAGTACTATTCGATGGGTGTGACGCTGGCTGCTGGCTATTCGCTGAGTTGGTTCAAGAAGACTTTCGCACCAGCAGAGGACTTTACGGACGTGGTGGCGAGTGCGGGTCGATCAACGGTCGGGGCCAATGGGCTGTTGTACACCCCCTATATCGTCGGTGAGCGGGCGCCTTACGCTGACGCGGACATTCGGGGAAGCTTTACCGGAATTGATGGGACCCACCAGCGCTACGACTTTGTTAGAGCTGTTTTAGAGGGGATCGTCTACTCCTTTAAAGACCTCTTTGATATCTATGAAGAAAACGGTGGTGACTTTGATACGGTCGTTTCCATCGGGGGTGGGGCGAAGAGTCCTCTCTGGCTGCAGATGCAAGCGGATATCTTTAATCGTAAAGTGGTCAGTCTGAAGAACGAACAAGGTCCTGGCTTGGGTGCCGCCATGATTGCGGCTACCGGTCTGGGCTGGTTCGACTCGCTTCAGGACTGTGCCGAGACCTTCGTTCATTTCGGGAAGGCTTACGACCCAAACCCTAAGAACGTTGTAAAATATGCCAAGATGCACGCGATCTACAGCCAGGTTTACCAACAAACGAAGTCGATTAGTGCTCAGTTGTTGGACTACCGGCGGACGGAATTGGCGTCTCTTTAGATTTCCTTTACAGAAAACTCGGGTGATCCGAGTTTTTTTAGAGAAGATTTAGAAAACGCTTCCATTATTAAACTAAACATGCTATGCTATCGTCATGGTTGGTTGTATAACTCAACCAACTCAAAAATTGACCAACTTACAATTCAGCACAACTTCCACATACTGCACTTTTTAGAATTTATGGCGTGAGCCGTATAAGGAGCGATATCTATGCGTAAAGTTTCGACCGGATTTGTTTATTTTTTTGGAGCCCTTGGGGGATTACTCTTTGGTTATGATACCGGGGTTATCTCTGGTGCTATCTTATTTATTCAAAAGCAGATGCACTTGGGTTCATGGCAACAGGGATGGGTCGTGAGTGCCGTTCTGCTGGGTGCCATTCTTGGGGCTGCCATCATTGGACCGTCCTCTGATAAATATGGGCGGCGGAAGCTCCTCTTATTATCGGCTATTATTTTCTTTGTCGGGGCATTAGGTTCTGGGATGGCACCAGAGTTCTGGACACTCATTATTTCTCGAGTAGTCTTAGGGATGGCAGTGGGGGCGGCTTCCGCTCTAATTCCGACCTATCTCGCAGAATTATCACCTGCCGATAAGCGGGGAACGGTGTCTAGTTTGTTTCAACTGATGGTGATGACGGGGATTCTATTGGCCTACATCACTAATTACGCCTGGGCGGATATTTACACCGGCTGGCGTTGGATGTTAGGATTTGCCGCAATTCCTGCTGCACTGTTGTTTTTAGGGGGATTAATTTTACCTGAAAGCCCGCGTTTCTTAGTGAAGACTGGGCATGTTGATCAGGCTAAAGCGGTCTTAGATACGATGAACAAGCATGATACGGCAGCCGTCGAGGCTGAACTGAGCCAGATTCAGGAGCAGGCTCAGATGAAAAATGGTGGCTGGAACGAACTCTTTGGTAAGATGGTGCGGCCATCACTAACAATTGGAATCGGATTAGCGATTTTCCAACAAGTCATGGGCTGCAATACGGTTTTGTACTACGCGCCAACTATCTTTACTGATGTTGGTTTTGGAGTCAACGCAGCGTTACTCGCACACATTGGTATCGGGGTTTTTAACGTGATTGTAACGGCGATTGCCGTGATGATTATGGACAAGGTCGACCGAAAGAAGATGCTGAATATTGGATCCGTTGGGATGGGGATTTCTCTGTTTGTCATGAGTGCCGGAATGAAGTTCTCCGATGGGTCACAAGCAGCGGCCATTATCTCCGTGATTGCCCTGACAATCTATATTGCCTTCTTCTCTGCAACCTGGGGTCCTGTGATGTGGGTCATGATTGGAGAAGTTTTCCCACTGAATATTCGAGGATTAGGGAACTCCTTCGCGTCCGTGATTAACTGGACAGCAAACATGGTGGTTTCTCTGACTTTCCCTGCATTATTGAACTTTTTTGGAACGGGGAGTCTCTTTATCGGTTATGGCGTGCTCTGTTTCGTGGCCATTTGGTTCGTTCAGAAGCATGTCTTTGAGACTCGAAACCGTTCATTGGAAGAAATTGAAGCAACCTTACGAAGTAAGGCTGGCGAACCAGCTGCTATTAGTGCTACAGAATAAATGAATTTGGTTTGAAGCCGAGAATTTTCTCGGCTTTTTATTTTTGGAAAACGCTTCCAACAGGATGAGGAAAGTGTTATTCTAATATCATGGTTGGTTGTGACAATCAACTAACCTAATGACTAGCCAACTTACAAAAAACTTCAAAAAACTACGGCGATGAACCGACAAAAGGAAGTCAGAAAATGCGAAAAGTTTCAACGGGATTTGTTTACTTCTTCGGCGCCCTAGGTGGGTTGCTCTTTGGGTATGACACTGGGGTTATCTCAGGAGCCATCCTCTTTATTCAGAAGCAAATGCACCTAGGCTCATGGCAACAAGGATGGGTTGTAAGTGCCGTTCTACTGGGGGCCATTCTAGGAGCCGCTATTATTGGTCCATCGTCTGATAAATATGGTCGTCGTAAACTACTCTTATTGTCAGCTGTCATCTTCTTTATTGGTGCCTTGGGGTCAGCTTTCTCGCCGGAATTTTGGACACTGATTATTTCTCGGGTCATTCTTGGGATGGCTGTGGGGGCCGCATCGGCCTTAATTCCAACTTACTTGGCTGAATTAGCACCTGCCGATAAGCGGGGAACAGTTGCCAGTTTGTTCCAACTGATGGTGATGACCGGAATTCTATTAGCCTACATCACAAACTATGGGTTTGCAGGCATTTACACCGGATGGCGGTGGATGCTCGGCTTTGCCGCAGTGCCAGCAGCCTTACTTTTCTTTGGTGGGTTAATCTTACCGGAGAGTCCCCGTTTCTTAGTTCGAACGGGCCGCCTCGATGAAGCCCGTGCCGTTCTTGATACCATGAACAAACATGACACGGCAATCGTGAACCGAGAAGTTGAACAAATTCAATCACAGGCGCAAGTTGTCAGTGGGGGTTGGTCCGAACTCTTTGGTAAGATGGCCCGGCCTTCTCTAGTGATTGGGGTTGGACTGGCTATCTTCCAACAAGTCATGGGGTGTAATACGGTGCTTTATTACGCGCCAACCATTTTCACGGATGTTGGTTTCGGTGTTAGTGCAGCACTCCTGGCCCACATTGGAATTGGGGTTTTTAACGTGATTGTCACGGCGGTTGCCGTATCTATCATGGATAAGATTGACCGAAAGAAAATGTTGACTATCGGGGCTGTGGGAATGGGAATCTCCTTGTTCATTATGAGTTTCGGGATGAAATTTTCTGGTGGGTCGCAAGTTGCGGCTATTATCTCTGTAATTGCTTTAACCATCTACATTGCCTTTTTCTCCGCAACTTGGGGTCCTGTGATGTGGGTCATGATTGGGGAAGTCTTCCCATTGAACATTCGGGGACTAGGGAATTCATTTGCCTCCGTAATTAACTGGACGGCGAATATGATTGTTTCCCTAACGTTTCCCTCATTGTTGGATTTCTTTGGAACTGGTAGCCTCTTTATCGGATATGGTATTTTGTGTTTCGTTTCCATCTGGTTCGTCCAGAAGAAGGTCTTCGAGACTCGAAACCGTTCATTGGAAGATATCGAAGCTACTTTGCGGGCCAAAGCTGGTGACGAATCCGCAGATTTAGCAACAAAATAAGGAGTTTAATCTTTGGAGTCGTTCCTGTGAGGACGGCTCTTTTGTTATCTCGAGGACCGGAGAATAGATTCGAGTGGTTTCGACATACCATGCTATACTAATGACAACTAAGTTCAAGAATCGTTAAGGGGTGTTCACATGATCCAAGACTTCGAAGAATTCGTTGATAAGATTGAGAACCCGGACCATCAAGTGCGGATGCGGCACGTATTGGAATGGGTTCAATCGGAATTTCCACAGTTGAAACAGCGATATGCTTGGAATCAACCGATGTTTACCGATCATGGGACCTTTATCATTGGCTTCAGTGTGGCCAAACCACACCTGGCCTTTGCGCCAGAGGGCGTGGCCATGGAACGCTTTGCGGCGGAGATTGCTGCTGACAAGTATAATCCAGGTAAGAAGTTTGGCCGGATCAAATGGACGCAGGACGTCGATTACGAGTTGCTCCACCAGATCATTGCTTTTAACATTGCGGATAAGGCCGATTGTACGACGTTTTGGCGTAAGTAATTATCCACCAGCGTAGCTGGTGGCTTTGTATCCGCCCTAGAAGGGCTTATCACACGCAAAAAGCCCCTTAAAGGGGCCCAGCAAAAGACTACCAACCGCTGACTCTCGTTTCCTTGGTAGTTTTTTTACTTCTTAAATGGATCTCGATATTCACGCTTCGTCATACTGTCATTTACACGATCTTCAGCTTCTTGATTGCGAATATATTTTTCTATTGTCTTTTGGTTCAAACCAACTGTACTCACGTAATATCCACGAGCCCAAAAACTTCGATTTCCATAATTGTACTTTAAATTCGCATGGCGCTCATGAATTATCACGGCACTTCGCCCTTTCAAATACCCCATAAAACTAGCGACACTCATCTTAGGTGGAATTCTAACCAGCATATGGATATGGTCTGGCATTGCATGCGCTTCAATAATCTCAACATCTTTTAACTCACACAATCTTCTTAATATATGGCCAATATCTGCTCTTAACTCTCCAAAAATAACTTTTCGCCGATACTTGGGGCAAAAGATTATGTGGTACTTACAATTCCATCTAGTATGTGCTAAGCTACTATCGTCTTTGGACTTCTTAGACATGTAAAACACCCTTTCGATACTATTTTTGGTTGGTAGCCGTTAAATAGTATATCGAAAGGGTGTTTTGGGCTAAAGCCTTTTTCACCCCCACAAGTAAAACTTGTGGTTGTATTTAACCTATTAATAATAAGACAAGGAGGACCGGCCATCTGCCGGTCCTCCTTGTCTTATTTTAGAATTTGGGTTGTTCCTGATTTTTTTGAACGAGTTTCTTGGGATCGATTGGCGTGCCTGCTACTGAAGTGCGGACAACAAAGACATCGATATCGGCCATCCGGCTGACATATGCCGTGACAGAACCTTCGACCATCCGGGCAACAGCGCTCATCCCAGTAGCCCCCAGCATGATTAAATCATTTCCATGGTCGCGAACGAATTCGTGGGCGATGACGGTTTTGGGATTTCCAAAGCGAACGTGAATGTTAAGATCCTTGAAACCGGTGGCTGCTGAAGTCGTTTCAACCAATGAAGTCAGGTAAGATGTCGCGTCGGTTGCCAATTCATGGATAACGTCACCCGGCATGGACCCGCTGGCATAAAAGCCGTAGTGGTTAATTCGGAGGACGTTGAGTAGGTCAATCGTCGCGTGATTCTGTTGCGCCACGGTGACAGCTTTCTTCAAGGCCAGTTCAGCTTGAATCGAGCCATCGACTGGGACCAAGATGCGTTGATAATCGTGTTCAATTTCCATAATGAACCCTCCTATTGCCGATGATGACCGCTAGGCGCGTCCACGTAAGGTGCATGTGGCGGTGGCCAGAGTATGGTCGGCTGCGTGGTGCATGAGATCATTTAGCCAGAAGCCTTCCGGTAGATCAAGGGTCTGGTCCAGAGCGTAGACGGTCAGGGTGTAATCGTGATCGGCGTCGGGTGGGAAGGGCCCTGTGTAATTTTGGAAAATCTGTGGATCAGTGTTCCCAACTAATGAGCCGGCATTGCTGTTGCGACCGTGAACGTGAGCAATCTGGTTAGTTCGAGATACATCGGCCGGAATCTCGCGTGTCATGCCAGGAAAGTTAGCAGCAATCCAATGAATCCAAGGGAAACCACAGACGGGAACGGCGTCGAAGTCGACGAGGCTTAATGCCAGTGTTTTAGTGCCAGCTGGCACATCCGTGAGGCTGATCGGAAACGACTTAACGGGATTACCACCATAAACGTTAGCCCCCGTCGCCTGCTTACTATATTCGGCAGCCAGAAAGCCGCCCTGTTCGGTTGGTACTGAAATCTTCATCCGAATCCCTCCTAAATGAAACCTAACTTCATTATACCGCAGGGAGAAAAACGACGCGAATATGCATTTGTGATGTATAAAGATACGTATGAGTGGCTTTTTACTAATAAAGTTTCAAAAAAGATTGTTATTTGGATAGAATGGCGTATCCTAAGACTCATGATGAACTCAGTGAAAGGAAGATGCCCATGACACCCCAGCAGAAAATTGAAATTTTACAACATTTGATTCAGATTCCTTCGGTCAATGATCACGAGACCGAGGTGGCAGATTACTTAGCCAGCCTGTTTGCTCCGTATCCGCAGGCTCAGGTGGAAAAAGTGCCTTACGCACCAGGAAGAGATAATCTGGTCGTAACGATCGGTGGCGCTGGACCCCAGTTGGGGTTGAGCGGCCACATGGATGTTGTGGCCCCCGGTGATGTTTCGGCCTGGCATCACGATCCATTTGGGGGTGAGGTTGTCGGCGACCAGCTCTTTGGTCGCGGCACCTCCGACATGAAGAGTGGTTTAGCGGCAATTACGATTGCCATGCTGGAGCTTTTGGAACAGAAGACGGCGCTCAAAGGGAGCGTTCGGTTGCTGGCCACGGTGGGTGAGGAGACTGGGGAATATGGCGCAGCGACACTGACCGATGCTGGTTATGCCGATCAACTTGACGGCCTGGTAATTGCTGAGCCCAGTGGTCTGGATCAGGTCGTCTATACGGCGCGGGGCGTCATTGATTACAAGGTCGTGTCGACTGGTAAGAGCAGTCATAGTGCCGAACCAGAAAAAGGCATCAATGCTATTGATAATCTCATGCAATTCTATAACGCTGTGGGGCCGTTGATGGCGCAGCATACCGAGGAAGATCTGGTCTTA
The DNA here is from genome assembly GCF_003946145.1 of Levilactobacillus huananensis. Taxonomy (GTDB): domain Bacteria; phylum Bacillota; class Bacilli; order Lactobacillales; family Lactobacillaceae; genus Levilactobacillus; species Levilactobacillus huananensis. The sequence continues at coordinate 183,014 of NZ_RHOC01000002.1, forward strand.
GGCCACCTGTTACACAACGTCGATCTGATTTCCGGTGGCGAGCAGATTAACTCGATTCCGGCGCATGCCGAATTGATGGCAAACATGCGGACAATTCCGGCCACTCCCAACCAGGTCATCTATGATGAGCTAGAGAGCTTGATTGCCAAATTGAATCAACAGGACGGCGTCGATCTTAAATTAACCTATAGCTATCCTGAGGAGGCTATTCCGGGTGATCCCAATGCACCATTGGTTCAACTGGCCAAGCAAATCAGTGAAGCGGTTTGCCAACGACCAGTTCATGTCGTGGGATCTGGTGGAGCCAACGATGGTGCCGAATTTTTACGAGCCAAGGCCGACTTTACCAGCATCGAAATGGGGCCGGGAAGTGACACGTCCCATCAAGCCGATGAATATATCTCGATTACCGAATACTTACAAGCAATCACAGTTTATAAAAAACTAGTATCAGCGTTTTTTGACCAATGACAACCCCAGTAAAATAGGTCCCGCAATCCGCTTAATTTAAGAGGAGTTGCGGGGCTTTATCATTCAGTTAGGCCATTAAAATTAGCAAACTGATTAAGATTGATCAGAAGTCTTGGCAATTCGATCGAAACGGCTTATATTAATCATTAAATCATTGATGGGGAGCGGGTTCATATGGAAAAGAAACGACATCATCAGTGGCTGATTGTCTATCATTGGATCGTGACAATTCTGACACTCTGGTCGGTTGTCAACCTGGGAGGCCTCCTTTTCAAAATTGGAAATTATGCCCTAGAAATGGGAATTGCCAACGGCTTGCTGGTGGTTTTTGCCCTCGACTACTTTGTCCGGCTGATCACCACCAAGAATCGAAAAATCTTTCTGATTCATGCGGCTTTCGATCTACTGGGAATTATTCCCATGCACCCGGTCTTTGCGCTCTTTCGGCTGAGTCGGTTGGTTCGATTAATTCGATTTCACCATCTTTTTTGGCGCCTGGGAATTTCCGGCAGGTGGACGAAGGCCTTTCACCGCTTCATTTATAAAACAGGTTTTATTTATCTCTTTTCAATTAGTGTGGCTATTATTGTGTTAAGCGCCTTTCTTTTCTCACTGACCGAGAAGCAGTCACTGGCTAATTCCCTTTGGTGGGCGATTACGACCGCTACAACCGTTGGATACGGGGATGTGACGCCGCAGACAGCATTTGGAAAGATTATCGCGGCTATCCTGATGGTCGGCGGGGTTGGCTTTATTGGGTTATTGACCAGTACTATTGTTGATTTCGTCAACAACCGTGTCGCAGCGAGTGAGGATACACAGCAACAAGATGATATGGCCGAGTTGATGGGAGAGATTCGTACACTCACGTCGAAGGTTGATCGCCTACAAACGACGGTTAACCGGCTGAATAAGCAGACTAAGAAACGAGCGACGTCCAAGAAAACTAAAAAAACAGCGCCGGCAAGGTCTGGTGACGGGGTCGAGAAATACGAAACAACGAGCAACTAAAAAACGAGTCTAGGCAGTTGCCTAGACTCGTTTTAGATTCTAATGAATGAACTGTAAATTGTAATTGCCTTGTCCATCAGACGTAATGGTATATGTCGTATAGCCGGCTTGAAGCCATTGATTCTTGGAAGCCTGTGCCCAATTTTGGGCGTCGGCAACCGAGGAGAAGGTGTGGACGTCATCGAAGGAATTCGAACCGCTACTTTCCTTAGAGGAACTGGTTTCGGATGATTTGGTCGATGCCCGATCGAGGAGCTGTTGCTCGCGGTCTTGAACGGCGTCATTTGATTCGTCGTTGATAATGTCTTGTAATTTTTGTTTCTGAGTGACGGTAAGGCCATTATCGTTGTACGCGTCATACTTCTTCTTAAAAATGTCGTAGGCCGTCTGTTCCGAGTTGGAAGACGACTTAGCGGCAATCGAGGCACTGTCGCTAGAAGAAGCGGCGGTGTTCGAAGCTGAGTTGTTATGATGTGAGATGGCCAGGACTAACAGAATGGCGATTGCCAGTGTGATTAGTGTCATAACCCAGGGCCACCAACGACGAGGACGCTTACGTCGCTGCCGCGTAGGGTGTTCGGGGTCCTGATTAAAATTATACCGTTGTACGCGTGATTTTGGTTCTTGGTTGTTCAACTGAAAAACCTCCATGTCCAGAACGGTGTGAAAAAACAAGCTTGTCGCCGAGACGACAAACTACCACACCTTCCATAGTACCTCAAAAAGTGATCAGAAGAAAATGTTAACGTCTCATTTGCCACATTTCTAATCTTTTGGCCACCGAAAAAGGGACGTGTATTGTATGATAGGAGTGGATCAAAGTTTGAAAGGTGGTTTTAATTTTGCACAATGAAATTCCAGTATTACCTTTAAATAACAATAACCGCATTCCCCAATTGGGATTAGGGGTATTCCAGGTGGATAACGCCGAAGATACCAAGGATGCCGTTAAATGGGCCCTGGCTGCGGGCTACCGCCACATTGACACCGCTGCATACTATGGTAACGAACAGTGGGTTGGTGAGGCGATTCGCGAGAGTGATGTCAAACGTGAGGATATCTTCGTGACGTCTAAGCTTTGGAACAACGAGCGGGGTTACGATGAGACCAAGGCGGCCTTCCAACGGACCCTGGACAAGTTGGGCTTTGACTATCTTGATATGTTCCTAATTCATTGGCCAGCACCCGGCTTTACTGAAAGCTGGCGGGCTATGGAAGACCTCTACAAGGCCGGTAAGATTAAGAATATTGGGGTCTCAAACTTCAACCGCTCACACATTGAGAAATTGATGGAGACCGCCACAGTTAAGCCAGTGGTCGATCAGATTGAGACGCACCCGTACTTCCAGCAGAAGGAATTGCATGACTACCTGGAGACACAAGGCATCTTGCATGAAGCCTGGAGTCCACTCGGTGGTGGTCGTAACAACGCACTGACGGACCCAGTTATCAATGAGTTAGCAGCGGCTCACGATGTGAGTGCCGCTCAGATCATCTTACGTTGGCACGTGCAACGGGAAGAAATTGTGATTCCTAAGTCAACGCATAAGGATCGCATCCAACAGAACCGCGACATCTTTGCCTTTGGTTTGGATGAGGATGAAATGCGGGCCATCAGTGCCCTCGATGCTGGCAAACGAGTTGGTCCCGATCCAGCGGATGAGGCATGGTTAAAGCAGTCTCAGACTTACGACGGCCGGAAGTAATTATCGGTAAGGCGGAATCTGTTGTTTCTTGGCGAGGGGTTCCAATTGTTCAGTGAGTCGATTAGTCACTGCTAGAGGAATCCCGGCGAAGGGACTAAAAAAATGAGGATGATCTGGGTCGGGAACGTCCTGGGTCTCCTTTAATTTAGGAACTAAAGCGACTAGGTCATCCTTGTGATAACCTAGTTTTTTTGCGTAGTAAATGACTTCGCGATAGCTGACGTTTTTAAAATAAAAATAGTAGCAAAGGCCGGCCACAACGACGACCCAAAAGATGGTCCATTCAAGGCCAATTTGGCTGGGATTTAAAAAGCCAGTGAGAACAGCAGCTAAGATAAAGGCGACGTAAATCACAGTTGAGACGATAGCCCAGGTTTGTTTATGTGTCATAATAGGTTCCTCAATTCTCGTTTGGTTTGGTCTAATCTTACGTGGTTTATCAGGTGAATTTCAAGCGATTTTATTAAATGGTCTAGTAAACTTTCCCCATTGAAGGCCTAGACGTGTATAATAACACAGTATTGTTAGATGTGACCGGGTATTTGTGGTCACGGATTGGCGGATACGAGGCGATTGGGCCTTGTCCGTTACCGGATTAATTGATTAATGGATCGTGTAATTGATTTTATTCAAATTTAGTGAATATATACATGAATGCTGATTTTAGCTGCAGATACATTAATCACAGTAAAGATAGTAAGCGCAGATGAAAATTGCTTAGAGATTGAGAGGGTGACGAATTGAATTTGAGTTTTGAAACCATTCAGCCGATGGATTACGATCAGGTAGACCAAGTGGTTGCCGCCGCTTTCGCTCCCGTTGCTGAAAGTACGGGGAACGAGGTCGATCTGATTCATCGAATCCGCGATACCTATGATTATCAACCAAGCCTAGAGGTTGTAGCCAAGCCTTCAATTGACCATGTGGTGGCTCATGGCTTATTGAGTCCCGTCACGATTCGGGGAAACTGGCACACGACAACGATTGTTGCCTTGGCCCCCTTAGCCGTTGCTCCGGACTGGCAAGGACAAGCGATCGGCAGTGAACTTTTGAGTGAGCTGGAGGCACGGGCTCGTCAAGCTGGTTTTGGAGCCGTCAGTGTTGTCGGTGACACGACCTATTATGGTCGTCGTGGCTATGTCATGGCAGAAGATTTTGCCATTCATAACACGTTACCTGTTCCTATGGGGAACAGTTTGATTAAGCCCTTGACCCCCGGGGCTCTGGCCCATGTTGGTGGTATGTTGGAATACCCAGCTGCCTTTAACTAAATTTTGGATTAGAGGTTGACGGTCTTTTCTCATCGTGCTATTATCAAATCAATCAAATAACGAACGCTAATTTCCATTACCAAGTAGCGTGTCATCTGTGGGTCAGAAAGTCGGTGGTTGCTGCGAACCGATCAGGGTGATTACGACGAAATACAGTGGAATGTCCTGTTACGGCAGGCGGAGAATAACTAGAACCGTTACCTTCTAGTGAGTGGAGTTGACTGGGTCTAGAACCAGTCTCTCAAGCTGGGTGGTACCACGGTTGAAGTCTAATCGTCCCTGTTGCAATGATGATTGCAGCGGGGGCGATTTTTTTATACTTTAAATTCAGCATAATTCATAAGAGGAGCGATTTTGATGAGAGAAAACAAAAAAGAATGGCGGGCTGTTAGCTTTGGCGAAGCCCTAACGATTTTATTAGTAATGTTATTGGTGATGGGACTGGGTGTCATTAAATTTGGTCTTTCTCCCATGACGCCCGTGCTCCTGGTGATTGCCTTAGTTATGCTTTGGGCAAAGCTACGAGGGGCAGAATGGGATGATATCCATAATGGGATTATCGATGGTATTAAGACGGGGATTATTCCCATCTTCATCTTTCTGTTAATCGGGGCACTAATCAGTGTCTGGATTGCTGCTGGCATTATTCCTTCTATGATGGTCTTTGGGTTCCACTTGATTTCCGCTCAGTGGTTCGTTCCTTCCGTCTTTCTAGTTTGTGCTATCATCGGAACTTCTATCGGAAGTGCCTTTACCATCATCTCTACAATTGGAATTGCGCTCTTCGGGATGGGGACCACAATGGGATTCAATCCAGCCTTAGTTGCTGGGGCCATCATCTCTGGTGCCATTTTTGGGGATAAGACGTCACCCTTGTCTGATTCAACCAACCTGGCTTCAGCGATTGCCGAGTCTGAACTCTTCGCGCACATCAAGAACCTGATGTGGTCAACGATTCCCGCTTTCATTGTTTCGCTTATCCTGTACTTCTTCATGGGAAGTGGTGCCTCAGATACGAACGCCTTAGGCAAGATTAATTCAACGATTACCACGTTAAATACGCACTTTACGATTACCTGGTGGGCTGCTTTACCTATCATTGTGATGTTTGTCTGCGCTTGGCGGAAGATTCCGGCCATTGCGACTTTGTTCTTGAACGTCGTCTTAGGTGTCGTCATGATCTTTATTGAAAAACCAAGTACGTCACTGAAGAGTGTGGCAACCATGATCGAATCTGGTTTCGTCGCTAAAACCGGAAACGCTAGTGTTGATGCCTTACTGACTCGTGGTGGGATCAGTGCCATGATGTCGACCGTATCCCTGATTATTCTGACTTTGACCTTAGGAGGCCTGCTGATGAAGTTTAACATCATTCAGACTGCCATGGTGCCATTGGCCAAGCGTTTGAAGGGAACGGGGGCTGTGGTAACGGCAGCTATTCTCTCCGGAATTGGGGTTAACATCTTTGTTGGGGAACAATACCTCTCCGTTATCTTACCTGGGAAGGCCTTCAAGCAGACCTTCAACGACCATGGCTTGGACAACCTTGCCTTGAGCCGAGTCTTAGAAGATGGCGGAACTGTGATTAATTACTTGGTTCCTTGGGGTGTTGCGGCCGTCTTCGCTGCCAACACGTTGGGGGTTTCCACGTTAGCCTACTTGCCATTCTGTTTCTTCAGTCTACTTTCCCCAGTCTTCTCTATCCTGAGTGGGTTTACCGGTGTTGGTCTAAAGCGGCTACCTGCCTCAGACGATCAGAGTACGACATCCGCAACGATGGCGGCGAGTGGTCGTTAAAATTTAATGATTAGCAAAAAAGCTCGAGATATTATCTCGGGCTTTTTTAGTCGGCTGGTACTTGGGTGTAGATATAGTCTGCAGCGGCGAGATCCAGTGAAATGGCAGGGTGATCGGGCCAGTCAATGTAGAGCAGATTGAGTGCTGGATCTTGCTTGATGAGATGGATGGGTTGGCCTAATGGTAGCGCTAAATGTTCTAGGTAGGTGATCATATCCGGTGTCTCTAAATAGTGGTGAAAGACAACCGTTGTATCAGGATTGACTTCACTGAGTCGAGTCATCTGCGAGTCATTTAGAACTTCGGTGGGGTTGAGACTGCCACCGAAGGGACTGGTCTGTGGGTGATCCAAGAAAGTTGCCAGAGCCGTGGTGGTTTCTGGTGTCAGAGTTGCCGACATCGCCCAGGCTTGCTTAGGAATTAGCGGTAATGGTAGGTTGAGTTGTTGTGCTAAGAAAACTTCACAGAGACGGTAGCGGATGAGAAGTTTTCCTGCCAGATGACGGCCTTTGGTGGTCAGAGTCACCCCAGTGTAACGCCGGCGATGGACCCAGCCGGCTCGTTGTAAGTGGCGAGTCATCTCCGTGACGGATGCGGGTGATACCTGAGCGAAACGAATGACTTGTTTATTGCTGACACGCGGTCGAGCAAAGTTACACTCGGCAATGATTCGCAGGTATTTATTTTGTTGACGTAACATGGTCATCAACTCCCCAAAGTTGTTGAAAGTTTAAGTGTGCCTAAAAAATTAGTTCTCATTTAGAACTTTAACGATTGCTGTGTGAAAAAGCAACCCTTTTTTTAAGAGGCTAAATCTATTTGGGGAAATTCGATTGTTCAAAACGAAAATGTTGATAGAGTAGCGTTTGTTATTAAAATTTTCGAATATTTGATCGAAATTGTATCGAGATAGCATGGCGGCTAGATTGGCGGGAAATCAATATGAAAGCGCTATATATAAGCATAAATTTATTAATATCCGGACAAATAAATGTTATGTCACCCTAAAATTCTATTTGATTTGTCTGAACATTAAGGTACAATGATCTGTGTAGGAGATAGAAGGGGGTTTTAGTTATGAGCGATACACCAAAGAAACATAAGCTCATTGAGTACGCCAACGGGCGATCACTCGAAGAAATCAACGGTACCGTCAAAGTACCGAAGGGTAAGGGGTTCTGGAAAACATTATTTATGTATTCGGGGCCTGGCGCATTAGTCGCAGTGGGATACATGGATCCAGGTAACTGGTCTACGTCAATTACCGGTGGTCAAAACTTTCAATATCTATTGATGTCAATTATCTTGATCTCAAGTTTGATTGCGATGTTACTGCAATACATGGCAGCTAAACTTGGTATCGTGAGTCAGATGGATTTGGCCCAAGCCATTCGGGCCAGAACCAGCAAATCCCTCGGGATCGTTTTATGGATCATGACGGAGTTTGCCATCATGGCAACTGATATTGCCGAAGTTATTGGGGCCGCAATTGCTCTGTATCTGCTGTTCCACATTCCGTTAATTATTGCGGTATTTATTACGGTTTTAGATGTTTTGCTCTTATTGTTATTAACCAAGATTGGGTTTCGGAAGATCGAAGCCATTGTGGTTTGTTTAATTTTGGTGATCCTGGTCGTCTTTGCCTACGAAGTGGCCTTGTCATCACCTAACTGGGGTGGCGTCTTTGCCGGATTGATTCCAAGCATGAAGACAATTTCTTCTACGCCACACATTGGGGGACAAACGCCACTTAGTGGATCCTTAGGGATCATTGGGGCGACGGTAATGCCACATAACCTGTACCTGCACTCCGCCATCTCACAAACACGTGAGATTGACCATAATGACGAGGAAGATGTGGCAAGAACGGTTCGCTTTACCAGCTGGGATTCCAACATCCAACTGACACTGGCTTTCTTTGTTAATGCTCTCCTCTTGGTCATGGGGGTTGCTGTGTTCAAGAGTGGGTCTGTCAAGGATCCTTCATTCTTCGGCTTGTTCCAAGCCTTGTCTGACACTAGCACCATGAGTAACGGTGTCCTGGCCAGTGTTGCACGGACTGGTGTCCTCTCAACGCTATTTGCTGTCGCCTTGCTGGCTTCAGGTCAGAATTCAACAATTACGGGAACTTTGACTGGGCAAGTCATCATGGAAGGCTTTGTTCACATGCGAATGCCACTGTGGTTACGCCGTTTGGTCACCCGGTTGATATCTGTAATTCCAGTAATTATCTGTGTTCTGTTGACTAGTGGGAAGAGTGCAATTGATGAACATGAAGCGTTAAACGATTTAATGAATAATTCGCAAGTCTTCTTAGCCTTTGCTTTACCGTTCTCGATGCTGCCGTTGCTGATGATGACGGACAGCAAGGTTGAGATGGGGCAACGGTTTAAGAACTCATTGTGGATCAAGATTTTGGGATGGATTTCCGTCCTCTTGCTAACGGGTCTTAATCTGATTAATATGCCGGCTTCAGTTCAAGCCTTTTATGGGGATGGTATTACGACAAGTCAGATGGCAGTTGCCAATAGCATTGCCTACGGCCTGGATGCTGCAATTCTGGCCTTGTTAGTTTGGACGATCTGGGAACTTCACCTTGGTAGTCAGCGGTTAGAGGCCCAATTAGCTGCTGATGCTAAAGGCACAACCGACAAGGAGGCCAAATAATGGCAACCACTTTTAAACGAATTTTAGTTGGTGTGGATGACTCCGAAGACGCTCTTCTAGCGTTCGACTATGCGATTCATCAAGCCAAGCGTGACCAAGCGGAATTGGTGATTGTGTCCGTGTTGGAAAACGATGACATGAACATTTATCAGGCCCTGGATAGTGACTACATCCATGGCGAACGTGATGCGCTGAAGGCGCACATCAAGACCTATCAGAAGCAAGCCGAAGATGCTGGTTTGACTGCTCTTAAGGTTGTCGTTGCAGAAGGTGAACCTGGGGAAACGATCGTGAAGAACGTCATTCCTCACGTGGAACCAGATTTATTGGTTATCGGTTCAATTGCCAAGAAGGGTGTCAGCCGGCACTTTGGGAGCCAGGCGGCCTATATGGCAAAGTACGCCAAGATTTCTGTAATGGTTGTGCGTTAAGCCAAAGTAAATTTTGTTAAGGCAAGGTCCTCGCGATTGCGAGGGCCTTTTTTTGTATTGGAGGATAATTAAACGCCTGACGTAACAGAACCAGAATTAATGGTTCGTAGGTAATAATACGGTACACTGTGGCTAACTAAGGATGTGGGTATCGTTAGTGATTTTAGAGTAGGGGGGATTGTCATGACAACCATATTTAAACGGATTTTGGTGGGGGTCGATGATTCGGAAGATGCCTTGTTAGCGTTTCGTTACGCGATTCAACAGGCGAAACGTGATGATGCGGAACTTGTGATTGTATCGGTACTCGAGGCCGATAAGATGAATATTTATGAGGCCCTGGATAAGGACTATATTCATGGCGAATTCGATGAGCTTGAGGAACACGTGCGTGACTACCAGAAGGCTGCCGAATCGGCTGGCGTCGCCGATGTTCGTATGATGGTGGCAGAAGGGGAACCCGGCGAGACCATCGTGAAAGATGTCATTCCAGACGTTAAACCTGATCTCTTAATTATTGGGTCGCTGGCTAAGAAGGGTGTTAGTCGTCACTTCGGAAGTCAGGCGGCGTACATGGCAAAATATGCCCCAGTTTCCGTGATGGTGGTGCGGCATTAAAGCGGATTGTGGTTATTTGGGCGACATAATAAAAAAAGTCCCACGAAGATCACCAGGATCCTCGTGGGACTTTCGTTAAATTAAGCGTTAGTAGCTGTCACCATTCATGATGGAACTCTTCACGATGACATAATCCACCGTCCGAATGTCGAGCAGATTGCGTCCACCAGCATAAGAAATAGAAGATTGCAGGTCTTCGTGCATGGCATTCAGGGTATTGGCAATGTCACCACGGAATGGCACTAACATCTGCTTACCTTCTACATTACGATAAGCACCCTTTTGTTTTTCAGAAGCAGAACCCCAGTACTGCTTGAAGGTCCGGCCGTCAATGGTTAGAAGGTTACCAGGCGACTGTTCGTGACCGGCGAGCATGGATCCAATCATCACCATGCTGGCGCCGAAGCGCACAGACTTGGCGATATCACCGTTGTAACGGATCCCACCATCGGCGATGATGGGCTTGCGAGCGGCCTTGGCACAGAGTCGCAGGGCGGCTAATTGCCAGCCACCAGTACCGAAACCAGTTTTGAGCTTGGTGATGCAGGCCTTACCAGGTCCAATACCAACCTTAGTGGCGTCTGCGCCAGCGTTTTCCAGTTCGCGCACGGCTTCAGGTGTACCGACATTACCGGCAATCAAGAAGGTCGAGGGCATGGTTGTCTTAATCTTCTTAATCATTCGGATGACGGCATCACTGTGGCCGTGGGCAATATCAATCGTGATATATTCGGGAATTAGGTCGGCTTCTGCCAGTTCATCGATGAAAGTCTGTTCATCGGGTTTAACCCCCACACTGATGGAAGCAAAGAGTGACTTGGCATGCATCCGGGCAATGAAACCCCGCCGTTCTTTGGGCTGGAAACGGTGCATCACATAGAAGTAGTCATTTTGTGCAAGCCAAATGGCTAACGGTTCGTTAATGACCGTTTCCATATTGGCCGGAACAACTGGAATTTTGAACCGATGGGGCCCAAATTCGATGCTGGTATCGGCTTCAGAACGACTATCGATGACGCATTTGTTGGGAACAAGTTGAATATCTTCGTAGTCAAACACTTCGGTTGGATGCATGGCAATCACTCCTTGATAAGGTTAGGCGTTCCAAACGGATTGGAGCACATTAGTTTGTTCACGGTCGGGACCGACAGACAGAGTTGCAATGTCGACACCGACGAGTTCGGTCAGGCGCTTCACATAGTTTTGTGCGTTGATTGGCAGGTCTTCGATAGACTTGCACTGGGTAATGTCTTCAGTCCAGCCTGGGAGTTCTTCGTAAATGGGTTCGCAGGCGGCTAAGGCAGTTAGACTAGCTGGGTAGTGATAGATGGTTTCGCCATTCAAGCTGTAAGCTTTGCAGATCTTGACAGTCTTGAGACCGGTCAGGACATCGAGACAGTTGAGGGACAGGGTTGTCAGTCCAGAAACACGCTTGGCGTGGCGAAGGACAACGCTGTCGAACCAACCAATTCGACGAGGACGTTTCGTAACTGTTCCGTATTCGTGGCCGGTTTCTCGAATAGTGTCGCCGATTTCATCGAATAATTCGGTTGGGAATGGGCCGTCACCGACGCGAGACGTGTAAGCTTTGCAGACACCGACGACGTGATCAATCTTAGTTGGGCCAACACCGGCACCAATAGTTACGCCACCTGCAACCGGGTTTGAGGACGTCACGAATGGGTAAGTCCCGTGATCGATATCTAACATGACCCCTTGAGCACCTTCAAACAGGACATTCTTACCGGCATCGATGGCATCGTTGATGACCACGGATGTGTCGGTAACGTGACTCTTGATTTGTTGACCCAAGGCGTAGTATTCATTGAAGACGTCGTCAAAATCGAGTGGTGCGACGTTGTAGAGTTTGGTTAACACGTTATTTTTTTCAATTAAGTTTTGACGTAATTTATCGGCGAAAATGTCGTGATCCAATAGATCCGCAATTCGAATTCCGATTCGTTCGGCCTTATCCATATAAGCTGGACCGATTCCCTTGTTGGTGGTACCAATCTTGTTTTCCTTGGCCTTTTCTTGAGCCTGATCTAACAAGATGTGATAGGGCAGAATCACGTGAGCGCGATCAGAAATCCGAAGATTGTCGGTCGAGACGCCATTTTCGTGGAGGTAAGTCAGTTCTTCAATCAGTGACTTTGGATTGACGACAACACCGTTACCGATGACACTCAATTTATCCGCGTAGAAAATTCCAGAAGGAATCAAGCGTAATTTGAAAGTCTGACCGTTAAAGACGATAGTATGACCGGCGTTATCACCACCCTGGTAGCGGGCAATGACATCAGCCTTCTCACTTAGAAAATCCGTGATCTTTCCTTTACCTTCATCGCCCCATTGACTACCAACTACTACTGTTGATGACATAACAACACCTCATCGCTTTATTTTACTGAGCCGAACGCCCAGCAAGATTCAGTGTACCAAGTTCGGATTTAAAAATCAAGCGAAATGCGAACTATTTTTAAATAAATAGTGATAAAAGTTCTGAATATTCAGCGAAGAAACGAATTATCCCCTTAAATAGTCGTTGGATGCTGGCTAAAATGGGATGAACTATGATATGATAGCCAATGGCGTAATACACTAACTATAAAATTAATGTTCGTCTTTTAATTCTTTTCTGATATAGGAGGAAACGCATGTTAGAACGTTATACCCGTCCGGAAATGGGCCAAATTTGGTCATTAGAAAATCAGTATCAATCCTGGCTGGCTGTCGAAGTTGCCATTGATGAAGCCTGGGCTCAGGTCGGTGAGGTACCAGTCGCCGATGCCCAGAAGATTCGCGAACACGCGACATTTGACGTTGACCGCATCGCTGAAATTGAAGCGGTCACCCATCATGATATGGTTGCCTTCACGCGAAATGTTTCAGAATCTCTCGGGGCTGAACGCAAGTGGATTCACTTTGGGGTTACGAGTACCGACGTCGTAGACACGGCGCAGGGGGTTCGGTTAAAGCAAGCGAATACGCAAATTCGACAGAGCTTGACGACATTGATTGAAACACTTGGCAATATGGCGCGACAATATAAGGATACGGTCATGATCGGCCGGACCCATGGGGTTCAAGCTGAACCGACAACGTTTGGCTTGAAGATTGCTCGCTTCTACGCGGAGATGCAACGTAACTTGGATCGGTTTGATCGAGTGACAGCTGGCGTCGAGACCGGTAAAATCAGTGGGGCCGTCGGGACGTTTGCTAACGTACCACCTGAGGTTGAAACCTACGTTTGTGAGAACTTAGGTCTAACGCCACAGCCCATTGCTAGTCAGGTCTTACCACGCGATCTCCATGCTGATTATGTCGCGACCTTAGCTCTGATTGGGACGAGTGTAGAGAACATTGCCACTGAGATTCGTGGCCTGCAACGTTCGGAGATTCATGAGGTTGAAGAACATTTTAACCCCGGCCAGAAGGGATCCTCAGCGATGCCACACAAACGTAACCCGATTGGTTCTGAAAATGTGACGGGTTTGGCACGGGTTTTGCGGGGAACCATGGTGACAGCTTATGAAGACGTCAGTCTCTGGCATGAACGTGACATCTCTCATTCTTCCGCAGAACGTATGATTTTACCGGAGAGTACAACGTTACTGGATTACATGTTGCATCGAATCAATCGTATTTTGACCAACTTAGATGTTTTTCCAGAGACGATGCTGGCAAATATGAATCGCACTTATGGTCTGATTTACAGTCAACGGCTACTGTTGAAGTTAATTGAATCTGGGTTGAGTCGTGAGGACGCGTACGACCTGGTTCAACCGTTGACGGCCCAAGCTTGGGATCAACAGGTTCAGTTTCGGCCATTAGTTGAGGCTAACGCAGACATTACTGCACGGCTGACGCCGGATCAGATCGCCGATGCTTTTGACTATCATTACCATTTGCGGCGAATTGATTTGATTTTTAAACGGCTTGGCTTAAATTAATTCCAAAATTATGAGGACAAAACAAAAAGAACTCATTAGGAGTTCTTTTTGTTTGAAATCCGGAAGTATTCCGAAACCGCTTTACGTCTGCAAGTTGATATAGCTGAAACGTGTGCCAAAAGAAATTGGTTCTGCCCGCTAGGCTTTATACGGCTGAATCGAGGCCTTTCTCAGCTCATCTACGATAGATGGCCATTAATTAACTTTGCCTCATAACGATTTACTTAAATGATAAGTTAGGTATACTACTGGACGAGCCAAAAACCACCGCACACTCCGGGGAGGAGGATGCGGTGGTTTTTGATTGAGGAGTGAGGTCACTTAGGGGGAGTGACGCTCAGTTAGAGGAGTGGTTAGGCTTGAGGGAACCTAACCCATGATCAGATTCTCTTTGGGGGAGAGAATCTAAAAGGGATTGGATATAGAATTTGACTAGTAACAGCTATTGGCTAATTACTATGATGATAACTATACCCGGACTTTGTGACGAGAAAAGGGGTCAGACTGTGACGACTTTTAGATCATTTGTTAAAGGAAGTCTAAACCTGTGATTTTTCTTCGACGGAACTGTCAAAGTAGGTTTTTAAAAACTCGGTCACGTGAGCGCGATAACGGTCTGGGTTGATCCAGAAACTCTCAGCATGTGAGGCGTTGCGAACGATCCAGAGTTGTTTTGGCGCGTGGGTAGCGGCGTAGTTCTCGTAGGCCATCCCCACAGGAACGTAGACGTCCCGTTCCCCGTGAATAAAGAGAATCGGTCGTTTATTTTTCTTTAATTGATCGGTGGCGGTGACATCCCCTAGATAATAGCCGAGGCGTCGTTTAGAAATGGTGCTGACCAATGGCTCGATCGGATACTTGGGTAAATGAAATTGGCGTTTGAGCAGATAGGTGAGCTCCGCTTCGATGCTAGAGTAGCCACAGTCAGCGATGATTGCTTTGACCTGATCAGGCAATGTTTCGCCAGAGAGCATTTCCATCGTGGCGCCCCCCATGCTGACACCAAATAGAAGAATCTTAACGTTCGCATCAGCACGGTCGATGACTTGTTGGATCCATTGTAGATAATCCAAGCGGTCAAGCCAACCGAAGCTGATGTACTTGCCGGCACTCTCACCGTGCCCACGGTCGTCTGGCAGAAGAACGTTAAAGCCTAACTGGTGATACATCTGAGCGAAGTTCGCCATGGTTTCGCCATTTCCCTTATAACCATGGGAGATAATAACTGTTTTATGGCTAGGCGTTTCGGCCGGAATATATTCGGCAACCATTCTGTTTTTAGGATCATGTTCGTGGAGATACCATTTTTCCTTCTTAACCTGCTGAAACCAATCAACGTAGGCATAGTAGGCATCTGCGTATTTTTGCTTATCAGCGGAGGTCTCAGGAACGTAGTTGACCCGCTTGAAGGCAAAGTTAAACAGGCGTTCACTGGCAATTAAAGAGGTTGCAGCCAATCCGACAAGGGGCAGTGCCCAAGTCAATGTTTTCTTTTTCATCTAATCAGGTCCTTTCTGGTAAGGGGTTAAAAAGCCAGACTAACCGTGTTTGACGGGTAGTCTGGCGCTCACTTAGTCTAGGTAGAGTTTCTTCAAATCCTTGATGTCGCCATTGGAGACATTGAGGACGTCATGTAAATAATCCTGAGTCCCACCGTACTGCGTGTTGATGATTTTCATAGCAGAATCAAAGTAGTCTGCATTTACAGTGTACAGGGCGCGCATATTGGTGACAAAGGTCTCGTTTAAGCCTTGAGCTTTGGCCTCGGCAGCCTGACGGTTCACGCGAGGAGCGACAGCCTGATTGGTCAATAGGTAGTCTTGACGAATAATCTGAGGGTCGACGCCTAAAGCACTCATTGCAAAGAAGGCGCCAATCCCGGTCCGGTCCTTACCAGCTGTACAGTGGAAGAGGACGGACTGGTCAAGTTGCTCGTTAGCTAGCAAAGTCGCAAAGAAATCATGATAGGCTTCTTGGGCGGTCTGCAGGGTAATCATCTGGCGGTAAACATCCAGCATGTGCAGGTGACCGGCCTGATCGTTCTTCGAGAAACGGGCGGCCAGCTCTTCTTGACTAGCCGATGCGTCGGTTTCATCATCAGCTGGGAAGACCGGCAGAAAGCGGTAGGTGACACCAGCCGGGACCTTATCGGGTGCCTGACGTTGCTCATCCTTGGAACGGAAATCAACGTCGGTAATAACCCCATAATCACTGAGGTGTTGTTGGTCAGCGGGGGTGAGGTCCGCTAAGCCGGCGGTTCGAACTAATTTATGCCATTTAACGGTGTGCCCATCAATTGTGGGGTACCCTCCCAATTCGCGGAAGTTAATCCCTCCGGTCACATCTAGCATTCGATTATTTGTCATGTGTTCCCACCCTTTCAAATATTGTTTGTTACCCGTCCTATTCTACCGGTTTTTCAAGAAATTACCTAGTAATTGATTCTGAGGGAGGCGTTTTGTCCCCAAACGCTGTATACTGACACTATGTGTTCGGCTAAATTTTGGTCGTGATGAGACTGAGAAAATAGATCGCTCACGGCTAGTTGGCAGGGATTAAGCCTTGCCAGTAGACAGGATTAGACGAGAGAGTTTCGAGAATTGATGAAGGTTTAAAGATAAGGGTGATAGGCGTGAGTTTGCGTGGAAAATGGCTACTTTTCAAAACCAAACACAGTCAACTCAAGCAACAGATGCAGCAGGCATTTTTACAGCCTAGTCGGCGCAATCAGGCCGTTGTTCCCCAAAAGTTTCCGGCTAATATTGTAACTAAGGAGCGAACCATCTTCGGTGGCCGTCTCTTGACCGCGGGGTCCGGTGCACCACAACCGCAGCACATCATGCTGTTTCATGGTGGTGCGTATACTATGGAGGGGACCACGAGCCATCGACAAATGATGGTGTCCCTGATCGAACAGGCTAATGTTCGGATCACCTATGTGGATTACCCTCTAGTACCGGAAGCCACAGTTGAGGAAACCGTGGTGTTTGTCATGACCGTTTATAGCTACCTGCGTGCACAATACCCAGACGATGAATTCTTTCTAATGGGGGATTCTGCTGGCGGTGGACTAGCGTTAACGTTACTACAACAACTAGCGTTACGTGACGAACCGCTGCCAGCCGGAACTATCTTGATCTCGCCGTGGACAGACCTGAGTATGATGAATCCTGACTTAACGGCCGCAGCCAAGCATGATCCGTTCCTGACGTTGGAAACCTTGAAACGCATTGGTTACGAGTACGCTGGCAAATATCCGGTCACGGATCCCTTGGTTAGCCCCATCTATGGCAACTTCGATCACTTAGGAAAGATTAAGCTGTATTTTGGCACGAATGAGCTACTCCAAGCCGATGACGAACGACTGTTACAGAAGCTTTCGGCTGCAGAGGGCACACCCTTTACCGCACACGTCATGGCGTCCATGCTTCACGATTATATTCTCTGGCCCCATTTGCCGGAGACCAAGCGAACGTTGAAAGAGATTAAGCAGTTCGTGTTGACGGGAAAATTGAATTAACCTAAATAAAGCCATCCGGAAAAGATTCCGGATGGCTTTTTCAATCGCATTTGGTTAAACATCCACGTGGTGTTTTAGGCGAGGGAAGACGTGGAAGTCTGCCCAGGCCATGACAATCCCTTGGGTAATGAGCGCCCAGACCGTCCCAAAGCCGATGGCGTGTAGGTCACCGGTAAATAGGTAGGCTAGCACGATAATTGTCAGCGGTGGCAAGTAGCTCACCCATTGGGCTAGAACCGCCGATCCCCGCAGGTATTTAAATCGCAGGATGTAGGCCAGATCGTCGTTGGGATGCATGATGATATTGCATCGTTGATAGATCGATACGGCGAAGGCGACCCCAAAAAGGCCAATGATATCGACAATGATACGACCGGTCAGGTTGAGCTGATTGACACCCAGCCAGTTCCAGAAGTAACCAAACCATTCAACCAAATAACTAAAAGGCAGAATGTACAGCAGGTTGGAGATGAAACGACGCCGGTCGAATTTACCTAATAAGGCTTGATTCAGTAATGTCACAGCGATGCCATATAGGAAGAGGGTGGTTCCCAGTGGCACGTGAATCCAGTTCGACAGATTGACCGACGACCCGGTCCAAACGGCACTTCCCAGGTTAGTAGAGATGGTCAGTGCGTTCGCGGCAGAGTTCAATAGGATGGAAAATCCTAAAAAACGCATTCGTTGGCCATAATCCTTCATCTTTGCCACAAGCTCACCCTCGCTTCCTTCAGTCTATGTTCTAGTGTAGAGGAAGTTGACGGGAAGTGAAAGCCCTTTACTGCAATTTTATAAGTTAGGGGTACGCTTGGCGGCACGCTGGATGAAATTCACGAAAATCTGACGGGACTCTTCGTGGTGCTTATACATGTTTTCTGGATGCCATTGCACAGCCACGATTTGGTCGCTATTAGTGGACTCCAGGGCCTCAATGACCTGGTCATCGGCCTTGGCAATTGCGGTCAGGCTTGGGGCCACGTCTTTGACAGCTTGATGATGTCGGGAGTTAACGTATGGTCGAACGCCCATCAGGTCACTCAGAACGCTGGTTGGATCGACGGTGATGTGATGGCTGGGTTGATTGCCCATAGCAGCCTGGCTATGCTTTAATTCTGCAGTCGGATCTTCGCTGAGATCCTGGTAAAGGGTGCCACCCAATCCGACATTGATCAATTGGAGCCCGCGGCAGATGCCGAGAATGGCCTTGTTCTGGGCGACGGATTGGCGCAAGAGTTCGATCTCAAAAAGATCACGCTTCCGGTAGGTTTTTCCCAGTCGTAGGTGAGGCTCCTCATGATAGAAGGTAGGGTCGACATCGAATCCGCCGAGAAAAGCCACACCATCGAATAGGGGCAAGTAATCAGCGACGTCACTGGGATCGACACTAGGAAGAATGATGGGTAAGCCACCGGCTTTGACGATGGCCTCGACGGCTGGTCGAGGGGCAAAGGCAGCATTTCGTTCGTTAATGATGTTGGTAGCCTCGTCGAGGGTGTCGGCGGGTAAAGCAATTCGTGGGCGCATGGCGTCGCTTCCTTTCAGACAGTTGTTTACCGCCCAGTATACCCATTTCACTAGGTACTTGTCATCACTGAGTCACCTAACCTTGACGAAATAGTTCACAAAATCTGAGTTTAATCTTATAGTAGAGAGGTGGAATAAAATAAAGCGAGGTAAACAAGATGACAGAACGGCAATTGATTCAAGAAATTTTGAATTCCGAAGCGGTTGAATACAGCTTTGAAAACGTCGATGAAGACTCTAAGGAATACACGCTTTTATTAAAGAAACAAGACAAAGACGTGCGGCCAATCGAAACACTCAACGAAGAGATCAAGAAATACTTCCAGAGTGCGAACTTCGATTATCATGAAGACATGAACCCTGATGGCGACGGTGATATCCGTTTGGTCATCAAGCGGAGCTAGGCGTCACAGAATGAGAAGTTAATGGCCGGTCACGAAGGTGGCTGACCTTTTTATTTGGGAAGGAGATCCGTACATGACGCTTATGGAACTCTATCACTTGATGGCTAACGAAATGGGGCCGCAACCTTGGCTGCGACCGGGGACACCATGGGCGGAAACACCGGTGGAAATTATGTTGGGTGCGATTCTGGTTCAGAATACGAACTGGCGTAACGTAGAACCGTCGCTGATTAAGATCAAGGCGGCTACACAATTTGAGCCAGCAAAGTTGCGACTGTATACACCGGAAACCTTGGTCCCATTGATTCAAAGTAGCGGGTTTTACCACCGCAAGAGCGAAGCTATTTTGGCCCTGGCTGATTGGTTGGGAAGCGCTAATGATGATCTGATGGCATTGCGCCGGCGTGATGGGGACAGCTTACGCGAAGAGCTGTTAGCCATTACTGGGATCGGCAACGAAACGGCGGATTATATTTTGATGTACACGCTGGATCACGGGACCTTTATGGTGGATACTTATGCCCGTAGACTCTTCACTTGGTTGGGGACAACCATGCCTAAAACCTATTCGGCCTTTCAGCGCAAGGTTCTGCCACAGTTGGATTTTACCCTCACAGATTTTCAGGAATTTCATGCGCTGATCGATGAATTCGGTAAACAAATTAAATCCTCATCAGATTTCGAACAATCCTTCTTAGCTGGTCAACATCTTAGCGTTTAAAGCTTAAGAATCTGCCAAATCTAGCTGTGGGTGGGCAAAATTGGCGGGTTTTGGCGGGGAACATGCTATGATTAGTGCATTGAAATTGAAACCGCTTTCGATTTTAGCGGTGTTTTAGTTGGAGGGAGACATTACATATGGCATTAAAACAGCCAGAAAATTATCTCTTGGCGATTGACCAAGGGACGAGTAGCACCCGAGCACTTATCTTCGATCATACCGGCCGTAAGGTTATCGAGGCCTACAAGGAAGTTCCGCAATACTATCCGCATACAGGATGGGTTGAATCCGATGCAAATGAGATTTGGAACAGTGTCCTGTCGGTGATTGCCAGCGCCTTGATCGACGCCTCCATTCACCCCGAAAACATTGAGGCTATTGGGATTAGTAGCCAGCGGGAAACCACAATCGTTTGGGATAAGATTACGGGTGAACCTATTTATCATGCCATCGGTTGGCAAAGTCAACAGACGGCAACAATGGCCAAGGACCTGGTTGCGGCAGGTAAGGCCGAAGCTATTAAGGATAAGACAGGGCTCGTGGTTGATGCCTACTTCAGTGCGACCAAGGTACGTTGGATTCTCGACCACGTTCCGGGGGCGCAGGAGCGCGCTGAGAACGGTGACCTGTTGTTTGGGACCGTTGATAGTTGGCTGGCTTGGAAGCTCTCTGGTGGTAAGATTCACGTTACTGACTACAGCAATGCCAGCCGGACCATGCTCTTTAATATTCATGACTTAAAGTGGGATACGGATATCTTGAATTGGCTCAACATTCCAGCAGCCATGTTACCAACGGTGAAATCCAGCTCTGAAGTCTATGGTGTCACCCAAAACTTTCAGTTCTACGGGGTAGAAGTGCCAATCGCCGGAATTATCGGTGACCAATCAGCTGCACTCTTGGGACAACTGGCTATCGAACCCGGCAAGGTGAAGAATACTTACGGGGATGGGGCCTTCGTCATGATGAATACCGGGAAGGCGCCGCAAACCTCTGAGCATAACTTATTGACGACGATTGCTTATAAGATGAATGGCGAGGTTACCTACGCGCTTGAAGGGTCAATTTTAGTTGCCGGCACCGCGTTGGCTTGGTTGCATGAAAGTATGCAGATTATCAATAATGTGCCAGAATCTCGGCAAGCGGCGATGGCTTCCACGGATAACGATGAAGTATATGTGGTACCAGCCTTTAACGGTCTTGGGGCACCTTACTGGGATCCTGATGCCAAGGGAGCCGTCTTTGGTCTCTCGCGGGGAACTAATCGAAATGATTTCGTGAAGGCGACACTTCAGTCGATTGCCTATCAAACGCGAGACGTGCTTCATACCATGAAGCAGGATACCGGGATTGATATTTCAGAATTGATGGCTGATGGTGGGGCTTCACGGAACCGCTACTTGATGCAGTTTCAAGCCGATATCTTGGCGACACCTGTACAACGGGCTGCCGACGAAGAAACCACAGCCATGGGTGCGGCCATTGCTGCCGGACTAGCCGTGGGCTTTTGGCAGAGTCTCGATGAGATTAAAGAAATCAGAAGTGCCGGCCGTTTGTTCACGCCGAATATGACTGAAGACCGTCGCGCACGACTGTACGCTGGCTGGCAACAGGCCGTGGCGGCGACACGAGCCTTTAAACCCAATTTATAAAATGAACTTAGACAATAAAAGAGTGGGACATCAGGCGGTTGGTTTGCGAGCATTAACGTGGAAACAGGGGGCTATGCCTGGTCTCGGGTTAAACGCAGCAAACTGCCTTGTGGCGCACGTTTCGACACTATAGTAGAAAAAATAAAATCAGTTTTTTCAGAAGAAAGTCCTTCTGAAAAAGCTGATTTTTGATCTATTTATATTTAGCTTCTAATTGACTCATCCAATACCCTAAGGCGACACCAACTCCAAGGGCTGCTGCACTAGCGAGCAAGGTTCCAGTGGTCGCCCCCGCATAAGAGATGCTTTCCGCGGCGCGGTTGTTGGGAATCAGGATCAGGAGGGTACTGGCCACGACAATACCTAAAATGAAGTGGTACACGCGGGAGTGAAAATGGTGGATCAGGTAGTCCATTCCTTTAGAGAAGAGGGCCATCGAGAGAATTCCCCCGAGGGCTATCGGGAGATAGACGCCGAGTAGATCCAAATTTTTAAAACCGGTGAGCATGGGGGTAAAGAGTCCGAGGATCAACAATAAGTTAGAGGGACTCAATCCTGGGACTAAGACACCCAAAGCAATCAGAGCCCCAGCCACCATGAAGCCCCCAAAGTTGGCGGATAAGGGGCCAAAAATATCACTCATGAAGTATAAGAGACCGCCACTAATGATCAGTGTCGCGAAAAACCAGATTAAGTCGATGCTATCACGAGGCGTCTTGGCGCTGGCCGTCTGGGTCAACGCCGGTAATGTCCCAATAATGGCGCCAGCGAATCCCCAGAGAACCACGACTTGTGCGTGTGCTAAGAGAAACTCCAGCGGAGCGGACAGCAAGGCAATGCCGACGATACCGCCGATGCCGACTGGGACAAAATACCAGAAATCACGTTTGAAATTTTGGCGGAAATGGGCCATAAAACCTAATAGACGTTCATAAATTCCCAGGATGGCAGCGAGAACGCCACCAGAAACACCGGGGAGGATAAAACCTAACGCAATAATCACGCCCTTGAAGAATCGTTTCATCGGGGTGTCGGATCGAGTTGTTGGCATATGGCTCTCCTTTTGTGTGGGGTAGTCGTTAGCTTTCAAATTAGCAAATCCCACTGGAAAAGGCAACTAAATCAGAATGTTGGGTCAAAACCTTAAGGATAACTTGAAAAAAGTGAGCAAGTTATCTTGACTTAGCGTAACTCTAAGCAGGTAAACTGGGTCTATTCAATTGGATAGGAGCGATTTTAAATGGCAGTTAAAGATAAAGTTGTCGTGATTACAGGGGCCTCTTCCGGAATTGGCGAAGCGACCGCAAAGTTATTAGCCAGCAATGGCGCTAGGGTGGTTCTTGGAGCTCGTCGTGAAGAACGCTTGCAAACATTAGTTGATGAGATTAAGGCCGCTGGCGGCCAAGCCACTTACCAGGTGACAGATGTGCGGGATGCTGCCGAGGTTCAAGGCTTAGTTGATCTCGCTCAGTCCACATTTGGTGGGGTGGACGTCATTTTCAACAACGCCGGTATCATGCCAAGTTCTCCCATCAGCGCGCTACACGTTCGTGAGTGGAATGACATGATCGATATCAATCTTCGCGGGGTGCTCAACGGTGTCGCAGCGGTTATGCCTACCTTTACGAAGCAGAAACACGGGCAAATTGTGACGACGTCGTCCGTTGCTGGGATTAAGAGTTTCCCGGGTTCCGGGGTCTACGGGGCGACAAAATTTGCTGTACGTAATTTGATGGAAGTTATCCGCATGGAGAGTGCTCAAGAAGGGACTAATATCCGGACAGCCACGCTCTACCCGGCGGCCATCAACACGGAACTGCTTCACACGATTACGGATCAAGATGCCAAGCAGGGCATGGATCAGCTGTACGATGCCGTCGGAATTACCCCAGATGCCATCGCGCGTGTGGTCAACTTTGCGATTGATCAGCCAGCCGAAGTCAACGTTAATGAATTTACGATTTATCCTACGAAACAAGCCTAAGTAACCGTTCAAAAAGACCCACGATCTTTTCAGATCGCGGGTCTTTTTGGACTGAATACGTTTTGAGGTGAGAACTAGGCTTTGAAAAAGATTGAGGGGTAAATAGCGTCGATTTAACGAGCCCAGTTAGGTTGGATGAGCTGGCCCTACCGTATAGCGAGGGTAAAACCAGCTCTTAGACCCTCTTGTTCTTTCTAAAATAAAACCCTCACCATGATCTGGTGAGGGTCAAAGGTCATCTTTATTTTTTAGGTTGAGACCAGTAGTGGGCCCGACTTAGGAGATCACGAGATCGCTCGTCAGCTGGAACAAAGCCACGATTGAACAGGTGCTTGAAGTACATGAGGTTGTACAGGGACCCCCAAAGAACACTACGAACAATAGGCCAGCCGATCGCCACGAACTCGGTGAGTTGCGCGGGGGTTAGCAGCATGGTCAGGATCATCGCGCTTCCGAGTTCAATTCCCATGATACATAGCAGGTTATACCAGTCGGCCCGAAAGATCGTCGGAAACGGGGGGAAGAAGAACATAGTCCAAGAAAAGCCAACCTTGGCAATTCGCATGTTCCCCGTCTCTGGGTTAACGACGGTTGCATAGTTCGGTGGTAACGGCAGTCCTTGAGGGCCGTTATCGTTTTGGTTATTTTGATCATCATCGTTAAAGCCCTTGAAAGGATCTTGCATGTCATTTGCCAACTTTCTACAGAATTAAAAACCAATTTATCGTTAGTTAAAAGTCTAACACGAAAATCGGGACCTGCCTATTAATCTATTGACGCCGGGTGAGTTTCACGACGGCTTCACAACGGGCAGTCTGTGGCATCATGTCGACCGACTGAATATAGTCGACGTGGTAATCGTGAACTAATGCCACTAAGTCTTTAGCTAGCGTGGATGGGTTGCAGGAGATGTAAACCAGTTTTGGCGGACGAACCGCTAAAATGGTCTCAATCAGTGTGTCATCAAGGCCAGTACGGGGGGGATCAACCACGATGGCATCCGGATGGAAACCGGTCATAATCCACTTGGGTAGAAGGTCTTCAGCCGTGCCTACCTCATAGTGGGCATTGGTGATGCCGTTGGCTTCGGCGTTAGCATTGGCATCATCGACGGCTTCAGGGATGACATCCATCCCCCGAACCTCTTCGGCGACGTCAGCCAATGATAGTCCAATCGTTCCAATTCCAGAATAGGCATCAACAACCGTTTCACCAGGTTGTAAGTTCAAGGCTTTTTTGGCTTCGGCGTACAGCACTTCCATTTGAGCAGGGTTAAGTTGTAGAAAGGCGCGTGCGGAAAGCTTGAAGGACAAGCCATCTAGCTTTTCAGTGATGGCTTCGGCCCCTGCCAAATGTTTGGTTTCTTCGCCCCAGATGAGTGAGGTTTTACCAGGATTAATGTTTTGCATGACGGAAGTGACTTGCGGTAATTCCTTAGCGATCCGTTCTAACAATTCCCGTTTACGAGGGAGCTTTTGTGAGTTGGTAATGAAGACCAACTGCACATCGTTGGTATTGGCAGCGGCTCGAACAACTAGCGTCTTTACGATACCAGACGATTGTTCTTCGTCATAGATGGGCATGTCCAGATCTTGAAGCATCGCGACTACGGCTCGCATAACGGTCATCACGACCGGCATTTGAACGGAACAGGTTGGGAGATCGACCAAATCATGGCTCCGTTCGGCGTACAGTCCAGCTTCGATCTGACCGTCGGCGTTACGGCGAACTTGGAATTGGGCCTTGTTACGGTAACCGTAAGGATCGGCCATACCTAAAGTTGGGCGGAGGTCGAAATGCTTAAAGCCAACAGGTTGGTACCGTTCCAGGGATTGGGCGACGATATCGCGTTTGAATTTCAATTGTTCAGGGTAGGCCAAGTGTTCTAACTCGAAGCCACCGACCTCATCGGCATAACTGTCGCGGGGGTCAACTCGATGGGGGCTGGCTAAACGAATCCGGTGAATCTTAGCACGTAAGAAACGTTGAGCGACACTGGTAACTTCAGCGACGACCTCTTCGCCGGTTAGGGCACCGGGGATGAAGACAGCCATTCGCTTGTAATAGCCAATCCCTTCTCCGTTGATACCCATGCGTTTGATGGTTAGAGGGAAGCGTTGACCAACCTCAACCTGTACACGGGGTTCTTCCTGACGCTGACGATGGTTATTTTGATGGTACCGGTTAGAATGATTTTGTGACTCGTAATTTGCCATATTTTCTCCTATAAAGGTTGTCTTGGGTGATGGCTAACTAGCCATTGACTTGATCTGCTTAAGGTGGCTAAAAGCCACCTTACCGAATGAATACGGTCCTGAACATTATACCAAACTTTAGAGGGTCTCGGGGGTCCCTGAAATTTCGGCGAAAATGAAGTCGCTTCCATAGGCAAGGCTATAGGATTTGAGTACAATAATGGTATGCAGTGACTATTAGATGAAAGGAGCGTTAACTTTGAGTCTATTGACCTTGAAAAATGTGGGCTATCAGGTAGGAAAACAGCAGATCTTGCGGGATATCAGCTTGAACATTGATGCTGGCGAGTGGGTAACTTTTGCCGGACCATCTGGTAGTGGTAAGTCTACTTTGGCGCGGATCATCGCGTCACTTTTAAGCCGCACCAGTGGGGACTTGATCTTTGATGGTCAGTCGATCGATAGCTATGATCCGATTGCCTATCGGCGACGGGTCTCTTATGGATTTCAACAACCCACACTATTCGGGGAGACGGTTAGAGATAACCTGGCTTTTCCTTATCAGATTCGTCAGCTTCCTTTCGATGAGCAGCGGGCGGACACGGCCCTCGAGTACGTGGGTCTCGTAGCGGCCGATTTGGATAAGGCTGTGATTGACCTTTCGGGGGGGCAACGACAGCGGGTGGCACTCTTGCGTAATGTCATGATTTATCCTGAAGTGCTGATTTTGGATGAGGTGACGGCTGGGTTGGACGCTGAGAACAAGGCGTTTGTCTGGTCCTTAATCGATCACTTTAACCAAGACGATGGCATCACGATTCTCACGATCACACATGATCAGTCCGAAATTGTAGCAGCTAAGCGATTGGTCACCATTGTCGACGGTCAAATTGTTCCAGGAGGTGCCTCATGAACCTTGCGGTGAATAATCAATCTTTAGTATTGGCGCTGGGATTAGTCATGATTGCCCTAGTGATCGGTTGGAAAGAGAAGCTGGGGATTGATCGTGATATGATTATTGGCGTTGTACGGGCAGTCATCCAACTCTTCGTGGTGGGATATTTGCTCAAGTATGTCTTTCGGATTGCCAACATCTGGCTCACGGCGATTTTGATTCTCATTATTATTTTTAATGCCGGTTATAATGCCAAGCAACGGAGTGGTGGTATTCCTAAGGCGTTACCCATTTCAGTCGGGGCAATCCTCATTAGTACTAGCGTCACGCTGGGCGTATTGATGCTGGCCGGGGCGATTAAATTTATTCCGTCGCAAATGATTCCGATCTCCGGCATGATTGCGTCGAATTCCATGGTGGCGATCGGACTGTGTTACCGTAACCTTAATGCGCAATTCAAGCAGGAACGGCAGGCAGTGCTGGAAAAACTGGCTTTAGGAGCTGATCTGAAGGATGCTTCGAGAGATATCGTTCGGGCGAGCATCAAGACAGGCATGCAGCCCACGATCGATTCCGCTAAAACGGTGGGGATCGTGAGTCTACCGGGGATGATGTCTGGTTTAATCTTTGCCGGTGTCGATCCGGTCAGGGCGATCAAGTATCAAATTATGGTGACCTTTATGCTCATGTCAGCGACGAGTATTGGATCGGTTCTGGCCTGTTACTGGGCCTATCGTGGCTTCTATAATGAACGCAAACAGTTACAAGTTCCATCAAATTAGGAGGGTGTAAAAGTTATGACACATCGAAAAGTAGCACTGGTTACCGGAGCGTCATCGGGAATTGGCAAGGCCATTGCCCGGAGTTTCCATCGAAATGGTGTCACTGTTTATGCCGGAGCACGGCGAGTTAGCCGCATGAATGATCTGGACGATTTGGGCATCACGACACTGTCACTAGACGTGACGAACGCGAAGAGTGTAGCATCCGTGGTCAATCGAATCGTTAGTGAAACCGGTCGAATCGACATTCTGGTTAACAATGCTGGATACGGGCTGATGGGGGCGGTGGAAGATGTTCCCTTAAAACAAGCAGAAGACCAATTTGCGGTAAATCTCTTTGGAGTCGCTCGGTTGATTCAGTCAGTGTTACCGATGATGCGTCAACAACATTCTGGTCGGATTATCAATGTGACGTCGGTAGACGGCAGAGTGGCGCAGCCCTTAGCTGGGTGGTATGTTGCGTCTAAGTTCGCCTTAGAGGGGCTCTCAGATACCTTGCGCTTAGAGCTAGCGCCTAAGGGGATTCATGTATCAGTCATCGAACCCGGGGCGATCAAGTCGGCTTGGGCGGATATCGCTACCGACCACCTCAAAGAAACTTCTGCGAACGGGCCTTATCAAGAGGCTGCTGCGGATGCGGGACGGATTCTACAAGTCGTCAAACGTTTTTCCAGTGAACCACGCGTGATTGCGAGACTAGTTGATCGTGCGGCCTTGTCACGGCGACCTAAGACGCGTTACTCAGCGGGGGCCGGGAGTCAGATCCTATTTGTTCGTCGTTTTCTCTCGGATCGCGCCATCGATCGGATGTGGGGATTAATTAGTATTGCCGCCAAACAAGTCATCCGGTGATCTAAGAAGCGTTGACGATTGTGCATTTCCTGTTATGCTGGAAGTAACCAGAACACTAGGGGTGTCCACGAGTTGGGCTGAGATGCGTGTTGCACGCGATCCCTTGGAACCTGTCAAGTTCACACTTGCGAAGGGAATGTGTCGTGATACCGTAACGGGTCACCGGTTCACCCACATTGTGAGCTGGTAACCCGTCTTTTAGATCTCTAAGGACGAGTTGTAAGGAGTGGCCCGATCAGACCTAAGGGGGAACAAGACTTATGAAATTAGCCTTGCTAGAAACGCTGCGTCAACAGAATCCAATTGTGTTTAATATTTCAAATTTTGTTACGGTTCAGGACGTCGCGAATGGGTTGAATGCCTTGGGGGCATCACCCATTATGTCTGAGGAGGTTGCTGAGGCCGAAGAAATGGTCGGCTTGGCTGGAGCCGTTTGCTTGAACCTAGGGGCGTTCACGCAGGGACAGATCGAACAGATTCGTACCGTGGGTCGGATTGCTAATCAGCAACGCAAACCCCTCGTGATTGATCCGGTGGCTGTAGGCGCAATCAGCTATCGTCGAGAGGTCGCTGAGGATCTGTTAGCTGACTTCCACCCGGATGTCATTCGGGGAAATGCTGGGGAAATTGCGGCCTTAGCCGGTGTTGCGTGGCAGGCTAAGGGAATCGATGCTGGTGAGGGTGATGGCGATCTTGTTGCCATCGCTACGGCTTGCGCAAAGAAGTTAGCCTGTGTCGTGATTCTTTCAGGACCTACCGACGTCATTACCGATGGTGATCGGGTAGTTAAAGTGATGAATGGCACGTCTTTATTCCAGGTCCACGTGGGCTCTGGCGATATGCTATCAAGTATCGTTGCGGCTTTCTGTGCCGTGACCTCAGATTATTTTGAAGCGGCCCAAACAGCCTGCATGGTCTTCGCGGCCATCGGCCAGTTAGTGGTCCACCGGCAGCCCCAAGTGGCGGCCGGTAGCTTTACCGTTCAGTTGATGGACGGGTTACAAATGACAACAGTGGCCGAGATTGAAGAGATCGCGGCCTACCAGTTGGAGAAGGGATGAGTTAGTATGGCAAATGAATTTCCACAGACCCTGACGATTGCAGGAACGGACAGTGGTGGCGGGGCCGGTGTCATGGCCGATCTTAAGACGATGCAAGAGCGCAACGTCTTTGGGACCGCTGTCGTTGTTGCGGTGACCGCGCAGAATACATTAGGGGTTCAGGACTTCATGGCACTCCCCCAGAAACTAATTGATGAACAATTTACGTCATTGGCTGCGGATTTGAAAATCCGTGCCTGCAAGACGGGGATGCTGGCGGATGCCAGCCACGTTCATGGTGTGGTGGAAAATTTAAAAAAATTTGACTTTGGGCCACTAACGGTCGATCCAGTAATGATTGCTAAGGGTGGTGCAGCGTTATTGGCTGACGATGCCGTGGCAACGGTTCGTGATGAATTGCTTCCATTGGCTGATGTGTTAACACCTAATTTACCGGAAGCTGAACGATTGACAGGGCTGACGATTGACAATGAGACGGACATGGAAGCTGCTGCAGTCGCTCTGCGGAATCTAGGGGCCAAGAATATCGTGATTAAGGGTGGTCATGGGGATGCTAGCGTTGCCCGTGATTTCGTTTTACTTTTAGATGGTCGGTCGTTTTGGTTGGAAGCGCCACGCGTCGAAACCGTTCGGACACACGGAACGGGGGACACATTATCGTCTTGTATTACGGCGGAGTTGGCAAAGGGCCAAGATTTTGAAACGGCTATTCGAATTGCGAAACAATTTGTGACGGCCGCCATTGTTCATCCGATTGCGGTTGGCAATGGTCACGGACCATTGAACCATTGGGCTTATCGGCAGGGAGGCGCTGAATAGCGATGTCAGTAACGTTCGAATCAGGATTATTAAGAGCTTATTTTGTAGCGGGCAGTCAAGATGTTCCTGGTCGGGATCTGCGAGATGTGCTCGCAACCATGCTTAAGGCTGGAATCACGGCCTTTCAATTCAGAGATAAGGGTGCCAGTACCTTAACGGCAATGGAACGGGTTGCCTTGGGTCGCGATCTGCGGGAGCAATGCCGCACAGCGAGTGTGCCTTTTATTGTGGATGATGATGTGGATTTAGCCTTGGCACTACATGCCGATGGGATTCACGTGGGTCAGAGCGATGCCGGGGTTCAACAGGTCCTGGATGCGGTTAAACCGCGCGACATGTTTGTGGGATTGTCGTGTTCAACATCCGAAGAAGTTGTGGCAGCCAATCGGGTGGCGGGAATTGCTTATCTAGGAAGTGGACCTATCTTTCCGACGACCTCGAAGGCCGATGTCGATCCGGTGATTGGAACGGCAGGGTTAGCCAAGTTAGTCGAACAATCCCGAGTTCCCGTCGTGGCCATTGGTGGTCTGACGGTGGACACGATGCCGGCTGTAGCAAACACTGGTGCCGCAGGAGCAGCCGTGATTACCATGCTCACGCGGAGTACGGATCCAGTTGCAGCGGTGACTCAGATGCGTCAGGCATTTACGCCGGTTTAAATCAGTAGCTAAAAAGGACGGTCGAAATTTTTTCCGACCGTTCTTTTTATGTGCGATAACGCGACAATTAATGTCCAAATTAATCGGTACGACAACTGATAACAATAAGATTTTAGTTACACTTGCAATAAAATGTAACATATATGTAATAAATTAATTTTTAACCAAAAAACAGAAACAGTCTAACCGTTTTTAAGTGCGGCAAGACTGTTTCTGCTTTTAAAAAGTTGAGGAAGCTAGTTGACTAGGGCTAACTTCACAAGTACATTCTATCACGTTGATGGGGTAAAAGCTACCTGTTAAACCAAACTATTTTAATTAAGTTATCAGAGGATTCAGTGGCTGAACTGTGAGGAGCCTGTCCGCGGTTGGTTAAGTGAACTAGTTTACAGAGTGAGACTGATTTTGGCTGACCATCTCTAAGTGTGCGCGGTGCCTTAATTTTCCGATTATCACTGAATTTATTCGAAAAAGAGCTTGCTTTATCGAACAAACGTTCGTATAATAAAAGCAATTATTGACGGGAGGTGATGGCGATGGATTACCGACAAGAACCGCATGGCATGTTTCTGATGATTGATAACAAATCCTTTTATGCTAGCGTCGAGAGCGTTGAACGCGGGCTAAATCCCTTGAAATCAGTCCTTATTGTGATGTCTGAGGCGGACAACACAGGGAGTGGGTTGGTGCTGGCAGCATCACCAATGGCAAAAAAGGAATTTGGAATTAGTAACGTTTCACGCCAATATGAAGTTCCGCATGATTCACGAATTTTAGTCGTGCCCCCCAGGATGAATTTGTACATCCAAAAGAATCTGATGATTAATAAAATTTTTCGCCAGTTCGTCGCAGATGACGATCTTTTTCCCTATTCAATTGATGAATCCATTCTGGATATGACGCATTCCTGGCGGTTGTTTGGCAAAACACCGGAAGAGGTTGCCCGTCGGATTCAAGTGAAGGTTCGCCACGAGCTGGGACTCTATACCACGGTTGGGATCGGAGAAAATCCAATTCAGGCCAAATTGGCGTTAGACTTACAGGCTAAGCATGACGATGAGTTAATTGGTCGGCTGACCTACGATTCATTTCCGGAACATATCTGGCCAATTACAAATTTAGAAAAGGTTTGGAGCATTGGCCATCGCACGGCTGCCCATCTGAAGCGACTGGGCATTCACAGCATGGATGACCTGGCGCATGTGAATCCTTATGAGTTACGATCTGAAATGGGGACAATTGGGGCCCAACTGTTTGCTTTGGCGTGGGGCATCGATCGTAGCCAACTTCATCACATACGGCCACCCAAGGAGAAGAGTTGGAGTAACTCGCAGGTTTTACCGCGTGACTATCGAGTGCAAGCGGAGATTGAGTTGGTGATTAGAGAAATTGGTCAGCAGGTGACCTCACGGATGCGGCATCATCACCAGCAAGCAGGTTGTGTTAGTCTGTATATTGGTTTTGCGCGAGCGGACACGGAGAATGATGGACGAACTGGATTTGATCATTCTTGTCGGATTGCGCCCACTGATAATGCTCAGGAAATTGTGGTGACACTGCGCCATCTTTTTCGGAAGAACTGGGCGGATCAACCGGTGCGAAATATTGGGGTGGGGCTCTCGCGACTTAGTGATTGTCGGAATCTTCAGCTAGACCTATTTCAGGAACCTGAGCGTCAGATTAAAAATGATCAATTCGACCGGGTCATCGATGGTTTACGCGATAAGTTTGGGAAGACCGCGGTGATTCCAGCTAGTAGTTTGATGCCCGGGGGAACCATGTTACGGCGGGCTTCCCTAGTTGGCGGTCATAATGGAGGGAACAGTTTTGATTAATTGTGATCAAGAGGCCAGTATCATTGCAGATCGGCTGGATCCGTTATTCACGGCACAGTGGCATTGCCAGTATCGCATCGATATCGTCAACAACCAATATGGGTCAGCCTTTAACTTTTTTTTGGATATTCGGCACAAAGATCATCGGGAACGGTCGATTCCTCTGCATACGGTCCACGCCACGGATCTAGCTGTCTTGGAAAGAATTGTCGTAGCACTTAAAAAGCATACGCAACTGTCATTGAATTTTGTCAACTTTGGTCGTGTTCGTTGGCCTGAGAGTCAACGGTGGGTCCGTTGAGGAAGTGAAAGGCGATGTACTTACATCATGTGGATAATGATCGGCTGGCGAATACCTTTTTCCAACGGGATTATCACGACCGAGGCATGTTGAAATGGGGTGGCTTTTACCTGTCAGACCATACAAGCGCCCTTACGAAGATGCACGCGGCTGAACAGGTCGAACCCCTTCAGACGCGTCAAACACAGGATGAGGTCAGTCGGCGCTTAGCAACTGCCTGGCGGCGCAAGAAGTCCGTTCACCTCCAGCTAAATGTCTGGGATGCTAATCAAGTGGCAGTGACGGTCGATGGTCAAGTCGCGGGCGTGGATGAGGACCAAATTGTAATTCAGTTAGCGTCCGGGCGTTATCAGACATTGCAATTAGCCGCTATCCGCTGCGTATCGAGTGGAAATGCAGTATGATGGGGTAGTTATGAGGAGGTTAGTCAGATGGATTTTGTTGATCTGAAACCGATTGCGTTGCGTCATACACCGCTAGGTACGCGGGGACAGGCGCCTAAGGAACACGACTGGCAACTAGACTGGGATCAGCTGGCGGCTTTGATTCGGGATAATCAAGACGTCATGGCGGTTGTTCAGGCTGGGTTGGCCGAGGACTGGCTCAACACGCAAGGAACCATTTGGGATGAAGAAGTCGGTTATCATCGCTACCCGAATGATAATCGTGAGCCCGATGATACCGTTTTTTGGGCAGCTTCTACTTGGGCAACACCTGCAATCTTGGTGACTTTTCACAATGAATTGACGGCATCTTTTGCGTGCTACCGTGTTGGTCGTGATCCAGACTTCCATTATCTGGGATGAGAGTGCAGGACTAGCTGTGCTTATCCGTGCTCCCGGTCTGACCGGTCGTGCTGTCCCAACCACTTGGTGGCCAGAAAAAATCAAAATAAACGAGAAGAAGCCACCGAGAGATCCCGGTGGCTTCTTTTGTGGAGATTAAGTTATGGTAGGTTATGCCAGACAAACTGGTAGACAACCAGTTTGTCTCGGGGCCAGTATAACATTGCCACTGCCATTTGAGCAGTGTTTCGTTTGACTTATTGAGGTGGAATGGGCTTAATATAATAAAATTTATAGGTGTTGAAGTCCCCATCGTCGCATGAAGCTCGTATAATAAAAAGAAAGTGGACGGTGCGTGGTCATCAAGGACTACGTGATAACGTTTTGATTGGAAGTTAACGATAGTTGTTATGGAAAATCGTGGCTATCGATGACGTGATCAAGGCGCTTTAGGGGGAATAATAATGCGGGTATTATGGCGTTTGAATCAACGAATCAACCAATGGCGGGCCATGCGCGCCATCACGGAAGCCTTGCGGGTGGCTTACCCGTTTATATTAGTCATGGCTTTACTCGACTTTTTGGGCCAGGGGTGGTTGACGAAGACCGGTTTTTTCTATCAGATTTATCATGTTAAACAGTGGCTACCTGCCGTTGATTTGTGGCAACAGCTAGTCCAAGCGATTGGCATCGTCATTAATGGGTTAGTCGCGGTCATGGTGGCCTTTACCACGGGGCACTATTTGGCACGGACCTACCAATCTGATGCCTTGGCGGTTGGTATGACCAGTGCGCTGGCGTTTCTAACACTTAACGTGAATTACATGGCTTTGGGTGATCCCAATCGAAACAGTGCCACGGGCCCCTCACAATTTATCGAGGGTAACTTGGGGCCACAAGGGATCTTTTTGGCGATTGTCGTTGGTCTCGTGGTTGGCTGGCTAGCGAGCCATATGATGAAGAACCTTGGTCGTTGGTGGCTAGCCCATCGTCAAACCCCCTTGTCGTGGACGGGACGGATTGCGATGCCTCTCAGCCTCATTCTCCTGGTCACAGTCAGTATTGGGTACGCCCTGAGCTGGCTGAATACTGGTGGCTTGAATACCTTGGTCTATCTAACTTTTCAGGCCTTAAATACCAACCTGGGACACCATGGTCTGCGAATCTTAGCTGTGACGGCTATCAGTAATGGTCTGTGGTGGTTAGGACTGATTGGGCCCATTGACGTGGCCGGAAACAGTTCGGTGACCTCACTACAGAATTTGGCGTATGCCATCCAGCATGGCTCTGGATGGGGAGCCCCACATCCCATTACCTTACATACGTTAGGAGATGCTTATGCCAACTTCGGGGGTGCCGGGATGACCTTGGCGCTCATTATTGCCATCGGTATTGGATCACATCAGGCACGTTATCGCCGTGTGGCTGGGCAGACGCTATTGCCTAATTTAGTGAACCTTAACGAAGCAACCCTGCTGGGATTGCCGGTACTTTTCAATCCTATTTTGTTGATTCCGTTTGTCCTGGCACCAGCCGTCAATATTGCGGTGGCCTGGACCGCGATTTCGTGGAAATTAGTGCCACCGATCGTCTATCCGGTTCCACGGACGACACCGGGGCCACTCGTAGCTTTTCTGGGCACGGGGGGTGACTGGCGAGCACTGGTCTTGAGTCTGGTCTGCTTGACCTTATCCGTCCTCATTTACCTGCCATTCGTCCGGTTATTGAATCTGCAAGGGGGTGTGGACCATGCGGCATAGTTGGTGGCGCTGGCTAGTCTTAGCAATTGTCATTGTGGCGGTCTTTGTACCTAGTCAGGCCTGGCTATCCAAACGGATCAGCCAATATAAATCAGATTATCGAACGCCATTAAATCCCATCATTATGGTGCCGGGATCAAGTGCCAGTCAAGATCGGTTTGATACGTTGATTACGCAGTTGCGGCAAGAAACTAAGGTGCCACACAGTGTTCTTAAGGTTAAGGTCATGGAAGACGGTCAGTTATCCTATACTGGGAGTATCAAACGAGGCGATAACCAGCCGTTCATTGTGATCGCCTTTGAGAACAATCGCGATGGTTACACGAACATCGTGAAGCAGGCCGCCTGGTTGAACCTAGCCTTTAAGGACTTGGTCAAGACCTATCGGTTTAATCACTTCTCCGCATTGGGTCACTCCAATGGGGGACTGGCCTTGAGTCTTTTCATGGAAAATTATTTACCTCAGATTAAGTCAGTCACAGCCGATAAACTCATGACAATTGCGACGCCTTACAATATGGAGTCGACTAGTACGACGACACAAACAGCAATTTTAAAAGATTTGATTAATGGCCGCAAGAACCTGCCTAAAAATCTAATTGTCTACTCCGTTGCGGGTTCTGAGACGTATTCGAGTGACGGCACGGTACCGGCTAATAGTGTCAACCAAGGCAAGTACGTCTTTCAAAATCAAGTTGCACATTATACCCAGATCACAGTGACCGGGGATAATACGACGCATTCGGATCTGCCGCAAAATCGACAAATTGTTCTCCTGATTCGACAGTACATCTTGCAAGAAGTCTTGCCGGCTAAGGATCGCTACACACCGCCGACCAAACAGTCACGGAATGCTAATTCAGATCCCGGTGAAACGGGTCTGCCATAGACTTTGGTATAATAATTGTAAAACGAAACGGATGTGATGGTGGTGAATTTTCGACAACTCACATATTTTTTGGCAGTGGCACAGGCCGGTCAAATCACGTCTGCGGCTCAGCAGTTGCATATCGCCCAGCCGCCACTTAGTTATCAGATTAAGCAATTAGAGGTCGAACTGGGAGTGACATTGTTCAATCGCTCCGTCAATGGGGTGACCTTAACACCAGCGGGGCAACTGCTTCAGGATTATGCACAACAGTTATTGGATTTGCGTTCTCAGGCTGATAGCCAAGTTAAGGCCTTGGGCCAAGGCCTGGCAGGGACATTGGCAGTTGGAATGGTGTCTTCATCCATTGGGGCTACACCCAATGCTAAGCTGCAAACATTGACACGGCATTATCCCAAACTTCAGATTCGCCTAGTGGAGGATAACACCTATGGTCTTTTGGACCAGCTACGAAAGCGGTTGATCGACGTGGCTATCGTTCGAACACCCTTCAGTGCGCCAGATTTATCCAGCAAGCCGCTGGCTAGTGAGGCCATGGTAGCGGTCGTCCCGCGCAAATATGACCATTTCCAGACCGCAACGCTGCGGGTCGAAGACGTGGCGCAAGTGCCTTTGATTATCTATCGGCGCTTTACCCATATTTTTGACAAAACCTTCGCGGAGAAGGCTCTGACACCCTTCATCGCCTGTACCTGTGATGATGCACGGACGGCCGTTCAGTGGGCAGACGCCCGGATGGGGGTGGCGTTGGTGCCTCGTTCTGTGGCGGACCAGCTTAGTGGGGTGCAGACGACCATTTATCCGATAAAGTATCGGCCATGGCGGACGACACTTCAGGTCGTCTGGCCGGCTAACCGTGAGCCTAGCCCACTAGTTCAACGCTTCATTGACAGTTATTAGTCATATCTGAAATACAAATTACACGGCACTCCCATATTTATTTTGTATGGAAGTGCCGTGTTTATCTGTAACCGTTTTATTTCAAGTGGTGCCACGGTTTTAGGGGAATGGCTGTTTAGGGGATCGTGATCAGGGGTGGTAACACTCGATTGAGTGATTAATCACAATGAAAAAGAGTAACGTAGTATAAATGCTTCAATGTCAGGAACAAATATTGTGAAAATAATTCTTAAAGTTGCCACTAGGCCAGCTACACCGGCTTGCCTCGGCGTCAATAAAAGTTGATAATCAAGGGCGTAGATTGATTGACGAGGAGGAAATAGAGATCATGATCCAAACAGCCTTAATTATGATGGGGGTCGGTATCTTTGCCGGTATCGCCGGGTCGATTTTAGGCATCGGTGGTGGGATGATTATCACGCCCATCCTGACCCTGGGAATGGGTCTAAATATCAAATATGCCATTGGGGCCAGCATTATCGCTGTCATTGCGACCAGTTCGGGGTCGACAATTGCCTATTTGCGAGACAATGTGTTGAATTTACGGGTGGCGATGTTTCTGGAAATTGCGACGACCACTGGGGCCATTACCGGGGCTTTACTGACGGGGGTCTTGGATCCCAAGTACCTGTACCTGTTGTTTGGGTGCTTGTTGGTTTTCTCCGGGTGGAATATGTATCGCAAATTGCGGCGCGGACAGGAAGTTCTCCAACGTGTGGAACCCGATCGAATTGCGACAAAACTGAAGCTCAACGGAACATACTACGACAAAGCCGAAATGAAAAACGTGGATTATCAAGTTGAAAATGTGCCGGCTGGGTTTACCGTGATGTTTGGCGCCGGGGTTGCCAGCGGCTTGTTGGGAATCGGCTCCGGAGCCTTCAAGGTGATGGCAATGGATACCTTCATGAAGATGCCTTTGAAACCGTCGAGTTCGACGTCTAACCTGATGATGGGGGTTACCGCGGCGGCCAGTGCAACGGTGTACTTCTTTAACGGGTCGATTTTGCCCGGTATCGCAGTTCCGATGGCACTGGGAATTCTTGGTGGAGCCGTCATTGGCTCACGTGTCATGCAGATTTTGCCATCCCGTTGGATTCGAATCGTGTTCATTCCGATTATTCTCTACATTGGGCTGCAGATGCTCTTTAAGGGATTGGGGGTTCATTTCTAATGCAAGAAAAACAAACAGCAACGGCTAAAGAGATGGCACAGGTTGAAACGATTATTGGTCGGATTCTTCAGGTAGGGGTCATTGTTTCTGCTATTGTGATGTTGATTGGGCTAGTCATCTTCTTGATAACTGGCCAATCCGGTTATCCCGGAAGCACTATGCCGCTGAGTATGGGAGCGATCCTAGTCGGTACTTGGCATCTCAAGGCCTATGCCATTATGATGTTGGGAACGTATTGTTTGATCCTGACACCCGTTTTGCGGGTGATAGTTTCCATCTATGCGTTCTATAAGGAACGTGACCATCTGTACGTGGCGATTACGACTTTGGTGCTGCTCATCTTACTTTTTGCCTTGTTTATCGGGGTTCATGGCGATTAAATTTGAATCGGTGGCGTTGGTGGAAAACTCTGCCAACGCCTTTTTATTTTGATTGTTTTAAAATACGGGGACTTAGAGGTAAATGACCTGATAATACCTCTAGTTCGAGGGTCGGTGTTCAAGTTTACCGGGTAGTTCAATCAGCGCAACTAGCCGGTGACAGTCCTAGAAACCGCGGCAACCAGTAGACTTATCTCAAAAAGAAAAAGGGCGACCGTATTGAACGGTCGTCCTTAAATTTAAAATGATTGGTTTATTGAGCGGTGTAACCACCATCAACAACGAATTCTGAACCAGTAGCGAACTTGGATTCGTTAGAGGCAAGGTAAACACAGATGTAGGCGATATCGTTAGGTTCACCGATGTGGCCCATTGGCGTCTTGGTACGAGCTGACATAGCAGCCTCGGCACCTGGAAGATCGTCAACTAATGGCGTCTTGATGTAACCTGGGTGAACAGTATTAACACGAACGTCATAGTCCTTCAAGGCACAGTCGATAGCGGCTGACTTGGACATGATCCGAACGGCACCCTTAGAAGCGTTGTAAGCTCCTAAGTTAGGGTCACCAACGAAGCCTTCGATTGAAGACATGTTGATGATTGAAGCGCCGAGGTTCTTATTCTTCATCCGTTGGATACCAAGACGGGTACCGAAGAATACACCGTCTAAGTTAACGGCAAGTTGTTGTTTCCATTCGGCAGTCGTCGTGTTTTCAACACTCTTGTTAACGGCCATACCGGCATTGTTAACGATAGTTGATACGGGGCCAAAGGCTTTTTCCGTAGCATCGAATAACTTAACCCAACCGTCTTCATCAGTTGCATCGTGTTGGAAGAACTGGATAACGTCAGAACCGCCGACACTCTTAGCAGCCTTTTCGCCGACGTCAGCGTGACGACCGGTAATCATAACCTTGGCGCCTTCTTCAACGAACTTGTTGGCAACAGCCAACCCAATTCCTAAAGTACCACCTGTAACAATTGCAACTTTACCATCTAAACGATGAGCCATCTGTAATTACCTCCTGAATTGTAAGTGAATGTTGTCACATGTCTATGGCTCTATTATGTAACAAAACGATCAAAAATGCTAGTCATTTTGTAAATTTTTTTCATTTATTTTTTAAATGGCTAAAAAGTTCGGGAACAAAAAAGGTGTGCTAAACTGGGTATCAAGGCGTTTTGAGAGATAAAAGTAGAGAGGCGATTGACATCGTGGGCACACAAAAGAATGACCAATGGCGGCGAAATTTAGCTGTTTTATGGCTAGGAACCTTCATAGCTGGCATGGGGTTTAGTGAAATCATGCCATTTCTATCGTTATATGTAGATGGCTTGGGGACATTTACTCAGGGACAATTGACGATGTACAGTGGGGTCACGTATGCCGTGACCTTCTTCGTCATTGCCTTGGTGTCCCCATTGTGGGGCAAGCTGGCAGACCAAAAGGGGCGTAAAGTGATGCTGCTACGGTCCTCTCTGGGGATGGCCGTTGTGATTGGACTAATGGGATTTGTAACGACTGTTTGGCAACTTATTGGTTTGCGATTCTTGCAAGGCTTCTTTGCGGGCTATATTCCCAACGCTAGTGCCTTGATTGCGTCGGAGACGCCGCGAGAAAAGAGCGGTAACGCGTTGGGAATTCTCACGACTGGTTATGTCAGTGGTAATTTGATTGGCCCTGTTCTTGGCGGTATTCTCGCACAGGTTTTCTCCATTCGTTGGACGTTTATTCTGACCGGGATTTTTTTAACGATTGTCTTCTTTCTTAGCGCGACGTTAGTGCACGAGCATTTTACGCCAGTGAGTCGGGCACAACAGGCTCGTCAGGGGAGCTGGCTGAAACAAGTTCAGAACCCAAAGTTAATTTTGGTGTTACTGGTTTCAACGATGATTATTCAAATGGGAAACAATTCCATTACCCCAATTATTAGTCTGTATGTGAAGCAGTTGATGCACAACGTCGGTCCAATTACCTTGGTTGCTGGGATTGTTGCGGCGCTACCGGGTCTATCGACCTTGTTAGCGGCGCCAAAATTAGGCGAATACGGTGACCGTCATGGAACCAGTCGTGTCTTGGTTTTCGGCTATGTTTTTGCGGTCCTTATGTATTTTCCGCAAGGTTTTGTCAGCAGTGTCTGGCTACTAGGGATCTTACGGTTCATGATTGGGGTTTCAGACGGAGCGCTGTTTCCGGCCGTCCAAACCTTATTGACTAAGAATTCACCGCAGTCCTTGACGGGAACGGTTTTTAGCTGGAATCAATCATTTCAAGCCCTGGGGAGCATGTTTGGCTCCCTATTTGGTGGCGTTGTTGCCAATATGTTTAACTACAATGGGGTCTTTATTTTTACGGCTATCACGTTACTTGTGAACTTTGGCTTGTTGTGGTGGTTGGTCCCAGAGATTCGTCAATTTCGGCAGCAACACGCATAGGAGGAAATATAAGTGGCAAACGAAAATTTACCGACCTCGTTTCCAAACGACCCGACCTCGTTAGCGGCAGTTGATCGGTTTCGACAATTAATGTTGAACTATCGGAGTGCCGTGCGGGTGGTACGAACGAAGATTACATACTTGGATCAGGAATACCAGATCCAGCATGGGCATTCACTGGTTGACAGTCTTCAATCACGGATCAAATCGCCAGAAAGTATTTTGGAAAAAGTGCAACGCAAGCATTTAGACTTTAATTTGGCGACTCTGCCGGACCAGATGCATGATATTGCTGGTATTCGAATCATTGTCCGTTTTGAAGATGATATCGTGGCGATGGAACGGCGATTGGAAAAACAACCAGATATTCGGATTCTGAAACGTAAAGATTATGTCACCAAGCCTAAGGCTAATGGATATCGGAGTCTGCACCTGATTTTAGCTGTGCCGGTATTTCTAAATGCCGGGGTCGAAGCGGTTACGGTGGAGGTTCAGATCCGAACCATTGCCATGAACTTCTGGGCATCATTGGAACACGAACTCAACTACAAAAAGAATGTCGCGCATCAGGATGAACTGCGTCAGGAGTTAGTGGCGAAAGCCGAACTCGTTCACCAGCTTGATCAGGACATGAACGCGATTAAGAACCAGATTCGAGCGGATAATGACAGGTCGACCGAATAGTGGGGGGAGTTAGCAATCCCAGCTGTGCCTCAAGTTTTGAGCGCAAAATAAAAAACCCTGGCAAGTGCCAAGGCTGGTTTGTTGATCATGTTTATATTGACGTTACTTGGCACTTGAAGCTTGCTTACGGCCTTCGCGGTTCATGAACCAGATACCGTTCACTGCAACGAATGCTGCAACGGCTGTAATGGCACCAACAGTTATCCAATCATACGTCATTTTTTCTAGCGTACTTCCAATATAGCCGATGATTTCACCGAAAATAACGGCCCAAATAACCACGATCAAGTTAGAGAAAAACCACTTCACACGCGTCACCTCACAATCATTACCCATTTTAACACGTGCACCCGTGTTGCGGTAGTTAAGATTGTGTAAGCGGTTAAATAATTGTTGTGACAAGGCGGAGAGGTTGCGTATACGAGGGGATTTCTGTATAATACGCTGTAATTAAATTAAAAGACGGTTGAAGCGACTGCTTTCAAGAATAGTGTTTCCCTTGGGTTGGGGGGACCATCTTTGAAGCGGTCGTTTTTTTGTTGAAAAGGAGGCTACTCGTGAACTTATTAATGAGCTTGACACTGATTCTACTGGCAACGACTGTGGTGGGACACTATAGTACCCGCATTGGAATTCCAGCGGTAATTGGACAGTTGTTGGTGGGGGTTATCATTGGACCTGCGGTATTAGGCTGGGTCAGCCTGACCCATGTGTTGGAAAGCTACGCGGAGATCGGGGTTATTATCCTGATGTTTATTGCGGGGTTGGAAAGTGACCTGCAACTTCTGAAACGTTATTTGAAGCCCAGCGTCTTTGTGGCGCTGTTAGGGGTCATCGTCCCAATGATTGGAACGTACCTCGTGGGGATGGTTTATAACTTAGGCATGGTCGAGAGTCTCTTTATCAGTGTCATCTTCGCTGCCACATCGGTTTCCATCTCCGTAGAGGTCTTGAAGGAAATGAATGCCATGAGTAGCCGTGAAGGGACCACTATCCTTGGGGCCGCCGTAGTTGACGATGTTTTGGCTGTGGTCATCTTGAGTGTGCTAGTCTCGACGACCGGGACCGCTGTGGGTGGGAGTGGTGGCTCGAGTGACCTGCTTATCACGACCTTGGAACAGATTGCCTACTTTGCCGCTATTTACTTCGTCGTTCGCTGGGTGGCACCATACATGGCCAAGATTGGGGAACGGTTATTGATTCCAATGGGTCAAACGCTCATGGCCATTATCCTTTGTTTTGGGATGGCTTTCTTGGCTGAAGTTGTCGGTTTAAGTGACGTCGTGGGCGCCTTCTTCGCGGGGATCGCCATTGCGCAGACGTCAGCCTTGTCCACAGTCGATCGGCATATTGAACCCATTGGGTACGCGCTGTTTATCCCTGTGTTCTTCGTCAGCATTGGGTTGAACATGGACTTCCATGGCTTGGGTCATCAGACTGGGTTCATCGTGGTTCTGACCATCGTGGCGATTCTCACCAAGTTGTTGGGGGCCGGTGGTGGGGCCAAATTGGCCGGCTATTCCTGGGACAGTTCGGCTGCTGTTGGGGCCGGGATGGTCTCACGCGGGGAGATGGCCTTGATCATTGCCCAGATCGGATTCCAAGCCAAACTTATGTCACCGGTTCGTTATTCGGCCATTGTGGCGGCGATTATTATTGCCACGTTAGTTGCGCCATTCTTGTTACGGGTTACCGTTAACCGGGTTCGTAAGGGCGAAGCGGATGTCTCTAAGGTGCGTCCAAGTGCTTAGAATAAGTTAGTTTTCAAAGTAAGATACCATGAGGTCCAGTAACCAGCCATTTTGGGTAGTTGCTGGACCTTTTTGGTTGGACCATTAATCAGTCCAATATTGAAACTGGCTAGAACTAATCTAGAGTAAGTGGTTCCCCTTCTGGTTTGTCTGGTATTTGGGGCGAGTATTGAATGATTTGCTATGTGATATAATTTGAGAGCAGTGTGAGAATTGATGCAGAAACTAAAAAATATTTCCAAATGGGTAAATGGCATGTGATATGTCGGAAAATTAGGTGATCTTTTTTTGGAGGGAGGGATT
The DNA here is from genome assembly GCF_003946145.1 of Levilactobacillus huananensis. Classification (GTDB taxonomy): domain Bacteria; phylum Bacillota; class Bacilli; order Lactobacillales; family Lactobacillaceae; genus Levilactobacillus; species Levilactobacillus huananensis. The sequence goes on from NZ_RHOC01000002.1 coordinate 227,205, forward strand.
GAAATGGCGAAAAGAGTGTTGCGATATTTGTTATTCTTGCTCTATGGGGTAGTTTCAATGGTGATTCTACTTACTTGGAACACGAAAAACGGTTGGACGGTTTCGATAACGCCATATACAGCATGGTTATTTTTTAGTTGGTTATTATGTTATCCATGGTTAAGGGAAAAATTAGGCTACTTATTCATTAAGAATGATAAGAGAAAGGGATCGTATGACCCCCATGATATGGATCGGCATCGGCAAGGTAAGTCAGTAAAACATAAAAATAGAGAATTGACAGCAAATGGTATGACGTCGTACCCGTGGCAATACGCAGTAGGGAGTACGCGAAGTATTGGTGAAATCTTTAGTCTTATCTACGTATTCTGTGAACATCTATTGATGAGTGCCTTACTAATCCTATTTGGCCCGCTTATCACGTGTACGTTGCTTCTAATCATCTTGTTCAAAAAAAGAAGGTCATGACTAGTCGATTGGAAGAACATTGCAAGGTGATTGACACAGACGTACTTAAAAGCCGTTAATTGTTGGCTTAAACTGAATGAAATTCCTGTAATATTTAATCGAAAAATCCATTCTCTTGCTGTTACCGCATGAATAGCAAGAGAATGGATTTTTTGATGTGGTGAAATTCCGATTGAAGTGGACACTGGAAGAATAGCCCATTATGACGCATTTAACGATCGCTCTGATCAGGGATGACGCTAGTGTTAACTGATACTTTTTATCAGTTCCTGGAACAGTGACTTTGAAGACTTGCGTTCTGGGTGTGGCTTCAAATCAAGCGAGAGAGAGGCATTCCACATAAGAGGTGAGATCCCAGATAGACCCCCTAATCATCTTATCGGATGGTATGATTTCTCGCCAAAATAGGCGAAAATTATCGAAGAGATTTCGTTAGTACTAAGTAGGAGGAAAGCAAGCGCCAAATAAAAAGCGTTCGGCAAGATGCACCGAACGCTCACTAAACAAATTTATTGATGACGTTGCCGAACGACGCGGCGCCATTCGCCCCCGAACCACAGGAGACCAAACAAGACGACACCGATAATTGACGTGATGATTCCCGCCTTTAAGCCCGGCGTCGTGTAATGGAAAACAACGTGGTTTCTGCCTGGCTTGAGTGGTACGGCCATCATTCCCGGATAATTCTTAATGACTGGCGTGATCGACTGGGCGTGCATGGCCGGTTGGACCTTGACCGCTCGACCATTGACGGTGGCATGCCATCCTGGCGCATTCGGTACGGAGAGGTAAAGGTAAGATCGTTGGGTGCTCCCAACAACGGTGCCAGATAAAGCGGTCACGCTGCTCTGCTTGGAGAGGTGGAACTGTTGCCGTCTTAGATGGGTGACGGCTTTTTGATATTGCGCTTGGTTCAACGAGACGAATTCGTTGCTGTAACCAGCGGCTGGTGCCGGCGTGAGGTAGCTTACCGTCAGCACATCTCCCTTGTGATGGTAGCCTAAATTCATAACGTAGCGGTAACCATCGGCACGAACTGTGGGACCAGCTGCTTGACCATTAATGCGTAAGGTCGAGTAGATTAAGGTATTGGATGGTGAGAAGCCATGAAGCGTTCCCGTTGCGTTAACCTTGAGCTTGAACGTCTGCTGGTAACGTTGTTGGGGCAACAGGGTCTTCTTCGGCACGAGGTGCAAGTCATCGACGGTAGCGCGACGATTAAAGACATTGAGGACAGAGGCATGAGCCAGAGTGTCACTTGGTGCGCCTAAGGCGGTCAGAATGCGTTGCTGGTTACCCAAGGCATTCTGATCATCAAGCTGTAAACTGATAAGTTGTTTTGGAACGGCAAAGCCGATACCTACGAATGAGTTGAGCTCTGTGACCTTGGGATCTCGGTTGACGTTGACTCGGTATTTAACGCCGAGTAGTGTGTCGGTTAGGCTCGTACTACCCTGAGCACTGATTCGACGAACGTTGCTACTGAAGTAACCGAGGTCATTTTGGAAGACCCGGGCCGATTCCTCCAAGGTTGAAGAATAAGAACTCAGTCCCGCGTAGTCGAATAACAAGGGGTCATTGTAGTGGTTGTAAGCCTCATCGTAGGCTTTGCCGATCCGAGAATGTAGGAAGTCAGTTCGGTAGAAATTGGCCTTGGTCGAGGAAGCGTTGAACTGTTTCAACGTTGCCGTGTCGGCTTTAAAGTATTTTTCAAATTTTGTTTGGGATCCAAAGTCCATGCCGCGACTGGCCACCAGAAGGTTACCCCCGAGCTCACATGAGATTAGAAGGCCCATTAAACCGATACGAATAGGGCGCCACTCACTGATGAATAATAGCATGGTGTTGAGTAACAACAGTCCCAGGGCCCACCAAACCAGATGGAAGGGTGGCTGACTCTGTTGATAGAGGCTGGCGTCGTAGCTAGGAAGCATGAAGGCCCAGAGCCGTGGAAAGACGCGAGCAGATAGAAATCCGATGACGAGCAGGCCTGCTCCCCAGACTAGCGCGAGGACCTTTTGCGGATCATTCATGGTCTGATCGGGGTGCGTTTGCCAAGCACGGTAGGCAATGATCAGTGCGAGAAAAGTGAAGAAGTAGACGTTACGGAATGGAAATCCGGCTGGTTGTTGGAGCATGTGCCAGATGGTATTGAATAGCGTTAAGAAGAGTCCAAGACCCATCGTGATCAGTAGCCACATCGCTCGGTGCTTTTCGATTGACTGGACCTTGGGAGAGACAAAGTACACGATGAGTAACAGGAACATCAGGGTTCCCATAAATAAGCTCGGTGCGTGGTATAGGTGTGAGACGAAAGTTGTTGTGCCAGGACCAAATTGGGCCAGAACTTCTGGGCCAAAGAGGGGGGTTGGCAGGAAGTTGGTCACAAAGAAGTTGCCTTTACCTGTCCGGAGCATCCCCATGGCGGTCGGAATCAAGACGACCATAGCCATCATTCCCGCTAGTAATGAGCCGATAATGAATTGACGGATTGCAGGGCGGTGGACACGCCAGATTTCCTTGAAGGAAGTGGCGGTTCGTTGATGTTCGATGATGAGGTAGGCAAAGTACAAGACGGAAAAAAGGCACGTCATATACCCGAGATAATAATTGGCTAAGATGGTAATCGTTAGGCTCAATGTGTAGAGGCCAAAGTGATGGACACTGACGATGCGGTGCAAGCCTAGCGCAACCAATGGCAACATGATGAGAGCGTCGAGCCACATGATGTCGTAGTCATACATCGCGACGAAGCCACACAAGCTGAAGGCCGTCGAGAACAAGAGGAGGGCCCAGCCACTCTTAAGAAAGGCTCGCCGCAGAAAAATAGCCATTGTGAGGCCGATCGTACTAATTTTTAAAATCATGATTAAGGCCACGGCGGTTGGCAACTGCGCAGCTGGTAATAGGAAGATGAGCACATTGTAAGGACTGATAACGTAGTAGGTCAATAGTGGCACTAAGCTGCTCCCCGTCCCCAGTGCGAATGAGAATAGATGGAACTGACCATGTGAAATCGTAGATCGCAAGTACTCTAAAATGGGCACGTATTGTGCCCCGGTGTCGCTAAATAATAGGCTTCGATGACCAAATGGCGTAATCTTCAAATGCCAAAAGATCACACTGATGATAATCATGGGGATTAAAAATGCCCCCAAGTACACCCAGCGGCTGACGCGAGCCTGCGCTAGCGTGTCACGATGCTCTTTCATGAAAACCCCTCCGTTGTTAAATGGACAAAATGTCTGACTTTAATAGAATAACACGCACCTTGTCCTGATAAAAGTTTACTCCAATTTTCGGGCATTATATGGGAGAACGTGCTAAAATTCGAATTAACCGTGTGTTTGGTAAGGCGAATGACTTAAGGTTACGTTATCGTTCGTCACGTAGACTATGTCATTAATAGTAAAAGTGTATTCTTAATGCCACCTACGGTCACCAGACGCCTCCCTGTGGGGAGTGTCTTTTAAGAAATGATTTGAAATGAAGGACTGCTGCAGGCGAACAACCTAACATAAAAAGATAACTTAAAAGGAGGCATGCCCGTTGAGTACAACTGCCAAGGTCTTGGTCGTGGAGGACGAACGCGAGTTGTCCGCGGATATTGTGGCGTTAATTAGACCGATTTGTGAGACGACCACCGCGTTTGATGGTGAACAAGGCGAGTTTCTAGCCAGTCAAGGTGTTTTTGACGCGATTATTTTAGATTTGATGTTACCCGGTCAGAGTGGGCTGGATCTCTTGCTACACATTCGCAACAAGGCTATTAAGACCCCTGTGCTGATTTTAACGGCCAAAGATACGATTGCTGACAAATTGCGGGGATTCAATGATGGTGCCGACGATTACGTCACCAAGCCGTTCCATCGTGAGGAATTATTGGCGCGTATGAAGGCTCTGTTGAAGCGTACGGGACATTTGAACAGTAGTGATGTGATTACACTGGGTCAATTGGAAATCAACACTGGCAAGCATTTAGCGACGTTTGATGGTGAGCCCTTGACCCTGAAGGGCCGTGAGTTTGATCTGCTGGCCTATCTAGTGGCCAATCCTGGAACGATCATTACCAAGGAACAGATCTTCAACCGCTTGTGGGGCTTTGATTCAGAGACCTCATTGTCTGTGGTAGAAGTCTATATGAGCAATCTGAGAAAGGAACTTAAGCGTGCTGGCAGTGATCTGTCGTTGCGGACAATTCGCAATGCCGGTTATATTGTGGAGGCACCTAATGAGTAATAAGGTTAACCGCGCGCAACAATGGCGGTTATTTATCAGCAATTTTATCGGATTCACTGTGATCTTCGTCTTACTAGGTGTAATTGTTTTTGTTTTGTTCAAACGCGCCATGCTGACCAGTACCGACCAGGCACTCAGGGTCGAACGGACGTCACGGTTATCCGGTTCTCCAGTAAAAAAACGGCCCCAACATCAACCGGAGATGGTCCCTGGGCAGACGCAGAAAGCCGCAATTCACCCTTTTATGACCACCACCTTAATTTATAATGATCGCGGCAAGATCAGTAATCAAGCACAACTGGGATCGCGTTACGACATGCTAAAGCGTATCGCGCTCAAGCGTGGCCAGGTCGGGCAATTGCACACGGTTCGCGTGAACGGCAAGTACAGCTTCCGAACATTACTGGTGAAGGTCCCGAAGTCTAATTCGGACCCGGTCGTGGCGGGGAAGTACCTCCTCATCATGGAAAATATTGATCCGCAAAAGGCGGCCATGGCTAACTTCACCCGGGTTTTACTGATCACGATGGGGGTCTTCTGGCTCCTCTCAATTCTGATGAGTATCTGGATGTCGCGCCTGACGATGCGGCCTATTCTACGGTCCTGGGGCCGGCAGACGGAGTTCGTGGGTAACGCGGCGCATGAGTTGCGGACCCCCCTGACTATTATTCAAAATAAGCTGGAGTTTCTGTTAACGCGACCCAATGATAAAATTATTGACCAGGCAGAGAGTATTGCCGTGGCCAATAGTGAAAGTCAGCGCTTGCAGAAATTAACGCAGGATCTGTTGGCACTAGCGCGATCTGATTCCAATACTGTGCAGACTAACTTCGAACTTACTGATATGGCAACCTTTATGCAACGGACGGTGGAGCCTTACACCGAGATTGCGGCCAGTCAAGGGAAGACCTTGGTCCTAGATCCGATCGTGCCTTTTCAAGCGACACTGGATCAAGCTTTAGTGCATCAGTTGTTGAATATTTTGATCGATAATGCCCTAAAGTATTCGCCACAGGGGCAGACAATCACGCTGTCTGCTAAGCTGATAGGACGTAAATGGCAATTAACAGTAGCCGATCAAGGCATCGGGGTAAAACGAGCGGACCGACAACGAATTTTCGATCGTTTTTATCGCGTGGACAGTTCTCGTAGTCGGCAAACGGGTGGCAATGGATTGGGCCTGTCGATTGCGCACTGGATTGTTAATCTGCACCACGGGACGATCGTGGTTAAGGATAACCAGCCACAGGGGAGTCGGTTTGTGACGACGATCCCAGTTAATCCTGCGGGTTTAGCCGGGCACCATGAAAAAATGGCTACGAAAGAAAAATAATAAAATTTTGGTAACCGCAGCCGTCGTGTTTGAGGGCATGCGGTTTTTGTGGTTAAAGATTTAACCAAGCTCAGGTAACCGATCGTGCCAGAAAATGTGGTGCCTTTTTTGCTTCGTCTTGACGCGATAGCATAGCAAGGAAAGTTTTATTCCCACCGGTTGTATGGTAAGATCTGAAGCATTAGAACGAATTGGTAAGTGCAGCATAAGGAGCTTTCGATGATGTTAACTATCCGTGATATTGCCGCTAAGGCGGGCGTGTCGGTCTCCACGGCCTCCCGGGCACTAAATAATAATCCACGTATCAGCGTGGCGACCCGTAAACGGATCCAGGCGTTGGCGACGGCTGAAGGCTATCGCCCCAACTACAATGCTAAGAACCTCACAGCAGGTGAGGCCAATACGGTTGGGGTTGTTTTCCCGACAGCCGATCATAACTTTCCCGAGAATCCGTTTTACATCGACTTGTTGCGCGGAATCAATACCGAATTAATGGAACGGCAGTACGTGTTGTCCGTAGCCATTAGTAAGACGCAAGACGAGCTCCTGGCCAATGTCAAATCCATGGTGACACAGGGAAAAATCAAACGATTTATCCTACTTTACGCTCATCGTACCGATCCCATCGCAGATTTTTTGCGCCAGAATAAGTTGCGGTTCGTAACCATTGGTCAACCAGTCGATGATCCCACCGACCTTTTTGTCGATAATGATAATTTGAAGGCTGGCATTGGTGGCGCATCCTACCTGTTAGATCAATTGGCTGTGACGCATCCGGTTTTCGTCGAATCTGCGCACGACTGGGCTTATGAGCAGCAGCGACGCGAGGGCTATGAACGAATGGCGGCGCAATTTAATGTGGATCCACTGACTTGTAAGTTGGGCGACCTGGAACAGGCCCGATCATTCATTGACCGGCATCCGGAAATCAATGGGATTATGGCGACCGATGACTTTAATGCCATCGAGTTTTACCGCTTGATTCGGGAGATCAATGGTGCCAGTCATTTTCCAATTGTAAGTTTTAACCGATCTTTGCCGGTGGGGTTAACCGATGCTAATCTGCATTCGGTTGATCTTTATCCGGAAAAGATGGGGGCTGCCACAGTGACGCTATTGTTCAGTGATCGGCAACCGTTAGAGTCGACGACACCCCGACAGATTACAATTCCTTATGAAATTAAATAAGCACTAGATAGCAGGTTGAGGCGGATACCTCAGCCTTTTTCATTGCTAAAATGTTGTTAGGTGAAAGAGCTTAAAAGCGCTGGATAAACTGGCAATCAGACGGATAATGGCGATAAAATAAAGTTTGCGCAAACGGTTGCATTAATTTGAAAGCGGTGCCATAATGATGACAGCACTTATTTTTCAATTGTGACTATTTTTCAATTGTAACTAAAGCTTATAGGAGGGGTCAGATTATGGCAGATGAATCGTTGACGGCGGCTACGGCCAAGGCAAACAATGGCTTGCCAACATTATCAGCAAGTACCATTTGGATGATTAATTTTGGGTATCTCGGGGTTCAAACCGCGTTTACGCTGCAAAGCTCACAGATGAGTCGGATTTTTCAAACGATTGGGGCAGATCCGAATAGCTTAGGGTGGTTCTTCATTTTGCCACCACTGGCCGGGCTGATCGTCCAACCGATCGTCGGGTATTATTCCGACAGAACCTGGTTGCCTAAATTAGGTGGCCGCCGATTGCCCTATCTGTTACTCGGAACGATCGTGGCGCTTATCGTGATGTGTCTGTTACCCAACTCTGGGAGCCTGGGATTCGGGTACGCCTCGATGGCTGCATTGCTCTTTGGGGCGATTACGGTGGCCTTCCTGGACCTCTCATCTAACGTTGCGATGCAGCCCTTTAAGATGATGGTGGGGGATATGGTTAATGACGACCAAAAAAGCTATGCTTATGGCATTCAGAGCTTTTTATCGAATACTGGTGCCGTTGTGGCGGCAATTCTCCCATTTCTCTTTGCAATGATTGGGATCGCCAATACCGCAGCTAAAGGGGTTGTACCCGCTACAGTTAAGGTGGCCTTCTACGTGGGGGCGGTACTCCTCGTGATTACCAGTCTCTTCACGATTCTTCGGGTTAAGGAGTATGATCCGGATACCTATGCCAAATACCACGGGATTGCCAAGGAAGACAATACGACTGGTGGGAACTGGTGGTCGTTGCTTAAGTCGGCCCCACGGGTCTTTTGGACCGTCACTTTGGTTCAATTCTTTTGCTGGATCGCCTTTCAATACCTGTGGACCTACTCGGTTGGGGCAATTTCAGGCAACGTTTGGCATACGACCGATGCCGCATCGGCGGGCTATCAAGCCGCTGGTAACTGGTACGGCGTTCTGGCGGCCGTTCAATCTATCGCAGCTGTCATCTGGTCCTATGTGTTAGCTAAATTACCAAACGATCATCATAAATTGGGTTATGCTGGCAGCTTAGGCCTAGGGGCCTTGGGATTCATTTCTGTCTTCTTCATTCACAATCAATATGCTTTAATTGCGTCTTTCATTCTGGTTGGGATTGCTTGGGCCGCAATGAACACCTACCCGCTGACAATGGTCACGAATGCATTATCTGGTGCGCACATGGGAACTTATTTGGGACTATTCAATGGGTCCATCTGTTTACCGCAAATTGTGGCTTCGCTGGCTAGTTTTTCCTTATTCCCACTCTTAGGAAAGGTACAGGCCAACATGTTTATCCTGGCCGGCATTATCTTAGCTATTGGGGCCCTCGCGGTCGGTGCGATTAAGGAAACATACAAGGCCTAATGATGCGATCAATTTAAAATTGAAACGATTTAATAAAAGGAGCGTTCGGCAATGAAACGAATTTTTGAAGTCCAACCATGGCATGTCATTACCCATACCTTTGACCCACAAGATAAGCGGCTACAAGAATCGATGACGAGTCTTGGAAATGGCTATATGGGGATGCGAGGAAACTTTGAGGAAGGGTACAGTGGTGACACGCTGCAAGGTATTTACCTTGGCGGGATCTGGTATCCAGATAAGACTCGGGTTGGTTGGTGGAAGAATGGGTATCCCAAGTACTTTGGAAAGGTTGTCAATGCCGTTAACTTCATGAAGTTACCTGTCGAAATTAATGGACAAGTGGTAGATTTAGCGCAGGATAATATCAGTGATTTCACCTTGGACCTGGATATGCAACACGGAACATTAACCCGATCATTTGTCGTGGAACGTGGGGAAACCCGTGTGAATTTGACTTTCGAGCGTTTTTTGAGTGTGAGTCAACGCGAACTTGCCGTACAACGTGTGACGGTGAAAAATCTGGGAGCCAATTCGGTGACCTTGACCCTCAAACCTGGGATTGACGGTAACGTTAAGAACGAAGAGGCTAACTATGACGACCGCTTTTGGGATATTCTTGCAACCGATCAACAGACTGATCGGGGGAGCGTTGTTGCCAAGACCACGTCTAATCCATTTGGGACGCCTCAGTTCACTTCGGGAATGGAGATGCGCGTGGTGTCGGCCTTGAAGCCAATCACTATTGACCAACCAAGCGATCAAGCTGTTACCACGGCGTACACCGGTGAGCTGGCGCCTAACGAGACTGTCCAACTGGAAAAACGGGTTATCGTGGTGACCTCGCGAGATTATGCTGATGTCTCCGCGCTGACCACAGCGATGCACCAGCTGAGTGATCACGTCGCACTAGAAAGTTATGATGAGTTATTGGCAATGCATGAAACGGTTTGGGCCGATCGTTGGACCAAGTCTGACGTTCAAATCCAAGGGGATGACGAGTCACAACAGGGGATTCGTTTCAATCTCTTCCAGTTATTCTCAACTTACTATGGGGAAGACGCACGTCTGAATATTGGACCCAAAGGATTCACTGGAGAGAAGTACGGTGGGGCCACTTATTGGGACACTGAGGCTTTCGCCATTCCTGTTTATCTGGGAATTACGAATCCAGAAGTTACTCGAAATCTTCTGATGTATCGTTACAAGCAATTGGATGGTGCTTATATCAATGCGCAACAACAGGGGCTCAAGGGTGCCTTATTTCCAATGGTGACGTTTGATGGGATTGAATGCCACAATGAATGGGAAATTACCTTTGAGGAAATTCACCGTAACGGCGATATCGCCTTCGCGATTTATAATTACACACGTTATACCGGCGATACCTCTTATGTTCTGCATGAGGGTGCCAAGGTGCTGACTGAGATTTCACGTTTTTGGGCCGATCGGGTCCACTTCAGTCAACGTAAGGGCCAGTACATGATTCATGGGGTTACTGGTGCTGATGAATACGAAAATAATGTCGATAATAACTGGGACACCAACATGTTGGCTCAGTGGACCTTACGTTACACCCTGAAAATCTTAAGTCAGGTCGATGCTCAGACCGCAACAAAACTTGGCGTGACATCGGCTGAGAAGGCCAAGTGGCAAGATATTATCGATCGGATGTATCTGCCATATGATAAAGATCTTAATATTTTTGTCCAACACGATGGGTTCCTAGATAAGGATATCCAGCCGGTCAGTGCCATTCCAGCCGATCAGCGGCCAATCAATCAACACTGGTCTTGGGATAAGATTCTGCGGTCACCGTACATCAAGCAGGGGGATGTCCTACAAGGTATTTGGGACTTTATCGATGACTATACCCCCGAACAGAAGAAGGCTAATTTCGACTTCTATGAGCCGCTCACAGTGCACGAATCCAGCCTGTCACCTGCCATTCATGCGGTGCTCGCAGCGGATTTGCATTATGAGGAGAAGGCTGTGGAACTCTATGAACGGACAGCACGGTTGGATTTGGACAACTATAACAATGACACCAAGGATGGCCTTCACATCACGGCCATGACCGGTGGCTGGATCGCGGTAGTTCAAGGATTCGCTGGCATGCGGGTCCGGAATGGACACTTACACTTTGCACCATTCCTGCCTAAGAAATGGTCAAGCTACTCATTCCGTCAGATTTTTAGAGACCGACTGATTGCGGTCAGCGTCGATGGTAGTGGCGCACACTTCAAGTTGATCAGTGGGGATCCACTGACTATTGATGTTGCTGGGACATCCGTGACGGTTAAATAGTTATTGTGCTGATGGAGTCCGGCAGTTAGGGCTATTGACAACTGTCTGGACAACTAAAAATGAAAATGGCGTCATAACAGCATCCATGTGGATATCTGCTATGACGCTATTTTTTATTTTGGATAATTATTTTAAATTAGGATGGCTAGTCTATCACGACCGATAAGTTACAGGTCACTACGCATCTGTTGTTGCTGCGCGGTCTTCTGCCGAGCCAATGGCGTCTTGTCTTGCCAATAGGTCAGCCACTCGCCACTGATGGTAAGGCTTTCCAGTTCAAGCTGGTCCTTGACCAATAGTGTGTTTTCTAAGCGTTGCTTGAAGGTCGTGATAAGACGACCAAAGATGTTCAAATTAACTGATAAGTCGCCACCTTGTTGGTGACTTAAATGGTCTCTGAATTCCTTGCGAATATCGTCTTCCAACGTCCGTAGCTCACGTTCCTTCTGCCGAGCCAAACGAGGTTGGTTACTCGTATCGAAGGTAATAGCTGGGCTGATACCCACGAATTGGGCATGAATCTTAGGGGTGTCAATCCCATAAGGGACATCGTCACCGCTGCCAAAAATATCAAATTCTCTAATTACCGATAAAACTTGTGTCATGCGAAACGCTCCTTCGTTATTTGAGGATGGCCGCTGGGCCGATCTCAATAAATCAGACTAGCTCAAGTTTAGGCCACGAAAAAACCCACGTCAAACGAAGCCGCGGGCAGGGTTGACGTGGGTACAAATTTTAAATTTTAGGGGAACTACCAGCTAGCTTTCTTCACACCGGGAATCTGACCAGCGTGGGCCAACTGACGGAAGTTCAGCCGGGATAGTCCGAACTGACGCATGTAAGCGTGTGGACGACCATCCAGGTGGTCACGGTGATGCATCCGAGTAGGGGAAGCATCACGAGGCAACAGGGCAAGCGCAGCATAGTCGCCGGCGGCCTTCAGCTCTGCGCGACGGTCTGCATACTTGGCGACAGTGGCCGCGATGCGGTTAGCCTTAGCAATTTTAGACTTTTTAGCCATGAATGAGCGGATCTCCTTTCTTAAATGATAATAATTACGTTTTATCAATTTAGCATAGTCAGATAGACCCTGTCAACGATGGCGACTCAGCTAATAGCCGAGATCGTAGGAGATCTGATAAGTTCGGGTTTCACCGGCTGGTAGACTGACGTCGCAGAATTCCGGATGGTTGGGTGAATCTGGCAAACTCTGGGGTTCCAAGGCCAAGCCCATGTAAGGTTGACCGGGACCTGTAGCGAGCTTCATTTGTGAGTTAAACGAGTTGGCAGTGAAGACCACGAGTCCATTTCTAGCGGATTTGATGGTGACACTACGTTGGGACAGGGGATCACTGAGTTCAGCAATGGTTTGGTCAGCGGCGGGGACGACGTGATAAACATCGTCGATACCTTGTTCTGGAATGGTTTGAAGTCCACGAATGGCACTACCTAGATATTGACCGTTCGCAAAGTCATAGGGTGTGCCAGCAGTCGAGAGGTACTGGCCGGTAGGAAGCTTCTCGTTATCCAATTCCAGACGTTCCTGACTATTGATTTGTAACGTTTGCCCGGCAATCAATTGATCTTCCCCCAGATTAAAGTAGACATGTTGCGTAGGATTAAATAGAGTGTCTGCCGTACTGGTAGCGGTGTAGGTTAAAGTCACACGATCGTCATTGTTTAGCGTGTAGGTGATGTGTACCGTGAGATCACCTGGAAAAGAATCCTCAGATCTTTTGAAGATATGAGTGAGAACGATCTTGGGAGCTTGAGAATCACTGGTGTCCAGTTGTCCGTCCCAATTTACCGTATTGAAGCCGTTAGGGCCACCATGAAGGGTGTTGTTGCCTTCATTAGTGTCGACCTGATAGGTGTGTCCATTGAGGGGAAATTGTCCACCGGAGATGCGACCACCGGTTCGGCCAATACTCATCCCCACGTAAAACGGATTATCAAGGTAGTCGGCCATCCTGTGGTAAGATAACACCAAGTTCTTCTCGCCGTTAGCAGTGGGTACGGCCAGTGTCTGGAGCGTGGCCCCCCAGCTGAGAACGGCTAATTTTACGCCATGATCGTTTTCGATGACGTAGCGGGTCACGACCTGATTCTGATAAGTATCCCAATTTTTAGTTGCGGTCTGCATGAACAAGTCCCCGTTTCTTATTTTTTAATTAAGCGGTTTCATTTCTCTCCATTTTATGGGTTTGACTAGTTGATTGTCAAACAATGTTCACGCAGGTCTTGTGATTTGACGGGGATGGCGCCAAGCAAGATGATCAATTTGGTTGGTGGACAAAAGCCCAGTCAATGATCGACAAAAAGAAGCGTGACTCGTAGCCTTAACTTGTGTACAATCAAAAAAACTGGCATAATAGATTAGTTTAAGGGGGAAGTAATCATGAACCTTAAATGGCAATGGCTTCCGATTATCTTAGGGGGTAGTTGGTTAGGGTATCACTGGCTAGGGCAACGAGCAGTGCCCGCTGAACCTTTGCGAGCTCATCGACAAGATGTTACCTATAGCCAGACACCGACACTCGTGATTCCAGGCTGGGCGGGAAATGCCTGGACCTTCAATAGGTTTTTACAATGGTTATCGCGAACGGGATATGCGCACAAGGTCCTGACTGTGCACGTCAGTTGGACCGGTAAATTACGGTTCAGTGGACAATGGGATGGAACTGGAGAGAATCCGGTGATTCAAGTTTTATTTGATCACAGTGCGACCCGTGGTTATCAGCAACAGGTTCTGTGGTTGACGGCGATTCTGCGCGCTTTGAAGCAACGCTATGGCGTGACGAGTTACAACGTTGTGGCTCATTCTTGGGGCGGTAGCGCCGCCATTCATGCTTTAGTGCGTCATGGGCATCACGCCGAGTTACCAGTTCTCCACCGGTTAGTTCTCTTGGGGGCACCGGTAGATGAGGGGAGCCTGGAAGTCCCTGATGTGTCCTATCAGCGATTGAGAGCGGCGAAACATCACTTGATGGTTCATCCTAAGGCTCGAATCATTAACGTCTATGGGACGCTCTCAGGTCATCTGACAGATGGCTCAGTTCCGGTTAGTCAGATCACGCCACTGCGCGCGGTCGTGAGTGGCAGTCCAGTCGGTTATATGGAAATTCATGTTCCGGCTACTAGCCATCGGCAATTGCACGCCACCGAGCGAATGTGGCGTTTGATTGCGACCCAGGTCTGGGTTAAGGCTTAGTTGAGACTAGTGGGCAAATTAAAAAGGGCCAGGATAACTATCCTAGACCCTGAATAATTTAGCTGGTTTTAAACTTTGTCTGTTAAGATAGCATCGATGACATCAAGAACGCCATCGTGATCGTTATCGGTCTTGGTGATGAGGTCAGCGACCTGTTTTACGGTGTCGGTCCCATTGCACATTGCAACACCAAGCCCGACGTGGGCGAGCATTTCTTGATCGTTGTCGTTATCACCAAAGGCGGCAATCTCAGTCGGTTTGATTCCCCATGAGTCTGCCAGCTGATGGAGACCAATGGCCTTGTTCATGTGGGGGGGAATGATATCGATACTCCCAAAGCCACTCGCTGTCGCGTGAATTTCTGTAGGGAAGCGGTCATTGATTTTAGCTGCTAAGGCTTGAATCGATTCATTGGGCCACTCACCGTTAACCTTGTAGAAGGTGTCGTTGACCTGTGTTAGGTCGTCAACGAGGACGATGTTGTTAAAGAAATATGCCTGTGAAGCCGGATCGTTGGTGCGATCAGCGCGGTTGATGTAGGTTCCATGAGCTCCGGATAATCGAAGTACTTGTGGCCGTAATGTGTCGTCAGCAAGAATGGTACGAACGATCTCGTGAACCACGGGTGTGGGAATTGCATCTTCGAAGAGGACCTGATCCCCACTCGTGATAAGACCGCCATTCTCGGCGACAAACGTCTTAATCGCTGGTGTCGGCGCGAAGACGTCATGAAGGTGGCCGAGACTGTTGCCACTTGCGATGACAAAGTGAATACCTGCGGCGTGAAGCCGATCGAGTTGTTCATGGAAGCGGGGCTGATTATATTGGCGCTGTGAGTTAAGAAAGGTTCCGTCAACATCTGTTGCAATGAGTTTAATTCGAGTCATACCGGTCTCCTTATTCGTTTAGATTTTGTTAACATTAATGATACGGGCTTCTGTTTGGGATTTCAATGTTCTAAGCTGGAAGAAATATGACAAAAAGGTTGCGGATCACTAGTTTTTTCATTCGTAATGCTATAAAATATTAATGAATCGGTAACATAAAGACTGAAAATAGGGGCTATAATAAATGGTTAGCGGGTAAGAATAGTAACCGCTAGCGTAAGCTTACCGCTAGCTCAACTGGAAAGGAAGAAAGCAAAAAAATGACGCAAACGAACGATTTAAACCAATCCTTGGAATGGTTCTCCCAGCTCCAAAAAATTATGCGGCCAGTAACGACGATTAAAACGGAGGATATCACAATTTCTCTGGAACAATTTAATCTGTTACATGCTATCACCACGCAACGAGAGGAATTCACGCCAACCAAGTTTGCCGGCCAAATTGGCGTCTCTAAATCCATGATTTCCGGGCAAATTTCCCGGTTGTTGCGGGCGGGGTTAATTGAAAGTATCGCCTCAACGGTTGACCGGCGGCAACACAATCTCAAGTTAACGCCAGACGGTGTTAAGGTTTACACGTCTGTTCGTGGTCAGGTTGTTGACCGCTTGAGCAAGTTGCATGATGACATTTCAAAATTAATGTAACAAATTTAAATTAATTTACAATTGAAGCGTAATAGACCTCTATACCAAGTTACTTATATTTGTGTAAAATTGAATTAAGATGATCGGTTTCTTATTTTCTTAGTTATAATTGAGCATGAGTAGGACACTTGGAATGGAGGTTTTTTTGTGAATTTGCGGGTAAGACTCAGTTTATTTATGACAGCTGTTGTGGGGACAATGCTGTTTGGCGTGTGTGTTTTCCCTGAATCATTACCGTCAGGTCAAGCTACTGTGGCTCAAGCGGCAGTGACGGTTAATGCTAAGAACCAGGGGATGGTTGGTGATGGCGAGACGGCGAATAATCGACCGATGCAAGCGATGCTGGATAAGTGGAATCAAGACGATTTAACGGTTCGCGTGCCTAAGGGAACCTATGTCTTTTATTCTGGAAAAATTTTGTTGCATTCGAATATTACGTTTAAGTTTGATAAAGGCGCCGTTTTCCGGGTGACCGATGGTAATGAGGTTTACTTTGTCTATCCTAGTCCCCAATCGGGTTACGATGGTGGATTGAAGAATATCACTTGGCAGGGAGCCACTTTCCAAGGTGATAAAACCAACATGGGGCAAAGTGTTTTTGTCCAGAGTGTGCATCATGCGCAAAATATTAATTTTCAAAATTGCCTTTTTGATAATGCGGAGTCGCCTACTGGCCACTACCTTGACCTCGATGGGAGTCACAATATCAAGGTGACAGGGTCTATCTTCACGGGATTCGATGGATCACGAGACTATAAGGAAGCCATCCAGGTGGACTATTCCAATCAACGAGCGATGTCCTATCAAAACCCGGGGGATCAATATGACGATTTACCAACGTACGGGGTGACTGTGACCGATAATCAATTTTTACCGGTTCAGAAAGTCAGTGGGTCCGTCAAAGTTTATGCGCCCAATCCGATTGGAGAACACGCCGTCTATGACGACGGTGCGGGTGGGATTATTCATGATGTGCGGTTTAGTAACAACACCGTGGTTGATCCTAAGCCGTTAACCAGTTCTGCTGGGAGTGGCATGGCAACGATTCACTTTAAGGGTATTTCTAATTTGTGGATCACCGGTAATCGGTTTATCAATCGACATGTTTTGGGTTCGGGAGACTACATTTATTTGCGAAACACGCTGCCAGCCTATCAGATGAAAAATATAAATATTGAGAATAATACGTTTACAGATGTTAATCCGATCAAGAGTTATGTGCATTTGGATAGTCGCTATGCGACGAACCCCATGACGCAAGTGACAATTACTGGGAATAAGGCGACGACGCAAAGAAATCAGGCTCAGTTCCTCATGAGTAACTTCCCCATGGGGGATAATACGGTCGCTAAGAATTCAATTAAGAAGACTAAAAAGACGAGTACAGTTGTTAAACCACAGCGACCGATCAAGCCGACTAATGTTGTCCACAACACTAGCCAAAAGCTTAAGAAGCGTAAACAGACGAATAAACATGAAGACTACTTCAAGGGGCTAGCGTCGCAACATGCCCAATTGAGTAAAAAACATCAAGGCTATACACTCTACAACCATATCAAGGGCCATAAAAATTGGAATGTGCTAAAGTTCAAGTGGAAATCAATTAAGACCAAACGGGTTTATCTTGATATGCGTGCACAAGCTGATACTGGTAAATGGTATCGAATTAGATTTAGTAAAAAGACTAATGCCAAAAAGTATTGGATTCGTAAGGGGGCATTAACCTTCGACAAATTCACTAGTGAGGCCTTCGATCACGAGGCCACGTTGGTTAAGGTCTATCCGGTTTATACGCGACCGTTCAATGACCCGTTGCTAGCACAGCAGAGGGGAACCACAGGAGATATCACTGAGCGTGTCGTGCAGATTACTAGACGGGTTCGACGGAAGACCTCGAGTGGGTCCGTTACCACTTTCTATCAGATGAGTAACGGTCTGTGGACTCGAGCCTCAGCCTTTGAACTACAGTAGCACTTAGATGAAAAGCGTGAATGAAACCGAATTTGATTTCATTCACGCTTTTTGATTACGATCAAGGTTGGTGTAGGCGACAACATGGTAGTCTAGCAGAGAAAGGAAAGGCCACTAATTGGCATTGCAAGTGACCACCAGCATTCAAGGGTCACTCTGCCGTAGCATCTACGTTAATAAAAGTGAATGCTAGTGGTCAGACAATGAGAAGAGTGGAATCTTCGCAGAAAATTCACTAGTCGGGCTTAAAAAGAGTGGATTCTCTTGCTAAGCTTGGTGTCGTAGGGATGTAACGGGTAAAGGATCTTGAGAAATTATTAAAAGGATGCTCGCTGTGGGGGTAATGGGTTTCATCATTTCGAATTGTGGTGTACAATGAGAATCATAAATTAGCACTCAACAAAAAGAGTGCTAACCCAAGTACCTCATCGAAGAGAAGATAATTGGAGGGCGATTCTATGATTAAAATGTACTTTCATGCAAAAACTACCGCGGTAACGAAGGCTATGAAATGGCTTGCGAACCACGACGCCATCTTTACTGCTCGTGATATTAAAAAACAACCTTTGACTCGTGAAGAGATTCTTTACATGTTTTCCCTAACAGAAGAAGGCACCGATGACTTGATTTCCACTCGCTCCAAGGCTTACAAGGCCTTACCACAGTCTGTTCAGGACATGGGGATGAACGAATTGGTTGATCTCTTACAGCAGAATCCTGGGATTCTGAAGAATCCAATTGTGGTTGATCGCAACAAGTTGGCGACTGGATTTGATTTGGAAACCATCCGGGAATTCGTGCCAGCCTCTTACCGGAAGAAGGAACTTGCTAGTTTCTTCAAGATTTTAAACGGTGGCAACAAGGGCACATTGGGTGTCTCACCAGCATAAAACTCATCAAATGAAAAGTTTCGGCCAGTTGGTCGAAACTTTTTTTGTGGGCAATTATGTGCGAAATGTGAGCTGTACCGGCAGGTAAAACGCTTTATGCAAATAATCAGAATGATCGCTATTTATTATGAAAAGTTTACATTTTGGAAGCGGTGTCAAATTTACCGTCGTTACTTAGAAGGGCTATGGTAGACTATTAATAGTTCAAAATTTGAGGACAAAAACTAACAAGGTGGGTGTTTGTGTTATGAGTGGCTTTATGGGTGAGTTCTTAGGGACCATGATTTTAATCGTCTTGGGTGCCGGAACTGGAGCAAGTATTAATTTAAACAAAACCTATGCCAAAGGATCTAACTGGACATATGTGAGTTTAGCGTGGGGAATGGCTGTGACTATGGGGGTTTACGTGGCTGGCATGTTTGGCTCAGATGGACACTTGAATCCAGCCGTCACGATTGGGTTTGCACTCTTTGGGTACTTCCCTTGGGCGCACGTAGGGGCCTATCTCTTGGGCCAATTTCTGGGTGCTTTTGTCGGCGCTGCCATTGTAATTCTGCAATTCTACCCACACTTTAAAGCGTCACCAGATGAGGCATCTGGTAATTCGGTGGGAATCTTTGCCACTCGGCCGGCAATCAAGAATCCTACGTTTAACTTCATCTCAGAAGTTGTGGCCACTTGGGCCTTCATTTTCATTCTCCTGAACTTGGGGAACTTCACGACTGGATTGAAACCCTTCATGGTAGGGCTGCTGATCATGACCATTGGAATGGCTTTAGGAACAACGACCGGATTCGCCTTGAATCCCGCCCGTGACTGGGGGCCACGACTGGCTTACACCATTCTGCCTGTTCCTAATAAGGGCGCAGCCGAATGGAACTACGCCTGGGTCCCAATGTGTGGTCCGATTGTCGGCGGAATTCTTGCGGCGGGTATGCAATATTTATTAAACTAACTGAAAAATAGGCCACTCTCGTGGTGGAAGATTTAAGGCGTGGAATTTGTGCCACGCCTTTTTTGTGATCTATTTTTGATGAATTTTTAAATAAATGAAATTGATTGAGATCCTTTCGGCAAGAGGTTTTTAAGACTACTAATATCCAAAACTGGATAAATGTAACACGTCTATTTTTCCGAGTTGCTAGTACTGAATTCAAGCTAAATTACTAAATTGAGCTTACAAATCGCTTCTATATCAGCGATTCGGGGAAACTGATACATAATTAAAAAATAATTATAAGCAAATAGCTATGCTAATGAACGGTTTTAAGTATACAGTGGATCTTTTTCATAATACTCGTTATAATGAGGCTGTGATCAGGCAACACAATTAACCGAAACTATTAGCTGTGATGCCGATTATTCATGCGGTTGTGTATCAAGTTGAGGATCATTTGAGGAGGGCTTATGATGTTTCATTCTGAGGATAAGAATATTCACTACAAAATGTATAAAAAAGGGAAGACCTGGATTTTTGCCGGAATCGTAACAGCAACCTTGGCTGTTGGGGTGGCAGCACCACAAGCCGCTCATGCCGATACAACCGCCGAAGGGACAACGGCGACAGCCAAACTGGATGAACAGTCTTCGACCGGCGAGGTCACGCTGACGACGCCAAAAGTGGAAACTGACGACCTGGAGACTGAACAGGATCCTGTAATTACTCAGGAGCCGGCTGCACAAGAGGATTTACAGCAACCAGAAAAACAGCCAGAACAGTCGGACAAACTCGCTCAGCCGGATCAAGAAGACGCTGAAAAAAACAGCCAGAGTGAGTCGACTGATAAAAATGTAACCGCTACCGTTGGTGGTCAGAAGATGACTTCTACTGATGGCCAGTCCACAGATGCTTCGAATACGTCACAGGATTCATCGACACCGATTGAGGCACGGGTCAAAAAATTAGCCAAGTCTGTTCAGGCTCCGGTGGCGACACCCAAAACGTTGGTTCGAGATATTGAATCTATCGATCAGTGGATGCCTAATAAAAAACTGCAGCAAGTGGTCTTGCTACAGTTACGTCAACAGAATCCGGGGAAAACTTGGAATAGCGTAGCTGATATTACGCAAGATGATATGGCGTTATTGACGAGTCTTGTAGCCTATGGGTCTAGCCAATCTGGCGGAATCGATACCTACAACGATCGGAAGCCGTTTTCGATTGAGGGCTTGCAATATGCGGTTAATCTGACACGAATTGAAATGGGAACGGACTTTAACTATGCTTCCCAGAAATACTATGGTGATATTGTCGACATCTCGCCGTTGGCTAAGTTGACTAAGCTTGAAACAGTTTATCTGCAGCAAAACCGAATCGCAGATATTACGCCATTAGCCAACTTAAACAATGTGACGAAGTTGCAGCTACAGTTTAATGCCATCTCCGACTTTTCGCCGTTGGCGGGGCACACTTATAGTACGTTCAGTGCCTCTAATCAGGTGGTCTTCTTACCAACGATTAAGATTAATGCGAAGACGAGAAAATCTCACCTCGTCTTTCAATTTAAGAATGAAAAGGGAGAAGTCATTCCACTTGAAGGTCGTGGGGGAATTGCTTATCCGGACAGAGTTATTGGATCGGGAAGTTCCACTGACATGGTCTACAAGCTCTATTGGACCGGTGGTACGCCAACGCCAGATGGCGAAGGTGGGCTGTACTTTACGAATGTTCAAGATCAAATTCCGGGAATGACCAGTTATCCAGGCTTTAATATTGACCCCCTTGAAGAGAATTACTATCTTACTGGCGCGGTTACAACCAAATTTCCGGGCGGCTATAGTGTTGATATCGGTGTGATTCAGCCCTACGTCCTTGGTGACATGGGGGGGACGGTAACCGCACACTATCAGGATAAGAATGGAAAAGAATTGTCACCTGATGTCGTCCTCGATGATGGTTTTATCGGTGATGATTACACGACCACAGCGGCGGAAATCGACGGATACACGCTTACTAAAACACCGGATAACGCTAGCGGTAAGTATGTTGAAGGGGCAACGGACGTCTACTATATCTATGAACCGAAGACGGATCCTGTTGATCCACCAGTGGTTAATCCGGCAACGGAGGTTACAGTGACCGTTCATTATCAGACAGCAGACGGTAAGACCGTTGCGCCCGATCAAATTTTTACGGGTAAGTCAGGGACCACTTACACGACTAGTCCGGTTGCGGTTGAGGGGTATGCTTTGGTTGAAACACCTGGCAATGCCTCTGGGACTCTGGGAGATGAGGACGTCACCGTAACCTATGTGTATGCGCCAGTCGAAACCGATGGTGATGGTGATCAGGTTGATCCAGAAGAACCAGATACTGATACCGATACGGACGAGGATGGTAATGATGGGGATGTTGCAACGCCGGATACTGATAACGGCGGTAGTGGCGACCAGATTGTCACAGGTAAGGACCCCATCCAGAGTGGTACAACGAATTTAGGCAGTCGTCCAGCAACCAACGCTGCCCAAACAATCTTGCCGCAAACGGGTGAACAACACCAGGTCACGGGTCTGTGGGGAATTGTCGTTCTACTAGGATCATTATTAGGGTTAGTAGGCACAAGACGAAAGAAACAATAAAAATGTTTTAAAATATAAACGGTTGAGAGAAACGTCTCGACCGTTTTTTTGTTTTTGGCAAAGAAAACGTGACATGGACAATTGTGACATTAAATACAAAATGGTTAAAAAAGGTTAGTTAAAGGGTTTACAACACGTAGCCACAGGTCCTAAATTGGGTTATTAGTTGTCCCCCAACACGATCTCCTTGAACTTTTTTAGATAGCGGTTACAATGTAGGTGAAGGCAGTTATCCACATTGACTAATGTGTGGTGATGATGTCTTAACACGAAACCTATGATCCAGTTAGATAAATGTTACAAGCAGTGTTTTGGGCCACATTTAAGTGGTTGAATCTGACAGACTAGGGCGAATTTAAACTTTACGAGGAGGAAGTTTATCATGCGGAATAACAAACTTACGACAACTAAGGTACATTACAAGAGCTATAAGGCAGGCAAACGGTGGGTTTTCGCCGGTATTGCAACGGTTGCAATGGGGTTAGGTTTGACGGGGATGGATATCACTGCTCATGCGGCAGATGTTCAAGGTACTGAAGCCACCCAAACACAGGTAGCCGATCCAGATGCAATGTCTAAGAGTGGGACGCTAACGACAACTACGGAAAAGAAGGCGCTGTCAGAAGATAGTGGCACGCCAGTAACAACGTCAGACAAGGACGATACACCAGCACCAGAAACTAACAAGGACAACACACCAGCACCAGAAACTAACAAGGACAACACACCAGCACCAGAAACTAACAAGGACAACACACCAGCACCAGAAACTAACAAGGACAACACACCAGCACCAGAAACTAACAAGGACAACACACCAGCACCAGAAACTAACAAGGACAACACACCAGCACCAGAAACTAACAAGGACAACACACCAGCGCCAGAAGCTAACAAGGACAACACGCCAGCTCCAATGGTAACGCCAGGCAAAGACGAGACACCAGCTCCAGTGACGACGCCTAAAAATACTGAAATGCCAAAATATATGAGTAGAAGGGCTGTGCCAACTGTCGCTGCAGTGAAAACCTATGATCCAGCAGAGATCCAAGGTAAGGATGCTTCGGAGTGGCTACCAGATGCCGGGTTGCGTGACATGGTCGAGTCTTCATTAAAGTCTTTCCACAACATCACAGCTACGGATGCAAACTTATATCAGTATGTCGATCAGGATTTAGTTTTGGATACGGCTTGGTACAAAGGCACCCTCAAGATTCAAGATTTCGAAGGACTTCAATACTTTAAAAACTTACGAGTTGTTGACTTGAACTATTATCCGAAGAATGGATTTATTAACTTTGATTTTGCACCAAACTTGACAGAATTCGACTATCAAGGAAATGCGGGGGATGCCCCTAGTGATATGGATGCACAGACCTTTATGACGACTTACTTGAGTGGTAACCAAAATCTGAAGTACTTGGTTATTCACAACCTTCTTAAGGGAAAGTTACCAGACCTGTCAGCCTATAACCAGCTCAGCCGATTGGATTTTGGCTCCAATCATTTGACTGGTGATCTCACACCGCTCAAGGCCGTTCCAAGTGCCGTTATTATAAATATGGAATATAACCAGTTTGCTGGCGAATTACCTGACCTCGTCACAGGAACGAAACTTCATGAATTCTATCTCAATAATAATCAATTGAGTGGTACCTTGAATCCAGTTTATGGTCAGTCTAATTTAGCCGATTTAAGAATCGATCACAATGATTTCACCGGTGATTTGCCTAGCTTCAAGGGATTCACGGGCCTGTTCTATGGGTTCAACAATCACTTCAGTTCTGGGACCCATGGGATGGTTCAAAACGATAACGTGTGGTATCAAACACTGAACGGTGGTACTTTCAATTTAACGGATGATAAGTTGACATTTGATCCGATTAAAGGTGTGGTGACTGGTATTCAAGATGTTCAGACCGGTGAAGCTGATCCAACGGCTCATTTGTACCTTATGCGATTAGCAAATGGTGGATCGATCTTTTACGGGGAGCCCGATTCAACATTATCCCAAGATGCTTTCGTTGCTTGGGTGGGGAATCAAGAGAATGTGACGTCACAATTCACGCGCCAAGCGACAACTGAGGATCCATTTGGATTCGACTTGATTGCTTCTAAGGACGTCAAGCCAGGGACCTATACCATGGTTGTGTACAATGATAAGTATGGGGCTACAGGTGGATACATTGCTTACATCACTTTTAAGATCACGCGCAATGCACCAGTTGATCCTGTCGATCCCGAAACGCCGGTTGATCCAGCCCAGACGGGGACCATTACGATTGTCAATGTCGATCAGGATGGCAAGACCTTGAGCACGAAGACCTTGACTGGAACTGCTGGTGACACGTATACCGCTAAGGCTGACACCCTAGATGGCTACGAATTGACCAGTCCAGACACGGTTACTGGGACGTACACGACAACTGGATCAACGATTACCTTTACCTATGCCGCAGTGACTAGCGGTGGGGATGGGGCACAGGTTGATCCTGATGCGCCTAAAGATGACCAGAAGGAGAATGGCAAGCGTGCCGATCAAGTCAAGTCAGGTCGGAAGACGCAGAGAGGCCAAGCAGTTAAAGTTGCTGCTCGTCATCAGACGAAGACGATGACTCAGGGTCAGCGTCAAAATCTTAGTTCACCAGTTAAGTCAACGAAGACCACGACTTTACCGCAAACGAATGAACACCGTACTACGGCAGCCTGGGGCTTGGCATTATTAGGAATAGTTCTGGGCTTAGGCGGACTGAGCTTCCGGAGAAAACAGAACTAAGCGGATTGATTAAAAGTGTTTCATGTATAAGGCATTCGCCAACGTTTGAGTGTGTTCACTTGAACGTTGGGGAGTACCTTATTTTTTTGTAGTGAAGCAGGAATATTTCGAGTGTGTAAGCGGTTAACACCGTCAGTACTTACCACTATCGATTATATTGTAAATGGTTCTAATTGTGCTGGATTGAATTGCCGAGTTACGCTATACTACGCATAGAAAGAATTGTAAGGACTAATTATAATTCTGTTAATAAAGTACTGAATGCCACGGGTATTCACAAGGCGATTTGGGGAGGAAAATAATGTATCGGAAAGGGAATGACAAGAATCACCCGTTATCTAATGCCGGTAAAAGCTGGCTAATCACGGTTGCTATGTTATCCAGTCTAGGAAGTTCAGCAATGGCACCGGTTGCTGGGTACGCGGCGACAGCTGTCACGACTAAGGATCAACGGGTGGAAGATAGCGCACTGACCAACCAGTCAGTGGAGACGACAACTGGTGAAACAGAGAGTTCGACATCCAGCACTTCGGAAAGCACGATGACTGAATCGAGCAGTTCAGAAGAAACTCCCGGAGAGGTGGCTTCTGATGAGAATACTGGAGAAGATTCGCCTGAAGAGGCGACACCGATAAGCGAAGCTGACGACACGACGACGGCCCAGGAAACGGCCCAGAGAAAGTCTACACGGGACAGTGAGCCAATTGATCAGTGGATGCCCAATAAAAAGCTTCAAGAAGCGGTACTCTATCAATTACAGCATTTAGAGATCAAGCCAAGCGATGCGCCCACGTGGCATACAGTCGCAGATATTATTCCAGCGGATATGAAGTATCTGAAGGCCCTTTATGTGGGGTCACCCGGTGGACTGCCGGGGGCTTCCACGTACAATGCGGATGGGTCACCTTATTCCATTCAGGGGTTAGAAAAAGCAGTCAATTTGACGGCCCTGTTCTTAGGCGGTGGTGGCATGAATCAGCCACCATTCCAATTCTTTGGCAATCTCGTTGACATTTCACCGCTGAAGAATTTAACGCAGCTTAAATCAGTTCACCTGCAACACAACCAAATTGAAGATATCTCGCCACTGGCCAATTTAGATAACGTGAGTTGGCTCGATCTTTCCTTCAATCATATTGCAGATTTCTCCAGCTTGAAGGGCAAAACGTATATGGACCATGGGCAGGAGAACAGTGAGTTTAGATATCAGTATTTAGTGCGCAGTACACCGATCCTGGTCGATGCGAAAACGCGTAAAGCCCACATTAATTCGGGGGTCCGGCTTCAAGATGGGTCCTATGCGAAGAACCCCAAGGTATCTAACGTGAAGTATTGGGTATCTTTGCAGGATGGTGATCTTGGTCAGCCGATCAGCAAAATGTATTATGCGGGTGGGGGAGTGACTGAGAGCGAGAATGGTGGGTTAGACTTTTACGGAATTATAGACCAGGAACCGGGCGTTACCGGAGATGGTCTCATTCCGTTACAGGATAAGTATTTCCTGAATGCTACCTATATCGATAATGACTATACGTTTGTGGTTGTTCAGCCTTATCGATTAGGAGATGTTGCAGCACCGGTCACGGTTCAATACCACGACGAAGACGGTCAACCGATAGCGCCCGATGCAACCTTGACTGGTGAGGTTGGTGAAAAGTATGAGGCGAGTCCAGTTGAAGTTGAAGGCTATGAACTGGACAAGCAGCCGGACAATGCAACGGGAACCTATGGATTGGACCCAATTACGGTTACTTTTACGTACCGCAAGAAGACCCCCGTCCCTGTTCAATCAACTGTTGAAGTCCACTATCAAGATGAAAGTGGTCGAACGGTGGCCCCAACGATGACACTATCAGGGGATGTTGGTCAGGCATATGTGACGAAGCCAATTGAAATCTCTGGATACGTCTTAAAGAAGACACCTGACAATGCCACAGGGGTTTATGGGACCACACCTGTCTCGGTCACTTATGTTTACACCAAGACGTCAGAGGGAGGAGATGGTGGTGGAACAACACCACCAACCACTGAGCCACCGGTTAATCCAGTCGATCCGGGTGAACCAGGTGAACCAGGTGAACCGACTGACCCTGATGGCACACCTGATCCGGGTGAAACCGGGGAGACACCCAATCCGGTCGATCCCGAACCAACGCCTACTCCTGGTGGTGCGGGAGACAGTATCAACAATGGTGGTTCTAGCACGAGCGTCAGTGACACTAATTCAGAGGAACACCCAACTTTTGGGTTACCTCAGACTAATGAGCAGCGCACGGTTGCTGCACTTGTGGGGAGTATATTACTCATTGGGAGTCTCTTGGGATGGTGGATTCGGCGCCGACACTAAGTGAGATCATTGGTTTAAAAGTTTAGTAGAAGGATCTAGTAGGAAAACATGCTCAGAAAAGGCGATGTTCATCGGTAAAGGTGAACATCGTCTTTTTATTGTCGTTAATGGGTGAGTCACGTCTTCAAATAATAGTCGAACCACTTAATTGGCATGTTGTTAATTAGTTTTGATTAAAAATAATTAAAAATAGTGTTGAATATTTAGATAACCAGCGTGAAAATGGAAGGTGGATGAAAGTTGGAAAGGTAGGGATTTAATCGTTATGGAAATGAAGCGGACGCATTTTAAGATGTACAAGGCAGGTCGTAAGTGGGTTTTTGCTTGTGCGTTAGTGCTAGCAATGATTGGCGGCGCCACTACAACTGCAAAAGCTGACACAACGGTCACGGACAATGGGCAACCTGCTGAAAGGGCAGATGCAGGGAGTCAGAAGCCGGTCTCTGATCATGATCCAGACGTCATCAAGGATAAGCAGAATTTGCCAGCTAACTCGGAGGAAAAGTCCGATAGCGGTGACCATGCTGATGCGGGTCAAGTGGAGCGCACGAAGAATGATCAGCAGAAGCCAGGCTTGAAAGACGAGTCTGATGGTTCCACAACTGACCCAGACAAATTGACGCATACTACGGAGAAAGAGGCTGTTAACGAGCCAAAGGTCACACAGCCATCTGGTATTAGTGGAATTAAAGCGCTTTCCGGAACGCTGTCTGCCGCACAAAAAGAGTCCTTAAAGAATGCGTTGGCGGCTGCACAAGCCAAAGCGGCTGCGGCTAAGCTGGCTCGTTCGCAGGCTACCGATGCCTCAGCAATCTCGGCCTACGCTAATGATGCCGTTCAAAATGGTGGCAGTGTGTATGACGACTATAGCAACTTGGATAATATTCTCGGTGTATCTTCAATGTTCCATATCTTTGCGTATGAGGCCGAATTGAATGCACACACTAACGGTAATATCGCAGTTGGTAATTTAATTGGTAACGTTAACTTCGGGACGAACATCATTGAAGAACTTCTTGATAAAGATATTTCTTACATACAAAACTTTACGAATATCGCCGGCAGTTCCTTTGTTTCCAAAGGGAATACACGTGAGAATAAGGTCATCTTCGGAGAAGGCATTACGATTGACGTCAGCAATCCTAACCGACCGCTGGTTAATGGGACTTATATCGATCACTTGCTAGCTTCCGAAACGTATCAAGACAAAAACGGAAATACTTATATTGACTTTGATGCTGAGTTTGCCAAGCTCAAGGCTCTGAATGAATCATTGGGTGGGAAGTCGAGTGAGGCTAGTTATACCAACAGTGACTTTGATGACCCCAACAATCGTGTGATTGACGTGACCAATATGACACCTAATGCCGATAATCAGATCATCATCAATCTGTCGCCAGATGTATTGGCTGGGAACACACCTTTGAAGATTGTCGGTCTCTCCCCAGAGGAAACCGGAACCACGGTGATTATTAATGTGGATACGGGTGGTCAGGCGGATTATCACGTTAATTCCCCAATCAAGATCACATACAGTGATGGTAGTGATCGCGATAATCATGAAACAGAGGACTTTGGCGATAATCACTTGCTCTGGAACTTCATTGATCGCTCAGCAGCCGATCAGCAGTATCACGGCAACCTGATCTTCGATGCGACCTTCCAGGGCAGTGTTCTGGCCCCTTCAGCGGATATTACGGTCAACCACAATTTGGATGGGAATATCATTGGTAAACGAGTCGTTGTTAACGGTGAAACGCATCGTTGGGATCTGCAAGATCACAACGACAAAGATGAAAATCCGGATCCCGACGAGTATGACAAGCCGGTAACCCCTGATATCGAAGCCCCACTTCCGGAAATTCCTGGAACTGAGGAACCAGATACTGAGGAACCGGATACAGGGACCCCAGATGAGAACGATAGCGAAGATGAAGAGGAGTTTGAACACGAGCGGCCGGACTATGGCGATGAAGACATTGACGACATTTGGGATGACATGATTGATGCGGAAGAAGAAGACTCTCGTAGCGCTGAAGAAGCTGTTCTAAACGAAATTGATTCTGCAATTGCTTGGGCTAAGGCGCATGGTGATCTTGTCTTAGTGAACGAATTGGAAGCCATGCGGAATCGACTTCTAGCAGATCTTGGTGAATTACCACAAACGAATGAGGCCAATTCTCGTGCTATTCAGGTGATCGGCCTGGCGTTATTGACGAGTACATTGGGCGCCGTAATTCTCAAGCGGCGCCGTCAGAACTAGTCGGGTTTGATGAGTGACTGTGTGGCGTGTCCGCTATGGTCAATTTATCAGAATACTTGAGGATAGGGGGATGGTTGCGACCGTCCCCCTATTTTTGATCAGGGTGACTTGACAAGTTGTGCTGTGATCCGGTATGGTGAGACGACATCTAACAGAAAGAGGTGACAACCCATGAGTTTACAAATTTTGATGGCGTGTGTCCCCGTAAATGGTCAAGGACGTTTTTCCTCAAAGTAAATTTTAAGGAGAAATATGATGAAAAACGTCCGTCGATCTGTTCCCTCTTTGGGACTGATCATTACACTTGTTGGTTTTCCACAGATCAGCGAGTCGATTTTTACCCCGGTATTGCCTCGCCTGCAAATGGTTTTTGCGGTGAGTGCCAATCGGGCACAGTTAACGATGAGTAGTTACTTCGTGGCCTTCGCCGTGGGCGTTCTAATTTGGGGCCAACTCGCCGATTGTTTTGGTCGGCGACCGGCTATGTTGGCTGGTATCGGTGTTTATTTATTGGGTAACGTCGGGTTACTAGTGAGTGGTGATTTTAGATTCTTATTGGTCAGTCGATTGATTCAGGCCTTTGGTGCCAGTGCTGGTTCCGTGGTGACGCAGACAATAATGCGTGAAAGTTTTAGCGGCGTGACTGGGGCCAAGGTATTCGCTCGAACCAGTGCAGCAATGGCTTTAGCGCCAGCACTTGGTCCGTTAATTGGTGGGCTCCTTCAGACCTATTGGGGATTTCGAAGCGTATTTTCAGGACTGATCACGCTGTCGGTTATTGTCGGTGGTTATGCTTGCTGTCGGTTGCCAGAAACTCGTCAGCGCGTTGATCAGGTCAGCAGAATCTCTCAGATGCAGGTTATCAAACGACTGATAGGTAATCCCGTTGTATGGGTCTATGGGTTGCTGATTGGGGGGATTAATGGTGTCTTATTTAGTTACTATGCCGAAGCCCCCTTTATCTTTATTCGTCATTTTGGGTTCAGTGTTGTGCAGTATGGTTGGTCAGGGTTAATCCTAGCTGGTGCAAGCCTGTTAGGTGCGGTTTTAGTGAATCACCTCTTGACTTGGTGGTCACCCGAACAATTGATCTCCTGGGGACTTTTGTTAAGTGTGATGGCTGCGATGATGTTCGTTATCGTGACGTATGGTGAGCAGCCAGTCCTGATACTAATCAGTATTTTTCTGACGTTCCTGGGTCTCAATATCGCGTTGCCCAATGCTTTGAATCGGGCGTTAGTAGGTTATGAAGATGTCATGGGAAGTGCCAGTGGTTGGTTCAGTTTAGGCTATTACTTATTGGTGAGTGGGATGACCTTTGGTATGAGCTGCTTGCACAATGGGGTTATCACAACGCTTCCCTGGTACGTGATGGGACTTAGTGTCGTGATGCTCGTGGTTTATGTCAAAGTCGTGCCGCGTCAGGTTGACGTTATTGATAAGGATAACTGAGTCATTTAAAAGGCGCTCCAGGTTTTAATTTTCCTGGAGCGCCTTTTATAATACGAGGATAAGCATTTTGTGCCGTTTTAATCGCTTAGAGAACCATCTTGAGGCCCATGAACATTAATAACCCAGCCATGAGAGGTTTCATAATTGTGTTTAGATGATCCGGGTTACTCTTGGCGAGTAGTCTAGGTGCACAGAAAGCCCCCAGGATGGCACCGATGGCCAGGTAGATACCAATACGCCAATCAATGTTGTTGGCCGAAAGATGGAAGAGGAGCCCCACAAAAGACGTGCCAACCAGCACATAGGCTGAGGTCGCAGCTGCTGGTACCATATCGAGGCCTAATGCCAGAAGGCCAGCAATGATGGGCCCACCACCGGATAGACCGGCGATGCCCACCATTAGGCCACTGATAATACCATAGAGGATAGCCTGAAGTGTTTTATGTGTCGCAGGTCGTTGGTTGCTTGAAATTAGGATCTTAATGAGAATTTCAAGGCCCAGTAAAAAGAGAATTGTTGCGACAATCCAGGTGTAGAGTTTCTGAGGAATAATTGGCGAAATTAAGGCGCCAATGATGGTAGCTGGGATGGCTGCAAGCAGCATTTGGTTGCCTACCCGAAAGTGAATTTGTCCCGTACGATAGTGGCCATAGGCACCAACGAGAAGAGAAGGAAACGCCGTGAATAATGAAGTGGATGCGGCAACGGCCGGGCTGAGATGGAATAGCGTGGTTAATAGGCCAAGATAGACTGCGGCACCACCGCCACCAGTTGAGAGGACGAAAAGGCCAACGAGAAAACCCGTTACCAATAAGATAAACCAAACCATGAAGATCGAACTCCCTTCACGAACATAATCGTCTCCAGTCTAGTTTCTTATTTAAATACCGTCAATTGACTGCCGATCAAGGAAGTGATGTTAGGGGCAAGGGTTAACTAGTTGGATGTGGCGGTGGTTATTCAGAATAAAAAAACTGACCAAGCCGAAACAATTGTCTCAGCTTGGTCAGGTGACGAACGCATTTGGTTTGAAAGGGCATTAAACCGGAACAACGACCCCGTTAACGTAGCTAGAAATATCGGAGCATAGGAAGAGCGCTGTTTGGGCGATTTCGTTACCGTTGGGTGCAACGGGGATATTCAGACTTTCTTCGTCTTCGGCATCGCCACTACCAGGAGCGATGGCGTTGGTTCGGATACCCACGTTTTGGTACATATAGGCGGTATTCTTGGTGAGGCCAACCACAGCGTGTTTTGAAGCAGCAACTGCTGCGCTGGCACGGTTATCACTGGTGCCTTCAACAGCAGCGATGTTTAAGATGACGCCGTGTTTTTGCTCCGTGAAGAGTTTCAGGGCTTCTCGAGTAGCAATCATCACGCTGGTCGTGTTGACCGTCATGACCTGATCCCAAAGCTCGTTGGTGAGGGTACCCACGGGAGCGAGCTTGTCGAGCATGCCGGCATTGTTAACCAGAATGTCGAGATGACCGTATTGCTTAACGGCGGTCTGAACCATATCTTCGACGTCGGATTCCTTCGTCACGTCGGCGACGGCAGCCACGGCTTCACCGCCAGCATCTTTAATCTTTGACACGACTTGATCCAGTCGTTCGGCGTTGCTATCTGCGGCGACGACTTTGGCTCCCTCGTGGGCGAAGAGTTCCGCGATGGCTTGGCCTTTACCAGACCCTGCCCCGGTAACGATAGCCACTTTATTCGCTAATTGTTCAACCACATGACTCACTCCTTAAAGAAACTAATTTTAGGATTAACCATCCTGCTCCCATTATAAAACAACCATTAGGTTGAAGGGAGAGAAAAATGAGATTTCAATAAGAAAGTTGACTTAGTGAGATTAAGGTGTTACTTTTAAAGTAACAGAAAAGGAAAGGCGTGTTTAAGTTGAAAATTGTTGTTACGGGAGCCACCGGCCATCTTGGTCGACAGATTGTGGATCATTTGACTAAATTAGTTGCCCCAACGAGCTTAACGCTGGGCGTTCATACCCCTAGCAAGGCCCAGGACTATGCTGAACAAGGTATGACGATTAAACCATTAGATTACACCGAACCAGCGACCGTAGCGACGACCCTGGATGGGGCGGACGTTGCGGTCTATGTGCCTAGCAAGAGTCATGATAGCTTCAGCCGGGTTACTGAATTTGAACACGTCATTACGGCTGCGACCCAGGTCAAGGTCGGGCACTTGGTGGTTATGGGCTTTATTGCGGACCAAGCCAACAATCCTTTTGATTTATCGGCATTCTATGGCTACGTGCCACGTCGGTTGGCCTCAAGTGACCTGAGCTACACGATTGTTCGTAATGCGCTGTATGCAGATCCCTTGGTTCCTTATTTACCAGAATTAATCGAACGGCAAAACGTCATTTACCCAATGGCCGATCGGGCTTTGAGCTTCATCAGTTTGGCTGATAGTGCCGCAGCCTTTGCCAAGATTACCGTCACACCAGCCTTATGGACGCGTTCTATGTATACATTGACCCAAGATCGGGCTTATACCATGCCCGAATTGGCCGAGGTTCTCTCGACTGTCTCAGGGGAAAAGATTGGTTACGCACCAGTGGGTAACGCCGAATTTGGGGAACTCTACAATGAAGGTCATGAGGGGCACATGTTGTCATCCATGTATGCTGGTGGGGCTATGGGTCTGTTGGACACCACGACGGATGACTATGCCGATATCATGGGACACTCGGCACAGTCATTACCAGACTTTTTAAAAGAAAACTATCGTCGTTAAGATTAATTTGTAAAAGCGAAACAGCGTGATCACTTTGTCTCAGTGAGCACGCTGTTTTTTAATTGTCGGTATATGTTACTCATAGCGTCTAGCGAATGTCGCGATAGAGATTAATAACGGCACCAGCCAGTTTGGTCTCAAATTCGTCACGAGGAAGGAATACCGACTTTTCTGTCGGGAAACCGGTGGTGAGTAATACCTGGCCATCCGCAACTGGCAGGGCGCGCCGGATAGTGGTTTTGCCGGGCCTAAGATTGATGGCAATCAGCTTGGCCTGTTCAGAAGATAGTTGACAAGCGTCTTTCGCCGAATCGACGACGACCAAATCATTTTGTAGAATTCCGAGCATCATTAAATTGGTATCGGTGACCTTGAGCCAAGCCACAACAGGTTCCTTGGCATCTCGAACGGGTAGTTTGTTGAAGACTTCTGTGTTGTCAGGAACGCGTAATTTCGTTTGCGTATCGTTAATTGGAATAAGTGGGGTGGCAGTGCCTGACAAGTCGAGAGGATGATCCATCATATTAAGTCTGGAGCCTGATGGCGTTTCGGCGGATGACTTATTTTCCTCAAGTTCGTCAGGAATCAAATTGGCGAGTTCGAAAATCTGAGTCTCTGAAATACGTAACCCTTTGGCAATTTTGCGTAGGGTATTGGGTTTGGGGATCTGCCGCTTGTTGTTTTCAATCTGGGAATAATATGATGCCGAAATTCCTGCATATAAAGCGACTTTACGCACAGAGTCACCCTTACCATGACGGATCTTTCTTAATTACTCGCCAAATGTTAAATCCTGCATCGTTCTCACCCCGTTTGTATCTAACTAGTATAGCAACGGATCCCTAGATTCTGGGCTTTTGCTGCACAAATTGTGATTGCAAAAGTAAAACATGAGACTTATACTTATAATTAAGTTAGCTTTTATGAATTCAAACTGGCAGAAGTCTAGGTAAATAGCGGTTTTGCCATTGCCTTAGTAATCCTGATGTAGCGGTCACAAAGACGAATAAGAATGGGTACAGTCAAGATAATGATCTCTTCAGTTATGAGTGTTCACAAAAGTTAAACAAAATGACGGAGGTAAGATGATGAATTTTTGTCCAAAGTGTGGCACGGCAGTTAAGGCAGGCGCTCGTTTTTGCCCAAACTGTGGGTTTGATTTACAGGTAAAGGGAACACCGGCAGCGCCAGCAGCGAGTGCATCTGTGCAGCCAGCGCCACAACAGCAAGTACAGCCGCAAACACAATTTCAGCAACAAGCAACCATGTCAGCGCCTATACCTCAGGCAACAGGTAGTGGTGCTGTCGATTACCAAAGTAATCTGGGCTTCGTTGGGGCAGTAAAACAGTATTTTCAGGGATACGCTAAGTTCGATGGTCGAATGAGTCTTGCCAATTATTGGTTATCTGCTGTGGGTATATCAATTATCACAATGCTTGGTTATGCGGTGGCATACAGCATTGATAGCGCGACACTTTTTTTCCTGGTCGGCTTGGTATTTGTTCTGCCAGGTATTACTAGTGCCGTTCGGCGTCTTCATGATACAAACCATTCAGGAGTTTACTATTTTTGGGCCTTTCTTCCAGTCGTTGGGAGCATTTATCTTTTAGTTTTACTCTTCACGCCCGGTGATCAACAAGCCAATCGTTTTGGTTAGGAGTTAGCCATGAATTCTAATTTCTTTTGTCCGAATTGTGGGCAACCTGTGAGGCTGGGACTGAATTTTTGTCCATACTGTGGGCGTGATTTGCGCGCTTTTCAGCCGGCTTCTTCAGCCGCGCCACAGGCAAAAGCGAAGGCAAGTTCAAGTCCTAACCTTTTGGATTCAGCGACCGCACAACTCAATAGTTGGACCGGGCAACGGCGTAAGGTGCCCATCCAGCTAGGTAGTATGTTTAGCCAGGTGTTTAAAACGCATACAGAGGCCGAAGCCGAAACACTCTTCATCGGGGGAACCGAAACGACGACGCCATCTTTGACCGCTGTCAGTGATTCTCCGGTTCAACCCTGGTTGTTTACGCGAGTGTTAGCCGTATTTGGCCTGACGATCGCCATTTTAGCGGGAAGCTTGTTTATCTTTAATGGGGAGAAGATGTACAACGGGTTAATATTCATTAGTGCCTTAGCCGTTCCATTTTCCCTGTTAATTATGTTTTTTGAAATTAATACGTTCCGTAATCTCAGTATTTTTAAAGTGACCAAGATCTTTATGGTGGGTGGGGTCGCTTCGGTTCTAACCAGTATGGTTCTTTACCAATTCATCAACGTCCAAAATATGACGATTGTGGCGGCAATCCTGATTGCCATCGTCGAGGAGACTGGGAAGCTCGTCATTATCGCCTACTACGTCAAGCGAACGCAAGCGCAATTCATCTTAAATGGACTACTGATTGGCGCGGCAATCGGTGCGGGTTTTGCGGCTTTTGAAACAGCTGGCTATGCCCAAGATTATGGCCTATGGGTGTTACTTTTACGGGCCATAGATTCGTTAGGAACCCATACGCTGTGGGGAGCCATTAGTGGGGCCGCGTTAGTCATGGTGAAGGGCGATCAGCCATTAGCTGCGAATGCCTTTCAAAATGGGCGGTTCGTCCGGTTTTATGTGTTGGCTGTGACCTTACATGCATTATGGGACATGCCCATACCATTACCTAGTCTAGTGAAGTCAGGCGTCCTGATCGCAGTAGCTTGGGTGACGGTTTTAGTGTTAATTAACGCTGGTTTACGTGAAATTTGCGAGCTACGAGAAGAGAAATTAACTTAATGGGAGTGTTGAAAATGAAGTTTTGTATCAACTGTGGCCATCAATTAAAAGCTGGACAAAAGTTCTGCACCAATTGCGGCGCGAAGCAACCAGAGATCGAATCCGTTACTCCGCGAGAGACGCCGGTAGCTCCAACAGCGGGGGCAACGCCCGTGTCTAATGTAAAGTCAGCGGCCCCACAGGCAACCACGCCAGATGCGGCACCAACGGCGGCTTCAGCATCGTCGACAGATACAGTGACTAGTGATACGCCGAAAGCCTCAGCGGCTACTCCTGACGTAGATGTCCCAACAGATCAAGATTCAAAAGGCGTGCCGGCTTCATCAGTACCGCAACAACCGGAAGCATCGACTACGGAAACAACGGCGTCTAACGTTCAGACAGCAGTTGCCAAGCAGCCAGCCACTACGCTGTCACAGACAGTAGCGAAAGCAGCCGGAGATTCTCAGACCGTCTGGATCGTGGTAGGGGCAATCGTCCTGATCCTCCTTGGCGTAGCCGGATATAATGGGTATAACACGTATAAGCGAGATAATTTAACAGAACAAGAGATTGCCAATATTGGTGATGACGTAACCTCAAAATATTTAGGTAATTCCGCCACGGTAAGTTACAGCAAGAGTGATAATGTGTTAACAATAGAAGCAGATGAGGATACGGATCTTTATGATATAGCTTATGATATGACGAATGGCTATGATGAAACGGATGATATGGATCCTTATCTTACCAAGCTAAAGAAGATTTCTACAGCCATGTCACCACTGATGCCGACGAATTTAAAAGACGTCCAGGTTGAACTTGCGAATCCACAAAATACGAATCGTCATCTATACACGGCTGAAGATGGTGATATAATTTACGATTTTACGGATGACGAGTGATAAAATACATAGTATCAGTTCTGTGAAATAAAGTCAGATAAGGTAACCGACCAGAAAAGTCTGTATTTGACAGGCCTATTTTGAAACATAGACATTCAATTCCAAATGAATTGAATGTCTTTTTTGACTTCAAGATTCGGTAGACAAAAAACCGCCAAACAGTCTAGAAAGCACTGTTTGACGGTTTAACTCTTTAAAAGAGGTTACTTCAAATCTTCCTTGTCAAAGAAGGCATCAACAACGCGTTGACTGGCATGGCCGTCTTCCCAGTTGTTAAAGCGATCGCTGAAACGTTGGTAAGCACCGGCGTATTCCTGTTCAACCTTAGGCAGGTTGTGCAGGGCCGAC
This sequence comes from Levilactobacillus huananensis, assembly GCF_003946145.1. Lineage (GTDB taxonomy): Bacteria > Bacillota > Bacilli > Lactobacillales > Lactobacillaceae > Levilactobacillus > Levilactobacillus huananensis. The sequence continues at coordinate 265,118 of NZ_RHOC01000002.1, forward strand.
AAGACATCGTCGTTGGTCTTCAACAGTGGTCCTGGGAGATCCTTTTCCATGTCGAGGTAGAAGCCTCGCAAGACACTCCCGTACTTTTCGTAATCGTAAACAAAGTACAGAATAGGGCGTCGCAGGATGGCGTAGTCGAAGAATACACTGGAGTAGTCGGTGATGAGCACATCGGCAATCAGATAGAGCTCGGCGATATCGTCGTAACTAGATTCGTTATAAACGAAGTCTCCAAAGCCAGTTGTGTCCAGGTGCTCCGTGATGAAGTAGTGGGTCCGTAAGACCAGCACGTAGTCATCGCCAAGTTCTCGTTTCAAACGTTGGATGTCGAGCTTTAAGGTGAACTTGTAATCCCCGACACCGTAGTAGTCATCGTCACGCCAAGTTGGCGCATAGAGGATGATCTTTTTGTCGAGCGGGATCCCCAGTTGTTCCTTAATCTGACGTGCCCGGTCATCCTTGTCCGGAGCGCTTAAGATATCGTTACGCGGGTAACCTGACTTCAACATTTGGTTTTCTGGGTACATGAAGGCATGTTCGAAGACGTCGACGGAAAACTGGTTGGCAGTGACGAGGTAATCCCATTGACGAGATTGAGAGAAGAAGATTGCCTTGTACATCGGGTTGGCACTGGCCACATTATCCATATCGAAGACCAAGTGCTTCAACGGGGTTCCATGCCAAGTGGACAGGAACTTGGTTCCGGGGCGCTTAATGAACCACTGGGGTTGTCGCATGTTGATCACTTGGTATTTAGATGTTGCAAGATAGTACATATAACGCCAACCAAAACGCTTGACCACGATGGTATCTGGCCGATCGGCAGGGGTGTCTTCAACATCTGGATTCATGATCCAGACGTGTTTGAATTTACCCGGGTAGTTTTCCTGGATGTAATTATAGATGGCCTTAGGACTATCTGAGAAGTTCCGCCCCAGGAAGGATTCGTAAATGATAACTCGTGGTTTGATTGGCATCTTGGTAAACCACCAGATGTAAGACAGACGGGTGAGACCTCGACCGTGATGATGGAGTACCCGGTTCAACTGTCGTAACCGCACTAACCCGTTGATTCGAGATTGTGGGCAAGTTGGTTGTCGCCGAATGTGATGTAAGATTTGCCGACTGAGGAACGAGACATCGCCGTATGCGGCGGCATCCGTGTCCTTCAGATAGCGGTGCAAGTCGTTCATCAAGGCGGGCACGTCAGTCACCGTTACAGGTGAACTGGTGGCCAAGGCTTGATAGAGGAATCGGTGCAACCGTAATAAGGTATACCGACTGAAGGCAAAGTGGAGATCGTCGTCTTTAATGAGGTCTAGACTGGCTTGCCAAGCGGCCACCCGTTGTTGCCATCGTGTGCCGACTTCAAGTTGATGAATTGACGGTTGATTGATGGGATCGTTATGTTTGACCCGAATGTAGTGCGGCGTAGCTAATCGAAGATAAGAGCTAGTTAAGGCCATAACCTGAACTAAGAACGGAAAATCGGGGTAGAGTTGGTTATCAGGCATGAATTGAATGGCATGGTCCTGAACCAGTTTACGATCGATCACCTTACCCGTCAGTTTAATTTGGCGGTTAAATTGATCCCAACGCGTGTCACCAAGCAACTGAACGTATTTGTGTTCCAGCCAGTTCAATGCATTGGCGTCAACCGCTGATGCATCTGGCAGTTGTTGCGTAACGACAGGGTCAAAGTTTAAGGCAAAGTTCTTAGGCGCACGACGCTTGGCACCCCCCCATTTCGGTAGGGTGTCCAAGGCTTCTGTCTGCTCCAAACTGTTGAGAAATGACGATTGTGGTTCGTAAGTGGGGTATTGGTTCAAGTCTCCCAAGGTATCCGCGGCAGGATTAATTGCTGCCATTTCCGCCAAAGCACTTGGGACCAGAAAGTCATCGCTATCCACAAAGACTAACCAATCACCGGTTGCCGCAGCCACGGCCGCATTGCGGGCCGAACCCATGGTATTGCCATCAAAGGACACTTGACGGACCTTGAAAGGCACCTGCCACTCTGACTCAGTGAAATCGAGAGGCGCGTTGAGCGCGATAATCCACTCGAAGTCGTGGGTCGTTTGGCGGACTAAGTTTTGCCGTAGGGCTAATAGTTGATGTAGTTCACCCGTTTGACAGGGTGTGATTAAACTAAATTTCATGACAACCTCCTAATAAAACAGCCGATGTGCCATCTGAGGTGACACCATCCGCAAGAGCCCTAACCGTGACCAAACCTTGGTTGGTGGGGTAATGAGTTCTTTAATCCGACTCAGAAGCTGAACATGATCGGCCGCACTGAGATTTTTTTTGCCAGCAGTGTCTAACAGGGTGTTCAGCTGACGCTGGAAATACTCTGTGAAGACGGGTTGCCACATCACGCCGAGCGACTGCACGTCGATGCGTTGTAATTCATCAAGCCAGGCAACTGGCGTGGCTTCTGCCCAGATCTGTCGTTGGATCGTCGGCACGTGGAGCCGTAAGACATCTTGGCTGAGTTGGAGCACATGAAAAGCCTGCGCGATGGAAACTAGGGGCAGGTCGTGCTCCAGTAACGTGACGGGTAAGAGTAATCCGGTAGGACGAAGACGTTGGGTCAGGCGACCAACGGTTTGCAAATCAGTTTGAATGCTATAACTTTGACGTGCCCATAACGTCATCTGTCGTTCCGTTGGCGTTGTGGGTGTGGTCGAAGTCAAAGTCTGAAAAGTCTGCTGAGTGGCAGACGACTCATATTCGGCAAAATAGGCCGTGATCTGGTCGTCGAGGTTCTGAGTTGTCTCGAAGGCTGCTAGACTAATTAGGCTGCCGGGATGTTGTGTTGCCAGCTGATCCCATTGTTGCAAGGCCCCTGGTAAAACATGATCCGTCTCGCGTAGATTAAGGAGATAGTTGTGAGGGGTCGATGGCAGATTCAGGTCATTGACTGAGAGATGCCAGCTGGCAGCTTGGGCCTGTTGTTCGGCCGTTAGTGATTGTTCAGTTGGTAGTTGTAAGTTCAGCGTCGTGGCAGCAAAGCTTTGGTTGGCGAGCTCTTCGATGAGAGAACTGAGTTTGGCCCAGTCCAACTGTGCTTGCGGCACGATGTTAATGAAAACGTGCATAATTTTTCCTTCTCCGTAAAGTATGTAAGATTAGTAAACAGTAATTTGGCAACGACTCCTATTATACCGAGATCTGGGAGGGTTACCACCAAAAATTGCAAAAAGGTTAAATTCTTAATCCTAATTAATGAAGCGTTTTAGATATCATCACGACTCAGGAGAGTGATTTTTTCACCATCAGCTTGACGGCGATCGATGTTGTCTTCCCCCCAGACACAGAGTTCGTGGAGGATTCCCGAGAGACTTTCGCCATAGTCTGTCAAGGCATATTCAACCTTTGGTGGAACTTGGTGAAAGACGTGGCGAGAAACGATGTTGGCAGTCTCCAATTCGCGGAGTTGTTGCGTCAACATTTTTTGCGAAATTTGGGGAATAGCTCGAGATAATTCCCCGGTTCGCATGGTCTGATGACGTAAGTGACACAGAATGATTGATTTCCATTTGCCACCGATGATTTCCATGGTGGCTTCGACGCCAATGTGATAGGTCTTGGTAGGCATAAAGCGGTTCTCCTCGTAGATGGTTACTTTTTGGTAAGTAGGGCACTTTAAAGTGGGTTCTTGTTCTCTAGTTATTAGCCAGTATAATCAATATTTATCACGTACGCAATCTGAGGAGGGTATTATGACAAAACAAAAGAAAATTTCAGCAACATTCACATTACTTGCACTCGCTGTGAGTGCCTTTGCTATCGGATCGACCGAATTTATCAGTGTCGGGTTGATTCCAATGTTGATTCAAAGTTTCCACGTTAGCATGGCGCAGGCAGGATTGACGGTTTCTGTTTATGCAATGGGGATCATGATTGGTGCGCCAGTCATGACGCTCTTGACTGGTCAGATTAATCGTCACACCTTAATGGTTATTATCATGTTACTTTTTATCACCGGAAACTTAGTGGCGGCCTTTGCCCCAACCTTTACGATTCTTCTAGGTGGTCGGGTGATTGCGGCTTTGGCTCATGGGATCTTTATGACGGTGGCTTCAGTGATTGCGGCCGACGTCGTGGCTCCTTCTAAACGAGCTTCAGCCATTGCCGTGATGTTTACCGGACTGACGGTAGCTACAGTTACTGGTGTGCCAATGGGGACCATGATTGGTCAACTTGGTGGCTGGCGCTGGTCCTTTATCTTTATTAGTGCGATCGGTTTGATCGGTTTGATTGCGGACTACATCTTGGTTCCACGTGAATTACCACTGCCAAGTAAGGCAACCGCCAAGGGCGTCTTGCGCGTACTGGGGAATCCACAACTGTTGTTAGCGCTATTGGTAACGGCACTGGGTTACGGGGGAACTTTCGTCGCTTACACTTACCTGTCACCATTGTTGGAGCAAAAGATGGGTTGGTCTAGTAGCGCTGTCGTAGTTATTTTGGTCGTTTATGGGTTGATGGTTGCTTTGGGGAACACATTAGGTGGTCGTTGGGCTAACAAGAAGCCGTTGTCAGCACTGTTGAAAATGTTCACAGGTCTTTTCGTAACGCTGGTGATCTTGGCCTTTACGGCAAGCAGCCATTGGTTAGGTCTCCTAACGGTCTTAGCCATGGGGTTCTTCGCCTTCATGAATGTGCCCGGTCTGCAATTGTATATCGTACAATTGGCTGAAAGGTACACACCGGATGATATCACGATGGCTTCGGCCTTAAACATCTCAGCCTTTAATGTGGGGATCGCCTTGGGTTCTGGTATCGGTGGTCAAGTGACGAGTCAGGTTGGACTAGGATGGACGCCGTTCTTTGGTGCTGTGATGGTTGCTATCAGTATTGGACTCACAGCGGGATTGATTCGGTTAGCACGGCCATCAAAACGACTGGTCAAAAAATTCAATCACTAAAATTAGGTTACTTAAACATACTAAGATTAGCTCTGTAAAACCGATTTGGTTTTACAGAGCTTTTTTGAATTATAGTAGGTATATGAAGCT